>JANWWZ010000002.1 GCA_025057115.1 Bernardetiaceae bacterium
CCGCACTATGAAGCCGTTAGAATGATTTTCTATGTCCCAAATAGGCAAATTCGTTCGACCTGCTTGGAAATTGACAATAATCTGAATGTTTCCATTGGGTACGGGATTGCCATTTCCGTCTAAGCCATTCCATGGCAAGCATTTTGTTTGAGGGGGACCTGAGGTATTGAAATTCTCCGTAAGGCGCACATCAGCTGTTCCGGGAGTGTAGATCCCATCAGGAGACGACATAGAAGGATGCAGATCGATAATCACTTCCACCTCGCCTTGTGCCTGCGCGGTTACGTTGATGCAATAAGGCTGGTTTTGATCGCATTGTTTCACATTAGCTCCATGCAAGCAACCTATTGTGCCGCTGGGAAATTGATTAACATCTGGATTTTGAAGAAAAATGCGGTATAAAGGAGTATGAGGAGGGGCTGCTGTGGAATTTACTGGTGCCCGTGAACGGCGATTAATAATCCAGTTAGAAGCAGGAGTAGCGGGGACAGTGTTAATTCCATCTCGGTTGCAACTTATCACGAAGCCAAAGGGCTGCATGCCATTGAAGTTAATTTCGGTTACTACCCCATCGTCAGAAATAGGATATACCCTGCCATTGTAAGCAGCGCTACTTGAACCCGTACTAAGCGACCATGCCCGCGACCACACTCTCCCGGGAATAGCCGTTGCTGTAGCGCTTCCTGATACGCTAGTTACTTGCCCCGTAGTAGCGTCAAAGCTTGAAACCGTATACCCTCCCGGACCCGTAGCCACTGTAATGTCGAATAATTGAAGCATCGCTCTACGAGGCGTAATTACACTATTATTGTCGATGCGGTAGGTTTCAAACTCTATGTAGTAGTCACCCGTCACTGCAGGAGTGAACTCTATGGCATAATATCCTGAGGCTCCTACCAGTTGTGCAGGTCCTGCTACGCAACGGTTATAGGCGGCTAAACTTTGATCCCCTATGAAACCCTGCCCACTCGTGGGAACATCTTGCTCAGACAAGACAATTGCATTACTTGGATTCCTAATCCTAAAACGCAACCTACGCATGGTTTGATTATCAGCGGGATTATTATTATTGCCTCCTGGTACAGCATTAGGCAAAGGGAGTGCCTCGTTAGGTGGATTAATGTTGCCATCATTTCCCATATTAAAGGTCTTATACCTGCCAAAGCCGATATACACGCGTTCATTAGTACTAGCAATGCGGAAGTAAAGCCTTCGCTCATCGGGGGCTCCGTAGGCAGCAAAATTGTTAGAGTTACTAGGGTCCAAAATGTACAAAAAACCCCCATCGTTGTAGGTAGGGCGCATCTGAGGCGTGCCTTCAGCCAACACCTGCTGTTGAAACACTCCAGCTAGCAATGCAATGCAGAAGTATATGCGTTTTCTCATATGTATAAACATGTTTTTTTTTGCAAAAGAGAAAAGTTAAGGCAAGGCAAATCTAACAACGCCTTCAGGTGCAGTTGGAGGTGAAGAACAAGGAAGAACAAAAAGGTACGTTATTTTACAATAAGAGACTATTTTTCTTCGTTTATAATAGGTTTGCTAAAAAAATTTCATTTTACGCAATCGAGGTTTTAGGCTTATATTAGCAGCATGAAAATATCTCCTACGGCTTTACAACGCTATGAACTAGTAGCAGGTTTGGAAATTCATGTTCAGCTAAAAACTGCCAGCAAAATTTTTGCCACAGATGCCAATCGCTTTGGCGATGCGCCCAATACAAACATTAGCATCATTACTTTAGCTCATCCAGGGACCTTGCCCATGCTCAATAAAGCAGTAGTAGAAATGGCTATCAAAATGGGTTTTGCCTGCCATTGTGACATTTCGCGCTACAATCTCTTTGACCGAAAAAACTACTTTTATCCTGATTTGCCTAAAGGCTATCAAATCACCCAAGAAAAAACCCCTATTTGCAAAGGCGGTTATGTAAACATCAAAGTGCGGCATCCCAATGAGAACTCTTGGTTTTTTAAACGCATCAGGCTCAATCGCATTCACTTGGAAGAAGATGCAGGCAAGTCCATTCATCCTCCAGAAGCCTCTTACTCCCTGTTGGATTTTAACCGCGCAGGAGCTCCTTTGATAGAAATCGTAACCCAGCCTGATATCCGTCATGCCGAAGAGGCTGCTGCTTGCCTAAATGCTATTCGCCGCCTAGTGCGCTACTTGGGCATTTCCGATGGCAACATGGAAGAAGGTTCCATGCGCTGCGATGCTAATGTCTCCGTTCGCCTCAAAGGAGACCCTAAGCTAGGGCAAAAAGTAGAAATTAAAAATATGAACTCTATGCGCAACGTGCAGCGCGCCATTGAGTACGAATTCACAAGGCAAGTGAGCTTATTGGAAAAAGGAGAAATAATCACCCGTGAAACTCGCCTTTTTGATGCCGATAGAGGCACTACCTTTCCCATGCGTACCAAAGAAGAACTCAATGACTATCGCTATTTTCCCGAACCGGACCTTGCCCCTTTTATAGTTACCGAAGAAGACCTCAGGCGCATCCGTGCCCAAATGCCCGCCCTGCCCGAAGAACTCACGGAAAAATTTCAACAACTTTACCAACTTCCTTCATACGATGCAGCAGTATTGACGGAAGACTACGAAATGGCAGTGTTCTTCCAGCAAGTTTGTCAGCTTACCACTCATTACAAAGCCGTCTCCAATTGGCTAATGGGACCTATCAAATCCTATTTAAACGAAACGGGTAGAACTGCCAGCCAAATACCTCTGACTGCCGAGCAGTTAGCCGAAATCGTAGAACTCACCGAAGCAGGCAAGTTGAGTTTTTCAGTAGCTTCTAAAGAACTCTTGTCAGCTCTTGTTGACCGTCCTCAGCTTTCGGCAAAAGAGGTAGCCGAGCGGCTCAACCTCATCCAAACCTCTGACAATGAACAACTCATGCCGTACATTCAAGCAGTAGTCAATAAATTTCCTCAACAGGTAGCCGCTTATCGGAAAGGGAAAAAGAACTTGCTAGCCATGTTCATGGGCGAGATTATGAAAACTGCTCCCATCAAAATAGACCCGCGCAAGGTAAGTGAACTGCTCCGTCAAACCTTAGAGTCCAGTTCTTGAGCAGACTACTAAAGTCCGTGTTTTTTTCTTTAATTTGCAGGTTGCAACCTTTTAAAGAAAAGTGCCTATGGCAGAGATCTACGCAGTGCATTGTATATAAAGGATGTTGAGGAAATGCAACTTAGCGGGCTGCCTTTGCCTGTTATGGCTGCTGACGGGAATAGATCAAGCTCAAGGGCAAGGAAATCAACCGCGTTCCTCTAGGCAAAGCCCTCTTACTCAAGTTACTGCTAGCCAACCCGCTGCAGATACCACAGAAGTAGAAGAACCAGATACAACGCGCTTAGGAAGTGGCATTGAACGCAAAGCGGCTACCAAGCCATTTTCTTTGCGCGATAGGGAAATAGAGCGCTATGCTGGTTTTTGGACTCCTTACAGGCAGCGCATTTCTCCCTTGCTGGGCAAGCCATTTAGCCAAAAAATAGAGCTGGATAGCAGCGGAAAATTTTACTACCTTCAGCCTCGCATCGGCAATTTGAACCATCGCTTGCCGATGCGCGTTCCCTATCGTCAGCTAGAGCAAGCTCGCACTGCAGAACTTTATCAGCAGTATTTCCGCACTCTTTCACGGGCTGCCGACGGCACTGACCCCGTCAAAGTGAGCAATAGGCTTATTCCTCCCATCAAGTTGCCTCCGCTGGTCAATCGGCTTTTTGGCGGGGATCAAATTGACCTCCAGCCCAATGGCTCCATTATGCTCGATCTAGGAGGCAAATGGCAGCGCGTGGAAAATCCTCAAATCCTGCTACGCCAACAGCGAAACGGTGGATTGTTCTTCGACCAGCAAATTCAATTGAACTCCCTAGGCAAAATCGGCTCCAAACTCAACTTAAATTTTAATTGGGATACCAAAAGCCTTTTCCAATTTGACAACACTTTTTTGACTGGCTACACAGGGCAGGAAGAAGATATTATTCAAGAAGTAAAGGTAGGCAATGTGAGCATGCCCGTCAGTAACGGGCTTATTACGGGAGGGCAAAACCTTTTTGGAGTAAAAACGCGGTTGCGCTTTGGCAAGTTGTGGATTAGTGCAATTGCTTCCCAGTCGCGGGGAACGGTGGAAACCATGCGCATTCGCGGCGGAGCCCAAGTGCGCCACTTTGAAATTCGCGCCGATTCCTACGATGAAAACCGACATTTTTTTCTAGGACAATTCTTTAGACATAACTACGAGCCCTCCTTGAAAACCATCCCCGTGATTACCTCTGGAGTAGTAGTAACGCGGGTAGAAGTATACGTTACCAACAGAAATAACAATACCCAAACATTGCGCAACATAGTAGCCTTGCTGGATCTTGGCGAAGGTCAGCCGTTCCGAGCCAATAATCCCCACATTACTCCTGCTGCAGGGCGCGTTCCAACGGACAACGCAGCTAATCGATTGTTTACTGTCCTAGAAAGTAACCCCCATGTGCGCGATCCCGATCAACTCAGCCAAGTGCTGGAACAACAACTAGGACTTGTCAGAGGTACTGATTATGAAATGCTTCGCGGAGCGCGCAAACTCCAACCCAATGAATTCGTTTTGCATCCTCACTTGGGGTACATCTCTTTGGTTACCCCTTTGCGAAACGATGAAATTTTAGCCGTTTCTTTCGAGTACACCTACAACGGCAAAGTATATCGCGTAGGGGAACTGACGGAAAACTATCAAAATCGACCCAATAACGACATTATCATTTTGAAAATGTTGCGCCCTTCTACCATCAGGCGCGACCTACCTACGTGGGATTTGATGATGAAAAACATCTATTCCCTGCAGACCCAGCCACTGGAACGCACTAACTTTCGCTTGCAGATCGTTTACCGAGATGACGCCACCGGTATTGATAACCCCAGCCTGCACGAAGGAGCTAATCTGAAAGACGTGCCTTTGGTGCAAGTAATGCGCCTGGATTTGCTCAACCCCAACAACGACCCCCAACCCGATGGTAACATAGATTTTATAGAGGGAATAACAGTGGATTCGCGCAATGGACGCATTATTTTTCCCGTATTGGAACCCTTCGGCTCCCATTTGGAAAAGCAGTTTATTCCTCAATTGGAACAGCAACTAATCAACCAATACGTTTTTAATGAACTGTATCGAGGAACCCGCATGGATGCCATGCTGCTCACCAGCAAGAGCAAGTTTTTCTTAAAGGGTAGCTATCAGTCCGCCAGTAGTGGAGAAATACGCCTCAACGGGATTAACATTGCTCGCAATTCAGTGCAAGTGCGCGCAGGAGGTACTTTGCTCACTGAAGGCACAGACTACACCGTAGATTACCAAATGGGGACGGTGCGCATCACCAATGCAGGCATCCTAAGTTCAGGCAAGGAAATTGTCATCCAGTACGAGCGGCAGGACATGTTTAATTTTCAAACCCGCAACTTAGTAGGCACGGATGTAGAATACCGCTTTAACAATAATTTCCGCGTGCATACTACCCTCATGCACCTCAATGAACGCCCTAACATTACCCGCGTAAGCATCGGCACAGAACCTACGCGCAATACTCTCTGGGGCTTGGGGCTTAACTACCGCAAAGAAAGCAGATGGCTCACGCGCATGATCGATGCCCTACCTTTGGTAAGCACTAAAGCTCCTTCCACTGTAGCATTTAGCAGCGATTTTGCTCAAATTATCCCTGGAGCCAATCAATTGATAGCTAAGAATGGCGGTACTTCGTTTATAGATGATTTTGAAGGGGCAGAAGTGCCTTATGAACTAGGCAGACAACCTCAGGCATGGGCATTGGGCAGCACCCCCGAGCAGTTTAGACCCCTTAATTCTTCCAATCCACTCGAGTACAGCTACCGAAGGGCACGACTTGCCTGGTATACAGTGGACAATACCGTATTTTTCAACCGTGGACTGGGGCAATCCCCTCCTGGAAACATTACCCAACAAGACCGCTGCAATCACTACGTACGCCCTATTGCTTTTGACGAAATATTTAGAGGGCGCGATCCGCAAATGCTCAACAATCCCGATATGACCATGGATTTGGCATTCTACCCCGATGAACGCGGCATGTACAACTACAATCCTAACCTTACTCCAGAAGGCAGATTGCCCAATCCCCGCCAAAACTTCGGTGCCATTACCAGAGGCATCACCCACGACATCGATTTTGACAATATCAACATTCAGTACATAGAATTTTGGCTTTTAGATCCCTTTATTCGCGGTGTCAATGGTCAAATTGTTCGCAACGTCAATGGGCGCAACATTGCCACCAACAACACCACAGGAGGCAAGTTATTCTTCAACTTAGGCAATATCTCTGAAGACTACATTCCCGATGGGCGGCATGGCTTTGAAAACGGTCTTCCTACCAATGACAGCGACCGCGATACAGTGCGCACAGCTTGGGGTATCGTCACTCGCAAACCTTACCTTACTAACGCTTTTGCCGCCGAACCTGGTGCCCGCGCTCGGCAAGATGTGGGCATGGATGGACTCAACGACCAACAAGAGCGCACATTCTTCCGCAACTATCTCAATCAAGTGCGCGGTCGCGTAAGTGGAGCCGCTTATGCCTCCATTGAACGAGACCCCTCAGGAGATAACTTCGCCTACTACCTCTCCGATGAGGCTACAGCTCAAGACCTTAAAGTTTTCGACCGCTATAAGTTTTTCAACGGCATGGAGGGCAATTCCCCCGAAGGCGCAGGCACGCAATCCAACAGTTTCTTGCCTGATAATGAAGACCTCAACCGAGATAATACCCTCAACCAAATAGATGCCTACTACGAGTACGAAATAGATTTGCGACCTGGACAACTAGAAAACAATCCCTTTGTAGTAGATAGAGTGGTCACTTCTTCCCGAACCAGTTGTAACGAAAATGTAACTTGGTATTTATTCCGCATCCCCATTCGCAACTTTACGCGCAAGGTAGGGGATATTAACGACTTTAAATCCATTCGCTTCATTCGCATTTACTTGACCGACTGGCAAGAACCAGTGGTATTGCGAATGGCGCATTTTCAGTTTATCGGCTCCCAATGGCGTCCTTTTTTGGAGAGTTTGGAAAAACCAGGCTTGCAAACGCCCCGCGAACCTGCCAGAACTATTTTAACGGTTTCTTCTGTGAACATAGAAGAAAATGGACCGGAGAAAACCGAGTCTGGGCGCACTCCGTATGTGCTACCTCCGGGCTTTATCCGCGACCTTGATTTTGCAAGCAACACCCAAGCCCGCCGAAATGAACAATCCCTGCGACTTTGCGTAGAAAACCTCGCCGATAGAGATGCCAGGGCAGTGTACAAAAACTACATCGTGGACATGGTCAATTACCAGCGCATCAAAATGTTTGTCCACGTCAGTCCCTTCAATCGCTTTGTACCTCTTAACGAGGGCGATATTAAAGTTTTTGTTCGCTTTGGAACAGATTTTACCGAGAACTACTATGAAATAGAGATGCCTTCCATAGTAACTCCCTTAGGCACTACCATAGCGGAAGAAATTTGGCCCGAAGAAAATAGCCTCGATATTGCCGTGATGGATTTGGTCAATGCCAAAGCAGAGCGCAATCGCTTGGGACTTTCCCTAAGGTTGCCTTACATTACCCACATTGACCGTTTTCAAGTAACAGTAGTAGGGAATCCAGATCTGAGCAATGTGCAAACGATCATGATAGGGATACGCAACCCAGAGAGCCAAGACGGCAAAGCGCACTCAGCATGTATTTGGGTCAATGAATTGCGCGTGGCAGGTTTTAACCGCCAACCGGGGTGGGCAGTACAAGCGCGGCTCAATGCCACTTTGGCAGACCTGGCTATTTTAAACGCCTCTATGCGGTACGCTTCTCCGTTTTTCGGCGGCATCCAAGACAAAATTTCCCAGCGCACCCGCGAGCATTCTCTTGAATACGATATTGCTTCTACTGTTCAATTGCACAAGCTAGGTCTGGAGCGCGTAGGTTTCAGCATCCCTATGTTTGTCAGCTATGAGCGCCGCCTCACTACCCCTTACTTCAACCCCTTAGATCCCGACATGCCCTTAAAACTCGCTTTGCAAACTCGACCCAATGCCCAAGCGCTCGGTCTGGCTCATCTGGTACGCGAAGAAACCATCCGCCGCAGTCTGAACTTTACCAATGTGCGAAAAACCAAACTCCGACAAGATGCCAAAAATCACCTCTGGGACGTAGAAAACTTCGCCTTTAACCTTGCCTATTCAGATGCTTTTAACACCAACATCCGCACGGCAGAATACATAGAACGCTTCACTAAGATTGGATTGCAGTACAATTATAATAACTCCACTGCCACGCCTTTGGAGCCGTTTAAAAGAGTAGTATTTTTAGACGCTCCTTACTTAAAATTCCTCAAAGATTTCAACATCAACCCTTTGCCTGCAAGCATTACCTTTTCAGGTGATATCGACAGGCGATTTATCAAAACCCAGTTGCGCAATTCCGACCTAAATACGTTTGGCATATCGCCATTTTTTGAAAAAGCCTTTACTTTCAACCGCTCCTACAATGTGCGTTGGAGTTTAACGCGCTCTTTAGGAATGGATTACACGGCACAAGCCTTCAGTATCATAGACGAACCTGCAGGAGAGATAAATAATGAACTAGTCGATTCACGCCGCAATGTTACCCGCCGCGACTCAGTGATCAACAACTTGCTGCGCTTGGGAAGAATGAAAAATTTCGTCCAAACCATCGGCGTGCAGTACGATGTACCTTTCCGCCTGTTCCCTGCCACTGACTGGCTCAACGCCAATGCGCGCTATCAAGCAGGCTATACCTGGACGGCAGGCGCCATCGGCATTGCCGATACCTTAGGCAACACCATGCAGAATAACAATAACCTGCGCATTACTGGGCAAATGAATATGCGCACCCTTTACAACAAAAGTCCTCTGTTGCGCAGCCTCACCAGTTCAAACAAACAACAAGCCCAGCAAGCACCTACTGAAGTATGGGGACAAGCTAAAAAGCGCCGCCTTCAAACCCGCATAGAGCGCAATAAAAAACGCCGCAGCAAACTTTTGGGAGAAACACCGCCAAGGGATGCCTCCTCCGTTCCTGACTCCGATAAGCCTCGCCAGCGGCGCTATCAAGCTAAAATTGACCGCTACGAAGGCAACATTTTAGAACTGGTGTTTGATTCTGCGCGCTATAGCAAGCGCATCCATCGCTATCGCAATAAAATTGAGCGCTGGAAGAAAAAGCTCAATCTTATCGATTCTCCCAAATTAACTAAGCAGGAAATAACTTTAGATTCAACCAAATTGAAGAAAAAAATCAAAAAAATTGACCGAAGAATAGAGCGCTTGCACAATCGTTTAGCTCAAGTGGAAGCTCGCCAAAAGGCAAAGACTGAACAACCGCCCAAACCTACTGGTGCGGTAGCTACCCTTGCTCGTTTACTCACTTCGGTGCAAAATGTGCAGTTTAACTACGATGTTACGCACAATACTCTAATTCCAGGAGTGCTTACCGTGCCGCGCTTTCTGGGCATGGACCGCAATTTCATCAATCCAGGCTGGGCTTTTATTCTCGGTGGGCAAAATCCAGATATTAAAAGTCGGCTAGCACAAAACGGCGCCATTTCGGTAAGTCCTTTCCAAAACAATTCTTTTACTCAAGGACGAAATAGTAATCTCCAAGTTACAGCCAACCTCTCTCCTTTAAGAGACTTTGATTTGCGCATTGAGTGGCGCAAAATAACTACAGGCAATTATAGCGAAGTATTTCGCTTTAACCCTGCCATAGGCAAACATGAATCCCAATCTCCCATGCGCAACGGACAATATAGCGTCAGTTTCAACATCCTGCCTACAGCCTTTGCCCGAGACAATTCAGCTAACATCTCTCCTATTTTCGACCAGTTCATTGCCAACCGAGAGATTATCCGCCGAAGGCTGG
This sequence comes from Bernardetiaceae bacterium, assembly GCA_025057115.1. Classification (GTDB taxonomy): domain Bacteria; phylum Bacteroidota; class Bacteroidia; order Cytophagales; family Thermoflexibacteraceae; genus Rhodoflexus. The sequence continues at coordinate 9,948 of JANWWZ010000002.1, forward strand.
AAACCCAAATTCCTGGAGCGGTCATAGAGCCCAACAGCCAAGATGTACTCATTCCAGCATTCATTGCGGCTTATACGGGCAAAAGCGCTGATAGACAACCTCTTTCAGCTTTTCCGCGCATTCCCTTGCCCAACTGGCAACTTACTTTCACTGGCTTGACTCAACTGGACTTTTTCAAGCAGTATTTCCGCCAAATTCAAGTAAGGCATAGTTATAAGAGCGAGTACAACGTAGGCAGTTTCACTTCTTCGCTTTTCTACGGAGCTGATTTCCTGCAGCTCAACATTCGCGAGCACGCTTTGCCTTTGCCATTGATCGACCCGGTTTCTCAAACTATCGTTCCTATCCTAGTCATGAGCCAAGTGAACATTGACGAGAATTTCTCACCCCTTTTAGGGCTCAACATGCGCACCACTAAAAACATGACCATTACTCTCAACTACAACAAACGCCGCACGTTGGGATTAACGCTCAACAATGCCCAAGTAAGCGAAATGCGCAGCGACGATTTGACCATGGACGTAGGTTTCACCAAAGCCAATTTGCGCATTCCTTTCAAAATTAACGGCAGCTATATTGCTCTAAAAAACGACCTGACTTTCCGCATGTCCTTTACAGTGCGGGATACGCGCACTGTTCAGCGGCGCATTCAAGATGGCATTCAGGAAAGCATCGTTACAATGGGCAACTATAATTTACAATTGCGTCCTACGTTAAACTACGTAATCAATCAGCAAGTGAGCATCCAGTTCTACTTTGATCGGCAAATTAACAATCCGCGCGTATCTAACTCCTTCCGAAGAACCAATACAGCTTTCGGGTTCCAAGTGCGCTTTAACTTGTCGCAGTTGTAAGTAGGCTTCAATAAAAAAATATATTTTCGCATAAAAAATTGATTGCATGGAATCCCCTGGCACTACCCAAGTAACCTTGCCTGTTTCAGGCATGTATGAAAATTGGTTTTTGGACTATGCTTCTTACGTAATTTTAGAGCGCGCCGTTCCAGCAATAGAAGATGGACTGAAGCCCGTCCAGCGCCGCATTTTGCATGCTATGAGAGAAATGGAGGATGGACGCTATCACAAAGTAGCCAATATCATCGGTCAAACGATGCAATATCATCCTCATGGCGATGCCTCCATCAGCGAAGCATTGGTGAACTTAGGGCAAAAAGAATTACTCATCGATACACAAGGCAACTGGGGAGACATTCGCACAGGAGACGGAGCTGCGGCTCCTCGCTATATCGAAGCCCGCCTGAGCAAATTTGCTTTAGAAGTGGTTTTCAATCCGCAAATCACGCAATGGCAAGCCTCCTACGATGGGCGAAAAAAAGAGCCCATTACCTTACCTGTTAAGTTCCCCCTCTTGTTGGCACAAGGAGCCGAAGGCATTGCCGTAGGGCTTTCTACCAAAATTTTACCACACAACTTTTGCGAGCTCATTCGGGCTTCTATCGATTTGCTCAAAGGCAAAAAGGTAGAAATTTTCCCCGACTTCCCCACAGGTGGACTGATAGACGTGAGCCAGTACCGACAAGGGCGCAAGGGGGGCAAAGTGCGCATTCGGGCACGGATTGAAGAACTGGACAGCAAAACGCTGGTTATCAGAGAAATACCATACGGCACGACCACTACCAGCCTTATTGAATCCATCGTTAAAGCCAACGAAGCAGGAAAAATCAAAATCAAGAAAGTAGTGGATAACACTGCCAAAGAAGTAGAAATACTCATTCACCTTGAGCCTAAAACCTCCCCTGATATTGCCATCGGCGCCTTGTACGCCTTTACCGACTGCGAAATAAGCGTTTCTACTAATGCATGTGTAATTGTGGATAACAAACCGCAGTTTTTAGGTGTGGATGAAATTTTGCGCTTCAGCACTGAACGCACAGTAGAACTTCTGCGCCGCGAACTGGAAATCAAACGCGCGCAATTACAGGAAAAAATCCTCTATGCTTCCTTAGAAAAAATTTTTATCGAAAACCGCATCTACCGCCAAATAGAAGAGTGTACCACTTGGGAAGGAGTTCTTCAAACAATCCAAAAGGGAATTAGCCCCTACCAACAGCAATTTTACCGCCCTATTACCCAGCAAGATATTCTTGCTTTAACGGAAATTAAAATCAAGCGCATTTCTAAGTACGATGCCTTCCAAGCCGAAGAACAGATGCGCCAACTAAACCAAGAACTCTCGCAGGTTGAACATCATTTAGCCAATCTTACTCAGTACGCTATCAGTTACTTTAAAAATTTGCTGGCAAAATACGGCAAAGGCAGGGAGCGCAAAACTGAAATCCGCACTTTTGATGACATTGAGGCTACCAAGGTAGCTGCTACCAATCAAAAACTTTATATCAACCGACAAGAAGGATTTATTGGCTTTGGCTTGAAAAAAGACCAAGACGCCGAACCCCTATGCGACTGCTCAGATATTGACGATATTATTGTTTTTTTGCGCAATGGAACGTTTAAGGTTGTCAAAATAGCTGAAAAAGTTTTTGTTGGAAAAGACATCATTCACGCGGAAGTATTTAACAAGGACGATGAGCGCCGCACTTTCAACATGGCGTATTTAGATGGAGAAAGTGGTATTACCTATGTGAAACGCTTCCAAATAGGCGGCATTACGCGAGATAAAGAATACGACCTCACCAAAGGAACGCCAGGCTCTAAAGTGCTCTATTTTAGTTCCAATCCCAACGGCGAGGCTGAAACCGTTACTGTTACCCTTACTCCAGGTTGCAAGGCAAAAGTCAAAGTGTTCGACTATGATTTTGCCGAACTTTCCATTAAAGGAAGAACGGCGCAGGGCAATATCTTAACGCGCTACCCAGTTAAAAGCATTAAATTCAAACTGGCAGGAGTTTCTACTTTAGGCGGAGTGGAAATTTACTACGACCCTGCCATTGGACGGCTTAACACGGAAGGGCGCGGCTATCTCGTAGGCACTTTTCACGCCAACGACACCCTCTTAGCTCTTTACAAAGACGGCACCTATGAACTTACCACCCACGACCTGACTAACCGCTACGAACCTGATCAAGTCATTAAGCTGTGTAAGTTAACAAAAAATACCATCATCTCAGCAATTTATTTTGATGGGGAAAATCAAGCCTACTACGCCAAGCGCTTCCAAGTGGAAACTAGTACTCTTGGCAAAAAATTCTTGTTTATCTCGGAGCATCCAAAGTCAAAATTACTGATGGCTTCTGCTGAAGATCCTTTGCAAATAAAAATTCAACATACAAAGGCAGATAAACAAAGTGAAACTGTCATTTACGACTTTGACATGCTGGCAGAAGTTCGCGGCTGGAAAGCACTGGGCAACCGCTTGCCATTTGCTAAAATTAAAAGTGTGGAAGTAGTATAAAAAATATTGAAATCAATTTCCACGACCTTTTTTGCACGGCAGAGAAAAACGATTGCTCAGCCTATGATCACCCTTGAAAATTTTCCCAAACTTTTAAGAGCCCTCCATTTTCGTGAAAAAAATAACGTTTTCATAAAGGAGTTTGCCAGTGGTTTTATTTTAAAAGTAGATTTCAATCAACAAGAGCTCATTTACCCAGAGTTGCAAGGCTTGCGCGTGCACCAACGGCACATTTGCGATTTCGAAGCTAATGAAAATTTTGTTGTTTTTGAGTGCGTACACAGACTTTTAGAAAAGGGTTATCTGCCCAAAGATATTGAACTTGAACCTCGTTGGAAAGTGGGTCACGGAGCAGGCGGAGGACGTGCCGATATTCTTGTAAAAAAACAAGATGGCAAACCCCTGCTTCTGATTGAATGCAAAACTGCTGGATATGAATTCAATAGGGCTTGGAAATACACTTTGCAAGATGGTGGACAGCTTTTTACTTACGCTCAACAAATGCAAGAGATAGAATTTTTGTGCCTGTATGCTTCTGATTTTGACGAAAAAACTCAACAAATTAAAATTGAACAAAAAATTATTGCTCATAAAGACAATCCCAAAATTTTAGTTGAAACTAAAGGAGCCAAATCTTTTGAAAAAGCAAAAGACGTAAAAGAGCGTTACCAAGTTTGGAAAGATACGTACAAGTTAGAATACACCGAAGTAGGCATTTTTGAGCACAACATTCCGCCCTACTCTATTGGCAAAGAAACCTACACCACCGCTGACCTGGTTGTTTTGAATGAAGAAGATATTCAAAAAAAGTACAACGAATACGCAGAAATTCTCCGAAAGCACAACATTTCAGGCAGGGAAAATGCTTTTGATAAGTTGGTGAATTTGTTTCTGGCAAAAATTGTAGATGAAAAGCATAACCCTTCCAACTTGCAATTTCGATGGAAAGGAATTGCAGCGGATAATTTTTTTGATTTTATCGATAGGCTAGAAAGTTTATATGCTCGCGGAATGCAAGAGTTTTTGCATGAAGAAGTTGTTTTTGTAGAAAAGCAAATGATTATAGATGCCTTTAAAATGTTCAAAAACGACCCCGATGCTACTCGTCAAACTGTACTAGAGCATTTCAAACGACAAAAGTATTTCACCAATAGCAATTTCTCTTTTATTGATGTTCACAATGAAAAACTTTTCTACCAAAATTTCGCCGTCTTAAAAGAAGTCGTAGAAATGATACAAAATATCAAACTCAATGGCGAGCAAGAAAATCAATTTCTTGGAGATTTGTTTGAAGGTTTTTTAGATAGAGGTATCAAGCAAACCGAGGGACAATTCTTTACCCCTTTGCCCATTGTAAAGTTTATTTTGCATTCCTTGCCACTGGAAGAATTGCTCAAAAAACAAAATTTCGCGCCAAAAGTAATTGATTATGCTTGTGGGGCGGGGCACTTTCTTACTGAAATGGCAAGCCAACTTAAAGAAATTTCCCAACAACTTAAAACAGGCATCCAAGAAGAGCACTACTATCGCAATCTCTATGGCATTGAAAAAGAATATCGCCTTTCCAAAGTTGCAAAAGTATCAGCTTTTATGTACAACCAAGATGAAATTCAGATCTTTTATGCCGATGCCCTTGTAAAACATCCAGAAATCCGCGATGGAAGTTTTGATATTCTCATTTCAAATCCTCCCTTTGCGGTGAAGGGCTTTTTAGAAACTCTCACAGAAAAACAAAGAGAAGAATTTGAACTTTCAAAACTTGTCAGCGACCTTTACAAAAATAATCAAATTCAATGTTTTTTTCTAGAGCGAGCCAAGCAACTGCTTAAAACAGAAGGTATAGCAGCCATCATCGTGCCTACTTCAGTACTTTCCAATTCAGATAATTTACACATTGCAACGCGAGAAATGATACTCAAATTTTTTGATATCATTGCCTTAGTAGAACTAGGCGGCGGCACTTTTAGCAAAACAGGTACTAATACTGTAGTGCTTTTCCTGCGAAAAAAAGAAGACAATCCTCCTTTGCAAGAGTATTACAAATTTCGCACAAATATCTGTTTTTCAGACCAATACGATGAAGAACAAATCTATGATGACAAGTACATCATTCGCCGATATTGCGAAAATTTAGATATCAAATTTGAAGATTATTTGCTCTTGCTCAAAGCTACTGATGATCTTACACCTATTCAAAATCTATTGCAATACAACTTGTTCAAAGAATACGAAAGGGTTTTTGAGGCAAAACGAAAGCCTGAAATTATAAAGAAACAACAAAAGGAATTAGAGAACTTACCGAAGGAAATCCAGCGAAGACTTAAAAAGGAAAATCAAAAACTTACAAATGACAAACTTGAACAAGTTATCCAAGCGGAAGTAGAAAAACTACAGCAACAACACCAAAGAGATCTGAGAAGAGCGTTCATTCGTTATGTCAAGGAAATTGAAAAAGAAAAGTTGTATTATTTTTCCTTAGCGCTCTCCAATCCACAAAAGGTTCTTATCGTAAGAAGCCCTGCTGAAACCAATGAAAGAAAAAAGTTTTTAGGTTATGAGTGGAGCAGTGCGAAAGGAAGCGAGGGCATTAAATATTTAGGAGCAACTTACCAAACTGTAGAAATTGAAGCCGCCGACGATGAAGATATGCGCGTGCTGCAAAATATAGTAGCTCGCCGCGTATTAAATACGCCCTTGTTTGACAGCATCAATCGACAAAATCCCGATAAGATTTCTTATTACATACAAAAAAACTTTGCTCTCAAAAAACGTTACACCTACATTCCTCAAGAAGATATACACATACGCGACTTTTTCAACGAAAAAACCGAGCCGCTTGATCTACCTGAACATTTACAACAATATGCCACTTACGCAAATGTCTACGATCTTTTAGACTTTACTCGCACAGAGTTTAACAAAGCCTTTTCCCTAACTCCTAAAAAATCTACACTAATTGATACCCAATGGTCGATGGTGAAACTAGGAGAGATTGCCCAAATTCAAAAAGGCGATTCTATCACAGAAAAAGAAACAGAAAAAGGAGATGTAAAAGTTGTTGCTGGCGGAGTAGATTTTGCCTATTATCACAATCGAGCTAATAGACCTGCCAATACCATTACTGTAAGTGCCTCTGGGGTAAACGCAGGTTTTGTAAATTTCTGGAAAGAACCCATTTTCGCTTCTGATTGTATTACTATCAGAGGTAAAACTGATACAGAAACCATTTACATATTTAATTTGCTCAAATGCCTTTTGCAAAAGGAAATCTTCAAACTATCAAGAGGAGCAGCACAGCCACATGTTTATCTCCATGACATTGCTAACATCAACATTCCTCTGCCTCCTGAAGATATACAAAAACGCATAGTAGAAAGTTGCCAGTTCGTAGATGCTGAAGTAGATTTGGCTAAAAAGGAAATTGAAAAGCTGAGAAGAGAAATTGAAGAAAAATTCACTAGCCTTTATAATGCAGCTACAGAAAGAATGAGCTTAACCGATAGTGATTCTTTTGAAATTTTTATTGGCAAACGCGTTTTACAAGCAGATATTGAAGGCAAAACTAAAGATCAAGGAATACCAGTATTTAGCGCAAATGTTTTCGAGCCTTTTGGGTATATCGATAAGTATTTGATCGACGACTTTTCTGTACCCTCTGTAATATGGGGCATTGATGGCGACTGGATGGTAAATTTCATTCCTGAAAATGTTCCGTTCTACCCAACTGATCACTGTGGAGTTTTGAGAATAAAAACCCCGAAATTAAACTATAGATATGTAGCTTGGGCTTTGAACAAAATAGGCAAAGACCTGCGTTTTTCAAGAAATTTAAGAGCTTCCATTGATAGAATAAAAAGTATATCAATTCCCGTTCCTCCCTCAGATCTTCAACGAGAACTAGTTACTCAAGCAGAAGAACTAGAAAAACAGATAGAGCATCTCAAGCAGAGAATAGCTCGAGCTCCTGAAGAGAAAAAATCTATTTTGCGAAGATATTTATAAAATTTGCATCGTTACCTTTGAGGGAGTAACTGCCTATTTATATGTTTTCAGCTGATGCGCAAAATCAATTCTTTGAGTCGGCGCTGCTTGAAGCCACAGGTTGGGAGCACCAAATCCTCGATATGAATTTTCTTCACGGAGGCTGCATTAACAATGCAGTAAAGTTACAAACCAATTACGGCAAATACTTTCTCAAGTTTAACGAAATGGCTTCTGCTTATGAAATGTTTCAAGCTGAAGCACGCGGGCTAGAAATGCTCGCAGCTACCCATACCCTTACCGTGCCGCGCGTTATTGGTGCGGGAAAACAACACGGAAAATCTTATTTGTTGCTGGAGTACTTTGAACCAATCCCGCCTCAACGCAACTACTGGGAGCAGTTAGGGCAGGGACTAGCAGCCTTACATAGCCATCGCCAGCAAATGTTTGGACTCGACTTTAACAATTATATCGGTAGTTTGCCACAAAATAACGAATGGATTGACGACGGTATCAATTTTTTTATCGAAAAGCGCTTACGCGTTCAAGCTGGGCTTGCTTACTACAATCAATTGATCGATGAACCTTTCCTAAAACGCCTCGACAAACTCTATCAAAAACTTCCCGACCTAATCCCAAAAGAATCTGCCTCCCTCCTACATGGCGATTTATGGGGAGGGAATGTCATTGTAGGGCATCAAGGCGAGCCATGCTTGATAGACCCTGCGGTGTACTTTGGCTTTCGAGAGGCTGAAATGGCTCAGACGCAACTGTTTGGCGGTTTCCACCAGCGTTTTTACCAAGCCTATCGCGAGGCAATGCCCCTGGAAAGCGGCTTTCAAGAACGCGTTCCCATTTACAACCTTTATCCTTTGCTTGTTCATTTGAATTTATTCGGCTTGGCATATCTTAGTGCAATAGAGCAAACTTTAAAGCGGTTTATTTGATAATATCCAGTGATGAACTTTAGCAATCGCATTACGGAGTTGCTCAACATTCGCTATCCGATCATTCAAGCAGGAATGGTCTGGTGCAGTGGTTGGCGCTTGGCAGCGGCTGTTTCCAGTGCAGGCGCGCTAGGGGTCATCGGCTCAGGTTCGATGTACCCCGAAGTGTTGCGCCAACACATTCAAAAATGTCGTGCAGCCTTGCCTGAAGGAACTCCTTTTGCTGTTAATGTCCCCATGCTCTATCCCGATATCGATAAACACATGGAGATTATCATGCAAGAGCGCGTGCCTATTGTGATTACTTCTGCTGGCAACCCCGCCATTTGGACAGAACGGCTTAAAACCAATGGCATAAAAGTCATCCACGTAGTCAGTAGTGTGAAGTTTGCCCGTAAGGCTCAACAAGCAGGGGTGGACGCCCTCGTAGCAGAAGGATTTGAAGCGGGTGGACACAATGGACGCGAAGAAACCACTACTTTATGCCTTATTCCCATGGTCAGACAAGCAGTGGAGATTCCATTGATTGCAGCAGGAGGAATTGCTTCTGGAGCAGCTATGTTGGCTGCCTTTGCTTTAGGAGCAGAAGGAGTACAAATAGGAACGCGCTTTGCCGCCTCTATAGAATCTTCTGCACACCAAGGTTTTAAAGAAAAAATTATTTCCCTTCAGGAAGGCGATACTGAACTGGTCCTCAAGCAGCTATCCCCTGTACGACTGGTAAAGAATGAATTTTATCAGCAAGTCAAACAAGCAGAACTACGCGGGGCTACTGTGGAAGAACTCAAAGCCATTTTAGGCAAAGGTCGCGCTAAGAAGGGTATGTTCGAAGGCGACCTTGTAGAAGGCCAGCTAGAAATTGGTCAAATTTCCGCCATGGTCAATGCCATCCAGCCTGCCAGGCAAATCGTAGAAGAAATCTGGCAAGAATTCAAGCAAGGCATTGAAACCTTAAGGCAACTACCCATATAAATTATTTTTTCAAAAGTTCAAGCTGCTTTTTAGCATAGCTAATTTCTTCCTCACTGAGGTGAGGAAACTGTAAAAATTGCCGATAATACTTAGAGGCTTCTGTGAGCTGTCCGCTATCGCGATAGAGGTCGGCTAGGTTGAGTACAACAATGGATTTTTCGGGGAAATTTTTCCTACATTCCAAGAGCAATTCTTCTGCTTTGGAGAAGTTTCCTAGCTTGTAGTAAACAAATCCCAAATTGTTGAGGACTTCTTCTACAGGACCTGCCGTAGCATGCGGTCCGTACTGCCAGTAACTGTAAAGCTGTTCCCAAATTTGCAAGGCAGCTTCTAAGTTTCCTTGTTGATAAAGCTGCAAGGCTTTCAAGTGAAGTTCCTTGCGCGCTTGAGCTACCATTGCACTAATACCCGTATCAACAGTGCGCTGTTTTTGTAAAAGTAATTTTCCATTGAAAAACACAATTTCATCCGAGCAATTGGCTCGAACTGTGCCTGCGGCGTAATAACGAGTAAGGAGTAATTTATTATCCTGTGCGGCAAAATTTTCAGGTCGCAGGGAACCCAATCCACCACAATGGTCAAAATCGTAAAATTTTTCTGCGCCCACTTGCTGATTAAGTAGCTCAGTTTGCTGGGAGTCTATTTGTCCATCAGCAAGGCGGTAAGCAAATAGGCGGGCATGAATGCCATCGGCAGGGTCTTGTGACCAGTTGGCTACGTCTTCTGTGCGGCGCACTGCCACCAGCAAAATGCCAAAGGGCGAGCCTGGCACCGCCAGCGCTTTTTGATATAAAATCTTCTTTCCTGCAGTGAATTCTTGATAAGCAGGTTGAGTGCTCAGCTCTGCTGGCTGAGCTACCGCAGTCCAATAAAGGAATAACCCGAACAATGCAAAAATTAAACCCATCATAACAATATTTTCAACTGCAAAATAGCCTTAGCTATCACTTCCCTAATTTAGACAAAATCACCCGTTCTTGCTTTTTCTCCCTACCAAATTCCGACTGGCTCATGAAAATAGCACGCACCGTTCTCCTTTCGCCCTACTCGAGTAAATTTTATTAAAAACATTTCCTCGACACAACATTTTTTGCCATCGGCATTACCTTTGTCACCAAGCCAATCTACAACCACTAACTAATATGATGAGGAAGACCCGTTGCTTGCAGTTTTTCTTACTACTGCTTGTCTTTCAAGGAATCAGCTTTGTCCTTTACGCACAAGACGTGCTCACCTACAGCGCAACCATTACCCAAGAAGATCTCAAAAAACACCTTTCTTACATTGCCTCCGACGAGTTAGAAGGTCGCGACACGGGCTCTAAAGGGTTACAACTGGCTGCCAAGTACATTGCAAACCATTTTAAAGAGTGGGGACTTATAGGACCTGTGCGCAGCAATCCAACTAATCCATATCTCCAACCCGTTCCGTTGAAAGTAACTCGCTTTGAGACTACTTTCACTGTCAAAGGAAAAATCCTCGAACCATTTAAGGATTACATTGCCATCAACCACCAACTCTCCACCAGCAAAAGCAAAACGCAGCTAGTGTTTGCAGGGTACGGCATTGATGATGAACAGTATTCCGACTTCAAAGACAAGTCGATCAACCTGAAAAACAAAGCAGTGGTAATTGTCAATCAAGAGCCGCGCGATGGGCAAGGAAAATATCTTCTTTCTGGAACGGACAAACCTTCTGAAAAATGGAACATAAGCAAACGGGTAGAGCTTTTGCGAAAAAAAGGAGCGCGTTACATACTTGTTGCCATCTCTGACGAAATATTCTACCGATATGCCAATGCGATGAAAGCCAGTGCAGAAAAGGGCATCATAAGCCTTGCAGGCGCTGCTCCTCGTTCCTGGCGACTTTCAGGAGATATCATAATACCTATTTCATCCCTGCCTACGCTTTTGAGCGTGGATTCGGCAAAGCTGGCTCAAAATGTCGCTGGAACCATTCAAACTCCATTTAAAGCTCGGATCAAAAAAATAGAAGAAGAAATTTTTTCTGACAACGTAGTAGGGCTAATAGAAGGTACCGACAAAAAAGAAGAAGTAGTAGTGCTCTCTGCTCATTACGACCATGTAGGCATTCAGGAAGGGCAGGTAATGAATGGAGCCGACGATGATGGCTCTGGAGTGGTAGCAGTGATGGAAATGGCACAAGCCTTTGCCAAGGCAAAAGCCGAGGGGAAAGGACCGCGCCGCAGCGTGTTATTTTTGCTGGTAACTGCAGAGGAAAAAGGATTATTAGGCTCCCAGTACTACACGGACCAAAATCCAATTTTCCCCCTTGCCAATACGGTAGCAAATCTCAACATAGATATGATAGGGCGAATCGACCAACGCTACAAAGACGATCCCAATTATGTGTACATCATTGGTTCTGACCGTCTTTCTACTGACTTGCACAATATTGGTCAACAAGTAGGCGAAAAATACTTCCCCGATTTGAAATTAGACTACACCTATAACGACCCCAACGATCCCAACCGATTTTATTTCCGCTCTGACCACTACAATTTTGCCAAACATGGCATTCCTTCCGTGTTTTACTTCAACGGAACCCATCAAGACTATCACCAACCTACGGATGACGTAGAAAAAATTCACTTTGGCAAGCTGGAAAAAATTGCGCGTTATATTTTTACAACCGCGTGGGAAATTGCCAATCGGCAAGAGCGGCTTGTGGTAGATAAACAATGAAGAAACCTACAGCAAAGCAGAGAGAGGCGCGTTATCTTATAAGCAAATATCTCAGCCTATGAAAAAAGTCCTTATCACGGGTGCTGCTGGTTTTTTAGGTTCGCACTTGTGCGACCGCTTTGTGCAGGAGGGATATTACGTCATCGGCATGGATAACCTTCTCACTGGCAGTCTGGAAAACATAGAGCACTTGTTTCCTCTCAAAAACTTTGAGTATCACCACCACGATGTAACTAAGTTTGTCCACATTCCAGGAGAGTTGCACTACATTTTGCACTTTGCTTCACCAGCAAGCCCGGTGGATTACCTCAGAATGCCTATTCAGACCATGAAAGTAGGCTCCATAGGTACTATTAACCTGTTAGGATTGGCAAAGGAAAAAAAAGCGCGCATTTTGGTGGCTTCCACTTCTGAAATATACGGCGATCCCAGTGTACATCCCCAAACTGAAGAGTATTGGGGCAATGTAAATCCCGTTGGTCCGCGAGGAGTGTATGACGAGGCAAAGCGATTTATGGAAGCCATCACAATGGCTTACCATCGGTTTCACGGGGTGGATACGCGCATTGTGCGCATTTTCAATACCTATGGTCCGCGCATGCGCCTTGACGATGGACGCGCGCTGCCCGCTTTCATGAACCAAGCCCTCAGAGGAGAAGACCTCACGGTATTCGGCGATGGAAGCCAAACCCGTTCTTTTTGTTACGTCGATGATATGGTAGAAGGCATTTACCGCCTCTTGATGAGCAACTATCATCTGCCCATTAACTTAGGCAATCCATATGAAATTACTATCAAGCAGTTTGCCGAGGAAATTATTGCTTTGACGGGTTGCAAGCAAAAAATTGTCTATAAACCATTGCCTCAAGACGATCCCAAACAGCGGCGCCCTGATATAACCAAAGCTCGCCAAATTTTAGGCTGGGAACCCCAAATAGACCGCGCCGAAGGACTGCGCCGAACCTATGAATATTTCAAACAAAAATTGCAAAAACAATCATGAACTACTATCAGCTAGCGCACCTACCTGCCAAAGAGTTCCTGCGTGGCTTTTGGGGACGCGCCATTCACACCCAAATGGCTACGCTCATTTACTGGGAAGTGGATCCGGAAGCAGTCTTACCGCTTCACCAGCACCCCCATGAGCAAATTGTAAACCTACTGGAAGGCGAATTTGAAATGACCATCGAAGGGAAAACTTATCTGCTCAAAGCAGGCGATGTGTTAGTAATTCCCAGTGGAGCTCTCCACGAAGGCAGGGCTATGAGCAAACCCTGCAAAATCTTGGATGTTTTCTGCCCTGTCCGAGAAGACTACAAAATTTAACCCTTAGCTCTGGGGATTACTTTTTAGGTCTCTTCAAGGTCTCTTTTGGCGCCGCTACACTACTTTTGCTGGCTATGGAAACCAAGTCGGTCAATCACTTTCAAACGCACGTGTTGTTAATCGATTGCCCCGACCAGCAAGGACTAGTGCATAAAATCACAGGTGTTCTCTACCATCATCACCTCAACATTTTGCGCAACGATGAGTTTGTGGAACGCACCACGGGTCATTTCTACATGCGCACCGAGTTTGTTGGTCCGTTAAATGCTGAAAAAGTCATTTACGGATTGCGGGGCATCTTACCCGACGAAGCTAACATTAGGCTAGAAAGCGTTCACCCCAAGCGCGTAGTAATTCTGGCTACTAAAGAGCACCATTGCCTTAGCGATTTGCTGGTGCGCAATATGTACAAAGATTTGCTCATGGATGTAAAAGCAGTCATTGCCAACCGCGAACACTTGCGACCTTTGGTTGAAAAATTTGACATTCCATTTATTTACCTACCGCATGAAGGACTTTCCAGGCAAGAACACGAATCCGAATTGCTGAAAGCCATTGCTCCTTTCCATCCAGAATTTTTGGTCCTGGCAAAGTACATGCGCATCCTCACTGCCGATTTTATAAGCCATTTTCCCAATCGGATTATTAATATTCACCATTCTTTTTTGCCAGCTTTTGTAGGAGCTAATCCATACAAGCAAGCCTATGAACGCGGGGTAAAAATTATTGGCGCAACGGCCCATTTTGTAAACGAAAACCTGGATGAAGGACCTATCATTATGCAAGATGTCATTCACGTGGACCACAGCAAGACTGCTGCTGACATGGCTCGCGCTGGACGCGATGTAGAAAAAATTGTTCTAGCTCGTGCTTTGAAACTCGTTTTCGAGGACCGCGTATTTGTCAGAAACAACAAAACGGTAATTTTTGAGTGAGCTCCACAACTATTTTTCGTTTTTTTCAGTTTGTGTGAAGAAGGAATTTACTATGCCTTGTTCAATGACCTGCCAACTGGTTAATATTTTCTACAGACTTGGTCGCTTCTCCAACCATGCCCTACCGCCCCAAAACGAACCAGCCAATGCATTGCGGACCATGCCTTTCTTTCTGCTTAGATTGAAAAAATACATTTTTTGGCACTTGATAGCGTTGTTTGCTGTAGCCAAACCCCTTCACAGTCAGCAGTTGCCTCATCCCGATAGCGTAGAAATGCTCTTGACTAACATAGCTATCCAAATAGAATGCACACAAGCCATCAACAACATGTACAATTTTAAATTTGGTCAAGCAGAAAGTATTTTTCAATGGCTCAGGCGGACGTATCCCCATCATCCCTTGCCTTATTTTTTAATGGGGCTAAGCCAATGGTGGAAAATTATGCCTAACCCTGATAATACCCGATACGATGAACGCTTTTTAGCCTACATGGATAGCGCCATCGACCGAGCTGAAAAAATTTTTGATAAAGGAAAACCCAAGCAAAAAATAGAAGCTGCGTTTTTTCTTGCAGCCGCTTGGGGCTTTAAAGGACGTCTCTACTCTGACCGCAGGCAATGGGCAAAGGCTACCTTAGCTGGCAAACGCGCCATTCACTACATGGAATACGCTTCTGACAAGAACGATCTTAGCCCTGAACTGCTTTTCGGAGATGGGTTGTATAATTACTACTCCATTTGGGTGCCAGAAAATTACCCCATGCTCAAGCCAGTGCTTTGGTTTTTTAAAAAGGGCGATAAAGCACTGGGAATTAAGCAACTGGAACAAGTAGTAGCCGATGCCTTCTACGCCAAAACCGAAGCAATGAACTTTTTAATGCGCATCTATAGCGATGAGAACATGCCTGAAAAAGCCTTTGAAACTGCCAAATACTTGCACAAAACTTTTCCAGATAATCCTTACTTTCACCGCTATTATGCGCGCCTGCTTTACCAATATGGGCAGTTTTACGAACTAGAAAGCGTAGCCAAAAGTATTTTAGAAAAAATTGACAGTGGCATGCCAGGCTACGAAGAAGTAAGCGGGCGTTACGCCAGTTTTTACCTAGCGCATCTTTATCGCGTAGGATACCGCGATGCGGAAAAGGCGAAGTACTACTACCAGCGCACAGTTGAATTTTCGGAAAAAATTCAAGCCTATGATGCCGGGTATTACTTATTTGCTCTTTCTGAATTGGCTCAAATGGCTCACGGAGAAAAAAACATTCTCCTTGCCAAACAGTACTACGAAAAAATTGTACAACATGCCGATAAAGACCATCCCACTTACAAAGAAGCAAAAGAATACCTCAAAAAGCATCGCAAAGTAAAATAGTCCAAATTTTAGCAAACCCCTTTGCTGAACCTGTTCATACCCTCAGAGGGTAGATTCTTTGTGCAGTAAAACAAGGCGCGTAGCTTGCTAAATTTTTCTAGATTTGACGTGCTTCTTACGACAAAATTTTATGCTTGCTATTTTGCATGGCAATTTCTTTTGTCCACTTCACCTTTTTGACAAAAGGCACTTTTCTGACAGGGCAGTCGAAAATTGTGCAAATTGAGCAAGAAGCTTTTACACAAGGATCGGCATGAATGAAAATCTCTACCCTATTTTCCATTTCCGTATTGATGATATCTCCTACTGCTTTGGCTTCTTCGTGAGCTTGCTCTACGGTCAAATACCAAGGCAAAGTTAGATGGCAGTCGATATGCAACCGGGGTCCGTATTTGATAATGCGCAAGTTATGTACGTCGATCCAGTTAGGGCGGCGCTCTCGTTCTAAAATGCTAATGACTTGTGCTACAAGGACTTCATCGGCAGCGTCCATGACCCCCGAAATGGCATGTTGTAAAATGCCCCATCCATTGCGAACAATTAAAACGCCGAACACAATAGCCATCAAGCTATCAATCCAATCCCAGCCTGTTAATAAGACCATCAAAAGCCCTGCGATGAGTCCCAGACTGGTATAGCCATCGCTCATGAGGTGTTCCCCATCAGCTTGCAAAGAAGGAGAGTGCATTTCTCGCCCTCTATAGCGCAAGTAGTAGCCCATGGCGTAATTAATGCTACCCGTTACTGTGGTCAGTAGAATGCCCTTATCCAGCAAAGCAACATTGGTAGAATCCCAAAATCCATAGATGGCTTTTGCTATCGAGGCAACACCTGCTAACATAATGAGCGAGGCTTCAAAACCAGAGCTGAGAAATTCTATTTTTCCATGTCCATAAGGGTGTTCCCTATCGCGCGGCTTGGCAGAGACATGAACGCAGTAAAGGGCGACTGCTCCCCCTACTAGATTGACCAATGACTCCAGGGCGTCGGAAAACACTGCATCTGAATGCGTTAGGTAGTGAGTAACAAATTTGACCACCGCCAGCAGAGCTCCTATTGCAAGGGTTATTAAGAGCAATTCTTGCCTGGAAAGCCGAGCAAAAAGCATGAGTGCTCAAAAATTCTATCCACTCAAAATTACCTACCTTTGTAGCATAATTTGAAAAATATCTCGACTATTTTACAGCGATGCCATTTCATCCGACGCCTCTTGCTGGCTTGTGGATTTTTGAACCTTGCGTGTTTGAAGATGAACGCGGTTATTTCTTCGAAAGTTTCAACCAACGCCTTTTTGCAGAACATTTGGGGCAAGAAATTGTGTTTGTGCAAGACAATCAATCCAAATCTACTTATGGAGTGATTCGCGGATTGCACTTTCAACGCGGTCAGTATGCTCAGGCTAAGTTAGTCCGCGTGCTAAGTGGGCGCGTGCTCGATGTAGCCCTAGATATCCGCCCCGACTCTCCTACTTTTGGACAGCACTTTGCCATTGAACTTTCTGCCGAGAACCGTCTGCAAGTGTTTATTCCTCGCGGATTTGCTCATGGATTTGCCGTACTGAGCCCCACAGCAGAATTTTTTTACAAATGCGACAATTTCTATGCCCCCCAACACGAAGGCGGCATCTACTATGCCGATCCACAATTAAAAATTAATTGGAAAATTCCTCTACAGGATCAAATTGTATCGATAAAAGATAAGCAACAGCCTTTATTTGCCTCGATTATCAATCAATTGTAAACTTTTTCAACATGTACCTCAATCAAAAAGTAGTGGTCGTGATGCCAGCGTACAATGCTGCCAAAACGCTGGAACGCACCTTAAGTGAAATTCCCTTTGATATTGTTGATGAAATCATTTTAGTGGATGATGCCAGCAAAGACGATACAGTAGCTCTTGCTAAAAAATTAGGCATTCGGCACGTGATTCAACATGAGCGCAATAAAGGTTACGGAGGCAATCAAAAAACGTGTTATAAGAAAGCTCTTGAAATAGGGGCTGACATCGTTGTAATGCTTCACCCTGATTATCAATACACTCCCAAACTCATTACAGCAATGGTTTCCATCATCGGCCAGGGGCTTTACCCCGTAGTATTCGGATCGCGCATTTTGGGCAAAGGGGCACTAAAAGGCGGTATGCCAGTTTACAAATACATCTTCAACCGCATTTTAACTTTGCTGCAAAACCTGCTGATGAATCAAAAACTTTCTGAATATCACACTGGATATAGAGCCTATGCGCGGAAAGTGCTAGAAACGGTGGCATACGAGCTTAACTCAGATAATTTCGTATTCGATAACCAAATTATTGCGCAAATTTTCTATCATGGTTTTGAAATTGCTGAAGTTACTTGTCCTACTAAGTATTTTGAAGAAGCCTCTTCTATTAACTTTCGCAATAGTGTCATTTACGGACTGGGAGTGCTTGGCGTAGCAGTGCGCTACCTGTTGGCAAAACTAGGCATTTGGCAGTGGAATCTCTTGCAACCAAAATCAAAATCAAAAATAGAATGCTCTACCGAACTTATTAAGGAAAATTAACTTGTTGCCGAAAATCAAGAGTTAGGACAAAATCCAAACGCATCAGCTTAAAACTTATGACTTTTCAAACAGCTCACTGACAAAAGCAATTTTGGTTCAAGTGGAAAAATAGCAGAGACAATTTTCGATAACACCATAAAAGGATAAAAGATTTTTAGCAAAAGACCAGCAAAGCGAACATTTTTGGTGCAAAAGATGATAGACGGAAAGCTCTCGCTAAACTTAAACAATAAAATGGAACAGCTCAAGAAGTACTTCCATGCTTTGCAAATTGCAAAACTATTGATATTTGTCTGATTCTTGTAAAACATCCCGAAGTTGAAAAAGCTATTTTATATGGCTTACGCGCTTAAAAAAATTATTCCAATGGCTTGGATGTTGATTTGTCATTAATTGGTAAAAAAATTACTTTTGACACTTTGTGCAAAATTGAAAACTAACTGAACCCCTTACTATTGCCTTGAAAAATAGACCTTTCTCTACTGAGGAATCAAAAGAACTAAGTTGATTGAACGCATTGAATAAGAAGGAGTTATCTTTTGCTAAACGAAGCAGTGCAAATCGATGTAGAATTTGCATTTTGCTTCTGTGTTAGTAGTCTTTTTCAAAATCAAAGGAGGGGTAGTTTATGATTAGTAAATTACTTTACAAGGTTTTTCACCTATTTTCAGAGGTGTTGTTTCAGGCAATGGCAAAAGTAGATAACCAACAATTTTGGGAAAAAGTATTTGAACTTGCGCTGAGAAAAATGAACTTCGGAGAAGGAGGAAATATTTACCAGAGTGGTGAGCTATGGGTATTGCAATTTATCAGCCAGCAACTTTCCAATCAAAAACAAATCGTCATTTTTGACGTAGGTGCTAACAAGGGAGAATATACTCTAACTTTAACTGAATTCTTCAAAGGAAACGCTACAATTTACGCTTTTGAACCTTCTCCAAAGGCTTTTCAATATCTATCCAACAACCTCAAGGGACTTGACAACGTGGTTCTAGAAAACTTGGGCTTTAGCGACTGCAAACAAGTTAAGCCTTTGTTTTCCAATGAAATAGGTTCGGGACTTGCCTCCTTGTACCAAAGGAGACTCCAACATTTTGGCATTCAAATGGAATTTGTTGAGCAGGTGAGTTTATCTACTGTTGATAGTTACTGCAAAGAAAACAACATTGAACATATTCACTTTTTAAAATTGGATGTAGAAGGACATGAAATAGCTGTTTTAAAGGGAGCTGAAAATATGCTCTCCAGCAAAAAGATTGACTTTATTCAATTTGAATTTGGTGGGTGCAATATCGACTCTAGAACATTTTTCCAAGATTTTTTCTATTTGCTAAAAGACAGCTACCAAATTTACCGAATTTTGAAAAATAGCTTGTATCCTATCAGCTTTTACAAAGAAACCTATGAAATTTTTGTTACTACCAATTACTTAGCTGTCAAGCGGTAATCATTAGATGCCTTCGGCAATTACTGATTTGACTTCATCAGGCAGCATGCGCGTAAGCAAATTTTCAATACCTGCTTTGAGAGTGATAGTAGAAGAAGGGCAACCACTGCAAGAACCTTGTAATAAAACTTTCACTGTTCCAGTGGCAGCATCAAAAGAATGAAACATGATATGCCCACCGTCCATTTCCACAGCAGGACGAATGTATTCCTCGAGAATATCTTTAATTTTTCTTACCGTTTCTGAATCGCTATTGCCAGAAAAGTCATGTGCTTGGGAAACTTGTTCAAATACGGGGCTGCCTTCTTCTAGATAATTTTTCAAAAAGTGCCGAATGACGGGGATAACTTCTGACCAATCCGAAGTTTCGTCTTTGGTAATG
This sequence comes from Bernardetiaceae bacterium, assembly GCA_025057115.1. Lineage (GTDB taxonomy): Bacteria > Bacteroidota > Bacteroidia > Cytophagales > Thermoflexibacteraceae > Rhodoflexus. The sequence goes on from JANWWZ010000002.1 coordinate 29,933, forward strand.
GTTACAAAGTTAGCAGCAATAAAAACCCGCCGAACAAAAGGATATTTAAAAAGTTCTTGTGCCAAAGGCGAATCTGCCGCAGAAGCTGCATCGGGATAATCTTTTGCCATGCTTTCATCAGGTACAAGCATTGTACTGGCGACAAATTTCATCGCATTGGGATTGGGAACAGCTTCTGTATAAATGTGAATAAATTTTTTGTACAAATTTTCAACATTGTATTGAGCTGCCATCACAGTTGCAATTTAGACTAAATTACAGTAGCAAAAATAACCGACGCTGCTTTAATACTTTAGTGACCCTGCAGCAATTTCGCCTATTACAACCAAATTCAGCTGAATATGTTCAAAAAAATTTTTGCATGGCTACCAAGCGTTTATGCTATAGCAGTGATAGTGCTCGTTTTAGCACCCTTGTGTTGGATTGCTCGCTACAATCACGCCTCTGCCGATGACTACGAAGTAAGCCGTCTTCTTTTGCACACGCGTAGCATCTGGCAAACTACCGCTGTTCTCATGCAGCGTTCAGGACACTGGACAGGGTGCTTTCTGCAGGCGCTCTTTCAACCTGTCTATTTAGAAGGTATTGGTTTTCAATTAGTTCCTATAGGAATCATACTCACTTTGCTAATAATTTTTTATTTAGGATGGTCTTTCCTCCTCTGCTGGACAATCAATTTCCGCCAAGGCGCATTGCTTTCTTTGAGCAGTTTTGCGGTCTTTTTTCGGCTTATTGAAACCCCCGAGCAAATCATTTTTTGGTCCATGTGCGCTATTAGTTACATAGGTGGATATGTATGTACAATATTGTTTTTAATCACCTTAGTTAACTACTTGCACCGACAAAATTTTTTGAACTACGCCATACTCATCATTACAACTTTGCTAGCAGCAGGCAGCTCAGCGATTGCTTCTTTGCTTGTGGTAATTCTTTGCACGGGGGTATGGATATACGCGCTCTACCATCGTAAATGGCAAATTTTTTTACCACTCTTTCTTTTAACCTTACTTTCCCTGACAGCTTTGGTGCTAATAATCAACTCCCCTGGAACGCTTAATCGCATGGCAGAATATGGCTCACAAAGTTGGTTGGAGCGCTCTTGGCAACAGCCAGCCATTTTTGCTTTGAATATGTACCGCCACTACCTTGCCAAGTGGCTAGGAGACAGTTTATTCATGCTAAGCTCGCTTGCAGTGGTGATTTGGTTAGTGGAAAAACGCCCTGCCATAGCTTTTTCATCACCAGTTGTTTGGTTGATTAGTTTTGTTATGCTAGCAGGGAGCTATTTGTATTTTTTCATTCCCCAATTGGCTGTCGGTTACATTGCTGGCAGGCATAAAGACATGGCGCTGCTATTGTTCTTAACAGGTGGGTCGATACTACTTTTTCAAGCGGCTTGCTGGCTTAAGCAGCAGTTTGCTGATAGCATACCTGCAAAATGGCTCCCTCCTTTGCTTTTGGCTGGCATGCTGCTAACGCTGACCTTTCCAGAGTACATTTCTAACCTGCGCTTTCTATGGGAAGACATTCGCTCAAGGACTGCTGCCAAATACGATGCTCAAATTCGGAGACTTTATCAGGCAGCGCGCTTATACGCGGGTAAGCCAGATACGTTAGCGGTAGAAGCGCTTCAGGCGCGTCCTTTTATGCTTTACGTCCAAGATAGTGAGCTGGAAGCCGATCCCAGCAATTGGAAAAATCGCGCGTTTGCCAGTTACTTCGGCATTGCTGCTGTCCGCTTAGTACAAAAGCAAGAAAAGGAGTGAGATAGAAATACGCCTTTACAAACAATTTAAAAAATACGCCTAAACTTTAATTTTTCGCTAACTTAAAAAAATTTCTTTCTGAAAATCAGTCAATTACTACTTGAGTCTCATTGAACTTAAAACTTTTACAAAAAAAAGGCGTATTTTTGCAATGAAGAAAATAAAAAACCAAATCATTGCAAAAATGAAAAAGGTCGTCATGACAGTTGCAGCGCTGGCAATCGGATTAATTGCCGCGCCTTTACAGGCCGCAGATGGTCCCAAGTTTAATGTAGCAGCGATTAAAAACGCTGAGAAAGCACTATTTACTTGCCAACACTCTGGCAGGGAAAAACTCACGCTCCGCATTAAAGATCAAGCAGGTAATGTAGTCCATCAAGAGACTATTGCGTACTCCATTGCACGGGTTTACGACCTGAGCCATTTGGGTAAGGGGACTTATCATTTTGAGCTTGCTGGCAAGGAAGGAGTAAGCGTAAAAACCATCCAAATACGCGGCAAAGAGACCTCCCCACTTGTAATGCAGGTTACCGAAGGGGCTAAACGCGGATTGTTTCACTTGGCATATTTTCAAAATTTTGCCAAAGAAAAAGTAGAAATCCGCATTACTAATGAAAAAGGCGAAGAAGTTTACACCGGTTACGCCACCGATGAAGATTATTACCGCTTTTTTGACCTCTCTCAATTGCCCTCCGGTAACTATACTTTCACCCTCACTTGTGGCGAGCAAATTCTTTCCCAAACAGTGCGCATAGCTCGCTAATTCCCACTGCTAAGATAACAGCCAAAGGGTAGCATAAACGGCGGACAAATATGAAAATGAAGGCACCCTTTGGCTATGTTGTTTTTAATCCTCAACACAAATTCAAGACTCTAAGACTGCTAAACTTTTTAAAAAGCGAAAGCACCTACAGCCAATGTTCTTTTCAGCCAGCTTAAATAACTAACTTTCAACTTTGCTTTTTGGGTTACTTTAGAACATGTCTGGGTTTTAGAAGGGCAAAAGTCGTGAACAAAATAACTGGACAAAAAGGAGAATCGGCTAACCTTAGTGGACCAACTTAACAGCGGCACATAGTGGTGGATCCACTCGGGTTGCTACTGCGTAGTCATGGTTATAGAAGCCTATGTAAAGAATGCCAAAGCAGGATGGGAGCCACTTGAAAAGTCCAAAAGATCGTTCTTGATAAAGCATGTGCAGAGCATTTCTCGAGTTCATTGAAATCTACGGATGGGAGGAAGCAATAGCACGAGCCTGAATCTTTTCGAGGCTTTACTCTTTAAAAAAAGGACAGTAGTCAGTTGAGCCAAGCTCTACTTGGCTTAACTTACACCGAAGGCGTTCAATTTGCTGAAATTCGCTTTCATGAATACGAAAAACTCAAACAATTACTTAAATTGAGTAAATGCTCAAGGAAAGGGGATTAAGAAGCGGTAAATTGAAAAGCTTATGAAGAAGGCAGGAAAAGCATGTGATCCCGCCGGGACTCGAACCCGGGACCCATACATTAAAAGTGTATTGCTCTACCACCTGAGCTACGGAATCGTTACCTTTGTTTTGCAGTAGCCTGCCCTTGCAGGCGTTCCGCTTTGCGACCACAAAACTATACTACAGAACAACAAATGCAAAGGAATGTATTGGTATTTTTTTGGGGAATTGCCTTTGCTTTCAAAGCCATGGCCAGTAACCCTGCTACCTTATTACGACAAGCTGATTCCCTTTTTGAAAAAGGCAAGTACAAGGAGGCTGGCTGGCTTTATAAACAACTCATCGAACAACATCGAGTATATTCCCCTCAAATGCTTGCTAAAGCCGCTTTTATCGCAGAAGGCAGCCATTCTTACGATGAAGCCCTGTATTACCTTTCTTTACTTTACTCCAAAGAGCAAAGCCAAGCCTTGTATAATAAGATCACTGACTTGGCGGCTCATTACAATCTGCCTGGGTACGATATCTCTGAAAAAGAATTAATTATCTACTTGCTAAAGCGCTATCTACCCTATTTTGGAATTGCATTGCTAGCAATTACCGCCATAGTGATCAGATATGCTCTAAAGCGCATGCGAAAAAAGAAAAACTTCTTGCCTTTGGCGATGGGTTGGTTTGCCTTTTCCATAGGTTTTATTTACGCTCTTCACAAAGTGTTATCCTATCAAACCGCTATTGTTCGCCTTGAGAAAGCATTTGTAATGAGTGCACCCGCCGCTGGTTCAGAACTTCTTTTAACAGCGCAAAAAGGAAGGCGCTTCCGCGTTACTGGCAATGAAACTATCTGGTACCGAGTAAATTGGAACGACAAAACAGGTTACATCCGCCGTAGCAGTGTTTGGATAATCAACTAACAAACTAACAAAAATGAAAAATATTCCTGACAAAATAACCGAACTACGACTTATCTTCTTCATCATAATTGCCTTGCACACAGGCATAGGTTTGTTGTCTTATCTATCTCTGTACGGTTATCAGTTTATTAGTCATTGGTTCATCGGTGGCATATTGATTACTAGCGGGGTACTGGTAATTTTTACTTTTTTGCCACCTGTTCGACAAACTGGCAACCAAATAATTCAAAACGGAGTTATATTCTTTTACCAATTCGCAGCATCTTTACTGGCGTCGCTGGAAATTTTACAAAAGCAGTATCAGCCCGCTTCATTGATGATGTATTTTACACATCTAATAACAATAGCCTACCTCTGGCGAGATTGCTCAAAGCAACTTTCACTCTTCCTAATCCTTGCTACAGCATTGATAGCTATTCACCCACTCATTGGCGGAACGGCAAATGCGCAATGGGCAAGCACTTTGGCAATAATTGGGGCTTGGAATTTAGCAGTAGGCTGGATTGTAAGAGGCTTTTGGGCTTGGCAGATCTCCCATGTAGAGCGAACCAACCAAAGAATCTTGCAAGAAAAGCAAGAATATGCCGAAGAACTCCACCGCGAGCGACTTTATCTAAAAAATATTTTAGACAATATTGATACTTTTATTACCCTTGTGGATAAAGAAGGAAACATTTTGCATATCAACCAGCCTTTTATAAAATACATCGCCGAGCACAATGTAGATGCAAGGGACATGGTGGGCAAGTCCTTTATTTCTTTAGCAGCCAGTGAAGAGCGTCGTCAAGCAGTTGCCTCTTACATGTCTGCCGCTTTGCAAGGGCAAGAAGTATCTGCTGAATTTCACAATTGGATCTTAGACCGATACCTCTCCCTGCGTTACTGTCCTGTTAAGGATGAACACACTGGTCAAATTTACGGCGTAGCTATCTACTACCGCGACATCACCCACCCTTACAGAACTCAGCAACAGATAAAACTATTTAGTAACCAACTCAAAGCCATTTTAGACTCAATGGATCAAAATGTATATCTAATTGATCGAGAGGGAAAAATTATCAATCTCAACAAAAATGCTCGCGAAGGCAAGTTAGGATTCCCTCCTATTACTATGCTTGAAAAGCCTCTTGCAGATTACCTCGATAATCCAGAACAAAAAGAAAGCTATTACTACTACTTTCAAAAAACCTTAGCAGGCGACCTTACTTCCATCGATTACCGAATACCTAAGACTAGCACCTGGGTGCAAATTAAGTACATGCCCGCCTACGATGAGGAAGGAAATATTTTTGGGGTTATTATTACTATCGCTGACATTACTCGCCGCAAGCACAGTGAAGAAATACTCCTTTATGCTATACAGCGCAACAAAACTGCTCGCGAAGAAATTAAGAAACGCGAAATCATGTACCGACAACTCCTCGATGCCAGCCCTGATCAAATTGCTTTAAAAGACATTCATGGAAACTACCTGTGGGTAAACAAGCAATTTTTCCACTTCTATGGGAATGATTGGCAAGCACGGCAGCAAGAACAAACTGCGGAGGACTCTTGGGACCGCACCGTAGTGGAAACCAAAGAAGCGGTATCTTATCAATCATGGGAGCGCAACCATAGTGGAGAAGAGCACCTGCTCCACGTGATAAGAGCTCCGATATTTTCCTCTAATGGAAAAGTGGAACAGATTGCTGTTTTCGCCACTGATATTACTAAGGAAAATGAACGGATCCAAACCCTACAGCAACTGATTGAATCTTATCAAGAACTTAGCTTACAAGAACGAACAAAAGCAAAACAACTTGCTGAAAGTCAAGCTATTCTTAAACTACTAGCGGAAAACACCACCGAACTCATCACTCTGGCAAAAGCCGATGGGCGGATGGTTTACGTAAGTCCTTCAGTGAAGAGACTCCTTGGCTTTTCTCCTGAGGAAATGATGGATCGCACTTTAACAGAATTTTTCCACTTTGATGACCTGCAAAATTTACAACAAACCTCTGAAGATGCACCTGTTGAAGAGCGCATTCTTCAGCACCGCTTGCGCAATCGAGGAGGGGAATACATTTGGTTTGAAACTATTTGGAAGTATATCTACGACGAGCAAAAAAAAGTTTCAGGAGTACAAACCTCTTCTCGCAATATTTCTGACCGCATAGCTGCTAAGCTAGCCTTGCAAGCACTGGCTACCCGCTATCAAACCCTTTTCAAAAGCAGTTATGATGCCGTGCTAATTTTAAAGCCTTCTCCCAATAGAAGAATTCGCTTTAGGGTTATTGAAGCCAATGCAGCCGCCGAAGAGCTACTAGGTTATACTGTCAAAGAATTGCAATCCATCGATATTACTCAATTAGAAGAAGAGCTTTCATGGAAGCAACTGCGCCAAAGAGTAAAACTATTTGCAGCTCAAAAAGAATTCCTGCAGCAAACCCGCATTCGCAGGAAAGATGGCAGTTTAATTTGGGTAGAAATCACTGTTATTTCCTTTTATGCAGAGGAAGAGGAATATTTTCAGCTGACCATTCGCGACATTTCTGTGCGCAAACAAGCAGAAGAAGCCATCAAAGCCAAAGAAATAGCAGAAAAAGCCCTTGAGTTCAAAACTAACTTCCTTGCTAAAATGAGCCATGAAATTCGCACGCCCATGAACGGCCTGCAAGGCATGGTATTGATGCTCCTCTCTACCCAGCTAGATCAACACCAGCGAAAAATTGTAGAAAGCATCCAAAGCACTACCAAAGGACTGCTTAATATTCTCAACGACATTTTGGACCTTTCCAAACTAGAAGCAGGCAAACTATCGCTTCACTTGGCTCCCATGGACTTGCGCCAGTGCATCGGTCAGGTGTATGACCTGTTTAGTGCCGCCGCTTTAGAAAAAAAACTCGTATTGAGTTACTTGATAGCAGACAAAATCCCGACATTGATTATTTCAGACTACGAAAGAGTTCGGCAAATTATCAACAATTTGGTAAGCAATGCTATTAAATTTACCGAACAAGGCAGCGTTACGATTATCGCTGAACTGGTAGAAGAAAGTCAGCAAGATTATTTAATTAAAGTTACTGTGCGCGACACAGGTATCGGCATTAGTGAAGCATCCCTACAAAGATTGTTTGAGAAATTCTACCAAGGTCAAGAGGCTGTTCGCAAGATAGGTACAGGGTTAGGGCTCGCTATTTGCAAAGAACTTACCCACTTGCTGGGAGGTCAAATAGGGGTGCAAAGCAGTTTAGGCAAAGGCAGCTCTTTCTGGTTTACCTTCCGAGCTCAAAAAGTATCCTCTGAAATAAGACAAGTTCCTTCATTGCCTGAAGAGCAGTACCAATATCGCGCTATTGCCCCCTTGTACGTTTTATTGGTAGAGGATGTCAAAGTCAACCAGGATGTAATTAAATGGATGTTAGAGGAAATTGGCATTCAGGTTACCTTAGCCTCTAATGGACTGGAAGCCTATGAATATGCGCGCACTGGCAAATACGACCTAATCATCATGGATATCAACATGCCAGTAATGGACGGCATCACTGCAGTAGCCCATATTAAAACCGTGCTAGAAACACCTCCCCCTATTATAGGGCTAAGTGCACATGCTCTTGCAAGCCAGGTCAGCCAGTTTACTTCTCAAGGCTTTAACGCTTACCTAACCAAACCCATTTCTCCTGAACAGTTGTACAAAACCTTATACCAATTTCTGCCCCAAAAAATAGAACGCCAACCAGTTACCGACGCTCAAGACGATCACATCATCACTGCCAGCGAAACAGAACCTCTTATGAGCCGCGCTACTATCGAGCACGTTCGCAAGTTAGCAGGAAAAAATACTGGCATGTGGCAAGGATTGCTAAAGAGCTTCATAGCAGATATAGCACAGCTGAAGGAAAAAATAGCTATTGCCCATGCGCAAGCACTTTATCAAGAAATGACAAAATCGCTCCATACTCTTAAAGGTCTTTGCGGTACTATCGGCGCCTCTCGATTATTTAGCTATACAATTGCTTTGTATCAAAAAGCAAATGAAGCACCTCACTCCATCACGGCTGAACACCTTACTCAATTGTTCTCATTAATAGAACAAACCACTGAAGTAGTGCAAGAACAATATTTATCTGATACCTTTGCATCGTCAAGCTAAATATTTATGGAGACCGCCTCGCCAATCTTTACTTTGTTTGTGATTGAAGACAATCGCACTGAAAGCATGTTGCTTCAGCTAGCCCTCTCTGAAATCAAAAACCTCAGCATTAAAGCCTTCAGCACAGCAAGGGAATTGCTACAGCACTTGCCAGAAAGACCCGATATCATACTGGTGGATTTAATCCTGCCTGATATGAGCGGCATAGATTTAATAAAAAAAATACGAGCTTTTGACCCTAAAATCCGCATCGTAGTAGTTTCTGCACAGCGCGATATGGACCTGCTGGCGGAGGTACAATCGATGGGGGTATTCAACTACTTGGTCAAAAGCGAAAGTTGCCTGACCTATTTACATCAAGTAATTTCTGAACTGGTAGTACTGTTACAATACTATCGCTCTCGATCTAACTAAATAGGTCTATGTCATCTTCGTCGGTAGATGCGGTGGTCATTGGCGGCTCGGCGGGCAGTATACGCGCTTTAAGAAGCATTCTACAACGCATAGAAATGCTACCCGTTCCTTTATTAGTTGCTTTGCATCGTCCAGCCTCAGACCCCAATTCTAGTTTGCGTTCTGTGCTCCAATCCGCTTCCAAAATGCATGTAATAGAACCTTCTTCTGAAACTTATCCTCTGCCTGGCTGCCTCTACTTAGCACCTGCCAACTGCCATTTAACTGTAGAATCTAACCGAAGATTAGAGCTCTCTAATAGCCCTTTAGTACATTATTCACGTCCATCTATAGATGTTCTTTTTATGTCTGCTGCAGAGGTATATCGCTCTCGTTTATTGGGCATTTTACTCACAGGTGCAAATCAAGATGGAGCAATGGGGATGAAACTCATCAAAAATGCTGGCGGAATTGCAATTGTGCAAGACCCCGAAGATTGCATGATAGACACCATGCCGCGAGCTGCTATGAAAATTACCACTGTAGATGCTGTGTTGTCTGCAGCAAAAATTGCCGACTGGTTAAACAATTTTTTTCAACTCACCTAAAAACACCTATGTTTTGACCAAAATATTTCCCAGCAAGAAAACTTGTTCACTTTGCAAACACTTCTTGCAAGGGGATGGAGAGCGCTGGGAAAAGCACTGGCACGGCAGTAGCTTCTGCATGGTATACTTCGTGCAAGTAATAACTCCCTTCTTTTAATACAAACTGCTCTACTATCTGCTCGCTAGGAAAGACGATCCAATACTCCAGCACGCCTGCTTCTTGATAAAGTTCGTATTTGTCGCGCAAATCAGTTTGAGGGTTGCCAGGAGAGAGAATTTCTATTATCCAGTCGGGAGCGCCGTTGCAACCTCGTTCATCTAACTTGCTCGCATCGCAAATGACGCACAGGTCCGGCTGTACTACTGTGTAAATTTGTTCGTCTGACAAGTAAGATTTTTGCCTGTCATACAAACGCACATCAAAGGGAGCGTAAAAAACGTTACAAGGATTTCCATTGAAAAAATTGAGCAAGTACCGCGCTATTTTTCCAGATATTTTTTGATGGCGCACGCTGGGAGCGCTCATTTGCCTTATGAAGCCTTTGAGCAACTCCACTCGCTCTACAAACTTCCATGTAAGATAGTCGGCATAGGTGTATTGCTTGCCGAAATCAAGCTCGAGCAAAGAGGTAACCATAGTTTCTAAGATTGGTTTTGCATTCTTTAAGGCGCTTATCTTGACTTTACTTGTTTTTCAAGTGAGATTATGTCAAAAAGTTTTCTACTTTGCAAATACTTCTTGCAAGGGGATGGAGAGCGCTGGGAAAAGCACTGGCACGGCAGTGGCTTCTGCATGGTATACTTCGTGCAAGTAATAACTCCCTTCTTTTAATACAAACTGCTCTACTATCTGCTCGCTAGGAAAGACGATCCAATACTCCAGCACGCCTGCTTCTTGGTAAAGTTCGTATTTGTCGCGCAAATCAGTTTGAGGGTTGCCAGGAGAGAGAATTTCTATTATCCAGTCGGGAGCGCCGTTGCAACCTCGTTCATCTAACTTGCTCGCATCGCAAATAACGCACAGGTCTGGCTGCACTACTGTGTAAATTTGTTCGTCTGACAAGTAAGATTTTTGCCTGTCATACAAACGCACATCAAAGGGAGCATGAAACACTTCGCAGGGCGTTTTTCGAAAAAAGGAGCTCAACATTCCACTGAGGCGAACTGAAATGCGTTGATGGCGCACGCTGGGAGCGCTCATTTGCCTTATGAAGCCTTTGAGCAACTCCACTCGCTCTACAAACTTCCATGTAAGATAGTCGGCATAGGTATATTGCTTGCCGAAATCAAGCTCGAGCAAAGAAGTAACCATAGCGTTTTAATTTTTACTAACTCATGTTTTGTACTATGCAGGGATATGTTTAGTGTGTTTTTTGGATACTTGGATAAATTTTTCTTACAAGTCAGGCGCACTTGTCGAACGTTAGTTGATTCCTTCCGCTAGAGGCTGTGTACAGTGCCATCCCGTATTGGCAACACCGTTACCCATATTTGTAACACTTATTTGGGTATTTATGGCATCTATTTGCAAACCAATGCTACAAACTTTTATTTTTGCTCAGTGAGTAACTTACATGAAAGCAAAGCGTTTTTCAAATAAGCAGTTGTTATATTTTTTTCTTCAAGGCTTGCTAGCTTACGTAGGAATTGTGTTCTGGCACGAAGGAGCATTGCGAAGTTGGTATGAACGCAAAGTTGCTTCGTTATTCAATCAAGCCATGGAAAAACTTAAGTCCGAGCCGCCTGAAGCAGTAGCACGTTGGGCAGTGTTGCAGCGCAATTATCTCAAGCAGCGCATAAGAGACAAAGGCAATCCTATCAACAAAATTTTAGCAGAAGAGCGAAATGTAAAAAAATACGGCAACTCATTTGGACCAACTTACGAATTTTTAGTCGCTGAAATACTCAAAAAAGGCATTCCTGAAGATAAAATCAACCAACAGATTATCACTAGTGCTTCTACTTCCAACCAAGCTCTTAACCAACGCATGAACCAAACGGCGATTATTGGTCTTTGTCTCTGTTTGCTGTATGTAGTAATTACAACGCTTAAAATTTTTCTCTCCCAGCAGGACAAAGTAACCCTTCTTAAGGAAGAGTTGCTTGCTCTGGCTACTTGGCTGGCTTGCGGCACTTTTATTTCCCAACTTATATCCAACGTTTACTACTTCTTTGTAGAATGATTATTGTCGTTTTTTTCTCATAGCGGCTTGTTCTTCCGCCCTGCGCCGACTGGCGGCAATGCTGCGGTTTGCAGCAATAAGTACCGCAATCACAGCAACGGCAATGATAGCAAACCAAATACTAGAGTGGGTAATATTTACATTGAATGCTTTGGAAGGCTGCTCTTGTTCTGCGCTATCAGCAAGTGGCTGACTGGCTTGCATAAAGGTAAGCTCTTCGGCATCTATGGTGCAGTGGCGTTTGACAATGACGGATGCATTAAACTTAAAATTTTCGTGATTGAAAAACTCGCCAAAAGGCTCATTCCAGTCAGTATTTTTGGGAAACCACCAGAAAATATCCGCTTGAGGAATTTCTATAAAGGGTTGGCGCGCTACTTCTAAACCGCGTTTAAGAGCTATAAAGTAATCGTAAAGCGGCATGAGGGCATAACTGTTGGGATGTTGCGCCACACTATCTGCTAAAGATTCTTCACTGGCAACTTGTTTTGTCTTTGCAAAGAGGTTGAGTTTTTTAAGCTCTTGATAAGCAGCAGTGTTATCTACATAAAAAGCCACTAGCTGCTGCAACGTTTTCTGTAATTCCTCCTTAGAAGAAGCCTGAGGCACTTTGGGATGTGTTACCACTACAAGCTTGTTGTGCATATAGGGCGGCGAGGGTATTGCCATGTGACGGATATCCTCCGATAGCGATTTGGCAGGAAAACCTATTGCCCCATTGCGCACACTGGGAAAAGAAGCGCTAAGTTCTTCGTAATTAGCCACTTCTATCCAGAGAGGCTCTATTGTAACGTTATATTTTCTCTTGACAAAAGAGGTAAACAAATTTACAAGTTCGTAGTCGATTCCCGTTTGGCGAGCGTATTCATCGAGGTAGTTAAAAGGACGCCGCTTGTAATAGAGCAAAACTAGCTTACCTTCTCCTTGTTGCTTGACCATGCTCCAAGACTCTCCTGCAATAGCCGGCTCTTCCATCTCTTGGGATATAGCTAAAGCACTTTGCAACAAACAGCAAAGCACAAGTGCGATTCGATTTAACTGGTTGTAATGAAAAGGTTTCATGTTTGGAGCCCTTTTAAAGTAGCTGCTTATTTTTTTACAAGCGCTACTTTGGAGAGTAGAGTCTAAGTAGCGCATACAAGCAAACAAAATACTTAGCAAGCAGTCTTTTACTCAATTGGCAAAATTATTGCCAAAAGTGTTTGGCTAAATTTGCCACTAACTTTGAAAGGCTTTTGTATAGTTGAGAATGAAATAAGCAGAGGCGGCGCGGATCATGTTTTCTTCGCTGAAGCCTCTCTCTTTGAAACGCTGTTTCATAATCCGTTCTACTTCTCCAGGAGCGTAGCCATTTTTAGTATCTTCAAAGTTCTGCATTTTGCCTACTGCTTCAAAATTTAGCTCTCCGCTTCGGCTGTCGTAGGTAACTTTGAGGTAATCCGTTTTTGACACCGCCCAGCGATAGCCTGAATTAGTAGCATAATAGAAAAAAACGTGATAAGTTCCATTCGTGCTTCGTTCATCCTTGATTACAAGGTCGGTAAAAAATACCTTGTTGGCATCTTTTCCTTTGGTGGCAGTAACTTCAAATTCATAGCGGTCAGGACGCACTTTTTTGTTGATGAATAAATACACAATTTTCCCACGCTCTACGCGACATTTAATAGGTTGGCCAGGAGAGGAACGATTTTCGCACGTGAAAAGGGGTTTATTTTGCATCGATTCGGCTAACAAACAATTACAGGGTCTTTCTACTGGCTTAAAACTGCCTGATAACCCTAACAAGGCAAGCAATGCAATTACATGACAAAAGGTTTTCATATGTTTTCGAAGATTTTAGCCCGTTTTCCTTTTGAAACCAATGATATAAGCACTTTGGTGAATTCTGCTCCTAAGAGGAAGATAATAGCTGAGTAATACACCCATACCAATAATACTGCCAAAGATGCAGCTGTGCCGTAAATTAGGTTAAAGCTGCTGTAACTGATGTAAATCCTGATGAGCCATCGCCCAAGAGCAAAAAAGATAGTAGTGAACATAGCGCTACTAAAGGTGTACATCGCTGGCAATTTCACATCTGGCAGCCAGTGATACACAAGCCAAAACAAAATTAACAAAGCAACAAAAATAAGTCCATAGTTGGCAAGAGCTACCATCCACTGGAGTTGTTCAGGCAAATGCTGGCTAAATCGCTCATAAACTACAGTTAGGGTTTGTTCAACAATTAAAAGCGCTACAATCAACAACCCAATGCACAAGGTAATGACTAACCCGATTAATCGCTTCTGCAGCCATAACAAGAACCCCATCTCATTTTTTTGGCGATAATTCCATATCTGATTTAGAGCATTGTGCACGGCAGAAAATACGGTAGTAGCCCCCAGTATTACCGTAAAAATGCTCACTCCAAGTGCCCACGGACTGCTGCGGTTAATGTAAACTGATTTAACAATTAATTCTATCAGCTTGGCAGTCTCTTGCCCAATTAGATCAGCAGTTTTGCGATAAATTTCTCCTTGTATTGCCTCTTGTCCAAAAACTAAACCACTCACCAGCACCACAATCAGGAGAATAGGCGCCAAAGAGAAGGTAGTGTAATAGGCAATAGCAGCACTGTGAGTAAAACAGTCATCTTCCAGAAAGTTTTTTCCCAACAAATGCACACTTTGCCCGATTTTTGCCCAGTACCTTTTGCTATTCATACCCCTAAAATGCTTAATTTTGATCGGCAAGTAAAATTTTGCATTACTCAAACACACAAGCAGCATCATGGAATCCGAAATGGTACAAACTGGCAGAGCGGTATTGATTAGCACCCACCAATACTTAAAAGACAAAGACATTCCTATTCATTCAGCAGCAGAATCTTCTGCAGGGGTTATCTTACAGGCTGTCAAACAACAACTTATTCACGGGATTGCACCCCAGTGCGCCACATGGCTCAACAACGAGCCCAACCTTGTTAGAGTGAAAGAGCAGATTGCCCTAGCGGCTGAGCAAGCTGCAGACTGGCTACTGGTATACATTAGTGGAACGGCTGTTTTGCGGCGCGGACAGTTCTACCTTGCCCTTCCTGAATCTACTTTGTCCCAAATTCACATTAATGGGCTCTCCATCAACGAGATTGTTGATATTATCTACGAACCTGAAAATGCTCACAAGGTAATTATCTTAGATTGCTACTTCATGAGCGAAGCTAGCGAGTTGAACCAAATTATCCGCGAAGAATTGCACCGCCAAGCAGCTCGCCTTAAAAAATCCTTCTTAATGGCGCAAATTTGGCAACCCAATCAAGAAGCAATGGGGTATCACCTGGCTCGCCTCCTGCAAGACGGCGTTGCCAAGCAACAACATAACCTTACCTTAGAAGATATTTATCAAGAAATCAGTGAAATAGCTCGTCAGCAAAAGGCTCCCGAACCTTTGATGGCTGCCAAAAAGCAAACCCTTAGCATGACCATTGCCACTAATCAGCGCTATGCAAAGTTTAAACACCTAACTACGGAAGCACAACAAGCCTTTGAAGCTCACCAGTTTGAACTTGCTTTGCAACACTTTTTACAAGCACAAAACCTCTATCCTCACGACGCTAAAACCAGTACCCATATCCAATTCATTCAGCGATATAAAGAAGCTGAACAGCTATATGCCCAAAAGCAATACGCTGCCGCTTGCCGAGCTTATGAGGCAGCTCAAGACCTCATTCCCACACCTTTACTAATGGAAAAAATAGAGCGGTGCACAGCAGACCTTGCTAACTATTACTTTGAAACCCAACAATATGAGCATGCAAGATCCATATATGCGCGCCTGGTAGATAACTACCCTAGCGATAGCTTTTATGCAGAACGGTTGCGCATTAGCACTGTCGAGCATCGCTATCAGGAGTTAATAGACAAGGCGGACCACCACTATTTCCGCTATGAATTTGCAGAAGCTTTAACTGCTTACCGCGAAGCTCTTGCAATTCACCCTGACCCTAAAACCGAACGCCGCGCCCAAGAGTGCCAGCGCTACGTAGATATCCTATCGCATTTACAACAAAAGGTAGAAGCAGAAGTTCACGCCAAGATAGAGGCGGAACTAAAGCAAAAAGAAGTAGAGTTAAAACAGAAAATAGAATCAGAGCTAAGGCAAAAAAACGAAGCACTGCTGGCTGAAAAACTGGCCGATCAGCAAAAAGAACTCTCTGCTCGCCTGGAAGGGGAAATAACTCAAAAACTGCATCACCATTACGAAAATTTAGTCTGGAATGCTGCAAAACAAAGCAATCAAAGAGCCGCTATCGAGCTTTATCTTACTTTATTCCCTGAGGGAACGTTTGCCGACCAAGCCGCCCAGTGGCTTGCTTCTTATCAAGAAACTTCTCTTGCACCTCTCCAAGAAGCTACTGTTTCTTCTCCTACTTTCGTAAGCCAACAAGACGTCCTCCCTACTTACTTCCAACCCGATACCCAAACAGAAAACACATGGAAGACAGAACAAACAGAAACTCCTCAAGATGAAACCGAACTTTGGAACCAAGCCTTAGCGCGCAATACAGTTGAAGGGTATATGGAATACATTTCGAAAACGATTCAGGGCGATCACATCGCTGATGCCTACTACCGAATTAGCCAACTCAGAAGCGCTGACTATTATACCCCACAAGAAGTACAAACTAGCCAATCTCCTAATTACGATACTTCTTCCTCTTTCTTCTATGAACCTCTTGTGCCCGAACTACCAACTGAAAACCAACAAAACCAGCAAAATATAGCTGAACAGCAAGAAGAAACCCTATGGCAACAAGCTCAAACTGCCGATACTATCCAAAGCTATCAAGACTACCTCAATCACTCTACACTTTTGAAATATGCCACCTCCGCTCGCCAGCGGATTAATGAACTGCAGGAAAAAGCATTAAGGCAAGAAACCCTTGACTGGGAAAAGGCATGCACAGAAGATACGGTAGAAGCCTATAAGGCTTACCTTAACAAATATCCCTTTGGAAATTTTTACGCCAAGGCTCGTTTTAGGATTGCTCGGCTCGAATCTAAATTCAATTAGTATTGCAAAATATAACTAATTATTGATTTAACCGCTTGCAAGTTGTACAGTAATGCATTAATTTCACACTAAAGCAAAGACCAGTCTCCAATTTACTACCTCCATGTATGGCTGACGACAAAGAAAAACAAGAAAAGCTCAAAATGCTCGAGCTAACTATCGCCAAGTTAGATAAAGCCTATGGCAAAGGCACCGTAATGCGCCTCAATGGCGGTAAAGTAGAAGACATTCCAGCAATTTCCACCGGGTCGATAGGGCTTGATATCGCTTTAGGCATTGGAGGATTACCTCGTGGAAGAGTAGTTGAAATTTTTGGACCTGAATCCTCTGGCAAAACGACGCTAGCACTCCATTGCATTGCAGAAGCACAAAAAGCCGATGGGCTGGCTGCTTTCATAGATGCAGAACACGCTTTCGATAAAGCCTATGCTGAAAAATTGGGCATCGATTTAGACAATTTGCTCATCTCCCAACCTGATAACGGTGAACAAGCCCTTGAAATTGCTGAACAACTCATTCGCTCAGGAGCTATTGATATTATTGTGATTGACTCGGTAGCTGCTTTAGTGCCTAAAGCCGAGCTAGAAGGAGAAATGGGTGATAGCAAAATGGGGTTACAAGCCCGCTTGATGAGCCAAGCCCTGCGCAAGCTCACAGGCGCCATCAGCAAAACCAACTGTTGTTGCATTTTTATTAACCAGTTGCGCGATAAAATTGGCGTAATGTTTGGCAATCCAGAAACTACCACAGGCGGCAACGCTCTCAAATACTATGCTTCTGTAAGGCTGGATATACGTCGCATTGGTGCTATCAAGGAAGGAGGAGACAACGTGGTAGGCAATCGCACTCGCGTAAAAGTGGTAAAAAACAAACTCTCCCCCCCTTTCCGACAGGCTGAATTTGATATTATGTATGGTGAAGGCATTTCCAAACTAGGAGAAATTATTGACCTGGCAACTGATATGGAAATTATCAAAAAATCTGGCTCGTGGTTCTCCTATAATGGCACCAAGTTAGGTCAAGGTCGAGAGGCGGTCAAGAATCTCTTAGCAGATAATCCTGAACTTGCGCAAGAGTTAGAAGCTAAAATACGCGCTATGGCAAAGGGCATGCCCTTGCCCGCTACAGCAATTTCCAGCAGCGAAGTAGGCGAGTAACGCATTACTTTTCGGCAAGGCTCGTAAAAATGTCTTGCTGCATTCGATCACTGAAGTCGTTGGTACCTAACCAGCGACTTTTTTGCTCTACGGAAGATTGCAAAAAGCAATGTTTTTCAATAAACCTAATTAATCAACCTCCATCCTCTGACGGACCTTCTTTGTTAGGTGAGTAGTAATTCCCAAAGAGCTCACTCCCCCTGCCACATGGCGAACCTGATAACCATAGGCTACTTGCCAATTTTTGAGACGAAAGTTGAAACCCAGAGAAAATCCACTAAGAGCACGCCGCTGGGGTAAACTCAACTCTCGGCGATAGAGGACATTATAGCCTAGATTCAGCTGCAAGGCGCGATGTACTACCACCTGAACCCCTGCCACCAATCGGCGAGTGAAGCGCTCCATGAAAGCATTTTGATTCCAATTTGGCAACGAGCCTCCCTGCACAATTCCAGGACGAGGAAAAAGCTGCCATGCAGTCAGTAAAAAGCGAAAGGGCATTTGCTCGGGTTTAAAACTCATACCTATTTGGGCATCAAATGGCATTATCCACTCAGAGGCGTCAGTATAATTGCTTACGGCAAAACCCATGTTGCGAATGCTCACCCCAGCACGCAAATCCTTTTGCGGATGTTGGAAAATTGCCCCTGCATCTATTAATGCAGCAACAGCGCTAAAATGGGCAATAGAAGAACCCGCTATTTTCAAATTGGCTCCTACAGTAAAAGGGGCAATCTGATGAGAGTAGTTAAAAGCTAAGGCATATTCTGCGGCAGTAAAATTGCCTGTGGGAGCTCCTGTAAGATCGTAGCCTTCAAATTGACCGTAGCCAATGTATTGGAGTCCCATGCCAATTTGTCGATTATTTCCCATAGGAGAGGTATATCCTACTACGGTTTGCCAACCTTGCCTTGAAAGAGATTGTAGCTGAAGAGAAACTCGTTGGTGGCTTGCCTTTGTGTTCAGAGCGGCATTGCCCAGCCATGCAGTAGCTTCCGCATCAGAAGGAGCTACCTGCACACTCCCTAATCCTACTATTTGCGCACCAGAAGGCAACAACAAAAAGCTAAAACTCTGGCTACCCCCTAGCTGCGCTTTTGCAGGTAAGACCAAAAGGTAAACTCCTATCCGAGCTATTTTACCCACTGCACGGGCAAGGGGTTGAATCTTTAAATACCTCATGAGATGGGATGGTTACCAGGTGCATCTTATGGCTCAAAGTCGGCATAAAGCAAATATTTTTTTCGCATGGCTTTGTAGTTTGCCAGATCCTGTTGCCACCTAGCGCGGATTTCTTCTTCAGTCATGCCAGCTTGAATTTGTTTGCGCAACTGATCGCTGCCAGCTAGTTTGTCAAAAAAAGGCGTGAAGAAAGTGTCCTTTTTTGGTGCCAGGCGATACATGTGCAAAAGTGGTTGCAATGTAAATTTGACTCTCTTGGGATTTATATGGCGCAAGTCCATGCCGTAGCAAATTTGACCCTTGTAAGGTGGATTTTTTGCCCCCTGCATGCTACAAGGGATAAAACTAAACCAGCGATGGGGATACTCAGGGAAGCCAATGACTTGAAAAGGTACTTTTGTGCCCCTGCCTACACTTACGATAGTACCTTCAAACAAACACAAGCTGGGATATAAGGCAATAGCAAGGTCGTTGGGCAAATTAGGAGAAGGGCGCACAGGTAAGGAATAGTGCTGGGAGTGGTCGTATTCTAAGCAGGGAATTACGGTCAATGGGCAGGTCACTCCTCCTGCAAGCCAGCCTTGACCATTGATCATTCTGGCAAGCTCTCCTACGGTTAGCCCGTGTACAATAGGAATGGGGTGCATGCCCACAAAAGACCTAAAACAACTATCCAGCAATGGACCATCTACATACCACCCATTGGGATTAGGTCGGTCTAATACAATAAATAGTTTTCCTTGTTCGGCACAGGCTTCCATAAGCAAATGCATGGTGGTGATATAGGTGTAAAACCGCGCCCCTACGTCTTGAATGTCAAATACCACTACATCTACATCGGCTAGGTCTTCTGGCAGGGGTTTTTTGCGAGCACCATACAGGGAGATGATAGGCAACCCTGTTGTAGTGTCGCGTTCATTGTCAATTGGCTGACCAGCATCTGCCAAACCGCGAAATCCGTGTTCTGGCGCGAATATTTTGACTATGTTCACTTTTTGAGCTAGCAGGGTATCCACCAAGTGCACATTTGCTACCAACGAGGTTTGATTTACCACCAAAGCAACGCGCTTGCCTTCTAACAAGGGCAAATACTCGCTAAAACGGGCAGCACCTACTACCACTTCTTTGGAAAAAAAAACCATGCAGTTAATGCACAACAAAGCGGTCAAGCAGCTCCATACAATTTTCATAGCTAAAAAATCTTGTATGCCAGGTAATGCAGCGCTAAATTGCTTTCTGCTCAAAGGTAATGGAATTTATGCAAAGTAAGCAGTTGCCTTTTGTTTGGCTGGTAGCGTTGCGCTTGCAGGAAAATGGCTATCGCGGTAGTTTTTCGGCTTTGGTTGCGCGGATTGCCATCGGCAGCATCGGTTTAGGTGTTGCTATCATGATTTTATCGTTTTTGATTTTTGAAGGATTTAAGCACACCATTGAAAATAAAATTTTCAGTTTTGCAGGGCACATTCGCCTGACTAAATTCGATGGCAACAACTCTCCTGAAGGAGCACCCCTGCCCACTAACTCTTTTTTTCTGAAAAATGCTCAACAAATTCCAGGTCTAGAACGGATTGAGTTCTACAGCCAAAAGTCAGCGCTGCTTAAAACGGACCAAGAAGTAACAGGCATTCTCATCAAGGGCATTGATAAAAGTTCAGATAGCAGCCGCTTTGTGCGCAATTTGATTGCAGGCAGATTTTTGCACTTCCCCGATAGCGTTCCTCATTCATCGGATTTGATTATAAGCAAGCGCATGGCTCATAAACTCAAACTAGAACCTGGCGACCTTGTGACGGCGTATTTTATACAAAACCCTCCACGAGCCCGAAAGCTAACCATTTGCGGCATTTATCAAACAGGGCTGGAAGACTTCGATGAATTAGTAGCCCTTGCAGATAATCGCATGATTCAACAACTCAACCGCTGGGGCGACTCTCTCACTGGGGGCTACGAAATCTACCTGCGCGATTTTGCTCAACTGCCCCAAATTGCAGAAAAGGTATATAACGCAATGGATTACTACATGCAAATGGAAACAGTGGAGAGCCGTTATGCGCACTTTTTTGATTGGTTTGTCATGCTCAGCCGCAATGTGCAACTAGTCCTTACAATTATTTTAGCCGTAGCTGCTTTTAATACCATTTCCATTTTGGTCATTCTGATGATGGAGCGAACCCAAATGATTGGATTGCTCAAAGCAATGGGAGCTACAAATGGTCAAATCCAACAAATTTTTTTCCTTAAAGGGCTTAGAATTCTATCGCGGGGTTTGCTTTGGGGCAATTTATTGGCAATTGTCTTGGCTGGCTTGCAGTATTATTTCCATCTCATTCCCCTCAACCCAGAAAACTATTACATGAACACTGTTCCCATTTGGTGGGATTGGTCAGCATTTGTATTGGTCAATTTGCTCACGGTGGTGGTGGTAGGAGCCGCTTTGCTCATGCCTACTTTGCTCATCACCCGCGTAACTCCTATAAAAGCAATCAGATTTAGTTAGGGCAAATTGCTCTACCAGTGCATAATGAGCCACGCTATTGCACAAACCATTGCCATGTAAGCTGCCACAACAGGCATGTTTAATTGCATAATGCGAGCTTCTTCGGCTTCAGTAGGCAATACCGACTGTACCATGAGAATGTTTTGCAGGGAAATGGCGTTGCCCAATGCGCTTCCAGAATGTAACAAAGCCAGGGAGATTGCTTCCCAAGAGCTACCTGCCACGAGTTGCTTCAAACCAGGAGCAAAAAGCAAATTGCCCATTGTGGCACTGCCAGTGATAAAGCTGCCTACTATTCCTGAAAGGTGAGGAAAGAAAATCCATTTCATCAGCTGACCCTGAGGCGTTACATCGGCATAGGCAGCAGTCATATCCAAGCCAACCAGTTGCGTGAAAAACACCAGCAAAAAGATGCTTAGCAAAGTCAAGCGGACTTTATCAAACGACTGCGCAAGGGATTGCCCCACCAGGTGCAAGGATGAACCGCCTTCCGCCAGCAGTTGAAAAAATAAGCCTACCAAAATAAAGACTAAACCAGGCTGGAAAAGCGAAATTTTTCTGCTGGACTCAGCAATCTGCCAGCTAAAGGGCTTGAGCAACCCTGCTGCAAGGATTAATACAACTACAAATAGCAAGTAAGGAAAGAAAGTTTTCCACCACAAGCTAGCAGGAGGGCGATGCTGGGCAGGAAGCACTACAACAGCAAAAGCTATCATGCCTATGCCGCCAGCAAGTACAGCAGGAAGTTCAATAGCTAAGTAACTGCCCACTAAATAAGGAATCAAAAAGCACAGCCCTGCTAGTAGCAGTCCTTTCCATTCTTTTTGCCATTGAATTGTTACTTTTTCAGTAAAGGCATACAGCCATGCCAGCAGCCAAGGCATTGCCATAATAGGCAGTGCGTTGAGCAAAGCTACATATTGCACAATCGGTTCACTTGTTGCAGTAATGCCTAGCCCAATGCGCAGAGGGGTAGCCAAAGCTCCAAAAGTAACAGGAGCCGTGTTGGCAGCCAAAGGAATGACAGCGCACGTAAGAGGTCGAAATCCCAAGCTAAAAAGCAAGGGCGCCACTACCATTGCTGGAATGCCAAAACCTGCTACTCCTTCCATTAAACTGCCTAAAAACCAGCTAAATAGCAGTAAAACGGGCAAACGTTTTCCAACACTGCCTAACTGGCTATTAAAAGACTCCA
Organism: Bernardetiaceae bacterium; assembly: GCA_025057115.1. GTDB lineage: Bacteria > Bacteroidota > Bacteroidia > Cytophagales > Thermoflexibacteraceae > Rhodoflexus. Next base: position 52,438 of record JANWWZ010000002.1, read on the forward strand.
TTTGTTGGCGCTTCTCCAGCAGCAGATAAAAAAAGTAGGCTCCTTTGATGAGAAGCCCCAGTTCCAACCAAATTATCACTGCATCGATAGCGGTGGGCAATAATACGTCCCAACCCTGCATGCGCCCATGAGCTATAGCTAAAAATAAAATCCCTGCTAAGGCACCCAGCCAAAGGCGACGTAGGGCAAATACCCCTATCAACAACAAAGCAAGTGAAAATGCTGCATAAATTAGCGACTGCGACATAAAGTAGATATTCCTGCGGAAAGTTAAAAAAACCAGCAATTACCTAAAGCAGGTATTGAAACGTTGTCCGTAAAATGGCACGTACTGCCTCAACTTTGCTCTGGCTTGAGAATTTGGGCAGCGTGGTTTTTGGTATCTACCTTCTCTATCACGTCAGTGATAATTCCCTGCTGGTCAATGATGTACGTGATGCGTGCAGTGCCCATGTAGCTTTTGCCGTACATTTTCTTTTCTACCCATGCTTGGTAAAGTTGGTGGACTGTTTTGTCTTCGTCAGCAATGAGTTGAAAAGGCAACTGATATTTTTCCTTAAACCGAGTGTGTGATTTAGGGCTATCCGTGCTCACGCCAATGACTTCGTAGCCTGCTGCTTGCAGTGCTGAGTAGTTATCGCGCAAGTTACAGGCTTCTGCCGTACATCCTGGTGTGTCATCCTTGGGATAAAAGTAGAGCACCACTTTTTTACCTCTTAAGTCAGAGAGGCGGATGAGCTCTCCTGCGTGATTTTTAGCCTCAAAATCGGGTGCTTGCATGCCTACTTGAAGTGCCATAGACAAAGTAAAAAACTTCCTGCCAAATAACTCCTTTGGTTGCGCACTTGTTTAACGGCTTTTGTTATATTTTTGCGCTTCTAATGGCAGCGTAGTACAATGGATAGTACGTGAGTCTCCGGAACTCAAGATCCAGGTTCGATTCCTGGCGCAGCCACAAGTCTCCTACCTGCTCAGCTGAACTATAAGTAAGTCAAACAACTGCTTAACAAACCAATTTTTTGGCGTATAATTGTAATAAACAAGCCGCGGGTAGGCTTTGGTTATGGAAACTGTCAAAGAAGTAACGAGTTTCCTTCAGGCAGCAAAAAATATTCCCGTTATAGATGCGCGCAGCGAAGGCGAGTATGCGACAGGACATATCCCTGGCAGTGTGAACGTGCCTTTGCTGGACAATCAACAACGCCGAATTATTGGCACTATCTATAAGCAACAGGGTCGGCAAGCCGCCGTACAAAAAGGTTTTGAGTTAATAGGACCGCTATTTCACCAAAAGTTTAAGCAACTGGCACGCCTTGCCTCTGACCGACAACTATTGATTTACTGCCAACGCGGCGGCATGCGCTCTGGCATTTTAGCATGGATGATGCAACTGGCTGAGTACAAGGTATTTACCTTGCGTGGTGGATATAAGGCATACCGCCAGTGGGTTCTACAGGTGTTGCAACAGCCTTTTCAATGGATAATATTAGGCGGCAAAACAGGCACGGGAAAAACCAAGTGTCTGCACTACCTCCAACAAGCAGGAGAACAAATCATAGACTTTGAGGGATTGGCTTGCCATAAAGGTAGTGCTTTCGGGCATATTGGGCAGCCTCCACAGCCCACACAGGAACATTTTGAAAATTTAATTGCCATGCAGCTATGGCAAATGAATCCTAAGCAAAAAATTTGGGCGGAAAATGAAAGCCGCATGATTGGTAAATTAAAAATTCCTGATGCAATATTTGAACAAATTAGGAAAGCTCCTATCCTATGCCTTCAAGTGGAGGAGTCCATGCGGCAGCAACGCCTTCTTGAAGAGTATGGTACCTTGCCGATAAATGAATTAGCCGCCGCTACCAAAAAACTAGAAAAAAAACTTGGTAGTTTGCATACCCAGCAGGCACTAGAAGCTCTAAAGAACGGCTATCTTTCTGCATGGTTAAAAATATTGCTTCTCTATTACGACAAAACGTATCAACACGAACTAGCCAAGCGCCCCAGTCCTTGCCTTTCAGTCCCTTTTGATTGGCACAATATTCAAGAGAGCATTCACCAACTTTGTTTTCAAGCAAATCAGTTATGGAACAACGCCTTACCCAGTTCAGCCCCAGTTCTGGATGTGGTTGCAAAATCCATTTAGCCAAGTTAGAAGAAATACTAACAGATCTGAAACAAGAAGCCCGAAAAGAATTTCCTTATCTGCTGGTGGGCAATCAACATGCCGACGATGCGGCAGTTTATCAAATCAACCAAGAACAAGCCATTATACACACCAGCGATTTTTTTACTCCCATTGTAGATGATCCTTTCCTATTTGGGCAAATTGCTGCAGCTAATGCCTTGAGCGATGTGTATGCCATGGGCGGAACCCCTCTAATGGCTAATGCCTTACTTTGTTGCCCTGTGGAGCAACTATCCGCCGAAGTAGCTTCGCAAATGCTCAAAGGAGCGCGCCACATGTGCTACCAAGCAGGTATTCCCCTGGCTGGAGGGCATTCTATCAACTTGAAAGAAATTGCTTTCGGTCTTTCAGTGGTGGGAGTAGTACATCCTGATAAAGTGCTCACCAATGCAGGGGCTCAACCCCATGATTTAATTTTCCTTACCAAACCTCTTGGAATAGGCATTCTAAGCACGGCTCTCAAGCGCAACCTTCTTAGCCAAGAAGGCTATCGCGCTTTGGTTCGTTACGCCACCGCTCTTAATGACTTTGGCGCACAACTGAGCAACCTAGCTGGCATACATGCTCTGACAGATGTAACAGGTTTTGGATTCTATGGACACTTACTTGAAATGTGCCGAGCTGCTCAGCTAAGTGCTATTGTAGATTTTGACTGCATACCGCGCCTTGCTGAGGCTGAACCGTATGCCAAGCAGTTTGTCATACCTGATAACGCCCTAAGGAACTGGAATAGCTACTGCCAATTCATAGACACCAAGCGCTCAGAAGCATTCACATGGCTAAATGACCCGCAAACCAATGGCGGCTTGCTAGTAGCTGTTGCGCCAGAGCGTCAGCAAGATTACATAGAAGCAGCTCAAAAAGCGGGCTTGCCTTCTGATGCTTGGAAGCCAATCGGTCAGTTCGTCCCTTTAAAAGAACACTTGATTTACGTGCATTGAACCATTGCAAAACAACTAAACAGCTAGCCAACATACTTTCTCAAAAAACGTGTAAAATAAGCTGTTGAGAAGCACAAATACATGGAAGGTGCTGTTTGTGCAGAGGCGAACAAGGGTAAAGGAGCATTAGGTTTGTAAAAACAAGCTCCTTTTACAGGCACATTTTGGAATACTGCCAACCAAAGGCGCCTCTGTAAAGCAAACTATAAGACTCAGACTGTAGAGGTATAAAAAAATCCTTACAACTCATGCCTGCCCAACCTGGTTGCAAAGGGCACCACAACAGTCAAAAAAGCCATTGGATTAGGGCTGAATTTTGGACCAGTAACGTCGGTAGGATTCCATCAAAGCCTCGTAAAACAACTCTCCTTGAAATACGTACCCTTTGGGGGTCAGGTGTAGTCTGTCAGGGGAAGCCAATTGGTTGCGCAACCACTGATTGACCGAGTTCAATCCACCCATAACTGTGTAAAAGTCCCACACGGCGGCTCCCGTTTCTACAGCTAGTTGCAAAATAAGAGCGCGAACTTTAGCATTATGCGGATTGGGATAGCGACGTGCGCGATAAGCATCCCCAGGCGTGGTCAGCAAGAGAGATGCCTTTGGATAAGCGCGCTTTATCAAACCTATCAAAAAGCGATAGTTATTCAAGAAAGATTCTTCATTAAAGCGGACTACATGGGCATCGTTAGCCCCTAAAGATAAAACCACTAAATCGGGTTTTAAGGCGCGCAATTGGCGGTCCAAATCTTGGCAGCGAAGAAAACAAGATACATCTGCTCCATTCATTCCTGCACTGCTGTAGACGATCCCTGCTTGATCGTTTTCCAGTGAAAAACCTTGTAAGGCAAATTCGGTTTGCCAAGGCTCAGAACGCACTACTTTAATGGTTATTTCTTGCTGCGGTTTGCTAAACTCGAACTCTACAAATCCTTCCCGACTGACGTAGCTAGAAACCAGTTCCGCAGGTTCAGCTATTACAGTGACGTTGAAGGAATTTTTGTCAAAAACGGGGTAAAAAATTTTAACGCGGGTAATGGAGTAAAAAGTGGCGTTGTGTTCTCGATTGGGGTTGATGGTCAAGGTAGCGTGGGGGTCTTTAGTGAGGGCTACTACTCCTGTCAGTCCCCATTTGGCATAGGCTTCGCGCTTACTGCTCTTGATCCCTTCCCATTTTCCTTGAAAAGTAACCGAATAGTTTTGGGGGTTATTTGTCCCAGCGGCAGCATAGGGAAAGACAAATCCGCGACCGCCATTGCCGAAATTTTCTGTCAGTTGAAGTAATTCTCTCACGCGCCCAGAAAAAAAATCTGCTTGAATGTGAGAATCTCCAAGGTGAAGAATGTGCACTTTGCGCTTGATGCCAGACTCCAACTGCTTAAGGGCTAAAAAAAAATGCCGCAAGCCCTCTCCTGCTTGGTTAGGTTGTTGAATGACGTTAGCTGAGTAATTAATAAACCGATACGGCTGGGCATTGGCTGAGAGAAGATGTAATATTGCAAAAATGCAACAAAAGTAAAAGCGCTGTAGCTTAGCAAGGCAGCGGCTATTGCACCAATTTCTTCCTAATCTTGTACTGTTCATATTCTTTCATCAGGGCATTGTAGAGCATTTCACCCACTAAACGCGCTCCTCGGGGTGTAAAGTGTGTATAGTCCTTTGTGGCAAGAGGAGGTTTGTTGTGTACCCAGCTCACTATGGAGCCTTCTCCCCCCATAGCTTGGTACAAATCCCAGAAAGCACATCCGGCTCGGAAAGCAGCTCTGCGCTGAGCATCGCGTATGCGCGGCACATTGGGGTAGGAAGCATATCCCACGCCGCTGCGACGCGCCATATCAGAAAGGCTAACTACTAAAATATCTGCCTGCGGTGCCACTGATTTTAAAAAGCGAAGCTGGTTGTAAAGCATCTGCTCGTAAAAAGTATAGTCCTCAAGCACATTAGGCACTACATTGACGCCAAATTGTAAAATAATCAGTTTTACATTGAGCAACTCGTATTGTCGGCGCAGCCACTGGGCATTCATTTTACTAAATTCAATTCCAGAACTTCCCCGCATGGCTACGTTGTCCAATGCAACGCCTTGATTGCAGTCTAGAGCAAGTCCAAAAAATTCACTGCCTTTTCCACTTTCCAAACTTACAGAAAGCTGTTGAAAACGCCCAGATATTGCCTGTTCAGCTACAGTGGCTTGCTGTTCTTGGCGCAGGACCAGGTCCAGGGTTGTATCTCGTTCCTGACCTTCCACTCGAATGCGGGCAATTACTTTAGAAAACGGCGAGGAATAAATGAGCTTGATGTTTTGTATTTCTGTAGCGCTGCTAAATTCATTGCTATAGTGGGTTGGGCGGAAATAAGAAGTAGCTCGCCAGGTCTTTTCCGTTTCTGCAAGAGAATCTTTGAGCTCGAGAGGACTAAATCGGTAAGCAGCAGCTAGTATGCCGTAGTGTCCTGTTTTATTGGCTTTGTTATGGCCATAGACGGAGTATTTAAACCAGTTGTTAGTTGCTTCTGTAGCAAGAGTAGAACGCGAGGCTTGTAGTTCTAAAAAGGGGACAATGCCCACGCCACAGCCTCCAAATCTTTTTTGCAATCTCATGCGCATGTAATCGCTAATTCGATCCCCTTCGATTTGGGAGTCTCCATAATGGACAATGCGCACTAGCTGTGGTTTATAAGAAAGTTCCGCCAGTGCGCCAAAAAATTTGTCTAGCTGTAGGGGATTGAGGCTATCGGGGAATTGGATGCGATGAACGGTTTCAGGAAGTGTTTCCAGAAGCTCGCGAGTAATTCGGCGTGCCTTGGCTGGTTGAGGTGCTGCCATGCTGTCCGAGAAAAAAACGCTATCGCGGTTGATTTTTTGTCGCATTAGGCTATCTATGCGCTGGGAAATGGCATTGAGTGCTTGCATTTGCCTTGTATGTTCAGCGGTGGGCGGGTGGTGATTGCCTACCAAATCTTGAAAAGTAAACACTTTTAGAGATAGCTCTTGACTCAAGGGAATCTCCCCTGGAGAGAGAACCATCAACACCAAAACGGCACAAGCAACATAGAAAAGCAACAACAAAGCGCGAAAAGGCGTTACCATGTTGCAATGAATATAAACCAGGTGCAAGATACGCCTAAAATTACATTTTGGCATACTCCTCAAGCCAGCGACAGAAACGCTTATTTTTGCCCATATGGAAAAATTCCTTGTTGAAACGCTAGGTATTTCGCCTTTTTACTACCAGTGGATAGTACTCCCCTTGATAGTCTTTTTTGCGCGCATTGGCGATGTTTCCATCTCTACCATGCGCATCATGTTGCTTATGAGTGGGCGTAGAAAAGTAGCTCCCCTACTGGGCTTTTTAGAAGCCCTCATCTGGATTGTAGCCATCGGGCAAATTATTCATGCAGTCAATAGTCCACTGGCATATATTGCCTATGCAGCGGGTTTTGGAGCGGGTACTTATGTAGGTATGTGGATTGAAAATAAACTAGCAATTGGCAAGGTGATTGTCCGCGTCATTACTCGCCGCGATGCCACTGAACTCATCAAAGTGCTGCTCAATTCGCGATTCGGTTTTACTAATGTTACTGCCGAAGGACGCAAAGGCAAAGTAAACGTAATTTTTTCCGTTGTACAGCGCAAAGACCTGCCCGAACTAGTTCGCCTGATTGAAACTTATAACCCCAACGCTTTTTATACCATCGAAAATGTGCGCTATGCCAGTGAAGGCGGTTTAATGACACTGGAAAAGGAAACAACGCATTTCTCTTCAGTTGCGGCAGCCAAAAAGTGAAGTGTTGTTTTTTTCACATCAGCCAGTTAGCTTGCGGGAAAAAACTCTGTTGCTGTGAAGGAGGAATATCATCGCTGGTACTCTCATCGCATTGGGCGGGATTTTGAAATGCTCACCTTTGGCCATGGCGGCTATCCAATGATTATTTTTCCTACTTCGATGGGAAGATATTACCAAAACAAAGACTTCGGACTGATTCATTCCATTTCGTGGTTTATCAACATAGGCAAGATTAAGGTCTATTGCCCTGACAGCCTCGACAACGATAGCTTTTATAATCGATCCATTCATCCCGCCCATCGGATCGCTAATCATATGATTTACGACGATTTAATTTTACACGAAGTGGTGTATCGAGCTATGTATGAAACAGGTCGTAGTACAGTGTGCATGGCAGGTTGCAGTTTCGGTGGCTATCACGCCCTAAACTTTTCTTTTCGGCATCCTGACAAAGTGCGCTACTTGTTTAGCCTTGGCGGGGCTTTTGACATAAAGTCATTCATGGATGGGTATTATGACGACAATGTGTATTTTAACAATCCAGTAGATTACATGCCCAACTTAGGACCTGGCTGGTATTTAGACAATATCCGAAACACAGGGATTGTTCTTAGCACGGGAGAGTACGATATATGCAAGCAAGACAATATTCGCATGTCTGACATTCTCAACAGCAAGCAGATTCCTCACTGGCTAGACATTCGCCCCAGAGCTAACCACGATTGGCCTGCTTGGAATGCTGTTTTGCCAGAATACGTAGCCCAAATGCGTGTATAAACGCTCACCCATAGCGCACCACAACTGTCAACAGAACTAAAAAACTGTCGAACTAGTTAGAATTTTACCTCCTCTAAGGCGCAAAAAGCAATTTGGCGATATTTTTAAACTAAAACAAAAAAAATCACGAAGTACCTTTCTGCCCCGTTGTTCGCATCTCTGTGCCGTTGTTCGTGTCTCCACGAACAACCCTTGCTATTGTTGGTGTTTTTGTTGCGCGTGAAGACACGCGCAACGGCGAGGAAATGCCGTTGTTCGCATCTCTGTGCCGTTGTTCGTGTCTCCACGAACAACCATTTGAGATTGTTCGTAAAAGCATGAACAATGGCAAAATATGACCCTATAAAAATTTAGACAACTACTTAAAAGCATGAGTTTTTTGCCAAAGAATTTGGCTTTTAGGTCCTTTTTGACCAAACACTAAGCGGGCAATTTTAAATTCGGGCAATAAAACATCGTGTGAAGCAACGCCATTTTGCAACTGATCCTCTGGAAAGTGAAAACTGAGGTTTTGGTAACCCGTTTTGCGCAAGTCAATAGGCAAGTCGTTTTTGTTTTGGGGATATACGTAAAGAAAAAATTCTGGCTTGATATCAGTTTCTGCTGCTGGATAGCGGTAAAAAATGAGTCGATTGCCTTTTAAAAAGACCTTGAAAACGTCGTCGGCTATCATCAAAGCGCCCTTTAAATCGCCTCGGCGGTAGCGATTGGCTGCATGGATGCCTAACACCACTCCTTTGGCTGGCTGTTCGCTAATGCGCCAGTGAAAATCTTCCAAAAAGCGGTCTTTGCGCTTGATTTCATGCGGAGGAATAAACTTGCCCTCAGGCTGGGTAATAAAAAGAATCTCTTGCAGTTGGGCTGAGTCGCTGAAGGTAATCACCATATCGCTGCATTTGACGTAGTTAAGCCCTATGAAAAGGGTATCGTTTTCCAGCACGTGGTAAAGACTTTCGGCATTACCCCTCACCCATATTTTTTTCAGTTCCCCTTCTCGAAATTTTGCATCAATATTTTTGCCCTTGATTTGATTAAATTGCTTTATGGTGTCAAGAGAAATGACAAATGCTTTTTCTTGTAAACTCATGGAGTCTATTTGTCCGTTTCGCATGCGCACCAAAATTTTCTGAGCTGTCAATTGTGAGTTTTTTGCCCAAATGATGGGGTCGTAGTAAAAATAAATCGTAGAGTCGTTGAGGAGGTAGCCCAATGAGTCGCATTTAGATTGAAAATCAGAACGATACATGCGCACGTTGCGGTAAGCAGCCAGTTTTTTAATAGGGGGAAGCGTATCAGCAGGGTTCTCTTTGAGCGAAATAAGCGTATCGGCAGCGATGAAAAGGGTATCTTTGCCGTTGCGCTGCGGACTTATCAGCACTGCATTTCCATACACGTGACTGGTTTCTAGCACTCCATCGTAGCGGGTATAGTCTCCTAAAATGATGAAGTTGTCTTTTTTGTGGTAAAATTCTACGTTGCCTTTGGCAAATCCGCGCTCCATCACTCGGTCGTAATCCACTACGTCGCCGCTGATGGTGTATTCTGGCGTATCAATGCGCGTGCGACCTTCAAAATTAGACTTCCCCAATACGGTATTGTACTGACCGCGGTCAGTTACAATATCGCCATTGCGCGTTTTAATGCGCGTTCTAGAGTTAAAGTACACCACTTTGGTGCGCGCATTGTAAGTAAGGGTATCTCCTGAAAGTTCAGTTTCGGGGCTGGAGTATCGTACTTGACCGCGAAAGGTAGCTACTTTAGTAATGGTGTTGTAGTAGCCTACCCGACTGGTAAGCCGCGAGCTATCATCTTGTACCATACCGCCACCGGTGTAAACTGCTATCTTGGTAGCCAGATTGTAGTCCAACCGATTGGTAGTTACTGTTTTTTCGCGGTCTTTTAAGACAACATTGCCTCGCAAGCGCGCAATTCTAGTGTTGCCATCGTAAAATAGCGAATCTCCAGTGGCTGTAGTGCTATCTGCATCAATGAGAAAAATGCGACCAAAAGCATGTACCCAATTGCGCTTTAAATACTGGATGGCACTATCGCAATACAGGAAAGCATCCCCTTGCCGAAAAATTACTTGAGTTTTCACAACCGTATCCATGACCACTTTGCGCACGTTCTCGCCATTGATAACCTGACCAATCAAAACTCCTGCGCCAGGCAAAAGTTCTACAGGGGGTTCTTTCTTGGTAGGTTTGGCTTGAGCACTGCTGGCAGGTGATTGTCCATTAGCTACCCAGTACCAAAACACCAGCAGGCAACACAAAAGGTTAGCTCCCTGCTTTGCTTGTGAAGAAGCACGCATGCGGACCATGTTGCAAAACTACAGAAAAAGCCCTGCCACCACAGGCAAGAGCTATTAAATTTAAGTACTTGGTCAGCAACAAACTTTTCAAGGCAACTTTTTGCCTTTCTTTGCCCTTATCTGAAAAACTTGGCTCAAGGCGAAAAATAAACTCTCAGCAAAACAACTCAGCAAAAAATCCTCAAAAAAAGACCAAGGGATTTACAACTCCTCCAAACGACGGGACTTTTTCCGAAGATAGACCATATGTTTAGCACTGCCTACAATTTGCGAGCTGTAAATTCCCGTATGTCCCGAAAAGATATAAGACACCACACAGGCTAGCCCTATGTAAAGCCCACTTTCGGCTCCAAATAATTCTATGCCCATCAGGGTACAGGCTATAGGAGTATTGGTCGCTCCAGCAAAAACTCCCACAAAGCCCATTCCTGCCAGCAGAGCCATCGGCAAGGGCATCCATTGTGCAAGCGCATTACCCAACGTAGCACCCACAAAAAACAAGGGAGTAACTTCTCCACCTTTAAAGCCAGCCCCTAAAGTAAAAGTAGTAGCGATGGTTTTTATGAGAAAATCGTATGCGGGCAAAGTATTGCTAAAGGCGGCAACAATTGTAGGAATGCCCAGTCCGATGTATTTTGTAGTGCCAAAAGCCCCTACCAGTAAGGCAATGATCACCCCACCTACTACAGGGCGCAAAGGGGGGTAGTGAATGTAATTCCTAAACAACTCCTGCCAAAAGTGGGACATTTTAGAAAAAAACAGCGCTGTGAGTCCAAAGCAAATTCCTGCCAAAATTGTCCACAAAAAATTTGTGGGGTTCATTTCTGGTACCAAAGAAACGGCGTAATGGGTATGGGCTACTTGCCAGAGATGGCAAGTGTAATTACCGACAGTGGCAGCAAAGAAAGCAGGCAGAATGGCTTCGTAGCGCATCCTGCCTAAGATGAGTACTTCAAGGGCGAAGACTGCTCCAGCTAAGGGAGTACCAAAGACAGAAGAAAAACCAGCGCTAATTCCCATGACCAGCAAAATGCGTCGATGGCGCGGCTTAAGGCTAAAAATCCGAGTGAATTGATCGGCGATGGCAGCGCCCATTTGCACAGCCGTCCCCTCTCTGCCAGCAGAGCCGCCAAAAAGGTGAGTAACCAATGTTCCAAAGAGCACCAACGGCGCCATCTTAAAGGGAATAATGCGCCGCGGCTGGTGAAACTCATCTATAATTTGATTATTTCCTCTTGCTACATCTTGCCCGTAGCGGTAGTAAAGCCATCCTATGACAAAACCTCCTAAAGGAAGCAAAGCAATGACCCAAAGATGATTTTCTCGAAAGTCGCTTACCCATTGGAGAGCAATTAGAAAAAAGGCGGAGGCGGAACCTGCCAGTACCCCTATCAACAGGGCAAAAAATAGCCATCTGAAGGTATCCAACAAAAAAGCAACTTGCTCTATGCGTCTGTTTTTGAGCATGTCATCTTTTTTAAAGTGCGCTTTGCTCCTGTGATATCATCACTTCCTTAGTCTTAATCCAGACTCGTTGATCGGGCTGCTGCTCTTGTTAATCTATCGTTGATAGCTCTTCCTAGCCCTTGTTCAGGAAGCAGTTCAGCAAGGATGACTTCTATCGGCAGACTGTCCAAATAGCGCAAGGCGGCAAAGAACCTACGCGCTGCTTGGATATCATCTCCTTCTGGAGAAAGAACTACTTGCTGGGCTGGGGGAACCTGCGGAAATTGAGTGCGAAAGGACAACACTCCGCTTGTCAAGGGATCTACTCGCTCAAGCATTTGGCTAATGTTACCCAACAGCAAAGGTTTGCGCGGTGCATAGTGACTTTTGAGCATACCTGGTGCGGCGGGGTTGGAAGAAGAATGAGGCTGTATGTGTACCTTTCCTATGCACTCTTGAATGGCTTCTACAGGTAAACCACCTTTGCGATAAATCACCGCCTCCCCTTGTTCAAAACCAACAATAGTGGACTCTAACCCAATCTTGCACGGACCTCCATCCAGGATGTAAGGAACTTTTTGCCCTAGTTGGTCAGCAACGTGCTGAGCAGTAGTAGGGCTAATGTAGCCAAACGGATTAGCGCTAGGAGCTGCCAGAGGGAATGGCAGTTGATTTAGCAGCTTTAGAGTAAGTTCGTGGGCTGGTATGCGCAAGGCTACTTTTGCTAGCCCACTGGTACATAGATCGGGTATGAGGTTGCGCTTGGGCAAAAGCAAAGTCAGCGGACCAGGCATGAAACGCTCGGCTAACTTTTTTGCTTTTTCAGAAAATTCAGCCGCATAGTGGCTAATTTGATTGACATCAGCAAGGTGTACGATGAGCGGATCAAAACGAGGGCGATTTTTTATTTCAAATATTTTGACAAGTGCTTCCTCAGAAAGCGCATTGCCCGCCAACCCGTACACTGTTTCTGTGGGAATAGCCACCACCTGCCCTGCGTGAAGATAATTAGCCGCTATTTCTAAAGAAGTGCCTATCATTTGCAAAATCTTATCGGCAATACCGAAGTGCTTTTTAAGAAGGTTAGTGTTTTTTCAATCGCCCAGCCAGTGCCTCTTGCAAGTCTGCTGAGAGCAACATGGCTGCGTTCCAGGTGGCTACGTAGCGCAGTCCTTCGGCGATAGTGTGATCGCGTCCATGGCGAAGCATTTCCTTGATTCCTCTAATGCTCAACGGCGATTGAGCGGCAATTTGGCTGGCAATATGGCGCACAGCGGATAACAAAGCATCTTGCGACTCAAAACAGCCATTCACAAAGCCGTAGGCTTGTGCTTCCGTGCCTGTCATAGCGCGACCTGTATAAGCAAGTTCAGCCACTATGCCTGGAGGAATTAGGCGGGGCATGCGTTGAAGCGTTCCCAAATCCGCTACCATGCCTAAGTTTATCTCGCCAATGGAAAAAATCGCCTCTTTTGTGCAGTAGCGCATATCAGCAGCACAAACTATATCTACTCCTCCTCCAATGCAGTGACCTTCAATAGCAGCTAGCACTGGTTTTGAGCACTGTTCAATGGCATTTATGCAGGCTTGTAAATCTAAGATGTTGCGGCGCAGATATTCGCGGCGATAGCCTTCGTCAGGGCTTACTTGCTCGAGCCGCTTTTTAATCCTTGTAAACATATCAAGGTCTATTCCTGCGCAAAAATGCTTGCCTTCTGCCTTTAGAATCACTGCCCGAACCTGGTCATTTTGAGACAAGTCATTGAAAATTGCGCGCATTTCTTCCCATGCGGGCTCATCCATCGCATTGGCTTTTTCTGGGCGGCATATCGTTACTTCGGCGACAAAATTGCTAATTTGCAAATGAAACCTCGTGTACATAGCTTCACATCAACCTTTTTGGCAAAGGACAGCTTTTAAGTCAGCAATTGTTTGGCTTGGGTCGGCGGCATTGAAAACAAAACTGCCTGCTACTAATACGTCAGCCCCTGCTTCTACAAGCAAAGGCGCGTTGTGAATATTTACTCCTCCGTCTATTTCTATGAGCAAATGCTTGTTGGTTTGATTTGCCATTTGGCGAAGTTTTTTCAACTTTTTATAAGTATTTTCGATAAAATTTTGCCCTCCAAATCCAGGATTGACCGACATGAGGCACACTAAATCGATCTCGGGCAAAATATCTTCTAACAAATGGACAGAGGTGTGGGGGTTGATGGCTACCCCTGCCCTACAACCTAACTCTTTGATTTGCCCTACCGTGCGATGCAAGTGATTACAAGCCTCGTAGTGTACAGTAAGGATACTTGCCCCAGCTTTTTGAAAGGCTTCTAAGTAACGCTCTGGCTGTATGATCATCAGATGTACGTCGAGAGGTTTTTGCGCATACCGCTGAATGGCTTGGCATACAGGCAATCCAAAGGAAATATTGGGAACAAATACTCCATCCATTACATCGATATGCAACCAATCAGCAAGGCTCCTGTTGAGCATTTCTATTTGGCTTTTCAAGTTGCCAAAGTCAGCAGAAAGGAGCGAAGGGGCAACCAGCGGCATGCTGCATTGTTGATTAACGCAACAAATATCGGATATTTTCTACCAATTCAGCTATAGAGGGAGCCAGTGCACTGCCAATTTCTAAAGTGTAGTTGAACAAAGAATTTAAGTAAAAGTAGGTAACTGTGTTGTTTATCAACTCGCTGCGAGTGGTGATGCCAGCGCTGACTACAAGTTCAATGGCAATGCTGAGCCCAAGAGCATATTTGATAACGCCAAAAATGAGCCCCACAATGCCATCAAATCCCTCAAAAACTTCCTTATTGAACTTGCTTTCTTTGAACTTGCCATCTAGAAAGCTAATGAAAAAGATGATGAGGATATAAAACAGCATCAGCGCAAAGAAAGCGGTTACCTTGGGCGGAGTCAAGCCAATGCGGCTGGCACTGAGCTGAAAGATATAAGAGATTAGCCAGAATATCAGCCATAAAGAAAGAAGGAATAACAAAAGAGAAAAAAACTCGACCAAAAAACCTTTTTGAAAGCCCTTATAACCGCCCCAGCCTACGATAAAAATGACAATAATATCTAACAAAGAAAATTTTTGTGCAAGTAGGCTGGAGAGCAACATCATAGCGATTTAAATTGACATTATTGCAATAATTCTTTTACTGCTGTAGCGATTTCCTTGCCTTCGGCTTGCCCTGCCAGCTCTTTGGTAGCCACGCCCATCACTTTGCCTATATCTTTAGCCGAAGTAGCCCCTACTCGGTTAATAATTTCTTGCAAGCGCAACTTGAGTTCCTCTAGGGTTAATTTTTTTGGCAAATATTCTTCAATCACCGCCAATTCGCTAAGCTCTATAGCCATTAAATCTTCTCTGCCACTTTGCTTGTAAATTTCAGCGGATTCCTTGCGTTGTTTAGCAGCTTTTTGCAATAATTTTAGTTCTTCTTCAGGAGTGAGTTCGCTGCTGGTTCTGCCTTCGGCTGTTTCAGCAAGCAGAATAAGCGCTTTGATGCCACGCAAGGCTCGCACTCGGTCACTATTGCGCGCCTTCATGGCAGCCTTGAGATCTTCCTCTACGCGTTTTTTCAAACTCATGGCTTTTTAATGTCTCATCAAGACAAAATTATACACCCTCCCTTAACAGGACAACAGCCTTGCCTAAATTTGCGACACCTTACACCTTACCAATAAATGCGATAAACATGACAAGGCTCAGCGTAAATATCAACAAAGTGGCTACCTTGCGCAATGCCCGCGGCGGGAACAACCCTGATGTGTTAAAAGTAGCCCAAGACTGCGAACGCTTTGGAGCTCAAGGCATTACAGTACATCCTCGCCCTGATGAAAGGCATATCCGCTACAGCGATGTAAGAGCCCTCAAATCGCTTCTGACTACCGAGTTTAACATCGAAGGCAATCCTGAGCACTTGCCTTTTGTAGAGTTGGTCACTCAGGTCAAGCCTCATCAAGTTACGCTAGTGCCCGATGGACGCCATGTCATTACCTCTAATGCGGGATGGGACACAATAGCAAATCAAAGTTTTTTGACGGAAATAGTAACAGAATTCAAAAAAAACGGCATTCGCGTTTCCATTTTTGTCAACCCAATAGAGGAAATGATAGAAGGCGCTGCTAAAACAGGAGCCGACCGCATAGAACTTTACACTGAGCCTTATGCACGCCAATTTTTGCACAATCGCCAACAGGCTATCGCTCCCTATGTGCGTTGTGCGCACCTTGCCAAAGAATTAGGGCTGGGTGTCAACGCGGGACATGACCTAGATTTGAACAATCTAGCTTTTCTCAAACAAAGCATTCCCTTTTTAGAGGAGGTCTCCATCGGGCATGCCTTGATTTGCGACGCCTTGTATTACGGACTAGAAAACACTATCAGACTCTATCGTCGGCAGTTAGAAACCCAACCCCTCTATGCTCATACGAATTGTCCGCATGACTTTCCAACCAGATAAAACGGCTGACTTTTTGGCAATTTTTCAAGCAGCTAAAGAAAACATCAGGTACTTTGAGGGTTGCCGGTATTTGGCTTTGTTGCACGATGCCGACAATCCCGCTGTTTACTACACCTATAGCCTTTGGGATAGCCCAGAACACTTAGCGCGTTACCGCCGTTCAGAGGTTTTCCGCACTACTTGGCAAGCTATCAAAAGGCTTTTTGCTGATAAACCTCAAGCCTTTAGCCTTTTTCAACTAGAGGAATTGTAAAGTTTAGCGGCACACTTTCCCAAGCCCTGAAAAGGTCCCTGTATCTATGCCTAGCGCTACACTTTCATTATCCAGCCGCGGGTATCGGGCTTGCGACCGCGCTTGATGTCCTCTAATTCTTGGAAAACTTTATTACTAAAAGGTCGATTTTGCACATCAGGTAGCTCGTACTGCACACCTTCATAGCCAATTACCTTAATATGAGCGATGGTGGCTGCCGTTCCTACTCCAAAGGCTTCTTGCAAAGTTCCGTTTTGGATAGCTGCTATTACTTCTTCTACTGAAGGTTTTCGCTCTTCTACGGGCACTCCCCACTCACGGGCAAGCTGCAAAACAGACTTGCGCGTAATGCCTGGCAAAATAGTATCTGTTTCTGGTGCAGTAATGAGTGTGTCATTGATGATAAACATGATATTCATAGTGCCAGCCTCTTCTATGTACTTATGCTCTTTGCCATCTGTCCAAAGTATTTGGTCGTATCCTTCTTGATAAGCCAGTTTAGTAGGATACATAGCTGCAGCGTAGTTGCCTGCTGCTTTAGCGGCTCCCGTTCCTCCTTGGGCGGCGCGAGTATAGTGGGTTTCCACTTTTACTTTTACAGGTGCAGAATAGTATACTCCTGCAGGAGAGCAAAAAATGAGGAATTTGTAAGTTTCTGAGGGACGCAGTCCTATAAAAGCATCTGTGGCAAACATCACAGGGCGAATGTAGAGCGAACAACCTTCCCGTTGTGGAACCCAGTCGCGGTCTAGGTTGAGCAGTTCACGCAAGCCGCCCAAGAAAATTTCCTCTGGAATTTCAGGCATGCACATGCGCAGGGCTGAACGGTTCATGCGCTTGAAATTTTCATCAGGGCGAAAACACAGCACTTCACCTGCAGGGCTTTTGTAGGCTTTGAGTCCCTCGAAAATGGCTTGCCCATAGTGAAGGGCAGAGGTAGCAGGATTAAGAGATAAGTTTTGAAAAGGGACGATGCGCACATTAGTCCACTTACCGCCGATGTAATCGGCTGAAAGCATATGGTCAGTAAAAGTGCGTCCAAAAGCAGGGTTGTTTAAATCCACTTGTGGCAGCCGCGACTGGGCTGCTCGTTCAATAACCAAATCCAAAGCTAATGCCTGTTCCATCGTCTTGCGTTAATTAGGATTGCAATTTACAAATAGTTTCCAGCAAGCGGCAATGAAGCACTTCATTACAAGAGGCGACGATTTGTCTTCCAAACAAAAAATTATTCCCATTGGCGAAATCCGACACAACGCCGCCAGCTTCTTGGACTAGCAAGGCTCCTGCAGCCACATCCCAAGGGTTGAGATTTTTCTCATAAAAAGCTTCAAAGCGCCCCGCTGCTACGTAAGCCAAGTCCACTGCTGCGGAGCCTAAGCGCCTAAAGCCATGCGTTTGCACAAGCAAGCGCTTAAGCACTGCTAAGATGTGGTCTATGTCTGAGGTATCATATGCAAAGCCGGTGGCTATCAATCCCTTCGATAGGTCTTGCTCTTTGGAGACCCGCAACGGCTGCTCTCCTAGCCACGCCCCCTTCCCCTTCACAGCGTGGAACACCTCTCCACTGAAAATTTCTTCTACCACTCCGAGAAGCACTTGGTTATCTTCAACCAGTCCGATGCTAACAGCATAGGGGGGTACTCCATGCACAAAGTTGGTAGTGCCGTCCAACGGATCAATGACCCAGTTTAAACCTTGTCCCTGCCTGCCTGACCCTTCTTCTGCAATAAAACCAGCATGCGGCAAAAGTTGAGATAATTGATCTACAATTAGGCGCTCTGCTTGCCGATCAACGTATGAAACTAAATTGTTGCGGCTTTTTTCTTCCACCTGCAAGCGGTCAAAATGTTTTGATTGACTGCGAATAAAATCCGCTGCTGCACGGGCTACCCCGATTACAGATTGACAAAGTTGACCTAATTCCACTTATCCCGATTAATTTGCTTCAAAATTAGTTCTTTTGCCGCTAAACCTGCCCTAACTCATGGAATCCTTCACCAATGAGCGCTTTCAAATCACTTTAGATTACTTGTACTCTCGCCTGCCCATGTACCAGCGCGTGGGACTGAAAGCATTCAAAAAAGGTCTGGACAACATTGATGCCCTGTGCCGATACTTGGGCAATCCCCAAGAACGCTACCCATGTTTGCACGTGGCGGGCACTAATGGCAAAGGAAGTAGTTCCCACATGCTGGCGGCTATTTTGCAGTCAGCAGGGTACCGAACAGGGCTTTACACTTCGCCACACTTAAAAAGTTTCACAGAACGCATTCGCGTCAACGGAAGAGAGGCAAGCAGAGAATGGATCGCCGAATGGGTAGAAAAGAGGAAGCCTCTGATAGAAGAAATCAACCCCTCGTTTTTTGAACTAACAGTAGCTATGGCTTTTGATTACTTTGCCCACCATCAAGTGGAAATAGCAGTCATTGAAGTAGGTTTAGGAGGTAGGTTTGACTCTACCAATATCATTCGCCCTCTCCTATCACTAATTACCAACATCAGCTATGACCATCAAGATGTGCTGGGATCCACCTTGCCAGAAATAGCCTTTGAAAAAGCAGGTATTATTAAGCCTTTCACGCCTGTGGTCATCAGCCAAAGACAAGAAGAAGTAAGCAGCGTCTTTATACGCAGGGCGACAGAAGAAAATGCCCCCCTCTATTTTGCCTCTGATTACTACCGAGTAGAAATAATTGGCAATGGCATTTTTGACATTTACCGCCAAGACAAATTGCACATGAGCGCTGTCAAATGTCAGTTAATGGGTCAATACCAATCTAAAAATATAGCAGGAGTGATGCAAGTGATCGAGTGCCTGCGTCAGCGAGGTTGGCAGATTAGTCCTGAGGCTATTTACAAGGGACTGGCAGAGGTGAGTTCTATTACGGGTTTAAAAGGTCGCTGGCAAGTAATTCGCTCTCAGCCACTGACTGTGTGCGACATAGCCCATAACGAAGATGGATTACGCCAAGTGATAGCTCAGTTGAGAAGCGTTCCTTACCATCATTTGCATTTTGTCTTTGGCGTGGTAGCAGACAAGTCCTTGGACAAAATACTGCCTCTGCTTCCCCTTCAGGCCACTTATTACTTTTGCAAACCCAATTTACCGCGCGGATTGCCAGCAGAAATACTGAGCCAACAAGCCGCTGGCTACGGCTTGAAAGGGCAAGTGTATGCTTCTGTACAAGAAGCCTACCGTGCCGCTCTTGCCGCTGCTTGCCCTTGCGATATGGTACTGGTCAGTGGTAGCACCTTCGTGGTGGCTGAAATAGAAGATTTGTAAGAATTTTGTAACTTTGCTTTACAAGTCCTGTTGCTATGCAAAGTACTACCTCCCAAAGCAAATTGGAAGAAGCCAAAAAGATATTTACTGCCTACCTAGAGCGAAAAGAATTGCGCAAAACTCCAGAGCGATTTGCCATATTGGAAGAAATTTACCGCAGGCAAGATCATTTTGACGTGGAGTCTCTCTACATTAGCATGAAAAGCAAAAATTATCGCGTCAGTCGGGCAACGGTGTACAATACATTAGATCTGCTGGTGGAGTGCGATCTTGTAACCAAGCACCAATTTGGCGGGAATATGGCTCGCTACGAAAAGTCATATGGCTATCGCCAGCACGATCACCTCATTTGTCTGGACTGTCATCAAGTGCTTGAATTTTGCGACCCGCGCATCCAAAGCATTCAAAACATGGTAGGCGAGTTATTGCAGTTCAACATCAAGCATCACTCGTTAGTGCTCTACGGCCACTGCCAAAAAAACGAATGCCCTAACAAAAAACAACCTGCTGAAAAAAAGAATGGATAATTTTTTTGCCCGCATCATTGAGAACAAAGTGCTTAAAATTGACATCGAGGGCGATTTAATTGGTCAGCAAAACGAAAATCAAATTCTTAACTACGTAGAAGAGCAAGTGCCTTCTCACATTACTTTAGCAGCAGTTGACATTTCCAAAGTAAACCATATGAACAGCTCGGGACTCACCGTATTAATTAGATTGCTGACGCGGTTTCGCAATCGCAGCGGTGAGCTAGTGCTAATTAAGCCTTCCGAGTCAGTTAAAAAATTGCTCATTATTACAAAACTAAGCCAAATTTTTTACATTTTTGACAGTGAACAAGAGGCTGTCGGCTTTTTGAGACGCTCCTAAAGCAGCTTGCTTTCACCCTTGATAAAGTTTTTATTTCCTAACCAACTTGGTTACCTTAGCAGCCTTGAACTAAAAAAATCAAGCGTGGAAATGGATGTTTTGCTCGGTTTGCAGTGGGGCGACGAAGGAAAGGGAAAAATAGTGGATTTTATCGCACCTCATTACCAGGTCATAGCGCGTTTTCAAGGCGGACCTAATGCGGGACACACCCTGAACGTCAATGGTCTTAAACACGTACTTCACCAAATTCCCTCAGGGGTTTTTCATCCTCAAATTAAAAACCTCATCGGCAACGGTGTAGTATTAGACCTTCACACGCTTAAAAACGAAATCCTCCACCTGGCTCGCCTTGGTATCGATCTGACAAAAAATTTGTATATTTCCAAGAAAGCGCAGCTTATCATTCCTACGCATCGGGCTTTAGATGCCGCTTCAGAGCAAGAAAAGGGCGATAGAAAAATTGGCTCCACGCTGCGCGGGATCGGTCCTGCCTATGCCGACAAAATAGCCCGAATAGGCTTGCGCGTAGGCGATCTGCTCCAACCCGATTTCAAAGAAAAATACAATACCTTGAAAAACAAACATTTAGAGCAACTCCGCTTCTATCAATACCCCATTGACATGGCTCAAGAAGAAGAGCAATTTTTCGAAGCGGCTGAGTTTATTCAACGCTATCCCTTGGTGGATAGCGAATACTTTATCAATGACCAACTGCGCAAAGGAAGCCGCATTTTAGCAGAAGGAGCGCAAGGTTCGCTCTTGGATATAGATTTTGGTTCCTATCCTTTTGTTACCAGTTCCCATACCGTTGTAGCAGGGGCTTGTATAGGATTAGGCGTGGCACCGCGATATATCGGCAAAGTGCTAGGAGTTTTCAAAGCCTACTGCACGCGCGTGGGCAGTGGACCTTTCCCCACCGAACTGAACGACTCCACTGGAGAACGCTTGCGCCAACTAGGACATGAGTACGGTTCCACCACAGGCAGACCGCGCCGCTGCGGCTGGCTTGATTTACCTGCTCTCAAATATGCCATCATGATCAACCATACCACAGAACTGATGATGATGAAAGTAGATGTATTGAACGGCTTCGAACAAATCAATATTTGCACCCATTACCAGCTTCCAGACGGCACTCTGACAGATCGCCTTCCTTACTCCCTCAGCGATATACCAGTAAAGCCCGTTTACAAAACCTTTGTCGGTTGGCAATGCGAGCTTAAAGACTTGCATTCCTTCGACCAATTGCCTGCTGAACTTGCAGCTTATATCCACTTTATTGAACAGCAAACTGGCGTACCCATTACAGCCCTATCCTATGGAGCTGACCGCCACTGCACACTTGTGAAAAATTCTTACTAACTTCGTTCAGGAGGATTATATTATCTCTTGGGTCAAACAATCTCTTTCAATCTGTTTGCTATGATAGCACCACCTATTCCTATCAACGAGAAAGAACGCCAGCATAAACTCGATTCGCTAGAAATTTTAAATACGCCACCCGAACCAGAGTTTGACGCTATCACCGAAGTGGTAGCGCGCATTCTTAATGTGCCTATTAGCCTGGTGAGTTTAATTGACAACGACAGGCAATGGTTTAAATCCAAATTTGGCGTAGATATAGACGAAACCTCAAGAGAGGTGTCTTTTTGTGCCCATGCTATCAATTACAACGAGGTTTTTGTAATAGAAAATGCCTTAGAGGACGAGCGATTTTTTGATAATCCTTTTGTGGTCGATGAAAAAGCGCACATCCGATTTTATGCAGGGGCTCAGCTAACTACCTCTGACGGCTACAACTTAGGTACCTTGTGTGCAGTAGATAGAATCCCTCGCAAAATCAGTCAGGAGGATAAACAGCTGCTTGCCAAATTAGCGCGGCACGTGGTAACTGTTATGGAATTGAAAGCCTATGCCAAAGCGGTCAGAGAAGCCCTACAAGATTTGAAACAGCTATATGCCCAAGCGGCAAGTGAATTTGAAAGCAAACAACTTCAAACCTCTCTTGAAGCCCCCGTTAAAATTCTCACTGTCCAGTTAATTCAAAAAGTAAAGCGCAATGTAACTCAAACCCTTTCCAATAAGAAGAACAAAATTTTTTGCCCAGTACTTGAAAATTTTCAACTCGTTTCTCTTCCCTCGCTGCTTGAGCGAACCCTCTCTGTCATCGCTTTGCTTATGAACGAATTCTTAGACAATGAAATTATTAACTTAAAGGTCAATCAAGAGCGAGGTGCAGCTACTTTTACTTTCAGAAATTCATTTGTCGCTACATGGGCAAAGTACAACAAGCTCAAGGAGGAGGAGTTAACGGAAAAACTTCTCAAAAGCGAATACTATCGTCAAGTAACCACCTATGTGGCTAGTTTAAGAGGCATATTTTCCTACGAACTCTCCCCTACCAAGGGGATTACAATGGAACTACAAGTGCCTAATTTTCTCAATGGCAGCCAGTGAGTTTTGGGAGACTTCTTAAACACTTAGGCATTTTTGACGCCCAGAAAGTTTCCTAAAACTCACAAAAAGCCCTGCAAGCCTTTAAACAACCTCCTTCTGGCAATTTTTTGCACCAATGTTGAACTCAAGCAGGGCTACCTTGCTTGCAGAGGGTCAAAAACTCAGCATGATGCCTGCTTGGTAGTTGATCATATCAGTAGCTGAGCGAGATTTGACCACTACCGTTTTGGCAGGGTCATTAGGGTCAGGATAGACATCGCCGCGCTTGACGTAGGAAGCTACGCTGCCAGGTAAATAAACAGCCCGTACATCTATCCAAATGTTTTTGCCTACCGTTAGGCTAAGCCCTATGCCTCCGCCGTAGCTCAGGGCTAAGTCCTCGTGATTGGGAACGGTAATAGTGCGAGTATTAGAGTTGTTATTGTTATTCCACCAGGTGCCCCAGCTGGTTTCTATCTCTGTGGCAGTGCGAAAATATTTTACTCCTGCCATGCCGTCAAAATAGGGCAAAATAGGACTGTCCCAATTGGGTTGCAATCTAAGCAGGAGGTGTCCTGTAATGATGCGGTTGCGGCGGGCAATGCGCGTAGTCCATCCTGTAGGAGCGGTGGAAACGTCCACACTGCGCCCCATGCCCATATAACCAAAATCTAACCCTGCAAAAAAAGGCACATGGCGATTTAAGCGAAAAACTGCATTGAGATTATATCCCCAAGGAATAACATCTCCCGCTACTTGGCGAAATTCATTGACAGGAGAACCTAATAAAATTCCAAAAGTAACTTTAGCCACGTGGTCTTGATGAGGTGTATTGCGCTGCTTAGAGCGCCTAATGTCAATGGAACTTCCCCTAAACACGGGGGATTGAGTGCTGGTAGTATCTTGTGCTTGTGCCAGAAAAGCAAGTAAACCTCCTGTTATACTTGCTAAAATAGCAAGTGGTTTCATAAGTGGTTTTTTTATTATACAGACAAGTTTACCAGCAAAAAGGTTGCTCACGCAATCCACATAATTGCATCTTCTTGCTCTACCATGCTGCCCTTGGGCAAAAAAATCTGCTTGACTGTGCCTGCTCGCGTGGCGGTAATAGTACTTTCCATCTTCATGGCTTCAATGACAAACAGGGGAGTATTTATTTCTACTTTGTCCCCTACATTGACCATAATTTTGGAAAGTTTTCCTTGCAAAGGCGCACCTATTTCTTCTATGGATTGCACTTTGCGGTTAGCGGCTCGAGTTACCTTAAAGCTATTGTCTCGCACCTGTAGGCGACGAGTTTGTCCATTGAGTTCAAAAGAAACAGTGCGCATGCCATTTTCGTCTACTTTAAAAACAGCCAGTAACCGCACCATGATAGATTTCCCCTCGCTGAGCTCTATCATGACTTCTTCGCCTTCTTTCATGCCGTAGAAAAATTGAGGAGTGGGCAAGACAGAAAGATCGCCGTATCGGTTGCGACTCTGGTAGAATTCTTCGTACACCTTGGGATAGAGCAAGTAAGAGAGCAATTCGTCTTGGTCTGAATGGCGGACAAAGGTTTTGGCAGGGAACTTTTGCAGAAAAGAAGTAAGCTCTGCTTCAAAGTCAACAGGGGGAAGGTTGTGACCGGGGATGCCATAGTGCGGCTGCTCGTCTTTGAGGACCAGTTTAACAATGGCAGGGGGAAACCCTTCAGGGGGGCGACCCATCTCTCCCCGTAGCAATTCTTTTACCGATTCGGGAAAGGCAAGTTCATGCCCGCGCTCCCATACATCCTTTTCAGTCAAATTATTAGCGGTGAGAAATAAAGCCAGGTCCCCTACTACTTTGGAGCTAGGCGTTACTTTCACAATATCACCTAATAAGTGGTTAGCTACCGCGTAATTTTTCTTGACTTGTTCAAATTTATCGCCCAACCCTAGAGAAATAGCCTGTGGTCGCAGATTAGAGTATTGCCCGCCAGGAATTTGGTTGTCGTATACTTCAGCAGTACTTGCTTTTAAGTCGGATTCGAAGGGGAAGTAGTACTCGCGCACATCTTCCCAGTACGAAGCAAAAGCATTGAGTTTTTGCAAGTCAATAGGTTGGCGGCGCGGATGGTATTCCAAAGCTGCTACCAGAGAGTTAAAATTGGGTTGCGCCGTCAGACCTGACATAGAGGCGATAGCAACGTCCACTACGTCTACTCCTGCGTCAATGGCTTTGAGCAAGGTAGCTGCTTGGATGCCAGCCGTGTCGTGAGTATGCAGGTGAATGGGAACAGAGACTACTTTTTTCAATTCGCTAATAAGCAGCTCGGCGCTGTAGGGTTTGAGGAGCCCTGCCATGTCTTTAATAGCCAAAATGTGGATGCCCAGATCTTCCAGTTGGCGGGCAAGGTCCAAGTAATATTGTAGGTTGTATTTGCTGTGGGGGTTCATAATTTCCCCTGTGTAGCAAATGGCTCCTTCTGCTATTGCCTCAGTGCGCTCAACGACGGCGCGGATGCTAGTTTTCATTGCTTCCACCCAATTGAGCGAGTCAAAAATGCGGAATATGTCAATGCCATTAGCAGCGGCGCGCTCAACAAATTTTTCCACCAAGTTGGGGGGATAGGATTTGTAGCCTACGGCGTTGGCTCCGCGCAAAAGCATTTGGAACAGAATGTTCGGCATGGCTTTGCGCAATTGCCGCAAGCGTTCCCAAGGACATTCTTTCAAGAAGCGCATGGCAACATCAAAAGTAGCTCCGCCCCACATTTCAATGGAAAAGACTTGGGGGATGTTGCGGGCATAGCTTTCCGCCACGCGAAGCATGTCGATAGTTCGCATGCGCGTTGCCAGCAAGGACTGATGGGCATCGCGGAAAGTAGTATCTGTAAAGTGAATGGCTTTTTGATTTTTGAGCCATTCTATGAATTTTTCTCGTCCCAGTTCTTTAAGCAGGTCTCGGCTGCCTTTGGGGAAGGGTTCGTAAGGATTGTAGGGCGGTACCTTAGGAGTGCGGAAAGGCTTGGAAGGTTTTGCTCCTCTTACATCGGGATTGCCGTTGACAATCACTTCAGCCAAGTAGTTGAGCAGGCGCGTGCCGCGATCAAAGCGAGGGGGCAACTTAAAAAGTTCGGGATTTTGATCGATAAAGTTAACGGTGGCTTTGCCTTTGATGAAATCGGGATGAGAAATGACATTGATCAAGAAGCCGATATTTGTTTTGACTCCCCTGATGCGAAATTCGCGCAGGGCACGGCGCAGGCGGTCGCAGGCTCCCCACAACGTGCGACCTTTGGCAGTAACTTTAACCAGCATAGAGTCAAAAAAAGGCGAAATGCGCGCACCTTGATAGGCACTACCCTCGTCGATGCGAATGCCAAAGCCGCCAGCATTGCGGTAGGCGATGATAGTGCCGTAATCGGGTTTGAAGTTATTTTCGGGATCTTCAGTAGTAACGCGGCATTGAACCGCATAGCCACTAATTTTTACATCTTCTTGGCTACGGATGTAAATTCTTTTATCAGAAAGGGGGTAATCTTGCGCAATGAGTATTTGCGAGCGGACAATATCAATCCCTGTAATTTCTTCTGTGATGGTATGCTCTACCTGCACACGCGGATTGACCTCAATAAAGTAAACATTTTGATCCTTGTCCACTAGAAACTCTACCGTTCCCACGTTGTTGTAATTGACTGCGCGGGCAATTCTTAGAGCATAATCGTAGAGTTTTTGGCGCGTTTCTTCTGCCAGCCCTACACTGGGGGCAATTTCCACCACTTTTTGGAAGCGCCGTTGTACGGAGCAATCGCGCTCGTAGAGGTGGACAATATTGCCAAAATTATCGCCCATGATTTGCACTTCCACGTGCTTGGGCTGTTCAATAAACTTTTCAAGGAAAACAGTGTCATCCCCGAAGGCATTGCCCGCCTCGTTTCGGGCTTCGTAGTAAAACCTTTCCAGCTCAGATTCGTTACGCACCACACGCATGCCTCTGCCTCCGCCTCCTGCAGCCGCTTTGAGCATTACTGGAAAGCCAATCCGCTTTGCTTCTGTTAGAGCAATTTCATAAGTAACTAGCTTTTGGCGGCTGTCTTCTATCATAGGTACGCCTACAGAAAGGGCAATTTGCTTGGCAGCCACTTTATCGCCTAGCTTTGCCATTACTTCTGAGCGCGGTCCGACAAAAATGATCCCCTCTTGCTCACAACGCCGAACAAACTCTACGTTTTCTGATAAAAAGCCATAGCCAGGATGAATAGCATCGGCTCTCTTGGCTTTGGCAAGGGTGATGATGCCTTCGATATCCAAGTAAGGCTTCAGAGGTTCGTCATCGGCTCCTATTTGATAGGCTTCATCGGCTTTGTAGCGATGCAAGGAGTAGCGGTCCTCGTAAGTATAAATAGCTAAAGTGTTGATATGCAATTCGTCTGCTGCTCGCAGGATGCGTATGGCAATTTCACCGCGATTAGCTACTAACAGTCGCTGAATTTTGCGCATTTTCAAAGCAATAATTCAGCGTGCAAAATAGTAAAATTTAACGCATCATCAGTAGGCTATTGTTATTTCTTGCTATTAGCCAACAGCGCTGCTTTCCGATGGTGATAGGTTTAATATCGCGCACTTCTCCCTCGGTGAGCCAACCTGATTGGTAAGACCACCAACTTTTCCACTGCCCAGGTGCCTGACTGAGGAGCACTAATCCCGTAAAAGCATCGTAGCGCCCTTGATAAGGGCTAGCCCCGTAGAGATTGCCGCCGACAAGGATATCGGGCACCTGATCCCCATTGAGCTCAGTGAGATGAAAAGCAAACACTTTGCTCATTTGCACTTCCGCAGGCAAGGCTACTGGCGTAAAATTGCCTTTGCCATCGTTGCGCAACCATACGGAGGCAAAAACATTGACATATTTTCGTTCTGCTTTTTGCAATGCTGACTCGCTCATAATTTCTTGAACCGTTTTGCCAGCATATTGAGCATAGTTGGTAAATTTTTTGTTAATAATGGCAGGTATTTGCCTACCTACTTCGTCCTTAAAGGCAATGGGGTAAAATTTATCTCCGCGATTATAGGCAATTATTTGCTCATAAGCTCCGTTGTGGTCAAAGTCATTGACAAACATTTGCAGCACTGGATAGTGGTCTTTGATCAGTTTGGTGTTTAAGCCCAAGTTACCCGCCAGCAAGTCTATATCGCCGTCTTTGTCCAAGTCTGCTGCTTGAAGTACCTGCCAAAATCCATTGAGATTTTGCAAGCCATTATTAGGAGCGGGTATTAATTTGCCCTGCTGATATAGAAACACCGTAGGGGACATCCAATCCCCTGCCAAAGCAAGGTCAGTTGTTCCATCGCCATTGAAATCTGCCCAGCAGGCATCCGTCACCATGCCTGCGTAGGCAAGCCCTATGGCTAGCGTAGAAGTAACATCCGTAAAATTTCCTTTGCCATCATTTTGCAGCAAATAAGAACGAGGAGTGCGTCCGTAGGCATACGCCACTACCCTGCCTCCGACAAATAAATCCAGGTCGCCGTCGCTATCAAAATCGCAAGGACGCACACAACTTTTGTTAGTGGGCATGGGCGGCAGTGCTTTGAAGTCGCGGGTAAAGTTGCCTTTGCCGTCGTTGCGATAAAGTCGGTCGTATTGTTCTTGCATTTGCCCAAAAAATTCGTTTCCTCCGCTGACCACATATAGGTCTAGGTCCCCATCTCCATCGGCATCAAAAAATGAAGCGTCCGTGTCTTCATATATGGAATCTTTTTGAAAATCAGCACACAGCACTGGGCGAAATCCCGTAGGAGTTTGCAGGTAGAGGGCTCCAGGTTGATACTTAGCTCCGCATAAGTAGATATCTTCTCGCTTGTCGCCATTGACGTCGCCTACGGCAATTTTAGGCCCTTCCGTAGAAATTTTGAAGGGAATAAGAGGCTCGCGGTTGAAGTCATAAAATTCATTTTCTCGGTGCTGCCAATCCACAGGGGGAGGCAAAGGCGTGAAGAAAGGTTTTTTCTGGAAGCGATCAGGGAAGAGCCAGTTGGGCAAGGCTTGTTTACTGGCTTGGTCGATTTGTAGTAGCACTGTTTGATTTACAGGAAGCTGTGTTTTGATTTCCACCCGTTGGAGATCCCAAATTACGGCAAGAGAATCAATCCTAGTAGCCTTGCCTAAGCCAAAATGCAAAACAGGCTCTACAGCGGAAAGAAAACCTCGAGTAAGAACCAGCTGGCGCATTTGGATTTGGTCACCTGTTTTAATAAACACCTTTGCCCCAATGCCAAAGCGGTTAAACGGCTCTCCTTTCAGCTTGATTTTCAACCAATTGTTTTGAGTAGTTCTCTCAGCATTGTTGCGGTAAACGCCTGCTTGCTGATCGATGCGATTGGTGACTAGATCCAAATCCCCGTCGTTGTCCAAGTCAGCATATACTGCCCCATTGCTGTAATCTGGCTCGTAAAAGCCCCAGGAGGCAGAGTAGTTAGCAAAACGGTAGTTGCCTTCGTTGCGGAAGAGGTAGTTGGGAGTTTTGCCTTCTGGCATGAGTTCGATAGAAAGTTGGTCGATTTTTTTAGGGTCGCCGATGGCTTTGCGCAAGGAGTCATTTGCTAAAAACTTGATGTAGTCCAAGTTATTGGGTCGGTGGGGGATGCCATTGGTGACAAAAATATCTTGCTGTCCGTCGTTGTCGTAATCAGCAATGAGGCTGCTCCAACTCCAGTCCGTAGCAGCAACTCCTGCCATGGCGCCGATTTCAGCAAACCGTTCCCCGCCCTGATTGATGTGCAAACAGTTGCGACTAAATTGGTAGTAGTATCCGTAGGCAAGTTTAAATTGATAGATGTTAAAAGGGTCTTCACCGACAGAGGATTTTTCTACCGTTTCCTCTTCAGGATACATATCTAAGGTAAAAAGGTCTTGGTAGCCGTCGTTGTTGAGATCAGCTGCATCGCAGCCCATTGTAAAACGACTTGTATGACCGAAAGCGCGGCGCAGTTGCTCGGTAAAAGTCCCATCGCCATTATTGAGGTAATAGTAATCATCCTCGTGAAAATCGTTGCCAATGTAAAGATCTTCCCAACCATCATTGTTAAAATCAGCCACCACTACCCCCAAGCCGTATCCCATGGCTGGACCAAAAATGCCTGCTTGCTGGGACACGTCAGTGAATAACTTAGGAGGTTTCTTACCTTTCCACTCTTTAGCAGGGATGGTTTCATTTCGATAGAGACGATCGCCAGATTCATTATTGCGCAATAGGCGAGCCGTTACGCGGTCATAAGAGCGGGAAGTGTGCACGGCATGGTTGAGAAGGTAGCAATCTAGATCGCCATCTTTGTCGTAATCAAAAAAAGCAGCTTGGGTAGAGAAACCCGAAAAATCCAATCCATATTCGGCTGCTCGTTCAGTGAAAGTAAGATTGCCGTTGTTGATGTAAAGCTCGTTCGAACCTTCTAATCCTTTGTAGTTGCTTACAGCACACACGTATATGTCGGGGTAGCCATCGCCGTTGACGTCGGCGATCGTAACTCCCGTTTTCCAATCAGCATACCCTCCTACTCCTGCTTTGTCGGTAATGTCTTCAAATTGAAAATTTCCTTTGTTAAGATAAAGCCGATTTTTTACTTGATTGCCTACAAAAAACAAATCCACTTTGCCATCTAGGTTAAAATCTGCTGCTGCCACGCCCGCTCCGTTGTAGTAATAGAGATAGTCTAAAATGTTGAGCCGTTCCGTTGGAGTGAGCTTGTTTGTGAATCCAATGCCAGTTTGAGCCGAATCCAGCTGGCTAAATAGTGGATTTTCAGGCAGTTGTACTTGCTTTCTAGGCTGACAGCAAACCAAGGTCAACAAAGCAACTCCCGTTGTGCAAAGTATTCTTTTCATGTTAAAAGTGAGTTAATCGCCAAACACAAATAAAACAAATCAGCATCGGATTTGCATTTTTGGCTATCTTCTTGGCAAGGTTTACCTTTGAAGCAGATCAATTTTTTCCATGCATTCAGAAACCCTTGCTATCCATGCAGGTCACGCAATAGACCCTCATACAGGGGCGGTAATGATGCCCCTTGTTCTTTCCACCACCTTTGCCCGCAATGAAGATAACCAACTGATTAGCCAGTTTGCTTATTCCCGCAGTGATAATCCCAATCGAAAAGCGCTAGAAGAGCGTCTGGCAGCTTTGGAAAATGCCCAAGTGGCTATTGCTTTTTCCTCTGGTCTTGCGGCTGCGATGGCAATTTTGCACAGCCTTGCCCCAGGCGATCACTTGATCATTTCTCCCAATACCTACTTTGGTGTGCGATTGCAGCTAGAAAACCTTTACCAGCGCTGGGGCTTGCAATATACCCTGGCAGACCTGACTAATTTAGAGCAAATCAAAGCTGCCGTTCAACCCAACACACGGCTTATCTGGGTAGAAACGCCTTCTAATCCCTTGTGCAAAATTACTGACATAGAGCAGGTAGCGGCATTAGCCCATAGCATCGGAGCCATATGCGTATGTGATAACACCTGGGCGCCTTTAATTCAAAAACCTTTGGACTTAGGGGCTGACTTGGTCATGTACTCTACTACCAAATACATCGGCGGGCATAGCGATTTGCTAGGAGGAGTGGTCATTGCACGGACTTCAAATGAGTTTGTAGAGCGCATTAGTCTTTTCCAGAAAATAGGCGGAGCCGTTCCCTCGCCTTTTGAATGCTGGCTTGCCTTGCGCAGCCTTGCTACTTTGCCCCAGCGCATGCAAGCCCATTGCCATCACGCAATGTTAATAGCGGAGTTCTTTTCCAACCATCCCGCTGTTGAAAAAGTACATTATCCAGGCTTGCCTTCTCACCCTGAGCATGCTCTTGCCAAACGGCAAATGTCGGCTTTTGGCGGCATGCTCTCCATTGAGCTCAAAGGAGGCAAACCAGCAGCCTTGCAAACTCTGGCGCGGCTTAAATTATTTACTCGAGCCACTAGTCTAGGCGGAGTAGAAAGCCTCGTGGAACATCGGGCTACGGTAGAGGGAACCTATGCCAACTTTTCCGATGCCTTGCTGCGCATTTCGGTAGGACTGGAAAACCCCCTTGACCTGATCGAGGATTTTGCTCAAGCTTTGGAAGGATTGGCGTAATTCTTCCGTTTCTGTCAAAAAAATCTAAAAAACCGCAGAATTTCCCCCAAACTTCAGAAGATGAACCAAATTGCCGACAGAATGCAAAAAATTATTACTCCCTATCTTTTTCTCTCGGCAAGGACAATCTTAGGCTTAAACAGTCCTTCTCACCTTTGAGAATGGCTAAACGAGATTTTGGTATATCTTCGCTACATGGTTCATGCAGAGGTGATTGCCCAGCTTTTGGAAGAGCTCAAGCCATATGGAGCCACTTTAGTAGCAGTTACTAAGTTGCGTCCAATGGAAGACTTACAAGCTCTTTACCAAATGGGTCTGCGCGACTTTGGCGAAAATCGCGTTCAGGAAATGCGACCCAAACAAGAAGCACTTCCCAAAGACATTCGCTGGCATCTCATTGGGCACTTGCAGACCAACAAAGTCAAGTACATTGCCCCTTTTGTGGAATTGATTCACTCGGTGGATAGCTTGCGCTTGCTGCAAGAAATTAACAAACAAGCGGCAAAACATCAGCGCACCATTCCATGCCTCTTGCAAATGCACATTGCCCAAGAAGAAACTAAGTTTGGTATGAGCGAGCAAGAATTGTTTGAGTTACTGGAAAATCCGCAGTTGGTAGAGTTGGAAAACATTCGGATTGTAGGCATGATGGGCATGGCTTCCAACACTACTGACATGGACCAAGTGCGCCGCGAATTTGCTGGATTGCGCAAACTTTTTGAAGCTATCAAAGAAGCCTTGCCAGATATTCACATTTTGTCAATGGGCATGAGCAACGATTATCGCATTGCCTTGGAAGAAGGTAGCAACATGGTGCGCATAGGCAGCAAACTTTTTGGCTAAGGCCACGGCTGCAGCGGGTTACTCTAAAAATTCATTGGTAGCAATTCTTTCAACTTCTAACCGAGTAGTAAGAGCATTGCAATCGCATAACCAGTGAAGATATTGGCGCAAAAGAGACACTTCTACCCTCCCCCACGATTCCATTACATCCATGCTGAGCTTATTGGTAGCAATCACGGATTTGGAAATCAGTTTGTCTCTCTTTGGCGGAGGCAAAGGCACTAGGTGGGCTAAAATAGCTATTGCTTCGTGCATGTGGTCTCGGGCAAAGTAGTAGCCAGCCCCAAAGGCGTGCAAGAGCCCTCTGAGCAAAGAAGTGTTTCGCTTTGCCCATCTCTGACGGCAAACAACTAACGGCGCATTGGGATAGGGCACTCCAGTTTTGTGCAAAGGAATATATTCTCCTAAAATTTGACAGACTTCCATTTCCACCCCTTCCCAAGGTTGGAATATCCAACACAAATTCGCGGTTTCTTCTCTATAGGCTCGCCACGTATCCAATTTGTCTACCTGAATCCACTCTACTTGCTCAATGCCAATATATCGACTTACCTGATTTACAATACTGGCTTCATAGGGCAGTTGCAAGGCGGCGTACTGTGCTATTGGTTTGCTTGCTCGGCGAAAGGCAAAGCCCGTAGCTTGAGGCTGTAAGAGTGCCGCTACGGCTATTAAATCGCTGTTGCCTTTTTCATGCGAGGCTATCAGTAATTCTGGGGGACAAAGCGCTATTTCTACCCTGCCCTCAAGAAGTTTCTGCACTGTATCCACCTGGTAATTATCCTCTTCTGGACTGACCAACTCAAGGCTAATTCCCAGATCTGCGAGCCAGTTTTTTCTACAAGCCACTACAATGCCTATGTGCACAGAATTAATGTACCAATCCAGCGCAAGGCGAACGGGAGTAGTCATAGCAAAAAAATACAAGCTTATTGTTTTTTTTAGCGGAGGGTCGCTAAAAATTTCATCAGCCTGGTATGAACAGCTAAGCATGCAACACTTTTTTTGTTATGCCGATGATTTTACTAGCTGCAAGTGTAAAAGTAATGCCCTGCTTTCTTACTTGCAAACCAACTTAGCCGCTTCTGCTTGTTTAGAACTAACTTTTTTTCTTAAAGGACAATTTTTCAGCCACAAACTGGAAAAACTCTGCCTGCAACTGTGCATTGAGAATAGTTTGCCACATAATGCGCAGCAAAGTAGCAAATTTGCTAGGCTGCTTTACTACTGTAGTTTGTTTTTGTTGATTAGGTTGGGCAGAGTTCATCGGCTGGGACGTATCGTCTTTCTGATGGGACCATTTTTCTGGGCTGTCGGCGGGTTGAGGAGGCGTATTTTTGAAGGTATAGCCAATTTTTTTAGCAAGTTCATCCGCCCGAATAAATTTTTTTTGAGCTGCTTGATGATAGCCTAATTTTTCTTCTAGTAGACCTAAATTGTTTAGTGCAATGGCATCATCGGGGTCCAGTTCAAGGGCGCGTTGATAGTCTTGGATGGCACCGTGTATGTCGCCTAAAGCATCTTTGATAAAAGCCCTACTTGCATAGCGGTAAGGATTATCGGGCTCCAAGCGTTGGGCTTGATTCATAGCTTCAAGCGACTCTTCCTTTTTGCCTTGATGAAATAAAAGCACCCCTTTTTGGCTAATGATGTGTGCATTATTGGGCTCAATAGCAAGGGCTTGTTCATAGTAGTGCAAGGCAAGTTCAAAGCGCTGCATCAGAAAATGGTTATAGCCAATGTAGTATAACGCCGATACGCAAGTATTTTGATGGCGCAGTATTGCCTCAAATGCCTTGATAGCCGCCGAATGATTACCCTTATGCGTGTAGGCGATTCCTTCTTCGAGCAGTTGGTGTAGGTCCATATGTGGCGAATTTAGTAGAAAAACATGTTAAAGTAAAATTTGTTAACTTGGCAGCAAAACAATTTTTTAAGCAAATTCCTGAGCCAGTAGCGAGTAGGGCAGCTAGCTGAGGCGGACGGAAAGAGAAACAAAAGGTTTTGGCTTTCAGCAAGTTGTTTGTACCTTGAGAATATTCGAACTTTGTGGTGTAAAATCTGGCTTTGCCATGGCTTCTCTGGCAGAAAAAAAAGATTTGCGCAAACTCTCTACCACAGAATGGCAAGCTCTCATGAACCAACTGGGCGAGCCTGCTTTTCGCATTAAGCAAATTCAGCAATGGCTTTGGAAGCGGTCCGCTACTCAAATAAGCCAAATGACTAACTTGCCACAAGCCCTTCGCCAAAAGCTATCGGAGGAGTTTGAAATTCGTCCCGTGCAGATTGCTCGCCAGCAGCAAAGTGCAGACGGCACTATTAAAATAGGTTTTTTACTCCACGATGGGCACATGGTAGAAGGCGTGCTCATTCCTACCGCTACTCGCATGACAGCTTGCGTCTCCTCCCAAGTAGGCTGCTCCCTTACTTGTAAGTTCTGCGCCACAGGCTACATGGAGCGCAAACGCAACCTCGAAGCAGCAGAAATTTACGATCAAGTAGTTCTAATTGACCAGATAGCAAGAAAAGTTTACAACATGCCCCTAACTAACATTGTTTACATGGGTATGGGAGAGCCACTGCTCAACTACGCCAACGTATTGGCATCCATTAACTTGATTACTTCACCTGACGGATTGGGTTGGTCGCCCAAAAGGATTACTCTTTCCACAGCAGGCATTGCAAAAATGATTCGCAAACTGGGCGATGATAAAGTTAAATTTAACCTTGCTCTTTCTCTTCACGCTGCCAATGACCAAAAGCGAAGCCAAATTATGCCGATTAATCAAACCAATAACTTAGTAGCTCTGCGCGATGCTCTCAAGTATTTCTATGCTCAAACCAAAGGCGAAATTACTTTTGAGTACATTGTTTTCTATCGCTTTAACGACACGCTTCAAGATGCGGAAGAACTGTACCGCTTTACCAAACACCTGCCTGTTAAAGTGAATATCATCGAATACAATCCCATTTCTCAGGCTCAGTATGCCAATACCGACCCTGCTACTTTAGAAAAATTTGCAGCATATTTGGAAGAAAGAGGAGTAGTGGTCAATATTCGCCGCAGCCGTGGTAAGGATATTGATGCTGCGTGCGGTCAATTGGCCATTAAGCACTCACCTAAATGAAGTATGCGCCTTGATAGCGGCATCCACCTGACTTATTGCACCAATATCCACCCGAGCAACAGCTGGATAGATGCCTTCAACAGTTTGAAGGAATACATTCCCCAGGTGCACCAAGCAGTAGCACCACGTCAACCATTTGGCATTGGGTTGAGGCTTTCTGCACTGGCAGCCCAGCAGTTGCTCGCCCATCATCACATGTGCGCATTTCAACAATGGCTAGAGCAAGAAAATGCCTACGTGTTTACCATCAACGGTTTTCCATATGGAAGTTTTCACGGCTCCCCTGTCAAGGACGAGGTTCATCAACCTGACTGGACTACTTGCAAAAGAGTAGAGTACACTACTAACTTGGCAAAAATTCTCTCTCTGCTCCTTCCTCAAGGAATGACAGGGGGGATCTCTACCTCGCCCTTAAGCTATAAGCGCTGGTTTGCTACACCTGCTAAGTTGCAAGAAGTAACCCAACAAGCTGCTGACAATATAGCCCACGTTGCACTTTTTCTATATGAAATACACCAAGAAACGGGCAAGTTTATTCACCTGGACATAGAGCCAGAGCCTGACGGCATTTTAGAAGACCTTCGCTCTACAGTTGAAACTTTTCAACAATTCATCTTTCCTGCTATAGAAAAACTGGCTACTTCCAAACACCTCGTTCCAGAAAAGCTCTTCAACCATGTACAACTTTGCTACGACGTATGTCATTTTGCAGTAGGGTACCAGATGCATGCTCAAGCACTGGCACAACTGCGTGCCGCTGGCATTGGCATAGGCAAGTTTCAGCTAAGTGCTGCCCTGCGTGTAATATTCGACTCCTCCATTCGATCCCAGCAACTGGGCACCCTCGCTACTTTTGACGAGCCCATCTATTTACACCAAGTAGTGGCACGCATGCCCAACGGCACTTTGCTCCCCTTTGCAGACCTTCCCCAAGCCCTTCACTCCCTTAAAGCTCAACAAGCTACCGAATGGCGCATTCACTTTCACGTGCCTATTTTTCTCCATCAGTATGGCTTTTTACAATCTACTCAGCCTGATGTATTGGAAGTACTGGCCTTGCAACAAAAGCACTCTTATACCCAACACTTAGAAGTAGAAACCTACACATGGAGCGTTTTACCTCCGTCAATGCAGTTGCCTCTTTCTGACTTCATTGCCAAAGAATTGCTGTGGGTGATTGAAAACATTCCAAAACCATCGCTTTAACCTTTTGGGTTGCCAGCTTTTGGACTGCCCCTAAGGCAAGTAATCCCATTTCTCCTCTGGCGCGCTGCCTGCCTAATTACATCCATCCTCTTTCTTTGTAGCTTTACGCCGAAACAATCTTTGGCTCAACCATGACAAATGTTCAATATTCATGGCTCGTGGCAGTTGCTTTGTCTTTTCTGTGTAAGCAGACCTTTGGACAAGACCACCGCTGGGATCTGCAAAGATGTATCAACTATGCTTTAGAGAACAATTTGCAACTTAAAAATTCTTTGCTTGCCATCGAAGCGGCTCAAGTAAACCTACTTCAATCCAAAATGGCCCGCTTGCCCAATCTGAATTTAGGAGCTAATCAACAGTGGAATCAGGGTCGCTCTATTGACTTTTTTACCAATTTGTTTACTACTCAATCTGTGGCAAACTTTAATATTAGCCTTAACACGAACCTAATCGTTTTCAATGGCTTTAGGCTTAGCAATGCCATCAAGCAAAACACTGCCGCTCTGCAAGCAAGTCAATTAGATGTAGCTCAAGCCAAAAATGAGTTAATGCTCAACGTTGTAAGTGCTTACTTGCAAGTGTTGCTCAACAAGGAATTACTGGAGGTAGCGCGTACGCAGTTGCAAACTACCGTTGAGCAACTGCAAAGGACAACTAACCTCATCAAAGCTGGAGCCCTAGCAGAAGCCAACCAGTACGACCTTTTAGCCCAAAAAGCCAACGACCAAGCGCGGCTTGCTGTAGCAGAAAACAATTTTAATATAGCTATCGGACGCCTTAAATTGCTGCTTCAATTGCCTCTGGATACGCCTTTTGAAGTTGTCGTTCCTACTTTGCCAGATCCCTCCCCCCAGGATTTGATTATGCCCCCCTCAGAAATATTTGCCATTGCCCAAACTCATCAACCTAACGTGTTGAGCGCTGACAAGAACGTAGAAGTAGCGCGCTACGGCATCGACTTAGCTCGCGGCAATGCCATGCCCACCATTTCATTATTTGGCTCGGTGCTCTCTGGCACTTCCAGCCAAACTCGCACTAATGTTTTTGGCGCTCCTACTGTTACTGTCATCGGCTTTCTCACCGACGACCCTACTAAAACAGTCTCTACCTTGCAAAGCCGCATCATTAGCAGTGAGCGCACTCCGTATTGGGAACAGTTGCAAAACAACTTCCGCAACAGCATCGGGTTTCAAATACAAGTGCCTATTTTTAACCGCTACCAAGTACGCACCAATATTGCCAATGCAAAAATTCAACATCAGCGCAGTCAGTTACAAGCGGAAATTGTTCGCAATCAGTTGCGGCAAACTATAGAACAAGCCTATGCTGATGCAAAAGCTGCTCAAAGTCAATTTATTGCCAATCAAACTCGATTAAAAACCCTGCAAGATGCCTTCAAAATAGCCGAGCAACGCTTTAATGCGGGTGCCATTAATGCTTTGGAATATACTTTGGCAAGAAACAATCTCAATATTGCTGAATCAGACCTTGTGCGGGCTAAATTTGAGTACATTTTTCGCATGAAAATTTTAGACTTTTACGCTGGGAAAGAACTTAAACTCTAAAGACAAGACCCTTCATCAAATCACAATGGCAAAACGCAATCACAAACTGTATCTCATTGGCAGCATTGCAATAGTGGCCCTTGTCATCTTTGCTGCTATTGCGCGTAGGCAAGGTTGGATTGGAACCCCTAAAGCTACAGAAGTCATTCTAGCAAAAGTTCGCAGAAGTGATATTG
This sequence comes from Bernardetiaceae bacterium, assembly GCA_025057115.1. GTDB lineage: Bacteria > Bacteroidota > Bacteroidia > Cytophagales > Thermoflexibacteraceae > Rhodoflexus. The sequence goes on from JANWWZ010000002.1 coordinate 91,203, forward strand.
TTGAAAAAATAAGCGCTTCTGGGAAAGTACAACCAGAAACAGAGGTGAAACTCTCTCCTTTAGTGTCAGGAGAAGTCATTGAAGTGCTGGTGAAGGAGGGCGATTCAGTGACAACAGGTCAGGTACTGGTAAAAATCAAGCCTGACAATCTTCGTTCCATCTTGGAGCGAGCCGAAGCCAATCTCAATGCCCAACGCGCAAATTTAGCACAAGCCAAAGCCCGCGTAGAGCAAGCCAAAGCCCAACTGATCAGGCGCAAACAAGAACTAGATCGCACCAAAATTCTCCATGCCCAGAAAGCCGTCTCCGATGCCGACCTGGAAACAGCTACCGCCAACTACGAAATTGCTCAGGCAGAACTGCAATCCGCTGAGCAAAGCGTGGAAGCAGCGCGTTTTACTGTGCTCAGTGCTGAAGCACAAGTAAAAGAAGCAAGTGAGAATCTCTCTTTTACAGTCATTACTGCCCCTATGAGCGGCATTGTCTCCAAATTAAACATCGAAAAAGGAGAGCGCGTAGTGGGTACTTCCCAAATGGCAGGCACCGAACTGTTGCGCATTGCCGATATGAGCACAATGGAAGTACGCGTAGATGTGAATGAAAATGATATCATTCGCGTAAAAAAAGGCGACTCAGCCATCGTGGAAGTAGATTCGTATGCTTACCAAGGAATAAAATTTATCGGTGTAGTAACTCAAATTGCCAACAGCGCCAAAGAAACCCCTGGACAATCATCAGACGCCATTACAGAATTTGAAGTGCGCATTAGAATTCTGCGCCACTCTTATGAACAACTCATCAAAGAGCGCGGTGGGGAGGAACCCTTCCGCCCTGGCATGACTGCTAACGTAGAAATTATTACCAACCGCAAAAATGGGGTGCTTGCTGTGCCTTTGGCTGCTGTAACCACTCGTACAGAAAAAAAGCCAACTGAGGCTACTCTCGTGGCAGACGACCCCAACACCCCTCAGATAGTCAGGGAAGAAAAAAAGGCTGCATTTAAAGAGGCCATTCAGGAAGTAGTCTTTATCAATCAACATGGCAAAGCCAAAATGGTAAAGGTCAAAACTGGCATTAGCGACTTTGAAAATATCGAAATTCTCTCCGGGCTCAAGGAAGGCGATGAAGTGGTAGCAGGTCCGTTTTTGGTTGTTTCTAAGACCCTTCAGGACGGGGACCCTATCAAGCCTATGAAAAGCCCAGAAAAATGACCTAAGTAGTTGCTAAAGTCGAGAGAGTTTTTAAGTTTGTATTTGTATCCCATCTAACCGATTTCAGTATGTGGAATCCTAACTTGTTTTTGGAAGCCATCGCGTTAGCAGGGCAGGCTCATGCAAAACAGACCATTCCCGGCCTTGACCGACCTTATCTAGAACACGTGGTTGGAGTAACAATGGAAGCCCTACGGGCTGCTTTAACAGACCCTACTTTGGACTATAACCTAATCATTTGCTGCGGATTGCTTCACGATGTAGTAGAAGACTGTGATGTTTCTCTGCAAACTATTGAAGAAAAATTTGGCAAGGCAGTAGCTGAAGGCGTGGAAGCACTTACTAAAAACAAAGCCCTCTCTTCTGAGGAGAAAGTAAAGGACAACCTTCAGCGCATTCTTGCCTTAGGGCGTCCAGAAATTCGCATCATCAAAATGGCAGACCGCTGCGACAATCTGCGCAAACCGCCTCCGCACTGGTCAAATGAAAAAATCCGCTCTTATTATGAAGAGTCTCTGCTAATTTTGAACACCCTCGGCGGAGTAAATCAGACAATAGAAAATCGCCTGCGAGAATTGATAGACAATTATCGGCAGTACTGGAACTAAAGAATGAGCAAACAGGTTGGGCACTTGCATGAGCGGTGCGCTGGTGCTTTATCTATCTATCTCCTTCACTGTCCTGAACCATTTGCTAACTCTGGTTGATTCTTAAAGTCCGCAAACACAAACCAAGCTGTAACTGCTAGCGAAATGCCAAGATAAACCAGTACAAGGTTTTTCCCTAGAGGAAAAATGGCATTTAGTTTAAACCAATCGCCGGTGAAAATTATAATTCCCGCTCCGAAGGCAACTCGCAGCATTTCCCAGCCTAGAGCGTAGGGGTTAGTGTCCATTAACTCGGTGTAGGCATAAATGCTCAAGAATAGGAAGGCTCCGTAGAAAAGCAAGGCAGGCATGCCAATGACAGCAAGGTTGCCGAACATGTGAAACACCATTAGCACTACGGCAGAAAATTGTATCCACGCCCATACTTTCAAAGCAGTAGAAGCTAAGGGCTCGTATTTGCGGTAGGTGTAAATATCTTCAATCTTACGCACTGGATAGCGAGCTGCCACATCAGCGGGGCGCCAGCCAGTAGGCATAAACCAAATGCGCACTTTGTCAAGCCAGTTTTTGGTGCGCCAAGCATCTTGAATAAGTAGCCAAAGGTGTTGAAAATTGATTTTGATAGGATTCCATGTACAGGCAGGGCGCGTAATGCCGTACACTGGTGGTACATGAGGCAACTCTTCTTGAAACGTGCCAAATAACTTGTCCCAAATGATAAAAATTTGCGAGTGATTTTTATCTAAATACTCTGGATTAATGGCATGGTGAACGCGATGATGCGAAGGAGTAACGATGATTTTTTCTAGCCATCCTAGTTTGCCAATATGCTGGGTGTGATACCAAAACTGAGCAAACAAGTGAATAGGAGCTACCATAGAAATTACTTGCGCTGGAACGCCCAAAATAGCCGCTGGCAACAAAAAGAAGGTAAACAAATTGACAAAAGAGGAAATACTTTGCCGCAGGGCGCAAGCAAGGTTAAAGTCTTCACTGCTGTGGTGAATAGCATGCTTATTCCAGAAAAAATTGACTTGGTGCGCAATGCGATGCGTCCAGTAACCACTAAAATCCAGGGCGATAAAAGCAATTACAACGGTCAGTACTGTAGATTCGATGTGAAAGATGGCAAAATGCTCTACCAACCATTCATAACTGATAATGGATACGCTCAGCCCCAAGACATCCTTTACCACATTAGTAATTCCTGAACTGAGGCTAGAGATCATATCCATAGTGCGGTAGGTATCTTTGCCCTTGCGCCAGCCATACCATTTTTCAAATAACACTGCCACCAGAAAAATAGGCATGACAACCAGTAAAATTTTTCCGTAGAGTTCCATAGCATTGCGATATATTGATGTGTTGTGCCACTTTTTTTTTTAAAAATTTTTGCGCCAGGCAATAGTTAGAGTTTAGGAGAAAGAAAAACACTTAGACGTATTTGCGCACATCTTCGGCAGTAATTTGCTGCCCGCCCATAATTACTAACCTTTCTACTACGTTGCGCAACTCGCGTATGTTGCCCGTCCACTCATAGGTTTGCAGTTGGGCAATCGCCTCTGGAGTAATGCTTTTTTTAGCTGCTCCGTAGTCTTCGGCAATTTCCTGCAAAAAATAATCAACTAAAAGCGGAATGTCTTCTTTGCGTTCTTTTAGCGGCGGTACGTGGATAACAATCACACTGAGGCGATGATAGAGATCCTCGCGGAAGCGCCCTTGTTTGATTTCTTCTTTTAAATCCTTGTTTGTAGCAGCTACTACGCGCACATTGATTTTAATTTCCTTGTCTCCCCCTACGCGGGTAATCTTATGCTCTTGCAAGGCGCGCAGTACCTTTGCCTGAGCAGAAAGGCTCATGTCGCCAATTTCATCTAAAAAAAGCGTTCCGCCGTTGGCAAGCTCAAACTTTCCGATGCGCTGTTTAATGGCTGAAGTAAAAGAACCCTTTTCATGCCCAAATAGCTCACTTTCGATGAGCTCGGAAGGGATGGCAGCGCAATTGACCTCAATAAGGGGACCGCTAGCGCGGTTGCTCAATTCATGAATAGCTCTGGCTACCAACTCTTTACCTGATCCATTAGGTCCAGTAATGAGCACGCGCGCTTCTGTAGGGGCTACCTTGTTGATCATCTCCCTGACTTTTTGCAAGGCTTCTGACTCCCCAATCATGCGCGAGCTAGTTTTGCTGATAATTTTTTTGCGCAAAGTGCGGGTTTCTTCTACTAAAGAAGATTTATCTAGCGCATTGCGAATCGTTACCAGCAAACGATTTAGGTCGGGAGGTTTGGAAATAAAATCATAGGCTCCTTTTTTAGTGGCTTCTACAGCAGTTTCGATGGTCCCATGAGCTGAAATCATGATAAACTGGGTATTTTTGCCTAACTCCATCGCCTTTTCCAACACTTCTATGCCATCCATTTTGGGCATTTTAATATCGCAAAGGCATACGTCGTAGTCTTCGGCTTTGAGTTTTTCTAGCCCTTCTTCTCCGTCTTTGGCTTCGTCAACTTCGTACTTTTCATATTCCAAAATTTCCCGCAGCGAGTAGCGAACACTTTTTTCATCATCTACTATTAAAACCTTAGGCATGGTAGCGCATTTAGCATTGGATAGCAGAAATTTGCAGCGATTTGGCGAATTTTGCAAGCCAAGTACCCAGCTTTAGTGGTTGCTTCGTTTTATAAAGTCATTTTTTAACCCTTGTTCGTGTCTTCACGAACAAGGTGGTTTGCTCAAAAATAAGCCAACAGCCTGGCGGCGAGTATTTTCCTTAACGTAAAACTGCGACCTTTTGGCTCATCTCACAAGGGGTTGTTCGTGGGGACACCAACAACGGCGAGGGAGACACCAACAACGACAAGGCAGGGGTTGTTCGTGGGGACACCAACAACGGCGAGGTGTGGTAGCGCATTTAGCATTAGATAACGGAAATCTGCAGCGATTTGGCGAATTTTGCAAGCCAAGTACCCAGCTTTATGGACCCTTCTACTTCCCAAGACAAAGAACTGATCATCAATCGCGTAGCTAATAGCGGACTCATCACTTTAGACCTAGAAACGCTCTACCATCCAGGAGAAAGAGTGCTTTACGACATAAAGCAACATCTTTATCAAGAACTTGTACTCCGCGAAAAGGAATTCCGAGACTTTCTCAAAACCCATGATTGGCAACAATACAGCGGTAAAAATGTAGCCATTACCTGCACAGCGGATGCCATTGTACCCTCTTGGGCTTACATGTTGCTAGCAGCATACCTAGCTCCTTATGCCAATATGGTGGTGTTTGGTACGTTAGAAGACCTTGAAGATGCCCTCTTTCGCGATGCATTAGCTAAAATTAGTCTTGAAGATTACCGCAACGCTAAGGTAGTCATTAAAGGTTGCAGCAAGTATCCCGTACCTGTATCAGCTTACGTGGAAATTACCCGACGGCTGCAGCCAGTGGTAGCCTCTCTTATGTACGGCGAACCTTGTAGCAATGTACCAATTTACAAACGAAAAAAGTAAATTTATTTGACCAAGTTGTAAAATAGCAATGGCATTGACAAAAACTGCAACAGAGTGACGACTCTTTTTCAAATACAACAAGATCCTTGTGTGAGCTTACAATGGCAATCCAGAACAAATTAGTTCAACACCTCGGTCAAAACTTACGCAAGCAAAAAATTGCTATTTAGCAACAAAAAAAGCCTGCCGCTTTTTGAGCAGGCGAGTCTATTTGTTCCAAGAACCTACCTTAGCACAAACATCTTAGAATATTCTAAAATGAGGTAGTTGAGAGTAGCTTTGATGGCATCATTGAGGTCAGGTCCTTGGGGTTTAATACAATTTTCGTACTGCTGAGGAGCTACCAAACCTGCAGAGCTACTTGCAAAACGCGCTAAGTTCCCTGCTGATTCAAATTGAATGTTGTTATTCTCCAGTGTCGTAATGCCGCGCAGCTTGTCTGTTTTGGAGGTAACCCACATATAACCCTTGTTTTCAACCGCAGGAACTTCTATAACGCGCCTACCTGTAGTATCTTCATCTACTACTACTTCTCCGTTTAGCACCAAGTTAGAAGCATTGTTAACAACAGCAAACATTTGCATGCGATATTTATTAGTGGCATAGCGGCTCTTCATCACTTTATAAAAGTAGTAAGTATCGCCCCGCTGGACTCCTCCCGTAAACCAATAGCGACTATTGTTGATAAGTTGAAAATACCGCTGCTTGCCTTCGGGATTGATCCAGTTTTCTGTTTCCACTAGCCGTTTCATGGCTTCGATTTCTTCCAGATAGGGATGTTCACCAAAGACGTCAAAAAGAATTTTTTCGCGCAATAAGCTAAGGAGAACAGTTTTTTTACCCTTTGGCAAGTCGGTGCGAGCGATGAGTTGTTGATAATAGCTGCGTCCTTCTTCAATGCTGGAAAACTTGTGTTCTTTGATGTAGTTGCGTATTTGGGTAGTTTTCTGGTCATCGGCAGAAGGAGTAACCCCACCTGGCGAACCTGATAAAGTAACTTTTCCTAACTCAATTAGCCCTGCCAGTTCTTCTTTCTCCACTTTTTCAAAGAGAAGTTTGGTGGTGTCTAAGTAATTGCTGTTGTTAGGATACATCTCACTGAGGGTTTGGTAATCTATTAATGCATTGGCATAGTTGCCTGCCTGCAAGTTGAGTCGTCCCCGATAGTTGAGTAATTTTTCTTTTTCTTCTTGCTTTTTTGACTTCATTTGTTTGTCTAGCAGAATAGCGGCGTCGAGGTCTTGCAGGGCAGCATTTAAATTGCCCATAGCGCGGTAGGCTTCTGCTCTACCGATGTATAAATCGGCATCATTAGGGGCAATTTCGATAGCTTTGGTATAATCGTTAATAGCACTTTGGTAGTCTTTAATGGCGTAAAAAGACTCTGCCCGAAGGCGATAAGCAGCCACATGGTCGGGATAGCGGACAATTACCTTGCCTAACAAGGTAATAGCAAGAGGATAGTCCTTCTTTTGAAAGGCTTCTTGAGCTTTTGTAAAGTCTTTGTCAGTGCGTTTTTGAGCTTGCAAAGGAGTGACCCAAGTAAAAAAAGCTAATACTGCTAAAAAGGCGCCCGTTGTTTTCATAAGTGCAAAGTTGGTGGAGAATGTCCGCACAAATTACATATCTTAAAGCATAGTTTTTGCAAAAGATAGAGTAATTTCAGCAATGGCAAAAGTGGAACTTTGGAGCCATGTAAAAAAATTTTATCACACAAGCCTTGCCGACACGTGGAAATGGTGGGCAGCACTTGTGTTTTTGTCATTAGCTTTTCTACTTGCCAAAAGATATCTGTCCCTTCCCTTGCCAAGGGTAAATTTATTATTGCAGTGGGTGCATCGTCGGCTAAACGATGAACTGGAAATAGCGCGCTTACAAGTAGCTGAATTGCAAAGCAAATTTGAACAAGCCCAGCGCCAAGGACGCACCTTAGGTTTTCAAGAGCTCAACTTTAATAGCAAGTATCCAGCATTTGTATTCCGAAATAACCAATTATTGCTGTGGACGCAACATCGCTTTTGGCTCAACCGAGAGTATCTCAACGGAAAGTTTGATGTGCAAGCCATGAGCCACTCGGGAGGTACTTTCATCATTTACAAGCAATCCATAAGGCAGGGGCATGGCGAGCGAGTGCACTTTGCCGTGCTTATTCCTTTAGAGGTGCGCTACAAAACCAAATGGCAATGGCTCAAGCCTGGTGTAAACCCCGATATATTTCCGGATGAAAAAATAGTCATTTCCCGCAATCCCGAGGAAGGATTTCCTATCAAAAGCAGGGATGGGCGCTATTTATTCTCGCTCCTCTTGCCTGGCAACTACCATTTTAGCGGCGGCTTTTCTGAGGAAAATACTATTTTGTTGCTCTTGCTTGCCAGTCTGGTAATAGCTTCGTGGCAGACTTATGAGCGAATGCAACACTACTTGGCTACTAGACGCTATACAGACGGCTTGATTTTGCTGGCTACTTTTCTCATCGGCGTGCGGCTTGCCATCCTGATATTAGACGAGCCAGCGGCATTTAACCGCTGGACGCTTTTTAGTGCAGTGAGCTTTGCTTCTTCAGTCATCTCCCGTTCACTGGGCGATCTTTTTATTAACATTTTTTTTGTTTTTTTGATTTGCAGCTATTGTTATTTGCACTATCCGCGCTTGATAGACAAGCAACATTTGCAATGGTTGAAACAACATCGGCAAGCCGTTGGCATAGGGCTAGTAATAACGGCTTATTTGTTTTTTTTCTTTCACTTTTCGCTACTTCGCAACCTGTATCTCAACTCACAAATTAGCCTCGATATTGCTCAGCAACTCAGCTTTGACGTGCTGCGTTTTACCAGCCTGTCAATCTTTTTACTCAGTAGCTTCATATTTTTCTTCGTAAGCCACATTGCGCTGCGGCTGGCAACTGCGGTGTTTACAGAACACTACCAATTGCTAAGCACCATCGCAGGGGTGGGAATAAGTGCTATTGTAGTGCTAGAAATATTTTCCATTCAAATACCCTGGCACATTGCTTTGCTTTGCAGCGTATACCTTGCCGTTGCCAGTAAAAAAGATTGGCTTAAAAAGGCGCGAAGCTTCAACTATCTCTCTTACTTGTATCTTAACTTAGGAGTTGCTGTTACAGCTATCATGGGGGCGCTGGCAACTTATCAATTTGAGCAGCAGGCGATCATGGAAAAAAAGCGCAAAATTGCTTTTCAACTCGCCGATGGCAATGACAAACTGGGTGAGTTTCTCCTCTACCAAATGCTGCAAAAAATCCGCACAGACCAAACCATTATCAACCGCATGCTAACGCCCTATTCAGGAAAAGATATCATCATCCAAAAGATAAAAAAACAACACTTAGACAAATATTTCGACAACTACGAGGTAAACGTTTTGCTTTTTGATGGCAACGGCGAGCCCTACAACTATCACACACCATATGACTCGCTAATGAATAATTTCCAGCCTGAAAAGTACAAAACTGAGTACCCCCACATTCTCTACATCAACCGCTTAAATGGAGAAATACCCGCCTACGTTTGCTTTACGGATTTGCTTCGCAACAGCACGCGAATAGGACGAATCATTATTGAATTGCGTAGAAAATATACCGCTCCCTTTGGTGCCTATCCCAATTTTCAACTTACAGCAGAGCTAGTGCCTGAAGCCATCGAACAAGGCATTAGTTATGCCCTTATTGTCAATGGAGCATTAACTCACAGTAGCAGCAACTTTAATTATACTCCTGCTTTGCTTACTGCCTTGGGCGCTTTCTCTACTCAGCAAAGTAAACAAGCAATTGTAAAAACAATCAACAATTTTCAACACTTATTGATTTCACCACGCGAAGGGGTACAAGTTGTCGTATCCTCGCCAGTGTATCCCCTCCAAAATATCATTTCTAATTTTTCATTTTTGTTCTTGGCTTTGCTTGTGGGCAAGTTGCTTTTGCTAGGGTTTTATGGCCTGCGGCTAGGGGCTAGACAACTGTTGCACATGCCCATAAGTCTGTCGGCAAAAATTCAGATTTACCTCAACATCGCTTTTTTCTTGCCGTTGGTTGTAGTAAGCATTATTACCACTGGTCTGCTCAATAACCAAAGCCGTCGCGAAATTCAAGAAGCCTACATTGAAAAGGCAGTAGCCATTAGTAACAACGCAGGCATTGCCACGTATATGGAAGCCTATGAAAAAGGACAGGTGAGCAAAGATCGTCTAGAAGAAAATATCGTCAGGATAGCGCAATTGGCAAATGCCTACATCAACCTATATAGTGCCAGTGGAAGGTTATTGGCTTCTAATGAATTCTTTAGCTACCAAAGCGGACTTGCTACCGACCTGATCAATCCGCAGGCGTTGGCAGAGCTAAGCCTTAATCCGCAGGGGCGCACCATTTTGAGCGAAACTATTGGCAATTTGCAGTACAGTTCGGTGTACGTAGCAGTTCGCTCTGCTGTTTCGGGAAAGATCGCAGGCATTATTGGCATTCCTTTTTTTGAGTCTCAGCGCAGCAGTGAAAAACGCATCATCAGCCTGCTGACTAGCATCATGAACGTATTTACCTTTGTCTTCATTGGCATGGCTGCGCTCTCTTATTTTGCTTCTCGGATTCTGACCGAACCTTTGCGGTTAATTACCCGCACTATTGGGCACACTAGTCTTACTCAACTCAACCAACCCTTGTCCTATCCTGCAAATGATGAAATAGGGCTATTAGTCGATGCCTACAACCGCATGTTAAAACAACTGCAAGAAAGCAAAGAAGCCCTTTCGCGCAGTGAAAAGGAATCAGCTTGGCGCGAAATGGCACGGCAGGTAGCCCACGAGATCAAAAACCCTCTCACGCCCATGAAATTAACCCTCCAACACCTGCAAAGGACCTTCGCCTCCGACAACCCTCGCATAGGACGGGCTCTAGAAAGTCTGCTCCATCAGGTAGATACTCTTAGTGATATTGCTACTTCTTTTGCCTCCTTTGCTAATATGCCCATTCCTAAAAATGAAGAGTTCGAAATGGGCGAATTGCTGCGGCAAACCTGCCTGCTGCATCAAAGCGAGGAAACAGCACAAATAGAATTGCAAATGCCTGCTGGCAAGTTTTTTGTAAAAGGGGACCGACAATTGATGGGGCAAATTATTACTAACTTGATTATCAACGGAATCCAAGCCGTGCCGCACAACAGAAAACCAGAGATTCGCCTTGCTTTGAGCTACCGATCCAACGACAGGCTCATTATCTCCGTAGCAGATAACGGAGTAGGGATCCCCGAGGATATTGCTTCAAAGGTCTTTTTGCCTAACTTCAGCACTAAATTTTCTGGCTCGGGAATTGGGCTTGCTCTAGCCAAACGCGGGGTAGAACACGCCGGCGGACGCATATGGTTTGAAACCAAAGTATCAGTAGGTACTACATTTTTCATAGAACTACCTTTGCTAAAGGTGATAACAGAAGATACCAACCAATCCCTTATTAACAATTTACCTGAAATGACCACTAAACAACCGTAGTTGTATGAATCACCCTTACCTGTCGATACCGCAACAGCAGTATATTTGGTTGATTATTATCACCAGTCTGTTCACATTTTTGCTCACAGCAGGTCAAATTTGGGTGAATATGTCCCTTGTCAATGATGCTGCTCCTGCAGGCATGCTTTCCCTTCAATTTGCTGGCAATTTGGCTAATGCCCGTCTTATTATTCACTCTTGGGATTACATAGCCAAGATGAGAGCAGCCTTCGGAATTGGACTTGATTTTCTCTACATAGTAGCTTACTCCACTGCGCTTGGGCTTTTGTGCGTCTACGTAGCCCATTGGTGGACTTTTTTAGGTTCTTGGGGCAAAATAGGCATTCCACTAGGCTGGCTACAATGGCTTGCCGCTGCACTTGATGGAGTGGAAAACCTTTCCCTTATTGCATTGCTGTGCGAAAATGGATTTGCATGGCTGCCTTGGCTTGCTTACTGGGCTGCAGTAGTTAAGTTTTCAATCATCGGTCTGGCTTTGCTTTACTTGCTTGCGGGATTTTTCGTCCTTTGGTGGCGCGTGCGCTTGGATGGTTAATTTTTTAAGCTGTCAGCTTTTTTGCTGCTGTGTTTTTTTTAATTTCTCGTTTGTTGAGATAAGCTACTTAATGCCGATATTACCAAACTTTTGTCAGCAAATCCTAAACAAACAAAAGGTGGGTTGTTGAGCTGTTTTTTATTGTAAGAAAATCGATTGCCCTTCAGGTCGAGAACATGCCCACCTGCTTGTTCTATGATGGCTTGCCCCGCTGCGGAATCCCATTCCTGATTTTTACGAGTGCGAAAAAATATATCTGCTTTTCCTTCTGCAAGAGCACAGTACTTCAAGGCACTACCTAAGGGTTTTGCATAAGGAATGTGCAATAACTGCAAAAATGTGCGGTCAGGTTCTGGCAACTTGCCTTTGCTGCATACTGCACGCCAAGGCCAGCAAAGCGGCTTTTCTGGAACTGATAATTTTACTGTAGTGCCATCGGGTAACTGTTTAAAAGTATGCTGACCGTCAGCAAAGAACAACTCTTGCAAAGCAGGTAGATAAATCACCCCCATCACAGGAAAGCCATCGCGCACCAGCCCGATACATACTGCAAAATGGCAAGTACGATGGATAAATTCACTTGTTCCATCCAACGGATCTACAATCCATAAACTACTCCAGTGGCGGCGCGTGTTATAGTCAATCATTCCTCCTTCCTCTGATAAAATGGGTATTTGAGGAGTTAGATCATTGAGTTGGTGGCATATGTATTCATGGGCAGCGTAGTCAGCTTCTGTTACGGGGGAGCGGTCTGATTTGTGAAAAATGCCCAACGTGTCAGTTTGGTAATAATTCATGATAATTTTTCCTGCTTCAACGGCAATGTTAGCCAAGCGAGTTATATCAATCCTATCTTGCATAGGGTAAATATAGCTCAAATAAGGCTAACTTTTGTTGTAATTTTTTGCTTTGCCTTATTGTGCACCTTGTTAGCAGTGCGCAAAAACTCATCGCTTGTGTTGGACAACTCGGCTAGCTTTCCTGCTTGCAGTTAAAGGAGGCTTTAACCCAAACTTTCTCTTGATGAGAAAGCAATCGCCTACCTCACGGCATGCATAAACAAAAACTACCATTTGTGCACTTTTTAGAAAAAGAGTTAAAAATATCGGCTATCAGTGGAGTGATTGCTTACATTTTAGCTACTTGACGACTTTTAAAGTCAGATAAGCTCTGGCAGAAATTTTAATAATGGCACAATCTGGGTAAAAACCATTAAATCACTTGGGTAAAGATACTTGCTACAGGCAAACGGTTAAGCTACAAAACTCATGGCGCTTTACTTTAAGCAAAGCCGTTGAAAATGAAGCTGTAAAAGCTTTAAAAGAGCGTTTGCAAAAACTTAATGGCACAAAAAAAGTAATTGCTATTGCACGGATGAGCTTTTTTTTCTTATATTGGGTTTGAATCAATCCATCTTGTCAAGAAAATGATAGAACTCGTTCCCTCGATGACTATTTTGGGCGGCAAATGCGTACGCCTCAAGCAAGGCAATTACGAGGATTACACTACCTATAAAGTCACTCCCCTGGAACTTGCACAGCAGTTTGAAGAACATGGAGTGCGCCGCTTGCATCTGATAGACTTAGACGGAGCTCGTGCAGGAAGAGTAATCAACTACGAAGTATTAGGTATGATTACTCGATATACAAGCATAGAAGTAGATTTTGGGGGAGGCATTAGCAACGATGGAGAGGCTTCTACAGCTTTTGATTATGGGGCTAAAATGATAACAGTAGGTTCGATTGCAGTGTACAACCCCAATTTAGTCAACGGATGGCTAGTAACTTATGGGCGCAACAGAGTGATACTTAGTGCCGATGTCATGGCAGGCAATAAAATCGCCGTTACAGGGCGACAAAAACAAACTGATGTAGACCTATTCGAATTTGTAGAACAGTTCTACGAGCAAAGTTTACTATACCTAAAATGTTCTAGCAATGAAAAAGACGGCATGATGGAAGGACCAGACTTTGAGCTTTACAAGCAACTCATTTCCCAGTTTCCCGATTTGCGCATCATGGCAAGCGGAGGAATCAGCTCCATGGATGACATCAAAAAGCTAGAAGAATTAGGCGTATATGCCGCTGTCATTGGAAAAGCCTTTTATGAAGGCAGAATCACTTTGAAAGACTTTGAAAAATTTTACGCTAGTGCTCAGTAATAAGGCTGTAGAGGCAATGGAAGTTTACGTATTTTTTAGCTTACACAACTTAGTTTGAAGTGCCCTTTTGATTCAATAATGCAAAGTTTCAAAGCCTTGTGCTGCAATGAAAAGGGCGACTTTAGAAGTCGCCCCTATTGATTAACGAGAATTAATATAAGCTGTTACTAGGCGCGTGCCACTGTCATGGTTTTCTCTTCAGCAGTAGCTCCTTTGGCAATGCTGTAAATAACAAGACCGAATCCTATCTTGTTTATTGCATCGGCGATATTGTAAGCCAAATCAACTGGAGATGACTTGCTGAAATCATGTCCTTCCACTAGTCCATGCAGCAAGTTGCCGGGCAACATCATGTAACCGATAGGATATATAGCCCAACCTACCAAAGTAAACCAGCGCAACACATTGTATCCCTTTTGTACAATGGGATTATTTGATGCCTTGGCTAGTTTTGCAGCCTCGCCGAAGTAAATTTCATAAATGATAACTGCCCACCCTACTGTAGAAATAACCCCCCACAGTATATTGTTGCTCATGTCAACTGCTTCGCCGATGTAACCAGCCACTAACATTAACAAGGAAGCAAGAATAAGCCTTACTAACATTCCAGCACTTGCACCAGCGGGTTTGAGTATTAGGTAGTACTCCACGCACATCAAAGGTACGGTGAGTGTCCAGTCAATATAACGGAATTGGGTAGGAGAAATTTGCTTTTCTAGCCACACACCGCGCATGTAGAAATAATGAACAGCCGCAATAAAGGTAATTAAAGCTGATACCAACAGAGAAGTTTTCCATTTTTCAGCCACTGTGCCGCGTTCTACGATAAAGAAAATAGATGCGGCAAGCATGGACATGTAACCGGTAAAGAATGTGAAGCCGATGTAATCCCCAGTTTGGAGAGTTGCATCGAGTAAGACTGATGTGAACATAGCAACGGTAGTTTTTTCATTTCACTTACAAAATAGCTTCTCGAGCCAAATTGTTTAACTTTTGCTACACTTTTATTTAACAAAATCCTGCTATTTTCCGCAACAATAGCAAGACGTGTAAGGTTTATATGAATCTTAGGCTTACGCAAGGCAGTGCAGTAACTTATTCAATCAGCGGCATTGCTAAACTGTTGTTATGTGTACTTACGTGTTGCCAATCTGCTAATATGCAAAAACCTCGCGAGCAGTTCGACTTACAAGGTCATCGCGGCGCACGCGGACTCCTGCCCGAAAACACCATTCCTTCCATGCTCAAAGCATTGGACTGCGGGGTCAATACTTTAGAAATGGATGTAGTCATTAGTAAAGACAAAAAGGTAGTAGTTTCTCACGAGCCTTTTCTCAATCACAAAATTTGCAAAAGTCCTGAAGGAAAAATCTTGACCAAAGAAGAAGGAAAAGCCTACAACCTCTACCAAATGACATATGACAGCATTGCGCGCTGCGACTGCGGCAGCATGGGCAACCCCGATTTTCCAGAACAGCAAAAAATGCCCGCCTTCAAACCTTTGCTCGCTGATTTAATTGATGCTACTGAAAATTATGCTCGCCAAAAGGGACTGCCTCCGCCGCGCTACAATATTGAAACTAAGTCAGAGCCAGGCAATGACAATGTTTATCACCCCGAACCAGAAGAATTTGTAAAGCTCGTTTACCAAGTAGTGCAACAAAAGGGCATCGCTGAGCGAACTTGTATCCAGTCTTTTGACGTGCGCACTCTGGAAGCACTTCGCAAAATGGACAGCAAAATTGCCATTGCTTTGCTGGTGGCGCAAAATCCATTTTACGAAAGCGCTATCAAGTCTTTGGGATTTAAACCCGACGTTTACAGCCCTTACTATCTGCTGGTAACCAGCTCATTAATAGAATACGCTCAAAAAGAAGGCATTAAGGTCATTCCCTGGACAGTGAATGATTTCAACGATATGAAAAAACTGGCTCGCATGGGAGTAGATGGTATCATCACCGACTACCCTGACCGCGCACAAGGATTGTTCTCTGCTACATCCAAAGAATAACCACTTAAAGCATTTCAGTTTATTCTTTTCCTTTCACGCCTATTTCACTGGAGCTATTCCGTACCCAACACGCGTTACATAAGCTGGCTTGTAGGCGTTCTAATTGGTAGGCATTTAATAGCTTGCAAATTATCAAAAAATGCTTAACTTCATTAACCACTTGAAGGTAGGGTTATGCATCAAGCGCATCAGCCTACAAGGCGTCAATTTATTTTGCAAATGAGTGCATTAGGCGTGCTTGGATTGAGTTCCTTTGCTAAAGAGTTTGACAATACTGCAGAAAAATACGACTTAATTGTAGTAGGAGCTGGTTCGGCGGGCATGCCTTGTGCCATCACAGCAGCTGAGCAAGGAGCTAAGGTATTAGTGATAGAAAAATCTGACCGCGTAGGGGGAACGCTACACCTTTCTGCAGGGCATCTCAGTGCAGGAGGAACGCGCCGACAAAAAGCCATGGGCATAGACGATTCCCCCCAGAAACACTATGAAGATGTAATGCGCATTTGTCGCCACACAGCTGACCCCGATTTGGTGCGCTTGGCAGTGTATGAAGCTCCGCACACCATCGATTGGCTTGAAGAACTAGGCTTTCCTTTCGCGCCCGATACGCCTAAAATCGTCTATGGGCATGTGCCTTATCAAATTCCGCGCACCTATTGGGGCATTGAAGCGGCTCGCTCTATTTTGCAAACTTTAATGCCCTTGTGGGAGAAATATCTCGCCTCGGGAAATATCACCCTAAAACTCCAACACCAACTCACTGATTTATTGGTCAAAAAAGATCGCGTAGTAGGCATTAGAGCCTACCACAACGGTAAAAAATTAGATTTTTTTGCCAATAATACAGTTTTATGCACAGGTGGATATGCTTCTAATCCAGACTTTTTTGCTCGCGTCCACCCTACTCACTCAAGGTTGCTCAGCACGGCGGCATTGACCTCCACAGGAGAGGGCATCATCATAGCTCAGCGCATTGGAGCCAACTTTCGCGGAGCGGAAAAGCATCTCGGTAGTTTAGGAGGGATAGAACTTGAGCCTGGCTCTGGCAGAGTTGACTTTTGGAATGCTTGGGCAATGGTTTTTACTCCCAAGTATCGCCCTCCTCGTGAAATTTACGTCAATGCGCAGGGCGAAAGATTTATGAACGAAGACGAACTCAACCCTGATGTGCGGGAGCGCCTCGTAGCTCAACAACCCGAAGAAAAATTTTGGCTCATCTTTGACGATGCCTCTATCGATGATGGAGAAATAATCATCCGCGCATGGAAAGGCGAGCAGATTCGCGCAGCA
Source organism: Bernardetiaceae bacterium (assembly GCA_025057115.1). Lineage (GTDB taxonomy): Bacteria > Bacteroidota > Bacteroidia > Cytophagales > Thermoflexibacteraceae > Rhodoflexus. Next base: position 108,045 of record JANWWZ010000002.1, read on the forward strand.
GCAAAGGAAGAAAAATTTATCTGGCAAGCAAACAGCTTACAGGAACTAGCCACTAAAACTGGCTTGCCCGCGCAATCTTTAATTCGCACAGTGGAGGCTTACAACCAAGCGGTGCGCACCAAAAACGATCCCCATTTCGGCAGAACAACCCTTACCCATGCTATTGCACAACCGCCATTTTATGCCATGTTGAGCTACACTTCTTCCCTGATTACTTTTGGAGGACTGCAAGTAAATGCACATTTGCAAGTAATCAACACAAAAGGCAAGCCCATTGAAGGTTTATATGCAGCTGGTGAAATACTGGGTGCTGGTGCCACTAGTGGAAATGCCTTTTGCGGGGGTATGGCGCTTACTCCTGCTATTAGTTTCGGAAGAATTTTAGGTAAAAAACTTGCAAAAAGAAATTAATCTTATCGATATGAAGAAAATATTTTTATCGCTCCTGACGGCAGCGCTTATTTCTCTATCCACACAAGGGCAAAATACACCCCTACCCGACACGGGCATTAGCGGTGTTTACGAAGTCATGGTAGGCACTGACCGACCGCAATACCACATCCGATATTTCAGAGAATTTGGATTTCGCGTCGTGGACAGCGCTTCTTTAACCGCTGCGCAAGCCAAAGCTATTTACGGCGTAGATTCTCCCCTGAAGAGCTACCGCCTGCAAAATGGGGAAGTGGATAGCCATGGACTGCTTCGCTTGCTAGCATGGGAAAAACCTCTAGGTCCTGGAGTAGGCTACGCTGTTCCAGAAACCATTGGGCAGAGAATGGCTGTGATGATGACCAAAGATATCATGCGTTTAGTGGATATCTACAAACTAGAGCGCGAAAACGGCGAAAAATGGTTGCCCATCGAACCCATTTTTGACGACTTGTACAACTTAAGCAGCGGCAAGCCCAGTTTCTTTAATCGCCCTATAGGAGTGCGCGAAACAGCTATCTATGGCGAATGGTTTGTTCATGTATTTTTTCAGCGATACGGTTACACTATTCCAGGCTATGGAACCATTAACCCTGAAGCTCCTTTGCAAACCAGCGAGTTTACGCACCACGATTTTATCATCAAAGGCGATATGGAAACTGTTACGCGCTACTATAGCCAAGCTCTAGGCCTTCAACCTGAAGAGCCCGCCCCGGTCATAGACGGCGACTGGCAAAAAGGTCCTCGGCGCGTGTTTGATATGCCTCCTGGTTATAGCCACTACTATCGCGGCTTTGTATCTCCGAACAACATTTGCGGCAAGCTCAAATTTTTCGTTCCGCGCGCTCCCAAACCCGACCATAGCCAGCATCAACGCATCGGTGAGTTAGGCATTACCCTTCATTCCCTCTGGACTCCCAAACTCAGAATGGTGTACGACTTGCTCAAAAAACAAGGCATTCAACCTTCTGCCATTCAACAAAATGAGTTTGGAGAGAATAGCTTCATTTTTACTGGACCTGATGGAGTATCTTGGCAAATAATTGAGAAAACAAGCACTAAATTTAAGCCCGTAACTAAACGCGAGTTCATCCTTACTGGTCAGTGAATAAAGCTATGATAAACCGCCTTTATCAGTTTTTCATCCACAATTCTATCAAAGACATCGAAGACCCAATTATTAGGCGAAAAGTAAAACTTGCTCTCATAATAAGCTTAGTATTCTTATTCTCCTCCTTCAATAGCTCTATTTCTATTATCTTCGGATCTCCAGCTCTTACTCCTGTTATTATCGCAAGTCTGGTGGCCCACTTAGTAACATATTTAATCATTTTCATGGGTTATCATTTACAAGGAAGATTTCTGCTTGCCTTAATTGTTAATGTTGTTCTGTTTATTTTCCACACAGCTGCTATTCGGGAGGGAGAGTTGCCTTTAGCATCCTTTTCTTTTGCTACTCTTGTCCCATTATCGGTAGGGGTAAGTATTTTTTCTTACACTAAAGAGCGATTTTTTCTGTTTTTCTGCACAGGCGCAAGTGTTGTGAGCTTAATTCTAGTACCTTTTTCTCCCTTTAAAGGATTTATTGAAGGATTGAACTACGAAGTCCTGCGCAGTGATTTTATTTTCGCTATCGTTGTTATCATTGTTTCTATTACCTCGGTAATACTCCTCTTTTTAAACTCAAGAGAAGAAGAAAAAAGCTTCCAGCAATACCAAGAGACTTTAGAACGACTTGAGCTTCGCCAAAAGGAAATAGAGCAATCCAATCAAGAACTACTCAAATCAGTAGAATCATTAAAAACCCTTCAACAAAGCGAGGAAAAACGCCAAAAATCCGTGCTTTACCAAGCAGAACTTTCCGAAGTACTCAGGGCTCACAGCGATGACTTAGAAAAAGCCTGCGACCGCGCCACTGCCTTAATTACTCGTTACATTCAAGCCGATGCAGGGGCACTTTTCATACACCAAGAGGAAGAAAATGGAACGCAGTACCTAGAAATGGTTGCTTGTTACGCCAATGGAAGGCGCAAGTACCTGCACAAAAAATTTGCAACCACAGAAGGGTTAGTAGGTCAAGTGTTTATGGAAAAAGCTTATATCTGCGCCAGTAATGTGCCAGAAGAACACTTGTCTATTGCCTCTGGTTTGGGAGAGCATGCCCCTACGCACTTGCTTTTAGTACCTATGATGTATAGCGGCAATGCTATTGGCGTGATGGAATTTGCTTCCTTCCGACCTTTTGACCGAGTTACTATCGAAATAGCAGACCGCCTCTCTGACTTGACGGCTGCGGTAGTGTCTGGCATACGGAACAATCAGCGCACTCGCAAGCTGCTTGAACAAACCCAACAACAGGCGGAAGATTTGCGCGCCCGCGAAGAAGAAATGCGCCAAAACATGGAAGAACTCGTTGCCACTCAAGAAGAAATGTCGCGCATTAACAATGAACTATCTTACAAAAGCGTTGCAATGGATTCTCTCCTAGCAATAGCTGAACTGGACAAAAACAAAAACTTTCTCAGCGTTAACGACAATTTTGTTCAAATACTTGGTTACACCAAACAAGAACTGCTTTCTATGAAGCACTATGAACTGGTGCCTGAAGACGTATACAGCGACCAAGAATATGAACTTTGGTGGGAAAAACTTATTTCAGGAAGAAGTTTTGTTGATGAAATAGTGCGTAAAACGAAAAACGGCACTAAAATTACCCTTCGTTCCTACTACCAACCTATTATATCCCCTGCTACTCAGGAGGTTACTAAAATTATCAAATATTGCTATCCCGTGAATGATCCCGCTTAGCGAAGGATGCCTTTTTGTTTCAGATAGTGATAGGTAAGTGGCTGCCTTTCAGGGTGAAGCGCGATTTGCTTAAGTACGCGGCAGGTAAAAATTTCATGGTCGCCAGAGTCGGCGGTATCATGTACGTGGCAAGCTATGTAGCCAATGGCATCTAACAGGTAAGGACAGCCTCGCTCGTCAATGGCGTAAGGCAAATTTTTAAATTTATTGCTATTTCTTCCACTTTTTCTGCCTAACTTGTTGATAAGATTAGCTTGTTCTACACTTAAAAGGTTTACGTTGAGAATGCCGCTTTGCCTTACCAATTCGATGGTATAATCTACTTTGTAAAGGGCAACACTTAAGAAAGAGCCTTTCATCCCACTTTGCATAACCCAAGTAGCGATGTTGGCATTTTTCTTTTCCCCTGCCACAGTAGTAATGGAGTGTACTTCATAGTTTTTTAGCTTCAGGACCGAAAACTTCATAGTACAAATGGCCTTATTTTTAGCGAGTCATGCTGATTTCGCCTTTTTCAATTTTCTGCGCCATTTCAAAGAGCGATAAGGCTTTTTGCAGCATTTTATCTTGCTGATTCATTACCCGGTAGAATCCTTCTTCGCCATAGAAACCTCTGGCAATCATTGCTTTTAACAAGGTAGTGAGATAGCCCTTCGACTTTTGCCATTGTTGCGCATCGAACTTGATCTTTTCTTTTTCAGCAGCTCGGATAAGGCTTTGCAACATCTTATCAGAAACCTGAAACTGCTCAAGAAAAGTAAAGAGGCTTTTTTTCTTCCACTCGGCTTGATGGCTAGCGACGAATTCTGAAACTAGCTCGCGGTGCAGATTGCTGTTGAGAATACTATTCAAATAAGGGCTTTGATAAGAAGTATCCACTGGCACAAACACATCGGGCATGATGCCACCGCCGCCGTAAACGATTCTGCCTCGCAAAGTTTTGTACTTGAGCGTTTCATCAAACTGATTGCTATCTGCTACAAATAGATCTCCGTGCGCTAGTCGTTGGGCATAATCTTGGGCATATTTATCTGGCTTGCCTTCTTGGTAAGGCTTCTGAATGCAACGCCCGCTAGGAGTATAGTAACGCGAAATAGTCAGGCGCAGCTCAGAACCATCGGCTAAGGGAATGGGGCGCTGTACAAGTCCTTTGCCGAAGGTGCGTCGCCCTACTATTAAAGCGCGGTCGTTGTCTTGCAAAGCGCCCGCTACAATCTCAGAGGCTGAGGCACTTTCTTCATTCACAAGAACGATCAGACTTCCTTTTTCGAATAAGCCAGGATGAATGGAATAAAATTTTTCGTTGTGTAAACTATTTCTTCCTTTGGTGTAAACTAATAGCTTATCACCGCTAATAAATTCATCAGCAATTTTTACTGCTCGGTCCATGTAGCCGCCAGTATTGCCTCTTAGGTCGAAAATGAGCTGTTCCATGCCTTGCGCAGTGAATTTTTCCAATGCTTGCTTGACCTCTTCGTAAGCTGTTTCTCCAAAACGCGTCAGGCGCATGTAACCTGTTTTGTCGTCGATCATGTAAGCCGTTTCAAGGCTGTACTGTGGAATTTTATCGCGCACCACGACAAAGCTCAACGTATCTTTTACTCCTTTGCGCACTACTGTAAGGTGTACTTTGGTGCCTTTTTTACCTAGTAACTTTTCATATATCATCCGGTTAGTGAGCCCAATGCCTGCAATGCATTTGCCGTTGACGCATACAATTTTATCACCTGCTCTAATGCCCACTGCTTCTGCTGGTCCGCCTGCGATGGGAAACTCCACTTGTAAAGTATCGCGCAAGATGACAAACTGCACCCCGATACCCTCAAAGTGGCTTTTGAGCTGATGACCTATCACCTTCATGTCTTTGGCAGAAATGTAAGTAGTATGCGGATCCAGATGCTCTAACATGTGCTTAATAGCATGGTCAGTGAGCTCCTCAATGTTGGCTGAATCGACGTAATATTTATTGATGTGGCTAAGTATTTCGCGCAATTTAATAGCGTTGGTGCTTACATCTCCTGCTAATTTACCTGACTGGTTGCCAAACATTTTAGCACCAATAAAAACTCCTGCACATGCTGCCAACGAAATGAGCAACGGCATGCGAACTAAAAGCTGGAAGTAACGCTTCTCACCCATGAGTATTGACGTATTTCTACAAAGTTAAATCCTCATTTAAGTTATTGCTAATAAAAGCAAAAAGTTCAAGAAATTGTTTATAAAGCAGCTATCGAGTTAATTTTGTACTTTAACGAAAAGCATGAAGCGGCAGAGTAAACAACCCACCGAGTGGCTTGAAATATACGGAGCGCGCGAGCACAACCTCAAAAATATAGATGTACTCATCCCACGCAATCAGTTAGTGGTCCTTACGGGTATTAGCGGTAGTGGAAAATCATCATTGGCATTCGATACCATTTACGCCGAAGGGCAACGGCGATACATGGAAAGTTTCTCGATATATGCCCGCAGTTTTATTGGTCAAATGCAGCGCCCTGATGTGGACAAAATCAACGGATTAAGTCCAGTCATTGCCATTGAGCAAAAGACTACTTCTCGCAACCCGCGCAGTACAGTGGGCACTAGTACAGAAGTGTATGACTTCATGCGCCTGTTATTTGCCCGTGCTGGAGAAGCTTACTCCTACGTAACGGGCAATAAAATGACTCGCCAAACTGAAGACCAAATCATAGGGCTATTGCTCAAAGAATACGAAGGAGAACCCTTGACTCTGCTAGCTCCCGTCGTAAAAGGACGAAAAGGACACTACCGCGAATTATTTACACAAATTGCTAAAATGGGCTACAACAAAGTGCGGGTAGATGGGCAAATTGTAGATATTACCTCTAAAATGCAATTAAACCGCTATCAAATTCACGACATTGAAATTGTCATTGACCGCCTTGTAGTCCTTTCTGCAGAGCGCTACCGCCTTGCCCAGTCAGTGGCCAAAGCCCTTAAAGAAGGCAAAGGCATCCTCCTGACTATAGACAAAGAGGGAAAGCTGCAGTACTTCTCCAAACACCTTATGGATCCTCAATCAGGCATTGCTTACGACGATCCAGAGCCTAATATGTTTTCTTTTAACTCTCCCTATGGAGCCTGTCCTAAGTGCAATGGGTTAGGCGTCATCGAAGAATTTACGCGCCAATCTGTAGTACCCGACGAAAGTCTTAGTATTAGCCAAGGTGCTATCGCTCCTTTGGGGGAGTACCGAGAAACATGGATATTCTGGCAACTGGAAAGTTTACTCAAAAAATACAAGCAAAACATTAGCAAACCCTTTCACGCCTTGCCTGAAGAAGTTATTCAAGCGATTCTCTATGGCAGCAAAGAGGAAATTACTGTAAAGTCGGCCAGATACCCTGAACAAAAATGGACAGGTAAGTTTAAAGGCATTATTCCGCTTTTGACAGAGGAGCTAAAGTCCGACCCAGAAAACGCCGAATGGATTGCTCAGTTCGTGCAATCTCAGACATGTCCTATGTGCAAGGGAACGAGGTTGAAAATCCAGTCGCTGCATTTTTTGATCGCAGGCAAAAATATTGCCCAACTGGCAGAAATGAGCATAAGCGAACTGGCTCAATGGTTCCGACGACTTCCAGAGCAACTTACGGAACGCCAGCGCATCATTGCTTCCGATATCCTCCAAGAAATCAACAAGCGGCTGAGTTTGATGATAGAGGTAGGGCTAGGCTACCTCACTTTAAACCGCCCTATGCATACTCTTTCAGGGGGAGAAAGTCAGCGCATCCGCCTTGCTACTCAAATTGGCACTCAGCTAGTAGGAGTGTTGTATATCTTAGACGAGCCTAGCATCGGACTCCACCAGCGAGATAATGCCAAACTCATCAAAGCGCTTAAAAATTTGCGCGACTTAGGCAATTCCGTCATTGTAGTAGAACACGATAGGGATATGATGCTATCGTCGGACTACATCATAGACATAGGTCCTGGAGCAGGAGTTCACGGGGGACGGATTGTAGCGGCGGGCTCGCCAACAGAATTCTTGCATCAAAAGAGCATTACAGCAGATTTTCTTAGCAACCGAAGGCAAATTCACTTACCCACCAAACGCCGAGAAGGTTCGGGCAAATTTCTTACTCTTCGCGGGGCAAGAGGGCATAATCTCAAAAATATCACCCTGCAACTGCCTTTAGGCAAGTTTATTTGCGTTACAGGGGTTTCAGGCAGTGGAAAGTCTTCCCTTATTCATCAAACTCTTTACCCCATCTTAACCCGCCATTTTTATAGGACTCAACGAGAGCCCTTGCCCTATGATAGCATTGAAGGAATAGAACACATAGACAAAGTCATAGAAATAGATCAGGCTCCCATTGGACGCACACCGCGTTCTAATCCCGCCACTTATACAGGTGTTTTCACCGATATTCGAAACTTGTTTGCCCAATTGCCTGAATCCAAAGTGAGGGGCTACTTGCCTGGTCGGTTTTCTTTCAACGTTAAGGGAGGGCGCTGCGAAACTTGTCAAGGAATAGGAAAGAAAACTATTCCAATGGATTTCTTGCCCGATGTGCTAGTGCTGTGCGAAACCTGCAAGGGAAAGCGCTACAATCGCGAAACCCTAGAAGTACGCTTGAAAGGCAAATCTATTGCCGATGTACTGGAGATGACCGTCGAACAGGCACTAGAATTTTTTGAGTTCCAACCTTCCATCTTAAGAAAAATTAAAACTCTCTACGAAGTAGGTCTAGGATACATCACCTTAGGTCAACACGCTACCACCCTTTCAGGCGGGGAAGCCCAACGCGTCAAACTGGCTACAGAACTCTCTAAAAGAGACACGGGCAACACCCTTTACATCTTAGATGAACCCACTACAGGGCTTCATTTCCAAGACATACAATATTTGCTCGATGTACTCAACAAGTTGGTAGATAAAGGCAACACCGTGGTGGTCATTGAGCATAACATGGATGTTATCAAGGTAGCCGACTATATTATCGATCTAGGTCCAGAAGGAGGGGAAGGCGGAGGCTATCTCCTTTTCCAAGGAACACCAGAGGAAATTATCCATTGCCCGCAAAGCTACACGGGGCAATTTCTGCAATTGGAGCTACAAAGAACCCGCAGAATTTTAACCGATTGAAAGGTTTAGCGAAAACCGATGCGCCGCTGACCAGTGAGGAACTCTTCATCTGAGCGCACACTTTGCATATCGCTCAAAATCACAGTGCGCAGGGCTTCTTCTGTGCGCGCACTGCGGTCCAGCGTGGTCATGCGAAGATGCTGTTTGCGAATCACTTCACTGATGAACTTGCGCACAGAACGAGCATTGCCGAAATATTTATCGCGCTTGTCGTAGATGAGTTGCAAGTGTCGGCGCAGATAGGCTTGGCTTTCTGCATCGGGATAGAGGTTTTCAGCAGCCAGCATGGAAAGGGCAATTTGATACAGTTCCTCAACGGTGTAATCGGGGAAGATCATCGTTTTATCAAAGCGCGACTTAAGCCCAGGATTGGATTCTATGAATTGGTCCATATTTTCTGGATAACCAGCTACAATAACGATGAACTCTCCTCGGCGGTCTTCCATTTGTTTCAAGATTGTTTCTAAGGCTTCACGACCAAAGTCGTTGCCCATTTGGTTGCCAAAAGCCAGCGCATAGGCTTCATCTATGAACAACACGCCGCCGATGGCTTCATCTATTTTTGCTTTGGTCTTTAAGGCGGTTTGCCCTACAAAGCCTGCTACTAACGATTGGCGGTCGCACTCTACCAAGTGTCCGCGTTCTAAGATGCCGAGGGCTTTGTAGATTTTGGCTAATATGCGCGCGACAGTAGTTTTACCCGTGCCAGGGTTGCCTTTGAAAACAGTGTGCAAAGAAAAGCGGTTGAGGACGTCTCTTCCCGTATCGCGGTAAAAGCGCACTAATTTAATCAACTCATGCACTTGGTTTTTGATTTCTGAAAGCCCAACCAGTTGATTGAGCTCGTGGAGGGCTTCTTCAAGCAGAATGACATCTTCTTGAATATCAGGCAATCGCTTAGATTCTTCTCGGAAGATGCGCTCCACGTCCACCCGTTCTACCGTTTGCAACATTTCATGAGTGAGCTCTGTGGGAGCGTATTGCCGCATTACGCGCAGCCCCATGTTCATTTTAGCTTCTTCCACTAAGGTATTGACAAGGCGAGCATTGCCGAAGGTATGATCGCGATTGCGGAATTTTTCTACAATTTTTCTGTAGAGAAAATCAAATGCTTCTTGGGTAAATTTAATTTGTCTTTCTTTGGCAGCCAGCTCAATGAGTTTGAGAATTTCTTGAGGTAAAAAGTCGGGGAAGTCGAAAAACATGCCGAAGCGAGATTTCAGTCCAGGATTAGCCTCTAGAAACACGTCCATTTCTTTGGGATATCCCGCCACAATAATAGCTAAGTCCCCTGGCCCATCAGACATTTCTTTGACTAGGGTTTCAATTACCTCGTGTCCATAGTCCTTTGTGTCTTCAGGATTTCGCACCAAGGAATAGGCTTCATCAATGAACAAAATGCCACCGCGTGCTTTATCTATCAGTTCTTTTACTTTAGGAGCTGTTTGTCCAATATATTGCCCTACTAGCTCAGCTCTTCCTACTTCGTAGACGCGTCCATTGGAAAGCAATCCAAGATTTTTATAAATTTTGCCAAGCATTTTGGCAACGGTAGTCTTTCCCGTTCCTGGATTGCCTTTAAAAACAGCGTGTAAGTTAATTTTTTTGCTTTCGTCAAATCCCCTACTCTTGCGCAGTTGCAAAAATTTGAGGTAGTGAATATAGTCATGGATGCGGCTTTTGATTTTTTGCAGCCCTACTAAGCTATCCAAGCGTTTGAGTACTACCTCGAGGGGTTCGTCGGCATCTTCTTGGGCAGTGGCTTGCTGAGGCGGGTGAAGTTCGTGGGCGCGCAGGAAGGGCGTTTCCCCCTTAATGTATCCTTCCCCTGTGCTGAAGGGCACCACCGCAATGAGGTGGTCCATGAAAATGACCTGCAAAGTGTATCTATCGGGGTACCATGAACCGCGCGTGTCACTGCCCCAACCCGTGGTAATGGTAACGACATCTTCTTCGGGATTGACGCGGCGCAATTCCGTTGTAACGCCTTTGAGTTGAGAAGCATCGTTGTAAAAATGGAAAAATAGTTCGCAATACCACGAACTGCTCTGCAAATTTTGAAAGGTAAATTCTGCCCAAATGTAGCGGGTATCTTTTGCATCAAACTGGGTGTAATATACCCGCTCCTCTGGGCTAACGCCTTTGTTAGGTCCCTCGTAGAGTCGTATGCGCTCTATTTCAAAATACGGGTTTTCGGTATCAGAAACAGGTCCGCCGTTTTCCACGTAAAATTTCTTTCTTCCCACTAGTTCATCGTCTATGTAGGCTTCCCATTGGTAATCGCCGCGGGTCCAGAAGGCTCCTGGGGTTTGATTGCCCCACCCTTCGCGCACCATGACGATGTTGTCATCTGCTGAAACGCGGTAGTTATCCAGCTTAATTTCACATACTTCTTCGCGTTTATTTTTCTCTCCTAAGCGATAGCAGCGCAACAAAATGTTGCACTCCCAGTCTTCTTCGTCAAACAGTTTGTTGTAAAAGGAAAGTTCGCAGTACAAGTAAGTAGTTTCAATGTTTTCAAAAACTGTGCGGTATTTTTTTTTGCCCTCGGCGAGCCATTCGGTAGAGCTATATACTTTTAAATCTTTGAACTTGTAGTTTTTATCTGGTGTTTTTTTGCTTCTAAAAATCATTGCTTGTTTTAGGTTTTGTTAATTAAACGCAAGAAGCATTGTACGAATGTACGAAAAAACTGTCAAATTTGCTAAAAATGAAATCCAGCGCGCACCACCCACGGACTTGCATACGGAGAGCGGAACTGATTCCAGGAGAAATTGTAAAGTATGGTAAGGTTAAAGGCGGCACGCTGCCCTAGTTGTTGAATATAGCCACCGCCTAGAAAAGTACCTGGCACCCAGTCACGGCGCACTTCTCCCGTGAGTTGGTCAAAAAAAGCTACATTGAGGGTTTCGTATTCAGCATGAGCAAAAAAGGGCGAACTGACAAAAGGAAAAAAGCGACCAAATACGCGCCCGCCGTAGATGCTATTGGAAGAGCTACTAAAGCCCCTAAAATTGAACCGAATGTATTGATAAGTAACCCCCGTGCCAGCGTGCAATTGAGGAGTTACTTGGTAAAACACCAGGGGTGATATGTCAATAAAAGTGACATTTCCAAACTGAAAACTAAAGTTTCCTCCCACGCGCAGGCGGTCTATAAAACGCGACGGTTCTTCAGTGCGATTTTGAGCAATAGGCTGCTTGCGCGGTAGAAAAGTGCTATCATTTTGGGCCTGTAGGCATAGGCTAGAAAAAAGACCCATTCCTACACCGTAAAGCCATCGTTGAAAGAAAATGGATCGCATATGGGTAAATTTGTTATGGACAATACGCATTTATAAATCAAACAGTTGCTAAGCCTCAAGGTTTTAAGTGAGCATCAATGCGCGGTATCACAATCCACTCTTTTTGCCGCCCTCCTAAGTAATGCACTTTTTCATTGGGCAAGAAAACGGCTTGTTGTTCTAGCATGATGCGTAGTTCCTTGCCTGCCCACTCGGCAAGGGGCACTTTTACGTTTAGCTCAATAGCATATGCCGTGTTGGGTTTCAAGGCATATTCACCAATGCCAGGTACATAAACCTGGTTATCCCACAAGCCAATGGCTACTCCTGCCGCATGTCCGTGCATGCCCAATGCGTGAGAGTATATTTGTGCGTTAATTTTTTCTTTGCGAGTTTGTTCAAGGGCAAGTTGCAGTACTTCATTCCCGCTTCTTCCTGTTTTAAAATGACTGGTAAGGATATCTTGGGCTCGGTTGCCCACCGCAAGTGCTTTTTTGAGGTAATCAGGCACATCTGTTTGACCAGGCAGGAGCACGTAAGCCATTTGCTGGGTATCGGTGTGCATGCCAACGTACTCTATGCCAAGGTCTACGTGCACTACATCCCCAGGCATGATGACGGTTTTGCCCTCAGGATGGGTGGCAAGGGCGTAAAACGGTGGATCAGGTCGTTGTACGTCCACTGTAGGATGAAACCATGGTTGCAATTTTAATTCTGCTATGCGTTCGCGATACCACCATGCTAGTTCCTCAGTAGTGGTTACTCCTGGATGAATGACTTTTTCAGAAAGTCCTTCGGCAATGATGGCGTGAGCAATGTGAGCAGCTTGCTCAAAGACCATTAACTCGGATTCAGTGCGCGTTTCTAGCCAACCTACCGCCACTTTTTCCCCCGAGACTATTCTAGTTCTAAATTTTTCTGGCAAGCCAGTCATAAAGTTTTCATATTCGGTATGGCTAATGCCATCGGCGTGGGCAAAAGTTTCCGAGTAGTTCAAGGCGATTTGCTTAGGGTCGCGCTCTTGGATGAGTTCTATAAGGCGTTTCCACTGGTCAGGCTCACTAGCTGGGTTCCACGCTGACTTAAAAAGTTGCCCGACGTTGTAGCGAGCCACTGCCAAGAGTTCTAACGGCTGGTTTTCTCCCCTATCGAAGATGCACAAAATGGTTTTTCTCCGAGCCGAAAGCCACGTGGAAGGCAGCATAGTGCGCATGATAGGATCTTCATTGTACTCTTCTGCAATTAGCAGCCAACAATCGATGCCATGCTGGCGCATCAGGGCGGGCAATACAGTGCGGAAGCGCTCTTCCAAAATGCGATCGCGCAAGTGAGCTCTTTCTTGCAAGGAAAGAATTTTCGGCATGATGTGTTGAGCTTCACCAACCCATGCCCAGCAATTGCCCACTAATGCAAACAGAAGTAATTTTCTACACATTGGTACCAAACAAATAAATGTGCCGTTTGCCAGCAAGTTATGCCAACAAACGGCAATTGTCAAAGGGGATGCAACAACCTGAGTGTTAATAATGCTTAGAGATTCTAATTATTGTTGGTGGGGGCTGGTTCTACAGTGCCTTTTAGGGTAAGCACAGCAGTGCCTCCTTCCACGTTAGCTGTTAAAGTAACGGTTTTGTTAAAAGCACCTACTGCCGCAGCATTAAAAGTAGCTTTAATTTCTGCGGATTCACCTGGCGCGATGGGCTCTCGGGGCCAGCTGGGAACTGTGCAACCACACGAACCCATGGCACTGGTGATAATTAAGGGTATTTTGCCTGCATTTTTAAAGCGGAAGGTTGCCGTAACAGGCTGATTCTGAGGAATGTTTCCAAAGTCATGGACGGTTTTGTCCCACTGAAATGCTGCTAAATTGCCGCTTGTATTGCCCCCAGACTGGGAAGAAGTAGTTTGTTGGGCGGTGGCAACAAAAGAACACATTACTAAACCCAACACCAAAAGCAAATATCTTTTCATATACTTGTGATTTTTCTCAACAAATAAACGCACACGCGCCCAGTTTTTGCGTTAATGAGTTGCTAAGATTTGTTAATGAGTTGTTAATGCAACGCAAAACCATTCGCAGGCTTATTGTACTGGCTATTCTTAGTGCTATAGGAATTACCACTACCCAAATTTATTGGGTCAGTAGCGCTTTTGACCTCAAGGAAAAGCAACTCAATCAGCGCATTCACGTTGCTTTGCAAACAGTGGCAGAGCAAATTGCCGCCTATAACAAAAGTACTTTGCCTAATGACAACGTAGTAAATCAGCTGTCTTCTGATTATTTTATCGTCAATGTAAACGATGTAATTGACGTTAATGTATTAGACCTTTACCTTCGGCGCGAATTTAGTCGGGTTAATTTACAGCTGGACTTTGAATATGGCATCTATGACTGCTCTACGGACAAAATGATTTACGGAAAGTATGTAAAAGCAGGCGGAGACATAAAGGAAACCAACAACAAAAAAGAGTTGCCCAAGTACGACAAATTCATTTACTATTTCGGCGTAAGTTTTCCACAAAAAACACAATACATGCTCTATGACATGCGGCTGTGGATTTTTTCCTCTGTACTGATTCTCGCCCTGATGGGATTTTTTGCTTATGCTCTTTACGTCATCTTGGCACAGCGCCGACTGGCTGAAATACAAAAAGACTTCGTAGATAACATGACCCATGAATTTCAAACCCCTATTGCTACTATCAACATTGCCGCTGATGTACTCTTGAGCCCTGACATTGTCAAGCAGCCAGAGCGGTTGGCGCGTTATGCCTACATTGTCAAAAAAGAAGCTCAAAGGCTACAAAAGCACGTGGAAAGCATTTTACAGGCTATTCGTTCAGAAAAAATAGGACTTACCCTGCAAAAGGAGCCTCTCGACCTTGTTGAATTGGTACAAGAAACGATCAATTATTTCCAAATGCAACTAAAGGAAAAAAATGTGCAAGTGCTGTGGCATCTCCAAGTACCACCTCAGGAAATTATCGTTTCTGCAGACGCAAGTCATCTAACCAACCTTCTCATCAATTTGCTAGATAATGCAGTAAAATACGGCGGCAATCCTCCAGAAATTACGGTAAAAGTAAGCCTTCAAAACCAGCAGGCATCGGTAAGGGTGGCTGATAATGGCATGGGAATTCCTGAAAAATATCGCAAGAAAATTTTTGAAAAATTTTACCGAATACCCACTGGAAATTTGCATCACAGCAAAGGATTTGGCCTCGGATTGCACTACGTGCGCAACATTGTAAAGGCACACGGATGGCAACTTCATTTGACTTGCCCTGCTCAAGGCGGTAGCATTTTTGAAATATCAATGCCGGCGGAGGCAATTAATCAATCACCTCAACAAGTTTCTACTTATGATAACAGGGCGAATTTTGTATGTAGAAGATGACGTCAATCTTGCATTTGTTACTAAGGACAATTTGGAGTTGCAAGGCTACTTAGTGCACCACTGCACCAGTGGAAAAGAAGCATTAGAAGCCTTTCAGAGCCAGTTGCCTGATATCTGCATATTGGATATCATGCTGCCTGATTTAGACGGTTTTGCACTGGCTCAAGAAATTAGAAAACTCAATGCGAAAGTTCCAATTATTTTTCTTACTTCAAAATCCCAAAAGGAGGACAAAATCAACGGACTTAGGCTAGGAGCGGACGATTATATTACCAAACCATTTAGCATTGAAGAATTGCATCTCAAAATTCAGGTTTTTTTGAGGCGGAGCAACGCAATTTTCCCTAAGGAAGAAAAAGTTTTCAAGATTGGAGAATATTTGTTTGATGCTGACAATCTAACTTTACATCACAAAGGCAAGGCTCAACAGCTAACGCGCCGCGAGGCAGACTTGCTCGGTATTTTTTGCAAAAATAAAGGAAAATTACTCAAACGCGAAGAAATATTACAGCAAATTTGGGGAACGGATGATTATTTTGCAGGTCGCAGCCTCGATGTGTTCATTTCTCGCCTTCGGAAATATCTCAAAGAAGACCCTCGCATTACTATTGAAAACTTTCATGGCGTAGGCTTTAAATTAGTAGCTCCACTGGAAAAATAGCCAAATTAGTTTATAGGCATGTAAAAAATAATGGCAATTTTGTCGCCAAAAATTAATTCTTAACCATTGGTGCCAAAATAGCCCGTGGTGCGGCCTGCATCCTCATGATCCAATTTTTTGTCTATGATTGTACTTTTTAGAGAAACTGTTGCAAATTACTACCTGCCGCAACTTATGGAAACATTGACCAACTGCTTAACCTTAAAGCAAGCACTTTTCAGTCAGTGCAATTTTTATACAAAAACTTTTTAGTATTATGCAAGTAAGAAATGTAATCAATGCACAAGTTTTGTAACTTTGCTCACTATTTCAAACCTTATGTTGCTACAAAAGATTAGAAGATACTTTATTGGCGGAAAAGCAAATCCGCAAGAACAACGCACTGCTTTTGCCTCGTGGGAAATAATACAAAACCGCAAGTGTTTAGTACTTACTTTCAATGGCATATTTACGGAAGCAGAAGCAGAAAAATTTACCCAACAGCTTAGCCAAGAAATGCAATCATGCAAAGAGGACGAAAAGGTGCCTATTGTATGCCGCTGTTACCACATGGTAGATTACGAAGCCCATGCAAGAATTATTTTCCAAAATTTTTTGCAAACTTATCTAGATAAAATAGATAGCCTCTGGATTATTACTGAATCTGTTGTCATTAGATATGGGGGCAAATTAATTGGCATGTTTGTAGAAATTCCCGTTAGAGTTGTCAATGAAGAAAGCAAAGTTTTGCTGTATTGAACCAAAATTACATGAGCTTAATTTTAGGGGGATTGGCTTTTTGCTAGCTTGCTGTGTTGATAGCTGTAGCCGAAATAAATGACAACACCTGCAAAAGTCCATACTAAAAAGCGTACCCAATTGGTAGTGCCTAGCTCGCTCATTAAGTAGAGGTTGCATAATAGCCCTAACATGGGAATGAGAGAGGGTTTTGTTATAAAACTATAAACAGCTGCTACAAGACACACGACAATAAAACCATAAGTTGGAATTTTTTGCTTAAAACTCTCCCAATTATCATAGGTGAAAAAGGCTTTTACATTTTCAGGGGAATAAAGATAAATGCCTAAAGCAAGCAATAAAAGTAGAGGAGGGACAATCCAACGGCTATTAATGTAAGGTATTTTGAATCGAGCGTTTTTATTCAGTCCGTGCTGTTCCATGTAAAGTACTCCTCCACATACAATGACAAAGGCAAACAAGGTTCCGATGCTGGTCAAGTCAGTAACTTCGGTAAGGTTCATAAAAAGGGCAGGGATGGCAACTACCAGTCCTGTAACAATAGTAGCGAAGGAAGGCGTTTTATACCTAGCGTGAATTTGTGCAAACTTAGGGGGCAGCAATCCATCGCGGCTCATGACCATCCAAATACGCGGCTGACCCATTTGAAAGACTAACAAAACTCCCGCCATAGCTATGACCGCGCTTAGGGCAACTAGTCCAGACATGAAGTCCAAGTCTACTAAAGTGAAAATATGGGCTAAAGGATCGCCTACGGCAAGCTCAGTATAAGGCACTACCCCTGTGAGAATCAGAGCAATAAGCACGTATAAAACCGTACAAATCAGCAAGGAGAGAAACATAGATCGCGGCAAATCGCGTTGGGGATTTTTGCACTCTTCTGCAGTGGTAGAAATGGCATCAAATCCTATGTAGGCAAAAAACACCGCCGAAACGCCTTTTAGCACTCCCGCAACGCCATTGGGAGCAAAAGGTAGCCAGTTTTCTGGCTTTACATAAAAAGCTCCCACGACAATCACTGCCGCAATCACAGAGAGTTTAAAAATTACCATGAGGTTGGCTGTTTGTTTAGTTTCGCGAATGCCAATGTAAACTAACCACGTGATAATGATGACAATGGCTAAGGCTGGCAAGTCTGCAATGATGCGAACCCCTGCTATTTGGGGTGCATGTTCCCAAGCTAGATAGGCTTCTTGCTCTGAAAGAGGAAAGTCACTAAGGGCTTTACCTGCCTCAAGTCCTTGTGCCACAAGGGAATGAGTGCGAAAAGCCGTAAGGTAATCCATCGAAAAGTAATAGGGGATTTCCCAGCCAAATCCTGCCAACAGCCCTGTGAAATAGTCACTCCACGAAATGGCTACCGCGATATTTCCAATGGCATACTCCATGAGCAAATTCCAGCCGATAATCCAAGCTATTAACTCGCCAAAAGAAGCATACGCATAGGTGTAAGCACTTCCCGAAACAGGAATAGTGCTTGCAAACTCTGCGTAGCACATGGCAGAAAAGCCACATGCAACAGCGGTAAAAATGAATAAAAAGACTACTGCTGGTCCTCCCGCTGCACTGGCGTTGCCAATAGTGCTGAAAATGCCCGCTCCCACAATGGCAGCAATGCCAAAAGCAGTAAGGTCCAGCAGGGAGAGATTCTTTTGCAAAGAAGAGTGCGTGGCTTCTGGGTGTACTTCCTTTAGGCTTTTGCGGCGAAAAAGTGTATGCAAATTCATTTTTTCATTTTCTGGCTTTTCCACTCAGGCAAAAAAAGCCAAACTTTACAGCAAATCCAAGTTTGAAATATTTTGCCTTCTAGTGCATAATCTCAGCAGGATCGGCAATAGCGCTGCGCCATGCAGGCACTAAAGTAGCCACTAAGTAAGGCACTACCGACAAAAGTATGATGAAAAAGAGACTGGTAAGGGATACGTAAGGCTGCAAATGAAAGGAAGGGTAAAGCACGGACCAGCCTGCAAGCAAAGGCTTCAAAAAAGCAGCATCTGCTATGAAAACGTGCCCCCAAGCTAGGATAATGCCCAACCCAGTAGCTGAAAAGGAAATCAAGAACGCTTCTACAAGCCTAAGGCGCAGGACTTCTTCAACATGCCAACCACATGCCTTTAGCACTGCTGTTTCGTAGCGCTCCTGGGTAGAACTGCCTGCGGCCCGTTCCCAAGCCAGTACGAGCATGGAAAGAAAGGCAAAAAGTCCAGCGTACATTACCAAGCCGCCGCGCCAGCCAAACAAAGTTTGATAAGTAGCCATGAGTTGAGACTTAGTTACAACGCGCAAAGAGGGAAACATCCAATCGATTTTTCTGCCGATGTTATCCACTTCTAGGGGATTGTGTATCCTTATAGCAATATCAGTACATTGATTTTGAGCATATTGCAAGATTTTTCGCGCCTGTTGGGCTTGCAAGGCTATCATGTCGCGGGTAAGAAGGGAAGTTTCAACAGGAAACTGACCCACAATTTCAAATTGATAGGGATGCTCTCCCACATCAGTAAGGGCTAAAAAATCTCCTACTTGAAGATTGCGCAATTGAGCTACTCCACTGCCGATAATTACTTGCCCACTATCCAAGTTAGGAATGGAAATTCCATTTAATAAAGGCAAACCCGTGAGGGTAGTATCCACTGCTACAAGGGTGAATACGGCTCCTGTGGCGGCGTCGTACCAATATCCCCATGTGCGCTGGTGAATGCTCTTAATGCCGCGAATTTTCCGCAGAGAATCTATAAGAGTTTGTTCTATCGGGACGAGCCTACCTCCTGCCAGGCGCTGGACCCATAGTTCGGGCAGGTGATGCAGTATAACCCCTGCCTCTCTTTGAACGGCATCACTGAACAATATTGCCGAAGAGAAAACCGCTACCGTAAAAGCATAAATGCTAAGTGTGAAGAGGTACTTCCGCCATTTTCTGGCTAAGGAAAGCAAAGCGTAGGCAAGCAAGGCACATTAACTAAAATATTCCTTCATCCGTCCGAAAAAACCCCTTTCACTTCTTTCAGGTTGTGGCTTAAAGTTAGGAGAATGGCGAAGTTTTTCTAACAATGCTTTTTCTTCTTTTGTCAGGTTTTGAGGCGTCCACACATTCACATGAATGATTTGGTCGCCTACGTTGGGACCATTGAGTTCCTTAATGCCTTTGCCTTTGAGCCGAAGGACTTTCCCGCTCTGAGTGCCAGGGGCAATCTCTATTTTAGCTTTGCCATCAATTGTAGGTACTTCTAGGGTAGTTCCTAAAGCCACGTCTATAAAACTAACGTAAAGGTCGTAGTGCAGGTGAATGCCTTCGCGCTTGAAAAGAGGGTTTTCCTCCTCCTCTATTACAATGAGTAAGTCGCCTGGAACGCCGCCGCGAGGAGGAAAATTCCCCTTGCCGTTCATTTGCAGTTGCATGCCGTCTTCTACTCCCGCGGGGACTTTAATAGTAATTACTTCGTCTTCAGAAATAGTGCCGTTGCCTGCGCAACTCAAGCAGCGCTCGTTGATGGTCTTGCCTTCGCCGCCACAAGCCGGACAAGTACTAGTAGAAACCATTTGCCCCAACATGGTATTGACTATTTTTCTCACTTGTCCAGTGCCATTGCAACTATAGCAATTGCTAAAAGAAACGCCATTTTTAGCTCCTGTTCCGTTGCAACTGCTACAGGCTACTTGGCGACGCACCTTGACCTTCTTTTCTACCCCGTGGGCAATTTCCTGCAAAGTAAGTTTGAGCTTAATGCGCAAGTTAGTACCCTTGCGACGGCTGGATCTACTGCCACCTGTACGACTGCCAAAGAAATCGCCGAAAATAGTATCTTCAAAGATGCTACCGAAGCTGGAGAAAATGTCTTCAACTGTAACTCCGCCACTAAAGCTGCTATTTACTCCTTCGTGTCCGTAGCGGTCGTAGCGAGCTCTTTTTTCGGGGTCGCTTAGCACTTCGTAAGCTTCAGCAGCTTCTTTAAACTTTTCCTCCGCTTCCTTATCACCAGGATTTTTGTCGGGGTGATACTTGATGGCAGTTCGGCGATAGGCTTTTTTGATTTCCTCTGGCGTTGCATTACGGTCCACGCCAAGAATGTCATAGTAGTCCCTCTTAGTTGCCATAGCTACTAATTTCTATTAGGTACCTACAACTACCTTTGCAAAACGAATGACTTTTTCTCCCAGTATATAACCTTTTTCTACTTCTTCTACTACTTTGCCCTTCATTTCCTCTGAGGGAGCCGCCACTTGAGTAATAGCTTCGTGCAAATCTGGATTGAACACCTCTCCTTGAGCGGAGAAAGATTTCAGCCCTTTGCTTTCCAGTACTTTAAGCAATTTCGTGTAAATAAGCTCAAAGCCTTGCCGCATGGCTTGATTACTTTGCGTATCAGTGGTAAGGGATTTTTGAGCTCGCTCAAAGTCATCTAATACTGGCAAGAGTTTCAATATTAGCTCTTCATTAGCCATTACCAGAAATTCTTGCCGTTCTTTGGCTACTCGCTTGCGATAATTTTCAAAATCGGCGTAAAGACGCAAATACTTATCTTTTACCTCGTTGAGTTCTTCTTTGAGCTTTTGAATAGGTTCTGGTTCAGGCATGTGAGGAGGTATATGTTCATGATGTTCTGCTTGGGCTGCAGTTGAGTTAGAAGCCTCCCCATGCGTATTGTTGTTGCTTTCCTGAGCCTGTGAATCTGCCTGCTGGTCAAGGGAATTGGATAGGTTGTTAGTGTTTTGTTCTTCCATATGCTTGGTTATTAATTTAGCAACTTCTTGTCATCAATTCACCTGCCAAAAGCGACAAAGCTGCCAAAATGGCACTGAATTGCCCTTACAAAACTAATGCTTTTAAACAAAAACCAACAGCTTGAATCATGGCTATGGTTGCTTTAATGTATATTCCACTAGGCTCAGTAGTGTTTCTTTGCTCAAGGGTTTGCGGCAAAATGCGTTAAAATGTGCCTCTTTACAGGCTTGTTCGTATTCTTCTTCGGTGAAGGCAGTCAAAGCAATAGCTTTGAAGCGTTGGGTAGGATAGTCTTTTCGAAGGTTGACAAGCAGGTCAATGCCGTTTCCTTCGCAATTATCTAAATTAATATCCATGATGATCAAATCAATAGAGATTTTTCGCAAAATGTTTGCAAGCTCTGCTCGACTATCTGCACAATACACATTGTAATAATCCGACAAGTACTGGCGAAAGAGAAAGGCATTAATTTTATCATCCTCTACTATTAGTATATTAGCCTTAGGCGTTTCAGATGGCAGGTCAATCATAGGTAAGATTAAAGGTGAACTATACCAATATACTAACCTACTTGCTTTTTGGCAACTTAAGATAGTTTGAATGCCACCCCTTAAGTGGCGAAAGTAAAGCAGATTTTTTGCAAAAAATCAGCAGTAACTATTTCCAAGTCGTTAGCAGATAATGCTAGTAGGAGCAGAACGTTTAAAAAGATTCATCGCTTTGGCAACCTTCAGTTTTTTTACTCTAGCAAAAAATTTGACTTTCCTGCAGAACTCCATCCTAAGTTTTCTTTCATCGGCTGATTTTACAGTGCAAGAAAACTGCACTGCACATTTTCTCAATTTTACATTCAAATTTTTTGGTTGAGCAGGTAAGTTAATTGTTTTGCTGCCTTTTTATTCCCTGATTTACAAAAGGTTATTAACAAAAGTGCACAAAAAAACTCCCAAAATTGAAAATGGAAATTCAAAAAAATTTCCAATTCGCTTGCTTGAATTCTAATAGGCTCAAGTAAAGATAGTTTTGCGCTTTGTGCTCTTTATTGTTAGATGCAACCACAGTAGTAGCTTTATAGCAAATGCAAAAATTTGCGTTTTAGCGATCTTGGAAAATTTACCCAAGGTAGATATACCTTTCACTTCAACCTGTTCTTTTACAGCGCAAAGATCAACACAAACAACCTCAGTTAATTACTCGCCTTAAGTGGTTTTGGCAAACAATTGCAAAATCAAACATTTTACGTTTGCCTTTGCGTCCATTCACAAGCGGTTTTGCAAGTAGTTGCCAGGCAAACTCGCCCATTGATGGTAAACTTTTTATTTACTTTTGCAAGTGCCTAAGAAACGTACAAATCCATGTCAGTAATAGTGTCGGAACTGGTCAAGCAGTATGGTAGCCAGTTAGCAGTCAATAAAGTTTCCTTCAAAGCCAACAAAGGCGAAATTGTAGGTTTTTTAGGACCCAATGGCGCTGGCAAATCCACTACTATGAAAATTGCTACGGGCTATTTGCCTGCCACTTCGGGCAGTGTTACCATTTGCGGCTATGATATTGCTCAGCAGAGTTACAAAGCAAGGCGACAAATTGGCTACCTCCCTGAACATAATCCGCTTTATTTGGATATGTACGTACAAGAACACCTAGCTTTTGCTGGCAAACTATATGGACTGAAAGGCAATTATCTTCAACGGCGCATTGAAGAAATGATAGAACGCTGCGGACTGGAGCGCGAACGGCATAAAAAAGCAGGTGCTCTCTCTAAAGGCTATCGGCAGCGGCTCGGATTAGCTCTTGCCCTTATCCACGATCCTGCAGTACTTATCTTAGATGAGCCTACTACTGGGCTGGACCCTAACCAAATTATCGAAATTCGGCAGTTAATAGCCAGCGTAGCAGAACACAAAACAGTAATTCTTTCCACTCACATCATGCAAGAAGTGCAAGCCATTTGCCACCGCGTAGTGATTATCCATTTAGGGAAGGTGGTGGCTGATGCTCCTGTAAACCAGCTTACTGCCCATGCAAGCATGGAAGAAATCTTCCGCCAATTCACCCAATCGCTTGCAGAAGAATCTCAATAAACAGCTTCTACGACAAACCCCTTTTTGCGCAGCAAGTGAATCAGCCCTTCTTCTCCTGCTAAGTGTCCTGCTCCTACGGCATAAAAAGTCGGTTTTTCAGCACTAAAATGAGCGATGCGTTCTACCCAGTTGCGATTGCGCTGAACCAGTAACGATTGCTGATATTCCTTAAAAGCAGCGTCGGATTGTTGAATGAGTTGGTACAGAGCGCTAATGTCTTGGTTCTTATATGCATTTATCAATTGGCTTATTTGGTCGGAAGGCTGGTCGAGCAGTTGCATTAGAAGGGCTGCCTGTTGTTCTAACGAAATGGCATCTAATGCCTTTAACTGGTCAGCAACGGTTTCAATACCAGCTATTTCTTTTTGCTGTTGCTTGGCTATTTTGATTAGTTCCACCTCGTAAGACACCGTAGGGCAGTTGATGGCACGGGGCGTAACCAGCCAGGAAAGAAAAATAGGTTTAACAATGCCTAAAAAAGTCAGGTCTAGCCCAACGGAGTCGCGGAAAAACTTATCAAGGCGAGCATAATCAGTTGCAGCAAGCAAATCCTTGAGATGCTTTCCGTTGGGCATAGCAATTCCATGCATGGCTTGCAGAAAAACGGTAGGATCGCTGAGGTTGAGTTCTGTTACCAGGCGTTGGCATTCTTGCAAGGCAGTAGGAACCGCAGGCGGCAAAAAGAAGTCTTGTTTGCAAAGTAAGTGGATAGTGCCGAACAAATAGGAGCTTTTTTCCAATCCATTGCCTGAAATGCGCCAAAGCAAAGCATTTTCTTGCTGCTGGGCATCTACAAAGCGCAAAACCAGCAAAAAGAAAGCTAAGAATGCAGTTTTTTTCATATGCCCCGCGAAGAGGTCAAGAAAGTTGATTTCTATTTTTTGGTTTTAACCTCAAGTTTTTTAGCTTAACTTTTGGCAAGGAGTTTTTCAATGTCTTTTAAGAGGGCTTCTTTGCTGCTAGGTCGCTTAGCATTGTCATCTACCACTTTGCCATTTTTATCTATTAGCATGTAGCGCGGAATGCCCACCACTTGAAAGCGATTGTACAAGGCTTGCTTTTGTTCGTCAGTAGGAAGGAGATGATACCCTGGCATGGCAAACCTTTCCACTGTCTTGCGCCACGCATTTTCGCTGTCGTCAAAAGAAATGTAGAGGAAAACTACGTCTTTACCATTGAGCAGTTGGTGCAATTCTTTGGAATAAGGGAACTGCTGTCGGCAAGGTCCGCACCAAGAAGCCCAAAAGTCCACGTAAATCACCTTGCCCTTAAATTCACTGATGATTTCCTCAAAAGTTTTAGGTTTGCCTTGTTCATTAAGCGGATTGATAAACTTTACATCATCAGATAGTTGCGCATCGCCATTTTCTTCAGAATAGTTAGCACTGGTTTCTGTAGGTTGGCAAGCAGTTAGCCAAAGTGCGCTTACCACAGTGATGAAATATTTGAACATATGCTTAACAAGGGTTTAGGATTTATTTCAAAGTTTACAAAGTTCCGCCAGTCCATGAAAAGTAGTATGCCAGTGGCAAGAACAAGCTCAATAACAATGCCATAAACTGCAATCGGCTCCAGCCTTGCAGGAATGACTCTTTTGCCTTCACTTTAGTAGAAAATATACCCGCTGTTAGTGGTACCATAGCGCTAATGATCAACGCGTAATAAATGGCAAACAACCCGTAGCCTATATAGTGGTAATGAGGCAAAAACAAGTCAAACAAACACAAGTGCGAAGGCAGCCCATAGATGTATTTGACAAAGAAATATTTGAGAGTAAATACGCTCAGCCCCGTATAAATTCCTACCAGCAGTGCATTAAGCCACGTCGGCAAATGCCGTTTGTTCCAGTGAAAAGCCATTAGTGCAAATCCTAAAGCTATCCAAATCCCTATTGCAGGCTGAAGTATTTCTTGCCTTGACAAAAGACCAATGTGCTGTAAAGAATCACTTATAAAATTTAAGCTGCAACAGGTAACTATGACATTAGGAGAAATGTTGGCAAAATAGGCAACCGTAAGCCCTGTTTCAGCCATAGCCACTACCGCAATAGGTATCAAGAAATAGTACTTCAAGGGAGTGAGCCGATAGCCAGGCTGGCAGTTTTCTAAGTATTGCAGCAACAAATAGAATGTAGATAATAACGGCATGCACATTTTTAGATAAAGCAGGGGATATCCGTACACGTTCGCTTGAAGAGTGCCTGTCCCACACATAGCACCCCGTATAAGAGAAGGCAAGTAGTTATTAATCAACCATACAAATAGAGCCAATCCTGCCAGTTGGGCTCCCATTGCCACTTGCACTACTGCACCCAGCAAATAGTGCTCTTGTTCAAGGCGAAGTTGTAAGGCGGAATGCGAAACCGCTGACCAAAACCGAATGGCATACCCGCCCTTCCATGCAGCATAGAGCAGTATCAAACTTATAGCTAGTTGGTTTACCACGAAAGTAATTACAAAAGGATGCACTAACACGTTATTTAAGTTTAATGCGCGGGTCTAGGTAAGCGTAAAGGATATCCACAAAGATGTTTATTACAACGAAGACCGAAGCCACCATCACAGTAGCGCCCATGACAATGGGAAAATCTTTATCGGTAACGGCTTGCATGGTGTCGTACCCAATACCGCGATATTTAAAGATGAACTCCACAAAGAAGGCTCCTGCCATTAAAGAAGCCAACCACCCTGTAACAGCGGTAATTACTGGATTGAGGGCATTTTTGAGAGCATGCTTAAAAATGATTCGATATCTAGGCACGCCCTTAGCACGCGCTGTGCGAATGTAATCTTGGGACATTACTTCTATCATGGAATTGCGCGTCAGCTGAACGATGATTGACATTGGACGGATGCCTAAGGTAAGAGCTGGCAAAATGAGGTTCTTAAAATGGTATTCTCTTCCGTATTCGGTTTTGACTACTAAAGAACCTTGTAACTCTAACCCTGTCCAATCTGCCCAGTAGTAAGCAAATAGCAACTGGGCAACGATGGCACTAATAAAAGAAGGGGTTGAAATGCCAAACACCGAAATGCCTAATATAGCAGTATCTAACCGCGTACCTTGATTAAGCGCACTTACCAGCCCCATGCTAATGCCTACCACAGAGGCAAACAACATTGCTGTAACAGCAAGCCAGATGGTTCCTTCCATGTCCTCCAGCAAAATTTCGCTCACTCGCCTACCACGAACAATGGAATGTCCCAAATAGGGAAACTTAGCTACTAATATTTTATCTCCTATTTGCAGCAACTCGAGGTAGTCAAACTTCAACCGATTTTTTTCCGAGTGCAAATGCAAGGAAATGGGTGAAAGGTCGTTTAAATAAAGTATGAGTTGCAAGGGCAATGGCTGGTCAAAGCGGTATTCTTTCATGATGCGCTGCCGATTTTCCTCTGACTTGTCGCGTCCCATTAGGCTATCTACGGGATTACCAGGCAAGACGTGAAAAATAAAAAACACTACTATTATCACTCCTATAATCACCATCAAACCTGAAAAGCAGCGCCATAAAATGTACTTGAGCATGATAGGACTATTTTAGTAAAGTCAAAACTGTTGAAGCCTGGGGAATATCATTGTAGTGCCACTTGCCTACCACTGTCCCATTTTTCATTAGCCAAATGCCTGGGTCAGAGCGCATAATGGTTTTCAGTACTGTTCCATCTGCAAAGTAGTAGGGAATTTCTAGGCGCACTTTGCGGCTAAACTGCTCGAATTCCCTTTGTGAAGAAGCCGTAAAAGCCAGGGCTTGAACTTGTCTTTCCAGCCCTGTTATGAGCCGATTAATAGCTGGGAAGACTTCCAAAGGCACTTTTTTTACATCTCTAATAATTACGATGAGCTTGTTGCCTTCGAAAGTACTTTGCGTTACGTCGTTGCCTTGGCTGTCCCAAATGCTGTAGTCCAATATTTTAGGTTTGCACGCGGCTTCGTTTTCAGCTACCATTTGAAGCAGTTTATAGGAAGGGTCGGTGGGATACTCGCGCAGCCTTACCTGCTTTCCTTCTTTTTCCATGATGTAAATATACCGACAAGGCTCTTGCGGACGCATCAGCGTGGGAAGGTGATTGCCTATTTTGTACGGACGAAAATCTATAAAAGGCAAATGCTCAACTGCGTAATATGCCAGCCCTGCTGTTACTGCTACGCTTGCTAACACAACAACACTTTGCAAGGCATTGGCTGTATTTTTCCAGCTATTCCATGATAGTACTAAAGTAAAAATCATTGCCAGCAATATGACATCCTTTATAAAGGATTGCCAAGGAGTGAGTTTAATCGCATCGCCGAAACAGCCGCAGTCAGTAACTTTGTTGAAGTAAGCAGAATAAAAGGTAAGAAAAGTGAAAAAAACAATCATAGCCAGCAATAGGCTTAAAGTAAGGCGTATTCGGTAACCTATCAGCAGTGCAACGCCTAAAGTTACTTCCAATACGCAAAGAAGTACTGCCAAAGGCAAGGCATAAGGAATGAAATGATGGAAAAAGGGAGAAAAATCGCTGCTAAATACTTCAAAATACTCTTCTAACTTAATGGCGGTGCCTACGGGGTCATTTACTTTTATCAGTCCTGAGAAAATGAATAGTCCTCCTACTAAGATGCGAAAAATCAAGCGGATGTAGTGCATAGCTGAAGGTTTTTTTCTTTGCCAGGAAATCCCATCAAAATAAGGGCATATACTGCATAGTTGACAATG
The DNA here is from genome assembly GCA_025057115.1 of Bernardetiaceae bacterium. GTDB lineage: Bacteria > Bacteroidota > Bacteroidia > Cytophagales > Thermoflexibacteraceae > Rhodoflexus. Next base: position 135,975 of record JANWWZ010000002.1, read on the forward strand.
TCGCAGTAGCTAGATTGAACGCCTTCTGAGGCGATGGTTTTGCCTTGATTGTCTTCTATTTGCTTGATTCTAAGCAATTTCATCAAGATAATATCCGTAATGCTCTCCAGGCGCATCTCTCGCCAAGCCTCTCCGTAGTCGTGGTTTTTTGCCATCAATAGCTCTAAAGTTTCTTGGACAGCGCAGTCGTAGTCAGCAAGGACTTTTTCCAACGGCAATTGCAGCGGAGTGGCGGGGTCATAACGGGATTGCATCAGGGCAATCAAACCATAATTGACCATGGCAACAAAGTCGCTGGCAATGCTGTCGCTTACTTTCTGTTGACCTTTTTCTTGAATGGAGCGAATGCGTTTAGCTTTGATATACAGTTGGTCGGTAAGGGAAGGCAAGCGCAAAATTCGCCATGCAGAGCCATAGTCGCGAGTTTTAGTAGCAAATACCTCGCGGCAAGCGGCAACAACAGCGCGGTATTCTTTAATAGTTTGCTCAGACAACTTTAGCAAGTGTAATTTTTGGGCAAATTTAGCCAAACAATGCAAGAGATTCGTTTTTCTCCAGTGCCTACCTTGCGAGTGGGTCAACGCCTAATAAGGCTGCTACCTCCCAAAGTGATGGGTATTATCAATGCTACTCCTGACTCGTTTTATGCTGGCAGTCGCGTACTTTCTGTAGACAAAGCCCTTGAACAAGTAGAACAAATGCTAGCAGAAGGAGCCTCGTTCATTGACGTAGGGGGATATTCCACTCGTCCAGGAGCTCAAGAAGTACCTTTAGAAGAAGAACTTCGGCGAGTAGTTCCAATTGTATCGGCAATTGCAAAGCGTTTTCCAGAGGCAATTATTTCTATTGATACTTTCCGTGCTTCGGTGGCGAGAGCAGCCATTCAAGAAGGAGCCCATATGATCAATGACGTTTCAGGAGGACAAGCCGATGAGCAAATCTTTGCAGTGGCAGGTCAATTAAAAGTGCCATATGTGTTGATGCACTTGCGCGGCAATCCCCAAACTATGCAACAACTCACTCATTACCAGAACATTTTCACAGAGTTAATGAATTTTTTTCAACAGCGAATTTTACAGCTCCATGCGGCAGGCTGTCATGATATCGTTCTCGACCCTGGCTTTGGTTTTGCCAAGACAGTAGAACAAAATTACACCTTGTTAAAAAATTTAGCTGTATTTAGCAATTTAGGCAAACCAATATTAGTAGGGCTTTCGCGCAAGTCTATGATCTGGAAAAAGCTAGGCAACTCGCCGCAAGAAGCCCTCAATGGTACTACGGTGCTTAATACCATGGCTATTCTACAAGGAGCTCATATTTTGCGCGTTCATGATGTGCGCCCAGCGGTAGAAATTATTTCTTTACTAAGCAACGGTTGAAAAAAATTGCGCGATTTTTGCCCCAAAACAATAGTAGGTTTTTAACAAAAGTTGCTTTATGGCAAAGCTAACACTACCTGGCAGCATTGCATGGCCAATTCTATACATAGTTCTTCTTGCCAGTGCGCAAGCTCAAACCAAAGATTTTATCTATACTTTAGAGCGGCTCAGCCAAGAACCGATTAAAATTACTAAGAAGCCCGTGCCCGATATGCCTAAAATGTCAGGCGATACTACGTTTACTATCTTCAAAAACGCCTCCGTTTCTATAGTGCACTACTTTGTAGAAGGGGAACAGTACACCCCCTTGTTTAACCCTAATCCTACGGGCGTATACTTGAATAACCAACACTTTTTATACTTCTGCGATGTAGAAAAGTCCTTTCGCCAAAGCGTGAGCAACTACTTGGATGTATACGAATTCACTTATCTAGGTCGGAATTATTTGAACATCGTTAGCTTGCGCGAAGACTGCGGGGGAAAGGCATGTAATTACCGCTGCTATAACTTATTTGACATTACCAACCCCAAAGCCATTACACAGGTCTCCTTTTCTAGCATTTTCCACGGCAGTGAAAGTTACGGAGATTTCAACATGGATGGACAGATGGACTTTGTTAGGCTCATTCCCAAACTACCCGAAAACGCACCCAAAGGCACTAAACTCACGGGAGAGACCTACTTAATTACTGCCTATACAGTCAATGGAAGCAAAGCCGTACAACTGCGCAACGAACAAAGCATGCCCCACTACATCTTTGCACGCGGCGATACAGAAGGCAAACAGTTTAAAGTACTCTTTCACGACTGGATGCTTCCTCTTAAAGATAGCACGGGCACCGTCGCAAAACCAGTTTCTTATTTTCAACCGTATGTACCTTTTGACCCCAGAGACTCCCAGCTTTATGATATCAAAGGCAATAAGGTAGAAAAAAATAAATGGTCCCTTGTGGTGAAGAAATTTAGAGACTTGGAAGGTGCCCAAGCATTTTGTGAAGAATTAGTTACCCATAAGTTTGAAAATATCTTCATTCTTACGGACCAGTATGGCAAAGACATTTCATTTTTGGTTTTAGTGGGCAACTACCTGACTAAAGAACAAGCACAAACAGATGCGGAAAGGCTCAAAGGAATGGGCTTCCCTCCCTCCCTCCACGACCTTAAAACAGCTTACTACACTCGGTAAACCATAAAGCAACCATTTTTAACTTTCTACAAAACTTGCTGATTCAAATTCCTGCCTTTGCTAAAACTTACTGCGAAATAGTCATTAGCAGTAAGTTTTTTATTTTTTCACTTGTGCTAAAGTGAGAGCATGTCTAGGGAGGCAAAAATTGTGGATAAAAAGGGAATCGGCTAATCTTAGCAGGCTAACCTATCAGCAACATATGATGGTGGATGCACCGGGGGTGCTACGTGCCATCCTGGTTATAGAAACCCACGTAAAGAATGCCAAAGTAAGGTTGAAGCCACTTGAAAAGTACAAAACCTTACTACAGATTGCCCTCCATGGTGGGGGAGCATTTCTCGATTCCATCAAAATGTGTGGACGGGGAGGAAAAATTAGCACAAAAGTCTGAATCTCAAGTTTTTATTCTTCAAAAAGGAAGGTGGCAGGTTGGGCAAAGATCAAGCCAAGCTCTGCGTGGTTTAACTTGCTTTTAAGACTAATTAGACTATTCTGAGTTTATTACGCCAGAAGTGCAAGGCAAAGCAAATTAAAGTTTGATTAACAAGAGTGAAAAATCATCGCCATTGTTTTTGCTTTGCGAAAAATTAGTTAGATGTGCGTGAATTACTTGCAGCAATTCCTCTATTGGAAGACGGCAATGCTCTTGCAAAAGGCGTTGTAAACGCTCAATGCCAAACTCTTCTCCGTTTGCATGGGAACGAGTTTCAATGACTCCATCTGTATAGAGCAGTATTACATCTCCTTGCTGGTAAGAAACACCGTAGGAGTGGATGTATTTGTCAAAATCAGCGGTGCGGAGGATGCCTAGCCCGATTCCTTGCCCTTCTAGTAGTTGTACTTGACCAGTGGAAGGGCGAAGGTACATAGGTGGGCAATGACCTGCTCTTGCGTAACAAAACTGCTGTTTTTGCAAATCTACCATTAGGTAAACTGCGGTAACAAACACTTGCGCTGGCAAACAATTGGCAAGAGCGCGATTGGCATATGCCATAAACTGCTCAGGAGGTAAATTCATTTGAACCAGGCTTTGAAAAATGCCTTTCATTTGCCACATGTAAAAAACTGCTGCCGTGCCCTTACCCGCTACATCGCCCATGATAAAGGCAAGGCGATGGTTAGAAAAGCGGTAATAATCGTAAAAATCCCCGCCGATGATTTCTTGAGAATAAGTTCGCGCCAAGACCTGCAAGCTGCCCTGTTGGAACTGCAGGGGTGGCATCAATGCTTCCCGAAACTTTTTAGCAGCGGCAATTTCTGCCTGAAAGCGTTCGTTATCTACCGCCTCGGCAAGCAAACGAAGATTATCCAATGCTAAAGCTGCCTGCGCTGCATAGTGAGCTAAGGTAGAGTTAGGCAGCAATACGTTGTCAAAAATACTTACATTTTTACCCAATAAAACCAACTTCCCCATGAGGTGGCTTTGTCTTTTAAACGGCACTACTAAAACGCTGGCAAATGGCATTTCTTGGGGGGAAAGTGGTAACTGCTTGCGAAAAAATCTTTGAACGTGCTCAAAACTAGAACCGATCTTATGAAGTGCGTTTTGAATTCCTTCTACCTTGGACTTGTCGATATTGCGAGTGATTAACTTATTGGCTTCTTTTATCTCCAGCCAGGCTGCATCAGCTTTGAAAGTATTGACAGCAATGTCTAAAATTTTGTCAAAAAATTGTTCTTCGTGTCGAAATTCGTGAGTTAGTAAGTTGTTCAGTTGTGAAAGTTCAGCAAATTTGCGCTCAATGACGTTGGAAGTAGGCAAGTTAAACAATACAGTCAGAAAGGAAAACACACTATAGACAGTGATAAATACCAGCAGGGCGGTCAGAAACACGCTTTCGGTTAAATCAAAGTAAAAAGGACTGCTATTGAGGTCCTCATAGCGCACTTCAAAAAAATATCCTAAGCACAAAAACAGCGACAAAATGACAAAGATGGCGAACCATTTTTCTCGATAGCGCAGCAGGGCAACCCAGTCTAAATTGAAAGAAGCCAGAATAGCAAGCAAAAGAGAAAGAATAAACAGTCCTTGTTCAATCCACTCGTAGTAAGGCTGTCGCTGTAAGTACAAGCGCGGAAGGGCATGAAAGAGTAAACTTAGAAACAAAAATGCCTCAAAAAAGCGCCAAATAGTAATCACGTACAGGGAGCGACCAAAGAAAATTAGTTTGCGCCAAACAACGTACACCCAGAGTACAAATATCACCACAGCTGCAAGCTCGAGCTTGTAAATCCACGCCTGCCCTAACCAGTTAGCCCATTGAGCTAAAGTAGTTTGTTGATACACTTGAAAAAGAAAAGCAGAAAGACTAGTACCTACAAGGCTTGCAAAAAAAATTTGCAATAACTCACCGTTAAAACTGCCAGCATAGCCATGAGGAGAAAAATTGTGCTGCAACAATGCCAAAAATGAAAACAAAATAAAACCATTCAGCAAGAACGACTCCAAAGCATAGGAGAGAGAAAAGGCGTTTTGAGGAAAACCTGGCATTTCAGGAGGAATTTCCCACAAAAACCAGCAGAGAGCAGCAATAAGAAACAAGCTATTCTGGCTAACAAAGTGCTTTAACTGTTCTAAAAACTCACTGTGTTGCATTAGTTTTCCTACTAGCCGAACAAATAGACAATAGACGAGGCGCGATTGACCTGGTAATAACCCTGCAGAAAAGATATCAAACCTTGCACCATGGCATTAATCACTCCTAAACGCTTACCGCGATACTTTTCACTCAACAAGGCAACGTAAAAGGAATCAAAAGGCAAGGGTTGTTTGTGATACAATCTAAATCCTGCTGCGTTCATGAGCCTTTCTATGTGAGGAGGAGCAAAATGCCACAGATGCCGCGGCACGTCCCAGGCTGCCCAGTAGCGCCCATAATACCAAGCATCATAACTTTGCTGGTTGGGCAAGGCGATCACTGCTATTCCTCCTGGAGCAAGTAAACGCTTTAGCTCAGCAAGCGTATTCTCCAAATGGTGCAAATGCTCAAGCACGTGCCAAAAAGTAACGCAATGGTAGTGATGAGATGGCAAATGGACAATTTCGGCAGGAGACACTACAGGCACGCCAAATTTTTCTCGGGCATAAGCTCGCGCTTGATCACTGACTTCAATACCTTGCACTTGCCAGCCTGCTTGCTGCATTGCATTGAGAAAATAGCCCGTTCCGCAACCCCAGTCTAATAAGTTTCCCTTTTCCTTGCCAGTGGCTTGTATGACCAGTTTTCGTTTTGCACCAAGCATTACCTTGCGCACAAAGTGATAGGTTTTAAAGAACAGTCCTCTTTGTAGATCGCTATGGGAGATGTAATTTTCTGACTGGTAGTATTTTGGCATTTCTTCAGGGCTGGGGGGCTGCAAGGTAACCACCATTCCACAGCTACGACACTTGCCAAGTGCAAATAATTCACCACTTACAAGGTAGTCGCGGCAAGTATAAAAAGGGGCAAAATTTTCTCCTTCACAGTCAGGGCAAGGGTAGCGCAGCGACATAAATGCGTTAGTTAGTAGTCTTACTGCCTGCACTAAAATACTTCACTCAAAACTGCGATAGCTCACCAAGGTGCCGCACTTTTGTTGCACCTGGTTCCAGTGCTCAATGTTGAGAACAACGTGAGCCAAGCTGCAAGTACTCATCACACCAATGTCGTAATTGCCAGTAAGCCACTGGGCAAGATAGCTCACCCCAGGATTGTGTCCTACTAACATTACTTTACTGTACTGGGGGCTTAGTTGGGCGATGAACTCCACCAATAAGCGCAGGGAAGAATTATACAGCCCATCATATAAGGACACCGATGCACTTAGAGCTAGCTGTTCTGCCAATAGTTCAGCGGTGCGGCGAGTCCTGACTGCTGGACTGGCAATAATTAACTCAGGAAAAAGCCCTTCAGCAGCCAATTGTTTGCCCACGCGAACAGCTTTTGAAGCGCCTTGATGGGTAAGGTCGCGGTCAAAGTCATTGTCGTGCAAGTAAGGATCTTCCGCCTGCGCATGGCGTAGAATAAAAAGCGTTTTCATACCAAGTCAAGTTGTCTACAAAGAGCTTCGGGCTGCAAGTTAGTGAAATCTGCAATAGTGATTTGGGCTTCAGTCAGTTCCTCTGCACGGTGGGTAGTAAGGACGCCTACCACCTTGCAGCCTGCTGCTCGAGCAGCTCTTACTCCTGCTAAAGAATCTTCAAACACGATACACTGACTAGGTGGCAACCCTAGTGCAGCGGATGTCTTGAGATAAATTTCTGGGTGCGGTTTTCCCTTGCTTACATGACTTTGGTCCAATACAAGCTCAAAGAAATGGCTTAATCCTGTGTGTTGTAAAGTAAAATCTACATTCATGCGCGGAGCTGAAGTGGCTACTGCACAGGGAAATTTTCTTTCAGTGAGCAACTGAAGAAACTGGAACAAACCAGGCACAGGACGTATGTAAGGGCGATAGAGCTGCTGGTAAAGAAGTTCTTTTTCAGTGCCGTAGTGCTCTATTTCTTCTTCGGAAAGTTCTTTGCCAAGAAGTTCAGGCAGCCATTCCTTGTTTGCTCTGCCATACACTTTGTGCAGTAGCACTTCTTGAGTGATTGAAATGCCTACCTGTTGGCAAAACTGCTCTAGAGCCATTTTGTGATAGGGATTGCTGTCCACTATCACTCCATCCATGTCAAAAATAAAACCGATGTGTTTCATAGCCCAACCAATCATGTACCACCAAAGCCAGAAGGGACTGAATCGGCTGTACGGTTTTAATTAATCTTCTACAAGAGGAGGAATATCCGTGCCTTCTGGGACCTGTTCTATCAACCGTGCAATTTCTTCCTTGATTTCCTCTATGGTGTAACTGTCATCAAAAACAATAGGCGGTTTAAAGCGCACTGACAGAGTCACTCCTCGCTTTTTAATCTTCAATCCTTTTTTGTCGAAGGCTCGCCTAAAGCCATCGAGCACCACTGGGACTACAATAGGCTTAAAATCGCGAATGATATGGGCTGTGCCTTTGCGAACAGGTGCGTAGGGCTTCGTAGTACCTTGAGGGAAGTTAATTACCCAGCCATAACCCAATGCTTTTTTAATTTTTTCTGGAGCGCGGCGATCTGGTGGCCGCTGAATGTCTTGCCCCTTGCTTCGCCATGAACGACGCACTGTAATTGCACCCGTATAACTAAACAAGCGAGGCAAAAATCCGCTCTCCAACATGGTTTCCTCTGCTGCTACGTAAAAATTTCTCGCTCGCGGCATAAGGAAGTAAATCGGGAAGCGAATCGTGTTTTTCATGCGCCATTTGACACTGCAAAAAATGTGATACATGGCAATGACATCGGCGTAATAAGTCTGGTGATTAGAGATAAAGAGCACATTGCAGTCGGGCAGGTCCATTAGGTATTCTGTGCCTTCTATTTTGAGCTTGTTGATGATATTGAAACGAGGATAAGTAGTAAGGGCGAAAATGCTCATCAAGGCGCGCTTGACAATGAGCCAATTGCCAAAGGGGTCGCGAGAAAAAAGCCCTATGCGTGGTAGCTTAACCTTTTGAAGGTTGGGAATGCGAAGCACCATAGAGTTATTAGCATTTTTAGCAATTCATATCTGCAAAATGGCAAAAAAAATAGGGCACTTCTAGCCAGCAAGTTGCCTTGAGTACAGTAGCGCTCATTAAAATGCAAACAGCGGTTGGATTGCTGGATCGTCATGCTTGTAAGCGTGCTTGTAGTTGAGCAGCGAGCTTTTCGTAGCCAGGCTTGCCCAGCAAAGCAAACATGTTATTTTTATAGGCTTCTACCCCGGGCTGATCAAAAGGATTAACGCCCAAAATATAGCCACTAATGGCACAGGCTTTTTCAAAAAAGTAAAACAACTGCCCTAGACTATATTCGTTAATAGTTGGAATTTGGATGACTAAGTTAGGGACCCCGCCTGCTACGTGAGCCAGCAAAGTGCCTTTCTCTGCCATTTTATTGACTGTTTGCATGTCTTTGCCTGCCAAGTAGTTGAGTTTGTCCAGGTCTTCTTCGTCCAAAGGAACGGGCAAAGCGCTACGGGTATGAGCAACGGAAATAACAGTTTCAAACAGATTCCGTTCCCCTTCTTGAATGAGTTGCCCTAAGGAATGCAAATCCGTAGTAAAGCTAACTCCTACTGGAAAGATAGCCTTAAAGTCTTTGCCTTCGCTTTCTCCGAAGAGCTGTTTCCACCATTCTACCAAGTATTGCAAACGGGGATGATAAGTAACTAAAATTTCGATGCATTTGCCGCGTTTGTAAAGGGCATTGCGCACGGCTGCATACATAGAGATGGGATTGTCTTGAATTTGGGTAGAGCGGTAGGAAAGTTCTTCCATTTCTTTTGCCCCTGCCATTAATCGCCCAATGTCAAAGCCTGCCACGGCAATGGGTAACAAACCTACAGGAGTAAGGACAGAAAACCTTCCTCCTACATCAGGGGGAATGTCAAAAGTTTGATAGCCTTCCTGCTGAGCCATTTTGCGCAGAGCTCCTGAGGAAGGATCCGTAATAGCAACGATGCGTTGGCGTGCTTGGGCTTTTCCGTAGCGCTGTTCTAGATGTTGCTTGAGCAAGCGGAAAGCAATAGCTGGTTCAGTAGTAGTGCCAGATTTAGAAATGACGGCTACTGCATAGCTTTTATCTTGTAAAATATCCATCAAGTCAGCGTGATAATCTGCACAGATGTTCTGCCCCGCAAATAAAATAAGCGGTCCTTGCCGCCTTTCTTTGCTTAACATTGAGCTAAAGTGATGTGAGAGAGCTTCAATGACTGCTTTGGCACCCATGTAAGAACCACCAATGCCTACTACGACGAAAATTTCAGCCATTTCCCGCAGGCGGCTGGCAGTGGTTTCTATTTCTCTCAGCAAGTCAGGACTTGTTTGGCTAGGCAGGTTCATCCATCCGAGAAACTGGTTGCCCTTGCCCGTGCGGTTGTGCAGGGCTTTGTAATGAGCATCAATTTCCTCTTGGTAGCGCGCAATGTCTTCATAGAGCAAAAACTCCAGTACTTGGCTGATATCTATTTTGAGACTTTCCATGACGATCCAAACTGTGGCAATGGGCAAATATAGAAGTTTAAGCTAAAGTTTGGAGTAAATGCACGCCCATTTTGCCAGTTCAAGGCAAAAGGTGCTAGGTTTGCTTGGTTACTTTGCAGGACTACACCACTTATTTCCCTTAATGCGAAATCGCCAAGGCAGCAGGGCATCTTCTCCCGCATAGCTTACTCCTACGCGAGGACTTTTGATGATGTATTCAGGCGAAACTGATTCAAAATCAATGATCCAAATAGCTGTTTTATCTGTCAGAGAAACTCCGTAGTGAGCGGTGGTGATGCCCATGGCTTTTGCCAGAGCGCCAGGTCCAGCTGTTAGGCGAAAGTCATCGAGGTTGGAAATGCCCCGGCGCTGCCTCATGGCAGGTAAGTTATACAATGGCTCTCCAGCGCGAATGAGCACCGCATCGGCATTGCCTTCTTGATTAGTTACAATATTAAAAAGCGAATGAATGCCATAGCATAAATAAACATAAGCCACCCCGCCTGCAGCAAACATAATTTCAGTCCGTTTAGTGCGGCGGTTCATATGCGCATGGCAGGCTTTATCCGTAGCTCCGCAGTAGGCTTCTGTTTCCACAATTTTAGCAGCACAAAGCTGACCCTCAATATAAGTAACAAGCACTTTGCCTAGCAGTTCTTGGGCTATCTGCACCACATCACTGCGCTGGTAAAATTGGCAAGGCAAGGGAGCCGCCAAACGGAGAAAATCTTCGCTCATGGTTGCAAAATTACTACTGCATTATTGGATGGTTCCTTATCTCAGGCAACTTTAGCACTACGGCTGATTGAGATATCACTTTTGCAAAACAGGCAATAAATTCACGGATATAGACTGTAAAATTTGTCAAGCTATGAGCAAAAAAGTTCTCTATCGCACTAGCGTAACCAACGTGGGAGGGCGCAGTGGAAAAGTACAATCCGATGACGGCGCACTCAGTCTACAAGTACGCCAACCTACTTCCTTAGGTGGACCCGAAGGCAATTACACCAATCCAGAACAATTATTTGCCGCTGCTTATGCGGCGTGTTTTGGAGGTACTTTAGAAGCACTCGGCAAAGGTAAAAATCTTAGCCATGCTAGTGTCACTGTGGAAGTAGCCGTTTGCCACCAAGAAGGAAGCGGCTATGTGCTCTCAGTTACTATCTTTGCCCACTTGCCTGAATTAAGCCCAGAAGAGGCAAGCGCACTTGTTAAGCGGGCACATCAGGTATGCCCTTACTCTAAAGCTGTTCGAAACAATATTGAAGTGTTGTTATTTGCAAACCAAGTGCAAGTTGCATCTTAAATTTTTACGACATGGCAATTAAAATACATCGGTTTACTTTCAACGAGTTTCAAGAAAACACTTACTTGCTCTCTGACCCACAAGGCAAAACAGTCATCATAGATCCAGGATGCTACCACAGGCGTGAAAAGGCTCTTTTACAGCAGTTCATTGCCGAACACGGACTGGAGGTTGTTCTGGTAGTGAATACTCACTGCCACATAGACCATGTACTGGGAAATTACTTCATTCAAAAAACCTATCGCGTGGCTTTGCTCATTCCCGAAAAAGAACAAACCATGCTAGAAGCCGTTCCGCAGTATGCCCATTTATATGGTTTTGAAGGCTACGAGCCTACCGTTCCAGATGGTTTTTTAACAGAGAACGATACACTCCAGTTCGGTACGGCGCAAATGCAAATTCGCTTCGTGCCAGGACACTCTCCAGGACATCTGGTATTTTACAGCCCCTCTGAAGGATTTTGCATCGGCGGGGATGTGCTGTTTCTAAACAGCATCGGCAGAACAGACCTGCCTGGTGGCAATCACGAACAACTTTTGGAAAGCATTCGCACACAGCTTTACACTCTTCCCCCAGAAACAGTAGTCTATCCAGGTCACGGTCCTCAAACCACTATCGACTATGAACGGCGAACTAATCCATTTTGCCGCCTGTGATTGCGAGAAAGGCTGAAAAAATGATATTTTTTGCCAAATTTTTCCTAATTTACAGAGTCTTTTGACCCACCCCCAGTCATATGACGGATGCCACACCAGATAAAAATAGCCGCCCATTACTTGAAGAAATTGAGCAATTAAAAAATCAACTCAAGGAGTTAGAAAGTAAACTACAAAGCCAACTTCCCCAGCAAGAAGATCTCTTCCGAGAACAAATTGCTCAATTGCACGGGGCTGTAACAGACCTTGAAAATCTTAGCAAGGCTAAAGAAACTTTTGGCAACCTCCAATTGCTCAACCGCGAAAAAAAAGAAGTAACAGATAAAGGCGTCCAGCTACCCCAAATGAGTTTTGAACTTGTGCAGGAAAACAGTGAAAACGGTCATGGCACCCATGCACATCAACAAAATTCCTTTTCTTCCAGTGCTTTACCTGCTCAAGGAGAACTCTATCAAGCAATTTTTGAGAACCATCCTCAGCCCATTGTATTGCTGGAAAACAGCGGAAGAATCTTGTCCATCAACAGGGCGGCAATGCAACTGCTGCAAAAAAAATCATCAAAAGAAATTGTTGGAGAACTGCTTGGCGAAATTTTACCCCTTAGCGTTTCAGGAAAGGAACAACTTCAAAAATGCATTCAACAAAACAAAAAAACGGTTTACCAGTGCAGTGAAAAAAATAGCAGCGGAGAGCCTTTTCAACTTTCTCAAATCGGAATTGAGCCAATTGAGTTGCCTGGCAAAACCGTGTTAGTGGCTTACCTATATGAAGCCCCTAAACAAGAAAAATCCACGATAGATAATGAATTAAAAATTATCAAAGAAGTCGCCAGGTCAGTAGCGGGCATGCACCGCATTGATGAAATTTTAATCAACACTATTGCCCGACTCTACGAAAAAAATTACATATTAGGAGGCGGATTTTACCAAGTAAGCAAAGATTGGCACTATGCCTTATTGCGCTTTCATTTCAACATCCACAACCAGCTTTTGCATCTGCTTCGCGAAATTCCAACCGAGCACTTTGCTGCTGTTTTTCAAGAACGCCAATGGATAGAGTTGCCTCCTAACACCTTACTATCCACTCAGCACGATCACCTCCTACTTGTTCCTATTGTTGTAGAAAACAAAGTTGCTTACGCATTTCTCTTTGTTCTTGCCCCTTCTAGCCAGCAAGCCAGCTTGCTGCTCAACCTGCTAGGAACAGAAATAAGCTACTTCGTTACTCACAGACAACTTGCCAGTAGGCTAATCCAAAGCGAAAACCGCTTTCGCATTCTTGCAGATAATTCGCCTTTATTGCTGCGGATTTGTGATGCCGAAGGTCATTTTACTTTTTTCAATCAACGATGGTATAAGTTAGTGGGAATAGATAGACACCAATCCTTGCCCTGGCTGGAATACCTTCACCCTGAGGATCGCATGGAAATAGCAGCCACATTTGAGAAAAAACTCGCCTCTAAAAATAGTTTTGAGATTACATACCGAGTGCGCAAGTTCAACGGCGAATATCGATGGCTGTTAGAAAACGCCATTCCTTACTTTGGCAGTCACAACGAATTCAAAGGGTTGGTATTGTATGCAAGCGATATTACCGATGGCAAAGCTTACGAACAAGAAATTGTTCGAGCTCAAGTGCCCAAGTATTCCCGCCAAAGTTTACAAAATACCCTGCAAACGGTTGAGTTATTAGCCCTTACTGTAGAAGCTGACGGCACTATCTCCTATTCCAACGATTTTTTGCTCAAAACTACGGGCTGGCATGCCGAAGAGCTCCTCGGCAAGGCATTGTCCGAAGTTCTTGTCCTACACCATCACGACTACGCCCATTTGCCATTTCACCAACAGCTATTGAGTTCCTTCTGTGGGCAACTGCGCTGCGCTAATGGAGCACATCTGCACATCCGATTCCATACTATTACATGGAACGATGCCCAAGGACAAGCCATTGCTGTCACTTTGATAGGAGAAGACATATCCGAAACCCTTCGAGCCCAACAAGCCCTTGAGCAAAGCAATGCCCTGCTGAAAGACTTGTTTGACAATGCTACTGATTTGATTCAAATCACTGATGCGGAAGGCAATTTCGTGTTTGTCAATAAATCTTGGTGCAATCTTCTTGAGTATAGGCCAGAAGAGATTCGCTTATTGCACCTGTATCAAGTAGTTTATCCCGAGGACAGAGCTTTGATGAATCACCTGCTCTACCGGGCTATTGCCGAAGGTTCGGTAAATAATGTTGAAATATGTTTCATCAGCCGCAGTGGTCGAAAAATTCACCTGCGGGGTAGCATTAGTTATGGCCATAGTTTTGAAGAAGGCAAGCCACCCGTTTATCGGGCTGTCTTTCAAGACATTACCGAACAGATGCGAGCAGAAAAAGCCCAAATGCTCTATCACAACCTTTCTCGGCTCACCATCAACAGCCCCAACCTGGAAACGCTGTACCACAATTTTTACACTGAACTCAAAAAGGCTATTGAAGTAGAAGGCTTTCTCATTGCCCTGCGAAATGAAAAAGATCAAAGTATATATTTTCCTTATTACATCAATTCGCCTTATGCGCCTGATGAGGGCATTCAAGGACGTGCCTTTGCCGAGTATGCCTTTGCTTTCGAACGCACTATGATTTTTCACCAAGACATGCTCCGGCGCATTATCCAGACAAACGACCTGCCAGCAGAAGAACCCCTGCCCCAAACATGGATAGGCATTCCCCTAAAAATCGACCAAAAAGTAATAGGCATTATTGTACTGCAATCCTACAAAGAGCGCAAAACCTACCACAAACGCGACCTAGACTTGCTCAACTTCATTTCAGGACAGCTGGCTACTGCCATTCAACGAGTGCAAAATCAAGAAAAAATTAATGAACAAAACTCCCGCTTACAAGCCATCTTTGAAAGCGGTCAGCATTTGATGTGGTCAGTAAACAAGGATTTAATCCTAACTCGTTTTAATGGCAATTATGCCAACACAATGCGCCTGCTGTACAACATCAACATTACTGCTGGCATGTCCCTTGCCGAACTCTACCGACAAAATGACCCTGAGCAAGTTTACTTCTGGCTAGACAAATACAAACTCGCTCTTTCTGGCTATCCTCAGCAGTTTGAGCGCAAAATGAGAGGCATCAGCGGCGAAGAATACTGGTACGAAGTATTTCTAAGCCCTATTGTTACTGCAAACAGTTTTGAAGTGGATGAAGTGGCAGGTGTGGCACATAACATCACCGTTAAAAAGAAAGCCGCTGATGAATTGCGCATGGCAAAAGAATTAGCCGAACACTCCCTCGAAGTGAAAAAGCGCTTCCTTTCTAACATGAGCCACGAGATCCGCACACCTATGAACGGCATCATCGGCATGATTGACCTCCTTGCCGAGGCGGAAAATCTAGAGCCCGAGTATCGCCAGTACATCAACACAATTAAAAAATCCTCTGAAACCTTATTGCATATCCTTAACGACATCTTAGATCTTTCCAAGATAGAGGCCGGCAAGATGGAATTGCGCAAAGCACCTCTATCGCTAGTAAATATGATGGATAAGCTCATTGCACTTTTCCAACAGCGGGCTATGCAAAAAGACATAGAATTTGGCTATCACATTGCCGCTGAGGTGCCGCCTTACATCATCGCCGATGAAACGCGCTTGCTGCAAATTTTGTCCAATCTTACCTCTAACGCGCTCAAATTCACTGAGAAAGGCAGTATTAAAATCCAAGTAGAGGTAGCTCAACCTCCTGATTTCCTTCTAGAGGAATCCCAGCAGGAATACTTGCTCAAAGTGAAAGTAATAGACACAGGTATTGGCATTGCTCCACAACACCAAGAATTACTTTTCCAGAAGTTTAGCCAATTGGACAATAGCTATACCAAATCTCACGGAGGCACGGGGCTAGGGCTTGCTATTTCCCAAGAACTTTGCAAGCTCATGCAAGGCGATATTGGCGTAGAGTCAGAATTGGGCAAGGGCAGTACTTTTTGGTTTACCTTCCGCGCCAAAGCTTGCAAAGCTGAAGAGGTGTCTGTTAAAGAGAGCCATGCCCTTCAGCAAGAAACTCTTATTAGCGGACAAATACAAAACAATCCCCATATTTTGATCGTAGATGACAACAGTGTCAATTTAAATGTAGCAAGGAGCATTCTCAAGCGCGCTGGCTGTCAAGTGAGTGTTGCTCGCAGCGGCAAAGAGGCAATTGCCATGGTACAGCAACAACCTTTTGACCTCATTTTCATGGATGTGCAAATGCCTGTCATGAACGGTCTGGAGACTACGCGCTACATCAAAGAACTCCAATTACCTCACCTTCCTCCTATCGTTGCCATGACAGCATTTTCCATGCAGGAAGAACGCGAAACCTTTCTGCAAGCTGGCATGGATGATTTCATCGCCAAACCCATCAAAGCTCAAGCCCTTATTTCCAAAGTGAAACAGCTACTTGATCAACCCCTTGAAAGCAATGCTAACCAGCCCAAAGAAGATAAGCAAGAAGCGCCTTTGCCAGCCACTCAATTGCCTATTGTTAATCCAGAAGTAGTGGAGCAGATGGCTAAGTATGGAGGAAGAGAAATGATTCAAGAAACTTACCTGGAATTTGAACAGGAAAGCCGACAACTGCTAGAAAACCTCGCCCTGAGCATCTCTGAACAAAATTTCTCCCAAGCCAAAAGCATTCTTCATACTTTAAAGGGAAATGCAGGCACATTAGGCATAGAAAGACTTTACGCTGCTGCTGCTCATTTTGAAGCTCTTTTGAAACAAGGGCAAACAAGTCGCTCTGAGGAAGAATTCGCCAATCTCATACGGCTTTTCACCGAGTTCCAGCAACATTATAAGACCTATTTGCAAATTAATGCTTAAAATTGCACTATTAATCATTTTCGCCTATGCCCAAACAAGTACTCATTGCAGAAGATAGTTCCGTAATCCAAAACATTACCCGCCGAGTGCTCCAGTTTCAAAACTTTGACATTGTAGCTGTCAAGAATGGGCAGCAAGTACTGGATTACTTGGAAAACCATTCCTGTGACATCATTCTAATGGATATTAGCATGCCAATCATGGATGGCATGGAATGTGCCACGCGCGTGCGCAGCCTGCCAGATGCCAAAAAAGCCTCCATTCCCATTGTGGCTATCACAGGCAATGCCAAAAATTATACCATGGAAGACTTCCAAAAAGTAGGCATTAACGACTACATCCAAAAACCCATCAATTTTGATGTGCTAGTAGAAACTGTTCGCCGCTTGACTAACTCCTAATGCAAGATGCGCTACAGTAAGCAACTGCTTGCCTTACTGGAAGAAGTAATCACAGAACAGGGGTACGCACTGCGCTACGAAAAAGGAAATTTCAAGCCAGGCTACTGCATTGTCAAAAACAACCGCATTGTGTTGGTTAATCAATTTTTTACCTTGGAAGGAAAAATCAACTGCCTTATTGAAATTATCCGCCAATTAGGAATCGAATCGGAAAAGTTAAGCCGAATAAGAAAATAACCGCTCAAAGCGTTGAAAGCCAGCAACGTGGATGGCTCACAATGTTAACCAGCATTCTTATTGACTAGTGGGTAAGGTTGCCTGCTTAAGGGTACGTACTTTCTTTTGCTGGTTTCTCTCCCTTCTGCCCTTCTAAATTTTTGCCGATTAATACTAAGCAAACCTGCGGTAACGTTGTGGCAAAAAGTGGTATAAACCTACGCGCAAAATATGTATATGCCATGCTAATTAGCCAATTTGCCATCCCGATTCTCTCATATTCATTTTGCAACCAACAAAAGCTGATTTCAGAGGAAAGCTATTGCAGGGCAATGGTGTTTCTTCAACGCAAGTACTTGATAATCGCCAGGATTATTCCTAATCGGCAGAAGGCCAGGTTGCTTACTGCCCTAGCCTTTCCGGGCATTGTCAGAGGCATTGAATTCGCTACCTACCCCACCTTGCACTTTATTGAGCAAAAATACATTCGCACTGGAAAATTGCCCATAGACTACACCATCGGCGATTTACAAATGCGTCTGCGGCTTGTTGAACAAATAGATGAGTTATTGAAAAAAAATCCAAATTTTTCTCATCAAACGGGCATAGTTTCTTATCCAGCAGGGTTATCCGAGCAACAGATAAGGCGCAGGCGTTTAGAGCGCATGCAACAATTTCACTGGCAATTAAAATATCTCCATGCTTTCTACAAAATCGTCATGCAAAACGCTCCTGGGCAGTTTGACGATGAACTGCAAAAGCTCTATTTCTTTGCCAGTGCTTACTATAGCAGCAATGCAGTAGTAGAGCGGGAAGTTTCCCAGTTTAATGTGCCACCTGAATACTTAGCCCTAATTGGCAATTTTTACTTTTACGAAGCACCAAAAATGTTTGCCTAGCAAATTGTCTGCTTTTAAAACGGTAATAGGACAGATGGTAAAAATATTTGACAAACTCCCTAAAGGGCAAAAAGTATTGCACCAACTGGTAAGTTTGCTTGACAATGAGTTTTGAAATAGTTAGCTTGCAGAGATAAGCAACACCAGTAAATTATGAAAAAGATCCTCTTCCTTACAGGCGATTATGCCGAGGACTACGAAACAATGGTGCCGTTCCAGATGCTATCTATGGTCGGCTTTGAAGTGCATGCCGTTTGTCCAGGAAAGAAAAAAGGCGAGAAAGTGCGCACTGCTATCCATGATTTTGAAGGGGAACAAACCTACAGCGAAAAACCAGGTCATTACTTCACCCTTACTTATGATTTTGACCAAGTACAGCCAGAAAACTACGACGGCTTGTATATTGTCGGTGGGCGCGCTCCCGAATATCTGCGGCTTAATGAGCGCTTGCTGGAGATGGTAAAACACTTTTTCCAAACCCAGAAACCTGTTGCAGCTATTTGTCATGGCATTCAGATATTAACAGCAGCAGGTGTGGTCAATGGACGGTATTTAACTGCTTATCCCGCTGTTGCTCCTGAAGTTACCCTTGCTGGAGGAAAATTTCAAAACGTCCCTATGGATGCAGTAGTGGTAGATGCTAATTTAGTAACCGGTCCAGCCTGGCCTGCACACCCTGCTCTTATGCGGTCATATCTCCAACTCTTGAAAGTTCAAATAACGACTTCGTAGAGCAAGCCTTATCTTTTGACTGAGCCAGACAGGTACGTGCATGGCGGTAAAAGCCGTCATGCGCGTTTTTTTAGCAGTTTACCGAAAATCCCACTTTAGTTCGGGAAGGTTTCTCAAATAGTGGCGCGTGTCCGTAGCATATTGCATGAGCTTAACAGAATCCAGAGAAGTTAAATCAAATGTCTTAGGCAGGGCTTCAAATAACTGCACGGGAATGATGGTATAACTTGTCTTAGGCGTCTGTTTGCAATGCACCCAAGTGAGGTGGTAACCTATCTTAGTGATAACTGTGCGATTAAATTTTTTTAACAGGGTAAGTTCTGCTATAATGCCGCCATCGCGGTAGCGCGTGCGCTGGTTGGAAAGAAAATTCCCCAGTGAAAAAAATATCGGTACTTTTTTGGTAGTATCTGAAGAAGGCGAAAAATATTCTACTGGTTGCACTACGTGCGGATGCGTTCCTACAATAGCATCTGCACCTAAATCTACACAAAATTGAGCTAATTGACGTTGTTGTAAGTTTTCTTGTCGTTGATACTGCTCGCCCCAGTGAAATGTTACCAGTATGAAATCTGCTTTCATGTGATGCGCTTTTTGTATATCGGTGCGTATTTGAAATGTATCAATTAAATTGACCACGTTAGGCGAAAATACTCTAATGCCATTGGTGTCATAGGTATAGTTGAGAATTGCCAAGCGCAAACCGCGATACTCCCAAATAAAAGGATAAGCGCGCTGGCGTTCTGCAGTGTCCCGAAAAGTACCCGTGTGCATTATTTGAAGGCTATCCAATATGTGCAAAGTGCGTTCCATGCCCTTTTTGCCCCTGTCATAAGCGTGATTATTAGCCGTGAGCAAGAAATTATAGCCCGATGCCTTCAAATCTGCCGCTAACTGATCAGGGCTGGAAAACAAAGGATAGCCCTTGTACGGTGGACCTCCCAAGGTAACTTCTAAGTTGCCTATCACCAAATGGCAAGATCGAAAATAAGGCGCTACGTACCGAAAAATAGGCGCATAGTGATAAGTATTCTTGCTTTTGTCATACGCTGATTGCACAATAGGATCGTGCCCCATGATATCACCCGTAAGTGCTAGCTTGACACTCACCGAGTCATCAGTCGATGGAGTAAGTACAGAATCACCTAAAGGCAGTTCTTGGGTTGAACTGCATTGGATAGAGTCGGTTAAATAAAACGCAATAAGCGCAAAGACGATAAGTAAGAGAAAATGCGCTTTTTTCATGCAACAAAGGTCAAATAAAAACACCAAAAGCGCCAACGGTAAGGGTTGTTCGTGAGGACACGAACAACGGCAAGGAGTTGTTCGTGAGGACACGAACAACGGCAAGGAGTTGTTCGTGAAGACACGAACAACGGTAGAGGTCGTGAAGACACGAACAACGGCGAGGAGTTGTTCGTGAAGACACGAACAACGGCAGAGGTCGTGAGGACACGAACAACGGTAAGAATAGCTTCTGACTTCCAGCCAGAGTAATATTTTGTCAAACAAACGAATCGAAAATCTAATTCGGCTTTAATAGCAGTTGAATAATTTTCGGCTTACATCACTAGCTTTACCCGATATAAAAAGTCCTAAATTTGGTCATGGATTTGCAAAGAGCCAGAACCATTGCAGCCATGTTGCTGCAAAGCGGTGCAGTAAAATTAAGCCCAGAAAAACCCTTTACTTGGTCATCAGGTTGGAAAGCTCCTATTTACTGCGACAACAGAGTAACCCTCTCCTTCCCAGAGATTCGCACTTATATCAAAAATGCCTTAGCTAGTGCTGTTAAGCAGTATTTTCCTCAAGGACAGGTGATTGCAGGGGTGGCTACCGCTGGCATTCCACAAGGTACATTAGTAGCTGACCTTCTCGAACTGCCTTTCATTTATGTCCGCACCAAGCCCAAAGAACACGGGCTAGAAAATTTGATTGAAGGCAAGGTAACTGCCGGAGCTAATGTGGTCGTCATAGAAGATTTGATCTCTACCGGAAAGAGTAGCCTTCAGGTAGTGCAGGCTATTCGCCAAGTGGGTATGTGCGTAAGTGGTTTGCTAGCAGTTTTCAGCTATGATTTTGACATTGCTCGTCAACATTTCCAGCAAGAAGGTGTTCGTTTTGAAGCACTTTGCACCTATCCCATCTTAATTGAACAAGCCATAGAACAAAATTACATTAGTCAGGAACACATGGCTACTTTGCAACAATGGCGGCAATCACCTCAGACTTGGAAAGCCCTAGAGTAAAAAGCGCGTTTTCAGTTCTGGACTAGGGAGGCGACATTGTGGGCTTTTCCCAAACCAGCGGTATCGGTTGGCGGCTATCCATGCATAAAGTCTGTCGCGCAAGCAACTAGGCACTAAAAGCCCTATGTAAAAGCACATTTTCCATACCTTGCCCATAGTGCGCAGTACTTCAAGAGCTGCCCGAGAGCGAGTGTAAACCTTACCTTCAGCGTAAAAAACGAAAGTATTCAATTCAGTAGGGTTCATCTTAAAGCGACGCAAAATTTGCTGCCCCACTTGCGATTGCAAAGAGGCAAATTTGAGGCGTTTGTCAGTATCCATTCTAATCAATACATTCACAACAGTATTACACAAGTTGCAAACGCCATCAAAAAGAACTACCGATTCTTTTTCCCAGACTTCCACTTGGTGCAAATTACTCTCATTTTGATAGTAGTTAAACTCCTAGCAACTTGCTTTTGGGTTCAGGTGGTTGGATGCACTTTTTTTCTAGCATTTCACAAAAGTAAATCAAACAAAAAAGCCCGGACCTTTGCCGGGCAGTTCATAACACCTTGAAAGCTAATTCACATTTGTGGCGTAAACACTCAGTTTTTCTTTAAGCTCCTTGCGAGCAATGTGAATGCGGTTTTTTACTGTACCAATCGGAATTCGCAATTTGTCGGCAATTTCGTGGTACTTAAAGCCGCGAAAGTGCATGACAAAGGGCACGCGATAGGCTTCATCCAAACTATCAATTGCCCGCTGAATATCTTCCAATGCAAAAGCAGAGAAAGCTAGATTCTGCGTAATGCTAGAGGAAGAGTTGATATAGTGAAGATTATCAGTAGTATCTATGAACGTATTACGTCGTACCAGGCGCTGATAATTGGTAATGAAAGTGTTTTTCATAATTGTATAAAGCCATGCCTTCAGGTTAGTTCCTTCAGCAAACTTTTCGCGATTGATAAAGGCTTTCAGCATTGTTTCTTGGAGTAGGTCATTTGCCTCCTCCGCGTCTTTGGTCAGCTTCATGGCAAAGGGCTTGAGAGAGGCTGTCATGTCCTTAACGGACCGACTGAATTCTTTAATGGTCATGGCTATGGTGATTTTTTTGTTTAAGCAAATGTATTATAAAGTTCAACAAAATGCAAGAGTTGTTTAAGTTTTTTTATGCACATGTTTAACAAAAATTTGCATAAATGCCTTGCTTGCCCAATCGGCTTAAACTAAAAAGAGGCTCTAACGGGGCTGCACCAGTGAGAATATTAGCTGCTAACTCGCCTAAGGCAGGTCCATGCTTAAAGCCGTGCCCACTGCCTCCCCCTAAAAGCCAGCAATTCTCTGCTAAGGGGTGTTGGTCTAAAATAAAATTGCCGTCAGGTGAATTTTCGTACTGGCATACTCTTGCCTCTAGTAAAGGAGCATTTGCCATTTTCGGAAATCGGTGTGCTAAAAACTGCCGAGATTTGGATATCAAGTCAGCAGTGGGTTGCCTATCTAAATAAGTAGGATGCACTACTTGACCGCGCTTGTCGTAAGCTACTTTAAATCCTCGGTGTGCATTGCCAGGAATGCCGTAAAAAAATTCATCGCTTTCCATATGCCAATCTATCCACACAGGCATGGCTTCCCATGCGGCTGCTTGTTGCTCAGGTGGACCGAAGTAATACACTTCTTGGCGCGTAGGAGTAATTATCTGAGCTAACAACTCTGGAAATAGGTATCCTAGCCATGCTCCACAAGCCCATACATATGCTTGAGCGCATAGCGTAGTGCCGTCAGAGAGTTGTATTCCTGAAAGCTGATTGTTTTCAATTTTCATGGGGCGGGCTTGTTGTTGTATATAGCGCCCGCCTCCTTGTACAAATGCTTCCTTTACTGCCTGACAACTTTCACGCGCCATTAAGTAGCCTCCTTCTGCGTCGTAAACTGCATGATGAAGGTCTGAAAAGTTGATAAGTGGATAGCGGTAACAAGCCTCTTGTGCTGAAATGTATTCATAAACAAGTCCATACTGTTGCATAAAAGGCAAAGTAGCCTCCAGAAAAGGCATCTTTTCACTGTAGCAAAGCCATAGCAGGCCAGTTTTGTGCAGTAGAGTTTTTCCCCATTGAGCTTGATAGTCTTGCCAGAGTTGCAGAGCCCGGCGATTAAGGTGAAAATAAGTAGCATTGCTTCCATAAGCGCTGCGAATAACTCGCGTTTCATCTCCTGAGCTTGAGCGCGAATTACCCGCCCCGAACATGTCTATTAGCGTTACTCGGTAGCCTTTTTGTTGGAGTTGAAGTGCAGTCCAACCACCAAAAGCACCTGCCCCTATCACAATAATTTCAGCATGAGGCTGCAACACAAAAACTGATTTGCCTCCACTGGTTATTTCTACTGCCGGCGGAGAAAGCGTTCTAGTATCCATTGTTTTTTGGTCAATTTGGTTAGGCAGTTTACAATTTAACCAATAGAATGTGGCATTAGGTAAAGAAAAGCCTTTTGCAGCAATTTTCTTTGGTAAGGCAAGGGTGCATTAGACAATATTCAATTTGCCCGCTGTTGTTCTTTTTATGGCAGCAAGTATTTTCTTTGGAAGGTGCAAAATAAAAGCGGGCTTTTTGAGCTAGCTCGATTTTACAAGTAGCTGATCATCAGGCTGATTTTAGGTAATTTGAACGGGCTTGACGCGCAAGTGCTCAAGTGTTTTTCTAAATAGTGGATAGCTCCAGGATAGATAGCTTCTATGGAAGGCAAGCTAATTGGCACGAACAAAAAAAACTAAGCCATCCTACTGTTTAGCAGAATGGCTGTGCACCCACAAAAAGGTTGCTGAAAAATTTTTATAAAGTAATGCCCATGAAGCTCAAAAAGCCAAGCGACATAAGTCCTACGAGAATAAAGGTGATTCCCAGGCCTCTAAGCGGTTTGGGCACGTTGGAGTAGCGCATCTTTTCGCGAATAGCTGCCAGTGCTACAATTGCCAGCAGCCAGCCTATGCCCGAACTAAAACCGTACACAGCAGACTCTACAAATGAGTAAGAGCGACCCTGCATAAAAAGGGCAGCTCCTAAAATGGAGCAGTTGACAGCAATAAGCGGCAGAAAAATGCCCAGTGCACTGTAGAGAGCTGGTGTGAATTTTTCTACTACCATTTCAACCAGTTGCACAAAACTGGCTATAACAGCAATAAAAACGATGAAGGAAAGAAAAGATAAATCTACTTGCGCTAAGGCAGGACTGATCCACTGTAGTGCACCAGGCTTAAGCAAATAATTTACAATCAACCAGTTAAGAGGTACAGTAAGAGTAAGCACAAAAGTTACTGCCAACCCCAGCCCTAAGGCAGTAGAAACTTTCTTAGAAACAGCCAGGTAAGAACACATGCCTAGAAAATAGGCAAAAATCATGTTGTCTATGAAAATGGAGCGAACTCCTAAGCTAATCAGGTCCATAGTTGCTTAACGGTTTAAAAGTTTAGTGGTCTTCGTAGTAGCCATTGCGTGCGCGTTGAGCCCAAATCAGTAACCCGATGACAATGCAAGCTCCTGCAGGTAACATCATCAGCCCATTGCCCTGATAAGGCAACCCTGTAAGGCTATCAGTTCCCAATATCTTGATGCCAAATACAGAGCCAGAGCCCAGTAACTCGCGGAAGAAAGATACGAGTATGAGAATGAGTCCATATCCCAGACCATTACCGACGCCATCAAGGAAAGAAGGCCAAGGTTTATTGCCTAGCGCAAATGCTTCTAAACGCCCCATAATGATGCAGTTGGTAATAATTAGCCCTACAAATACGGAAAGCTGTTTAGAAACGTCATACACATAAGCCTTTAAAAACTGATCCACAATAACTACCCAGCTTGCTACCACAGCCAGTTGCACAATAATGCGCACCCGCACCGGAATAGTATTGCGAAGCAAAGAGATGAATAAACTCGAAAAACTAGCAACAAAGGTTACCCCCAATGCCATGACTAAGGCAGGTTTCATTTGCACCGTTACAGCTAAGGCAGAACAAATGCCTAGCACTTGCACGGTGATAGGGTTGTTGCTATCTAGCGGATCGACAAGCAGTTTGCGATTTTTCTTAGAGAATAATGGCTCTGCAGGTTGTACTTTAACTGCCGTTTCAGTTTGTGCGCTCATTGTTTTCAGGATTATTGATTAAAACTCATCTTGTTGCCGCGTTTGGATTTAATAAAGTTCTGATATCCACTCAGATACTCAGCCAACATCGCATTTAACCCTTTGCCCGTAATAGTGGCTCCTGACATGCCATCTACCTGATGAGGGTTGTTGCTATAGTCTTGTCCTTCACCTTTTTGCATCACTACGGAAACGATGCTATCACCTTCAAAGATTTTTTTACCTACGTAGCGAGCTTGAATCTCTTCGGTAGCGATACGAGCTCCTAGTCCAGGAGTTTCTCCCTTATGGTCAAACTTAACGCCCTTGATGGTATTTAAGTCATTTTCCAAGGCTACAAAGCCCCAGATATTATCCCACAGCCCGAATCCGTACACTGGAAAGACGTAGTACTCGGTTTTGTTGGGATTGTTCTCGGCTACAATCTCATAAACTGGATATAGCCGCTCTACCTTGGGCTTTTTGTACTCATTAGCTACTGACACTTCTTCAGCCTTCATGCCTTGCTTCACCTCGCCTTCAAAATCGATCACGTAGGATTTTACGCGTTTCTCGTAAATGGCTCTTACATCGTCTGTATTTCGTAACTTCATTACTGAAGCGAGGATGTTTTTCTTCTGCTCTAGGGCGATATTTTCTTGTTGCTTGGATTTCAATCCCGTCGCAGTGACGGATAGCAATAAACCGCAAATAACAGTAAGGGCAGCGGTATAGGTGATGATGTAAAAATTAGACTGTTGCACGGCTCAATCTTCTATTTTTATTGGCTTGAACTACGTAATAATCTATCAAAGGAGCAAATACATTCATCAGCAAAATGGCAAGCATAATGCCTTCAGGATAAGCGGGGTTGAATACGCGAATTACGATGGTAAAAAATCCTATTAGGAAGCCATAAATCCACTTGCCTGTTTCAGTGTGAGCAGCGGAGACGGGGTCGGTAGCCATGTACACTGCTCCGAAAGCCAGCCCTCCAATCACCAAGTGATAGTGTGCAGGCAAGTCCATGTAAGCATTTAGCGGGAAAGCATTCAGCAGCAAGCCAGTGAGATAGGCGCCAGCAAAAACGCTAAGGATGATTTTCCAACTCCCCACGCCAGTGATAATTAAGATAGCCGCTCCGATGAGGCACATTAAGGTAGAAGTTTCTCCAATGGAGCCTGGAATTGCCCCAAAGAAGAGGTTTTCGAAGGAAAACAGTCCAGGTGCCCAAGCTACTTTATTTAATGCCTCTACTGCAGCTCCATGAGTAAAGTTGCTTTTCAAATTAGCAGAAGTTTCGGCGATGATAGCCAGGGCTGTAGCGCCAGAATAGCCATCTACCGTTTTAGCTTCTTGGCCTAAATAGGTCCAAACAGAGCCAGAAATATCAGTAGGATAGGCAAAGTACAGAAAAGCTCTTGCAGTAAGGGCTACGTTGAGAATGTTCATGCCCGTTCCACCAAAGACTTCTTTGGCAACCAATACTGCAAAAACAGTAGCTAAGGCTACTTGCCATAAAGGAATAGTTACGGGCATGACCAGCGGAATAAGCATGCCTGTAACCAAAAAACCTTCATTGATGGGATGCTTGCGCATGATGGCAAAAATCACTTCTACCAAACCACCAGAAGCATAAGCTACCAAGATAATAGGCAAAACCAGCTTAAAGCCTAACAGGAATTTTTCAGCAAAGGTGGCAGTTTGACCGATGGCGAGAAAATGTTGATGACCTACGTTCCACATGCCGTAAAACAAGCAGGGCAGTAGAGCAATGACCACCGTCATCATCATGCGCTTGAGGTCTATGGCATCGCGGATTTGCACACCGCGAGCAGGAGTCGTAGTCGGTGGTGTGAACAAGAAGGTTTCCAATGCCTCAAAGACGTAATAGAAACGCTCTAGTTTGCCTCCTTTGGCAAACAAGGGTCGTTGTTTTTCCAAAAGTTGATGGAGAAAGTTCATAGCTATGGTTAGTTAATCATTTAAGATTCGCGCATCATGTTAATGCCTTGGCGAATAATCTGCTGAATAGGTTGCTTGGAAACATCTATAAATTCGCACAAAGCCAGGTCTTCTTCTATGACTTCATAAATGCCTAGGGCTTCCATGCCATCGTAATCGTTGGCAAGGATGGCTTTGATCAAGTGCAAGGGCAGTATATCCATTGGAACTACTTGCTCAAAAGCTCCTGTCATGACAAAAGCTCTTTCCTCGCCATTGGTGCTAGTGTCCAAAACGTATTCTTTAGTTTTGCTGTTAAGAAAAGAAAGCAACCCAAAGGCGCGGTGAAAGCTAAGGCGATTAGTAACAGGGGCTAGCCAACCTTCTGTAAGGAAAAATCGCGGTTTATCGCCTTCGGGAATTACGGTAAGCAGGTGGTCGTAAAAGCCTAAATGTCCGTTGGCTTCGATTTTGCAACCCGTCAGTACGTTTCCACTTATAAAGCGCACATGTTGGCTTTTTAAGTTGTTGGCTACCAACTTACTAATGTTAGCTCCTGTAAAAGTTTTGTAGTACTGCGGTTGTTTTACTTCCGAGCCTGCTACGGCAATTATTTTAGAGGCGTCGTAGCGCCCTTCCAAGAAGAGCTTTCCAATTTGAATAACGCCGTAAGGATGAAGAGTCCACACAATGTCACCCTTATTAATAGGGGCAATGTGATGAATCTGCACTCCGACATTGCCAGCCGGGTGCGGACCCATGAACTTGTGTATCCTTACGTTATTGACACTGCCAAATACTTTAGAAACTTCAGCAGCAGCATTGATACCCAAGTGAATATCGCACTTGCCTACTTTGCGAAGGATTTCTATTCCTACTTGAAAATACTGCTCTTGTCCTTTGAAAATAAATTCATAGTCGGGAGCCAAAGGACTGGTGTCAAAGGTAGAAATAAATATGTCGCGCGGTGCCAGGTGAGGATTAGCTACAATGCCAAAGGGTCGTTGAATGACTTGCACCCATACACCGCTTCCCACCATATGGGTAAGGGCATCTTCTGCGCTCAGGTTAGCTATCTCGGAGATGGTAAACTTGCGATGTTCTTGGTATTGAATTGTTCTATCACAAAGAATGACAATTTCTATTGGTTTGCGCTTCTCACCTCGATGGACTGCAATCACTTCTCCGCTCACGGGTGAAGCATAAATGACATCTTCCATTGCCTTGTCAAAAAATAAAGCGGAGCCTGCTTTTACTGTATCGCCTTCCTTTACTACAATCTTGGGACGATACATGCCAGGAAAGTCGTCAAATTTAATTGCTACAGTCTCTGGGTGATGTTCAGTAAGTTGAAGCGCTGCTTTTCCTGCCAAATTAATGTCGAAACCTTTTTTGAGCTTGATTACTTTTGACATTGCAAATTGATTTTCAACTCGCAAATCTACTAAACGGTCCCTATCTAAACCAAAAGTTACAGAGATATGTTTAGCCTGCTATCCTTTCTGCCCAATGCGTTTTCTCCTTGAAAGCCAGTCTTGTAGCTGTTCTAATGAAAAAGCATTGAGAATGTGCCTGCTTTCCGCTCCTCCTTTCCGAGCCATTAGCAATCCGTAGCGCATGTGATAGAGCCCTTCTGTTTCATGGGCATCGGGGTTGATGCAAAGCAAACATCCCGCTTCAATAGCGCGGCGCACCCATCGCCAGTCTAGATCCAAACGCCACGGGTTAGCATTGATTTCAATGGCTACTTGATGGGCGGCACAAGCACTTATTACTGCCTCGTAGTCAATGGGATACCCCTCTCGGCGCAGCAAAAGCCTACCTGTGGGATGCCCTAAAATGGTAGTATAAGGATTTTCAATTGCCTTTATTAGGCGTTGCGTAGCTTTGGAGATATCCATTTTCAAACCCGAGTGCACGGAGGCAACCACATAGTCAAAAGTAGCTAAGATTTCTTCAGGATAGTCTAGACTGCCGTCTGCCAAAATATCTGCTTCAATGCCTTTGAGGATTCTGAAGGGGGCAAGCTCCCTGTTGAGTTGATCTATTTCTCGGTGCTGCTGCTTGATTTGCTCTATGGTCAAACCATTGGCATAATAGGCTGAAACTGAGTGATCTGCTATACCAAAATACTGCAAACCCATCAAGTGGGCTGCTTGAGCCATTTGCCGCAGGGAATCCTTGCCATCGGAGTAAGTAGAATGGTTGTGCAAGGTACCTTTAAGATCGTTCCAAGTTACTAACGTGGGAAGACTTTGTTGCTTTGCCAGAAGAACTTCAAAAGAACCCTCCCGAAGTTCTGCAGGCACAAAAGGCACGCCAAGAGCTTGATAAATGCTTTCTACCGATTCAAAAGCAGTCTGTTTTTTGATCAGTTCCAGAAAGCCCAAAGCGCTCAAATGCAAAGGCGAGGCAGTATTTTTAAGTGTTACAACGGGAAAATTTTCTAGACTTGTCCAATGGATTTGCGCTGCAATCAGTCGATGAGCGTTGTGGGGGTCCAGCAGCCAGCCACGCCACACAAAAGGCGAACAGGCAACGAGATCGGTTTCAACAAGGGGATTATTGTGGACCCAGTTTTCAAAAGCTAGCTCAACATTGCTCACGGCAGCAGTAACCTGAAGGCAGTCAATTACTTCCCAACAACGAGCTACTTGCCCTGTAAGTTCGGCTTTTAGGGGAGCTACCTTTTCCTGCACAGCTTTTAACAAATGCGCCGCTAATGTTTCTGCTTCTGCGTACAATATTTTGCCCTGATTGGATTGCAAAAAGGCAATTTGCTCTAAAATACGAGCTTGTGTTTTTTCGCCAAAGCCTTTTAAAGTAGCTATTTTGCCTGCTTGGCAGGCTTCTGCCAATTCATAAAGGGTAGTAATGCCTAGCTCTTGCCAAATGGCTTGGACCTTTTTAGCTCCTAATCCTTTGATGCTTAGCATTTCAATAACTCCTGGTGGAGTCTTGGCTTTTAGTTCTTCTAATTCTTGAAAAGTGCCACTGCGCAGCAGGCTAAGTGCTTTCCCAGCCATGTTATCCGTGAGCCCAGAGGCAATAAGACTTGCGGCAGTAAGGTCATCATCTGCAATTTCTGCCCTTTCTAGGGCTGCTATGGCATTTTGATAGCCGCGAATTTTGAAAGGATTTTCTTGGTGCAACTCCATCAAAGTTGCTGCAAGCCGAAAGCCTTTAATGATTTCTTTTTTAGACATATAAAGCCAATGTTTCGGACATACAAAGCCAAAATAGCAATTGCTGCAGTCAAAGAGTGCATTTTTTTCAACTGCGTTCTAATCTTCCTTTTTCAGGTACTCAGATACCGGTTAGTGTTCGAGCTTCAAGAGATGGTTTAAGCATTTGTTTATGCAAATAAACGGTTTTGTTTTCCTAAAAAGCGAATATATCTTTGCAGCGGTGATTGAGAGCAAATAGTTTTTTCATTTTCATATTTACTGGTGAGACTAAAGGACGCGGCTTTGCGGCGTCCTTTTTTAGTTTTGGCGCAGGGTAGCTTCTTTTTGCTCTTTGGAGTTGTTGAAAAATCGCAACTTAGGTGAAATTATTAGTAAAGTTTTAATATTTTTACCAACACGGCTTGCTAAAGACCCGTTTTTGTAAATCCTCCTATCTGCATAAAGTAACTTTCAAACAAAAAAGCTCGCCTGAAGACAGGCAAGCTTTTTTCACTTCTACAACTTAACCCTATTGATTTTGAAAAAGTGTCATCGATACCACTTTACAAGCTCCAGCAAGCTCTCTATGGCGACTTATCGCCAGTGGCACTATGCAGTACCAAAGGTAGGCCAAAAAAAGTGCTTGCGTATCTTAATTTGTGTTAAATATTTTTAAGCAAGTTTTCTTTGAGCAACTTAAATTCTTCAGCAGTAATAAGCCCTTTCTCCAATAACTCAGAGAGTTCTTTGAGTTTGGTTACCAGGTCGGGGTTTTTGGCTCCTTCAGAGGCTGATTGCTGCGGCGAGCTATCAGTAGTTGCCTTTTCTGCCTGGGTAGGGTTCTTTTCTTTGCGCAACTCTTCTACAAATGTTTTGCCGCGCTCTAGTTGTTTTTTGTAAAATTCTTTAAATGCTTCCGCATCTAAGTTTTGCAACGTGCCACCATTTTCAAAATGAGTTAAAAAAACTTGCCCTACTGCATAGGTAGTAGCTCCTGAAAGAACTGCCATGCTCACCCCGCCAATCACACTGCCCAGCCCAGGAATGATTTTGATAGCCTCGGCTCCTATGCGCGAAAGAGCACTTCCCGTTAAGGCGGTCAAAATCGTTTTCAGTTGTGATTCAGAGAAATTTATCTCATAAATGCTACATAGCTGCTTTATCATATCCGTTTGAATAGCGGAAACGGCAACCATATCGGCTATCGGAACGGGAATGAGCCCCGCTCCCATCGACCATATGACGCTATTGCGAATCACTGTTTGGCCCCTTTCTCTGCGGCTACTCATAACTTCCTTGATTTTGCTGATGAAAAAGTCTATCATATCAGTTTGCTTTGTCTTTGTTTTGCGCTCTTGCCTTTCTGTTCTTTTTGCCAGGCATGTGCCTGTCCAAAAAAGCATTGATTTCGTCGATGCTTTTGGTAGAAACAATTTCGCCGAAAGAGTTGATGCTCACTTCAAAACCTTCTAGCTCCTTGTGCACTTTGGGTTTGGCAGGGGTACTTGATGTTTTTTTGTTGGTTTTCTTGGCCATCGGAATATGCGTTTTATGGCTTTAAAGTAAGAAAAAAATTCCCAAAATCCTATTGCTGCAGACAGGGCACCCTTGCATCTGGTCAACGCTATCCACCTGCTAACCCGGTGTGCATTTCTGAAAGTAGCCTTACAAGCCGCAAGAAATATTTTTTACAAAAACAAAAAAGCCGTTTCGCTCGGAAACGGCATTGGAAAAATTTCTTTGTTGGACTACTTTTTGATAGCTGCTTCGTACTTTGCTCCTACAGCGTCCCAATTAATTACATTCCAGAAAGCAGCTACGTAGTCAGCGCGTTTGTTTTGATACTTAAGATAGTAGGCATGCTCCCATACGTCCAGCCCCAGCACAGGAGTACCTTTAATAGGCACTTCTGGCAAGTCCATCAGAGGATTGTCTTGGTTGGCAGTGGAGCCTATTTTTAGCTCGCCATTATCCACTACTAGCCATGCCCAGCCAGAGCCAAAGCGTCCCATTGCGGCTTTGGTAAATTCTTCTTTGAAAGCGGCAAAAGAACCGAACTTTTTGTTAATTGCCTCGGCGAGAGCGCCCTTAGGTTCGCCTCCACCGGTGGGGCTCATAATCTCCCAAAAAAAGGTGTGGTTCCAATGCCCACCGCCATTGTTGCGCACTGCTACGGAAAATTTGCTAATATTTTTGCAAATTTCTTCGATAGTCATTTTTTCGCCTTCGGTGCCAGCAATAGCGGCGTTAAGATTGTTTACATAAGTTTGGTGGTGACGACTGTAGTGGATTTCCATCGTCATTGCATCGATATGGGGCTCGAGCGCATTGTATGCGTAAGCCAGCTTAGGAAGTTCAAATGCCATTGGTCTAGCAGTTTTAGGTTTGGAGGAAAAACAGCTCAAAGTTAAGCAAAATAAAAACGCACTTGCGGCTCTGAGTGTTTGCTTAGCAAATGGTTTCATAGGAGAGACATTTTAAGTGCATAACTCTTACAAGTTAGAATGGTTGCCAAAAGTAGCACTTTTGCACCAAAACTTTTAAGCAAAAAATTGCGCCTAATCTTCTTCTATTTCCAACGCTTCCAGAATGGCAGCCATTTCGTCAAAATCTTTGAGCCCTGGCTTGATTTCAAACCCTCCTTGCAAGGCAATTCCATAAGGCTGAAAAGAGTGAATATGCTCTAATACACAAGCAGGACTAAAACGAAGGCCTAGCAAGGTAGGATACTGTCGGCAAATTTGTTTCAAAAGTGTTTGAACTGTTTCAACTTCAGGGGAGAGATTGCCCTCCAGCAAAAAGAATTCTACCCAATGAGCATTTTCCGACATGATTTGTTGAGCCTTGAGCAGATCGGCAGGAGTATGAGCAGGCAAGCGAAGCACAAGAGGCAGCCCATAGCTTTGCAACAGAGGAAGTTTTTCGGGACAATCGGTTTGCAGATAATCTAAAGGATAACGGTGTATGTCAGAGGGAGGCAGCTCTCGATATAACTCACCAATAAAAGCTACCCCTGAAAGCCAGCTAGCAATTTCGAGAGCCTTAGAGAAGGGCAAATAAGCTGGCTCAGTAGCATCAAGGCAAAACCCTATCCAGCGCACTCCCATTCCCGCACAATAACGAGCATCGCTCAAATTATTCACCCTGCTCACTTTTACCGCCGTGCACAACCCCATGGCTGATAAAGTTAAATTTCTGCAAAGTTGCCTTTTTCAACTGCTAGATTGCATAATTTTGCTCAAAAATAATTGCTTTGAGACAGTTGAATGCCTTATTGCCGGTGATTGTCTTGCTGGCAGTAAGTTGTCAGCTTGCTAATGATCACTTGCCCGAAAACCCATCACACGCTTACTTCCCCCTTGCCGACCTGGTTGACCGCCAAATAGCTTTACTTTCGGCGCAGCAGCGGCAAGTGCTCAAAATAGTTCAAACAGGCGATCAAAAGCCTGATACCGTAGTTCAACAGAGAGTTAATTGGCAAAATGAGCTAGATCTTTTCAAAGAAGCAGATATCAACAAACCTGCTTGGATAGGCGAATATGCCATTTTGGCAGATAGCAATACTACCATTTACAGAGCTAAAGAAAATCAACCTGTGAAGGAACTTCGCCTCATAGGTCAGGGGCAGGCTGGGGAAGTTCCCCTTGCTATAGAAGCGCATATTTTTCAGTCCAACCTACTTTATACTGCCGAAAAGCACATGACCCTGCAATTTGACAACAACCTATTAAAAAGTTACCACATAAAAGGCTGGCAGAAGATTATTTTTGCCGATACGATGCAGTATGCAATGCACACCTATCTGCGTTGATTTATTAACTGCTTGCTTATGGCTTCTGAACTAAAGGACTTAAGTATTTTCTCTAACAAAAATTTGAGCGACATTTCCACGCGCAAGTTTGTCATTGTAGTATCTCAATGGAACAGCCAAGTTACTGAGCGGCTTTACAACGGAGCTTATAGTACGTTGCTCAATGCTGGCGCTCGAGAAGAAAACATCATTCGCAAGGAAGTACCAGGCAGTTTCGAACTGAGTCTAGGGGCTCAATATGCTGCCCAATGGGAGGATGTTGATGCAGTCATTTGTTTAGGTTGCTTGATAAAAGGCGAAACACCCCATTTTGACTACATTGCACAAGCAGTAGCGCACGGAATTACTCAAGTGGGGCTCAAGTACAACAAGCCAGTAACTTTTGGCGTGCTAACCACTCTTACTCTCGAGCAAGCCCTTGAACGCGCAGGAGGCAAATACGGCAACAAAGGCGATGAAGCTGCTATTGCGGCTATCAAGATGTTAAACTTTTAACCAAGCAACACCAGCCCAGTCCCATGTGGGAAAAAACAGCAGAAATAATTTTAAAATATCGCCTTTGGTTAGTGGGGATATTGGCACTTGGTACCGCTGCAATGGGCTATCAAGCGCGCAAAGCGGAACTTTCCTATGATTTTGTCAAGGTAGTGCCACAAAAAGACCCCGAAATGATTTTTTTTAAATATTTTCTACAAACCTTTGGCGAAGATGGAAATTTATTTGTCATTGGCTTGAAAGATAGCGCTCTCTATCGCTGGAACAACTTTCAACACTTTTACAATTTAGCTGAACAAATCCAGTTACTCCAGGGGGTAAGCCAAGTGCTCTCACTGCCTACATTGCAAGAGTTATACAAAAATGAATCCGCAAAGCGCTTTGAATTGCATCGGGTGTTTAAAACGATGCCGCGCAGTCAGGAAGAAGTGGATAGTTTATTAACCCAAGTGCGCCTTATCAAGTTTTACGAGGGGCAAATTTGGAATCCCCATAATGGTGCTACTATGATAGTAGTAGCCATTGAGCGGAAAACTCTAGGCAGTGCTGCGCGAGACCCCCTCATATTCAAAATCATTCGCCTTGCCAGTGAATTTAGCGCCAAAACTGGCATTCAAGTGCACTACAGCGGCATCCCTTACATTCGCACCATAGTAGCAAAAAGTGTCAAAGAAGAACTCAACTTTTTTTTAGTGCTTTCTCTGGCGGTCACTTTCGCGGTCATGTACCTGTTTTTTCGCTCTGGCCTGCCTGCTTTCTTTTCCATGCTGCTTATCGGCATTGTGGTAACCTGGACCTTAGGCACTTTAGGATTGCTAGGTTACAAGATTACAATGCTCACTGGATTGCTACCGTCCATTTTAGTAGTCATTGGCATTCCCAATTGCATCTACCTGCTCACAAAATACCATCAAGAGTACCTTCAAACCCATGACCAAAATCAAGCCTTAAAAAATGTAGTCAAGAAAATTGGCGTTGTAACTCTTATTACCAACACCACTACTGCCGTTGGGTTTTTAGCGCTGCTTGCGGTGGACGTTGCCATTTTGCGCGAGTTTGGCATTGTTGCCGGCATCAACATTTTCAACACTTTTCTTATCAGTTTGATCTTTATTCCGACGGTTTTTTCTTATCTGCCGCCGCCTTCTTTGCAAAATACAGGGCATTTACAGCGGCGCCGTATGCGTCAGTTGCTAGAATGGTTCGTTCAAATTGCTGACAATCACCGCTCAAAAGTATATGCCATTTGCTTGATAGTGGTAGTGGTTTCCTTTGTAGGCTTGCTCAAAATTAAAGCGGTCTCCTACATGGTGGACGATTTGCCCAACGACAGCCAAGTAATTAGCGACCTTTTATTTTTTGAAGAAAATTTTGCTGGGGTAATGCCTTTGGAAATTGTCGTAAATGCGGGCAAGCCCAAAGCAATGCGCGACCTAAAACGACTGCGAGCTCTGGGCGCTCTGGAAGATTCCCTTAGAAAATTGCCTTATTTATCCCCCCCACTTTCTTTGATAACATTTCTCAAAGCTGCTAATCAAGCTCTAGGAACGGTCAAAACAGCTTCTACGTATGCTTTGCCTGCTAGCTCAGGGGAACTACTTACCATAGAGCGATATACGCGCGGACATCAAGGAAAAGCCGCCGCCCTTGCCAGTAGTTTCTCCGACAGCACGGGGCAACACTTGCGCATTTCCCTCAAAATGGCTGATTTGGGTTCTGTGCGCACCGATTCGCTCATGAAAGCAGCCATACTGCCTTGTATTGAAAAGGCGTTGGAAGGGACTTCCATGACTGCACGCGTTACTGGCACTACTTTGCTCTTTCTCAAAGGCAATCAATACCTAATTGCTAACATGCGCCAAAGCCTTTTTATTGCCGTTGGTCTCATTGGACTTATCATCGGGCTTTTGTTTAAAAACATGCGCATCATGCTGCTAACTGTGATTACTAACTTGGTACCTATCCTAATTACAGCAGGCATGATGGGCTACTTAGGCATTCCTCTGAAGCCCAGCACAGCCCTTATCTTCAGCATCGCCTTCGGAAT
This sequence comes from Bernardetiaceae bacterium, assembly GCA_025057115.1. Lineage (GTDB taxonomy): Bacteria > Bacteroidota > Bacteroidia > Cytophagales > Thermoflexibacteraceae > Rhodoflexus. The sequence continues at coordinate 172,458 of JANWWZ010000002.1, forward strand.
TGCGGTGGATGATGCAGTGCACTATTTGGCGCGCTATCGCCAAGCCTTGAAAGTCACTGGGTTTAATGTAGCCCAAAGTGTTCGCATTGCCATTTACGAAACTGGCATTAGCATGATTTACACTTCCTTAGTTTTGCTAGCTGGCTTTGTGCTCTTTACCTGGTCTGATTTTGGGGCAACGCAAGCCCTAGGCGCCCTTACTTCTTCCACCTTGCTCATGGCTATGCTCACCAATTTGATTTTACTGCCCTGCTTGCTGAACACTTTCAGTAAAGGAACAGAAGACAAAGCAGAAACGGGAGAAATTGCCGAAGCAATAGATGCTTACATCAATGGCAAACCATGAAGGTAATTGTGTAATTTTGACCATAGAAGAAATGCCACTTATATGCTTGCCACTGTTTCTAGCCACCATTTCATCGCCCTTGAAGAGCGCTACGGAGCGCACAACTATCATCCCTTGCCTGTAGTGCTTTCCAAAGGGCGCGGCGTTTATGTATGGGATGTAGAAGGGCGCTGCTATTTTGATTTTTTATCCGCCTACAGTGCTGTAAATCAAGGGCATTGCCATCCTCGCATCATTGCAGCCCTCATTGAACAAGCCCAAACACTCACTCTTACTTCGCGAGCTTTTTACAATGACAAACTAGGACCTTACGAAAAATTCATCACTGAATTCTTTGGCTATGACCGCGTGTTGCCCATGAACACAGGAGTAGAAGGCGGTGAGACAGCCATAAAAATATGCCGCAAGTGGGGCTATGAGGTCAAGGGCATTCCCTCTAACAAAGCCAAAGTCATTTTTGCTCAAGGCAACTTCTGGGGGCGCACGATGGCTGCTATCTCTAGCTCTACAGACCCCAAAAGCTACACGAACTTCGGTCCCTACATGCCTGGTTTTGAAATTATTCCCTATAACAATATACCGGCTTTGGAAAAGGCTCTTCAAGACCCTTGCGTGGCAGGCGTCATGTTAGAACCCATTCAAGGGGAAGCAGGTGTTATCGTTCCTGATGAGGGGTATTTGCAACAGGTAAGCCAACTATGCCGACAGCACAATGTACTTTTCATAGCCGATGAAATACAAACTGGCATTGGGCGCACTGGAAAAATGCTCGCCTGCGACCACGAAAATGTAAAACCCGACATTCTCATCTTAGGCAAGGCACTTTCTGGAGGAGTATATCCAGTATCAGCTGTACTGACCAGCCACGAAATAATGAGCTGCATTCGTCCAGGAGAGCATGGCTCTACCTACGGCGGCAATCCACTGGCTTGTGCCGTTGCAATGGCTGCCCTGCAAGTGGTTAGAGATGAACACCTAGCAGAAAATGCAGAAAAAATGGGCGTTATCTTTCGCCAGCGCATGAAGGCTATTATCGAAAAAACGAATACCATTGTCTTAGTGCGCGGCAAAGGGTTGCTCAATGCTATTGTAGTCAATGACACCCCAGAAGGCGATACTGCCTGGAACTTATGCCTAGCCATGAAGGAACGCGGTTTGCTTGCCAAACCCACTCATGGCAATATTATTCGCCTTGCTCCTCCCCTTGTCATTACTGAAGAAGAACTACACCAGTGCTGCGATATTATTGAAGATGCTGTCAAGAGCATAAACTAGTGCCATTATGATTACCTGTCGACCTAAACCGGTGTTTATCAACACCATATTTGCCCTCTCAGGGCTGTGTTGGGGCATCTGGTTGTATCAGATTTTTCATTTTCGACTCCAGGAAGGCTTTTGGGGACAACTAACAGGTATTGCTGTGGTCTTACTGCTTGCTGTGTTGCTGCTAACAATAGCTGTGCGTAAATATTTTACCTTGCAAGTAAGTGCTAAGGGGATTGAGTTGGTATATGCCTTGCCGCATAAACGCGTCATTCAGATGGCTCGGACGGATTTAAAACAGTGGCGAGAAATTCGCACAGGAGTTGGACAAAGATATAGGCAATTGCAACTCAACTTTGGCAGCCGACAAATTTCAATTGCCAACCTTGAACACACCGACTATGAAAAACTGCTGGCATGGCTTCAAAAAAATGCTGCTGACAAGCGAAGGGCTGCAACCATTTGAGAGAAATCCCCTAAATTCGCTACCACCAACTTGAAAAGTTTTACAAAACCACCAAAGTATAATGTCAAAATTTGCGGAGCTTCACTACGAAGGCAAGGTGTATAAGTTGCCTATAGTGGAAGGAAGTGAACACGAACTTGCGCTAGACATTAGCAAGTTGCGCGATGAAACGGGGCTCATTACGCTAGACATTGGCTACAAAAATACGGGCTCAACCAAAAGCGCTATCACATTTTTGGACGGCGAACGCGGCATTCTTCGCTATCGAGGCTATCCTATTGAGCAACTGGCAGAACACTCCACCTTTCTAGAGGTCGCCTATTTACTCATTTATGGCGAGCTTCCTACCCAAGCTCAGCTAGCCCATTTTGAACGGCAAGTAACCTTGCACACCCTTGTTCATGAAGACTTGCGCAAAATCTATGACGCCTTTCCAGCTTCTGCTCACCCTATGGCTGTACTGGCTTCGCTAGTGTGCGCCTTGGGTACTTTCTACTCCGATAGCCGCACCCCAGCAGGCATTGACTTGAATATCATACGCCTGCTGGCAAAAATGCCTACCCTTGCTGCCTGGAGCTACAAAAACGAAATGGGACATCCCCTTAATTACCCTAACAATGCTCTGGACTACTGCTCCAATTTTCTGCACATGATGTTTGCCTATCCTACAGAAACCTATACAGCAGACCCTGTAGTAGTAGATGCCCTTAATAAATTGTTCATCCTCCATGCCGACCATGAGCAGAACTGTTCTACTTCTACTGTGCGCATCGTAGGTTCCTCCCAAGTGGGTTTGTTTGCTTCCGTAGCGGCGGGTATCAATGCCCTCTGGGGACCCTTACACGGAGGAGCTAATCAAGAAGTGATTGAAATGCTAGAGCGCATCAAAGCTGATGGAGGTAATGTAAAAAAGTACATCGAAATGGCAAAAGACAAAAAGAGCAACTTCCGCTTGATGGGATTTGGTCACCGAGTGTACAAAAACTTTGATCCGCGCGCCCGCATTATCAAAGAAGCCTGCGATAAAGTACTGGCTAAACTCGGCATTCACGATCCTACCTTAGAAATCGCGAAGGAACTAGAAGAGCATGCCCTCAAAGATGAATATTTCATTAGCCGCCGCCTGTATCCCAACGTGGACTTTTACTCAGGCATCATTTACCGAGCCATCGGCATTCCTACGGATATGTTTACGGTTATGTTTGCCATCGGAAGGCTGCCTGGCTGGATTGCTCAATGGAAAGAAATGATAACCAATAAAGAACCTATAGGACGCCCAAGACAGATATACGTAGGAGCCACAGAGCGCCAATACATACCCATCAGCCAACGAGGATAATCACCATCCAAACCCAATGACAGGCGGAAGAACACAACAAATTCTTTCGCCTGTTTTTTTGTCTATCTTTAAAGTGCTTGCCAAGCATATCAACCCCTCACTCCTTTTTTCTTATTTCTATAAACTTAACACGCCTATGACATCGCTCAAGACTGCTTTTTCGTGGTGGATTGCCTTTGGGATTGCAACCAGTGCTTTTGCTCAAAACCCCGATTCCCTTTTCATTCGCGAAAATTACCAAAAGTACGAGTACTACATTCCCATGCGCGATGGGGTGAGGCTTTTTACCCATGTTTACGTGCCCAAAGATGCCTCAGAAAAAAACAAATATCCCATCATGATGATGCGCACTTGCTACAGCGTAGCCCCCTATGGACTGGATAGGTATCCTACGCGCTTAGGTCCTTCTCCAGTGATGATGAGAGAGAAATACATTTTCGTTTATCAAGATGTGCGCGGTCGCTACATGTCAGAAGGGCAATGGACCAATATGACCCCACACATTCCCAACAAGAAAGGAAAAACAGAAGTGGACGAGGCTTCTGATACTTACGATACCATTGAGTGGTTGCTCAAAAACATCAAGTTTAACAATGGCAGAGTAGGGCTATGGGGTATTTCTTACCCAGGATTTTACGCTGCGGCTAGTGCCTTGTGCAACCACCCCGCCTTGAAAGCAGTTTCGCCACAAGCTCCCATTGGGGATTTCTTCTTCGATGACTTTCACCACAACGGGGCTTTTACCCTGAGCTATATTCATACTTTTCCCGTGTTTGGGGTGCAGAAAAAAGAAAATACTCCTGAAAGTTGGTTCACTCACCAGAACCTCAAACCCAGTACGCGCGATATTTACCAATGGCTACTGGACTTAGGACCCCTCAAAAACATCACTGAAAAAATTTATCCCGACAATTTTTTCTGGCGGGAAATTGTAGAGCACCCTAACTACGATGAATTCTGGCAAAAGCGCGATATTGTCCGCCATATGAAAAACCTCAAACCTGCTATGATGGTAGTGGGAGGTTGGTTTGATGCCGAAGACCTTTACGGACCTCTTAGTATCTACAAAGCCAATGAAAAAGGCAGTCCTAAAGCCTACAACACCATTGTAATGGGTCCCTTTGGGCATGGAAGGTGGGCTCGCGATCTTCCCGGTCCTACCACCCATACCAATGTTTACTTTGGAGATAATATTGCCCAATTTTATCAGCAAGAAATAGAAGCCAAATTCTTTCGCCATTTTTTGAAAGAGTCTGGCAATGGAAAAACAGGCTTGCCAGAGGCGTATATGTTTGACACAGGAGCTAAAAAATGGCAACAGTTTGACGCATGGCCTCCTAAAAAATCGCGCGCTTTAGTGTTTTACTTGCGCGAAAATGGCAAACTCAGCAAAGAAGAACCCACTGCTACCGAAAGCTATTCCGAATACATTAGCGACCCCGCCAAGCCTGTGCCTTACACGGAAAACTACGTCCAAATGAGCCGTTTTTCCATTTTTGACTACATGAGCGAAGATCAGCGCTTTGCCGCCCGCCGTCCTGATGTACTTGTCTTTCAAACAGAGGAACTGACAGAAGACCTAACCCTGGCAGGAGATATTCAGGTAAAACTTCGAGTAAGTACTACTGGTAGCGATGCAGATTTTTTTGTCAAACTCATAGACGTTTACCCAGGTGATGAACCAGATCATCCCCACATGTCTGATAAGCGCATGATTTTGGGAGGCTATCAGCAAATGGTCCGCAGTGAAATTATGCGGGCGCGTTTCCGCAATAGTTTCGAAAAACCTGAACCCATGCAACCTGGTCAAATCACTGAAGTCAATTTCCGCCTTCAAGACGTGCTACACACCTTCAAAAAAGGTCACCGCATCATGATTCAAGTACAAAGCACAGCCTTTCCCTTGTTTGACCGCAATCCTCAAAAATATGTTGAAAATATTTACAAAGCCAATGCAGAAGATTTCATCAAAGCAACGCATCGGGTTTACCATCAAAAAGGAGCCGCTTCAGCTATTGAGGTGAGAATACTCCCAGAGTAGTTTGAATGCACTACCTCCTGCCTTTCCAAAGGCAGGAATTTTTTGTCTATCGAGTAGCGGTAACTACATTCACTTGCATTTCCAGCCTTCGGCGTGGATTTAGTTCATCGTTGCTAATAATGGTAAAATACCTCGTTTGCTTCCCTAAAGTACCGTTGTGAATAAATCGCACCTGAACAATGGCAAACTCTTGAGGAGCAAGTACTATTTGCCTTTCAGAAAGAATTTCGCAGCCCTCTTCTGGTTGGATGTCCGATATTTCTAGCAATTTGCCTCCTTCGTTGTAAATCACAAACTCGGTAGTAAGTGGCACATTTAGGTATAAGTCGCCTAGCACTTGTACTTCTTCGCTGACTTGCAAACGCGGACCTAGTTGCATATCCACAGAACGCACAGAAGGCAAGGATTTCTCTTCTTCAAACAACCATACTCCTGCTGTAGGTTGTATGTTAGCTATCATATTGACTTCTACGCGTGGCTGAGTGGGATTTTTGGTAAAAAGCACCACATTTTCCTGAAAAAATCCCGTTGCGCCTTTGAGCTTGGGGTCATAAGTAACTACAATAGAGCCTATCTTGCCCGGCGGAATTACTAGCGAAGAGTCGAAATAAACGCGAATATGAGTAGGGGTCTCTATGCGGTTGGTAAAAAAAACAGTGTCCTTGCCCGCGTTGTATATTTCAAAGCGCTTGCTCACTACTGCTTCATTGGTAATAGTGCCAAAGTTGAGGTTTTTGCGCCGAAAGCGAAGTGTACCACTAACATAGGGAAAGGAAGTTTCAGGGGTATCTACTAAGGAAGGAGCTATATAGCCTTCTAATTTCAAGGTAAACATTCGAGGCTGTGGATCGGCAATGTAAACGGTAAAAATCTTCTGGAAAGGACCTAACCGATAAGGAGAGAACATCACTTTAACGCTGCCTACATTGCCCGGTGCAATGGGAGTTTGCGTATAGGAAACCGTACTACAAGCACAATCGGGGATGACTTTTTGAATAACCAGCGGCGAGGAACCTTGATTTTTAATAATAAACTCGTGAGTAATTGGAGTTTGTTGCTTGGTGATTTTTCCCACATTGTGCACCACCTCAGAAAGTTGAATTTGAGCAAGGAGAAAGTTTGCGTAAACAAAACTACACAAGCAGAATGCTACCCCTCTGCTGGTTTTCATGAGCCGTTTTTGCTTGCAAACATACGCCAATTTTTGATTGGTTTTCTTGGTAACTTGCCTCAGTTAAATTTGCATGCCTATGAACCTAAACCTACATCACAAAAGAGCAGTAGTATGCGGAAGCACTCAAGGCATCGGCAAAGCCATCGCCATAGGGTTAGCCCATCTGGGAGCTACTGTCACTTTGTTTGCCCGCAATGAAGAAGCATTAAGAGCTACTCTTGCGGAACTTCCCTGCCCTCATCACCAACCCCATGACTTTCTCTGCGCCGATTTTGCTCACCCTGAACAAGTACAAACGGTTATTCACCAGTGGGTAGCTCTACACGGAGGGGCTCACATCCTGATCAACAACACAGGAGGTCCTCCTGGTGGACAAGCAATTGACGCTGCCCCTAAAGAATACTTAGACGCCTTTAGCAAGCATTTAATTTGCAACCAAATACTTGCCCAAGCACTTATTCCTTTCATGAAGCAGCACCACTACGGCAGAATTGTAAACGTCATTTCCACAAGTGTCCGCGAACCTATTCCAGGGCTTGGGGTTTCCAATACTATTCGCGGAGCGGTAGCAAGTTGGGCTAAAACTCTTTCCTTCGAATTAGCCCCTTTGGGCATTACAGTAAACAACATTCTACCTGGCTATACCAAAACAGCTCGTTTAGCAAGCCTGATTAAAGCGCGCGCAGAAAAGCAAGGCAAAACCGAAGAGGAAATTACCCATGCTTTACTTGCCGAAGTACCTGCAGGTCGTTTTGCAGAGCCTGAGGAAATAGCCCATGCGGCAGTATTTCTGTGCACGCCAGCAGCTGCCTATATTACTGGCGTGAGCATTCCAGTAGATGGAGGCAAAATAAGAGCTTTGTAAGCAACCAGTAGAGGCAGTAATCTTCTCTGGCTCAAGATTACTGCCCTATTGCTACGGCTTAGCTTGCTGCAGGTTGTTGTTTTTCAGCGCGGAGCTTGTCAAAGGCATTCATGACCTCCTTAACATGTCCACGAGAAATTTCAAGAAGTTGTTTTTCTTCTTCGTTGAGTTGCAGCTCAATAATTTGTTCGATTCCGTTGCGTCCTAGCAGACACGGAACACCTAAATAGCAATCGTGAATGCCATACTCTCCTTCTAGCTTGACGCAAACGGGAAGAATGCGCCTTTGATCTCGCAAGATGGCTTCTACCATTTGTGCAGCAGCAGAGCCAGGTGCGTACCATGCAGAAGTACCCATGAGTTTAACTAACTCACCCCCTCCTACCTTGGTGCGCTCTACAATGGCATTGAGCCGCTGGCTATCAATCAGTTCAGTAATCGGAATGCCGCTGACAGTAGTATATCTTGGCAAAGGGACCATTGTATCGCCATGGCCGCCCAAGATCATGGCTTGGATATCTTTGGGCGAAATGTTTAGTGCTTCGGCTAAAAAAGCCCGATAGCGTGCAGTGTCTAAAATGCCAGCCATGCCCATTACGCGTGTGCGCGGCAACTGCGAAGTAATGTGCGCGGCGTATGTCATCACATCCAGCGGATTGGAAACAACAATAATGATGGCTTCTGGCGAGTACTTAACAACATTTTCGGTAACTGAAGTAACTATATCTGCATTAACAGAAATGAGGTCATCGCGGCTCATGCCAGGTTTGCGTGGCAAGCCAGAGGTAATTACTACCACGTCAGAGCCTTCTGTTCGGGTATAGTCGTTAGTTACGCCAATAGTGCGGCTGTCGTACAAATCTATTGGTGCTTTTTGCCAGATGTCTAAAGCTTTGCCCTGAGCCAGTCCTTCTTTGATGTCAAGAAGCACAATTTCGTTGGCAATTTCTTTGTAAGCCAGTACATCGGCGCAGGTAGCTCCTACGTTTCCTGCACCTACAACGGTTACTTTCATAGCAGTGCGGTTGATTTAATAGTTGAACAATCTGGTTGCAAGTTAAAATGCCGATGGCAAAAGGGAAACGCAAAGTGAGCTAAAGTTTGCATGAATCGGGTTAGAATCTGTCAAACAATTCAGTTTTTGCAAACCTACCCAGTTTGAGAGAGTTGAAGTGCCTTCCCCTGCACGGGGCTGAAATATTTTTCTCTGTTCTGCTTGGCTTTTCACAGCGCTAGCGCCAAGTATTTTGATGAAATGCGTCTGCAAGACTTAAATTCTTGTAAAGCAACCCTAACCTTGTGTAAATTTGCAAGGATTTCGCATTTTTATGCATCAGCCCACTAATAACGAGGAGACTTTTCTGCGCTCTTTATACACAAGATTGCCTTACGAAAATCCCGAAGAGCGAGACCAACTGCTGCACAGAACACTTCAAAGCGAAGGCATGGCAGTAATAAACGAAATTTATCTGCATGACTATCGCTTATATTATAATCTCTTCGGCAAATTTCCCAACCTCTACCTGATCAACGGACTGGATATTTCCAAAGCAATTGAATTTTTCAAAGAACACTTTGCCAGCCAAATTGTCAATTCTTACTTCAAAAAAGAGTACCGCTGGCGCAGAAAGCGTTTTGAGTACAGCGAAATTTTTTTCGTGCTCAATGATGATACGGTAGTTTCCTTCAACGAAGGTTCTAATTGCAGAATCATGCACCACCAGCCTGAGGCAAGTTGTTATGAAGAGATATCTAAAAAACTCTTACCGTTTAAAATTAAGGAGCGATATCGCCACTCTCATGAAATCAACCTCATTACTGTTTCTCACTCAGGCTTAGAACTGCATAGTGTAGATATCAAACGCACCAAGTTAGATCTGACCAAAAATTACAACGACGACTTTTTGCCCATTCACCAACTTATTTTGCGCAGGCTTAATCGGCGCAACGACAAAGGCATCGTTCTGCTGCATGGCATTCCTGGAACAGGCAAAACTACTTACTTGCGCTACCTAATCGGGCTTTTGAAAAAAAATATGCTCTTTGTACCGCCCAACGTAGCTGCTAACCTGGCCAATCCCGATTTCATTAATATTCTCATCAATAACCCCAATTCTATTTTAATCATCGAGGATGCTGAGAATATTATCACAGAGCGCGTGCAAAGCCAAAACTCGGCAGTTTCTACCTTGCTCAACCTTTCTGATGGACTGCTATCGGATTGTTTAAATATTCAAATCATTTGTACGTTCAACATGCCCATTCACCGAATTGACGAGGCTTTGCTAAGAAAAGGCAGACTCATTGCCAAATACGAATTCAAAGAACTGTCGATAGAAAAAGCCCAGCGCATTTCCGATGAACTGGGTTACAAGCGCATCATTACCAAACCCATGACACTAAGCGACCTCTACAACCAAGAAGAGCTTGATTTTACCATGCAGAGACCTGCTAAAATTGGATTTTAGTATCATGCGCGCAAATGGCAATTTACCCCTTGCCCATAATGTACCTAAAGGTGGTTCACTGCTATGTGCTGAGCTAATGAATTTCGTAAAGCGTTTATTTATGCAAAGAAGGCTTAACAAATTGCTCAAAGTTTCTCGCAAGCGATCAATGCCTAGTTTCACAGCATCGCGTCATATAGGCGTGTTGTTCAATGGAAACAATCACACTATAAAAGAACCTTTGGCAAGCATCGTTCAAGGGCTGCAGAAAGAAGGCAAAGACGTTTCCCTACTTGCTTATTTTGAAGATAATATTCCCCATTTTCATTTTCCCTTTGAGGCATTTACCAGCCGCCAAATGGACTGGTTAGGCAACATTCGTTCAGAAAAAGTGCACCAGTTCATAGAAAAGAAATTTGACTTTTTATTTTGCTTTAACGAGCAACCTTGCCAAGTTACCGACTTGATCCTTGCCCAAAGCAACGCCCACTGCCGCGTTGGGCTGTATCAGAAAGGCAAGGAGCCTTTTTATGAACTCATGTTCATTCCTGATCAGCAAGCCAGCTATGAACAAGTGATACATCAGGTGATAGAATACACCAAAATGATTTGCCAGAACTAATCTCTGCATATGAAAACAACCCTTGAACAACTCATCGGAACGGGAGTAGCATTAGTTACCCCTTTTGATGCTGCTGGTCAAATTGACTGGGAAGCCTTGCACAAATTGCTAGAGTTCACTGCTAAAGGAGTAGATTACTGGGTGGTCAATGGCACTACGGGAGAAGCTCCTGTTCTTTCCAAAGAAGAACGAAAACACCTACTAGCCTTTGTCAAATCTCACAATCCTAAACATCTGCCTATTGTCTGGGGAATAGGAGGTAATAACACCAGAGAAGTCATCGCACAAATCAAAGAAACTGACTTTGAAGGGGTGGCAGCCATTCTCTCCGTATCGCCGTATTACAACAAACCCTCTCAAGAAGGCATTTATCAACATTACTTAGCCATTGCCGAGACCAGTCCCGTACCTGTATTGCTTTACAATGTTCCCAGCAGAACGGGTGCCAACGTATCGGCTTCTACGGTTATTCGGCTGGCTGCCCATCCCAATATTATTGGGATAAAGGATGCCGCAGGGGACTTTGAACAATATGTACAAATTGCCAAAAATGCTCCAGCTAATTTTTTGCTCATCTCTGGCGATGATATGCTTACCGTTCCGCTGATTTCCATAGGGGGCAAAGGCGTTATTTCAGTGCTTGCCAATGCTTTCCCTGTTTCCTTTTCCCATATGACGCGCCAAGCCCTACAGGGTAACTTTGCGCAGGCTGCTGCTCTCCTGTATCAATTCGCTGGAATTAATCCCTTGCTTTACAAGGAAGGCAGTCCTGCAGGCATTAAATACGTGCTCAGCCAGCTTGGAATTTGTTCGCCTTATTTGCGTTTGCCTCATGTAATGCCTTCAGAAAATCTTCGTTCCTTACTGGAGGCAGCCTTAGAAACTATACCTGCCGATGTAGTAATAGAAAAACTCCCTTGAAATATGTCCATATCAACCTTAAGCTACGAGCAGTTGCATTTGCAAATGGTGTTTAACCAGCCAGGCTACCAAATCGCCTATGATGCGGAAAAACAGCTGCTTATTGTAACTGACTCCCTCCAAACAGCCGATCCAAGTTGCATCATGGAAACCATTGAAGCGTTGGAAAAAGCTATTTTAGAGTACAAGCCAGTATATTTTTTAGCCGATAGTAGCGCTCGCAGCTCTGTTTTTCCGATAGAACTTCATTGGTGGATTGCAGAAAAGTTGCTCAAGGCTTGCTTAACGGTAAATATGAAAAAGGCTGCCTTTGTGCAACCAAGCGACCCTATAGCAAGCATTTCTAGCCATCAAGTAGCTGATCAAGTTAGCATGGAGGAGATACCTATTGAGGCTGGATTTTTTTCCAATTACGAGGAAGCATTCGAATGGCTATTTAGACCATGAAAGAATGGTTAGGGCTCTCTCGGCAAGAAATGAAAGGGTTTGTCCTTGCTATGCTATTGATGACCATTGTTCTCTCTCTGCCGTATGTAATAAAATCTTTTCAAGAGGTAGCAACCTACGACAAAAGGCGCGATGAAGCAGCGCTGGATAGCTTAGTAGCTCAACTGCAAAAAACTAATCAGGCTTCAAGCCAAGAAACAGCCCTGACTATACAAGACTACTTGCCTAAGGGAGAGCCCTTTGCATTAAAGCCTTTTGATCCCAATCAGCTCACTGCCAAAGAATGGGAAGCTTTAGGGCTGAAGCCTTATTTGGCAGAACGGATAGTAAAATACCGCACTAAGGTGGCGCCTTTTCGCATTAAAAGCGACTTGCTGAAAGTATATGGCTTTTCTGAAAAACTTTACAACCGCTTTGCGCCTTTCATACTGCTTCCTGAAAATATTGAGCCGAGTTCAATGGCCAAAAACCCTTCGAAGCCAAAGACTGAAGAAAATACTCCTACAAAGCCCAAACTGCAAAAATTTGACCTCAATCTTGCTGATAGTGCTCAGTTAGTTGCTTTGCAAGGGGTTGGAGCAGTGCTAGCCATGCGCATCATTCGCTTTCGGGAGGCATTAGGTGGATTTTACAGCCTGGAGCAGCTCAAGGAAGTATACGGCATTACTGATCAAGCCCTTCAATCCCTTACCACATGGGCAGAAATTACTCCCAATTCTCACCGCCGCATTCCTATCAACCGCGCTGAGGTAGAAACGCTAAAACGACATCCTTACATTAGCCCTAAATTAGCTCAGGTAATAGTGAATTATCGCCAGCAACACGGGGACTATAAAAACGCAGCTGACTTGCAAAAAATTCGCATTTTGCAGCCTGCAACTTTAGAAAAACTACTCCCTTACATAGAATTTTAACTCTTTGCCGCAATTTTTCCTTGATTTATGCAAATTCTTAAAGCACAACTTAGTTTCCAAAAGCACGTGGTTTAATTTTGACCAGAAGAGGTAAAAAAACTTACCATTACAGCAATTTTTAGCAGCTGTTGCAGTTTTTTTTACAGAACTCCAGAAAAAAGTCTACTGGAAAAAAAACGCGAACTTGATCGACTGTAGCTTTTTCAACAATCCCCAACAATACCAAATCGCAAAGTGAATGCGATGACTTGGGTAATGGGAGGGCTTTTTAGTATGTTTCCATCAAAATAACAAGAGGGCGGCTCACGCCTACCCTCCTGTCTCTTTCAACCAGCTATGAAAAGAAATATCTAAAGCACAGCTTTAAATATTTACTGCCTTGTTACAAAAGTATAGTTTTTGCCTTAATTTGAGTGCGTTTTTGCAAGTTTTAACATATTTTAACGAAACAAGAAACCTTCACTTGCGTTTTTTTGCAGCTTTGCGGTGGGCTATCTTACGCGCGTTAGATTTATGAGGTTTTTGTGCCTTAGATGATTTTTTCTCGTGAAAAGCACCTTGATAATCAGGGTTTTCACGGCGTTTTTGGCGGTCTATTTCCCGCGCTATGGCTTGTTGCTCTTCAAAGGGCGTTGGAGGAATATCGATGTTTTCCGGTAGCGGCACAACAGGAATAGCTTGCCTGATGAGTTGTTGAATTTTTTCGATGTGATATTTCTCCGCTGGATTGCAGAAAGTAATAGCAATGCCTTCTTGCCCTGCTCTGCCTGTTCGCCCAATGCGGTGCACATAATCTTCGTACACCAAAGGCACGTCAAAATTAATTACATGACTTACCTGACTGATGTCAATACCACGAGCAGCTACGTCAGTAGCCACCAGTACGCGCAAACTGCCTTCCCTAAACTGTTTCATGGCATTGATCCGCGCATTTTGCCCTTTATTGGCATGAATAATGCGCAGGTGAGGAGTAATTTTTCGGGCAATAAATTTGCCAATATTTTCTGCATTTTGTCTAGTTCGGCAAAAAATAATGACGCGTTCTAATTTTTCATGCTCAAACAAGTATGCCAACAGATTGACTTTGGTTTTCAAGTTGGGAACGTAGTAGAGCTGTTGGGCAATTGTCTCGGCAGTGGTGGCTGAGGGAGTAATTTCTACTTGCACGGGGGCTTCTAAAAACTCCTCTGAAAGCCGTACTACCTTTTCGGGCATGGTGGCAGAAAACAAAAGATTTTGGCGCTTACGAGGTAAAATTTCTAACATGCGGCGAATTTGCGGCATAAAGCCCATATCCATAAGCTTATCGGCTTCATCTAACACAAAGATTTTAATTTCCTTCACCACCATCTCCCCTGTTCGGTAAATATCCATCAATCGTCCTGGAGTAGCCACTACCGCATCTGTACCCGCTTTAATAGCTTCTAGTTGAGCTTTCATGCCTACGCCACCGTAAAGAGCCACACAGCGCAAGTCAGTGTAAGCAGCCAGTTGCTTAAAATGATCGGCAATTTGCATGACCAGCTCGCGCGTAGGAGCCACGATCAAAGCTCTGGGAAAAGGGCTCTGGGCATATTTAAGCCGCGCAAGCAAGGGCAACAAATAAGCAGCCGTTTTCCCCGTTCCTGTTTGGGCGATGCCGAGCACGTCGTGCCCTTCTAATGCCAGGGGGATTACTTTTTCTTGCACCGGCGTGGGTTGATGCCACCCCAGCTGCTCAATAGCCGCTAGCAGTGGCTTATTTAGCTTAAAGGCAGCAAATCCGTTTTTGGACTCTTCTTCCATCGCCGGCCTGGATGATGGGTGCAAAGTTACACCTTGCCGGCGTTGGAAATCAAACAAGTTCAACCTTTGTAGGCGATTCGGTAAATTACATTGGCTTTGTCATCCGAAACAAGCATGGAGCCATCGGGCAAGAATTGCACGTCTACAGGGCGCCCCCAGGCTTCATCAGTGGCTTGGTTGAGCCATCCTTCAGCAAATACTTCGTAGCCTGCAGAACGGTTATCAGGGGTAATGCGCACTAGCGTTATGCGATAGCCAATTTTTTTAGAGCGATTCCATGAACCGTGTTCGGCAATAAACAATTGATTTTTGTAAGAGGCGGGAAACATATCGCCTGTGTAGAAACGGCAGCCCAAAGCAGCCACGTGAGGACCCAGCACCTGAGTAGGAGGCGTAAAATCGGAACAAGGGCGCTTTTTGCCAAATTCTGGGTCGGGGATGTTGCCTTGATGGCAATAAGGATAGCCAAAATGCATTCCTGGACGTGGCGCGTGATGCAATACATCCCCTGGGATATCGTCTCCCATCATGTCGCGTCCATTGCTAGTAAACCACAAATCCCCTGTAACTGGATGCCAAGTAAATCCTACGCTGTTGCGAACTCCGTGAGCATAAATTTCAAAGCCCGTTCCATCTGGGTTGAGCCGAGTAATGGTAGAATAGACGGGATTGTCTAGCCGCTCGCAAATATTGCACGGTGCCCCTACGGGCACATAGAGTTTGCCATCCGGTCCGAAAGCGATGAATTTCCAGCCGTGGTGCTTGTCTTTGGGAAATTTATCGTACACTACAACGGGTTTGGGAGGGTTGTCCAAGTTAGCTTCAATATTGTCAAAGCGAAGGATGCGGCTTACTTCCGCTACATAAAGGCTACCGTTGCGAAATGCTACCCCATTGGGCATATCCAACCCCGAAGCAATGACCTTGACTTCGTCTGCTCGAAAATCTTTGTCGCGGTCAATAACGGCATATACTTTATCTCCTTGCCGATTTCCTACGTACAAAATCCCAGAGGGCGATAAACACATTGACCGAGCATTGTTCACCTCAGCAAAGATGCTGATGGTAAATCCAGGAGGCAGTTTGATGGTGTGCAAAGGATACTTCTTGTCCAACGGATGCGGTTCTTGGGAAGTGTTGGCTGTATCTTGACTAATGTGGTGAGCATTGCCACAAGCAACAGCCAATAAAGCTAAAGACAAAGCAATTTTTTTTGCTGACATGGTCATTAGGATTTACAAGTAAACTACTTACAAGGAATTGGAAAGTTGCTGATGGGATATAGGTTGCGGTGTGAAAAATGCCACCATTCTGTTTTAATTGTTCGGAAGTTATTCTTTTTCATGGCTTGTTGCAACAGCTGGCGGTTTTTTTGCACTTCTTTAGAATGAGGATAACTCCAGTGTGCTTCTTGACCAAAATAGTCGTAAGGAGTTCCCATGTCGAGCTCATTGCCTAGGCTATCTACTAAGGTTAAATCTACCGCACAGCCGCGGTTGTGCATCGAACCTTTGCGCGGATCGGCTACGTAGCGCTTGTTTGGAGCTTGATGCCATAGGCGCCATTGCACGGAAAGAGGACGGTAACCATCGAAAATTTTCATGCGGTACCCTTGTTGCTTCACCCAAGCATGAGCTTTTACCAGATCTTCAGCCACTTTTTTGCGCAAAAACACCCTGCCGCAATCATAGAGGACTTGGCCAGTAAAGTTTTCCTTTGTGGCATACTTGACATCTAAGATAAAGGTAGAGTCCAAACTAATCAGTTCTACCCAAGCGGTATCGGCGTACTTTTGCGCGCATACCTTACCCTGATATAGGGGCAACCCAACAACCAGAAAAAACAGCAAGTTGTTTTTTATGCTATTCATGCAAAGGCGTTTTTGTTGCAAAAATGCATAATTCCTGTCCCTTGTAATGCTTTCAACTATATTTGTGTGAACGTGTTTCAACCTTATGGCAAACAATCCCGAAGCTCTTCGCCTGAAGGCAACTTATAACAATACTGGCTGGAAACGCTGGGGTCCCTATCTTTCTGAAAGACAGTGGGGAACAGTCCGCGAAGACTATAGCCCCTACGGCTATGCATGGGGTTATATTACCCATGACATGGCTCGCAGCAAAGCCTATCGATGGGGCGAAGACGGCATCGGCGGGCTCTCCGACACTAAACAAACTGTTTGCCTTGCCCATGCTTTCTGGAATGGCAAAGATACCATCATCAAAGAAAGACTTTTCGGATTGGGCAACAACGAAGGCAACCACGGCGAAGACGTAAAGGAAATTTACTACTACCTAGACTCTACTCCTACGCACTCTTACATGAAAATGCTTTACAAGTATCCACAAAGCCGATTTCCTTATGAAAAATTAGTGGAAGAAAACAAGCGTCGCAGCCGTAAAGAGCCCGAGTACGAAATTATGGATACTGGCATTTTTGACAATGACGATTATTTTGACATATTTATCGAGTACGCCAAAGCAGAACCAGAAGATATTTTAGTAAAGGTAACTGCCATCAACCGAAGTAGTAAAGACGCCGTTTTGCACTTTTTGCCTACAGTATGGTTTCGCAATACGTGGTCTTGGGGTTATGAAACATGGGAATGGAAATACAAACCTTTGCTTTTTGCAGACACCGAAGGAAGGAAAATCATTCATATCCATCACAAAAACGTTGGCGAACTAAGACTTTACTACGAGGCTAACCCAGAACTTATATTTTGCGAAAACGAAACAAACTACCGTCGGTTGCGCCACTTGGTTGAGGCTGTCAAACCCGATCATCCCTATCCCAAAGATGCCATTAATGACTATATCATCACTGGTGATAAGCGCTATAAAAAACCCGACCACAAGGGCACTAAGGTAGCTTTGCACTATCCTGTGGTCATTTCCGGAGGGAAGTCTCATATTGTCCGCCTGCGTTTGACCAATGGAATTGACCATAGCAATCCTTTTGATGACTTTGAAACCATTTTTCAACTTCGCAAGCAAGAAGCAGACCTTTTCTACCAAGAGGTTCATCAGCAAATGCCTCACTACAATGCCGACCTTTGCAACATTCAACGGCAAGCCTTTGCAGGCATGATGTGGAACAAGCAATACTACTACTACAACGTAGAGCAATGGCTCAACGGCGACCCCATCCACGGCAATAATTTGCCCGAAGAACGCAAAACAGGTCGCAATCACAAGTGGAAACACCTTTACAACTCCAACTTGATTTCCATGCCTGACAAATGGGAGTATCCCTGGTATGCAGCTTGGGATTTGGCTTTTCACTGCGTGCCTATTGCTAAAATAGATCCCACTTTTGCCAAGCGGCAGCTAGTGCTCATGCTGCGCGAATACTACATGCATCCCAACGGACAAATACCAGCGTATGAGTGGCATTTTAGTGATGTGAATCCACCTGTGCATGCATGGGGCGCTTGGAAGGTATACAACATTGAAAAACAAGCCAATGATGGCAAGGGCGACATAGAATTTTTATCCATTGTGTTCCAAAAACTGCTTATGAACTTCACTTGGTGGGTCAATCAAAAGGATCGCGAAGGAAACAACCTCTTTGAAGGAGGCTTCTTAGGACTGGATAACATTGGCGTATTTGACCGCAGCAATCCCGACTTGCCTACGGGAAGTTATTTGGAACAAGCCGATGCCACTAGCTGGATGGCAATGTATAGCCTTAACATGTTGCGCATTGCCATTGAGCTAGCCCAATTCAAGCCTTATTACCAGGAAATGGCTTCCAAGTTTTTCGAACATTTTCTTGCCATTGCTGCGGCTATGTTCAACATGGGAGCCGAACATATCGACCTATGGGATGAAGAAGATGAATTTTATTACGACGTGGTACATCCTGCCAATCACCGCAGTCATCGGCTCAAGGTTCGCTCTATTGTAGGCATCATGCCCATTTTAGCCGTGGAGGTACTAACCCCAGAACTGCTAGAAAAACTGCCCGACTTTCGGCGCCGTTTAGAGTGGACCCTTCGCAACAAGCCCGCTACGGCTAACCTCATTTCTCGTTGGTATCAGCTAGGCCGAGGCGAAAATCGCATGCTTTCCCTGCTACGACTTCACCGACTCAAGTGCATTTTGCGACGCATGCTAGACCCAGAAGAATTCCTTTCCAACTATGGCATCCGCTCCCTTTCTAAGTACCACGAAAAGCATCCCTACGTGTACTACTTCAAAGACCGCGCTTATGTGGTAGAATACCTTCCTGGCGAATCAGATTCCTCCATGTTCGGCGGCAATTCCAACTGGCGCGGACCAGTGTGGTTTCCCCTTAATTACCTCATCATCGAAGCCTTGCTCAAGTTTTATGAATACTACGGCGACTCTCACAAGTTTGAACATCCCACCGGCAGCGGCAATATGCTCACCTTAAAAGAAATTGCCGACGACCTCAAGCGAAGGCTCATTAGCATTTTCACCAAAAATGAAAAAGGAGAGCGGATAGTTTTCGGGAATTGCAAAAAAATGCAACAAGACCCCCATTTCAGAGATTACATCTTGTTTTATGAATACTTTCACGGTGATACGGGCAAGGGGCTAGGGGCTTCGCATCAGTGTGGTTGGACAGGACTTATTGCTGCCCTCATCGGTGATTTTTAGCATTTGCAGTCCAGCAGATTTTTGTAGAGCTTTTCCAAAACCCGACCGTGTCAACTGCATTTGCTTTGTAACCCTACTGCTGCCCCTTTTGCTAGGGGGTATTATTATCTCTTCTTGCTTGGGCTTTCAACTGGGATAGCTGTTGTTCTAATTTTACTGCTTCGGCGGCAAAAAACGCTTCCCAGTCGGGATTTTGGGCGGCAAAGTAGGTTTCTTCTTGCTGCAGTTGTCTCAGTTTTAGGATTAGTTCATCACGGCGGCGAGTGAGAGTCTCAATTAACTGCTGCAATTGTTCTATGTTATCAGGTAATGAGTCAAGACCAAATGCCAATCCACTTGCTAGTTGGTCTAAAAGTTCTTGCAGGCGTTGAATGTCTTGTGCTTTGTAGGCTTCAAGGGCTTGTGCCATTAATCGGTTAGCAGATGCCAATTTTTCAGGGTCGTTGACGTATCGGTCAGGGTGGATTTTTCTGACCACTTTTTTGAATAGTTCGCGCAGGGTTTGGGTTTCTTCTTGGCTCAAAGCAGGGCGATGGATGTGAGCCTGTTCGGCTTGTTAGCTGTATTGTTCAAAGCGCTCTCGGGCTTGTTTGGCTTTTTCTTGGGCATATTTTTTTTGAGTGCGCTGGGCTTCGCGTTCAGCTAGTTGAGCTTGGTACCAAGCAATTTCGCGCAGCAAATGACCCAACTTTGCCCAATAGGCTTGTTCAAAGCGTCTTATGAGTTCTTGTGCCTGCTCAATGGATGCTTGCAGGGCAGCTATTTCGGCTTCGAGCAGTTCTATTTGCTGTTTGTAAAATCCATATAAGCGCGGGCTTTGCCTGCGTGTACAAAGTCCGAGAACATCACACCTCTTACGCCCTCAAGTGCTTCATCCGACCCCTCGACAAACGACGAGAGTACTACCAGCACATTTGCCATTTTCTAAGCCAGCAGAAAAGTCCTTACTTATTAGCTCCTCAGTACTTGAGCGAAAGCCTCTACGTAGCCAGCACTGCAGCAGGCAACGGATGATACGACGTAGTGCTCATGCCTTGGGTAGAAGGTCGAACACTGGGAGAATGGGTGGCACAAGCCTGCAAGCAACCAGACGTAAACACCTTGCAGCAGCTGGCAAAGAGTTTCAACCAGTTAGCCATTTGGCTGCTGGGGCAGGAGTTTGCTCATGGAGACTTGAAGCACGATAACTTGATGGTGCACCCTGACGGCAGTTTGCTGCTGGTGGATTACGACGGCATGTTTGTGCCCGCCTTGCAAGGCAAGCCAGCCTTAGAATTGGGAGGAAGTGGCTACCAACATCCCGCCCGCAGTGCCCATCATTTTGACCGCCATCTGGACGATTTTTCCATTTTGGTCATCAGCCTTTCGCTGGAGGCTTTGGCAGTTGCTCCTGAATTGTACCAAGAAAAGCACACGGACAACTTACTGCTTGCTTTGAACGATTTCCGGGACCCCTGCAACTCCGCCATGCTCAACAAGCTATCTGATTTGAATCATCCTGTAATAAACCGCTTTTTGATACTGTTGTACCAAAGTCTTCTTGTGGAGCGTTTGCATATTTCTCAGCTGGGGGCTTTATTAGAGGAAGTGGGTAAAAAGCACGAGATGCAAAGCAAGTCAGTCCTTCAAACACCTGCCCAGCCGTCGGAGGCGGTGCGCTTAGTTCCCTATCGCAAGGGCAACAAATGGGGCTTTTGTACTTTAGACAAGCAAATAGTCATTCCTTGTACGTATGATGAGGCATGGTCCTTCCACCAAGAGCGGGCATTGGTGAGAAAAAATGGTCGATGGGGCTTTATGGACTCTACGGGTCAAGAAGTCGTCCCGTGTGTGTATGAGGATGCATGGTTCTTTCGCGAAGGGCGAGCAAGGGTAGAAAAAAACGGCAAATATGGCTTTATCAATCTTGCTGGGGAAGAAGTCGTACCATGTGTGTATGATAGCGCAGAAGACTTTTGCAAAGGGCTGGCAAAGGTGAAAAGAAATGGCAACTATGGCTTTGTCAACCCTACTGGTCAAGAAGTGGTCCCCTGTGTGTATGATGAGGTATATGACCTCCATGAAGGGCTGGCAATGGTGAAAAAAAATAACCGATGGGGCTTTGGCTCTACTGACCAAAAAGTCATCCCGTACATATATGATTGGGCAGATGGTTTCCACGAAGGGCTGACAGAGTTGGAAAACAGTGGTCGATGGGGCTTTGTGAATTCTGCGGGTCAGGAAGTGGTCCCCTGTGTATATGAATGGGCAGGAAACTTCCACGAAGGACGGGCAAAGGTGAAAAAAAATGGTCGATGGGGTTTCATTGACTCTGCAGGTCAAGAAGTCATCCCCTGTGTGTATGAGTGGGCAGGAAACTTCCACGAAGAGCTGGCGTGGGTGGAAAAAAACGGCAAGTATGGCTTTGTTAACCTTGTGGGTCAAGAGGTAGTCTCGTGTGTGTATGAGTGGCCAAGGGACTTCCACCAAGGGCGGGCAGGAGTGTTAAAAAATGGTCGATGGGGCTTTATTGACTCTGCAGGTCAAGAAATCGTCCCGTGTGTGTATGATCAGGTAAGAGACTTCAGTGAAGGACGAGCAAGGGTAAAAAGAAATGGTCGATGGGGCTTTATGGACTCTACGGGTCAAGAAATCGTCCCGTGTAGGTATAGTGAGGCTGAGGACTTCAGCCAAGGACGGGCAAGGGTAAAAAGAAATGGTCGATGGGGTTTTATTGACCCTACGGGTCAAGAAATCCTCCCATGTGTGTATGATTGGGTAGAGGACTTTCGCGAAGGACGGGCAAGGGTGGAAAAAGGCGGCAACTATGGTTTTGTCAACTTGGCGGGTCAAGAAGTGGTCCCATGTGTGTATGAGGGGGCACGGGACTTCCGCGAAGGGCTGGCAAGGGTGAAAAAAAATGGCAAGTGGTTTTATATCAACAGCGAAGGAGTGGAGTATTACCAGGATTGATGTATGCAACTACTGATGTACCCACTCCCCTAAAGTAGCTTTTCTTTTTTGCTTTTTTTGGCTTGCTTTAGGGGCCATAAAATTTTTTATATGTCGCCAGTGGTAATTGCTAGCATTGTAGCGGGATACTTTTCTCTGCTAATAGCAGTGGCATGGTACACCTCGCAAGGAGCCACCACCGATGTTTTTTTCACTGCCAATAAATCAGCTCCATGGTATTTAGTAGCCTTCGGCATGATTGGGGCATCTCTCTCAGGGGTAACTTTTATTTCCGTGCCAGGAGCAGTAGGCAAGCAAGCCTTTGCTTATCTGCAAATGGTGCTGGGCTACTTGCCTGGCTACGCCTTTATCGCCCTTGTGCTTATGCCCTTGTACTATCGGCTCAATCTGGTCTCTATTTACACCTACCTAGAGGAGCGGTTCGGATTTTGGGCTCATAAAACGGGGTCTTTTTTCTTTCTCTTGTCTCGTTCCATTGGAGCAGCTTTTCGGCTTTACTTGACAGCGCTCGTGTTGCAGTTAGGCATTTTCCAGCCTTGGGGCATCCCCTTCGAGATCAACGTGCTAATAACCATCGCCCTGATTTGGGTTTACACCTTCAAGGGCGGCATTAAGACCATTATTTTTACAGATGTGTTGCAGACATTTTTCCTGGTGAGCGCTTTAGCCATTAGCGTGCTGCTGATAGCAAAAGAGCTGGACTTTGGTTTATCAGGGCTGATTGCAAATGTATGGGAACATCCGCGCTGGCAAGTGTTTTTTTGGGATTGGAACGATGACAAAAATTTTTTCAAACAATTTCTTGCAGGTACTTTCATTGCCATCACAATGACGGGCATGGACCAAGACCTGATGCAAAAAAATTTGACCTGCCGTAATTTGCACGAGGCGCAAAAAAATATGTTTTCCTTTTGCATCATCTTGGTGGTGGTCAATTTGCTCTTTCTCACTTTAGGGGCATTGCTGTACCTCTACGCAGAAAGCCATCGCATTCCCATTCCAGAGAAGACTGACTACCTCTATCCCACCCTTGCCCTCAACCACTTTGGAGCTGCAGTAGCTATTTTTTTCCTGCTAGGCATTACTGCTTCCTCCTATGCCAGTGCGGACTCGGCGCTTGCTTCCCTGACCACTGCCTTTTGCATCGATTTTCTCGATTTTAAAAACCGCACCAGCGAGGCAGAAAAAGCGCGCCTAAAACTGTGGGTACACGTGGGTTTCTCCCTCCTGCTTTACTTGATCATCCTCATTTTCAAATGGATTAACAACGAAGCAGTCATTAACGCCGTTTTTCGCGTGGCAGGATATACCTACGGTCCGCTGTTAGGTCTTTTCACTTTCGGGCTTTTTACCAAGCGAAAAGTACAAGACAAAGCCGTCCCGTGGATTTGCCTTGCCTCTCCTGCCATCTCTTACCTGCTAAATGCTTACTCACAAGTTTGGTTCAACGGATACAAATTCGGGTTTGAGTTGCTCATAGTTAATGGCGCTATCACTTTCACAGGTTTGTGGCTATTTACTTGCCGCAAATAAGGAGCGCTAGCCACAGCGCCCCTACTCCTCAATAGCCAGTCTCGGAAAGTTTTTTAGCTTGTCTTCATAGGCAGCCATTGCCTTGAGCAATGCATTTTGCTTTTCAAAGGAAAGGGAATGAGTAGCTAAGATGCCTTTCAGAGCCAGGATCATCAATTCAATACCGCGTTCAGTAGCCATCAAGGGCTGCGATTTGAAAAGGTACTCGGCAGCAGAGGCAAATAGCCCGTGGTTATATGCCCTAACTGCTTGGTTAAAGCATTGCAAACCCGCAAGTTCCTCAAATGGCACCACGCGCATAATTTGAAATTCAGAGCGATAGTAGCCGGGTTCCCTTTCTTGATAAGAAGAAAAGCGCCGCCGATACTCTTCCTTGCGCTGAGCTACTTGCAGTTGAGAAGTAACCACTCCGCCTATGGGGTCGGTAGTTTCAATGAGGACTTCCCTGCCATCGCTCAGGAAGGTGGTTAGGAAAATGTGCACGTTGGTTTCGTAAATAACAGGCTGAAAGCCAGCTTTTTTTAACAAGTAAGCAAAAACGATAGTGCCACTGAGGCAATCGTATTGGCGATGTTGGAGCACATCGGTCAGCAGGCTGCCTTGGCGATAGTCTCTTAGATATCTTGCAAAAAGCCTCCTGTGAATGGTTTTGATGCGCTTTTCTTCATGGGAAGGCAAGTCTTTGAGCACTTCTGCGGCAAGGGCATCCATTTTCTGCTGAAAATAAGCAG
The DNA here is from genome assembly GCA_025057115.1 of Bernardetiaceae bacterium. Taxonomy (GTDB): domain Bacteria; phylum Bacteroidota; class Bacteroidia; order Cytophagales; family Thermoflexibacteraceae; genus Rhodoflexus. Next base: position 196,929 of record JANWWZ010000002.1, read on the forward strand.
TATCGGCGCCTGTAGAGCTACAGGCGAAGAAATCCGACGAAATTTGCGCTCCCGCCCATAGATACAGGCCAAACGCAACTTGAAACAACAAAAGCGCTTTTAAGGTAGGCACTGCCGAGTCAGATCATTGTTTAACAAAAATTCATTCCAAATTAACACTCTTGTAACATTAAACAGCCCGCAGTCCGTTTTAGTTGCATCCCAAGCCAAATTTTTGCAAAGTGCGTAAGTACTTGGCAGATGGGAGTGTTATATTTGCAAAATCGTGCTATATGCCTTAGTTTACATGGGCAAGTTAATTGCAATCGCCAATCAAAAAGGCGGCGTAGGAAAAACCACGACGGCTATCAACCTCGCCGCCAGTTTAGCAGCCCTGGAATACAAATGTTTAGTAGTAGATGCCGATGCCCAAGCTAACTCTACCTCAGGGCTGGGTTTCAATCCGCGAGAGGTGCAAAAAAGCATCTACGACTGCATGATCAACCAAACGGCTGTGCAGGAAGTCATTAGACCTACCTCCTTTGAATACCTCGACTTAATCCCTTCCCATATTGACCTGGTAGGAGCTGAAATTGAGATGATTAACATTCCCCAGCGGGAAGAGCGCATGCGAGCAGCCCTGCTGCCCATTAAAAACCAATATGATTTCATTTTTATTGACTGCTCTCCTTCTCTGGGTCTGATCACTGTCAATGCACTCACCGCAGCCGATTCGGTGATCATCCCTGTACAATGCGAATACTTTGCCTTAGAAGGGCTGGGCAAACTGCTCAATACCATCAAAATCATTCAAAGCCGACTTAACCCTTCCTTGCAAATAGAAGGCATCTTGCTGACCATGTACGATGTGCGGCTAAAACTTGCCAATCAAGTGGTAGAGGAAGTCAATCACCATTTTAAGCATTTGGTGTTCCGCACCATGATACCGCGCAACATACGCCTGAGCGAAGCTCCTAGCTACGGCATGCCCGCCATCGCCCACGATGCAGAAAGCAAAGGCGCCATCAGTTACCTCAACCTAGCAAGAGAAATTTTGAACAAAAACGCCATTGCAAAGTAAGCCATGGTAGAGAAACCTCAGTTAAAAAAGCGCACTGGCTTGGGCAAAGGATTGAGTGCGCTGCTGGAAGACACCGAGCGAACCCTATCCACCGATGCCACAGAGGTAGTAGCAGGGCGAATCTATGAAATTCCCTTAGAGCAAATTCAAGCCAATCCTTTCCAGCCCCGCACCGACTTTGACCGCACTGCCTTAGAAGAACTAGCCGAATCCATTCGCGTACAAGGGATCATCCAACCCATTACCGTGCGGCAACTCCAGCCAGGCAGCTATCAACTCATCGCTGGCGAGCGGCGCCTCAAAGCCTCTAAAATGGCAGGACTTACCCATATTCCTGCTTACGTGCGCACTGCCAACGACCAGCAAATGCTCGAAATGGCTCTAATCGAAAACATTCAACGCGAAGAGCTCAACCCCATCGAAATTGCTCTATGCTACCAGCGGCTTATTACCGAATGCCATCTCAAGCAAGAAGAACTAGGTCAGCGCGTAGGCAAAAACCGCACTACGGTTACTAACTACTTGCGCTTGCTCAAACTCCCTCCAGACATTCAAGCTGGGCTGCGCGATAGACAACTGACCATGGGGCATGCTCGCGCTCTTATCAATGTAGAAAACGTAGCAACGCAGCTTGCCCTTTACAAAAAAATAGTAGAAGAGCAATGGTCGGTCAGAAAAACCGAGCAAGTAGTAAGAGAGTTGCTTCTCGGATCTTCAAAAGAGAAACAAACGCCTGCAAAGCCACCGCTTAATCCCGAAATTATTCAACTGCAAAATCGGCTCTCTAGCCGCTATGGAACCCGCGTGCAAATTGTTCGCAATGCACAGGGCAAGGGCGAAATCAAAATCCCATTCTTTTCCGATGAAGATCTAAACCGCATTTTAGAACTGCTGGAAACGTAATAAGGCAATGAGGCACCTTCAAGCCATCAAGTGGATAGCCATAGGCTTGCTTCTGCTGACTTGTACGCAAGTGTGGGGACAAATAACTCCTCCCGCCAGGCAAAATCAAGAGGAGGTGGTATATGACACGGTAGCCCTAAAGCGTCGGCTAGACTCGCTCACTCAACTCATTGAAGGACCCAAGCCTATTTCCGAACCTACTAAGGCTGCTTTGCTCTCTGCTGTCCTGCCAGGTTTGGGACAAATCTACAACGGCAAATTTTGGTACTTAAAAGTGCCTGCTATTTATGCAGCGGCGGGAGCTCTCTTGCTCACTCTTAGGTTTAACCAACAGAACTACGTAGGCTTTCGCGATGCATACCAATACCGATTGGATAAAAACCCATTTACAACCCCTGAGCCGCGTTTTAGCTCGGGAACGGATGAGGGCTTGCGCTCCCAACGCGATCGCTTCCGCAGAGAAAGGGATTACACCATCATTTTGGGGATTGGGCTGTATCTGTTGCAAATTGCCGAAGCTGCTGCCACTGCCCACATGAAAACTTTTGACGTTTCCGATGACCTTGCCCTGCGCTTCAAACCTAAACTGCAACTCTTGCCCACAGCCCCATTTTCCACAGTAGGGGTAGAGCTCCTCATTAGTTGGAATAATTCCCGACACTGGAGATAACGGACACCCTCGAAGGTTGAAGAGCTTCCAACAGAACTTTGTTTTGCAAGTCCAAGTGAAAATGAACAGCGGCATAAGCCCTTCCCGCTGCGCCTAAACCTTCCAAATAGTCTGTAGAGGCTTGTGCAAAATGGGCAATGGCTTCCGTGAGAGCTTGCCAGTTACCCGCCGAAGCCACCCAACCACAATGGGCTTTTCGGACTATCTCGGCGGCCTCTCCCGCTCCAGAGAAAACAACGGGTAAGCCTGCTGCCATCGCCTCGTAAAGTTTGGAAGGAACAGTGCCGTAAAGATGCTGTTGCTGAGCAATTAAAGCACCGTCAAAGTCAGCAAGCAGCATGGGGATTTGCTGAAAGGGTACTGAAGGATGCAAAAAACAAAAGTGCTTATTGGGCGAGTGCTTGAGCCACTTGTCCAGAGAAGGACGCATCGGACCATCGCCGTAAATGTGCAACTCCACTCCTAACTTGGCAAACGGCACATGGCGGCAAATGGCTTCTAATCCTTGCGCCATGCCAATGAGTCCAAAATAAATAAGCCTTCTTCGGTAGTGCCGCATTTGCTTGCAAGGCGGGTAAGCTTCTGGCAGAATCCCAACTCGGTATAGCAGCACAGGCTTGCAGGAAGAAACGCAATGCTGCAAATAATCTACCGACTCTTCCGATTGAGCCATTAATAAGTCGGCTTGTTGGTAGAGAAAAAGCTCTACTTTTTTGGCGTACCGAAAAAGCCAACTAGAAGGGCTTATAACGCCCATGTGTGCCAGTGCATCTGGCCAAAGGTCTGAGACATTGAGCAATAGACGTGCATGGAGTTGTCGTGCCAGCCACCACCCCAGCAAAGCAAGCGGCAGAGGAGGCGATTGCACCATGACCCACTGCGGTGCCCATTCGGCAATGCGGTTCCAATGCCAGAGCATGGAAATCATCAAGCTAAGCACGGAGATAAGGCGCGGCAGCACCTTAGTAGAAGCGGAAGGTAGCAAAGCACATCGCCATACTTGATATCCCTTAAAGATTTCGCGCACAAACCACTTGCCGCGATAAGCTGGCATAATCTTGCCCTTGGGATAGTGAGGCAAAGCAGTGAGCACAATCACTTCATGACCTGCCTGTACTAACCCTTTAACCACTTCTTGCATGTGCCTGGGGCAAGCACCTCTATCAGGCGGAAAACTTGGCGTAACCAGTAGAATTTTCACTAACGGTCAATCTCTCCTAAAACTATATCAATAGACCCTAAAACGGCAATTAAATCGGCGAGAAGTCCCCCTCGTGCCATTGCAGCAATAGCAGAAAGATTGGAAAAGGAACAAGAGCGGCACTTGACTCGCCAAGGCACATCGCTATTAGGCTGGCTGCGAATGAAAAAACCTAGTTCGCCTTTAGGAGTTTCGGCGCGTCCATATACTTGCTTGACTTGTTTGGTGCGCAAGTGCTTAGGAACGGCTGCTTGAGGATCAAAATCCCTTGTGCGGCGATGTTCTTTAGTGAGCTTTGCTAAACACTGCTGGGCAATGCGCACGCTTTCTTTGCACTCCAATAGGCGCACGTAAGTTCGGTCCCAACAATCTCCTTGTTTGCCCATAAGTCCTTGCCCTATGGGTACTTCAAACTCTAGTTCAGGATAAACCGAGTAGCCATCCACTCTGCGCAGGTCGTATTTTAACCCAGAAGCCCTTAGCATAGGTCCAGTAACGCCATACTGAATAGCGGTTTCCAACGGCAACACGCCAATGCCTGCTGTCCGCTGGATGAAAATTTTGTTTTCAATCAACAAATGTTGACATTCCCTTAGCTTGGGTTGAAGGTACTGCAGTAATTCTTGGCATCGTTCTTCAAATCCTATGGGCAAATCGTAGTAGAGCCCCCCTATCCAGATGTAGTTGTAGAGCATGCGAGCTCCAGTAGCCCACTCCAGCATGCGCAAGATGTGTTCTCGGTCGCGCATCATCCACAAAAAGGGAGTAAACGCCCCCATGTCAATGGCGTAGGTGCCGATGGCGACAAAATGCGAAGCTAGGCGGTTGAGCTCCGCCATCAACACGCGGATGTACTCTACGCGCTTAGGCAACTTGCCTTCCAGTTCAAGTAACTTTTCCACAGCTAGCACGTAGGCATGCTCGCAGTTCATCGCTGCCAGGTAGTCTAGCCGATCCACAAAGGGAATAATTTGATTATAAGGCAAATTTTCGGCGTGCTTTTCAAAACATCGATGTAAATAGCCAATATGCGGCACTACATCTAAGACCGTTTCTCCATCGGTGAGCACTTCTAGGCGCAAAACGCCGTGCGTAGAGGGGTGCTGGGGACCTAAATTGATGATAAAACAACCTGACGGCAGCTCTTCTGGATTATACTTAGAAGGCTCTGACTTGCGCAAGTTATCTTCAGCCAAATCGTAAGTGATAGCAGGCATGATTGCAAAAGCGCAGCAAATTTAATGCAGGAAATTGCTAACTTTGAGATGAGTGTTCAAACACATTTCTAGCCATGTTTGCAAAGCGTTTCGCAGGTCTATGGGTTTGGTGCGTGGGGCTTTCCTTCGCTGCCTACAGCCAGCAAGTGAGGATAGTAACTGTAGAACAGGTAGAGCAACTACTCAATAACAATAGCGACACGGTGCACATTGTCAATTTTTGGGCAACGTGGTGCGCTCCATGTGTGAAAGAACTCCCCGATTTTATCCGCCTGAGCCAAGACTACCGTCATCAACCCGTGCAGTTATGGCTCATCAGCATGGACTTCCGCTCTAGTTTGGAAAGCAAGCTCAAGCCATTTTTAGAGCGCCGCAAAATTCAACAACCCATCTGGCTGCTGGATAATACTGACTACGACAGCTGGATTAACCGCATTGATGCCCACTGGCAAGGCGATCTTCCTTTTACCCTGATTTTTAATAACTACCGCAAGCAAAGGAAGGCAATTTACGGCGAAACTACTTACCAACATCTAGAACAACTGGTGCGACAAATGCTGTAGTTTGGTATAAAATTGGAACGACATTACTTATTAAAAGAGATAGCCGATGAAAACTCCAACACTACTGCTGTTATTCCTGCTTGTGGGAGTAACTGCAACTGCACAATCACAACGCACTGGCCTGCAGCCCGGAGACATTGCTCCAGATTTTTCTTTGAAAAACGTAGATGGTCAAATGGTATCTCTGGCAAGTTACAAGCAAGCAAAAGGCTTTATTGTAGTATTTACTTGCAATCACTGTCCCTTTTCCAAACTTTACGAGGACCGCATCATTGCCCTGCACCAGAAATATGCTCCCAAAGGTTATCCAGTAGTGGCTATCAATCCCAATGACGCAAAAAAGCAACCCGAAGACAGCTTTGAGATGATGATTCAGCGGGCAGAAGAAAAAGGATTTCCCTTTGCTTACTTGCACGATGAAACACAAGAGGTAGCGCGTACCTATGGCGCTGCTCGGACTCCTCATGTGTGGATTTTGCAAAAAACTGAACAAGGCTTGAAAGTAGCCTATGTGGGCGGGATTGACAACAATCCAGAGAACGCAGTGGCAGCTACCGAAAAGTACGTGGAACGAGCCTTAGACGAATTGCTAGCAGGGCGCTCCGTAAGTAAGCCCACTACCAAAGCCATCGGCTGTACTATCAAGTGGCGCGATATGTAACACGCAAGCAAAATAGCCTCATTCTACAAAAGGACGCGAACAAGGCAAAGTAGTATCCCTGTACGCGTCCTTAAAATTTTTTGGAAAGCAACACTACTTTAGCTGCATTTCTTCTATAATGCGGGCAATTTTGTCTCTGAGTTGTTGCTCCACCGTTTCAAATGCTGCTTTGTCTTTCAATGGTGCTTGAACGCTAAAGTAAAACTTGATTTTGGGCTCCGTTCCCGAAGGACGGGCAGAAATTTTGGTGCCGTCGGCGGTATAAAACTGCAGTACGTCGCTTTTTTCTATTGCCAGATCTTTCGTAGTGCCATTAGTTAGGTCGTATTCTTTGAGAGTGAGGTAATCCAATATGCGCACTACAGGGCTACTGTCGATAGTGGTAGGAGGATGGCTGCGCCAACGCTCCATCATGGCTTTTATCTCTTCTGCCCCGGCCTTGCCTTTCTTGGTGAGCGATAAAAGCTCCTCGTAGAAACATCCATAGCGCTGGTAAAGGTCTAAAAGCATGTCAAACAAGGTCATGCCTTTGTCTTTGGCATAGGCGCAAAGCTCTGCCAAGATGGCACAAGAAGCCACTGCATCCTTATCCCGAACAAAGTCGCCTATTAGATAACCATAGCTTTCTTCACCGCCAGCGATGAACTCTTCTTTGCCTTCTTTTTCACGAATGAGCTGGGCGATGTATTTGAATCCTGTTAGAGTATTGTAGCACTTCACGCCATTGGCTTGAGCGATGCGGTCAATGAGCTCAGAAGTAACAATAGTTTTAATGACCATTTGCCTGCCATCGATTTTGCCAGCGTTTTTCCATGCTTCTATCAGATAGCCAATTAACAAACTACCCGTTTGGTTGCCATTGAGCAGCACCCACTCCCCTTTGTGATTTTTTACGCCAATGCCCACGCGGTCAGCATCGGGGTCGGTTGCCATGACAATATCGGCATCGATTTGTTTAGCTTTGGCAAGAGCTAGGTTCATGGCTTCTTTTTCTTCGGGATTGGGATAAATTACCGTCGGGAAATTGCCATCTGGGGTGGCTTGTTCTTCCACTACGTACACGTGCGTAAAGCCCATTTTCTCTAGCACTTTAGGCACTAAAGCAATGCCTGTACCATGCAAAGGAGAATAGACAATTTTCAAATCGCGCTGGCGCTGGATGGCTTCTTTTGATATAGAAAGCTGCACAATTTTTTCTAAATAGACCTGGTCTATCTCCGCTCCAATGAGTTGAATGTTTTCTGGCTTGCCGCTGAAGAGTATTTCATCAACTGAACGAATGGCATTTACTTCGGCGATAATATTTTTGTCATGTGGAGGAACTACTTGTGCTCCATCTGTCCAGTAAGCTTTGTAGCCATTGTACTCTTTCGGATTGTGAGAGGCAGTAAGGACTACACCGCTGTGGCAACCTAAGTGGCGAATGGCAAAAGAAAGTTCAGGGGTAGGTCGCAGCGACTCAAAGAAATATACCTTAAATCCGTTAGCAGAAAACACATCGGCTACAATTTGCGCAAACTGCCGACTGTTGTTGCGGCTATCATGTGCTATAGCCACTTTGATTTGCTCACCTGGAAAGACTTTTTTCAGATAATTAGCCAGCCCTTGGGTAGCGGCACCTACCGTGTATTTGTTCATGCGGTTGGAGCCTATGCCCATGATACCGCGCAGCCCTCCCGTGCCAAATTCCAAGTCTCGGTAGAAGGCATCGGTGAGCTCTTCAGGGCTCATTTGACGGATAGCAGCTTTGGTTTCCTCGTCATAATTTCCTGAAAGCCAAGTATTTACTTTTTGTTCAACAGTAGCGTCCATAGTTGTTTAGCTTAACTGACAAGCAATGGGTTTAACTAACTGGTTCACTTGTTTGAGTAGAAAACAACCGCTTCATAATCACTTGCAGCGATACTTTCCCAAAAAGTGTGTAAAGTTAGTCGTTGGGAAGGATTAATTTAGGTTAAAAAAATTGAGAAATAAAAGCCTCAAGGAGATTCTGTTTCTCCTTTCCATCCGTAAATTTTGATGGAATTGAGAAATCCTCCTTGCTGTTGTTCGTAATCCTCGCCAAAAGGGCGACAAATGGGGCTACTGCACACCTGATAAAAAAATCGTTATTTCTTGTAAATATGATATAGCGCGGTATTTCAGCGAAGGTCTGGCAGCAGTGCAAAAAGAAGGCAAATGGGGTTATGTCAACACCGTCGGTCAGGAGGTGGTGCCCTGTGTGTATGATGAGGTATGGGATTTCTACAAAGGAATTGCATTCGTGAAAAGGAACCATAAAGAGTTTTACATCAACCGCAAAGGCGTGGAGTATTAGGATTAAGCAGCCGTCGAATGATAAAGTAGCAGCTACCAGGCTCACTCGTTGCACGAGCTTCGTAGCTACTTAATCCAGCAACAATGGCTATCGCATCCCCTTCTCCTTAGTTCTGTCTTGCCCTAGCAATGCTCATTTTGAGGTAGCGCTCCGCATCGCAGCGGTTGCGAACTTTCTCTGATTTGCCTTGCAGAATATCGAAGCTATAGCAAAGTCATCCGCCCTTTGGACTTGCCCAAAAACTACAGCAGGGGCATCTTGCAATAGCTCCTCTATTTCTAAACAGCAGTGCGCTGGGTCGATTCGTTACTTTGTATCTTACCTTGCTTTAGTTGGTGTGTCAATAAAGCAGATTGGCACGGCGAAGGCACACTCGACGGCTACTCTAGCACTTCGTTCCAAGTTGCGCAGCGTTGCCAGAAAAACATCTAACAGTGCTCCTACTTCTAACCTTGCCAAAGCATAGCCGCTCAGATTGAAAGCGCACCTTCAAAGTAACCATAGGTACGACTTGCTACTTGTGCCAAAAGTGCCAAAAGCAGACTGAAAACAAATACAAATTGGCAGCGGTCAGACGATGGCAGGCAGCCAGTTCCATTTACCTGCAATGCAATAGCCCGAAAACGGAAACAGCGTTTCAGGCTAAGGTCAGAAAGGGTTGCTTTCGTGTTGCATATTTCGTTCCTTCGTAAAGGCTTGTAAAGCCAGTTGCACTGGTAAAGTGGCTAGCTTTTGTAATTTGCAAGAGTGCGCAACTATTCACGAGCCGAAACTTGAGTGTTCTCAAAGTCAAAGTTTGCTGTTCTGACTTGTTCAAAAGGGCTGCAAGCGACACAGCGGAATTACTGCTATAGCTGACCATCAGATTTTAACATCTCTCTTCAGCTAAAGATGGCTAAAGGTGGTTCGGTTCGGCCTTACAGACTAATGCCACGGTGTCTCAGCAAGAGGTGGATTGCGGCAATGGTGGATTCGTAGAGAAATGGTTTGGTTTTTGTAATTGCCTTGAAAAATCTTTCAACAGTTGCTCTTGAGCCTTACATAGAAGGTTAGTAAGCTACAATTAGCTGACCCTCAATCAGTTGGGTAAACTTAGCCCAAAGCAATCTGGCACTGCTGCCAATTTTCAGCGCGAAATTCTGGTCATCACTCAAACAGTGAAAAATTACAACTATAAAGATGCTGCAACGGGAAAATTCATGCAATTTTCTTTTTCCTCTATCGAAATACTTACACACACTTCCTTCCCTTAGACCATTCTTACCCTCCGACTCTTCTGCACAAAATCAGTTTATCATCACTGCAGGGGAAAAAGAGGTCATATTTTAGCTCAAAGGCACAGACTTAGAAGCAATTCCATGCCATTTGTGTTTGTAAGCACTGAAGTAACTAACGACGCTCAACAAGTAGAGCAACTAGTAGGGCGCTATGGCTCTCTTGCTTCAGTAAATAATTCCACTACTTTTAACTTTGTAAGGTCATTTTTTTGCCATTGTTCGTGTGCCATTGCTTGTGTCTTCACAAGCAATGCGTTTTGGTTTGTGTTTTAATCATAAGTTGTTCGTGGGGACACGAACAACGGCAGGGAAGTTTGCGTTTTTCACAAGTTGTTCGTGAGGACACGAACAATGGCAAGGAGGTATTTTCTCAAGTTGCCATTGCTTGTGTCTTCACAAGCAATGTGTTTTGGTTTGTGTTTTAATCATAAGTTGTTCGTGGGGACACGAACAACGGCGGGGGGACACGAACAACGGCAGAGAAGTTTGCGTTTTTCACAAGTTGTTCGTGAGGACACGAACAACGGGAGCATCTTGCACGCGGTTCAAACGGCAGGGAAATTCTGTAGAAAGTCTGTAAAACTTGTCAAGCTGGCTCGATTGCCTATTTAAGTAAGCAAGGCGAGCTACCTTTTAGCTATAGTCGTAAATGCTAGGGGGTTTAATGCCTTGCAAGCGCAAATACACAGTTAGCTGACCCCGATGGTGAATTGCCTCTTCTTGAAGCACTTGTAACAAGCGCAAAGGCGTCATTGCCATGCCAAAAGGAGTAGGAATCGCTTTCTGAGCCTCTTCTTGACTAAGGGAGTCGATTGCTTGCTCTAAGTGCTGCTTTACTTGAGCTCCATAATCCAAAATAGCAGCAGGTGTTATCTCTTTTGGGGTAGCAATTAGGTACATGTCTTCTTTGTTCATGCAACCAGTTTTGATAGCTCTGGCAACCATCAGTGCCGTTTGATATACATGCAAAGCCACTTGTGCAAAAGACATGTTCTCTGGTGAAGGTTTAGTGCCCATTTTTTCGGTAGGCATAGCAGCAATTATTTTGTCAAAAGATTTGTAAATATTCTTTACCAATCGGTGGTAAGCCTGTTGTGTGAGTTCTAAAGCAGTCATATTCATATGCATTTTTGCCTATTCTTTAGTCAGTAACCTGCAGCACATCCATCTTTGCGGCTTTCAGATGCGCCGTAGTACACTTTTCTCTCGGCATCGTACATAATTGCCTGATAGCCCCCGTAGCCCCCGTAGCCAAAACCTACTTGGTGTCCCATGCGCATCAGTTCGCGGATGGTTTCATAAGAAAATCCACTTTCTAAGGTAATTTGTCCTCCACGGGGCAATCTAGGCTCTCCCGTGGGGTCACTACTACCCAAATGGTCTATGCGCGGAGCATCTCCAGCTTCTTGCAAATTCATGCCATAATCAATTAAATTCATCACGATAAGGGTGTGCCCAATGGGTTGGTAATCCCCTCCCATGACGCCGAAACTCACCCATGGTTTTCCATTTTTAGTAATGAAAGCAGGAATGATGGTATGAAAAGGTCGCTTGCCGGGAGCGTATACATTAGCATGGTTTTCGTCTAGATGGAAAAGCTCACCCCTGTCTTGCAACATAAATCCCAGACCAGGAGGTACCATGCCGCTGCCCATGCCGCGGTAGTTGCTTTGAATGAGAGAGACCATATTACCTTCTTTATCAGCTGTGGCAAGGTAAACAGTCTCTTGTGCCAAGGGCTCTCCTGCTTGAAAGTGATAACTAGCGCGGCGAGGATCTATCAATTGGCGGCGCTGAGCAGCGTACTCTTTGCTAATCAGTTGCTGTACTGGCACTTTAACAAAGGCAGGATCGGCATAATAACGTGCCCGATCTTCATAGACTAACTTTTTAGCTTCTACTATCAAATGAATGTGCTGCGGACTGCCAAAAGGAATTTGGCTAAAGTCAAATCCTTCCAAAATGTTAAGCATTTGCAGTACGGCAATACCTTGTCCATTAGGCGGAAGCTCCCAAACATCATAACCGCGGTAGTTTGTACTCACAGGCTCCACCCATTCACTAGTATGAGTGGATAGATCTTCCAAGCTAAGAAATCCGCCCTGTTCTTTGATAAACTTGGCAATTGTTTGAGCAATTTCACCTTTGTAGAAGGCATCGCGTCCGCCTTTGGCTATTTTCCGCAAAGTGTTAGCTAAAGCAGGGTTTTTAAATACATCGCCCTTTTGCACAGGTTTTCCGCCAGGCATGTAAGTTTCTGTAAAATTGGGATATTTGGGATTATTGCCAAACAGAGCAGCGGCGCGCTGCATGTAATAAGCTATTAGTTCGGTTACAGGAAAGCCTTTTTCTGCATACTCGATAGTAGGGGCTAAAATTTGCTCCATTTTTAACCTTCCAAATCGATTGTGGAGCATGAACCAACCATCTACGCAGCCTGGCACAGTTACTGGCAACGGACCATATGAAGGAATGCGTTGGTAACCATTTTTTTTGAAATAATCCAAAGTAAGGCTTTTAGGCGATCTGCCACTGGCATTTAAACCATACAATTTTTGCGTTTTAGCATCCCACACCATGGCATATAAGTCGCCACCGATGCCGCAACCCGTAGGCTCCATTAGTCCTAAGGCAGCATTGGCAGCAATAGCTGCATCGATAGCGTTGCCCCCGCTTTTGAGAATCTCCAGCCCAATTTGCGTGGCTAGTGGATGGCTTGTAGCTACCATGCCATTTGAGGCAATCACTTCTGAGCGTGTGGCAAACAACTTGCCTGTAATGCGGTCCTGACCAAAGGTCATAGCTACTGCACCCAAGTAATAGAAAGCAGCAGCCAGTAGAGATAGTTGAATTTTCATTTGGAATTATTAGTTAGTTTTTTTCTGTGAGTTGCTTGATGAGTCGGTTTTTCTCGCTGATAATTTTTTCTTTCTCATCGATGATTTTTTGAAGCCGCGTACGCTCTGACTCCAGTTCTTTTTCAAATGTTTCTATATCTTGGCTAATGATCTTTTCTTTTTCACGAATCACTCTCTCTTTTTCCTCAATCACTTTCTTCAGTTGAGCGCGTTCGGCTTTCCAGTCTTCTTCGGCTTTCAGCTTGGCTTTTTCCATTTCTTCAAACTGACGGAACAGTTCTGCTTGAGAGCGTATCATTTCTTCTTGAGTGGCGGCTAATTCTTCCATATTCTGCCGCATTTCTTCTTCTCGTGCCTTTAAATCTTCTGCCAGCATTTGACTTTGTTCCAACAATCGTTTATTGGTTTCAAAGCTCTGGATGGATTCTACAGTAGCGGCAAAAAGACTACATACTTTCTCCATCAGATCGATTTGGTGTTCTTCAAAAGGTTGCACAGAAGCAATTTCCAGAACCCCTAGTATCTTAGCACTTAATTTAATGGGAATGTAAACAATTGAAGTGGGTTCTATGTCGCCTATTCCTGCAGGGATGGTGAAAAAGTGTTTAGAAGTCACTTTCAAGGTAGAAGTTTCTCCTTCCAAGTAGCATTGCCCTACTAGTCCTTCGCCAGGGGCGATTGTTTTTTGAAGCATTTTGTTACGTCCATAAGCGTAACAAGCCACAAGGTGAAGCATTTTTTCTTGGTGGATACTAGTGTCCTGGAGAGTGAGATAAATTCCAGCAATTTGTGCATTTACCTGACTGGTAAGCAAATGCAAAAAATCGCGAGAGATTTCGGGAATTGTTTTGGTAGTTTCTCTGAGCATTTCTGCAAACTTGGCAGTGTTTTCATTGACCCAAATGCGTTTACTATCTCTAATTGCCAGTTGCTGCAAGGTGTCGCGCATTTGCAATAGTTCAGAAGCAAGTTTGTCTTCAGTACTAAATTTTTCCATCGTTACATTATACTTGCCTTCTTTTAAGGAAGAAATAAAGTGAACGGCTTGCAGTAATTTTTCCCTTATCTGATCGGCGGCCACATCGAGTAGATTCAATTCATTGTTGAGTTTCTCGCTTTCTTCCTTTGCTAGCTTACCAGTTAGAATATTGCGCAGTTTGTGATAAACGGCAAGAATGGAGAAATTAATTCGGCTGGTAATCCAATACCAAAAGGCTCCTATCACAACAGCAGCAGCGAAAAACACTATGGTAGCAACATTTTCCAAAGCAACCACCTGTTCGGTTTGGATGGCAGTGGTGTGAAGGCGCTTTTGATCGACTACATTTTTGCTAATGTTGTAATAAATAATCTTGAGCATTTCTGGCTCTATGCGTTCTTCTATCTCTGCTAGATACAACTGCTGGTACAGAGTGCGCCGCTGCTCTGCTGATATTTCAACCAGGTTGATTTTTTCAAAAAGTTGTGCACCTTGTTGGTCTAAATCTTTGATGAGCATTCCTATGGAGTCGGTCAACAACCGACTTTCTAAATTGCCCAGAGAATCCAATTGAATGGCAATATCCTTTTGCAGATGGTACATGTTCAAAATATTGCGTTTAAAACGCTCTTGCCAGGATTGTTTTTCTGCTTGGGGAAGTTCTTGCAGCAGGTGCAACAATGCGATTCGAGCATTGTCGAACTCAATTTCGAGATCTTTTAAGTTGTTTTTAACGCTTTGTAGCAAGTGTAATTGCCCCACCTGCTTTTTAAGGTTGGTAGTTACAACCAATGTGAAAACGTAAATTACAACGAAGAATATGGAAACTAGCACAAAGGCTAAATTAATTCGCCCTTTGAAACTGGAAAGACTAAAAAAGCGCATAAACCCTTAATTGATGCCCTAAATCTAAGGCTAAAATAGCATATTTGCTTGCCCAGAGGCAAGATTGGCAAAAGGCATGAAATATATCGTAGTAACTGGAGCAGCGGGATTTATAGGAAGTTGCTTGATTGAAGCACTGAACTGCCGCGGGGAGAGCAACATCGTTGCTGTTGATTTATTTAACAACGAAGTTAAAAACAAAAATTTACATGGCAAAAAAATTGCCCAACGCATCGAGAGAACTGTATTTATAGAGTGGTTTAGCATTAATGCGCCTTACGTGTCGTACGTGTATCACATGGGGGCGCGCACCAATACAGCCGAGTTTAATTATCGCATTTTGGAGCAGCTCAACGTAACCTATAGCCAACGGATTTGGCAAATTTGTGCATCTAATGGCATTCCGCTGGTCTATGCCTCTTCCGCTGCTACTTACGGATTGGGTGAGCAGGGTTATAGAGATGATGAACGTCTCATCCCCTTGCTCAAGCCGCTCAATCCTTACGGAGAATCAAAAAATAATTTTGACAAATGGGTCATAGCACAAACTCAGTCGCCGCCGCACTGGTATGGGCTAAAATTTTTTAATGTGTACGGACCTAACGAATATCACAAAGGTCGCATGGCATCGGTAGTTTTTCACGCCTATCACCAGATTAAGCAAACCGGTAGCATGAGGCTTTTTCGCTCCCATCATCCTGCTTACAAGGATGGAGAGCAAATGCGGGATTTTATCTACGTCAAGGATGTAGTAAGCATTTGCCGCTTTTTGAAGGAATGCAAACCGCCTTCGGGCATTTATAACGTAGGTACGGGAAAAGCGCGCACTTTCTTGGACTTAGCCAAAGCCACCTTTGCCGCCATGAACATGCCAGAGAATATCGTCTTCATCGACACTCCTGAAGACATACGCGATAAATATCAATACTTTACACAAGCGGAAATGCAAAAACTTTGCTCGGCGGGATATAAGCAACCTTTTTATACTCTAGAAGAGGGAGTAACCGAGTACGTAAGAGAGTTTTTAATGAAAAGCCGTTATTTTTAGGCGCAAAACTTACTTGAACTATGCCTTTTGCCCATGTCAATGGCACCGATTTGTATTATGAAATTCATGGACAAGGTGCAGAAACAATTGTATTTTCTCATGGTTTGCTCTGGAGTGGCGAACTTTTTCGCGAGCAAGTGCGCTATTTCAAAAATCGCTACACTTGCATCACCTACGACCACAGAGGTCAAGGCAAAAGCCCCGATAGCAAGACACCTTTTGATATGGAAACCCTTTACCAAGATGCTGTATCGCTGTTGCTGCATCTGAAATGTACCCCATGCCATTTTGTAGGGCTCTCGATGGGAGGATTTATCGCCATGCGGATTGCAGCTCGGCGCCCAGACTTGCTCAAGAGTTGTATTTTGCTAGAAACTTCCGCCGATGAAGAACCACATAAGATAAAATACACTATTCTTAACACCATTGTCAAAATTTTCGGCGTAAAGTCAGTTACTTCTAAGGTAGCTCCTATTATGTTTGGGCAGTCTTTTTTGAAAGATCCTCAAAAGGCTGGACTGCGCGCCGAGTGGATTGGAAAATTAGAAGCCAACCGAAAGAGCATTACTCGTTCAGTAGATGCGGTCATTTATCGCCGACCAGTTTTTGACGAGCTAAAGCGAATTCAATTACCGGTGCTTATCCTGGTAGGAGAAGAAGACGTAGCCACTACGCCAGAAAAAGCCGAACGCATTAAAAGTCAAATTCCTCATGCTAAATTGTATCGCATTCCAGCGGCAGGGCATTCCTCTACCATAGAAAACCCCGAAGAGGTCAACCGCCGAATGGATGAGTTTTTAAGAAGTCTTTCCAAAACTTGAGTATTTGTTTAGTTTTTTTTTTACGAGGTTATTTTTTGCCATTGTTCGTGTCTTCACGAACAATGCGCTTTGTACACGCCTTGAAAAACAATCTGACAGCACGACGGCGAATATTTTCTTTTTTGCCATTGTTCGTGTCTTCACGAACAATGTGCTTTGTTCATGCCTTGAAAAACAATCCGACAGCATGGCGGCGAGTATTTTCTTCGGTTTGTCCTTGCTGTTTGTGTTTTAATCACAAGTTGTTCGTGGGGACACGAACAACGGCAGGGAAGCTCTTTGCCATTGTTCGTGTCTTCACGAACAATGTGCTTTATTCACGCCTTGAAAAACAATCCGACGGCATGGCAGCGAGTATTTTCTTCGATTTGTCCCTGCTGTTTGTGTTTTAATCACAAGTTGTTCGTGGGGACACGAACAACGGCAGAGAGCGGTTCATCAGGACATGAACAACGGCAGGGAATGGTTCGTGAGGACATGAAGAATAGTAGGAAAGTTGTTCGTGGGGACACGAACAACGGCAGGGTATTTTCTTCGGTTTGTCCTTACCGTTTGCGTTTTTAATCACAAGTTGTTCGTGGGGATATGAATAACGGCGAGGTTTTTAAAAAGTCTTTCCGAAAGTTAAGACTTTGACAAGTGCTATAGCTTGCAAATGAGCTCGAAAAGTAATAGCAACACTACGTTGCAACAGGGACCTTTCCGCACTTTTAGACCTAAGTTCAATTTTAAGGCTAAGGGTAGACAATTTTTTCCAGTCATAAGTATTTCAGAGTTAGTTTGCCCTAGTTAATTCTTGACCTGCAAGAAAAAATTTCATAACTTATGAGCAAAAAATGTTTAAAACCACCTGTCTGATTTTCCACCGTCAATGAATCAGCACGTAAAGCATAAAACTATGCGAGCCATCAAACCGATGCAACTTTATAAAGATCTACAGCGGGGAAAGAAGTACTTTCTACTAGACGTGCGCGAGCCTGAAGAGTTTGCCATTTGCCACTTGCAAAATTCTGTCTTAATTCCCATGCACGAAATTCCTTCGCGTAGCCACGAGTTGCCACAAAATGTGGAAATTGTGGTCATTTGCCATCACGGGGTGCGGAGTGCACACATAGCCAATTACCTAGAAGCTATTGGGCATCAAGCCACGATATATAATCTAGAAGGAGGGCTACATGCATGGGCAACACAAGTAGATAAATCCATGCCGACTTACTGAGTATTGCCCAAGGACGCGGATCATTTGCCGAAAGAACTCCTTGCGGTACAAGTGGCAAGAAGTTTTTTTTAAACAAATGTTTATGATTTTGTCGAACAAAATTGCTAGAATTCAATTACGTCAGCCATTTTTGCGCCATTTGCCGAAATTGAGTGCGGGAAAATTTCCATACTTCTTCCGGCGGGGCTAAGGTGTAGAACTTAGTGGTTAAAATTTTTTGCAATAGTTCCTCAGGGCTTGTGCCTTCAAAATCGATGTGCAAGGCAGCCTTGTACGGTTGCGTGAGTCCTTCCCAAAGAGGATTGTAAGGCAACAACATGGGCAGTTGCAAAGCCAAACACTCGTAAATTTTTGTGGGAATGCATCGCTGGGTGCTTCGGTTGGGCAGGTAAGGCATTATTGCCACATCGGCTACTGCCATGGCACTTATAATGCGTTGGTGGTTTACCGGTTGTTTGAATACGCACCAGGTAATGAAATGGCAATTGTCAAGCATTTTTTCTAACTCTTGTAAATAATTTTCATCTGTGCATGAGCCAATCACCAGCAGAGAAACAGTGGGCATGAATTGATGAAGTTTCTTTGTAAGTTCGATAGCCAGATGGGCTCCGTAAGATCGCGAAACTGTACCGGTGTAAATCAAATGCATTTTTTCGACCGATAAAATCCTTTGGCGTGGTTGTATTGGCTTCAACGGAATAAATTTATTAAAAACAAAGTCGAATTTTTTGCGCGCAAAACTAAGTTCATCAGCATAGCTTTGTTCCGCCAGCCAGTAGCGCCTTACAAAAGGACTGCTGATAAGTTCCACTACCTGCACTCCAAAAGCCAACAAATATTTTTTAACGCCGCGGTAATAACCTTGATGCAAAATATTGAGTCGGTAATTTTCACATACATCGTAAATAAGACTAGCCGAGTAAAAAAATTTGTAACAAATGGCAAACAAAAGCAAATCAGGAGATTGAACGATAATGGCATCGGGTTTAATTTGCCACAGTTTTTTCATAAAAGTAAAACAAGCCTTCAAGCGTTGCCCGAGCCGGCGCGGAAAAAAGGGATAAGCTAAAAAATGGATGCCCGCAATGCGAGGCAAAGCAGCCATAGTAGGGGCACCAATGATAAAAATTTCAAAATCTTTGTTGAGAGAAAGAGCAAACCGCTCAAAATTTCGCACATCATCCACGGGCTTGAGCAAAGAAGCAATTACCACTGACTTGCGATTGACTTGTCGCTTCATTTACTGGTATTGGTTTACTCCAACGGCAAATTTTTCTTTCCCCTGCAACGGATCCAAACTGTGGCTCGTAGAGGTGAACAAAATTTTTAAACATCCTATAGCCATGAAAAAAATTTCTTTCATTGTACTGACGGGATTAGTATTTTTTGCCAGTGGTTGCAATTTAAGTTTTAAAGACTGGTTCTTTAGTTCGGATAGCCTTTACAGCCAAGCGATCATCCCCGAAAACGGACAGTTGACTACTTCGTGGCAATTGCATCAGTATGCTGAAAATCAATCCAACACTAACAGCCGCTGCAACTTGCCACAAATGGTAGGTATGAAACTTGAATTTGAGAAAAATGGCAAAGTAGTTATTGACCATTTAGGTACTACCATGCAAGGAAAGTGGAACTTTGACCGAACTACTAAAACACTAACCCTTCAACTAGACTCCAACTGCAATTGTCCTACCTCAAAGGAAGCCTTTGAGTTGGCTAAGAAGCTGGCTAAGTCGTGGTACATTACTCAACTCTCCTCCACAGAAATGCAACTTGCAGAAGCTGAAGAGAAAAATTGCAAAAAGATTTTATCTAAGAGCAAAGATTCTAAGCCAGCTTCTCAGGTCAGCTTCCGCAAGTTGAGCAAGGGGGTTTGAGATAGTTTTATGTCATTTTCAGGTTTGTAGAGCTAATAGGAAGTGCTTCCTATTAGCTTGTTTATTTATTCTTCCAGAAGCGGCATTACGTCGTGGCAAGGCAATCCCCAGGCATCGGCTACATTTTTGTACACTACTTTTCCTTCTACAATATTCAACCCTAGCATCAATTCGCGATTTTCTCGGCAAGCGCGCTTCCAGCCTTTATCAGCCAATTGAATGATATAGGGCAAAGTGGCATTGGTCAGTCCCAAGGTAGAGGTATAAGGCACCGCTCCAGGCATGTTACTTACGCAGTAGTGTACTACATCGTCAATGATGTAAGTAGGATTTTCATGCGTAGTGGGTCGAGTAGTTTCAAAACATCCTCCTTGATCTACTGCCACATCTACCATAACAGTACCTGGTCGCATGAGCTTGAGCATATCGCGCGTGATGAGCTTAGGAGCTTTGGCTCCGGGAATGAGCACTGCGCCAATGATTAAATCAGTGTGTGGCAATTCTTGCATAATGTTGTACCGACTAGAAATCATAGTATGTACATTGGCAGGCATGATATCAGCCAGCACGCGCAAGCGATACAGATTCACATCCATAATGGTGACATTAGCTCCCAGGCCAGCTGCCATTTTAGCTGCTTGGGTGCCCACCACTCCACCGCCTAAAATGAGCACATTAGCAGGCTTGACCCCTGGAATGCCTCCCAGCAAAATGCCACGTCCTTTGATGGGTTTTTCCAAGTACTTGGCACCTTGTTGTATGGACATGCGCCCTGCCACTTCTGACATAGGGATAAGCAAAGGCAAACTGCGGTCGGCTTTTTCTACAGTTTCGTAGGCACAACAAACAGCACCGCTGCGAATCATGGCTTGTGTTAACTCCTCAGAGGAAGCAAAGTGAAAATAAGCAAATATTACTTGCCCCTTGCGAATTAAAAGATATTCTTGTTCTACAGGTTCTTTAACTTTGACAATCATTTCAGCAGCTTGATATACTTCTTCAACATTGGACAAAATTTTGGCTCCTGCTGCTATATATTCTTCATCTTCAAAACCGCTGCCCCATCCCGCTCCTGTTTGTACATACACTTGATGACCGCGCTCTATTAGCTCTGCAGCTCCAGCAGGGGTAAGCGCTACGCGATTTTCATTGTTTTTTACTTCTTTGGGAATGCCGATTTTCATGACGTTGCTTATGGTTGCTTGGTGCAACAAAACTACAAAAAGTTTTTAGAGCGCACTGCTAAATTTGCAGCCGCCAAAATAACTGCTCTATGCATATCAAATTTGATCGGAAAAATTACAGCGTAGAAACACTTGTCTATTTGTATAAAAATTTAGTAAAACCTCGCATGATTGAAGAAAAAATGCTCACTCTGCTCAGACAAGGTAAAATTAGCAAATGGTTTTCTGGCATTGGGCAGGAAGCCATTTCGGTAGGAGCAGTGTGCGCTATGGCAGAAGACGAATACATCTTGCCCATGCACCGCAACTTGGGCATTTTTACAGGCAGAGGAGTTCCATTGGGGCAACTTTTTGCACAATTTCAAGGCAAAAAAGCTGGCTTTACTAAAGGACGGGACCGCTCTTTTCACTTTGGCAGTAAACCACACCACATAGTGGGCATGATTTCCCATCTAGGTCCTCAACTGGCGGTAGCTGATGGCATTGCCCTTGCCGACCTACTGCGCAATCGCAAAAAAGCTACTTTAGTTTTTACAGGCGATGGCGCCACCTCTGAAGGAGATTTCCACGAAGGAGTCAATGTAGCGGCTGTATGGGACTTGCCAGTGATTTTCGTCATTGAAAACAATGGATATGGACTCTCTACGCCCAATTCCGAACAGTTTCGCTGCAAACAGTTAATAGACAAATGCATAGGTTACGGCATAGAAGGGGTAAAAATAGATGGCAACAATGTATTAGAAGTTTACGATACTATACTACACCTTGCCCAAGAAATCCGCCAACGACCGCGCCCATTTTTGGTAGAAGCCATTACCTTTCGCATGCGCGGACACGAAGAAGCCTCAGGAACCAAGTACGTACCCCCAGAACTTTTTGAAGAATGGGGCAAAAAAGACCCCGTGATTAACTACGAGCAATATTTACTTTCCGAAGGAGTACTTTCGCAAGCACAGGTAGAAGCCATTCGCGCCGAAATACGCCAAGAAATTGAACAAGGAGTTGCCTTTGCCTTCTCTCAGCCTGACCCCACCCCTTGCACCGCAGAGGAATTAGCTGATGTCTATGCTCCTTACATTCAACGAGTCACCTTCCCCGATAACATAGGTTCAGAAAAACGCTTCATAGATGCAGTACAAGACGGCTTGCGGCAGGGCATGGAACGTTGGAGTAATCTCATCCTCATGGGGCAGGACATTGCAGAGTACGGTGGGGCTTTCAAAGTAACCGAAGGATTTCTTCAGCGTTATGGACGTGCCAGAGTGCGCAACACTCCCCTTTGCGAAAGCGCTATTATTGGAGCCGCGCTAGGGCTTTCCGTTCAAGGTTTCAAAAGCATGGTAGAAATGCAGTTTGCAGATTTTGTTAGCTGTGGATTTAATCAAATTGTCAATAATCTTGCCAAAATTCACTATCGATGGGGACAAAATGCCGACGTAGTCATTCGAATGCCTACGGGAGCGGGCGTAGCAGCGGGACCCTTTCACTCCCAAAGCAACGAAGCCTGGTTCTTCCATACGCCTGGACTCAAAATCGTCTACCCCAGCAATCCCTACGATGCCAAAGGATTACTCTTAGCCGCTTTAGAGGACCCCAATCCTTATCTTTATTTTGAACACAAAGCGATGTACCGTTCGGTGAAAGGACTGGTGCCTGAGGGATTTTATACTGTAGAAGTAGGAAGGGCAGCCATCGTGCAAACTGGCAAGGATATAAGCATTATCACCTATGGCATGGGAGTGCATTGGGCTTTGCAAATTGCCCGTCAGTTGCCCAACCTCTCCATTGAAATTGTTGATTTGCGCACATTATTGCCATGGGACAAAGAAACGGTAGCAGCTAGTGTCAAGAAAACTGGCAAGGTATTGGTTTGCCATGAAGATTGCCTCACAGGTGGCATTGGCGGAGAAATCGCTGCGTGGATTGCTGAAAATTGCTTTGAGTATCTAGACGCCCCCATCATGCGCGAAGGCAGTTTAGACACTCCCGTTCCCTTCAGTCCGACTTTAGAACAAAACTTTTTGCCTTTAGAGCGAATTCGCCAAAAAGTAGAAGCCTTGGCAGCGTATTGACAAAATGCATTATTAAATGCTGCCAGTGCAGTGGAAGAAAGATGCAAATGCGAAGAAGTGATAAAATTTTCTAAACAAAAAGAAGGGCGACTTCAGTAATTGTCTAAATTTTCACAAGGTCATTTTTTGCCCTTGTTCACGCCCTCACGAACATCTGCTTTGTTCATGCCTTGAAAAACAACCCAGCAGCAGTGCAAAAAATTGCGTTTTTCGGTTCACCCTTACTTTTGCGTTTTAATCACAAGTAATTGTTCGTGAGGACGCGAAAAACGGCAGGCGTTATGATAAGGTTACTGAGCAAAATTAATCAATAACTAAAAGGTCTAAGCCATGTCTTGCGTTTGCCACCATCGTCATAATTGGGAAAGGGAACTTCTGCATAATCTGTTAAGTCTGCTCGCCAAGATTAGCCCATTCACTACCTTGCCTGATTTTGTAAAATTTTTACTGATTTTTTAAAGAACCAATCATAGGCAAGGAGCGCAGCCAATGGTCTTCAGGGTAAAGCAATGTTTCGTTTACTGGCTCGGCTTCTGGACGCGCAGTAGGTAAATACCCTTCAAACGAACCATTTGCAATAAAATGTAGAGTGGCAGCTAATAAATTTTCCTGTGGGTCGCCGAAGGGACGAGTGCGGTCGTCAAGGGCTCGGAAGGAAGGCTCAAACCCGCCAGCGAAGGTTTCTCCATTGGCATTAGCGCTTTGGAAACAAACTGGCACAAGGGAATACCCTTCGCGATGAGTGAAGACATATCCTCCCACAAACTTGCCGTGAGTAGTAGTGCCAATGGTGTAAACGTCCATAAAGGGTCGCAAACCGTTGATAATCAATTCGCTTGCTGAAGCCGTGTTGCCAGTGGTAAGCACAAACACCCTTCTAAGGGCAAGCCCATGAGTTAGAGTTTTAAAGGCTATTTCCGTGTTGCGATGGGTATTTTTGCTATTGTGCTGATACTGCAAAAAGCGCCTTCCTGCCAGGTGAGGAGCAATAAGACTTGCCAAATGCACTGCCGCTTCGGGTACGCCACCGCCATTGTAGCGCAAATCCAATATTAGTTCTTCTACTCCTTCTTTGCGGAAATAATCAAATGCTTCGTCTAATTCTTGCACGGAAGTTTGCGTGAAGATGGAGAAAACAAGATAGCCTACTTTTTTACCCGCTACTTGCTTTACTTGGCGCAGGGTAACGCCGCGCATGTTAAAGTTGCGAGATTGAAGTTCTATTTGCCTGATAAGCCCAGAAGACTCTTGTACAGTGAGTATTACTGAGTTGTCAAAGCGGGGTATGTTATTGGCTCCTGGATTGATATTTACGCTATTGACGGCTAGCACGCGCATGCCTCTGGCAAGCCCTGCTTCTTCGGCAGGAGAACCAGGATGCACCAGCACAATGCGCAAATTTTGTTCGCGGTCCAAGCCCCATAGAAAGCCAAACCCTTGAGTAGAACCCGTTTGCAACTGGGCGGCTGTAGCGCCGTTATCCCGCACTATGTAGCTCCAGCGATCCAAAGGTCGGTAAATCATTGCTCGAAGGAGTTCTTCTGGTGTGTCGAAGTTATTCGGGGAAATATTGGCAGGAATTTTATCGTCCCACAAGTAAAAAAACTTCATCACTTCAAATACATAGCGCTTAATAGGCAGTGCATTGACATCGGTAATAGGTTCTTCTTTAAGTTTGCGGCAGGCTGCTAAAGGGGTCCATAGCAACAGTATCCCTGCCAGGTAGACCAAGCGTTTCATGGAAGTAGCTTATTTTATTCGTTCCTTTAAATAATTAATTGACAAAGCGTAAGCCTCTTCAGCGGCTTGTTTGGCGTAGTTCGGATTGCTAGGATTGGCAAAAGCATGGTCAGCATCAAAAATTTTATACGTGAGTTGCTTTCCTGCCCGTTGCATGTTTGCGGCAAATTCTTCCACCACTTGTGGCGAAATCCAGCGCTCTCGTCCAGCAAAAATGCCCAGTACATCCGTGTGTAAGGTTTTGAGCCGTTCTACGTCTTTTTCAGGCATGCCGTAGTAGATAACGCAGCCTTTTGCTTGTTTTCCTGCCAACAGGGCTGCTTGTAAAGACCACGTTCCTCCCATGCACCAACCAATGGTATAAATATTCGCCTTCGGACCTGCGTAGTTCATAGCACCTTTGACAATCGCTTCTGCCCGTTGTGGGGAAAGTCCTTGCATGAGTTGAGCCGCTTCCTGGCGCTGGGTAGCTATTTTGCCATCGTATAAGTCGAGGCACAAAATGTTAACAGGAGGCAAATCATTGTAAAATTTTTCGGCTTCTGCCTTGATGTGGTCATTAAGTCCCCACCATTCGTGGAATACAAACAAGTAATGCGCACTTTTTTTCTTGGCAGGAAGCCACCATCCCCGCCCCGTTTGACCGTCAGGCGTTGGAAAGGTAATTTGCTTTCCCCCTGCTTTTGAGATAAAATTGATTTGATCGGGCTCCTGATGTTGATTGACAAAACTCTGATTGCTTGCCAGGGCAACAAACTGGTCATGAGCATCCCAAACATGACAGCAGGAAGTTTCTCCTGCTTCTTCTTTAGACCACATCAAGGCAACAGCTCCTATTGCCAACAGAAAACAGGAAAGAATTACTTTCAGCATAGCTTGTGTTTATTTTTGTGCATTGAGGATTTTTTTGCCAGTTAAAATTATTGCAAAGTTTGACATTTTAACAATCAAATGCATGGAAACCTTAAATCAACACATCGAGTACACATTGCTGCGTCCTACTGCCACCTCAGAAGATTTTGAAGTCCTGGTTCAACAAGCAATCGATTACAAATTTTTAGGCGTGTGCGTACCGCCTTACTGGGTCAAGAAAGTGCGGCGCGACCTAGACCTGCACCATGTAAAAGTCATCACCGTCGTTGGCTTTCCTTTAGGCTACAATCGCTCCGAGACTAAACTGCGAGAAACCGAAATTGCCCTCTCAGATGGAGCCCATGAAATAGATCTTGCCATGAACCTAAGTGCCTTTAAAACAGGTGTTATCAGTTGGGTAAAAGGTGAAATTGCCCAAATAGCTAAGCTATGCCATGAAAATTATGCGCTGTTAAAAGTAATCTTAGAAACCTCTTATCTAAGCGATGAAGAAATTATCCGCGCTTGTCGCATTGCCCAAGACGCAGGAGCAGACTTTGTGAAAACTTCCACCGGCTTCAGTAACATAGGAGCTACTGAGCACGCTGTGCGCTTGATGCGCCAAACAGTAGGGGAAGCCATGGGGGTAAAGGCTTCGGGAGGCATTCGCACAAAAGGGCAAGCCCTTGCCCTGATCGCCGCTGGAGCAGACCGCATCGGTTCTTCTGCTGGACCAGCGTTAATGAGCTGAAAAGCAAGATAATTTTTAGTTCACATTTGCTTCACTTTTTTGATCCAAGGAATTAGTTTTAGGCTCTCAAAACAAGCTTGCTATGAAAATTAATTTTACCTCTAAGCATGTCAGCCAGCATTTGATAGGGTGTACGTTGTTTTTCACCTGCTATTCTGCGTGGGCTCAATATACTGTACAAGGTACGGTAAAAGAAGCCGCCAGCGGAAACCCCCTGCCAGGGGTAAACATCGTAGTGAAAGGAACTACTTCTGGAACTATCTCCGGCGCCGATGGTTCTTACCGAATTAGCATCAACAACAACAATCCTGCCACGTTAGTATTTTCTTACATTGGGTACCTTTCCAAATCCGTTGAAGTAAATCCCAGCAGTGGTACGGTAGATGTATCTCTTTCTGAGGATGTTACTAAGCTAGAAGAAGTAGTTATCACGGGTTTGGCTTCTTCCATTAAACGAAGCAACCTTGCCAATGCAGTTTCTACAGTTTCAGCCAAAGAGCTAATGGGTACCACTCAAATCCAAACTATAGACAATGCTCTTTATGGCAAACTCACAGGAGCCACTATCAACGTAAACGGGGGCGCTCCTGGAGGGGGAGTATCTGTACAGCTGCGCGGCATTTCTTCCTTGATAGGAGCTTCTCAACCGCTTTATATCGTGGATGGAGTATATGTAAACAACGCTGTCAACCGCAACGGACGAGCTGCTGTCTCTGGAGCGGAAGCAGGAGCAGGAGTAGGAGCGCAAGACGATGCACCCAATCGCCTAGCAGACCTCAACCCCAATGACATTGAAACTATAGAAGTGCTCAAAGGTCCTTCAGCAGCAGCTATCTACGGAACACGTGCCAATGCAGGGGTTATTATCATCACCACGAAAAAGGGAGCCGCTGGACGGACAAAAGTTTCCTTTGCCCAAGATGTAGGCTTTGCCAGACCTCAACGCTTGCTTGGAGTAGATGACTGGAGCGAAGAGAAAATTAACTTTTTCTTCCCCGCTGCTCGCCGAGCAATTGAAATAGAGCGTTTTCGCGCCGCTGCAGGCAAAACATATAATTATGAAAAGTATTTTTACGGCAATACAGCCTTGTTGCTCAACAGCCGCCTTGCAGTTTCTGGAGGCAACGAAAAGACCAAGTTCATGGTGTCGGCCGCACTCACCGACGAGGACGGCATCATACGCCGCACTGGATTTAAACGCTATTCCATCCGCTCTAATATAGACCACAAGCTCAATGACCGCATTTCTTTCGGCTTGGGCTCTAACTACATCCGAACTGTTACCGATCGCGGATTTACTGGAAACCAGAACAACACAGGTGCCAGTATTGGTTACAACATCGCCTACGTGCCCAATTACTTCAATCTCTTCCCCGATGAGAAAGGCGTATATCCAGACAACCCCTATTTTTCCGAAAACCCCGTAGCAGTAGCCGACAAGGGCATTAACAATTCCAAAGTAGATCGGTTCATCCAGTCCTTTAACGTGGGGGTTGATTTAATCAAAACGGACCGCTCATTGCTGCGCTTTGTAGGTCAAGGAGGATTGGACTTTACCCAAAATGCCACACTTGTGTACTTGCCTGAAGATTTGCAATATCAACGCGCCCAAGCCAATCCAGGAGACGTAATGTGGGGTGAAACGCGCAACTTCAATACTAATGTGCAATTTGCCCTCACTTACAATTTCAATATTGGCAAGGTGAATATGAATTCACAAGCTGGCACAGTGCGGTTGAATTTCTATGAAAAAAGTTTGTTGATTCGCTCTCGAGGGCTAGCACCAGGACAGAAAAACCTCAGACAAGGAACAGTACAAGAAATTTTCCAAGCTCTAGAGAGCAACATTACCGACGTAGGCATCTTTGCCCAGCAAGAAGCTAACTGGGATGACAAAATTGTAGCCACCGTAGGAATTCGCTGGGACAAATCCACTTTGAACGGAGATGCAAATAAGTTCTATGCCTTCCCCAAAGCCTCTTTGGCAGTCAATGTAGCTAACTTTGATTTCTGGAAGTTCAAAGAGGTAGTCAATCAAGTCAAGCCGCGGGTGGCATACGGAGAAACAGCTGGGCTACCTGCTTTTGGGCAGACCTTCACTGCTCTGAATGCGGCTAATATTGGCGGTTTTCTGGGTTCGGTAGTAACTACTGCCGCTGGTAACTCTAATCTAGAGCCAGAACGCGCCAGCGAACTAGAAATAGGCATTGACGCTGGTTTATTCAACAACCGTTTGCAGCTGGAGCTCACCTACTACGACAAGCGCACTCGCAACAACATTCAACCGCTTAACCTTGCTCCTTCTACTGGTATTAGCTCTATCCCCAGCAACTTAGCCGAACTTTCCAACAAAGGCTGGGAAGTTTCTCTAGGAGGAGTGCCGTTGCAAAAGGAAAATATTCGCTGGTTTACCCGTTTAATGTACTGGAATAATCGCTTGCTCACTCGTCGGCTGGGCATCCCGCCTTACTTCACAGGAGGTTTTGGCATTGCTCTAGGTCAGTTTTGGATTCGCGAGGGAATTTCCCCTACCACTATTGTAGGCACGCCACAAGTTTCCCCTGGCGTGTTTACCGTTTGGGGCAATCAGCAACCCAAGTTTCAAATGTCTTGGTTTAATGAAATTAACTTCTTGAAAAATTTTGATTTCTCCATGCTTTGGCACTGGAAACAAGGTGGAGATAACATCAACCTCACTGCTTTCTTGACTGATGCAGGAGGTACCACGCCAGGATGGTTCAGAGACGACAACGGCGACGGCATCCCCAATGGACGCCAACGCCCTCCTGCTCCTTACAACAATGCAGGTCGTTGGGTGCAAGATGCCAGCTATATTCGTTTGCGCGAAATAGCGCTATACTACAGCGTTCCACGCACTGCCCTTTCCCAGTGGTTTGACGACAAAGTAGGACGCATAAGAATAGGCGTATCCGCTAATAACCCGCTGACCTTCACAAAGTACGAAGGCTATGACCCAGAAACCTCCACCTTTGGACAGCGCTCCATCGGTTCAGGTATAGATGTGACTCCTTACCCCACTTCCAAACGCTTCTTTGGACATATCCTTGTTGAATTCTAACCCTTTAAACCTTGCAAAACGATGCGCAACCTATTCATAAAAACTAGCATTTTAAGTGCCTTGCTCCTGAGCACAGGCAGTTGCAATTTCTTCACATTAGAAAATGCTATAGACCCTAACAACCCTTCTTTACAAAGCGTTGCCCAGAATGCAACGCGCAACCAGATTCAATCTCTGATCACAGGGCTGGAATTTCGCCATCGGGCGCATGTATTTACCGTAACGGCTGCTTTCGGTTGCTTTGGACGCGAAATATGGTATTTAAATGCCTCTGACCCGCGCTGGCAAACTGACTGGCTCGGTCAAGGAGGACGCACTCGGCTAGAAAGTCAATTTGCAGTAGGACCAGCCTACGACGCGCCTTACCAAACCATTAGGCAAGGACATGTGATCTTACAAGCCATCAAAAACACCAACTCGGTCAATGAGCAAGAAAAACTTGCCATTAGTGGTTTTGTAAAAACTATTCAGGCTTATCAATTCATGATCGTGGCTAATGGGCAGTATAAAAATGGCATTCGCATGGATGTAGCCGATGAGCTCAATCCAGGACCATTTATTCCTTATGAAGAGGCACTCACTCGCATTAATGCCTTGCTCAATGAAGCCAACGAAGAACTAGGACGTGCAGGAACAGGCAATTTTCCCTTCCGCTTAACGGCAGGTTTTACTGCCAATGGCTTTGGCACCATTCCAGCTCTGCGCCGACTTAACCGCGCAATTGCTGCTCGTTTAGCCATATACCGCCAAGACTGGCAAGGAGCTTTGAATGCCCTGCGCGAATCATTCATGGACATTGAGGGAGATCTAGACGCGGGTCCTACTTACGTGTACGGCTTGCCTCCCGACCAATTCAATCCCCTGTTTTTTGTATTGGATGCTCCTACTAACACGCTTATTGTAGTGCATCCTTCGCTAATTAGCGACGCCTTGCCAGGAGATTTGCGCGTAGAACGCAAGTTCCATCGCCGTCGTTCCCCTGTGATAGTAACTACGGATAACATTCCTCTGGCAGGAGAATGGCAAGACAAGCGCTATGCTAGCAATACTTCGCCTATCAAATACTTGCGCAATGAAGAGCTCGTACTCATTTATGCAGAAGCCAACGCCCATTTAGGCAACACTGCCGAGTCGGTACGGGCTATTAATCGCATTCGTTCAGCGGCAGGATTACCTGCTTACAGCGGTGCTACTACTCGCGATGCCCTCATCAATGAAATTCTCTTCCAGCGTCGTTATTCGCTTTGGTGCGAGCCTTGGGGACATCGCTGGATAGATGCCCGCCGTTATAACCGCCTCAATCAGATCCCCGTCCAGCTGGATCAAGGTTCAGTATTTACGCAACTGGAGCGCCCTATTGCTGAGTCCAACTGGGAGATTCTCAAAGGCAGATAAAGTTTAACCCTGCTTCACTTGACCTGATGTAAATAGATTCCGTTTCAACAACGGAATCTATTTTTTTATCTAATTTTCATGCCCTAAACTTACTTGAGCGTGTCGCTGATAGATTGGGTTGTACTAATTGCTACCATCGGTTTTATTACCCTCTACGGCATTTGGAAAACGCGAGGCAGCAGCACTACTCGCCAGTATTTGCTCTCCAAGAAAATGAACTGGTGGACCATTGGGCTTTCGGTCATGGCTACTCAGGCAAGTGCTATTACTTTTTTGAGCACGCCTGGACAGGCTTTTTCCGATGGAATGCGCTTTGTTCAGTTTTATTTCGGCTTGCCCTTGGCAATGGTGGTGCTTTGCATTACTGCCGTGCCGCTCTATCAACGCTTACAGGTGTATACTGCTTACGAATTCTTAGAAAAACGCTTTGATGTAAGAACGCGCGTTCTAAGTGCATTTTTGTTTCTCCTCCAACGAGGACTTGCCGCTGGACTGACCATTTATGCCCCTGCTTTGGTGCTTTCTACCTTGCTTCAGTGGGATATTTTTTATCTCAACTT
Source organism: Bernardetiaceae bacterium (assembly GCA_025057115.1). Taxonomy (GTDB): domain Bacteria; phylum Bacteroidota; class Bacteroidia; order Cytophagales; family Thermoflexibacteraceae; genus Rhodoflexus. The sequence goes on from JANWWZ010000002.1 coordinate 228,118, forward strand.
CCTCATGGGCGGCATAGTGGTAATTTACACCGTCTCAGGAGGCACAGAAGCAGTGAGCTTAACCCAAAAACAGCAGATGTTTGTCATCTTTATAGGATTGATGGTTGCGCTTTACATGGTGTTCGCGCTCATGCCTCAAGAAATAACCCCTTGGCAAGCAATGCGATTGGCAGGCAAAGCAGGCAAATTGGAAAGCATCGACCTAAGTTTCGATTGGCACAACCGCTATAATATTTGGTCGGGAATTATTGGTGGATTTTTTTTGCAACTTTCTTATTTCGGCACCGATCAATCGCAAGTGCAGCGCTACTTAGGAGGGCGTTCCACCGCAGAAAGCAGGCTAGGATTGCTCTTCAACGGCTTTATCAAAATTCCGATGCAATTTCTGATTTTGTTCATTGGCACAATGGTGTTTATTTTTTATCAATTTTATCAACCGCCTTTGTATTTCAACCGCGTAGAAGTTGAAAAGGTATATCATTCAGAGCAAAGAGAAGAATTCAACCGCTTAGAACAATTGCACTCCCAACTATTTGCCCAAAAGCGCAAAAGTGTATTGGCTTTATCAGAAGCGCTAACAAATGACAATGACAAACAAGTAGAGCAGTTAGCTTTGCAATGGCGGCAAGAAATTGCCCAGATACACCAAGTAAAACAACAAGCCATTGCTCTAATCAAGCAACAAAACCAAGCCATAGGAAAAACTACTTCAGGCGATACCAACTATGTATTTTTAACTTTTGTCATTCATCATTTGCCCAAGGGAATGGTGGGCTTGCTCATTGCTTTAGTAATTTGCGCCTCAATGTCTTCCACCTCTTCTGAACTTAGCGCGTTGGCTTCCACTACTGTCATAGACATTTACAAGCGCTTAGTACACCCTTTTGCCGGTGAGAAGCATTACTTGCGCGTGTCTCGTTGGGCAACCGCTGGGTGGGGAGTGTTTGCCATTGCTTTTGCCGAATTTGCCAGCTCCCTGAGCCAAAATTTAATTGAAGCAGTTAATATTCTAGGCTCACTTTTTTACGGAACCATTCTAGGCATCTTTTTAGTTGCCTTTTACGTAAAGAAGGTAAGCGGAAAGGCTGTCTTTCAGGCTGCTATAGTAGCGCAAATGATAGTGCTAGCATTGTGGAAGTGGAGTGCTATATCTTATCTTTGGTATAATGTCATTGGCTGCCTTGTAGTAGTGTTTCTCTCTTGGGCACTGGAGCAACTCTACAAGTACCGTGTAGATGGTACAAGTTTTGCAAAAGCAGCCTAGTAGTTTATACAATGCCCCTTGTGCGCAAAAGGTATTTAAATGTTTGTTAAGGTGATAGCTCAAAATTAGGCTTGTAAAGTAGTATGAAGCATAGTTTGTTTACTGCAATCATTTGCATTCTTTTGATATATTCCTCAAGCGCATGGGCACAGATTGATGGAATGGTGCGGATGCAAGGAGGCAAAAAAGTTACGAATGACCCCGATGGCATAGTAGTTTTAGAGTTGTTTGGTCGCGGTGCTACTGAAATGATGATTTCCAATGACCCCAGCTTCCCTAACCAGCGCTGGCGACCATATGAAACTACTGTAAAATGGCGCTTAAAAACCAGTGATGGCGATGGAATCAAAAATGTGTATGTCCTGTTTAAAGATGCTCAGGGAAATATCTCCGACATTATAGAAACTGTGATAGTACTGGACCGACAACCTCCCTATGACTGTAGCATTACCATCAACGGCGGAGCCAAATATACCAATGCTAGAGACCGCATCGTGTATTTAGATTTATATGCCCAAGAAGCAAAAGAAATGCAAATTAGTATGCGCAGCGACTTTGCAGGAGCGGGCTGGATACCATATGCAGAGCGCAAGAAAATGGTCTTAATAGGCGACGATGGAGAAAAAATCATCTATGCCCGTTTTCGCGATGAAGCCGGCAACGTCTCCCAACCTGTTAGTGCTAGCATTTATCTGGATATGATGCCTCCTCTCAATCCAAAAGTCATCATCAACAACGGGGCACAATACACCAATAGCCAAGAAGTAACCTTGTTCTTGAGCGCTCAAGGAGCCAAAGAATTCTTTATACGTGGTGGGACAGAGTGGATGCCCATGCAAAATGTGATTACGTGGAAATTAGATCCTCCCGGAGATGGCGAACGCGTGGTCCAGGTGCGATTCCGCGATGAGGCAGGAAACTACTCTCCCGTAGCTCAAGATGCTATTATTGTAGATACAGAACCTCCCATGCTGCCTCGCATTCTCATCGATGGTGGTAACCGCTATACTAAATCTCTTTCTGTAGGCTTGCGGCTCTCGGCAATTGGTGCTCATGAAATGCAAATCAGCAACGATAGTACTTTCCAAAATATTGCATGGCGACCCTACAACACCACCGCTGCATGGACCTTGCCCGACAAAGATGGACCTCGAAGAGTATATGTTCGCTTTAGAGACCAAGCAGGCAATATTTCCGAAGTGGCTTGGGCAGAAATTATTCTGGACCGCGTAGGTCCTAAAAATCCACGCATCGAAATTGTAGGAGCGGATATAAGCAAAATTTCCAACGATACCAGTGCTACAGTTAATTTAAAAATTTCCGCCGAAGGAGCTAAATACATGATGCTTAGCAATAGCAGCAACTTCTTTAATGCCCGGTGGGAAATATATCGCACTGAAGTAAAAAATTGGAAACTCGGCAGCCCCAATGATGACGGCGAAAAAGCAGTTTTTGTTAAATTCCGAGATGAAGCAGGCAATATTTCTGACGTGGCAAGTACTCGAATCAAGCTAGACCGCACCAAACCAGTTGATTGCCGCATCGTAATAGACAACAACCGCGAGTTTACCATCCACCCCGAGAAAAAGGTACAGTTAAGCCTCTTTGCCAGAGGTGCTACGGAAATGATGATTTCCAACAACAGCACTTTTGTAGGAGCCAAATGGCAGCCCTATGCCACTAACATAGAATGGACCTTAGAAGGAGAAGATGGATTAAAAAATGTAGTGGCTAAGTTTCGCGACCAAGCAGGTAATGAGTCTGACGTAGTAGCTGACAACATCATTTTAGACCGAAAGCCGCCTTTTGACTGCAGCATTACTATCAACCGAGGCGATTCTGTCACCAACGATCCTGACAAAGTGGTGGTGCTCAAACTCAAAGCCAAACAGGCTTCTTTAATGATTATTGCCAACACTCCTGACTTTGCCGGAGAGCGTTGGCGTGGTTACTCAGAAGCCAATATCACCTGGGCCCTTTCCGGCGGTGATGGTCTAAAAACCGTTTATGCCAAGTTTAAAGATGAAGCTGGCAATGAAACCCCTGTATACTCGGCTAGTATCCTGCTGGACAGAACTCCTCCTAAAAAAGGCACAGTTAAAATTTTAGCTGAAAATCAACAGGTAAAAACTCAGCAGGTGACCCTTGAGCTACATGCCCAAGATGCAGTAGAAATGATGATTTCTAACTTTTTTGACTTTAAAAACGCCAAATGGGAACCTTACGTTCCTACCAAAACATGGGTATTGACAGACGAAGACGGTGTTAAAACTGTTTTTGTGAAATTTAAAGACCGCATCGGCAATGTTTCTCAAGTGGCTTATGACCGCATTGGCTTAGACATGACCGCTCCCAAAGGCGGCGATATTAAAATCAACAACGGCTCCAAGTACTGTACCAACATCAACAAACTGGTAACCTTAAAACTTTCCGTACAAGAAGCCACAGAAATGATGATCAGTAACAATAAAGATTTTAAAGATGCCAAATGGCAGCGCTACGAGCCTTATGTTTATAATTGGCGCTTGGATGGAGAGGACGGTGAAAAACAAGTATATGCTAAGTTCAAGGACCGCGCTGGCAATGAAACCCAACCCGTAGTAGCAAGCATTATCTTGGATAGGCAAGAGCCTATCAATGAAGAAATCGTTATCAACAACAACGATGAATGTACCAACGCGAGCAATGGAAGGGTAAAACTTAGTCTGCGTGCCGAAGGAGCAAAAGAAATGATACTTAGCAATAGCAAATATTTCACTGGAGCGGTGTGGGAACCTTACCGAGAAACCAGAGAGTGGAACCTAGCCCCAGGCGATGGCGAAAAAACAGTATTTGTCAAATTTCGCGATGAGGCAGGCAATGAGTCCGGCATAGCACAAGATAATATCCTATGGGATACTGACGCTCCCGTGCCAGGCTCCATTCGCTTTGCAGGCAATAACCAAACCATCACGAAAACCCCGCAAGTAATTTTAGAATTTAATGCTCGCAAAGCAGACTACATGATGGTTTCTAACTCTCCCCGATTTGACGATGGCACTATCTGGGAACTGTATCAACCTTCTAAAAACTGGACTTTGCACGAAGGAGCAGGTCTGAAAAGAGTTTACGTAAAGTTTAAAGACAAATGCGGTAACGAAACTCAACCCATCACTAAGGAGATTACTCTGGCTTACGACAATTAAGCAACTAACAAAAAATCAAGGCAACCCTCCTCCTTCAATAAGGGTTGCCTTGTTTGTTTTTATTTCATCTTAGCGATGCAAGTCAAAGCGGTCTAGGTTCATTACCTTGTTCCATGCAGCCACGAAATCCTTGATAAACTTTTCTTGACCATCGGAGCAGGCATATACTTCTGCGATAGCACGCAACTCGGTATTAGAACCAAAAATAAGGTCCACCCGAGTAGCAGTCCATTTGAGCTGACCGGTTTTGCGGTCATATCCTTCAAACAATTCTCTTGCTTCTGAGGTGGGCTTCCAAACTGTACCCATGTCCAACAGATTGACAAAGAAGTCGTTAGTTAGCACTTCTGGGCGATGAGTAAACACGCCGTGCCTAGAGCCATCGTAGTTAGTGTTGAGCACGCGCATACCGCCTATGAGAACGGTCATTTCTGGAGCTGTCAAAGTCAATAGCTGGGCTTTGTCCACTAGCAATTCTTCAGGGGAGGCTTTATAGCCAGTTTTCACTTTTTTGTAGTTGCGGAAACCATCCGCAGCGGGCTCCAGCACTGCAAAGGATTCTACATCGGTTTGTTCTTGCAAGGCATCGTTGCGTCCTGGAGTGAAAGGAACTGTAATGTCATAGCCTGCCTCTTTAGCAGCTTTTTCAATAGCGGCGCAACCGCCCAGTACAATCAGGTCGGCAAGGGAAATACGCTTGTTGCCTGTTTGGGCTTCGTTGAACTCTTTTTGAATTTGCTCTAATACTTGCAGTACTTTAGCTAGCTGCTCGGGGTTATTCACTTCCCAGAAGCGTTGTGGTGCCAGGCGGATTCTGGCTCCATTGGCGCCACCGCGCTTGTCCGAATTGCGATAAGTAGAAGCAGAAGCCCATGCGGTAGAAACTAGTTGAGAAACGGTAAGCCCCGAAGCAAGAATTTTGGCTTTAAGGGCGTCAATGTCTTGCTGATCTACCAGTTGATAATCTATGGGTGGGATGGGGTCTTGCCAGATGAAGTCTTCGGCAGGCACTTCTGGACCTAGATAGCGAGTTTTAGGACCCATGTCGCGATGAGTGAGTTTGAACCATGCTTTAGCAAAAGCATCGGCAAACTCTTGAGGATTTTCGTAGAAACGACGTGCTATTTTTTCATATACAGGGTCGTAGCGGAGGGCAAGGTCGGTAGTGAGCATCATAGGAGCGTGGCGCAAGTTAGGGTCATGGGCATCGGGAACGGTACCTGCGCCGGCATTGCCCTTAGGTTTCCATTGCCATGCCCCTGCAGGACTTTTAGTCAATTCCCATTCATAGCCGAAGAGATTTTCGAAATAATTATTACTCCATTGAGTAGGAGTGGTAGTCCAAGCTCCTTCCAGCCCGCTGGTAATAGTGTATTGGGCATTTCCTGTGCCGTAGGTATTTTTCCAACCGAGGCTTTGCTGTTCAATTGGTGCCCCTGCTGGCTCGCGTCCTACGTACTTGCTGGGGTCTGCTGCTCCATGAGCTTTTCCGAAGGTATGTCCTCCTGCAATAAGGGCTACCGTTTCTTCGTCATTCATAGCCATTCTGCCGAAGGTTTCGCGAATATCTCGTGCTGCTGCAAGGGGGTCAGGCTTGCCGTTAGGACCTTCAGGATTGACATAAATCAAGCCCATTTGCACTGCCGCTAAGGGATTTTCTAGCTCGCGGTCTCCACTATAGCGCTTGTCGCCCAGCCATTGGGTTTCTGAGCCCCAGTAAATATCTTCTTCAGGCTCCCATACGTCTTCGCGTCCGCCTGCAAAGCCAATGGTTTTAAAGCCCATAGATTCTAGGGCGCAGTTGCCGGCGAGAATCATCAGGTCTGCCCATGAAATTTTGCGACCGTATTTCTTTTTGATGGGCCAGAGCAGCATGCGGGCTTTGTCTAAATTAGCGTTGTCAGGCCAGCTATTTAGGGGAGCAAAGCGCTGTCCGCCGCCGTCAGCTCCTCCGCGTCCGTCAAAGATGCGGTAAGTGCCTGCGCTATGCCATGCCATGCGAATAAACAAAGGACCATAATGACCATAATCTGCAGGCCACCAATCTTGCGATTGGGTCATTAATTCGAAAATATCTTTTTTTACTGCTGCCAGATCAAGCGTTTTAAACTCTTGGGCATAGTTGAAATCCTTGCCCATGGGGTTGGAAAGCTCGGAGTGCTGGCGAAGAATCCGCAAATTGAGCTGATTAGGCCACCAATCTTGATTGTGCGGACCAGCGCCAGCGGCTTTGCGCAACTCCCCTTGCATGAAGGGGCATTGGCTCTCTCCATTCACTCCATTGGCATGAGGTACGGCAGTACCAGAAATTATGTGTTGTTCCATATGCCTGATAAGTTGTTTGATAGTGCAATTTACGACACTTTACGCAAACACTTGTTGTAACGACTATTTTTTTGTTCTGCTAGGGCTTTTCTGGCAAAATCTCTGCAAGGAAATGCGTTAACTGTCCTGGATCTTTCTGGCCTGAAGCAATTTTTAGCGTCATATGAACCGAATTAGCAAATTTCCTATCGAGCAACTGGGTTATAACTTCATCCCTGCCGAATATTTACCTCAAGGAAAAGACGAGTATTACTTGCGCTTTGAGCAAAATTCCAATGGCAACTATCGCCACTTGTCCGCCTATGAAATCGAACTACTGGTGCGCAACAATAATACTAGCGACAATTGGAATCAAATCTGGGTGAGTGAGGCGTTTGACCCGCGTTTGGTCAAAAACTGTCAATTTTTCGGACTTATTCGCATTGGTAAGTTAGAGCCTTACTATTTAGAATATCACAACCTGCGCATGCGCGTCGGCTTGTACAACAGCGTAATTATTAGCTGCGACATTGGCGATAATGTAGTAATTGATAACGTCAACTACCTTTCTCACTACATCATTGGCAACGAAGTCATTCTAGCCAATGTAAATGAAATGGCTACTACCAACCATGCCAAATTTGGCAACGGAATTCTTAAAGAAGGGGAACCAGAAAGCATACGCATTTGGCTAGAAGTGTGCAATGAGAATGGGGGTCGCAAAATTTTGCCTTTTAATGGCATGCTGCCTGGAGATGCGTGGATGTGGACCCGCAACCGACACGACCGCCTTTTAATGGAGCAATTCAAGGAAATGACCTTGCGCAACTTTTCGCCTAAACGCGGTTTTTATGGCAAAGTTGGCGACCGATGCATTATTAAAAACACTAAAATTATCAAAGATGTCAATATTGGCTCAGATGTGTACATCAAAGGTGCCAATAAGCTCAAAAATTTAACCATCAATTCAACTGCCCAAGCTCCTTCTCAAATTGGTGAAGGGTGCGAGCTGGTCAATGGCATCATCGGAGAAGGTTGCCGAATTTTTTACGGTGTTAAAGCTGTGCGCTTTGTAATGGCTTCCCATTCTCAGCTTAAATACGGTGCTCGGCTTATTAATTCTTATTTAGGCAATAATGCAGTCATTTCCTGCTGCGAAGTGCTCAACTCCCTTATTTTTCCTGCTCACGAACAGCATCACAACAATTCTTTTCTCTGTGCGGCTTTGTTGCAAGGGCAAAGCAACATGGCTGCTGGAGCTACTATTGGTAGCAACCACAATAGCCGCGCCGCTGACGGCGAGGTAATCGCAGGACGAGGTTTTTGGCCAGGCCTGTGCACCAGTGTAAAGCATAACTCCGTTTTTGCTTGTTATACCCTGCTGGCAAAAAGCGATTTTCACTACGAGCTTCACATTCCATTGCCTTTTTCTTTAGTGAGTAATGATCTGGAGCAGAACCGCTTGTTAGTAATGCCAGGCTACTGGTTTTTCCACAATCTCTACGCACTTGCGCGCAATACATGGAAATACCTTGACCGCGACAAACGCATCGACAAGACACAACTGATTGAGTACCACTATCTTGCCCCCGATACTATCAACCAAATGATGCATGGACTGGACATTCTTGCTCAAGCAGTGGGCACCACTTACCTTTCACAAGCCAACGGCACTTCTCAGTTATCTCCGCAAGCGCTGGGGCACTTTTTGTTGCAGCACCAACCCGAAAAAGTCCAGCAAATGACCGTACTGGCTCAAGGATTTGAAAACAGCCGTCGTCCCGTAGTTATCCTTAAAGCAGCAAAGGCCTATGCCCTCTACCGCGAACTTATTCGCTATCACCTAGCGCGGCAAATAGTAAGCTGGGCGGAAGAAAACCGGTTGGAGTGTCTTTCCACGTTGCTAAAGCAGTTGCCCCCATCACTTCAAGTGGAAGAATGGGATAATGTAGGAGGGCAACTCATCCCCCGCTGCGCGCTCAACCATCTTTTCGACCAAATTCGAAGCGGTCAAGTAACGCATTGGGAAGAGGTACATCAATTCTATCGCCAGCAAGCCGCTACCTATCCAACTGACAAATTCAAGCACGCCATAGCAGTATATGAAAAAGTTTTTGGCAATAAAATAGACTCAGAAGGCGTTTTAGTTGAAATTTTGCAAAAAAGTATTGCAACCAGTGAAAAAATCATGCGTGGTATTTTGGAAAGCCGTAAAAAAGACTATGAAAATCCCTTTAGAAAGCTCGTGTACGCCAATGAAGAGGAAATGAATCAAGTAATTGGCAGCCTTTCGGAAAATAGCTTCATCCAGCATGCCATTCAAGAACATCAGCAGTATCGCTGCCAAGTAGAAAAGTTATTGGCTACAGCCACAATAGAACAGCACAGCTTTTAGAAGTTTTAACTCTTGGATTCATTGCCCCTGCAACGCACTTTTTATCTATTGCGTACTGAAATAAGCCCAATGCAGATTTTTATGATCAAACCACTCAAAGTTGGATTGCTAGCAATAGTCCTGCTTGCTAGTTGTAAGAAAGCTAGCATTCAGCCAGATACCTGCACCCAAGAAGTAACAGCCGTAGCCATGTCCTGCGCTGCTTACGGTGCCTTAAATAATATCTACTTCCTCACCGAGGAAGATAAGCATTTGCAGCCTTGGGAAATTGCTTTTCCCATCAATGCAAACCAAATTAAGGCTGGCAAGCGGTATGCAATCGCCTACCAAGCAGTCAAACGCGACCAGCGCTACCAAGACTTGATGCGGTGCATGCTCTACGACGAAAAGGTAGAAAATGCCATTCCTGTCAAAATTACCTGTTTGAAGGAAGTGGAATGCGGTCATCTAGAAGCTACTGTTAACGACATGCGTCCTGTCGATGGATGCCTTGAATTTATCTTAGCCAATGGAGAAAGTCTTTTGCCTGAAGTTTCTCATTTGGGCGTTGTGCTAGAATCTGGCGATAAAGTGAAATTTTCTTACGTAATCCAAGAAGGCATTATTCCTTGTGGTACTCGCAGACCTGTTCATGGCAGAGTAGCTAAAGTAATATGCCTTGAAAAAATCGACAAAACCAAGACCAATTGAGAACAGGCTCAACGAATTGCCCACAACGGCAGAACAAACATTAACTGCTGTTGCCGATTTGCTGCCTTCACCGAGATTTCTTGCCAGTAAGTAATACTCTACTAAATTGCATGGAAAGCCCATTGAATCAAAACAGCGAGAGCGTTTCTCAACAAGCACCCAGCCGATATAAAAGCAGTGCAGAGTATAACTATCCCCATGCGATGCCTTCTGTGCGCAGTGATGTAGAAAACTCGCTTCAATCCGATGAGGCAGGAGAGATAAAATTAGTACAAGACTGCCTGGCAAGTAAGCCAGGTGCCCAAGAACGATTTTACAAGCACTTTTATGGTTATATCATGAGCATTGCCTTGCGCTACGCGAAGCATGCAGAAGAAGCAAAAGAAATTACTAACGATAGTTTTATCAAAGTTTTTCGAAACCTACAGCGCTATGATGAACAGCGTTCACTTAAAGCATGGTTGCGGCGCATTGTCATTAACACAGCTTTAGACAGGCTGCGTCAAAACAAACGGGATTTGCATCAAGTAGCTATTGATCAGCTTAAAATAGAGGCTCCTCAGGAAAGCATTATAGATAAACTCTCTGCAGAAGACATTATTAACTTGCTGCGAAGGCTTTCAGATGCTCAACGCACAGTTTTTAACTTGTTTGAAATAGAGGGATTTTCTCACGAGGAAATTAGCCAAATCTTGGGCATACCCATAGGCACTTCCAAATCGCACCTGGCAAGGGCAAAAATCAAGCTCAGGCAATTGATAGTAGAAAAATATGGAAAATAACTTCGACCACTTACTAACTCGAAAGATTAAGCAAACTTTAGAAAATCACCACCTTCCCTATCAAGAAGGGGCGTGGGAAGAGTTTAGCCGTCGCTATTTGCAACCGCAAGCAGCTAACACCTTCTTTAGGCGACTTCGATTTGCCATGCCAGTGGCTGCCATGCTTTTGACTTGCCTTGTCATAGCAGCTACTTTTTACTACGCTTTTCATTCTATCAACAGCGGTAAAAAAACAAATTCCTCTACTGGTAAGAACTCTGTTATAGCCGACTTCCCCGACGCCTCCCCTCTTACTGCTCCTTCGGTCCCTAAAAGCCAACACCTTCAAAAACGCGCTTTTGCTCAGCCAAACAAGTCCGTTTCTGCTCAACAAAAAGCTTATCTTTCGACAACAACTTTAGACAAGCCCACTTCTCCGTCTGTAAAGCATGCAAAACTGAAACAATCAACATCACTACCCTTGCCAGCAAAGCAAACTGTACAAGAACAGAATTTAATTCACTCAGCTGGTCAGGAGATAGCATTTTCTTCTAAAATTGAGTTAGCTGATGTATTACCGCTATCGCCTCAAGTGCTAGCACAGCTTCCCCGCCCAACTATTTTACCACAAAAATTGCCAACTGTTGAGCAAGAGCGCTATGCCAATGTGGTTAAAGTCGCTCCGACAATCAGTTTTACCAGTGGTTTTATCACAGGAAAAGGGCTAAAAAACACCGCTCCATTTTATGGAGGTGGTTTAGGAGCAGAACTACTTCTGCACGATAGAATCTCTATTACCGCCAATTTGCAGTGGTTTCACTCCACTTATGAAACCGCGGAGAAAAAAGTGCGCACGCTTACTGGATTTGGTCGCGACCCTAATCCTCCTTTTCACCTTGTGCCAATGTATGCCGAAGAAATTGGCTACAAGCACATCAGGCTTCACCTACTGCAATTGCCATTAACTGTAAAATATTACCTTCGCCCAAACTTTTACTTAAACGCAGGTAGCATTAGTTATTTGACCACTCCCAACATGCGCATAGAAAGCATTACCCAAAGTTCTGTTATGGGCGTAGTGCGGCAGGTGCCCGTACAACATTCAGAAAGCCAACTTTCTCCTTTTGGAGCCTTTTACCTAGGAACAGGCTTTAAACTGCCATTTGAAAATGCTTCCTTGCACATTGAACCTTATGCCGCTGTGTCTTTTCGACACATCTTGCCAGAAGTAAATAAGGCTTCGGTACAATGGATAGGAATTAACGCAACCCTTCAATACGGGCAGTGATACTTGCACAGGATTATGCTTCTTCCATAGCCCGATTTAGAAAATAAACCAAAGGGCGCAGGGCAGCAAAGCAATCTAGCACATAATCAATAAAATCAGTAGCCACTACTTGTTCATCAGTTAGGCGTTTCATCGCCACAAAGCTCTTTTTCTTAAGAAAATCAATTTCGGGGTGGTGGATAGAATAACCTTTAGGAGCGGTCTTAAGGCTTTCTCCTACTAATGCGCCAAAGCGCTGCAAAAACTTGGGTGCTTCTACGATGGACCTAAATTCTTGACCGTTGTAGTCAATTTCTTGCCTAATAGCTTTGAGCAATGGAGCGGGAGGCATCCAACAACCCGCAGCTAAAAAACTTTCATCGGGTTGGATATGCAAATAATACCCCGCTAAAAGAGATCGTTTGCCACCTTTGCAAAAATAGGCACCAAAATGGACCTTGTAAGGCGTTTTATCAGCTGAAAAACGCCTGTCGCGGTAGATGCGAAAGATGCATTCTTTGGGTTTTAAGTGAGCTAATGCGGGATCGATGGAGCTAAGCCCCTGAAGCACTTGGCTGGTAAGGGCAAGAAAGTCCGCTGCTGCTGCTTGGTAATATTGTTGATGAGCACTAAACCACTCTTGTGTATTGTTACTCTTAAGTTCTCGAAGAAAATCTAACGTGGCTTTTTGCATCTCTTCTTCCTGCTTGTTTTTGCTTACTTGGCTTGCCTTTCTTTTATGATTTGCTCTAGCTCGTTATACCATTCTTTTCCGTAGGCGCGCACAAGGGCTTGCTTTAGAAAAACGTAAAGCGGTATACCTAGCTTTTTGCCCAGCTGGCAGCCAGGACGACAAACATGCCACTGATGGTAGTTAAGTGCGTCGTACTCCCCGCATCGAGTAACGCGAATAGGGTACAGATGGCAAGAGAGAGGTTTTTGGAAAGTAGTTGCTCCTGCAAGGTAGGCCATCTCAATGCCGCACTTGAGCGCGCCTGTTTCATCGGTGATGGCATAGGCACACTCTCCAGAAGGTTTAAGCGGAGTAGCATACTGACGGTCAGGGTCTAGAACGTAAGTGCCCCGCTGCTCGATAGTAGCAACCCCTTCAGGGGTTAAAAAGGGTTTTATTTTTTCAAAGATTTCCTGCAGCAGAGACAGTTCTTCTTCTAAGAGCGGTGCGCCACTATCTCCTTCTACGCAGCAAGCTCCCTTGCATTTTTCTATATGGCAAGCAAAAAACTTTTCCGCAATATCGTCACTTATAACAGTTTTTCCAACAATTAGCATATTTTATTTACTCGTGGGTAAAGGCTGGCGCATATTTTTTCATCACAAGGCTAAATTTTTCTAGGAAATAGTCTAATTCTCGTTTTCCGATGTTTAAAGCGGGCAGCAAGCGCATGGTGTATTTGTCAGAGGAGGAGCCAGTAAAAATGCCATGTTGGTAAAGGAGTTCGTCTCGTACAGCAGCACAGGGAATTTCTAAAACTACTCCTATCATAAGCCCTCTGCCGCGCACAGTTTTTACTCCCGGTATTTGGCTAAGGGCTGTCTTAAGATACTGACCCATTGCAGCGGCATGCTCAATTAAATTTTCTGACTCTATGACCTCCAAAACAGCCAAGGCAGCAGCACAAGCTAAATGATTCCCCCCGAAAGTAGTACCTAGCATGCCATGGACAGGTTGAAACTTGGGATGAATCAACACTCCTGCCACAGGAAAGCCGTTGCCCATGCCTTTGGCAATAGAAATTAAGTCAGGTTCAACGCCGCTGAATTGATGAGAAAAAAATTTGCCAGAACGCCCATAGCCACACTGTACGCTATCGGAAATTAAAACAACATTGTGTAGGTTGCACAAGTGGCGAGCAGTTTGCCAGAATACATCACTTGCCACGTGTACACCGCCTACGCCTTGAATGCCCTCAATAATAACGGCACAAGTTTGGTCATCGATGGCAGCTTCCAAAGCAGCAACGTCGTTATGCGGAACAAATACTACGTGGTGTTTAAAGTTAATAGGGGCAGCAATAGCAGGATTATCCGTAATAGCTACCGCTCCTGAAGTGCGTCCATGAAACGAACCCTTTAGCGCTACTACTTTAGAACGTTGGTTGTAAAAAGAAGCTATTTTGAGGGCATTTTCATTCGCCTCTGCCCCAGAATTGCACATAAAAAGAGCAAATGCCTCATGACCGCACATTTGACCTAGCTTATGGGCAAATGCCTCTTGTACGGGGTTGATAACCGAGTTAGAGTAGAAGGCAATTTTGCTAAGCTGTTCAGTAATCCGCTGTACGTAGTGAGGATGCGAATGACCAATAGAAATGACTGCATGCCCCCCGTATAAGTCCAAATATTGCCTGCCTGAGTCATCCCACAAGTACGAACCCCTTGCTCGCACTGGCGCAATGGGATAAAGTGGATACACGTCAAAAAGATGCATAATCTAATTTCAAATTACCTTGATAGCCGAAAAAGGAACTATCCGTCCCTTTTTTCCTTTTCTATGACCAAAGACAAATTAATACAAATTCCCACTCAATAGCGCAGCTTGCCCAACAATTTTTACCAACGCGCCACATCAATTTACTATCAGCCACGTGGACCGTTTCAACACCGCGCCAAAGAATAGAACTAGTGCTCCTACCGCAGTGGCAGCAGTAACGGCTCAGATATGATTGAAACTGACGGAAAATGAATGGTTCAAACTCAATCGCATAAGGGTTAACCGATACTCCCTGTTGGCGCTTTGTCCCACCAACAGGGGAGTTGTGCAAGACTTTGCTAAAAACTACTTGGAATTTTTTGAAAACTCTTGTGATGAAAGTTCATCAGCGGCTTAGCTTTAGCGGAATAAAAATCCATTAGGCGCCCTTCCAGTGGCAAGAGTACCGATGCGCGTTCCATCGGGTCGCAGCCGAATTACTGTGCCATTGCCTTGAAATCCGTTGTGATCTGCCAGCCAAATGCTGCCGTCCTGTGGATCGCAACCGATGCCGTATAGATTATTTTGCGTAAAAATGGGACTGATAGGCAAACTGCTTGCTGTAATGGGAAGTTCGTAAACGCTTTGCGGCGCAGCAAAACCTCCCACGAGAAAGTACAATCGAGTTCGGTCGGCGTTCATAGTTGCTTTTCCATTGGGACGCACTGGCGATGCGGCAGCAATAGTAGTTTCTACTTGGTTAGTGTTGGGATTGATGCGGGCAAATCCACCGCTGCAGACCGCCCAAAGCCGATTGTTGGCATCTACCAATAATCTCTGGGGAGCTTGAGGCACTTCTATGCTGGCTTCTGTCTGAAGAGTTTCAGGATTGATAACCAATATATTACGCGCTCCTGCCAGTGCTACGAATATCTTGTTACTGGCTGCTAGGATGCCTTGAGGAAAAGCGGGTAAGCGCAAACTATTGATTATCTGATGATTTTGCAGGTCAATTACTGCTAGTGAGGGATTGTCGCGCAAGAAAGTAGGGCTAAACGGACCCCAGCAAGTAATAAACCCGCGATTGCCTATCGCTGCAAAGTCTTGAGGATTAATAAGGCGATTGGGATCGCTAATTGTAGCTATTGACTTCATCGAACTGGCTTCTACTACCTCTACTTTGTCTGCACGATTGGTGATAATATAGAGGCGATTGTTGTACAACCTCACCGATTGAATAATAGCTGCCAAAGGGCGCTGGTTTTCCGCTTGAAAAATTTGGTGGCTTACCTGTTGCGTAGAGCGGTTCCAAAATGAAAGCTCCCCATCTGAGTCGCTAAAATTGCCTTCATTAATGATAATTACCCCCCTATCGTATTTGCCCGCTGGGGTAGTTTCCTTTTTAGCGGAGCAGGCAGTAAGGGCTGCCCATACCAAAAGCAGCCAGCAATTTCGAGTCAGTGATCGCGTTCTTTTCATTGATTCAAAATTTTATATAATGGGAATGGGTCTTCGGTTGTCATCGATAGCTACTAAGGTGAACTGTCCAGTGATAGCGCGCTGCCGTTGATGACTGTACATCTGCTCAACAAACACTTCCACAGTTACTTTTACACTTGTGCGACCCACGTGGGCAATTCGCGCTACCAGTTCTATGATAGTACCTGCAGGAATAGGTTGTTTGAAATCAATTCTATCGCTGGAAACGGTAACTACCTTCTTACGTGCAAACCGCGTGGCAGCGATAAAAGCCACCTCGTCCATCAGAGCCATGGCAAGACCGCCGAAAAGGGTATCATAATGATTAGTAGTATTGGGAAATACTGCTTTGAAAAGGCGCGTTTCAGCTGCTGCCATTTGCTGTTGAAGTGATTCCATTTCGCTCATAAGGCACTTTTTTTGAAACCGTAAATGCAATGACGGCAACCACTTCGACAGCAATACCCACGCTGAAAATGATAAAGCTCAGTGAACACCCAGCGACCATTTTCTAAGTAGTAATGTATCCCTTCCAAGAGCACAGCTCCTACAGCAGCATTAGGTACATTCTCTGCTTGTTGGCTTAGCTTTTCCAGATGCATCAAGCAATTTTGACACAGGCAACTTTTCCAAAAAGCCCTTTGTAAGCGTTGATAAGCACTGTGAGAAAGTTTTTTACAGCGGCACGCAACAAGATTGCTCTCACAAGGAGCCGAATACATTCCGCAGCGGGGACAATGCAAAGACGAATTCATTTCACCAATTATTAAAGTTAGTTTGAACCATAATGCTTGCTTGGAAGTGCCTGCCTGGCATAGCGCGCAGTTGAAAGTTTTGATAAGAGGTATTAAAGAGATTATTGAGGCGGAACAGGGCTTGCAAGCGCCATCTTTTTAACTGCCAATCTTTGGAAATCAGCAAGTTAGTAATGGTAAAAGGCTCTAGCCACGTTTCATTGTCGGCAGTGGGATAGCGCAGACCTGTATAATTTACATCCATTTGCACTAACCATTGGCGCCAAAAAACGCAGGCAGCAGCAAAAGCGCGATGCAAAGGCGTGTACGGCAATTGCTTCCCAGCAGAGCGGTCATTGCTACTGAGCGGATAGAGATTAAGCGACTGATTAAAAGCATAATGAGCTTCCGCTCTCCAAAATCCCTTAGTGATAAAGCGCTGATAGGAAACATGTGCCTCTGCTCCCGTTACGCGCACTTGGCGGGCATTCTCTGGCGACCAAAAACTACCTTGAGGCAGCCACAAAATCCAATCTCGCACCCAAAGGCGGAAAAGGGTGATTGTCCCTTGCAGGGAACTGAGCTTTGCATTTCCCTTCCATGTGAAGGTAGTTTCGGCGTTGTAGCTGTGTTCAGGTCGCAGATTGGGTTTGCCACCAGGTTGCCAGAATCGATCGTTTAAGGTAGGAACGCGGTAGCCCTTGGAAATTTGTACTTTCCAAGTAAGACTATGTTTTTCACCTAAACAGTCTTGCCATTGGATTCCCAAAGCAGGCGCTACAGGAGCACTAAATCCTGGCACGATGGTTTGCCTAATAGTAGCTGAAAAAAGCCACGATTGTTTGGCACAAAATCGAGCAAGTGCAAACCAATCCGCTCTTTGTTCGTGGACCTCTTTTCCGTAGGCATTTACCTTCGCTGCTGCATGTTGTAATTGGCTGCCTATCTCGGTTGTAAAATTTGGACTCCAGTCCCACTGATGGCGCATTTGTCCTAAATAGCGCTTCATCGTGGAACGGCTGGCGTTAAAAACAATTTCATCAAAAACCCAAGCAGATTTAAGGCGAAGTATGCCCTTTCTTCCCGATAGTTGCTCATAGTCCGCCACTAGGCGAAAATTTTCGTCTTGCTGCTGGTCGCGTACTTCTTGGGCTGCCATTGTGGGCTGCACTTGCCGCCAGTGATGATGATACCATGCCTTCAAAGAAAATTGTCGCTTGTTATCAGGCTGCCAGTAGCATTGCGGCATCACTCCCCAGTAGTGCGTAGCTGCATTTTGCTGCCGCTCTATAGGAGCTCCTGCCTTGGCAATGTTGCGAAAAGGAAAATCATTCTGATGATATAGCTGATAAAAATTAGCTTGGGCTTGCCAGGTTGAGTGGCTTGCTGTTGCCTGCAAATGCGTAAAATATCTGCTGAAACTGCCTATTTCTTGCTGCAAACTCACTTGCCGCCCTTGTTTCAAGCCTAGTTGCTGAGTAATGTGCACCGTTCCACCGATGGCATCGCTTCCATAAAGGGCAGATTGGCTACCAGGCTGGATAATAATATTGTTGCCAGCGAAAATAGGCACAGTGCTGTAGTCTATTTGTCCCAGCGTAGGCAAGTTTAAGTTAATGCCATTCCAAAATAATGCTGTTTGGGAAGGACCTGTTCCGCGCATAGAAATAGATGCCAGCATGCCAGCACCGTATTGACGCATGTAAAGGGTGGATTGACGCATGAGCAGCTCTCCTAAGGAAGAACCAGATAAACGCGAGACGATCAGGCTATCGAGCTGGCAAGTAGTACTTCCTACTGCAAAACGACTTTCGCCGATGCCGCGCACAAGAACTTGCCGCAGCACGCGCACTGAATCCGTTGCTTGACTTTTTGCCTCAGAGGAAAGACAGACAAAAAGACCTACTACCGCTCTTAAAGCGACTTTGTTTTGAAAACAATACATACTACGGGGCTAATACAGCCTCTCCTAAACAAATAAACCGCCTTGCGGAAGTTGACTGAGATCTCCTTGGCTTTTACACCCGAAAGCCTCGGCGAGTGCGATGCAGGCAGGTCTCCTGGCTTGCTCACTGCTAACAGCCTTCCCAAAACGCGAACGTTTCAGTGGCAGGGGATTGGTTAGCAGCTTGGTTATGAGCTTACAGTTGCGGGGACAGCTCCGGACTTGCACCGGTATTCCCTTTTAAGCCTTGCCACGCGGCTGCGCAGCAACGCACCTAGCATCTCGGCAAAGATAGCCCTTTTTCACAGCTTTGCAAGCAAACGGTAAAACAAAAACTTTGCATTTTTTGCATACTAATTTGCTTCACATTTTGTTACATTTGATGAACTTCAAAGCGTTTAAACTACCTTACGATGGCAACCAATATCACCTGTTCATTCTGTGGAGCGGGAAAAAATCAAGTGTCGTTGATGATTTCTGGCATCGATGCCCACATTTGTGACAACTGCATCGTGCAAGCTTATGATTTATGGCAGCAAGAAATGCAGCCGCGCAAAAAAAGTCGCACCAGCTTGCACCTTGTAAAACCTGTGGAAATCAAACGCCATCTAGACCAGTACATCATCGGACAGGAAAAGGCCAAAAAAATCATCTCAGTGGCAGTGTATAACCACTATAAGCGTTTGCTACAAAAACACCGAGATGACGAGGTTACCATAGAAAAATCCAACGTACTAATTATTGGCGATACAGGAACAGGTAAAACTTTAATTGCCAGGACCCTAGCCAAACTGCTGCAAGTTCCCTTTGCCATTGCCGACGCCACTGCTATCACTGAAGCCGGTTACGTAGGAGAGGACGTAGAAACTATTCTTACGCGCCTGCTGCAAGCGGCTAATTATGATATAGAAGCAGCAGAGCGCGGCATAGTCTATATCGACGAAATTGACAAAATTGCTCGCAAAGGTGACAACCCCTCCATCACACGCGACGTGAGTGGGGAAGGTGTTCAACAGGCGTTGTTGAAAATTCTAGAAGGCACCATAGTGAACGTACCCCCACAAGGAGGCAGAAAACACCCTGATGCGAAAATGGTGCAAGTCAATACGGAAAACATTTTGTTTATATGTGGGGGTGCATTTGAAGGCTTAGACAAAAAAATTGCCAGCCGATTGGACCAGCGCCCTATTGGCTTTGGTAGCCAGTCTCTAACGGCAAGAATACAGAAAGAAGAATACAACTTATTAGAGCATGTAACTGCTCAAGATCTGCGCAGTTTTGGCCTTATTCCCGAACTCATTGGCAGGCTGCCTGTTATTGCTACCATGCACCCTCTGGATAAAGTTGCTCTTCGCAGAATTCTTACCGAGCCTAAAAATGCCATCATCAAACAGTACAAAAAACTGTTTGAGATGGAGAAAATCAAGTTGCACTTTACAGAAGAAGCTCTTGATTGGATAGTAGAGAAAGCGGTGGCTCTTAAATTAGGTGCTCGCGGTTTGCGCTCCATCTGCGAAGCGGTAATGTTAGATGCTATGTACGAGCTTCCTTCAATGGCGGTGAAGGAGTTTGTCGTTGATGGAGAATATGTCCGTCGGCAAATGGAAAAATTTTTGGCACTACATCCCAATCATCCCCAAACACATTCGGAAGCAGCTTAAGTGCGGCGCAAGTTCATCACTCCATACAGTGCCACCACTACAAAGCATCCCATAGGCACCAAGTAAGCCAGGTGAATGCTGTTGAGTTGATCGGAAACCCAGCCTTGCAGGGCTGTTAATACAGCCCCGCCTAAAATTGCCATAATTAAACCCGACCCCCCAATTTTTGTATCTTCTCCTAAATTTTCTAATGCAACGCCATAAATGGTAGGAAACATAAGCGACATGCAAGCAGAAATAAATACCAGCATCCAAACTGCTACCAAGCCATTGAGAAATACAACCCCTGCTGTAAGGGCAATGGCTATTAAAGCCATGTAAATGAGCAACCTAATTGGTTCTATAAACCGCATCAAGCCAGTGCATACAAACCGACCTCCCATAAACGCAATCAGCGAATAGAGATAATAGGTAGCTGCTTCATCTTCGCTTACTTGGAGCTCTTTCATCACATAGCGAATAGTGAAAGACCATACGCCGATTTGAGCTCCTACATAAAAGAATTGTGCTATTACTCCTCCTACATAGCGCGGTCGCTTGATAAGTCTTGAAAAAGCCCCTGCTAAATCCAAGCGATTGCCTCCATCAGAAGCAGCAGGCATAGGCGTTATGCCGATTGCTATCCATAAGAAGAGCAAAAAGAAGGCAACTCCTACATAAGGGGTCATAACGGCGGCGAGCTCTTCTGCCTGTATAGCGGCTAATTTTTCGGCAGACATAGAAGCCCGCTCCGCTTCTGTGGCTTGGTGAAGGCGAGAAAGAATGAAAAGTTTGCTTAGCAGAATGCCAGTAATAGAGCCAATAGGATTAAAAGACTGTGCCAAGTTGAGCCTTCGCGTGCCCGTTTGAGGCGGTCCCATGGCAATGATAAAGGGATTGGAAGCCGTTTCCAAGATCGAAAGCCCGCCAGCAAGAATAAATAAAGCAATTAGAAAATGGCTATACTGCTTTGTCAAGCTTGCTGGATAAAACAACAGCGAACCAGCAATGAATAAACCGAGCCCTACCATTACGCCAAATTTGTAGGAAAATTTTTTGGTCAAAATGGCTGCTGGCAGCGCCAAACAAAAGTAAGAGCCATAGAAAGCAATTTGAATCCATGAAGTTTGAAAATCCGTCATGCTCATGATCTTCTTGAAAGCCGCCAACAAAGTGTCAGTCATATTGTTGGCAAGACCCCACATAAAAAATAAGCTGGTAATAAGAGCAAAAGGAACAATGGGCGTTTTCATTTTCATAGCCAAACTAAACACCAACAAATTTTACTACATCAACAGCATAGAGCCATAAACTCCACAAGGATAATCAATATAGCCAGCAAAAAGCACAGGATTTACCTTTTTGTCGTTGAAGAGCCACAAATATCAAAAAAATTGCCAAGCAACGGAGGGGTTATATTTTCACTCCTATTACCAAAATATCGTCGAGTTGTGGATTATTGCCCATCCATTTTTCTAGATAATCGGCAAGGAGTTGTTTTTGAGTGGGGGCAGGGTATTGGTGAATGTCGTAGAGTAACTGCTTGAAGAGGCGTGCTGTTAATTTAGTGTTGTTTTCTCCGCCGAATTGGTCTTTGTAACCATCAGTAAATAAATAAAAAGTAGTAGGCATCTCAAGAGAAATCCAGTAGCAGGTAAAGATGCGGTCTTTTTCGTGTTGCAGTCCACCGATGGGTACATTATTGCCCTTGATTTCAAAGAGTTCTCCATTTTGCAGATAGACAATAGAGGTTCGCGCTCCGGCAAAGGCAAGGCTTTTGGCTCGTTCATCAATCATGCAAAGAGCTATATCCATGCCATCGCGGTTTTGGGTTACATCTTGCTTCAAGGCTTGTCGAATTCGCCGATGCATTAGATTTAAAATTTGGTCTGGTTGGGTGATGCCGCGCTGATTGACGATTTCATTGAGCAGATCGATGCCTATCATGCTCATGAAAGCCCCTGGCACGCCGTGACCTGTGCAATCCACAGCCGCTAGTAAAACCTTGCCATTCTTCTCCTGCATCCAGTAAAAATCTCCGCTGACAATATCTCGTGGTCGGAAAAACACAAAGGAATCAGGCAAGCAGTGGGCAATTTGGGCAGGGTCTGGCAGCATAGCATTTTGAATGCGACTGGCGTAGTTAAGGCTAGCTGTAATCTTTTCGTTGCTTTTTTGAATGCTCTCCCGTTGGCGGGCAATTTCTTGGAAGGCATTTGCATTTTCTAAAGCAATAGCCACGTAAATGGCAAGGTTGCGAAGCAGGTTCAAATCATACTCATTATAGGCATGCGGTTGGAAACTTTGCACTGTAAGAATGCCAATCATGGCATTTTTAGTGCGCAAAGGAATGTATACCAGCGATTGAGTGAAGGTTTCTTCTTCAGTTGTTTGAGGGGAATGCAGTCCTTTCTCTTGTTGGCGAGAATGGATAATAATTTCCTGCTGTTGAAGCACGGCACGCACTGCAAGACTGTTGGTATTGTCCAAAGAGTAATTAAAAGGAGGCAAGGGCTGGTTATCTTTTATTACTCCCACAAACTCTATGGTGCGGGTTTCTTGGCGCAGGATGCCAATGCCAAAAATATCGGCATCCATTAGTTCATTCACGCGATGGTAAACCTGCTCTGCAATTTTATCTACATCTAAATAGCTGCTAATAGTTTTTCCTATTTCGCTAAGGCGTTTGATGTCTGCAAATGCTTCTTCTAGTTCTTTTTTCTGCCGTTCTATTTCTTCTTTTTGTGCTAATACCTCTGCTGTGCGCTCTTGAATAGTATCTTCCATGCTTTCGTATAGCAAAGCATTGTCCAAGGCGATGCTGGTATAAACTGCCATATTGCGGATAATGCTTAGCTGAACATCATTAAATGCCTCCGGTTGCGAGCTTTGAATTACCAGCACTCCTAAGGGTTTTTCTCGGGCATTGAGCAACAATGCAATCACGGTTTGGGGCAACTCCTCGGGGAAGAATGCATGCAATTTTTCTACGTTTTCCGACTGCCACTGTTTGCTAATAATTTTCTCTTGCCTTTTGAAGGCACGCACTGCAATGTGATTTTCATCGCTTTCTAAATTGAGCCGTATGCCTTCTATCCATTTGCTGTGATGAAAGCCCAAACATATCAACCGTTCATATTTATCAGCAATGCAAAGCATTAATAGAGGAGTTGCTATCTCTGTAGAAAGCTCTTCATAAAGCACTTTGGCAAGCTCTTCTACGTTGAGAACCGTACTGATGCGCTGCCCCATTTTGCGGATAGTAATCAAACGAGCATTGGAGGCTTGCAATTCTTCTTTTTGGCGCTCTACTTCGTCGGTGCGTTTGTAAAACATTTTTAATAGGTAGTCGAAATTTTTGGAGAGCAAGCCTAGTTCGTCGTTGGTATCCAATTGAAAAATTTTTTTGCTGCGGTCAAAACGGCTATCTACTACCTCGCGAATAGAGTTAGAAAGGGCTTTTAAAGGTTGGCTAATGCTCTCCATAAGAAAGAAGCCTAGGGTAAACATCAACGTAATCAGTAGAGCAAAAAGGCTTAGCTGAGCCAGGCGAAGATTGCTGCTCATAGATTGGGCTTCTTCTTGTATGGTTTGCTCAATGGCATTGATGCGTTCTTCTACTCGGTTAGAGATGAGCATGAGCTCGTTTTGCAAACCATCCTCTCCTGGGGTGCCGATGATGCCTTGTACTTCTACCAATTTATCAAGGCTTCTTTGATACTGCTCCAAAGAATTAATTACAAAATCCTTTCCTATGCGGTCGCGGATAACTCGGCTGGCATTCGTTTGCAAAGAGTCCGCTAGTATTTTAATTCTACTTACGTAAGCGGGATTTTTTTGCAAGAGAAAGTCTTTTTCCAGTTTGCGGATATTTGCAATGAGCAATTGGTTGAGGTTGTAACCCGAGTTAGCCACGCGATTCATGGCTGCTTGTACCTCTCCTTCCAGCCCAAAATTTTTAAAGCCCCGTTTCTTTTGCATCAGCACGAGGCTGTCAAAAGTAATGCGAAGAAGGTCGATGTCTAATGCGCTACTATCTATCTGGACACTTAATTGAGAGTGCCGCAAAAGAGGATGGCGCCGCAAGCTTTCTAGCTTTCCTCTAATGTTGCCCAGTATGATCAGATGTTGTTGGATGAGCTTGCTTTCGCCAGTTTCATAAAAAAGGGGATTAATGGCTTCTATGATGTAAAAATCTTTCTCTATTTTGCTGATACGCTCTACTTGCAGTTGAACTTGCTGAAGCGACTCGGTGAGTTGGCGTACTTGCCGCTGCTGGTTGTCAAACCAAAACACCACCACCAACATGAGCAAAGTAATAAAGGCAAATACGCCTAGCGAAAGCCAAAGCCGAAATCGTATTGTAGTGCGCAATAGCATTTCTTATTTAGCATTGCCGTTGGTCATGCCAGTTGCAGGGATAAATCCTCTGTGAACTACTACTTTCTGCCCTAAAGAGGAGGTGGCAAAGTCTACGAATGACTTTATCCTGCCTTCTTGCTTTTTGTCATAAATAAAATAAAGCGGTCGGATAAGGGGATATGTTTTGTTTAGGGCTGTTTTAAAAGATGGTACCACAAAGTTAGCACTGTTTCCTGAAGCTACTGCAACGGGTTTTACAATTTCTTCTAAGTAACCAATGCCGACAAAGCCGATGGCATTAGGCATTTGGCTTACTGCTTGGATGACAGCTGAAGTTCCCGTACATATTTTAGCATTTGCTGGAAAAGGCTTTTTATTCAAGACCACGTCTTTAACAAATTCATTAGTTCCTGAAGTTGCTTCGCGGATAATGACTTGTATGGGCTTGTCATCCCCTCCTACTTGTTTCCAGTTGGTTACTTCTCCACTAAAAATATCAGCGAGTTGTTTTTGAGTAAGCCGAGTTACCTTGTTTTCTGGATGCACAATAAAGGAAAGTGCATCATAGGCAACAATAATTGAGTAAGCATCTTTGCCTTGTTTAGTAATGGCTTCCTTTTCCTCGTTATTTAAATTGCGAGAAGACATTGCCATATCCACCTTGCCTTCGCGAAAGGCAGTAATGCCTGCACTGCTGCCTCCTCCTTCCAAAAGCACGCCTTTGCCGTAGAGGTCTGTAATCTCACGCACCATGGGGTACATGGTATCGCTACCTTTAATTTTTAGGTCTTGTGCAAAAGAACTTTTCGCTAAGTAGCAAAAGCCAAATACAACAGCGTAGAAAATCCTTACCATAGGCAAATGACTTTGGTTTCAAGCCGCAAAATACCTTCAAAAAAGTGGCTAATTATGCCTTTCATGCGTAAAAATGTATGAACTTTGTGTTAACCAGAGTTAAAAATCCTCTAGAATAACGAAACGCGCCATAAATTTCGTGCATCGCTGTATTTTTTCTCTCTTATTTACTTCAAACTCTACCAAAGGTTAATGACTGTGGTTGAATATTTTTGAGCTAGTGCAGGGAATTTATCCATCAGCAATGCAAGCAAGCTTTTAGCACCCTTACCTTGAAAGTCTGATAAACGGAATGAAAAAGTTGGCAAACGTTTTTCTTTCGCTGGCAATTTTGTTAACGATAGGAATCCTCTGGCAGTGGGAATGGGTCAGCTATGCTTTTATGCAAGCCAAGGGGCAACTAACAATTTTGTGGCGTTCTCGCCGCGTGGAAGAGATCCTGCAAGATGCTCATTTTCCTGACTCGCTAAAACGCAAATTGTTATTAATCGATCAAATACGCCGCTTTGCAGAAGATAGTCTAGCCTTGAAACAAACAAAAAACTACACTACTTTTTACCACCAGCAAGGCAAACCCCTACTATGGG
This sequence comes from Bernardetiaceae bacterium, assembly GCA_025057115.1. Classification (GTDB taxonomy): domain Bacteria; phylum Bacteroidota; class Bacteroidia; order Cytophagales; family Thermoflexibacteraceae; genus Rhodoflexus. The sequence goes on from JANWWZ010000002.1 coordinate 254,017, forward strand.
TGCTCACTGCTTGCCCTCCTTATGAATTAAAAGCCTATCAGTGGCATTTTCCCTTTTTAGGCAGTTTTCCGTACAAAGGTTTTTTCGATCTGGAAAAAGCCAGGCAGGAAGAAAAACGCCTTCAACAACAAGGCTACGACACTAATATCGATGAAGTACTCGGCTGGAGCACACTGGGTTGGTTTAGGGATCCGATACTTTCCAATTTTCTTGAGCGCGATGTTGGACAACTTGCCGAATTAATTATTCACGAGCTCACCCATAGCACTTTATTTGTCCCCAATCAAGTGGAATACAATGAAAATTTAGCAAGTTTTGTCGGCCAGCAAGGGGCAATTATGTTTTTGCGCCATCGATATGGAGAAAACTCTCCCGAAATGAAGCGTTACCTCACTGATCTGGCAGACAAAAAGCGCTTTATCAATTTTGTCCTAAAAGCCTCGCAAAGTTTAGACTCCCTTTATGGCAGTTTTACTGCTCAAATGACAGAATCAGAAAAACTCACCGCCAAGCAGCAGCACATTCAACGAATCATCCGCGCTTTTGACACTGTGAGTTTTACCTCGAAGCAATATCAACGTTACTTTGCCAACTTTGTGCCTAACAACACTTTTTTCATGGAATTTATCCGCTATACAGGTCAGCAGAATTATTTTGAAGAAGAATTTCACCAAAAGTTTGGCAGTAACTTTCGGCGTTATTGGGCATACCTGAGAAAGAATTATCCTACTTTATGAAGCATTATCAGGTGGAGGTATTTACTTCTGGCGATGGCTCCCATACTCTCTATTGCCTCGATATCGACGAATTTTATCACTCTCGCTACGGCGCTTTAGGAGAGTCTAGAAAGGTGTATGTGCAATATGGCTTACTGGAAGCCATCAACAGGCGCAAACTGCGGCAAGTCAAACTGATTGAGTTGGGGCTTGGAACGGGATTGAATGTGCTGGCAACAGGGGAATTTCTACTGCAACACCCTGAAGTTGAGGTCATTTACTATGCTTTAGAGCCTTTTCCCCTGCCCGAAGAAGTTCTCAAGCAACTCAATTACATCCATATAGTACCTCCTCAAGTGGCTGGCTGCTTTGCGGCAATTCACACCTGCTTGTGGAATGAGCCGACTTGTATTTTGCCCAATTTGCAACTAATTAAGCTCCCTTACTGCTGGGAGGAAGCCACCTTCCCCTCTGAAAGTTTTGACGTGGTTTATTACGACGCATTTGCCCCTGAAAAACAGCCAGAAGTGTGGTTGCCATCCAATTTTGAAAAAGCCCATCGATGGCTTGTTCCAAAGGGCATTCTCACTACGTACTGCTCCAAATCCGCCGTGTTAAAAACGTTGCGCGCCGTAGGTTTTCAAGTAGAGAAACTGCCTAACTTCCCCTTTAAAAGAGAAGTAACGCGCGCTGTGAAAATTTAGCTTACCTTCGCCAACTACAACAGTCAAAACATATGCTCAAGGATAAATTTTCGCTCCATGAGAAAGTAGCCGTAGTAACTGGTGCCAGCAAAGGCATCGGGGAAGCAATGGCAGAAATTATGGCAGAAGCTGGAGCCAAAGTAGTAGTGAGCAGCCGCAAGCAGGAGGCAGTGGAGCAGGTAGCAGCGCGTTTTAGGGCAAAGGGATATCACGCCCACGCCGTGGCTTGTAACGTAGGAGATCCGCAGCAGCGCCGCCAGTTGATAGAACAAACTGTAGCTACCTACGGCGGAGTAGACATTCTCATTAACAATGCAGCGGTAAACCCTGTTTTTGGTCCAGTCATCCAAACCGATGAGGCAGCTTTTAACAAAATTATTGACATCAATTTAAAAGCACCTTTTGAGCTTTGTAAATTAGTCTTTCCCATTATGCAGCAACGAGGAGGCGGCTCAATTATTAACATTAGCAGCATTGGCGGTTTGACTCCCGAACCTGGATTAGGCATTTATAGCGTTAGCAAAGCTGCCCTTATTATGCTTACGAAAGTACTGGCAAAGGAATGGGGCAAAGCAGGGATTCGAGTAAATGCCATTTGCCCTGGACTGATTCAAACCAAGTTCAGCCAAGCCCTCTGGAAAAACGAAGCAATTCTCGACAACCTGCTCCAACACTTGCCCATTTCCCGCCTTGGACAACCCGAAGACCTAGCGGGCATTGCACTCTACTTAGCCTCACAAGCCAGTGCTTATACCACAGGCGCTGTATTTTTTATAGATGGCGGTTATGTTTGCTAGCAGAGGTACCTTGTCTTGCTTTGGCTGCTCAAACGCTAAAACAATGACTGATTTACTGACAGATCTTCAAAAAATGCCGCACTCTTAGATTTGATTTGCTAATTTTCTTTGCTTTAATTTATCTTGATGGATATGCAAGAGCTTCTCATTAGCCTTGAAGGCAGAGTAAAAACCATTACTCTTAACCTGCCAGAAAAAAAGAACCCGCTTACGCCCAATATGTTTGCTGGAATAAAACAGGCAATAGAACAAAGCCTAACCGATGGCACACGAGTAATTGTACTTACAGGAGCGGGCAATGACTTTAGCGCTGGTGCAGATCTTTCTTTAGGTATTTCAAATTTGCCCTACGGCGATGTGAGCCAATACCTTGGCTATGTAGTTAATCCAGTCATTACAGCGGTGCGGCAGGTAGATATTCCCTTCATAGCCAAAGTGCGCGGTGTATGTGTAGGAGTAGGGTTTAGCCTTGCCCTTGCTTGTGACTTAATTTTTGCCGAAGAGAGAGCAATCTTTAGCCCTATATTTACCCGCATCGGATTGGCTTGCGATGGAGGCAGTGCTTTCTTTCTCCCGCGTTTGGTAGGTTATCACAAAGCTTTTGAACTGTTAGTAACTGCGGCTATGATAAAAGCCGAGGACGCTTTGCGGATGGGTATTGTCAATCAGGTGTTTGCTGGAGAGTTATTGGATACAGCAGTTGAAAAAATGGCTTATCAGCTAGCTAACGGTCCGCAAGTGGCTATTCGGCAAGTAAAAGCTAACTTACGCGCAGGAATGGAAAGTTCTTTAGTACAAACATTAGAAGTAGAAGCACTTAATCAACGCAGTTGTTTCCAAAGTGAAGATTTTCGAGAAGGGCTGCAGGCTTTCCTTGAAAAGCGAAAACCAGTGTTTAAGGGTAATTAAAAAAATCACTGCCATTTGTCGATTTTTCTAACTAAAAAATTCCCAGAAGTCGCTTTAATTCACATTGGGCTAATTTTTTTCTAAGTATTGGCATAGGTTTTTATAAGTCATTTTTTGCCATTGTCGGCATCTTCACGGACAAGGAGCTTTGTTCATGGCTTGAAGTGGTTACCTATCGCACCTTGCGTATGCTACGCATTTGCAGGCACACAAGCAGTGGCAAGTGGATAATTTTTTTAGCGTTTTAACAATCAATTAGTTGGCTTATCCACAGCACAAAATGCCTTGTCTGTAAAAGCTATTTTATCCAAGTCTTTTTCTTCTCATTCCAGGGAACGTTTGCAACGTGGTATTAAATGTAAAAGTCCTTTTCCTATGAAACGCTATCGGTATTTAGTACTTGGCTTTCTTCTTTGTGCATATGATAGCTTCGCACAAGAGGTTCAACTGATTCCCTACCGTAAGGGCGACAAATGGGGCTACTGCACACCTGATAAAAAAATCATCATTCCTTGTGAATATGATAAGGCATGGGAGTTCATCGAAGGTCTGGCAGCAGTGCAAAAAGGCGGCAAATGGGGCTTTATCAACACTGCTGGTGAGTTGGTGGTGCCCTGTGTGTATGATGAGGTAGGGTATTTCTACGAAGGAGTTGCATTCGTGAAAAGGAACAATAAAGAGTTTTACATCAGCCGCGAGGGAGTGGAGTATTACGAGGATTGAGCAGCTGTCGAATGATAAAGTAGCAGCTACGAGGCTCACCCCTTGCACGAGCCTTGTGGCTGTATAATCCCTAAGCAACAATGGCTCATTGCATCTCCTGTCTTACCTTAGCGATGGTCATTTTGAGGTAGGGCTCTTGCAACAGAGGCCAGGTATACTTCCATTTTTGTCTCTTCACAAACTACTTTTGTTGCACGTGCAGACTACGTAATAAGTGGTTTCGTTTTTCTCGTTTTTTTAATCTAAATCAATTTTTCCTAATTCCTCACTCTACACATTTTTTTGGGAACCATGCTCTTTTCAAAGGGTTGTTCGTCAGGACAACAACGGTGGCAAGTATAACAACGCGCAGCACGTTCCATGTCAATCTATGCCAACAGGAGAAAGTTCTTACTCAGCAAAAAGGTTATTTGTCAGTAGAGGTGTTGCATCCTTTTTATCAAAGGTATTTTTCTTTCAAGTATTCAAGCAAAGAGTTAACACAGCGGTGCACTACTTGGAAGCATTCTTCAAAATCATCCATATCGCCATAGTAAGGGTCCTTTACTTCAAGAGAGTCGTCTTTGATAGGGTCAAAATGGCGCAGCAGCAGAATTTGCGCCTGGCTAGTAGGGGCATACTGCTCTTTCAAACGCAGTACATAGCGCAAATTGCTCTGGTCCATGGTTAGAATGTAGTGAAAACTATCAAAGTCGCTAGGCTGAATTTGCCTGGCGCGGCTAGGCAAAACAATGCCGTATTTACGCGCTATTTGACGAGCACGATAGTCAGGCAATTCCCCGATGTGGTAATTGCTCGTGCCGGCGGAGTCACAGCTAAGGCGATGTTGCAATTTTGCCTGCTCAACCAAGTGGGCAAATATCCCCTCTGCCAGCGGCGAGCGACAAATATTTCCCAAACAAACAAAGAGCGTTTTTATCATCAGTAGTAATAAGTATTGAGCATTACAGGCATGATGAGCATGAGTACATCTTCGTTATCGGCTGTAGCATCAGGCACTAAGAGCCCCGCGCGGTTAGGTTCTGAAAGTTTGAAAATTACTTTTTGGGAATTCAAATTGCTCAATCCCTCGATGAGAAACTTGGCATTAAAACCTATCTCCATTTCTTGACCTTCGTAGTGGCAAGGCAATTTTTCTTCGCCTTCGTTAGAAAAATCAATGTCCTCGGCATGCACCTCCAAAATGCGGGGGGTGATTTTCAAACGCACTTGGTTGGTGGACTTATTGGCGTAAATAGCCATGCGTTTGAGCGAGCCAAGCAGAGCCACGCGGTCTATTTCCAGCACCTTGTCGTTAGCAGTGGGGATCACATATTCGTAGTCGGGGAAACGCTCATCTATTAAACGGCATACCATGCGCATGTTAGCAAATTCGATGAAAGCGTTGGACTTGCTAAAAGCCACTTGTAAAGGAGTACCATCTGAAGGCAAGGTATTTTTCAACAAGGTCAATGCTTTGCGAGGAATAATAACAGAGCTTTCCACCGGAGAGCTCACATCAAAACGGCGGTAACGCACTAGCCGATGGCTATCAGTAGAAACGAAGGTTATTCCCGTTTTTTGCAATTGCACATATACTCCGTTCATGTTAGGCTTCATTTCGTCAGTGCTAACAGCAAACAAGGTGTAAGCAATAGCACTGGAAAAAACTTCTGCAGTTAGCTCGATGGTTTGCAAGTTTTTTGCCTCTGGAACGCGGGGGAAGTCAGCAGCGTTTTCTCCTGCTAATTTATAATGTCCGTTGTCTGACTGCAGTTCCACTACGTAAGTATCTGGATTAATGGTAAAAGTAACGGGCTGCTCTGGGAGATTGCGCAAAGTATCGATGAGCATTTTGGCAGGAACTGCAACGCTTCCGCTTGCTTGAGAATCAACTGCTAAAGATACCATCATAGAAGTTTGCAAGTCAGAAGCAGTAACGGTAAGAATGCCATCTTTGATGTCAAATAAAAAATTTTCTAAAATCGGCACGATGGGATTGCTCACAATCACGCCATTAAGAGCAGCGATTTGCTTCAGCAGAGCGGTAGAAGATATGACGAATTTCATAAGTTGCATCCAAATGCTTTTATGAGAACTAGCAACCAAAATTAGCGTTTTTTTAATGTGGAGTTGGATTTAGAGCTCAAAATCTTTGCGTCGCATCAGAAAGCGCGAAAAATAGCGCGGCTCGAGTTGGACAAGCTCCCCCTGAGGTTGAGTAATGCCAAACATGCCTGTTTTTTTATTGACGTATATTTGCAAGGCGATGGTACCCTCAAGGGTTTCAATTTCCATTTGGCAAAAAGGAATGAGTTTTTGCAGCGAGTCGCGCAGGGCAGGGTTATCTATAAAAGTATAAACGCGAAAATTGCGAAAATTATCAACAAATTGATATACAGTTGCTGAGTCCAATTGCTTAACTCCCTCGACAGTGTAAAATTCTCCTTGGCGTTGTAGCAATACGTTTTGTTCTGGGGTTTCAGAATAGCGAATGTGAACTTTGCGAACACCTAGCCATCCCGTGCTTACTAAGTTTTTGTTGCGCCATTCGCCTTCGGGAAGAGTAAAGGCTTCGTAAAGGTCGATGCTATAGCCAGGAATGTAAATTGCCGCTGGATACTGACTCTTAGAGGACAAGGCATATGTATTTCCCCTTACTCGCCAGACCTTGAACCTAGTAGCTACTTGATTGCCCTTGCGAAATTCTACCACTTTGCCTTGCGCGTCAATTTCTTTGCCAAGTGCCTGCCCTTCTTGTCCCGTAATCAGTTGCTGGATTTCAATTTTTCCCATGAGGGTGAAAAGTTCTCCTAGCAAAGGACGGTCAGCAAGATAGCGTTGATTGAGCAGCCATTGAGCATTTTTTCGCTCAAAAATATTTGTATCCAGTTGAATGAAATTGATACCTGCCGTATCAGTGAGGAGGAAATAATTCTCTCCTTCAGTGGCTGGGTAGCTGGTTTCTGCCCTGCGAAGATACCACCACCCACCCAGTGCCACTAACTCTAGCCCAATGATCACCAGCAATATTTTAATTTTGAGCGTCAAAACTTGAAAGCCGTTTTACTTTGGGCGCGAAGTAACAAAATCTTTTCTAAAAACTACCCTTATAAATTCACAGCACAAGCGGAAGAATTGTACCTATAGCTCTACAGTATGTGGCAATTCGTTTTTGCTTCTATTAACTTGCTGCCTTTGTTTTGATGCGCTATGTTGCCCTATCGCTTTGCACCAAGTGAGAATAGCCGCATTGTAGTGGTAGGCGGATGTGGAGGCATTGGTCGTGCAGTAGTCAAACTTGCTCTTGCCAATCAGCTCCAAGTAGCTATTATCGACTTACCCCAGACCATAGAAGCCTTCCCTCCGCCGGAAAGCGTACTCGTTTTCCAAGCAGATGCCACTAAAGAAGACCAAGTAAAAAGTGCTTTCGAGCAAATTGCTTCCCATTGGAAGGCAATAGAAGGGCTAGTGAATCTAGCAGGGTTTTTGACAGCTTTTGAGACAGTAGAGCAAATAAACCTAACAGATTGGCAATATATTTTTGATGGAAGTTTGCTCACTACCTTGCTTCCTTGCAAATATGCCATTCCACTACTTCGCAATAGCAAAGGAACGGCAGCCATTGTGAACATGACCAGCGGTATAGCATATATAGGAAGGGCTCGCTACGGACCTTATGCAGCAGCTAAGTCAGCAGTAGTATCCCTTACCAAAACGTTGGCAGTGGAAAATGCACCTAAAATTCGAGTTAATGCAGTAGCTCCAGGGGCAGTTAATACGCCTTTTCTATCGGGAGGGGCTGCTCACGGGGGAGTGCAAGGCGGTTCAGCCAAGCGAATTAACATAGAGGAATACCTAAAACTAGTTCCTCTAGGCTACTTGGCTGAGCCTGAAGACATTGCCGAGCCCATTTTGTTTTTGCTCAGCCAATCTGCCCGCTACATTACAGGGCAAGTGCTCCACATCAACGGCGGAGCATTGATGCTGTAGAAAACCCAATCATTTCGTCATCTTCATTACATTTGCACAAGCAAAGCCCTAAAAGGAAATTTCAGAAAGCCAGTCCACTTCTGGCGATAATTTTCCAGCCAGTGACTGATTGGGAAGGCTGCCAAAATCACATATATCGGCTCTATGGTGATAGTGCGGAAGCGATTCTGCACGTACCACACCACTGAAAAAATCAACATGGTTACAAAAACATAAAAAGCAGGCATAATTTTTTTATTGCCGTTGGATATTTCTTTCAGCATAGTCCAGTATGCCAATGCATAAATTGGCAGGCTTATTAGAAAAGAAAGCAACCATGCACCAAAGGAATAGTGGCGCCAGCTAACTCCAGGAAAGAGAAAAAGAAACAGGTTGTAGCACTTGAGCTTAATAAACTCAGTAGGATGGCGCATAATCCAGTAGATGGCTTCTTGCAAGAATAAAGATTGTTTTTCTTTTTGGCTTAGCGATAGCAAGCTATCGTAGTAGCGCTGCGAACCATTAAAGTAACCCGCATGCACGGTGATGTCTTTAATCCTCAAGTAATCTTCGGAGTTCTTATCAGGTACCTCTACTACTGTTTTATAACCTGCCCACGTGTTCCCCAAATAAAATTGGTAAGGTCCCCCATTGGAAGAAAGGACGTAAACCCCGTGCAAGCGATAGTGATACAACCCATAGGGCAAGCTAAAAAATAAAGCAATGCTTGCAAAAGCGGTAGTAAATAAAAAGGTTCGATAAGTGAACTTAAAATGATGCCAGTAAAGCAGAGGAACAAACGGAGAAAAAAGCAATATATGGGACTTTGTTTGATACGCTAAAGAAAAGAAAATAGCTGATAGAAAGACGTCTTTCCAACGACCATACGCCAAGGAACGGCTTAGGTAATACATGCAAATGATAAAAAGCACCTGAAATAAACATTCTTGGGAAAAGGTGTGGGTAAACCACAACGTCATGGGAAAAACCGAAAAGAGCAGAGAGGCTATCCAAGCAACTTTCTCCCTATCCGACCACAAATAAGCGATTTTGTAAATATATACTCCACTTATTGCCGATACAATTAGCTGAAAGATAACCAAACTTACTTGCCATGCTTCTTTGAAAATCCATTTGAAAAGCCCTACTACTGCTGGAAAAAGTGGCGAAGCGATAAAGCGCTCTAACTCAAAATTGAAATTTCCTTGAGCGGCTTGCATGCCAAATTGCACCAACCATTTGGAGTCGGGCTGGAGGGCATAGTTGTTCAAAAAGCCTGTTGCAAATGCAAAAACCAAGCGCGTAAGCAAATGCCAAAAAAACAAAATACTCTCCTTTTGCATAAAATTCAATTGGTAATACTGAGCAATGAACCATTAAGCATTGTGCGATACCTAATCAAAGGAAAGCGAGCAGGACCGCCCAGCGGATTGCCCTCAAAATCAAAACTAGAAAGGCAGCAAGGACACCGCATAAACAAACCTGTCGGCTCTACTTCCACTACGCTGCAAGGATGAGAAGGCTGAAAGGTACAAACTCGGTCTAAGGCTAGAAAGGAATTAGCAGAACGACGGTAAATGATCAACCCTCGCACACCACCGGTTTCATACACAAATCCCCTATCAAAGCGCAATGGCTGGTAAGCGACGTTATTTAAATCTATCAATTTTTGCACAAACGCAAAAGGCAGAGCCTCGCTTAGTTGCTCGTTTTGGCAGGCAGGAAAGAGACATCCTACTCCTACAAGAATGTAAATCCTTAATGCATTTTTCCACTTCATTTGATGACGCTTGCTAGAGAAAGGTACTATATTTGCTCAAAATCCTGCAAAATAAAGCACTTTATGAAGCAGATCTTCACAAAAGTTGCAGCAGCGGCGTGCTTGTTATACTCAGCAAATTGTTGGGCTCAGTTTAGTGTAAGCTTGGGCGGCTCTACTAGCAAATATTTTGGCAAAACTATAGGTCTTTACCCACAAGTCAATCCTAACACTACCTCTTTTATTTTTGGCGGAAAATTGCGGCTAGGATACGGATTTTTTCACAGGCATAGCGTTAACCTTGGAGTGGCTTATTTTGCCCCTTCCGCTCCTGTGGAGCGATACGGAGATTATCTGATAGACATGAGTTTCCAAAACATAGAACTGGAATTCAATTACCATTATTATTTTTCTGGTCGTTACGATTTTCCCGAAGCCAAAGCATACCTCCTAACAGGCTTTAGTGCTATTAATTCACATCACCGAATTGTAGGGGGAGTAGTAGAACTGGTAGCTCCTGGAGAGAGAAAATTTTTTGAAAACCGCCGCATAGAGACAGGACATTGGAATCTTGGCATAGGAGGTGAAGTGCCGCTGCGGAGAGGATCTGCATTCTGGTTCTTAGAAGCCAAAGCCGCCATTCACGTCAATGCTTTTGTAAAAAAGACTACTATTTGGGAAACGAGTTTAATCAACTTTGGCTCTGCTACCACGGGTGTGCGCTTTCTCATAGGCGGACCTAAGCGCAAAGGTGGACCTCCTCCGTCGCGCTGATAGCAACTCCCTTGAGCACTTAGCTCTTATCAGTGGTCGCTTGGAGGTGCAGCGGCAAGATTACAGATAGATAGCCGAACTCTCAAGTAAATTCGGTTCTACTTGATTAAAGCAACACGCGGCGCAGCAAGGGCAATGAAAAAGATTCAAGGGGGTAAATGGCCCCTTGCATAGGCTGAGCTAAAATCTCAGCAAGCAACTCTTGAGTAATATTAGGGTAATGCACCTCTACAGGAGGGACGTTTTCAATCCAGTGGCGGAGTTTTTCCGAGAAGCGCCGCCCTATTTTTTTGATTACCGTGATGCCCATCATTTTAAGGGCTTTGGCGTTGCACTTTTGCTCGTACTGTCTCTTGATAGGCAAAGCCAAGATTTTTTTGCCCAAAAACATAGCTTCCGCCGGCGACTCAAAACCCGCTCCCGTGACAATTCCCCGACTGCTGGCTAAACTTTGCGTAAAATTTTTGCTATCAACGGGCAGCAAGGTTACGTTGCCGTAATTGTGAATATTTTTAACGTTTTTAGTAAACACATGCCAGTAATATTCGGTTTGTTCTGAAAAAACTTTTATCAATAATTGTTCATCGTAATGAGGCAAGTAAACTGTAAAGTGGCGACCTTCTTTGGGAGTGAGTTTTCTAACCTCGCTGCGCACAATAGGAGTGTAAATGCCAGGAGCATACCGTTCAAAATGCAGCCCTATGGCGTATTTAGCAGGCGCGTAGTGCTTCAGAATAAACTCCCCTAACCAATCGCGGCGGCGTGGTCGCGGCGTGGCATCAAACAAAAAAGCTGCCTGATGCCCAAATGCCACACACGGAACACCTTTTAACAAAGCAGCGTATGCCGAAATAAATTCAAAATCGTTAATGACAAGGTCGTATTTTTCGACAGGTAACTGGCGAATTTCTTGCAACAATTCTGCAGGACGCAGGCGAGCCAACGTCTTGCGAATGCTCACCCCTCCAGATTTGTTGTAAAATATGCTTAACCCCTTACTGCGATACTTGACTTGATAAGGCAAAGCTACTTGCCAGTTACTACCGCTAATAAACAAATCCAACTGGCACATTTGGCTTAACAGCGGCACAATTTCACGCGCTCTGGCAACGTGTCCGTTACCCGTTCCTTGGATGGCATAAAGTACTTTCATAAGGTGTTACGCTGGCTGCACAATAGAAAGAATGGGCTGAGAGGTAGGCTGACTGTTTTTTTGATGTTTCTTTTTGGTGTCTTTATAGTGGTGGTGGTGATAGTAGATTCTCCACTGGTCATTTTCAAACTCTAGGGCGGTAAGATTTTCCACCCAGTCGCCACTATTGAGATAGTGCACTTGTCCACGAGCTGTAACGATGCGCTTGTTAGCAGGTTGGTGAATGTGGCCACAGATAAAGTAATCATACCCCTTTTCAATAGCTAATTCGGCTGCCACAGTTTCAAACTGGCTGATGTACTCAACGGCTTGCTTTACGCTATCTTTCACGCGTTTGGAAAGTGGGATGCGCTGGTAACCCAGAACTTCCGCGCAAAAGTTAACGAAGCGGTTAATAAGAATCAATAAATCATACCCCACCGAGCCTAGCTTTGCCAACCATTTAACGTGCTGAATAGAAACGTCAAAAATATCGCCGTGAAAAATCCAGGCTTTTTTATTGCCACAAGGTAACACTACTCGGTTGGCTAAGGTAAACTTGTTGGTGTTAATACGCGGAAAAATGCGCAATAGTTCGTCGTGGTTACCTGTTAAATAGTACACTTTTGTGCCGCGTTCCATCATGCGCAGGATGCGGCGCAAAACTTGTAGGTGCGACTTTGGAAAATAGTGTTTGCTAAAACGCCATATATCAATAATATCTCCATTGAGTACTAAAATTTTAGGCCGAATGCTTTTCAAATACGCATTAAGTTCTTTGGCATGGCAGCCATAGGTGCCTAGGTGCACATCAGAAATAACCACAATGTCGGGGTGGCGTTTTCGGGCTTTTTTTTCCATGAGCAGGGAAGCATCCTAATTAGCGCAAAATTCCGCCTCCCTGATCAACTCACTATGAAAACTCGGTTAAATCACCGTTGAATAGCTCGTTGTTGATATGAATTTTTTGGTAATTATGTTAATTGTTCTACACATCTTCGCGAAGTAAGGCGTCGGAACTGGCATTGGTAGCCTTATTAATGGCTTTGAGGAGGATGCCACACACCTGTCGGATTTCTTCTTTGCTGATAGTCAAAGGTGGAGCAATCCGCATGGCATTATCGCAGTACAAAAACCAGTCTGTAATAACTCCGTAAGAGATAGCTTTATCAATTACGGCTTTGGTTACTTGAGCAGATTCAAACTCAACTGCTATCATGAGCCCTGCACTGCGAATGCTTTTAATGCGAGGGTGAATCAACAATTTTTTAAATAATTCGGCTTTTCGCAAGGCGCGCTCGGGCAATTTATTGCGAAGAATTACTCCTACAGTAGCACAAGCAGCGGCACAGGAAACGGGATGCCCTCCAAAAGTAGTAATATGACCTAAAATGGGGTTACTCTTGAGCACTTCCATGATGTGTTTGGGAGCAATAAAAGCGCCGATGGGCATACCGCCTCCCATTCCTTTGGCACTTACTAAAATATCTGGTACGATATCATAATGCTCAAAAGCCCAAAACTTGCCTGTTCTTCCAAAACCGCACTGAATCTCGTCTAAGATGAGCAAAGCCCCTGTTTGCGTACATCGCTGGCGCAGGGCTTGCATATAGGATTTGTCAGGGATCCGCACCCCTGCTTCTCCTTGAATTGTTTCGATGACTACAGCGGCTGTTTTTTGAGTAATAAGCTCTAAATCAGAGGGTTCGTTAAAGCGGATATGCCGCACATCCGGCAGCAACGGCCTATAAGCAGTTTTGAACTTTTCACTACCACTGATGCTAAGAGCTCCTTGTGTAGAGCCGTGATAAGCATTCAAACAGCTAATCAATTCAGTTCGTCCCGTGTAGCGCTTTGCTAACTTCATAGCTCCTTCTATGGCTTCGCTCCCTGAATTGACAAAGTAGAAATTGTTCAGCGAAGCAGGTAAGGTAAGCATAAGCCTTCGGGCAAGTTCTACTTGAGGAAGTTGGACATACTCTCCGTATACCATCAAATGCAAGTATTTGCGCAATTGTTTTTTGATGGCTTTAACAACTGCTGGATGCCGATGTCCGATGTTACTCACTCCGATGCCAGAAATCAAGTCAAAATAGCGTCGCCCTTGTTGATCAATTAGATAGATGCCTTCTGCTTGTTTGATTTCAAGCAGCAGAGGAGAGTCAGTAGTTTGGGCTAAGTGATTGAGAAAAAGCTCTCTAGCAGTGAGATGTTGCTTTGTAGGAGGCATGACCAAATCGGTATCTTTAGTTTGTCTTTTGGTAGGTGGCTTCATATTAAAAAATGACACCATTGAGTAAATTGTGATGATTTTAACGCAAAATTAACATAGCGCTTACATAATACGACTAAACCGAAAAGCGCAAGTGCGAAATTTAATATGAAAAGCATGCTGCTGATAGCTGATAGTGGAGCCTCTAAAACTTCTTGGCGGTTAGCGTTGCCTAGCGGAGAAGTAATTCAGGCTCATACTCAAGGCATTCATCCTTATTTTGCCGATAAAACAATGCTGCTGACTCATTTGCGGGAAACCTTGTTGCCACAACTTAATACAAACCGTTTTCAGGGAAAGATTTACTTCTATGGCACTGGTTGCAGTACACAAGCTAACCAACAATGGGTGAGAGAACTGCTTGGCAACATTTTTCCAACTGCAGAAATTGTTGTAGAAACTGATATGCTAGGGGCTGCCCGTGCTCTTTGTGCTCACCTTCCGGGCATTGCTTGCATTTTAGGCACGGGCTCGCACGCGGCTCTTTACGATGGCAAACAAATCATTCATTACGCTACCAATTTGGGCTTCTGGTTAGGAGACGAAGGCAGCGGTGCATACTTAGGAAAACTCTTGGTTACTCAATACCTCAATCAAGAACTTCCTCCTGATTTGCACCAGCTTTTTGAAGAACGTTACCCACTTACGCCTCAAGAGGTACTTTACCATGCCTATCAACAACCTATGCCAGCGCGATATTTTGCTACCTTTTCCCAGTTTCTACACCAATACTTACAACACCCTTATGTTTACCAGATGGTCTGGCAGAGCTTCAGCAAATTTCTGGATAAGCGAGTGCTCAAGTTGCCGCAAGCTACCTCCTTGCCCATTCATTGCACGGGAAGCATTGCATTTTACTATGCCGATATACTGAGAGAAGTAGCTGCTGCTAAAGGGTTGGCTTTGCAGCAGATCACTAAGGAGCCTATTGAAGAGCTGTTGCTGTATCACGTGCAGCGTTGGTATTAGCGCAAACCCCTTTTTTCTGTAGCTATTTTTCTACTAATCCATAAAAGTTGCCTAAGGCATTTCGCTTGGCAGGTAACCAGTCTCCCACGCTTTTGCTTTGCCAAAATTGGAAACTCACTTCTTGGTGATACTCTTTTCCTTTCTTATCCTTTAACACGAGGCGATAAACTTCTGTGCGCTTTCCTTGGCGCCAATTGCTTCCCGGCAAGGTTTCTTGAGGAAAGTAGGGCTTTTTATCATTGCCAGAAGCCTTCGCAGTGTGGTCCACAGTCCAGCGATAGATTTGATATTTATACCTAGTTTTGTATACTGGCACTTGCCGATAAATAGGCTCTTGATAAGTTTCTGTGCGGTTTTCATAAACAGGTTGATCGCAATAGAGGTCCTCAAAGTAACCGTTGCCCAAGTTTTTTTTGCCACACTTGACCCTTTTGGTACCTGTTTGAACGCGTACAGTGCGCGTTTTAGTTTGATAGCCAACAATTACTTGATCGTAGTGGTGTACTGCTTGCCATTGCGCAATTAGGTTAGCATTGACAGGCAGTTCCCAGCTTTCTTCTGTAAAAAGGCGATTCTCTTCAATGTCCACTGTTCGCTCCCATTGATGTTCTACTACTTGAACTTCAAACTTTTGAGGGCGCAACATTACCCACAAACCAGTTGCAACTACTATTGCAAAAGCACTTACCACCAGCCAATATTTTCGCCTGTCTCTGGCTTTGTTATCAGCAGGATTGGCGCGCTGAGATTCTTCAGGGACACTTGAAACAGTAGAAGAAGAACTCTGATAGTAAATAACCTTTTCTTGGCGGGCAACATCTTGGTCAGTGCGTTGGTTGCCACAAGATTTGCAAAATTCTTCTGTGGCTTTGTTGTCTGCACCGCAGTAGTCGCAGTGCCAGTCTGCCCCAGCTTTGGCTTGGCGCAGTTTATCAGCTTGGGTTACTTCTTCTGCATCGTCGGGCAGATAGAACTCCACTTCTTTGCTGCGAGGAGCACCGCAGCCCGCACAATGCGTTTCTGGACCTGGATTGCCCTTCAACCCACAAACTGGACAATCCCATCTGCCCATGCGAATAGCCATAATAAGTGCGGATTTTTACAAGGATAATTTAGCTTTTTGGCTGCGAAAAAATGCCGGTGAAAAGCTAAATTTAAAAAAACAAAAACCTGCCTTTTGAGGCAGGTACTGCTAGGAAGGATGTGTTTTCGGCAGGACTCGAACCTGCAACCTTCTGATCCGTAGTCAGATGCTCTATCCAATTGAGCTACGAAAACAACTTACGGGCTGCAAATGTAGTAATTAGGATGTTTTTTGCAAAGTTTTACGCTACTTTTTAAGCATTTCCTCGGGTTAGACAGAGGTTAGTTGCACAAATTTGGAGGATAATGGCTGCTGTTTATTTTCACATTCCCTTTTGTAGACGTGCTTGCTACTATTGCGATTTTCACTTTAGCACAGGATTGAAAAACATGCCCGCCATGACCCAAGCCATGCTAAAAGAAATAGTGCTTCGGGCAGCAGAGCGTACTACCCCAGCTTCTAGCGTGTACTTTGGCGGAGGAACTCCTTCCCTACTGCCTACTGCCGACATAGTGAATTTTCTGACCCAAACTGACTCAACTTTTGGCATTGATCCTCAAGCAGAAATAACCTTAGAAGCCAATCCTGAAGACCTTACCCCTGAAAAGCTACAAGAGCTTAAACACGCTGGGATTAACCGTTTAAGCATTGGTATCCAGAGCTTTGAAGAGGCGCATTTACAGAGGATGAACCGCACTCATAGCCCTCAACGGGCTTATCAAGCCGTAAAGCAAGCCCAGAAAATCGGCTTTGAAAACATCAGCATCGATCTAATGTACGGATTGCCGCAAAGCTCCTTATCAACTTGGAAACAAGACCTGCAAAAAGCACTTTCATTAGGCGTACCTCATATTTCCGCCTATTGCCTAACGATAGAAGACCGAACAGTATTCGGCAACTGGGTCAAAAAAGGAAAAATAAAGCCTGCAGAAGAGGAGCTTGCTGCCCAGCAGTTTGAAGTAATGGCAGAAATTCTTACAGCGGCTGGCTACGAACATTACGAGATTTCTAATTTCGCCTTGCCCAATTATTACTCCCGACATAATACCAACTACTGGAAAAAGGGAACTTACATCGGCATTGGTCCTTCAGCCCATAGCTACAACGGAAAAGAGCGCAGTTACAATCTTGCTCATAATGCCCATTACATCAAAGCTATCCAAGCAGGGAAACGACCCGCGACTGTAGAAATTCTCTCCCAGCGCGACCACATCAATGAATATCTACTCACTTCGTTGCGCACTCAGTGGGGGTGCAATATCCAATGGCTAAAGCAAACTTATCACTATGACCTCATGGCATCGCAAGGAGCGTATATTCAACAACTCCTTGAGCAGGGATATGCAATTGTTCGCCAACAACACCTTATATTAACGCTAAAAGGCAAATTACTGGCAGATAGTATCACTTTGAGGCTTTTTCTTTAGGCTTTTAGTGGATGGGCACGCCGCACCCTTACCCCTACTATAGCACCTGCAGTAGGCACCCTGCCGACGTGAAAAACTTTCACTTCATGACCATTTTCCAGCAATACTGTTACTAACCTGTATGCACCTGCAAACTCGCTGTGAATAGCCGTCCCGCGAATAGGCGATTCTTTTTCTGTTACTATTGCCATTTCCTCAGGACGAATACAGAATTTGGAATAAGGTTGGTCTAACTCTGGACACCATTCAAGGGGAAGGGCTTCCGTAGGCAAAATGTTTACCTCACCAGTGGCAGCTGCTACGTACTCGGTATTGGGATAGCGGTAAACTTCTTCTGGAGTTCCCATTTGAAGAATCTTGCCTTTGCGCATTACAATTAGCTTATCAGCAACAGCAAGAGCGTGAGACGGTTCATGAGTTACTAGCACAACAGTGATTTGATCGCGCAGGATGATTTTTTTCAAATCGCGGCGCAAGCTACGGCGCATGGGATAATCCATCTGACTAAAAGGCTCATCCATCAGCAATAAACGCGGATAGGAAGCTAGTGCACGGGCAATGGCAATGCGCTGTCGCTCCCCTCCTGAAAGTTGTGCGGGCATCTTTTTTTCAATACCAGGCAAGCGCATTAACTCCAGCAATTCTTGGATGCGAGTTTGTTGGCGCTCAAAAGGCAAGGAAAGAATGGGATAAGAAAGATTATCTGCTACGTTCATTCTGTTGAAAAGCCCAAAATCTTGCTGAATTAGTGCTACCCGTGCATCGCCTGGAACGAGTTTTTGCCTCAGATCAGGCACAGGGCGTCCATCAAGCCACACATAACCGCTGTCAGGACTTTCCAAGCCTGCCATAATGCGCAACAAAGTTGTCTTCCCTGCACCGCTTTCTCCCAAAATGGCAATAATTTCCCCTTGATTGGCTGTAAAAGACACATCGGACAAAGCAGGCATTGTTTGACCTGGATAGCGCTTGCTCACCTTTTCCACTTCCAAAAAACTCAGTAACATTTTTGGGCAATTATTCTTTCTCCACAGGATTTACAGGCTCAAATTGGGCTTCAGTGGCAGTAATTAACGTGGCTACTGTGATATCTCCTGTCACGTTTACTACTGTGCGTGCCATGTCTAAAATTCTATCTACCGCTACAATAAGAGCAATGCCTTCCGAGGGCACTTGAATGGCTTCCAGAACAATAATCAACATGACCATGCCAGAGCCAGGGACCCCTGCTGAGCCAATAGAAGCCAAAGTAGCAGTTAATAAGATCATCAACTGGTCGCTAATGGAAAGCTCAATGCCTAATGCTTGAGCAATAAACACCGCTGCAACGGCTTGATAAAGACTAGTGCCATCCATGTTGATAGTAGCCCCTAGAGGTAGCACAAAGCTGGTGATTTCTTCCGGAATGCCTAGACCTTCTCGGCAGCGCTTCATAGTTACAGGAAGGGTTGCATTGCTAGAACTGGTGCTAAATCCCACTAGCTGGGCAGCGCGGATAGCGCGGAAAAATTGCAGGTATTTAATTTTAGCTACCCAGCGAAAAAGAAGGGGATAGAACGCATAGGTGTGTATAAAAAGCCCTACCAACACGCAACCTGCATACCAACCCAATCCACTGAGCAAGTGCACTGCTTGCGAAATATCCTCGCCAGCAATTTCTACAATGAGCGAACCTATCAAAGCAAACACACCTGCAGGGGCAAGTATCATGATAAAATCCACAATTTGAATAATAGCATCATTGAGCGCATCAAAAAAATGAACTAGCGTGCTGCGTTTTTCGGGTGCAATTTTGATGAGAGAAACGCCCATTATCACCGCAAAGAATACTACTTGCAGCATGCGGGTATTATCAGCAGCAGCGGCAGTAACGTTATCAGGAAACACATCTATCAAAGGTTGCAAAATGGGGCGTTCTTTAAGCTGTTCCACTGCTTTGTTATTTCCAGAGGTTTTATCTGCATACATGGTCATCAATTGTTGGCGAGTACTTGCAGGGAGCCGTTCTCCAGGCTTGACTAAATTGGCAATCGTCAGCCCTAGAGCAATTGCCACCACCGTAGTGCTTATGTAAATGGCAATGGTCTTCCCCCCAATGCGCGACAATTTGCGAATGTCATGCAAACTGGCCACGCCTACAATTAAAGAAGCTAGCACAAGAGGCGCTGCTACCATCTTGAGCAGGGTAACAAAAATGACTCCTAAAGGCTTAATAAATTCTCCAGTGAAAGACTTGGGCAGTTGTAGCCATGCACTTATGAGCCCCCATAATAGCCCTAAAAAAAGTCCTATCAGGATTTGTGCGTAGAGAGGTAGTTTTTTCCTTTTCATTTAGCTAACTAGCCAAGCAATTAGATCAGCTTGCAATTTGCAGTAAATTTTTCAAATTCTCAGCTCTCGCCGTTGCATCTAAGAATGCAGCAGAAAGCAGGCTTGCCTTACAGCGAGTCTTTATATTAATACAAGCCTGCCTTTATTGGCCGTTGCCTTTTCTTCATGATAAACGAAAAAACATCTGCCATGAGGATTTTCAATTTTTCTTGTTTGGCTTGTTGCTAAAGGAGACCGTACATTTGTAGCACCAAATTTGACAGCCAGCTATGAAGCGTACAGCAAGTGGCAGCTCATTTCCTTTTGGCGATATCGTTTCTGGCTTTTTAGTGTTTCTGATTGCCTTACCTCTTTCGCTGGGTATTTCGGTAGCTAGTGGATTTCCACCACTGGCAGGAATTATTACTGCTATTGTAGGAGGAATGCTGTCTGGTGTACTAGCAGGGGCTCCTCTTACCATCAAAGGACCTGCCGCAGGGCTAATAGTGATTGCGGTGGGAACGATAGAAACACTCGCCCCTCTAGGAAATGGATACAGATTAGCTTTAGCGGTAATTGCAATATCAGGAGCAATTCAGGTGATATTGGGGCTGTTGAAAGTGGGAAAGTTAAGGGAGTTTTTTCCTCCTACGGTAGTGCACGGGATGATGGCAGCCATCGGACTGATTATCATTAGCAAGCAAGTACATGTACTGTTGGGAGTGAAGCCTAGTGGAAAAAGTCCGCTGGAATTACTAGTAGAAATTCCGCAAAGCCTCCTTTTACTTAACCCCAAGGCTGTATTAATAGGAGGAGTGAGTCTGCTTCTTTTAATAGGAATGCCCAAGGTAGCTGGCCAATTGTCCAAAAAAATTCCTTCGCCTTTAGTAGTAGTGATAGTAGCTACCTTACTTGCTCAATGGCTCGAGGTAGGCAAAGAAGGCACTTATCAATTAGCAGGAAGAACCTATGCCACTGGCAAGGACTTGCTGATTAACTTGCCTGGCAGTTTGCTAAAGGCTATTACTTTCCCAGATTTTTCCCACGTTTTTAGTTTTTCTTCCTGGAAATACATCATTATGTTTGCCCTTGTAGGCAGCCTTGAGTCGCTATTGACTGTAGAGGCTATCGACCAAATTGATCCTCATCGGCGCCAATCCAATCCTGATAAAGATTTAGTAGCCATAGGGGTAGGGAACCTGGTATGCGGACTCATAGGAGGTCTTCCTATGATTTCCGAAGTGGTGCGCAGTTCGGCTAACCTCAATAACGGAGCCCAAACTCGCTGGGCAAATTGGTTTCATGGACTGTTTTTGCTTTTATTTGTAGCGTTTTTTCCCCATTGGATTGGTCAAATTCCCCTGGCAGCTTTAGCAGCCATCTTAGTGCATGTCGGATACCGTTTAGCTTCTCCCAAACAGTTTAAGCACATCTGGCAAATAGGAAAAGAACAAATGGTTGTTTTTGTTACTACGATTGTGGTAACCCTCTCCACTGATTTGCTCATTGGGGTTGCTTCGGGCATTGTTGTCAAATGGGCAATTTTGTGGATATATGGCGCTTCTCCTGCCAGCGCTTTCAAAAGCTATCTTTCAATAAAGCAAATTGCGCAAGATGTGTTTTACGTAGGCGTTGGCAACGATGCAATTTTTTCTAACTTCCTCTCGTTCAAGAAACAGTTTGGGCAAATTCCTCAAGGTCAACAAGTGGTGATCGACTTTTCCAAAGCACCCATAGTGGATTGCACTTTCATGGAGCGCCTCTACCAGCTACAACATGCGTATGCCAACACTGGAGGAAAAATCCAAATCACTGGGCTTGAGCAACATGCACCTTTTTCCGCCCATCCCCTTTCAGGACGGCGCCGCACTACTTCCATCGTCTGAACAAAATCAGGTCACTGTGCCTTTCAACCAACCACGCTGTAGGCAAAACTAAACTTGCGCAGTGCAACACTTTTTGCTTCATGTTTACACTAATAGTGCACTGCTAATGCCGCTTTCACCTTCAAACAGAACAAATCTTTACTGCTTGTTCTAAGGAGAGCAATTTATTAGGGTTTTTGGGCAAAAACTCATGCGCTACAAATCCTTTATAGCCTGTTTCTACAATTGCTCTCATAATAGCGGGATAGTTGAGCTCTTGTGTATGGTCTATTTCATTGCGTCCTGGAACACCAGCCGTATGGTAATGGGCAAAATAGCGATGGTATTCCTTGATAGTGCGTATAATATCGCCTTCCATGATTTGCATATGGTAAATATCGTAGAGCAGTTTGAAGTATTCCGAATCTAATCGCTTGCAAAGTTCTATGCCCCACGCACTGCGGTCGCACATGTAATCAGGGTGATCTACCTTGCTATTGAGCAGTTCCATTACAAGCGTGACCTTGTATTTTTCAGCAATAGGCAAGAGTTTTTTGAGCCCTTCTACGCAGTGCTGCAGTCCTTGTTCATCGCTAAGCCCTTCCCGATTCCCTGAAAAACAAATTACATTAGGCATGCCCGCTTCAGCAGTTTTGGGAATGAGCAACTCGGCATAGAGCTTAAAAAGCCCTTCGTGGTGTTCGGGTTTATTCCAACCTTTGGTAATGCCATAGCCTCCTCGAATAGCTGCTACCATAGGGCATGTCAATCCATGTTTTTGTAGCTTGGGCAGCTCTTCTACATTGAGCAGGTCTATGGCTTCTATGCCTATGCGTTTGGCTGCTGTGCAAAGTTCTTCCAGTTTGTAGTCGCTAAAGCACCATCGCGCTACCGAATGACGAATTTTCCCTTCGTTCTTTCCTTGTTGAAGCCAATTTTCCAACTGCTCCATTCTTTGAGCTGTCGTGGGAGCAGAGGCTAACACCAAACCAGTAGCTAAAGTTCGCAGCACGTTTCTTCTACTTGCCATATGCAGTATTTATTTGTAGTTTTCTAACGTAACTCCAGCCTGCAAAGTGCGCATGTTGAGACCTAAGCGTTTGGCATCTGGGGTTCCCCATGTGTAGGCAATGGCTTCGGGTTTTCCATCTTCGTAGATGGCTAATTTAAGTACGTTCAGATCTTTGCCATAGACTACTTCAGAAAGTTCAAGCCAGTACTTAGTAGGTTCTCCTTTTTCGGTTACAAAGCGCACTTTATCGCCTTGGTTATGCAACCGCAAGTTGCGCATGGTAAAATACTGATTTTGCTGCAATGGGTTTTGAACTACCATCCAGCCAGTGTAATACTTTACGCGTTTGAGCTTATGAGGAATTTTGGCTTTGTGACCAAAGACGTAGTTGCCATCTTCGTCCTCTGCCTCGTCGCGAATCCAAATTTCTTGGGGGGTCAGCTTGAGGCTATCAGTAATGTAGATGCGCTTACCTGTTCGTTTAGAAACAAAATGGCAAGCCTTGGGCTTCATATAACCGATGAAATGGTCGCCGTTGCGTTTCCAAAACACGGCACAGCCTGGGGTATTAATGAGCTGATTAGGAGTTAATGAGCGAAGTTTTTCAGGTTGAAGGTGAGCATCGTAATAGAGGCTATCCACGGGAAAGCTATAAATATCCAGCCTAATGGCTTTTTCTGCCGCGTCTATGCTAAAATGATAAAGCCGCTGGCGATAGATTTTTTTGGGGTCGCCATCCATGTACTGCTTTACGTAGAAGACATTTTTTCCGAAGGCAGGTACTTCTACAGGAGCGAAGATAGAATGAATGTGCTCATGAATTAGCTCGGGCTTGACGGAGTCCCGCTTTTCAAGCCATACTTGCAAGAAATTATCAAATTCACCTGCAAACCACACCATCATGGTATCTAAATCTTGTTGCAGGGTGGTCTTAGGTTTGGGTAATTGTTGCCCCATCAGCGAAGTGGCGCTCAAGGCTATAGCCAAAAGTCCAACTATGTTTCTCATATTTTTGGTGCTTTTGCTCAAAACAAATTTAGGCGAATTTTCCCAACTCCACGCGAGGAATTGTTAATTAGATTAACTAATTTAGAAAGCGCAAGCAAATAGGAAACGAACATGAAACAATGGAGATGCTATGGCCTGGTAGCTTTGTTAGCACTACCGCAATGGCTCTGGGCTCAGTCAGGAACAGTCACTGGTAAGATTACTAGCGCAGCTGACAATGAACCTCTCATAGGGGCAACTGTTCAAATTAAGGGCACCACTATAGGCACTGTTACCGATGTGCTAGGTCAGTATCGCCTTACAGGAGTGCCTGCTGGCAAAAATGTGACCATTCTCATCCGCAACATCGGCTTTAAAGAGAAGGAAGTAACAGTAAAGCTGGCGGCAAACGAAACTCAAACGCTTGATTTTTCCCTCGAAGTAGCTGATTTGTATTTGGAAGACATTGTAGTAACGGGTTTAGCAGTACAGACTAAGCAAAAAGAGCTAGGTACCTCACGGGCTAATATCAGTGCGCGTACTATTGAGGAGTTGCCTATTCCCACTGTGGAAGACGCCCTTATAGGTCGATTGGCAGGGGTTGAAACATACTCTACCGACGGAGCTCCAGGCGGTGGCTTCCGCTTTCGCATACGCGGCGGCAACTCTATCATAGGTGCTTCTGAACCGTTGGTAATTGTAGATGGCATTTTCTTAGACAATTCTAACCGCAACGTTACCACTGGTGCCAACCCAGTCAATGGAACGGGAGCGGCTTCCTTTGGCATGAACAACGGCACGCGAGCTCTAGCTGCCCTCAATCCAGAGGATATCGAAAGCATAGAAGTGCTCAAAGGAGCTGCCGCTGCCTCTTTGTATGGCTCAAGAGCTTCTTCGGGAGTAATTGTAGTAAAAACCAAAAGCGGCGGCGGTGGACAGCCCACCTTTGAGTACAGCCTCGATGCTGGTATTACGCAACTGCACCGCGGCGTTTTAAGCTATAAGCGCAACTGGACCCCAGAACAAATCCGCACATGGGCTAACTTAGTCAACGAAGCTCAAACAGGAGCGGCTATAGCAAGGCGCTATACCGCTGCCGAAATAGAGCAGTTTGTTCAACAAGCCAACCTCAATAACGACTGGATGACAGCGGCTTTTCAACGCGGCAGCTTTACTCGCCACACGTTCCGCGTCTCAGGAGGAGATAACAAATTGAGCTACTACGCCTCTGCCAGCACGCAGAACAACATCGGTCATCAAAAGGGAACTGAATTTATTGCCAATGGCTTTCGGATAAGCGTTACTTCCCGTCCTACTAGTAAGTTTGAAGTGCGAGTAAATGCAGACTACTCTGCTGACAAGCGCAAGCAATTACCTGCTGGAGCTCCCGGATTTTTCATTGTCAATGCGTGGGGGCGCAACTCTAACGCCATGCCCTTCATGACCCTTGAGCAAGTGCGCAACCCTGCTTTAGCAGCTCGAGTGGATTTGGGCATCGTTTCACCTGATGCATACACTACCCTGCGCCGCGAAAATGATATCCAGCGCATCATCGGAAGCATTAACGCCAAATATAACATTACTCAAAACTTGGTGGTGGATGCGAATTTAGGCATCGATAACAGCACCATTGATGGCAAAATGATCTATCCCTTCGGACTGGTAAGCCTCTTCCCCGCAGGTCGTTTGGATATTGACAAGGAAGTACTGCGGCAAAGTACTTTTACCTTAGGCATTAATCATGCATGGGAAGTGAACAAAGATCTATACATCAAATCTGCTGCAGGCTTGCAGTACGATGAAAACTTGCGCACTTATTTATACGCCCGCTTCCAAAACCGCGTACCTTCAGTAGATGAGCGCTATTTAGGAGGGTATCAAACTTTTAATGCAGGCTCCAATTTTGAGCTGCGCACCCCCGTTAATACATTAGGCATCTACTTCAACGAAACCATTGGCTACAAAGAAAAGCTATTTGTAAACTTAGGCGGACGATTTGATCGCGGTACCGCTTTCCGAGAACAGTTCTTCTTTTATCCGCGAGCCTCCATCAGCTACAATCTCACAAACAACATTCGCGCACGCGCTGCCGTAGGTTCCTCTGGTACTCAACCCCCGCCTTTCTTTGTCAATCCTACTTTTGGACTTGATGCAGGGGGATACAATGGAGCTTCAGTCATCAACTACGTCGTTCCTGGTAATTCTGACCTAAAACCTGAAACACAAATAGAAACCGAAGTAGGCGTAGATGGTTCACTCCTGAAAGGAAGACTCAATTTTGAGTGTACCTTCTACAATAAGCAATTCCGCGACTTGTTGATTAACTCAGGCGTAAACCCTGCCACCAACCGCGGCTTTACTGACAACTTGGTCAATGTGGGTGAGATGTATAACCGTGGAGTAGAGTTTTCTATTAACGGAGATATCATTCGCAAGCGCGATTTGAACTGGAACATCGGCTTTACAGGAGCTACTTTGGACAACAAAGTGACTCGCTTGAATATTGCCGCTCAGCCGGGGCAAACTCCACAACTGTTAGGAGGAGTCCTTAGCGTTGCCCGCATCCGAGAAGGCTATCCGCTAAGCGGCTTGTGGACCCCTGCCTTTACAGGTCAGGATATTTATTTAGGTTCGCCTTTTGCTAAGTTTGAATTTAACATCAACTCCCAAGTGGACTACAAAGGATTGTTTGCTCGCATTCTCTTTGGTGGCAAGCAAGGACTGAAGCGCTTCAATGGAACAGCACGCGACCTGGCAGCCGTTGGAACGCGCATGCATGAAGACTTTTGGGACAAGTCAGCCTCTGAGCTCAACGCCCCAGCAGCTCAGGGAGGTATTCTCAACGACTTTAGCCGCTGGGTACAAGATGCCAGCTTTACCAAAATCCGCTTTCTCACTATTGGTTATACCATGCCTAAAGACATGCTTTCCAAACTGCCTGGAGGTTTTGTCAAAAAACTCACTGCCTCTATTACAGGGTCTAACCTGATTACCTTCAGCAAGTACAAAGGAGGGTATGACATCGAGGCGGAAACTTCTGGAGCAGGTCAACAAAATGCCTGGGTGCGCGGTATCGACTTCTGGGAAGGAGGAATTCCTCGTACTTATACTTTCTCACTCAATATTGGATTTTAAACATCTTTGACGACTATGAAAAACATCACCACATACGCCACGCCGGTGCTCACTGTGCTGTTTATTGTTACTGCTGCTTGCAACCGGCTCAAAGTAATCGACAACCCCGTAGCCATTACACCTGCCAGCGCTACCGATCCTGCAGGAACAGTAGCATTAGTGGCAAGTGCCTTAAAAAATGGCTTTGAAGCTCATCAGCAAATCTGTTGGTCTGCTGCCTTGATAGGCAGAGAAGAACTAAGAGCCACAGGTGCAGCAGGACAGTTTATCTTTGCCAACCGCATAGAAGACGAAGGCGTAGTAGCGGCTGATAATTCTCAAAACACCACTAACGCTCGCCGTGCTTATACAGCTCACGCCCTAGTCATTGAAGCCTTAGATGCTATTCAGAAAAACACCTTTAGCTCTAATCCACAGCAAGATGCCAAGGCAAAAGCACTTCTTACTGCCAATGCCAAAGTAATTGAAGGATTGATGTATTTGGATTTTGCCAAGTTCTACGAACAAACTCCCGAACCGGGTACGGGTAATTTGCTCTCGCCGCAAGAGGCAAAAAATCGCGCTATTGCTGCTTTGCAAACAGCTAAACAGCAGTTTCAAGCCTACAGTGCCAATTCTGCACCGGATGTAGTAGTGGGCGGAAGTCCTATTACTACTGGTTTGCTATTGAATACTAACCGCTCTGGCGAAAAGCTCTGCGATTCTTTGATTGGCATGCTGCATTTTGATACTGGCACGCGCAACCAAGCTATCGAGTTTTTGCGCAACGGCTATACAGCTGCAGACGCACCTACGCAAGCAGGGTTCCGCGTTATCAATGCCCTTACCGGACCTGGTCTTTACCCGCCCGTAGTCAATTACATCTCTTTCCGCGTGAATGACTATAGCGATAGCTTTGTAGCCAACCGCATCCCTGGAGATGTCAATCGTCGTGGGGCTCCCGTCAACTGGTTTGACCCTACAGTGCCCATTGAAACGCGAATTAACTACTTTTTCCCCGTGCCTCCTGGACCAGGTGCTATTACTCCTGTGGTAATCTATCCTTTGATTAGCTGGCAGGAGGTAGCTCTTATGCTTGCCGAGCTAGGACAAGCAGATCGCGCCACTACAGTGTTCAACGTGGTGCGCAGTTGGGGCGTTCCCGAAGCCCAAGCCCGCGCCATTGCCGATAATCCTACAGAGTTTCCCCTTTCGCGCATTGCCCGCTACGAATATGTGGGCAGAGGACGCCGTTGGAGTCAGGTAAATGCCGAGCGACCTAATACCTACCGACGCTGGCCCCTGAGTTTTGAATTCTCTTTGCGCTGAGAGGGTCATCCTGACAGGAAATGCCTTCCTGTCAGGATTTTTTATTTCATCCAGCTGTTGCTTGCTAATTAGCAGGGTTATTTGCTTGACGCCGTTTTTGCTAAAGCAGGCTTATTTCCTTTTACTCCTCTCACTTTTCTTCTTACAAAAGCCGATAAAATCATAAAAGCCGCTAAAAAAGTGGCCAGCCGATAGAGGGCATCTCCCATGCGAACATAAAAGGTGTGCACACTATTGGCGTGAATATTCACTGCACTGGCTCCTTGCCAACCATAAGCAATAGTGTGAATTAACTCACCGCGTTGGTTAATAAATCCAGAAATGCCTGTATTAGCAGCCCGAGCAACACTGCGGCGGGTTTCTATGGCGCGCAGCCGAGCCAAAGCCAAGTGCTGCACATGCCCAGGCGTATTGCCCCACCAACCGTCATTGGTAATAATTCCCAAAATATGGGCATTTTGCTTTACATAATCTGTAACAAACTCCCCATAGGCAGACTCGTAGCATATAATGGGAGCCATTCCTATGCTATCGGCGCTAAAAAATACTGTGCGATGTTCTTGCGTGCCCAAATTGCCTACCACTCCTCCTAAGTTGAGCATGTAGCGATCATCTAACCAGCGAAAAATGCCAGCCAACGGATTGGACTCCACTCCTACTACTAACTTAGACTTGTGATAATATTGCACAGTAGTATCTTCTCGGATAAAAACAGCCGTGTTAAAAATTTCATATCCAACGCCGTGGCGGTCCTTTCTAATGGTAGGGCGATCAGGCAGATTATCAAGCGGATAGACTATATACGTATCAGCTCCTGTAAGCAAGTTAACATGGGGATGTTCCCGTTTAAACTTGGCTACTTCTGACATTGGATAAGGCGCCGTAAGAGAGCTAAAGTGGTCATCTTCCATAAATGTTTGATGCAGGGAAGTCTCAGGCCAAAGCAAGAAAACAGTTTGCGGCGTTATGACTTGTTTGCTCAGGCGGATAAATCTTTTGACTTGTTCTTGGTAAGGTACATAAGTGGTGCCCTCGTTGCTTTGCCCTGTTTTGGCGTTGTACTCGAACTTCTCGGCGTAGCAGTCTAAATTAGGTTGTACTACAGCTACTTCTACCTTAGGACCGCGTTCTTTGTAGTTTCTATATACTAAAAGCGAAGCCGTGAGAGGCACAAGAGCAACCATCAGGGTGAGAACAGCACTAAGTTTCCACAAATATTTTGACTTCCAAAGTGTTTCAAAAACCATCAAATTGACGGCTAACACCCAAATACTACCCCCCGCTACTCCTGTGTACTCATACCATTGCACCCACTGGGGAACGAATCCAAATGCGTTGCCCAAGGTGAGCCATGGCCAAGAAAACCCCCAATGATGGTGAAAATATTCGAACGAGAGCCACAGAACAAAAAACAACAAGTACCCAAATTTATCCGACGAAGCTCGCACTGCTGCATGAAATAAGGTAAAAACCCCTGCCATTAAAGCAGCGTTTGCTGTAAAGGCAAAGATGGCTCCGCCTGGAGAGGCGTTCCATAGCCACCAAGTAGCCACTGCATTCCATGTTAAAAAAGCTAGGTAACCGTAAGCATAGCACCACCACAAATAGCGTTTGACATTACTGCGGCGAATAATGTACTCTATGGCAAACAAGGGGGCAAAGCCAAAAAAAATTAGCCATACTGTATAAGCATACCATGCCAATCCTAGCATGATTCCGGCAGCCAAAGCCAAAACAAACAAATAACGGCGCGAAAGTTGCAGAGAGAGCATACCAGAGTATTTGATGCAGCAAATTTAACCGACCCGTAGAGCTAAAGTAGAGTCTGATATTTGTGAATAAATTGTCTTAATTTAGCATAGTCAAGTACAAAACCCCTATTTGTATGAGAATATTTTTGAAAATTGGCGTTTATTTGTGTGTGTTCATCGGCGTATCTCATAGTGTCGCTGCCCAGCAACAATCCAAGAAAAACAATGCTTCTACTACTTCTTCCTCCACTACTGCCAAACCTACTGAATCAGAGCTAAAAAAACTCACCATCGCCTTTGTTGATAGCTACAGCAAATTTATCCAGACAAAGGACAAAGCCTCCGTGCTTAGGTTTGTGCATGAAAAAGTATCCTCTTCTCTGTTTAATGCAAGTGTAAGCGGCAAGTACCGCAATTTTACAAGTGACTACCAAGGACTTGATGAACATCTCAATAGAATTGCCAAAGATGAAAATTTCAACTATGTCTACAAACTGACAGGCATTGTTGCTGAACATTCTTCTGATGAGTTTGGATCTGTGGTTTATACAGCAGACTACCAAACTGAGCGCGATGGCGCCGTGTGGGAAAAAGGATCGGAGCAAGTAACGCTAGTGTTCAAAAAGTTCAATGATGGTTGGAAAATTATCTACTACAACAGTGTAAACATAGAAAACGAAAAACTGCGCGGCGACTGCTCTTGCGAAATATTTGAATCCAAGCCAGGCAACTTTGTTACAAAAACCCTTTTGCCGAGCGGTAGAGACTACACAGAAGATTTACAAAATTTTGAATTTTTACAAAAACCTGAAGGGCGCATTATTCGTGCAGGTAACCAAGTTTATAACTGGTCGGAAGAGGGCGAAATTTCCTACATCCCTCAACAAAGCGGAAAACCCACCACAGTATCGCCTACTACTATAAAATTATCTACCCCTGTTGCTGAAAAAGAACAAGCAGTTATTCTCATTTTACGCGAGGTGAACTATAAGGAAAATTGTGCGAACATCAAAGTGCGAAAGAAATAGTTTGCCATCAATATCCATACAAGAAATAGCAACAGCACAAAGATACGCTTGCCAATGGCTGCTGTTGCTTTTCTTCTTTCAACTGCTATTTTGCTTACAAGCACAAGGAAATCATACTCCAGAAGCAGAACGACTCATACAACTATTTGCCGACGACTACACTACCAAAGGTCCGAAGTCTGAAAAGCAGCTCAATGCTTTTATAGCAGTATCCGACCCTGGAATGACCTTTGAGCTCACCATGGTAGCCCTAAGCGGCAATAAAAAGTTTTATACAGGCAATGTCGCAGACTGGATACAATTTTTGCGGCGCATGCATGCAGAAGGCTCAGCGGAAGTAGTCCGCAGCCTTAAAAAAATCGAACTACTTCACCAGCGACCTAATACCATCTACGCTACTGTTTGCGTAGAATTTGCCCAACTTATCAACACTAAACCTGTAGTAAAAGGCGATGAATATTTGCACGTGCTGCTGCGAAAAGTGGACGAATTTCAATGGCGCATTATCAATGTGCACATCTTAATGATTGAAACTGAAAAATTTCGCGGCATGTGTCTTTGTGAACTTTTTAATTCCAAAGGAACTTCTAATATTTCTGCAAAAATTACCATTCCTGCAGGAGCTACTTACCGCTCTGTAAGCGTAACCTTCCAAATGGAGGAATGCGATCCCAAGCAAAAAACGCTCTTGATTAGAATCACTAATTTCGAATTTATTTGGCTAGCCACGGGACAAGTATATCTCCTTAAAGATGGAACCCCTTGCAAACTCAACGGTGCAAATGCAGAACTAATAGGAGTTGCGATAGAACAAAAAGATCTCTTCTCCCTCATTATCAAGAAATACCTTTTTGAATCCGAATGCTCGCAAATTACTTTCAAATAGTAGCCAAAATGTGAAAAAACATTGCAAGTAGCCTTTCTTGAAGCGAACGACATAAGCGTTAGTTTGCGCCTGTCTCTGGTTGAGAAATTTGCATTACTTCTGGCGAAGTAAGTCATATACAGCTTCCAGAAGTTTAGCACGTATGTTCCGCTCCACAATGCGCTGATTGGTGCGGGTAGGGTAAACTCGGTTGGAAAGAAATACGAAAAGCAATTGATGAGCGGGGTCCGCCCAGGTGTAAGTACCCGTAAACCCTAAGTGTCCAAAGCTCTTTAGCGAGGCAGAAGGTGCAGTATTGCCAGTCCGCGGTTTGTCAAACACTAATCCACGGTGATCACTGCCGGTACTATTTCCATTGCAAAAATGGCACTTGGTAAAATAAGCCACTGTTGCAGGCTTGAGATATTGCTTGCCTGCATAATTTCCTTGGTTGAGGTACATTTGCATTAGTTTGGCAAGATCGACTGCATTGCCGAACAGTCCAGCATGTCCAGAAACGCCGCCCATCATTGCCGCCCCTTCGTCGTGAACGGTGCCATGTAATAGTTGCTTGCGGAAGACGCTATCTATTTCAGTAGGCACAATATCACTCGGTGGAATTCCTTTAGAAAGAGGGTTGAAAACTAGCGTTGCTGCTCCCAATGGACGGTAAAAGTGAATATTCAAATATTCCTCAAAACCCAGTCCAGTGAGCTGTTTGACTAGTTGGGGATAGAAGTAAAAAGAAAGGTCGCTGTATACGTACTTGCCGCGATTGTTGAGAGGAGATTGACAAATTTGCTGCAAGATGGAGTCTGGATAGTCGCGGCGAATGTAAAGTTTGTGCGCTACTTTGAGAGAAAAAATTTCCGTAGAGTCCTTGCTGAATATACTGGCGGACAAACTGCCGTCTGCTTGCCGAAGTTGTTGCCAAAAAGATATCCACGCTTTTAGCCCAGCTCGATGGGAAAGTATTTCTTTCAGGGTAAGGTCGCGTTTGTTAGAAGATGCCCAAAGCGGATGATAATGGGAGAAAGGTTTTTCAAGGTCGATTTGCTGCTCTTCAAAAAGTTTCATCAAGGCTGCTGCTGAAGCACTAATTTTAGTTATAGAAGCCAGGTCAAATAAGTGATGTCTTTGCACTGCTATAAGGGAGTCGTAGGTGTGAAAACCAAAGGCTTTGTAGTAGAATACTTTGCCTTCTTTGGCAGCTAAAATTACGCATCCAGGGAATGCTTTGCCAGCAATAGCTTCTTCCACGATAGTTTCTATCTTTTTCAACTGAGAGCGATGGATGCCTAGCTCCTCCGGCCAGGTGAACTTGAGCCTTCCCAGTGGTTTGGTTTCAATTCCTGCACCCTTTTCAAAAAGAGGAGAAAGATCAAAAGGCAATTTTCCTTGAAAACCGATTGCTCCAAAAATTGCTTGTGCCATCAATTCTTGCGCTTCTGGAGTGCTGCTATAGGCAAGGGCAACAGCTTGCCAATCATCCACTTTTCCAACTTGTAATACTTGCCAAGGGTTGCCAAATATTACCAGTACTACTTTGGCTTGCTTGCTTAGTCGTTCTAGTAGATAAGTTACAGGTAGGTCAATTAGCTTATCTTCCTCTGAGCTACGCAAGGCAACTATTACCACGTCAAAAGGCATGAGCTTTTCAAGTAGTTCATTTCCTCTTTGGATGCTATTGATCTCTGCAGAGAAACATTTTACTGGGGCATATAACTGCAAAGTAGTCTCAAAGGCATCCAATGCAGGAGCCCTCCCTATAGAAAGAGCTGCAAACTGGTGTTGTTCTAATTCCTTAAATGGTAGCAAGTCATTTTTGTTTTGCAACAAGGTTAGAGAGCGTTCTGTGGCTTGCCGTTGCTGCCATGCTTTGTGCCAATCCACTTCCTGATTTGATTGCTGTCCACAGCTTGGAGTTGTGTTGTTAATCAGAACCAATACAAAAAGGTAGCACAAGGAATGTTTCATGCGCAAAAATAGGCGTAAGTGCTACAGTTGATCAATCTTTGTAACCGTTCCTTTCAGTTGAGTGCTGGTAAAGAAAATGATATAGTAGTAAACCCCTGAAGGATAGCCTGCGCCGTCCCATTCAAAGTCCTTGCGATTGCTTTGGAAAACCAACTTTCCCCAACGGTTGTAAATTTCGATGCGCAAAAATTGATTTCGACAGTCTGTATCAGGCAAGTCGGGGATGCGAAAAGTATCATTGATGCCATCGCCATTGGGCGTAAACACATTAGGAGGTTGAAAATTGCGCAAGTCGAGCTCGGCGGTATAGCGCATTTGCACCAAAATAGTATCTGTGCGACTTAACCCGCAAATGCTTTGGTCTTGCACAATGAAATACAGGTCAAATTCCCGCCTTTGATTGAGCATTTGGCAGTTGGGCAGCCATTCGAAAGGCACTTGTATAGGAGCTACTCCCGTTCCTCCAGGGAAATTCATGTCGAAGTCCTTCAGCGCAAAGCCTTGAGGTTGAGCGCTGATGGTAATTACATCGCCATCTGGATCCTCTCCTTTCACGATAAAGCTCACGGGTTTGTCAGGCAAAATGTTAAGCAAATAACGGCGCGTTTGTGGCAGTGGAGTCAACGAAGTGCTAATTACTGGCGGATTGGGGTTAGGAACAGGGAGCAGGCGCAAGGTAACGCGAAGAGTGTCAGCTCTATTTACGTTGCAAGGGCGCTTATCGGTGGCGATAAATAGCAATTGAAAATCGCGAGGTTGATTGTTCGGCAGTAACTGGCAAGCAGGTTGCCAACTTACAGTGCTTTGCACCTGAGCCACTCCCCTTGCAGGATTAGGCACTATAGACAAACCTGTCTCTGACAAAGTAAATCCTATAGGAACTCCTGTAAGAGTGAGTGTATCGCCGTCGGCATCTGTAGCTCGGACTGTAAAGCGCAATAGTTCCCCTGCCCGAATAGTGCCAGTGTATTCTTTAGCACTTCTTTGCTCTAGCCCTTGTGCTACTATCACTGGCAAGCGGTTATCTTGATGGCGATAGAGCACCACTAGCTGCACGCGGATAGTATCCAAAGCAGAGGGCTGGCAATTGCGAAAATCTTGGGTTACAAAATCAATGTCAAAACTGCGACTAAAAACGCCTCGAGCCAAATCAGGTAGCAAATTGCAATCAGGAGTCCAAACAAGAGGAGAACGCAATAAGGGTCTGCCCCTTCGTTGTTCAAAGCGCATGCCTACCTGCTCCATCGCAAAACCTCGAGGAAATGCTCTGAGCAATAAACTATCTTTATCAGCATCATCAGCTATGATGTGGGTAAGATAGGTCTTGCCAATTTCTACCGTATCCACGTAAAAACGCCTTGCTCTAAGAGGCATTTCGGCACTGGTAACGGGACGATGGTTAAAGGTAGTGTTAGGAAGGATTCGCAAGCGCACCCGCGCTGTATCGTACTTAGGGCGACCGCAAAAATCAATATCATGAATCACGAAGTTGATGAAGAAATCTTGTGCACGGGTACTATCGGCAAGAATGGCGCAGGTAGTCTGCCATCGGAAAAGACCTGTAACGGGAGCTCTGCCGTGCACTTGAGGGAAAAACATTCCTGCTTGGGGATTGGTCAGGCGCAAAACGACACTATCGCTTTCCCTATCCAGTCCTTGCACTCTGAATTGGAAAACTTCCCCTACCCTCACTGAATCCAAATAAATGCGATTTCGAGCATCAAAAGAAAGCTCAGGACGCACTACAGGAGGCAAATTGGGACGCGTTTTGACAAACAGCCTTACCCTTGTCACTGAATCAGTAGAAGCAGGAGGACATAGCTGAAAATCTTGGGCACGAAATTCAAAGTCAAAGGCACGGGCTTGATTGGGTGGCAAATTCTCTATTAATTGGCAAGAGGGTCTCCAGCGAAAAGCGGCATTTAGTGGTGGTCGCCCTGTTAGGGTAGGAAATTCAGCTTGTAGGTCTGCTATCTCAAAGCCGATGCCGCGCACTGATAAGCGAATGCTATCTCCGTCAGGGTCCAAACCGCGAACTGGAAAGCTAAAAACACTGCCTACGAAAACTGTGTCGTAAAATACATTTGTCGCAGGATCAAACTTTAGCGAGCCAACCTCCGCAAACGGCTTGCGGTTAGGAGTTTGTTTATTTTTCAAAATGATGCGCACAGTAGTTTGTACGCTGCGCGGCGGCTGGCAACGAGGTTGGTCAGTGGTGGTAAAGCGGAGAACAAATTCTCGCTGTGGTTCATTAGGCTGTAACAAGTCGCAGCGGGGCGTCCATTGAAAAGTGTTGCGCAAGGGAGGTGTCCCGCTCATAGCACCGCTTAAGCTCATACCTAAGGAAGCAGGGTTAAATCCTATGCCTTCCATCACTTGGCGCAGGGTGTTATTTTCTCGGTCTGTGGCAGTGAGGTTAAAGGATAAACTTTGCCCTACTTCCAGTTCTACTGTGTACTGTCGCCTAATGCTATCGTAGCGAGCGAGGTTAGCTATCAGTTGAGGCGGTGTATTAGGAGGAACTTGAATCAATACATTGACTCGGACAGTATCGGACTGAGGCACAGGGCAGTTATTGTCCGTTGCGATGAGGTCAAACGTATAGGGCAAGGCATTTCCATTAGCATCAAAGCGCTGCGGACATTCAGGGACACATAACTGTTGCCGCGTTGTTCCTCCTGCTATAAGCGAAACACTTCCTGGAAAGGAGAATCCCTCTACATTGCTAAAATTAATAGGCACGGCACTTATCCGAAGTACAGTGCCAGGGTCTGGGTCGGAGAGCACTAAAGTAGCACATCGATTGGGATCATCTGCCCTAAAGCGGATTGTATCGCCAGGAGTAAGCCAACTACCTGCCCGTGCTGGATTTTCCACCTCAATAGAAGGCGGTCGGCTTCGCGGACAGTTCAACACGTATATTTGAAACTCTCGCACAGTTTCACCTATTTTCTGCCCACCGCGAAACTCCATGATGGCAATGGCAAAGACGTACAGTCCAGGCAAGGTAGGTGTAACAGTCAGCATGCCTGAGGAAGAAATTCGCAGCGGTGGGCTACCTGGAATCATATTATTGACTGTAATGCCTGGCACAAAGCGCACTAAAGGATAAGGTCCAGGATTGGGAGGATTAGGAGCAGGATTGGCTTGCGTACTGGTCCCATTGATTGGGGTGCGTAGCTCATATACTAATTGATCCCCATCGGGGTCGGTAGTGGCGCCATAGTTGAACTGAAAGGGTTGTCCTACACAAGCGTAGTCGCTCACTGGTGAAATTAAATGGGGCGAAGAATTGATAAAGCGCGCATTATTGCGCAGCAAAGGTGGAAATTCTAAGTAAAAAGTTTGTCCCGCTGCTCCTGGAGCTATAATGTTATCTATCACATTGTTTCGGCAGCAACGCTCCCAACTCAAGTAGTAGCCTCCTGGCTCGTTATAGGAATTTGGATTGAATACAAAAGTACCAACGTAAGTAATTCGCCGAGTAACAATTTGACCTACTGCACAAGCGGGGACTGTGTAATTAACAGGGCGTTCCTCTATCAAAGGCAGTTCAAAGAGTTGAATAAGTCGGTGAGTAGTTTTGGAAAAGGCTCCTACGCGAACACTTGGACGGTCTATAGCAGCAGGATTGCCATTGATGGCATCAAAGTACACATTGAGCGTAATTCGATATGAATTTCCGCCCACATGCGTCATTTGAAACTCGCCTCCTACAATATGCGTTGCTTGCAAAGAAGCCGTCAGCAGCAAGAATGGAAGGGCGGTAATAGCCTTTGCAAAGGGTAGTTGTGTTGTCATTGGACTGCGCGTAGCTGGAGCCTAATTTACAAAAAAGAGTTTATTTTGTGCTTATGAGGTACTTGCCAATCACTACTGAAAACCCATTCAGTGGGTTGCACTGGGCAAAGCGGAAAATCAAACTCTCTGCTGCCTTGCTGAGTGTATTGCTGCTTGCATGTGGAGAAGGGCAACCCAACGCTGTGCTAGAACTATACGTGCTCAATAGCTTTGGTGACGGGGTGGCTAATGCTGAAGTGGCTATTTTTCGCACACGCGAAGATTGGCTCAATGAAACCAACCCCGTCAAGCCGCCTAAGAAAACAGCGCAAAACGGTGTAGTGAGATTTGTAGGGTTAGAGCCAGGTGAATATTATATTAACGCTGTTGCTGATAGCCTTAACAACTGGGAAGGAAAATTTCGCACAGTGGTTAAGTCTATTGGCTCTTTCTATGTCAACACGGAGTTTACTGTCATTAACAAAAACAATAGTAGTTTACTGGCTGGTCCTGGAGGAAAACGCTGGCGCATTACTGAAGTAACTCTTAATGCTCAGCCCTTTCCTACGGGAGTGCCTGCTTGTGTGCGCGATAACTTGAACATTTTTTTTAAGTCCAACAAGTTTATTAGAGATGAAGGACCTACTAAATGCTCTCCTACTGATCCCCAACGCCTCGAAGGCACTTGGCGATTTAATCCCACTGGCACTGATTTAATTTTTGATTTCGGCAATGAAGTAGAAGTATGGAAGATCATAGATATTAGCCGCAATTTGCTTCGCTTTCAGCTCACTTTTGGTGCAGCGGTAGTGGTAGTAAGTCTGCGACCTGTAGAATGAAAAAAAATTGGTCCTTGATGCAACTTTTTTTCTAATTTTGCGGTCTATTTATAAGAAAAGAGGGGTTGACTGGTTTTGACAGCGTGAGTGGTTGCCAGTAAGCATGCCGGGATTTGGAAGGAGTTCCCGTAAATCAACCTTCCGAAAAATAACTGGCGAAGCTAACTTCGCTCTGGCAGCTTAATCCAAGGGGTTGAGCGCCAGTGTCCCAAGTAGTCCCCGCGCTGCCGGCTACTATAATGGGGCATCGTTACGCAGCGCTAGCCTATGCCACGTCGCTAAGCATAGGTGAACCTGAAAGCGACTAAGGTTGAGTTGCGGCGCGTTTCCCGCCTGGCTCAGCCCGACAATGAAGGGAAACTAAGCATGTAGAAAGCTCGGCAAACGCCATGTTCTGGACGCGGGTTCGACTCCCGCCAACTCCACAAAAATACCTTGAAGAGCTGCCTCTTCAAGGTTTATTTTTTCTGTCGCGTCTTTTTGAATTCGTCGCTCAATTTTTAAGGAGTTTTTTAAGTAAAACTTGGCTTTAACGGGGCTACTGATTTGCTGCTTTTTGAGATATGTCGAGCTCTTTTTATTGCTGCACCAATCTTACAAAACCAGAGCATTGGAAAAAACCTCCTATTTGACTAACTATGCTCAAAAACGCCTGAGCTATGGCCTTGCCTGAGGAATACTTGCAATATCCGCATCGGCGCCATGCAATGGACCACCACCGCTATCGGTGGTCAAACCTTTTTGAGCGCCCTGCTGTGCGATGGAAAAACGATGCCCGCATAGCATTATGGGTAACAGTGGTGTCGGAGTTTTTTCCTCTTAACCAACAAGGAAAACCTTTTAAGCCTCCTGGAGGCATGGTAACGCCTTACCCCGACTTTCGGCACTATTCTTCGCGCGATTATGGCAACCGCGTAGGCATCTTTCGACTTTTCAAAGTATTTGAGCGCTTGGGCATTAAAGCTACCGTAGCTATGAATGCCGCTGTTGCTGAGCGATATCCCTTCCTTGCTCGCCAAGTAATTGACCGAGGCTATGAAATTATTTGCCATGGGTATGATATGGATAGCCTGCACTACAGCGGCATGAGTGAAGAAGAAGAACGCACACTGATTGCTAAATCGCGGCAAATTATTAGTCAAGTTACTGGAATAATCCCGCAAGGATGGCTCTCCCCTGCTTCTTCCGAGTCTTTCCTGACTCCTGACTTAGTCCAAGAAGAGGGCTTCACTTACTTTTGCGACTGGGCTAATGACGAGATGCCTTATGAGTTTACAACGCGCAAAGGCAAGTTACTGGCAATGCCCTATTCAGAAGAAATTAGCGACAGACAAATCATTTTTGGCTATCACCACACGGAAGAACAGTTTGCAGAGCAGGTGAAAGACCAATTTCACGTGCTGCTAGCCGAAAGCAATCGATATGGAGGACGCATTTTGTCGATAGTTTTATACCCTTACATCAGTGGGCTGCCTTATCGCATCGATATTGTAGAAAATATGTTGCGGTATATCGTACAACGCCCAGGCGTATGGAGTGCCACCGCAAGTGAAATTGCCCACTGCTTTATGAATCAGTAAAGATTTTTTCACTTGCTAAGAATGATTACCTTTATAGTCTCACTTAAGCGCAAAAAGCCACAGGCGCTAAGGTAAATGTAGTACACTTAACACAATGGCAAAAAATGAAGACAACAACGAAAGACGATTCTTAGAAGGTCCGCGCAGCCGATGGTCAGAATTGATATTTACCATAAAAGTGCTGGCTGATTTTATTCGTGGATTTCGCAAGCTCCATTTTGTAGGACCTTGTGTAACAGTGTTTGGCTCGGCTCGCTTTCAAGAGCATCATCCCTATTATCAAATGGCGCGGCAGATAGGTCGCGAACTGGCTAAGATGGGCTTTACCGTCATGACAGGCGGCGGACCGGGTATTATGGAAGCAGCTAACCGCGGCGCCAAAGAAGCTGGAGGTTATTCAGTGGGCTGCAACATTAAACTGCCTCATGAACAGTCCCATAACCCTTATATGGACCGCTGGGTAACCATGGAGTATTTTTTTGTTCGCAAAGTATTGCTGCTTAAGTATTCCTACGCTTTTGTGGTAATGCCCGGCGGAGCTGGCACTATGGACGAACTCTTCGAAACTCTTACCTTAATCCAGACTAAGAAAATTGCTAACTTCCCCATTGTTCTGATTGGTTGCAGTTATTGGCATAAACTGATTGAGTTCATGGAAATGATGGTTCAGCAAGGCACTCTTAGCCCAGAAGACCTCAACCTCATCTGCCTCACCGACTCCATAGAAGATGCCATGAACCACATCAGGAAGTATGCCATAGAACAATTTAATCTCACCTACAAGCGGATTAAACCTATTCCATGGCTAGGAGAGCAAATTGCCAAAGTTCGCATGAAACTGGAGGCGTGAGTAAAATTCATTAGCTGCTTAACAGTTAAACTTGGTCAGTTGCTCTAGGCGCTTCTAAAATTAGCCTTCGAGGCGCAAAAAGGTTGAGTGAAAATACAAACCAACAATGCCCTTTGCAAATTGGAGACTAGAGCATTGTTGGCGCTTTGTCTTGTTAAAAACTTACTGAGTCGGCAATTGTAGGTGAGCTGCTGCTTTTACAGCACTGCTTTTAATGCCTGAGTAAGTTTAGGTACTACTTCGAAGGCATCCCCTACAATGCCGTAATCAGCTGCTTTGAAAAAGGGCGCTTCTGGATCTTTATTAATCACTACGATTACTTTAGAGGCATTGACCCCAGCCAAATGCTGAATAGCTCCAGAAATACCTATGGCAATGTAGAGGTTAGGACTTATTTTAATGCCTGTCTGTCCTACATGCTCGTGATGGGGTCGCCAGTTCATGTCGCTCACGGGTTTAGAGCAAGCGGTAGCCGCTCCTAGTACTTTGGCTAATTCTTCGATCATTCCCCAATTTTCTGGTCCTTTCAATCCTCGACCTGCAGAAACGACAATATCCGCCTCCGATAATAACACTTCCCCTGTTTGCTTTTTCACCTCCTTAACTGAAATTTTAGAAGGTGTAATTTCAACGCTGAATGGCTCCAGCAGCAGCGGCTTGTGATATTCCCTCAATTCTGAAGCGTTCTTCTTGATACTCAGCACTTTGATCTTTCCGCTCAATTCCACTTTTGTGATTGCTTTGCCGCTATAGGCACTGCGCCTTACCACAAAACCATTGGAAAGCTCAGGCAGTTCAGTGATGTTGGTGGCTACCGAGGCTTGCAGTTTTGCACCTACCATAGGTAGAGCTAAATCTACTACAATAGACTTGGCGGCTAAAATTACGGTAACATTCTCCTGATGAGCAGCAGCCACTATCAATTGAGCAATTTCTTCGCTTTGAGAAGGGTTTTGCGCAGCGTGCAACACCTTGTCAGCACCGTATTTTGCCAGTTCCTCTGTCTTGTCAGCGGCAAGAGCAGCAGTAGCAAGGGCAATGGCCTTGCCTCCTAGCATTTGCGCTACGGTAGCTCCGTAGCTAACTGCCTCTAAAGATGTTTTTTTAGCCGAGTTGTTTTCTGCTTCTACGTATATGAGTACGTTGCTCATAGTGGTATAAGGCTTTTAGGTTTTTCCAGGTTAAGAATTAGATAACTTTAGCTTCTTGGCGTAGCAATCTAACAAGCTCAGCGACGTTGTCTTTGTCGATCATTTTCACAGTTCCGCGCTGAGGAGGCATTTCATACTGTACAATGTGGGTGTATTTAGGCACGTCTATGGGTTCCACTACCTTAAGCGGTTTGGTCTTAGCAGACATAATCCCTCGCATATTGGGAATTTTCCACTCCGCAATAGGCTCTTGACAACCTGCAATAAAGGGCATTTCTACTTCTACTACTTCTTTGCCTCCTTCCGTTTCGCGGTGCATGACAGCTACCCTGCCGTAGAGGTCTAGCTTCATGCAAGGCACCACACAAGGCAAGCCCAGCATAGCAGCTACCATGCCGTGTACCTGTCCTCCATTAAAATCACTGCTTTCTCTTCCCATGAGAATCATGTCGTAGTTTTCTCGGCTGGCAATGGCAGCAATTTGAGAAGCTACATAAAAAGCATCGTGGGGAGTTGCATGAACGCGAATTGCTTCATCAGCGCCAATAGCCAAGGCCTTGCGAATAGTAGGTTCAGTGTCCGACAGTCCTACGTTGAGTACAGTAAGTTTGCCCTTGGTTTGGTCGCGAAGCTCTACTGCCCGAGCAAGGGCAAAGTCGTCATAAGGCGCAATGACAAAGCTAATACCGCTCAAGTCAGGTTGTCCGTTCTTAAACGGAATTTTAGCATTTGTATCCGGCACGTGGCTAATGCAAACTAAGATTTTCATAGTTAATATAGCTGAAAAGTTGAATGCTTTTTGCTTTGCAAGTTAAGGCAAGCAGGAGGTGAAATCCAAAGAATTGCCCGAAAATATTATGCTTGCATAACATTTGCTTCAACCGAATTGTTTCATGGAAAGCCAAGAAAGACTGCAACAACTACTGCAAATGCTTGCTAGCGAACCAGAGGATCCCTTTTTGCGCTACGCAATAGCCATCGAATACCGCAAGACAGACAAAACCAAAGCTTTACAGATGCTGGAAGAATTAGCTACCTCTAACCCCGAGTACCCTGCTACTTACTACATCTTAGCAGAGATGTATCAAGAAGTTGGTCGGATGGCTGAAGCGCTGGCAACTTACCAAAAAGGCATTGCTATTTGCCAGCAGGTACAGGACCGCCATGCACTAAGCGAACTTCAGCGCGCTTACCAACAACTCCAAGAGGAACTAGAAGAGTAGTTTAGTAGGTTTTAAAGGACCGTAGTTCATCAAAGGTAAAAAGTAGCCGTAGCGACGGGTAATTTTTCCTCAGTGCAATAAAGGTCTTGCTAAGGAGAGAACTCACAGACCGTGTTTTTCCATGCGGCGGTAAAGAGAAGCCCTTGTAAGTCCTAACGCCTTGGCTGCCTTGGATATGTTGCCGCCATGTTTGCTAATGGCTCTTTGGATGACTAGCTTTTCTACGTTTTCTAGATTGTAGTCCTGAATATCTAACTGATCTTTTTCTTCTTTGCGCAACAGGAAAAGAAAATCACCTGGCTGGAGTTGGCTTTCATCACTCATAATAACGGCTCGTTCAATGGCATGCTGAAGCTCTCGCACATTGCCTGGCCAATGATATTCTTGAAGTTTTTGCAAAGCAGC
Organism: Bernardetiaceae bacterium; assembly: GCA_025057115.1. GTDB lineage: Bacteria > Bacteroidota > Bacteroidia > Cytophagales > Thermoflexibacteraceae > Rhodoflexus. The sequence continues at coordinate 297,300 of JANWWZ010000002.1, forward strand.
CGCTGAAAAAGTTTTGTGCGGCAAGTTATAGCGCTGACAGTATACTTGGGCATAATGCTCGGCAAGCAGTGGGATGTCTTCTTGGCGATCTCTTAGAGGAGGAATGTGGAGTTCTACTGTGTTGATTCGATAGAGCAAGTCGCGCCGAAATTCATTTTTTCCTACCATTTCATATAAAGGCATGTTAGTAGCGCATATGAGCCTAATATCAATGGGAATGGGTTGATTGCTTCCTACTCTTACCACCTCGCGCCGTTGCAATACGGTGAGTAGTTTGGCTTGCAGGGGCAAAGGGAGATTGCCTATTTCGTCTAAAAAAAGCGTTCCTTTGTGGGCTACTTCAAAACGCCCAGCGCGGTCTTCTTTGGCATCGGTAAAGGCTCCTTTTTTGTGCCCAAAAAGTTCACTTTCAAATAACGTAGTGGTGATAGCGCCCATGTCCACACTCACAAAAGGATGGGACTTGCGCCGAGAAGCCTGATGAATAGCCTTGGCAATGAGTTCTTTGCCCGTTCCATTTTCCCCTAAAATAAGCACATTAGCATCCGTAACGGCTACCTTGCGAATGATGGTAAATAAATTTTTCATCGCTTGGCTTTTTCCGATAATGCCTTCAAAAGGATTGTCTTGGTCGGAAAAATGTTTTTCTTTTGAAAAAATAGGCACTGTTTGTTCTTTTTGACCTTTTTTGCTTGCCACAGCGGCAATGACTGTTTCTACTAACTTGTCGTTTTGCCAGGGTTTGAGGACAAAGTCTGTCGCACCAGATTTAAGCGCTCGCACTGCCATTTCTACATCGCCATAGGCGGTAATCATAATTACCGCTGCCTTCGGATGGCGTTTTATGATTTCTTCCAACCAGTAAAAACCTTCTTTGCCTGTGGTAGTGTCTTTGGTAAAATTCATATCCAAGAGAATGGCATCGTACTGATGTTCCTTAAGCAAAGCAGGAATTTTTTGCGGGTCTTTTTCCGTAACTATCATTTTGGCATGTTTTTTCAGCAAAAGGCGAGCAGCAAGCAAGATATCCTCGTTATCGTCTATGACAAGTAATTTATCGATGGGTTTTTCCATATCTCATACGCCAGCAAAAGATTTAACACAGCAGCACCAGAAAATGAAGGGCTTCTAATTTACAGAAAGGCAGTAATTTTACAGAACATTTTGTAAGACTTTGCAACAGTTTCATCTTCCTCTTGCCAATTTGCCACTGCGCCGTTTGAAAACTTACATACAGGTATTTGACATTTGTCGCCGGCGATGGGTTCGGCTTACTCCTGAAGAAGAAGTACGCCAGCGCTGGCTCCATTATCTGATTAATCACCTATTCATTAGCAAAGCACTTGTCAAAGTGGAACAATGCTTAGCCAACGCCCTTCGCGCCGATATTGTAGTATACAAGGGAGAAGCGCTTACTCCCTACTTGATTTTGGAATGCAAGTCTCCTACAGTAGTCATAGGAGAAGCAGATCTTCAACAATTATTGTGCTATCAACGCTATATAAGTGCGCATGCACTTGCCATTAGCAACGGCATGGAGCATTTCTTTTTTGAAAGAAACACCAGTGGAATGATGCAACCTGTTCCTGTATTGTCTATTATGCAAAGCTCGATTCAACCCAATTAGAAAAATGCAAAAGTGTAAGATTACTTGCTGGCTACTAGCAAGCCTTTTACTAAGCAGTTGCGGGGTTTATCAAAAATCTGTTTTGCTCAAAACAGCAGAAGACTTTAGCAATGCTGAATTTCAAGCTGCTTTAAAAACCGCTGAGCGCAACTATGTCCTACAACCATTCGATAAAATCACAGTAGAAGTATTTACTAATAAAGGGGAGCGCATTCCAGATCCCAACGGCGAGTTTTTCTTTCGCATGGCAGGAGACCAGCCCATAGGAGGCGTTCAAGGAATACCTAACCAAAATACCAACCCTAATGCAAATCTAAACGCTGGTGTGGTGGGGGGAGCTTCCGCAACGGGCGTAGGTTTTTCTGTACTTCGCAGTTTTATGATCAATGAAGATAACAACGCCTATTTGCCCATGATAGGAGCAGTAGCCTTAGCAGGGCTAAAACTCTACCAAGCAGATAGCCTTCTAAGCAAGCGCTACAGCGAATTTTTTGAAGATAGCTACGTGATTACTAATGTCATCAACCACCGTGTAACCATACTCGGTGCTTTAGGCAATCGCGTGCTTCTACTGCCTAATGAAAATATGAGCCTGTTAGAAGTAATTGCTTTGGCGGGCAACCTCGATAGCCGTTCCAGAAATGACCGCATTAAACTGGTCAGGAATGTACTGAATAAACCAGTTATGCAAGTGATTGATTTAAGTACATGGGAAGGATTGAAAGCGGCTAGCCTTCGCGTAGAACCCAATGACATCATTTACATAGAGCCTCGCCGCGGAGTAATCCGACGTGAAACGCTTGCAGACTTTACTAGCATCACCGGCATTTTTACTTCCATTTTAGGAATTGTTACCAGTACAATTAATACCATCGTATTAATAGATGTTTTGCGCAATCGCTAACTTGATAAGACTATGATCCCAACGCCAGCTGGTCAATATGCTCCTGAAAAAGTTCTATTTGTTGAAGAACCCGATAGCGATTTCCTAGCAACGCTGGATGTCTCCAAACTTTTGCTAGTGATTAGAAGGAGCTTCTTCTGGCTATTTTTAATTGTCGGTATCTGCATAGCCATAGCTTACTTATATCTTCGCTACACAAAGCCCATTTACCAATCAACGGCTAGCTTGCAATTGGAAATGAAGGGAATTGCCCCTACGCTTTCCATTGGCATCTACCGCGATGAAGAAGCCCAAAGCAATTATCTAGAAGGAGAGTCACAATTTATTCGCTCCAATGTTATTTACACCGATGTAATAGAAAACCTCAACCTGTGGATAAGTTACTACGCAGAAGGCAAGATCATAGACGACGAAAAATTTAAGAATGCCCCCTTTAAAGTTAGTTACTACAAGGTCTACGAGCCCAGTTTCTACAATACCAAAAAAATATACTGGCGCTACAAGGATTCCACTAGCTTTCACCTTTCCTTTGAAGACCGCACAGGAACCTTCGCTGCTGACTATCGCTACGGAGATACTATTAGACTACCTCAATTTGAATGCGTAATCATTCCTGGCAATGTAGGCTATACGGGCAATGACAAGTTTTATTTCTTGATGCACGATATTGGCTATTTGCAGAGCTATATCGGTACCAATATTACGGCTAGTCCCGTAAATGTCAAAGCCCGAATTATCAATGTTACTTTTAAGGACGCCAACCCTCACAAAGCTCAAGCAATTGTGGCAGCCATTAGCGATGCTTACCTGAAGCGCAGTGTGGATAACAAAAATAGACAAACTAAGCAAACCATCGCTTACCTAGAGCAACAACTCGACACTGCCGAAGCCTACATAGAGCGCACTGAGCGAGAGATTCAAGCCTATATGGAGGCTAACCACATCCCGCGTGAAAATGTAGATGTAAAAGCCAAAGTAGCTGAAATTTTTAGCAAAATAGAACTCTTGCAGGAAGAAAAAGTAAAACTTAACGCCGAGTTGAAATCCTATCGAAAAATTTTAGATTTTATCCTCGCTGATTCCAGTTATTTAGTAACAGCTACTGTTGCCGCTACTATTTCTGATAACAAAGTAGGAGAAGCCATTCGCATCCTTTATAACAAACAAGCTGATTTAGAGCGTCTATTGCAATCCTATAAGCCTTCTACCTTTGCCGTACAGCAGCGGCAGCAAGATATAGAACGGCATACTCAAAATTTATTGCGTCTGATTAGTTTTAATCGCACCAACCTCATAGATAGAATATATGAACTGGAAAAGCGCATTGCGGATTTAGAACAACAAGTTCCGCCTAAATACAACGAAGCTGATTTAGAACTGCGCAAAAAACAGCGCTACTTAGCCTCCTACATGGAAACTTATAACTTACTCTTGAATCGCTTAGTAGAAATGGGCGTTTCTGAAGCCGGTACAGTGCCTAATTTTCAAGTGCTTTCTTATGCAGATTTGCCTACCGCGCCTATCTATCCCAATAAAAAAACCATCTACCTGTATGCCGTTATTGCTTCCGCTGCTTTTTGCGTATTATTTATTGTGGTGCGCTATTTGATGCAGAACAAAATCACTAGTGTCCGCGAAATAGAACGCCTCGCAAAGGCTCCTTTAATAGGTATTGTTCCCTATTTTTCTCGCCGACGCATGGAAAATTCTCAGTTAGTGGTGCACCTCAATCCAAAATCTTCTATTACAGAAGCCTTGCGCGGCATTCGCACAAACTTAGATTTCATGAGCCAACGCATCGGGAAGCGCACTATTTCTGTTACTTCTACTGTAAGTGGTGAGGGAAAAACCTTTCTGGCTGTGAACTTAGCTGGAATTATTGCACTTTCTAACACCCGAACAATCATTTTGGATCTAGATTTGCGGAAACCTAAAGTAAATTTGGCTTTTGGCGTGGAAAATTTGGACGGAATTAGCAAAATACTCATTGGGCAAAGCCGGTGGCAAGACTGCGTGCGCAAATCTGATATTGCCACGCTGGACTTTATTACATCTGGTCCTCAGCCGCCCAATCCGGCAGAGCTCATCATGTCTGAACCCATGACCAACCTCTTAGCCGAACTAAAAGAATACTATGATGTAATAGTGATAGATACTCCTCCTGTGGGGATTGTAACTGACGGAATTCTAGTGATGAGGCATGTAGATTTACCCATTTACGTCCTAAGAGCAGATTACTCGCGCGTGAGTTATATTGCCAGCCTTAATCGACTGATTGCAAACAATAATTTTAACAAAGTATCTATCGTACTGAACGCTCTCGGACAAAAACCCTCCTACGGTTATGGCTATGGCTACGGGTACGGATATGGATATGGATACGGGTATGGGTACGGCTATGGTTCTAAGAGTGGCTCTGGCTATTATGAAGAAGCCACTCCAAAAGCCAAATGGTTCACAAGTTTAACTCAACGTTTGTTTAAAAAATGATCTCATTACTCCGCATTAAAAAGGCAACCTATGGAACTATTACGCCTATTGTAATAGACATGCACTCCCATCTGCTCCCTGGCATAGACGATGGTGTGCAGAGTTTTGAACAAGCCCTCGATATTTTGCGTCAATTTGAGCAACTGGGCTATAAAAAGCTCATCATTACTCCGCATGTAATGAGCGATTACTATCGCAACACACCTGAGATAATTTTCCGCAAGCTAGACCAGCTAAGTGATATCGCCCAGCAAGTAGGCATCAAAATATCATTGGAAGCGGCTGCGGAATACTACCTCGATGAATTTTTTGTTAGAAAGCTAGAGATGGGCGAGTCACTGATGACTTTTGGAAAAAAGTATCTACTCTTTGAAACTTCTTTCATCAACTACTCTCCTTACATGGAGCATGCTATTTTTCTGATGCAATCTAACGGTTATCGACCTGTTCTAGCCCATCCTGAGCGTTACGCTTATCTGTACAACAAGTTTGAAACCTTAGAGAAATGGCATGCCAGAGGGGTTTTAATACAGATCAATTCCGGTTCGCTAGCTGGCTACTACGGACCGCAAGCAAAGCAGATGGCTGAACGGCTCGTTGAAGAAAAAATGGTAAGCTTTATCGGCAGTGATTGCCACCATTATGGGCATTTGGAAGTTCACTTAAAAGCTCGAAAAACTGAAAACTACATCAAAGCCCTGGGCATGAATACTATACTCAACAATTCACTTTGAGCTCAAAAAACTACCTTTGAAAAGCAAATAAACACCTACCGCACAAGGTTGAATATCTCCTCCTGTGTGAGAGGCTTTCTGAGATACTTTTTAATGTACTTGTGGTTTTTAGCCTTGCTAGCATCTTGGGGATTGACTGAAGAAGTGAGCATGATAATTTGACAATGTTGCTTGGTTTCAGCACTAAGTTTGTCAAACTGGTCGAGAAACTGGAAGCCGTCCATAATGGGCATGTCCAAATCGAGGAAAATCAGGTCGGGTAATAACTGAATATGAGGATACAGACGCGATATTTTTTCGATATTTTTTAGAAATTCTATTGCGCTTTTTACATTGGAGTGCAAATAAATGCCATCGCAGATGTTAGAAGCCTCAATGATTTTTTGATTGATCAAGTTATCAATATCATTGTCATCAACAAGCATGATGAAGTGAAATTTTTTGCCACTTTCCGCCATTTAGTAGAGTAGTTTGGAAACTAGTAGCGAAATAAAACAAAACAATTCTAAAATTCAATCTTTGGAGGCTTTAAATAAAACCGCCTACCAGTTGCAAGCGCCGATGCATGTCCAATTTTATTAACACAAACAGCAAAATAGTGAAAGACCACAAAGCAGATCCGCCATAGCTCAAAAATGGAAGGGGAATGCCAATGACGGGAAAAAGACCGATAGTCATCCCGATGTTGATGGCAAAGTGAAAAAACAAAATAGAAACTGCTCCATAGCCATATACGCGACTAAACCGCGAGCGCTGCCTCTCCGCCACTATCACAATGCGATTAAACAATACACTAAACAGTCCTACTACTACAATACTGCCTAACCATCCCCATTCTTCAGCCACAGTGCAAAAGATAAAATCCGTACTTTGATCGGGGACAAACTTAAACTTAGTCTGCGTGCCTTCCAGAAAACCCTTTCCTGCAAAGCCCCCCGAACCGATGGCAATTTTAGACTGATTTACTTGCCAGCCCACACCGCGCATGTCTGCCGATGGATTAATAAGTACTTCTATGCGTTTTTGTTGGTGAGGCTTTAGCAGCTTGTACATAATAAAATCTACGCTAATGACTATGCCTATCGCCAAAATGGTAAACAAAGCGGTCATCAGCGCCCCTTTCCATTTGTTGCGATTAAAAACAAGCACATATATTAACCCACAAGCAGTAATACCTAAAATGAGTTCAACAGTATGGGCTTTCAACATTAGGGTGAGCACCACTAAAACGCCTGCCATTACTATTGCAAGAAGAATTTCCCCTGGCAACCCTTCTCTGTAGAGCAAGATGCCCAAAGAAGCAAAAACTAAGGCTGAGCCTGTATCGCCTTGTAATAAGGTAAGGACAGCAGGGGTGGCAATCATCAGCAAAACGATCAGCAGGTTTTTTGTGCGCATGAGTTTGACAGTATTATCCCCTAAGAACTTGGCTAAAGCCAGCACAGTAGCTGTCTTAGCCAGTTCAGAGGGTTGCAAACGCATAAAACCTAAGTCAAACCAAGACTTTGAACCAGCTACCTCCCGACCCACTAGTAACACCCCCACTAGCATAGCTATTGCCACTACGTACCCCCAGTAGGCGAACTTGACATAGAGCCTCACATCTAAAAGTAAGATCAAGAAACCTATCGCCAACGCACATACAATCCAAATAAATTGCCTGCCCGAATTAATTTTTAAGTCAAAAATGGAGCGTTTGACCTCTGGATCGTAAACGGCTGCATAAATGTTTATCCAACCAAAAAAAACTAGCACTAAATACAGGATTAGCAACCACTTGTCCAGTTGGTTAAAGATGCCTCTTAAAAGTGTTCTTCCAGAGCGTTCCATGATTGAATCAGGTCAGGGATTGGCTTCCAAAAGTGCCTTTTCAAATTAGGCAGCACTGCAAACCACAAAATTAAAATAGCTTTGCAGGTATGAAGAACTTTGCCTTTGGCGCATTTTTAACAACAATCGCAATAGTTGTTTCTTGTTGTGAAGACTGTGTATTTTCTTCGCGTTACTCTAGCGAACCCGTAGTGCGTTTTTATCGCAAAGGCAGTTTGCGCGCCTTGCCTCCCGTCTTTGACTCGGTGCAAACCAGCAAAGGAATTACTATTTACCGAGCAGGAAAAATTCTTTACAATAGCATCACCTCCGAAAATCCATTGCCCAATAGCCTTGCTTTGCCCCTGGATCCCTCACGAGATACTTCAGCGTTTATTTTCCATGGAAGGCGACCTGGTGCACCTTCTAATGCCCCTTCTAGGCATGATACTTTGGTATTAGCTTATCGCAGAAAGATCAACATCATTCCACCTGACTGTGGCTACGAACAACGCATTGAAAATTTGCACGTTGTCAAAAATCCTTACGACTCCGTCCAAATTCTCGCCAAACCTTTCGTATTGCGCACTGATAGCATTCACATTCGCTTGTTTTGGTAATGCGTTCAACGTCAGCAAAGAGCTGTTTTGTTTTTCTCTTAGCGATTTTAGTTTCTTGGGAGGCTAGTGCCCAACCTACTACTGACTCAGCGCGTTTGGCATTGTACCAGCGTTTGCGCGCCTGGAGAAAGGGCATCACCTTTAAGCCCTATGCTTTCCGACTAGGCACAGACCTCTCGTACTGGCTTAATGGAGTAATGGCAGCCCCTTTCGGAAAGGAAACTCTCCGCCACAATCTACAGTATTTTTATGCCAACACGCGCCGCTTTGAAATTACTGCCGATATGGCTTTTGACAAAAACAAATGGTTTATTGTTGCCGATGGAGGATATTCCTCCGTGAGCCGAGAGCGCAACCAAGCAGATAACTTAAGAAATTTTCACTACCGCAATAGGGGCACTTACTGGCGTCTGGGATTGGACTATAACGTATTGCATAAAATTTTCACTGATCGGCAGCAAGCCTTATTGATAGGAGTTCGCTATGGGCGTGCTAGCTTTGAACACCAAGTAACTTATTATGCACTCAACAAACCATGGGGCTTTGAAGGAACCTCTACAGCGCCGCTTTTTTCGGAGACAATTCTCAATCAGGGAGGATATCGCTGGCTGGAGCTAGTAACAGGCTTGAGAGTAGCTCTCTGGAAGGGATTGTATCTAGGCTATACCTTGCGTGCTAAATTGGCTGGAAAGTCAATTCACACTCAGCAAATTTTTCCCAATCAAATACCTGGCTTTGGAACGGCAAGCGAAAATGTCAAGCTCTCTTTCAGCTATCATCTTTACTACCGCTTGATGCTCACCAGCAAGCGATAAGAGCACGTTTAGGTTTACTAACAGGAGCAAAAATTACAGATAAAAGGGAATGAGCTAATATTAGTAGCCCAACCAACAGCAGCTGTGATGGTGAATGCACTGGGGTTGCCACATGCAAGCATGGTTACAGGAACCCATGTAAAGAATGTCAAAGCAGGGTTGGATCTATTGCCCGTACTGGAAAGGTACAAAACCTTATAACGGATCGCGCTTGATTAAGAGTAGTAGTAGAGCCAATCTCCACTTGCCTTAATCAAAATCAAAATGCAAGAGCTAAGCTCTGCTTGGTTTAACATCAAAATGTAGTATGCTTGGCTTACCTATGATGTTAAAAGAACCGTCCAATTCGCCGTCGCTGCATCAAATTCGAACTCGGCAAAATGTGACCTCAACTTAGGCTCTTTGCCGAAAACAAAACACGGGCAAAGACTAGGACACCAGCAATAGTTGCTCAAACTATAGAAGCATGATTGAAACTGTGATCAGCTTGCTGAATTTTCAAGTGGACATTGATTAGTTAGTTGAGCGCGCCATCCATTTGCCCAAGCAGGCTGATTGCTTATGCTTATTGACTGCTTGGCAGCTCTTCAAGTTTTTTACTTTAAGAGGAATTCAGTTGTTCAGGTATGTAACCGCTTGTGTTATTTAGAAAGGAAGCTCATCCTCGCTACTTTCTGTCAGTGAAATAGGAGGAGTGGCTTGAGGAGCAGCAGGGGAGGAAATAGGATTTGCAGGAGCCACGGCTTCAATCCGCCATGCTTCTAGATTAGTGAAATAGGTAGTTGTTCCGTCTTTGGTGTAGGGTCTACCGCGCAAGGTAAAGTACACTTTTATTTCCTGCCCTAAGGCAAAATCATCTATAAGGCTGCATTTTTCTTGGGTAAGTTGAAATTTGATAAACTCGCTGTAGGTACCAGCAGGAATTTCTATCACAAACTCGCGCTTGCGGAATTTGTCAGTAAGCTGCTGGGGCTGATAGACCACTACCAACTTCCCTTTTACCTCGTATGACATAGCTAAAAAATAACGCTAAACCCTAAGTCAACTCTAAAGGCGAATTTCGCATAAAAAAGCAATTTTTGCTCAGTTTTTGTCCTTAAAATGCAGCAAAATTTACCTGGTTCGGATTTAAATGCCTTCACAAAATGAAAGCCCAAGGGTTGCCAAACATTTGCTTGCACGCTCAAGATCTTTTAGTGAGGGTAGTTGTTTATCTTCTCAGTCAATGGCGTTTGCTCAAGCAATTATCTTCTAATACGGCATTTCAATCCAAGAGCATAGGTACTTGCTTGATATTTACATGCTGTTTGCTAGCTGCCTCTTCCTTACCAGCTCAGCAAACTCTCCACTTGACCGAACCTGCTTCGATATTCAACAAAGGCATAGACCTTTACCAGCAAGGATACTACAGCAATGCCAGAGAACAATTTGAGTCTTACATCAGGCTTAACCTCCAAGATGGGCGACAAGTGGAAGCAGAGTACTATGTCTGCATGTGTGCTATGAAATTAAGCAGCCCAGATTTTGACTTCTTGCTAGAAAATTTTGTTAGCAAATATCCCGACCACTTCCTAACGCGCAATATTTACCGCACCATAGGACTTACTTACTACAACAAGGGAATTTACACCGAAGCCACCCAGTACTTGCAGCGCGCTTACGGAAGCAATGGCAACCCCGAGCAGGATGCCGAACTGGCTTTTAAACTAGCCTACAGCTATTTTGCTGAAAAAAATTACTCATCTGCCCAAACTATTTTTAACTTGCTCAAAAGCGGCTCTAGCCAGTATGCTACAGCAGCAAGCTACTACGCAGGTTACATTGCTTTTCAAGAAAAGCGCTACCGAGAGGCTTTATCCGATTTGGAGCGCGCCGCCGCCGACAAACACTACGCAGAGGCGGCTAATGCCTTGATTTTTGCCATTCACTACCTTGAAGGAGACTACAAACGCCTTGTTGCCTTCGCCGAGCAGTTGGAAAGAAAAAACAAAAAACTTCCTAACTACTTACTCGCTCCTCTTGCCGATGCTTACTACTTGATGAATCGCTGCCAAAAAGCCTTGCCTTTGCTGGAAAATCTTGCTCGCCAATCCCGTGCAGACCGCACTTTGTTCTATCGTTTGGGACATTGCTATATGCAAGAGAAGCAATATCAACTGGCGGTGGAGATGTTTGCTAAAGTAGCGGAAGGAACCGACTCCTTGGGGCAAATGGCTGCTTATCACATGGGAGCTAGCTTAATAGAATTGAAGCAATTGCAGGCTGCTACTAATGCCTTCCGCCATGCTCGCAACCTCCCTTTAGACCAGCGCTTGCGCGAACTAAGTGCATATAACCTCATCAAAGCACACTTTGAATTGCGCAATTATGCCGAAGCCATCGAAAGTGCTTCTTTTTACGAACAACACTTTCCCAAAGGAGAGTACTTAGAAGAAGTGCGCTACTTGAAAAGCGAAGCATTTATCAGCGGCGGCAACTATTCAGGAGCGTTGCGATACCTAGAGCAGTTGCCTCATCCCACAGAGCGCATGCTGCTTGCCTATCAGCGCATTGCGTTGAACTACGCCGCCATTTTGTACAATGAAGAAAAATTTCCTCAAGCAGTAGCTATTTTGTACCGCTCTTTACAACGCCCTCAAGACGAAGAATTAGTTTACACAGCTTATTTGTGGATAGGAGAAAGTTTGTACCGCCAAGATAAGTTAGACTCTGCGGAGATAGCCTACGGGCGTGTAATCCCTATTGCTAAAGAATATCCCAATGCTATTTATGGACTGGGCTACATTGCCTTTAACAAAGAAAACTATCCGCAAGCAGAACGCCTGTTTCAGCAATTGCTTAGCCTAAATGCCAACATCAATCGGGCTGATGTGCAAACGCGGCTAGCAGACTGTCGCTATATAGCTCGCGATTTTACAAGAGCTATCACTCTTTATCAACAAGCACTTACAATGTCGGGTGCGGATGGGGACTATATCAACTATCAGATAGCCCAGTGTTACGTAGGTCTGCAACGCCGCGACGAGGCTATCGGATTGCTAGATAGAATACTCGCCAGCCGTCTATCGCGCATGGCTGCCCCTGCTGCTTTCCTAAAAGCTGAACTACAGTTTGAAGCTGGTAAAAAAGATCTTGCGTTACAAAGCTACTCTCAACTGATTCAACAATATCCCAATAGCGAGCTAGTGCCTGATGCCCTTTTTAAACGCGGGCTTGCTTACAGTATTTTAGGGCAAGCTCAACAAGCAATAAGCGACTACAAAGCCATTCTGGACCGCTTTCCTACCCATCCTAAAGCCGCTGAAGCTATTGAATCTCTCCAGGAAATGGAAAACAATGGCATTCCAGTGCCAGACTTCGACCGCTACTTGCAGTCATTTGCCTCTAACAATCCCAATAGCCAAGCCACAGCGCAGATAGAATTCAATCGTGCGCGAGTACCCTATGACAACGGCGATTATGCCAACGCAGTGCGTACCCTAACGGAATTTCTCAATCGACATCCTACCTCTCCTATGACTGAGGAGGCTCGTTTTATGCTAGCTGTTTCTATGGACCAGACTGGAGACAAGCAAAACGCTCTTGCCCAGTACAACCAAGTCAGAGGTAGTAATGCTATTCGTGCTGGACTTCGCGCCGCTGAAATAGAGCTCGAGCTAGGGCAAGTACAAGCAGCTTATAACCGCTACCGCAGTTTGCAACACCAAGTCAATGACAATCGCAATTGGGCTCGAGTAATGATAGGGCTTATCCGTTCTTCTTTTCAACTGGGTCAACTTAACCAAACCGAGCACTTTTGCAATGAAGTCATTAGCCGCAACCTGACTGTAGCAGGAGCCCGAGGCATAGCCGAACTCCACCTTGGCAAAATAATGCTTGAACGAGGTCAATTAGAGCAAGCCCTTCATCAGTTCCGACGAGTGGCAAACACGTACACCGATGCCAGTGGAGCAGAAGCTCAATTCAGGCTCGGGGAAACTCTTAGGATACAAAAAAATTACAACGCCTCTACGGAAGAATTAGTCAAAATGAAAAATCTCTTTGAGCACCATCCCGAGTGGGTTTACGAAGCCTTTCTGTTAGTGGCTGAAAACTACATCGACCTAAACAATCTTTTTCAAGCGCGTGCAACCCTGAATTCTATCATAGAAAATAGCAAAGATGAGGCTATTCGCCAGCGCGCACGCAAAAGACTTCAAGAAATTTAACCCAATTTAAAACATGGTTAATCAGCTTTGCAAATTGCTCACTATACTTTCTTCTACTACAATGGCTCTTTGGATGGTGCCAACGTCTTTGCAGGCTCAACGCATCGACGAAGGCAAATTTGAAATAGAAAAAGAGCGGGTGCTAAAGCTATCCAAAGCAGCGCGCAATTTTGATCGCATGCCGCGTTTAGAAATTAGCACTTCTGCTCAAGCTCAACAATATCGCTTGCCGCGTTTCAATTTTGCCTTGCCCACCTTGCCGATTAATGTCCAGCCTCTTCGCCAAGAGGCTCAAAAATCTGAAGAGCAAGAAAATGCCTACCGAAATTTAGCAAAAGCAGGCTTTGGAAATTATCTCTCCCCTTATGGAGAGGTTTTCATTTCTTCTTCGGAAGAAGTTCAATGGCAGTACCAGCTACATGGCTTGCATTTTTCTTCCTTAAACGGTCCTGTAGATGGGCGCAATTCTGGCAGTAGCCTCACTAAACTGCATGGAAAACTTACCCGATTTACCAGTAGTGGCAAAATATACACTGCTGCTACTTATAGCCGTCAAGGATTGCGCTTTTACGGCTATAGCCCTTTGATAAGCAATTTTATTACGCTGGAAGATATCAAACAAAATTTTGCTCTTGCTGAGGTCAAAGCAGGTTATCAGCTCATAGAGCCAGCAGTGCCTTTGTCCTATCAAATGGAAGGAAATTGTTATTTTTTTTCTGACCGCTATCAGGCAAGAGAAGCAGCTTTTCAGTTGAGTGGCAATGCAAGCAAGGCCATAGGAGCAGCAGGGCGCTTTAAGACAGACATCTCATTAGACCTCCTCCATCGCCGCGATGAACTAGGAAGTCAAATGCGCAACTTGTTTATGATTACCCCTTGGTATGAACAACATCGGGAAGGGATTTACTTTAAGGTAGGGGCAAGAATGGCAGCCGATGGCGACTCGCTGACCAACCAACCCAAAGTAAGAGCATATCCTTTAGCTAGTGCTGCTATTGATCTGCTAAAAGGTCAGCTACGGGCTTTTGCTTCCTTGGAAGGCAATACCTTGCGCAAAACTTTCCGCACAATGGCAGAAGAAAATCCGTTTTTAGCGCCCAATGTAACCCTTGCTCATACTAATCAACTTTGGGAGCTAGCCGCTGGGGTTGAAGGCAGTTTTTTAAAAGGACTCCGCTGGAGGCTTAAAAGTAGCTACGGCATTTATGGCAATTTGTACTTTTTTGCCAATAACACAAGAGACTCCAGCAAGTTCGACATTCTCTATGACCGCAATAAGGTTCCCCTTTTTCAATTGCAGGGAGAGTTTGCTTACGCCGCTGGTCCGCTTCAACTAAGCAGCAAAGTTGGATTTTTTGGCTATCATACCAAGCAACTTGCTCGCCCTTGGCACCGTCCTTTGCTTACTGCTGAACTTAAAGCCACTTATCAGTTGCAAGAAACAATTCGCTTGAGTGCTATTTTGTATCATTGGGCAGGCATAAGGGCTTTTAGTCCGCGTACAGGAGTGCAAATCAACCTCAAGCCTATCTGGGACCTCAATCTGCAATTTGACTATTTCATTAATTCGCGCTTTTCAGCATTTATCAATGTCTATAATGCATTTTCGCAGTCTTATCAACGCTTTTTGCACTACCCGGTGCGTGGCTTGTTGATAGTAGGCGGAATAGGAATTGCTTTTTAGGCGCGAGTTAATTTAATTTGATATCTTCTGTAACTATTGAAGCAGTCTAACCAAACGCATGGACAAACACATTCGCTACCTGTTGAGTGAAGGCAATCGCGTGGAAGTGCCTGGATTAGGGGTATTTACTGCTCATTACATTTCCTCTCAAATTCTTCGAGAGCAGCATTTGATCCTGCCGCCGCGCAAGCAAGTAATCTTCACCGATGCAGAAAAAGCAGAAGAAAATAACAGCTTCTGCCACTTGGTAATGAAAGCCGAACAGATAGATCATCAAGCCTTTAAAACCCAACTGGAAAGCTATCTCAACAAAGTTTATCAGCACATTGAGCAGCACGGATATTACGAAATTCCTGGCATTGGCTTGCTCAAGCGCAACGCGGCAGGTAAGTTAGTTCTTGAAAATGATACTGACTACAACTTGTTAAACTCCAGTTACGGACTTCCTAAACTGTTTGCCCACCCCGTAGCAACCCAAAAAGCCTCTGTAAACTTTGAAACACAACCCCAGCCCACAAGCGCTAAAATTCCCTCGTCAGGTCAACAAACGGCTTCAAAAGCAATTACCCGAGAGATTGTCTTAGACCGCCTCTGGTGGCTGGCAATGATTCCCTTAATCATGATTTTTGTATTTTTGGTGTATTTGATGGTGGACGAAGAAGCCCAATTGCGGTTCCGCGAGTGGGTGAGTGGGGAAAGCAAGCAAGAAGAGACTATATACTTGCAAACTCGCGATGATGACCCACTTAAACCTATTTCCATCCCTTCTCAAGCATCTGACGCAATTTCCGATACCCCCAAAGAAGCGACAAATTCAATCCAAGAGCATCCTCCTTCTCCTGTTTCTCCTACACAAGCCGATGAGGTTTCCTCTGGAGACTACATGGTAGTGCTCGGTAGCCTAGCTAAAGAGTCAGCAGCTAAGAGTTTGCAAAAACAATTATCTCGAAGGGGTATCGCCACAGAGATTATCTATAATCCCCAACGCAACACCTATCGGGTAGCCATTACAGGACTTAGCCAAACTGCTGCTAAACACAAGCGAGAAGAATTATTAGCAACGTTTCCCGAGGCATGGATTGCCCGAGCCAATCAGTAAAAACCTATGGGGGAGCCTGAGCAGGAACTGGCCTACCTAAAACAACAACTTCTGCTAGCCAACCAAACCCTGCGCGATCTGCAAGCTCTTGCCAGCGCAGCGGCTATTGAAATTGATTTCACCGCAAGAAAAATCCGTTGGACAGAAGAATCCTACAAACTCTTTGGACTTTCTACTCAAAAGCATTTTTCCTTGCCAGGCAGTTACTTTTTTGACGTTATTCATCCAGAGGATGCCGCTTTTGTGTTGGAGCAATTTAGAAAGGCAACCAGCGCTCAAACACCTTTGGATATTTCTTATCGCATCCTGTTACCTGACAAGACAGTTAAGCCCATCGGTCTCAAAGCCCGACCCGTCTCGCTGCATCCGTTGATTTACAGGGGACTGATGCGAGAGCTCTCCCCCAACCCCCCTGCACTAGAAACCCAGCCTTACTCCCTTATCGATTACACCTACGAAGCCATCATAGTCATTAATGCTTTGCTGGAGGTGAAATTTTGGAATGCAGCCGCCGAACAACTCTACGGTATAAGCGCTGCTGAAGCAGTAGGCAAAAAATGGACTCAACTGGTTACCACGCGCTACCGCTACGGGCTGACTTTTAACGCCATTTACGAAGAGTTGCTAGACAAGCAAATTTGGCAAGGAGAAGTTTGGCAAACCACCGCAGAAGGAAAACAGCGCTCTTTGCGGCTCTTCATGCGGCTGCTTCCTGCCAAAGGAACCGAAGAACTCCCTGATGTGATCATTTCCGCCGCTGACATTTCTGGCTACCTGGCCGCTGAAGAACAAGCCGATAAGTGGAAGACTACCTTAGACTTGTTGTTTGACAATATTCCTGGTTGGATTTACATGCTCAACCGCCAGTTAGAAATCATGGGATGTAACCGAAATTTTGCCTTTGCAATGGGTTTTGAAAAGCCTTCCGACTTAATTGGACTCAAGTTTGAAAAACTGCCTATTGCTCCTGAATGGGCAAACAAATTTCAACAAGAGCTCTTACAAGTGTTGGAAGGAAGCGCCTTCACTTCTATTACTGAGCCATTAGTTACCCTTCAAGGCGAAAAGTTTTGGCTACAGAGCGCTAAAGTGCCTTTGCGCGATAGCACAGGCAATATTTTAGGAGCATTAGTTACTTCGCAAGACATCACCGAAAAGCGCCAAATAGAAGAAAAGCTGCGCCGCCAAGAACAACAACAAGAGCGGTTGCGCTCTTTGGCTCTTATCCAAGGGCAGGAAGAAGAACGCAAGCGCCTTGCTATGGACCTGCACGACGGCGTAGGGCAAATGCTCACTGCGCTACACCTGCAAACGGATTACTTGAAAAATACGACCCTTACCCAAGAGCAGCAGCAAGTACTTTCCCAACTCACTGAAAGCATTGCCCACATACGGCAAGAGATTCGCCGCATTTCGCGCAACCTCATGCCCAGTGTGTTGAGCGACTTCGGAATTGGAGAAGCTCTTGAGTTTCTTTGTCAGCAAGTAGAACAGAACAGTGGCATAGAAGTAGAGCGGCATATTTTCATAGGTCCCAAGCGCTACGAGCCTTCCATTGAGGTATGCATTTTTCGCATTGCGCAGGAAATTTTTAACAATGCAGTTAAATACAGCAAAGCTCAACATTTGTACGTAACTCTTCGCGATGAAGGTAATTGCCTTGAACTTGTCATCGAAGACGACGGACAAGGATTTGACCTAGAAACTGCTTTGCGCGGTCAAGGACTTGCCAATATTAAACAACGGGCTCACTTGCTCAATGGCAGTTTGCACATCGATACTGCCCCTGGAAGTGGTTGCCGCATTACGGCAGTAATTCCCTATGGGGATGAGGTGGTAGAAGGCTAATCGCCAAAACTGATTCCTACCCCGCGCGCTGTCTGGATTAAAAATGAATCTACTTGAACATAGTTGTAATTGGCTATTGCTTCTTGAAGAGGTACGCTCACAATAGTATTATTGCGATAACTGACCATTTGCCCGAACTGCTCAGCCAGCACCATTTCAAAGGCTTTGACGCCAAACTGAGTGGCCAAAACGCGGTCAAAGGCGATGGGGGTGCCTCCGCGTTGTACATGCCCCAGTACCGTTTCGCGAATGTCAGCCGTTAAACCTGCTGCGCGCAGTTGTGCTGAAAGTTGGTAAGCTACTCCTCCTAGTCGGAGGTTTTCGTACCCTACTTCTGTAGCAAGGCGGGCAGTAATAGTGCCATCTTTCGGCTTGGCTCCTTCGGCAATTACCACATGGGCAAACCCGCGACCGTTGTTAAACCGTTGGTGAAGCCTTTGCGCTACTTTATGGATGTCATAGGGAATTTCTGGAATAAGGCACACTTCTGCACCGCCTGCAATGGCTGTATGCAGGGCAATCCATCCCGCATGCCGTCCCATCACTTCCATGATCATAACTCTATGATGGCTTTCGGCAGTGCTCACTAGTCTGTCAAAACTTTCTGTAGCAATTTGAACGGCGGTTTGAAAGCCAAAAGTAAAATCCGTGGCGGCAAGGTCGTTGTCAATAGTTTTGGGAACACCGATAATGGGCACGCCCTTGTCATACAGAGCTTTGCTAATGCGCTGGGAACCATCACCGCCGATGCTAATGACTGCTTGAAAGCCTTCTTGACGAAGTATTTCCACCAGTTCATCGGAGCGGTCTACGGCGCTCCAACTTCCATCAGGGTTTTGGACTGGCCAGCTAAAAGGACCACCTTTGTTAGTAGTTTTGATGATCGTTCCTCCTCGTACATGGATACCAGCCACGGCTGCACTATCAAGTAGTACTATTTCTTTAGGAGTTCGCAGTAACCCGTTATAGGCTTCGATGCTACCCCATACTTCCCAGTCAGGGGATTGAGCAGCGCGCTTGACGATAGCCCGAATAACTGCATTAAGTCCTGGACAATCGCCACCTCCCGTTACCACTAATAATTTTTTCTTTGCCATCGTGGTTCAAGTTTGGTTTTTTCTCAAATGTACAATCAAACCCTGTCATTTGGGCAATTTTCTTGCTTGGTAGGCAAGCATCACTCTTTTCCTTCTACAAAAGCCTGCAAGTAGGCGTAGCGCGGAGTGAGTTTGCCGTTGCGCGTAATAGTAGCCCTTTCAATGATGCCCTCTTTGTCTTGAATGAGGTGTTTGAGAATGCGCTCAATAAAAGTTCCACCGAATTCCTCTGAAGAGTCGCGAGGTAGCTCACTGGGAAGATTGTCGATAGCCATTACTGTAACATTGTCGGGATGGCTATATGGAGGTTCAATTTCTTCCGTAAACCGATTGTAGTCGTACACGGGGTCGCCGATGCGGCTGGTGCGTTTGGTAGAAGGGATTGAACCATTGACATCACAAGTGATATCAGCAATGACGCGAATGCGGAAGTCTGGACGCTTCATTTCTTCAGCCGTAAAGAGTTTAGGTGCACGCGGGTTCCAGTAAGCGGCAGCAATGAGCAAATCCGTATTTTGGTAAAAGGGACGGAAACAAGAAATAAAATTCTCTGGAAAGCTATAAAACTCTTCAGCAACGAACTTGCGTCCCTTTTTATGAACATGATAGGTGGAAGAGCTCAACTGCACATATACTGGCATAGAAAACCGTTGCTGGTTAAGGTATTCCATTACTTCCACGCGCTCTATTTTCATCAATTCCAGCATTTCCATTGCTCCTTTTGCCACTCTGCCGCTGCCTGTTACGGCGATTTTAATAGGAGGAAGTTGTACTTGTTGCAATCCAAAAATGAGCTCATGGCGGTCAAAACATTCGTGGGCAGGTTTGAGGTCAAATAAGTGGTACCGCTTTCCGTAGGTTAAAATGCCGTTATACGCTCCTATTAGCCCTGCATAGTGCCCAAAGGCAATAAGTCGGTTGCCTTTTTCATCTGTAAGGGCTTCGTAATCTACCATCGTAATTTTTTTTTCTAGCAAGGCTTGCAGCAAGGCTCGGTTGTGGGCTTGCTTTTTAATGGTATGCGAAAAGAAAAAGTAAGTTTTTCCTTCTATGAGTTGGTCAATAGGTACTTCCTTGATACCCATGAGTACATCACAATGGGTAAGATCTTCTGCAAGAGGCAATCCTTCGGCGGCGTATTCTTCATCCGCATAACAGCGTATAGGACTGGGCTGAACGTATATTTCAATTTCGGGATATAATCGGCGGATTAGAGTGCATTGCCGAGGAGTAAGAGGAACGCGACGATCAGGAGGAATTTTTCCTTCTCTAATAATGCCTATTTTCATGAACACGATGCGTTTAGTGAAAAATTTGCACTGCTGGCATTGCTTCAAGTGGCTAGGGAGTCTGTTGCACTTGAGTAGAAAAAAACTGCCTTTTGTGCAAAAAATAGTGCCACATGACAATACCAGTAGTTACTGCTATGTTAAAAGAATGCTTAGTTCCAAATTGAGGAATTTCTAAGGCTAAATCAGCCAGATGGATGGCTGAGTCGCTTACGCCAGTGGCTTCATTGCCGAATACGAAGGCGTATTGGGTCTGAGGTTGAGGAATAAACTCGTGAAGCAATATTTTTTGGTCAGTTTGTTCTACTACTACAATTCGGAATCCTTTCTGTTTGAGGTGTTGTAGGCAGGTATCAGTATCGGCAAAATACTCCCATGCAACACTTTGCTGAGCACCTAAGGCAGTTTTATTGATTTCTCGATGGGGCGGGGTGGCAGTAATGCCACACAAATAGAGTCTTTCGATGCCAAAGGCGTCTGCTGTGCGAAATACTGAACCTACATTCAAGGCACTTCGCACATTGTCCAGTACCATCACTACATCGCGGTGAGCATATTGCCGATAAGTAAGAGCGTCTATCCGCGATAGCTCTTCAATACTCAATTTTCGCATGGCACTTGAGCAGGCTATCAATTAGGAGGCCCTACAAAGTTAGGCGAAGAAGAAAGAGTTTGCACCATGCAAAAAAACAAAGCAATCCAAAAGCCAGTAAAAGCCATAAGCCACTAAGCCTTATGCCCATTGCATTTGCAGCCTATTTGTCGAAATATTAGTCATAGTTTCTATATTGCGATGTATTTTATGGTGCCGATGAAGGATATATTTTTCCGCCGCTACTTTTTCAACAATTTGTGAAGTAAAAATGCAGTTGCAACCAAGACTATGAAGTAAATCACCGCCGACTGCCACTGCTGCAGCACTGCTTCTCCGATTCCAAAAAGTGCGGCGTAGCCCATTACAATACCCGTTGCCCAACGGGCTAGCAATAATAGTATTTGATTTTTTTCGGTAAGTTGCAAGGAATGAGCTACGGGTTGCCAAGCCCCTTGAGGACGCACTTGCAAGTAAAAATTTTGCAGATGAGCCCAGTCGGTAGGGGGTGTTAAAAAAGTAACTATTAGCCATGTAACAGTGGTCAAACCAGTGGTTAGAAAAAAACTTTCTGGAAAGTGCAGACCTAAGGCGTAATGCGCGACGGAATAACCTATAAATGGGGCTATTGTAGCAGCTACCTCGCTCCATGCGTTAATGCGCCACCAGTACCAGCGAAGAATGAGCACCAAACCCAACCCCGCCCCGCATTCGACCATGAAATTAAATGCTCCTGCCAAGGTATCCATTTGTGAAGTGGCAACAAGGGAAACCAACATCAGCAGCAAGGTGGTCAATCGCGAAGCGGCTACAAACTGTTTTTGACTTGCCTGGGGTCTTATAAACCGCTTGTACAAGTCGTTGATAATGTAACTGGTCCCCCAATTGAGTTGCGTAGAGATGGTGCTCATATAAGCGGCTAGAAAGGCTACAAGTAGCAACCCTCTAAGACCTGGAGGCAAAAATTCTTTCATTGCTAGCACATAGCCCATTTTTTTGTCTGTCAAGTCGGGGTACAAAATCAATGCACAAAGACCCACTACAATCCAAGCCCAAGGACGAAGAGCATAATGAGCAATTTGAAATAACAACACTGCTTTTACAGCGTGGTTTTCATCTTTTACGCTCATGGTGCGCTGGGCTATGTAGCCTCCCCCGCCTGGCTCTGCTCCTGGATACCAGCTTGCCCACCATTGCATGCCTACATAAGCCAAAAAACTTCCCACGCTAAGGCTAAAAACCTTTGGCAAATTCGATGCTTGGCTTGCTAAGGTTACCTTCAGCGAAGGGAAAAAATGCAAAGCTCCTTCAGGTAACTGGGCTTTCATTCCCGTAATTCCTCCAATTTTCTCCGAATTGACCACTACCACAGCCAGCACAATGCAACCCGCCATAGCAATTATAAACTGGGCAAAGTCGGTGATGACAACGCCAATGAGCCCAGCAATGCCCGAATAAAGAGCCACTATGAGCATGGCTGCCCCAATCCACCCAAGCAGTTGGCTATCAGCGATGTGGAAAAAGGTTTTCAACAAGGCGCCTAGTGCCAAGTTCACCCAGCCGATAATGATGCAGTTCATGAAAATGCCCAAATACACTGCCTTAAAACCTCGCAGAAAAGCAGCCGCCTTGCCACTGTAGCGCATTTCTATGAACTCTACATCTGTGAGGATATTAGCTCGGCGCCACAGAGGAGCAAAAAAGAAAGCAGTTAGCATACCACCGATTAAAAAATTCCACCATATCCAATTGCCACTAATGCCGCTTTGGGCTACCAATTCTGTAACTAATAAAGGAGTATCTGCAGCAAAGGTGGTAGCTACCATAGAAGTGCCTGCAATCCACCAAGGCAAATTGCGTCCTCCTAGAAAAAAATGCTCAATTCCTTTGCCTGCTTGCTGAGCATAGCTGATTCCAATCAGGAGTGAAACCAACGGAAAAGTTACAATGACTAACCAATCAACCCAATTAAGTTCCATAGCTGTAGGTCATCAAAATGGCAGTGCTTCCAAGTCAAGAAGAATAGTTTTTGCTTTAGCAAGGTGGTAAAAATTCCCAATTAATCAAAAGGCAACATTGCCTGTGCGCTAAATCCTGCCTGATAGGCGAAAAATCCAAAAGGGGATTTGTAATTTTGTGAAACAACATAAGCCGCTAAAAGGCTTTTTACCGATATGTTAAACTTTATTACCAAAGGCATCGCCAAGTTATTTGGCACAAAGTCCGAACGAGACCTAAAGCAGCTCAACCCTTTAGTGGCTGCTATCAATGAAGAATATACCAAGCTCAAAACATTGAGCGACGATGAGCTAAGAGAAAAAACCTTTCAATTTAAGGAGTTCATTGCCAAAGAGTTATCTGACTTAAACGCCCAACTTGAGCAGCTCCACCAGCGCCTTGCCCACGAGGTGGCAATGGATATTGACCAGAAAGAAAAAATGTTCCAGCAAATAGATAGGCTTGAAAAAGAGCACGATAAGAAATTAGAAGAAGTACTCTCCAAACTATTACCCCAAGCATTTGCCGTTGTGCGGGAAACTGCCTACCGCTTTGCTCATCATAAACAATTGGTAGTAAAAGCTACTCCTTTTGACCATGAAATTGCCGCCAGCCGACAAGGGGTTACCATCGAAGGGGACAAAGCCATATGGCATAATCAATGGATGGCTGCCGGCAATATGATTACGTGGGACATGGTCCACTACGATGTACAACTAATTGGGGGAATTGTCCTCCATCAAGGAAAAATTGCGGAAATGGCCACAGGAGAAGGCAAGACCCTAGTTGCCACCCTGCCTGCTTATTTGAATGCTTTAGGAGGAAAAGGGGTTCACATCGTAACAGTAAACGACTACCTTGCTCGCCGCGACTGCGAATGGATGGGTCCCATTTATGAGTTTCATTGTCTGCGCGTGGACTGCATTGATAAGTATCCCCCCAACACCCCCCAGCGTCGCCGTGCCTATTTAGCAGATATCACCTACGGCACTAACAACGAGTTTGGCTTTGATTACCTGCGCGATAACATGGCTCGAGAAATTAGCGAATTGGTGCAAAGAAAATTGCACTTTGCCATGGTCGATGAAGTGGACTCCGTGCTCATTGACGATGCCCGCACTCCGCTAATTATCTCCGGTCCTGTCGGCACCAGTAATGAAGATGAACGGCTATATTACGAACTCAAGCCACGCGTAAGCCGATTGGTAGAAGCACAAAAGCAATTAATAATTAAATTGCTCAATGAAGCTAAAAAATTACTGGCAGAGGGCAAGGATGAAGAAGGAGGATTGGCGTTGTTCCGCGCCTATAGAGGATTGCCCAAAAACAAACCTCTTATTAAGTTTCTCAGCGAGCCAGGCATAAAAACTAAAATGCAAAAGGTAGAAAATTTCTACCTACAAGACAACGCTAAAATGATGCCCGAAGCTGATAAACCTCTTTATTTCGTCATCGATGAAAAAAATAACTCCGTAGAACTCACTCAAAACGGCATTAACTTCATCACGGAGGTAGGAGAAGACCCCAATTTCTTCGTTCTTCCCGATATTGGCGCCGAGATTGCCAACATAGACAAAAACCCTACCCTTAGCCAAGAGGAAAAACTGCGCGCTAAGGACCAATTGCTGCAAGAGTATACCATCAAGAATCAGCGCATTCACTGCGTGAATCAGTTGCTAAAAGCTTACACGCTCTTTGAACGCGATGTAGATTACATCATAGCAGACGGCAAGGTAAAAATCGTAGATGAACAAACAGGGCGCATCTTGGAAGGTCGGCGCTACTCCGATGGTCTCCATCAAGCCCTTGAAGCAAAAGAAAACGTCAAGGTAGAAGAGTCCACCCAAACTTATGCTACTATCACTTTGCAAAATTACTTCCGCATGTACCACAAACTGGCAGGTATGACGGGTACTGCAAGCACGGAAGCAAATGAGTTTTGGGAAATTTACAAACTGGACGTAGTGGAAATCCCTACGCATAAGCCAGTGATCCGCAAGGACTACGAGGACAAAGTGTACAAGACCCTTCGGGAGAAATACAACGCAATAGTGGCTGAAATTCAAGAGCTTGTCAATGCTGGCAGGCCAGTGCTGGTAGGGACTACTTCCGTGGAAAACTCCGAATTGCTCAGCCGCATGCTCCAGATGCGCAAAATTCCCCATCAAGTGCTTAATGCTAAGCATCATGCGCGCGAGGCGGAAATTGTTGCCCATGCAGGCATAGCAGGCACAGTTACTATTGCTACCAACATGGCAGGTCGCGGAACGGATATTAAACTTACTCCTGAGTCGCGGCAAGCAGGAGGGCTGGCTATTATTGGTACGGAACGCCATGAAAGTCGTCGCGTGGATAGGCAGTTGCGCGGTCGCGCTGGCAGGCAGGGGGACCCTGGCTCTTCTCAATTTTTTGTAAGTCTGGAAGATGACCTCATGCGCCTGTTTGGTTCAGAGCGCATTGCCAAAATCATGGACAGGCTCGGACTGCAAGAAGGCGAAGTTATCCAACATCCCATGATCACCCGCTCTATTGAAAGGGCGCAAAAGAAGGTGGAGGAAAACAACTTCGGCATTCGCAAGCGCCTCCTAGAATACGACGACGTAATGAATGCCCAGCGAGAAGTCATCTACCGCCGGCGGCGCAACGCACTTTTCGGCGAGCGTCTCTCTTTAGACATTATGACCATGTTTTATGACGTGTGCCAAGAGATAGCCGAAAATCACAAAGGCGACTATGAAAATTTTAAACTCAATGTAATTTCCCAATTCGGATTTTCTTCCTCCATCACCTTTGAACAGTTTGCTAAAGGCGTTGAGGTAGCTACCGAAGCCCTTTACGAGGAAGTCTATAGTCGGTACCGGGCTAAAAACAAGCACATTGCTGAAATAACCCTTCCACTTTTGCAGCATGTATTCCAAACGCAGGGAGCCGTTTTCCGCGACGTAGCCCTCACTTTCACTGATGGAAAAAAATTCATCAACATCATCACTAACTTGCAGCAAGCAGTTGAAACAGGCGGCAGGTCGCTTATCCAGAGCATGGAACAATCCATCACCCTTGCCATTATAGACCAGCTCTGGAAGGAACACCTGCGCGAGATGGATGACCTACGTCAATCAGTGCAATTTGCCACTCTTGAACAGAAAGATCCATTGCTAATTTACAAGTTTGAAGCTTTTGAGTTGTTTAAAGCCCTTATCGGAGAGCTCAACTCGCAAATTACCTCCTTCCTGTTCCGCGCTATTCCCTACGACGAAGGGCAAGCAGCCATACAAAGCGCCCAAGCAGCAACCTCCCGACAGCGGCAACCTAAACTCTCTACTAACAAACAAGGCGAAACTCTCAGCACGCAAAGTGACAACAAAAAAGCTCAGCCCAACAACCGCCAAAATGTGGAAGTAACCAAGCCTATCATCGCCCAGAAACTTCCTGGCCGCAATGAAAAAGTAACAGTGCGGTACTTAGACGGGCGCGTAGTGCAAACCAAATTCAAAAATGTCGAGCAAGACCTTAAAGAAAACAAGTGCATTCTTCTTTAACGGTTCGGCAAAGAGGGCAACAACCAAAAGGCGACGATGGGCATAGGCAGCAAGGATGGTTTGTTATTGTAAACGAAAAGAGTTCCCCTTAAAAGATAGCAGATAAGTTATCGATGCACTAGTTATGCGGATTTTTTTTGCCGATGTCTGCAATGAAACCGTTCCAAAAGTTAAAACCCTGCTGGGGCTTGCTGTTAGGAGCATGGTTACTGGCAAGTTGTACAGGAGTGAAATACTTACAAGAAAATGAATGCCTTTTGTACTCGCAAAGCATCAAAGGTGCCAGCCAAGTACCTGTTGAAGAATTAGAGGCTTATTACCGTCAGCGCCCTAATCGCAAATTGCTATTTTTTGCTTTTTCGCCTTATGTGGTAGCTTATTTTGAAGGCAAAAAGCCCTATGAACGCAAACTAGCTCAAAAACAAGCCCAACTAGCTGCCCGCCAAGCATATTACGACCAAATTTTAGAAGATACTACTTTAACCTTGCGCAAAGAACGCAAAATCACAGCGCGCCGCGATAGGGAATTGGGCAAATTGCGTCGTTGGATAGAGGAAGGCAATTGGCTTATGCGAGTTGTGGGTGAAAAACCTGTCTTTTTCGATTCTATTCAAATGTATCGCACTGCCCAGCAAATGCAACTTGCCATTAGGCAGCGCGGTTTCTTTTCAGCACGTGTTCAGCCCACGTATCGGATCAAAAACCAACTTGCTACTGTTACTTATCACGTCCATGAAGGCACTCCTCATTTAATTAATCAACTTTCATACGCAAGCAAGGATACAGCCCTGCTCCAACTGGTGCTAAAGGACACTCTTAACAGCCTAGTGCGGCCAGGCATGCGCTACGACGAAGGAGTATTTGCCCAAGAACGCGACCGCATTACTCGTTATTTGCGCAACAACGGCTATTTTGAATTTACTCGCGATTTTATCTTTTTCGATATCGACACTGCTGTTGGAAAGCCTCATCGCCTTGATGTGCGCATTACCATTGAAACCTTGCCCCCGTTTCACAAACATAGGCAGTTTACTATTGGAGAAGTAGAAATCATTACCGACATTAATGTAGAAAGCCAGCAGCCAGCTCGAGATACCCTCACTTACAAAGGTCTTCGCATCGTTTCCTTTGACCCAGAACGCTACTCTCCTAAACTCTTGGAAGACCGCATTCGGCTCAAACCCTTTCGCTTAATTAGCCAAGTCGATGCAGAGGAAACTCAAAGGGCGCTGGCTGCTTTAGACATGTTCAAGTTTGTCAACATTGTGCAAGATACTGCAGGGACTACCCTGCGCCCCCGCATTTTGGTAAGTCCTCTGCCGGCAAATGAACTCAATTTAGAAGGAGGGCTTAACGTGGCACAAGCGCTTCCAGGACCGTTTTTTAGCATAGCATGGCGGAACCGAAATATATTTAGAGGATGCGAAATTGCAGAATTTCGCGCAAGGGGTTCCCTAGAAGCACAAGGAAGCGCTGCCGAGTTGCAAAATACCTATAACGCCCAAGAGTTAAGCCTCCATGCAGCCATTAGTTTTCCCAAGTTGATTTTTCCCATTAGCATGGATAAAAAGCGAGCTTTGCAAATTCTTTCCCCTAAAACTCGCTTTACGACAGGTTATACTTTTATCCGACGTCCTGAATACGACCGGCTTAATTTTCAGTCCTCTTTTAACTATGAATGGACCAACCTGCGCGACAAACAATTTACCCTCACCCCTTTCGACTTAACCATTGTCAATACGCCCCGCTACCAAGACAGTTTTATCGAATACTTGCTTGAACTAGCCGCTGGTGGAAATACCTTGCTGCGTAGCTTTAGTCGGTTGCTTATATCAAGTTTTTCTGCCAATTTTGTGTATTCCACTCCCAACCGCCGCAATGCTGTTTACATAAAATTATTTGGCGAGTCGGGCGGCACTACGCTAAACCTATTGAGCGACAATTTTTTGCGCACCAATAGCACTCTCTTCGGACTGGAATATTTCCGCTTTGTCAAGTTTAATTCCGAGGCAAGGTATTACTTGCCTTTGGGAAAAGAAGGCACTCTTGCCCTTCGGGCAAATGTGGGAATAGCCTACCCTTACGGAAAAACGGAAGACGCAAGAAGTTCGGTGCTGCCTTATGAAAAATATTTTTTCACAGGAGGCAGCAACTCTATCCGTGCATGGCGACCCCGACGGCTAGGACCAGGCAGCTATACTCCTCCCTTCAACCCGCAAACTGGCTTATTTGACCTGCGCTTTGAACAGCCTGGCGAAGTACTTTTAGAAATGAATGCAGAACTGCGCAGCAAACTTTTTGGCTTTGTTCATGGAGCTTTGTTTGTAGATGCTGGCAATGTGTGGATGCTTACTCCTGATACTCGTCCAGGTGCTGACTTTCGCTTTTATCGATTTATGAAAGAAATTGCCGTGGGAACGGGACTAGGTCTGCGCATGGACTTTTCCATCGTTATTCTGCGTTTTGACGTAGGTCTGCGCGTCTGGGACCCTGCTTTCCCTTTGCAACAGCGCTTTGTACTTGGCAGAGAAGCCTTTCGCAATCCCACATTTAACGTAGGAATTGGATATCCTTTTTAAAAAAGCTCGATTTAAAGCAAGCCAGCATCCATGAAACGGGCAGCAGGCTGGTTCAGTGGTTAAAATTTTAATAAAATTGGCATTAAATCAAGTTTCTTGCTGGCACTGATTGATCATAAGGCGCCCAGCGGCTTTCCGGTTTAAAGTGCAGCAATTATCTCTGGGAACATACTTGCCAATCACTCCAACTCAGTGTGCAGTTCTACTCTGATTCGCTTATGCCTCCTTCTTCAAATCAATAAAAAAAACACCAGTCCGCAAGTAAGGGCTCCTTAGGCATGGATTAAAAATTGGGATAAACGTGTTGCTTAAAAAGTAAGCTAATGTCTTGGCGCGTAACTTTATGGCGAATTTTAGCAATTTTGTCGTGATAAAATTGCATCAGCTTTTGATCACTTGCTGGAGAGGAAGGAGTAAACAACTCCTCCACCCAAACCGATGAGGTAACCCAGCCTAGGGAAAAATCAGGGTGAAACAACTTGCAAATTGGACCTTTGGACAAGTGAGCAGCATCAAAAACCCATATCTCCGTACAGTAGCTCGAGCTATCACTGCTTGTTTTTACTATTGCTAACAGATAGCCATTTTTAGTCGGAGGTAAAGCAGTGTTAGCTAATCGACGCGGCACAAATTGAATCGACCACAAGTGAATGTTTTGTTCAAAAAAATAGATCTCTTCCGCTTCCATCGCCTGTACATTAAGACATATGACACAAGAGCGCTGTTGAGAAATTGCATTTTCTTGGCTACAGCCTTTTAAATACACATGAGTGATGGAGTAATTAGCTGACAGGGACTGAAAGTAGGTAAAAGCATCTATTAAGGGCGATTGCATTGCGGAAAAAGGGAAATATCGACTCTCTTGAGCAAGATATTCACCTGTGAGAGCATCTAAGACCATTTGCTTAATTTTGATATGCCTAATTTGGTGTTGGCTCTTAGAAGGGAGAAACCACTGCGGGGATACAAAAGGCTGATGAGAAGAAGTGGCAAGTAGGGTAATAATACCATTCGGATTGTCATAGGCAAGGGCAGTTAAATTGCCTAAACACTCAGGCACAATGATTGGCAATGTTCTTACCTGTTTGTTTTTTTCATGAAGTTGTTTTCGGCAAACCAGATATATATGAGTAGCTTGGCTATTAAGCAATTCCAAGCGAAGCGATTCAAAAAAGCTGCGAAAAGACTCTTCTTCTGGAAACAAACTCAACAGACATTCTCCCAGTAGGGAGTAACAACCTGTACAGCTCAAAATAAGGTAATCCTTGGTGCAAGCAAGGCGCCAAATGCCATTGCCACTGATGGGATTGCCTTGCTCATCAAGTAATTGCCACTGCTTTAGGGCACTTTCTCCTTTCCACCTGAATAAATATGCTTTGCTAAGAGAAGCACTATCTTTTCCTTTTGCGAAAAGCCTCCACTTTTTGAAGGAGCTAGAGCGAAAAAAATTCAATGAAGGCAATTTTTCTTTTAAGCTAGCGAAAAAATCAACTAATTGGTCAAAAAGGCTGCAAGGAGAAACGTTGACCTGTTGTTGTATGAATTGGCTTAAGTGCTCTTTAAGTACTTGAGGATAGTACTCCCGCCAGTGAAAAGCGGCTGTAACAGCCGAAAGCATTCGACTACTCTCTGCAACATTGACAGTAAAAAACTCTTGTGCGATGGGATCAAACACAGGCTGAAGAGCATTTAATACTGCTGGGAAGGGTTGTTCTTCTTCTCCTACAGGTGACTCATGCCATGACCCGACACCTATCATTTCCCTCAGCTCAAGCAAAGAGGGATTGATTTCAAAAGGAGCTCCTGCAGGAAAGGTAACCATTAAACGCGCTTGCTTATTCTGACCAAACCAAAAAGGAATAATAGCTCCGTTAAGTTGGTTGCGCACTCCTAACTTAATAGATACTCGAAGATTGCTCAATGGGGTAAATCTGTAAAATCGATCCCATATACTTCCTTGCAAAGTGGCTTCTTCAGCATAAAAACAGGGAGTGCGCATCAAAGCAGTACTAAACTCTGCGCTTTTATTGGCCAGAAGTTCAAGTTTAAGTATCATGCCATTGCTATTGAGCAGGGCATTAGAGGGGCAATCGCCTTGCCAAGTAAAGTTGCCTGCAAGAGAATTAACAAACATCAATCCGTACCAATCCGTAGGTATTTTCCCTTCTTTAACCCTTAGCGCGATGTAGTTGAACTCCTTTCGACTGGTGTCAAACAAAGATTGTGGGTACATTACTTCAGATTTGTTCAAATTTAACAACTGTAGCCCAAATCTTTGCTTGTCATAAAACTTTATAGCTACAACCCACCTCAAAGCATTTGTGCATACAAAAAATCCTTACGGAGTTTCTTCCGTAAGGAGCGCATTTTTGAGTAGAAAAAACTCTATCCTAGTTTAGCGATTAAATCAGCGGTGCGCGCTGAGTAACCCGCTTCATTGTCATACCAGCCCACTACTTTGACAAGATTGCCATTGACAGCAGTTAAGGCAGCATCAAAAATGCAAGAGTGCAAGTTGCCAACAATATCAGCCGATACTATAGGTTCTTCGCAATACTCTAAAATTCCCTTTAAAGGACCTTCGGCAGCAGCCTTCATTGCCTGGTTAATTTCTTGCACGGTAACTTCTCTTTTCAAAATAGCAGTAAGGTCAGTTAAGGAGCCGTCAGGGACGGGAACGCGCATAGCAGCCCCGTCTAACTTTCCTTTTAGGTGAGGCAATACTAGCCCTACTGCTTTGGCGGCTCCTGTGGAGGTGGGTACAATAGAAAGTGCTGCTGCCCGTGCGCGGCGCAAATCTTTATGAGGACCGTCTTGCAGGTTTTGGTCTTGTGTATAAGCGTGGATAGTAGTCATGTAGCCTTTTTCGATGCCGAAATTGTCGTCTAGTACCTTCGCCATAGGGGCAAGGCAGTTGGTAGTACAGGAAGCATTGGAAATAATTTTGTCGTCAGGCGAAATAGTATGGTC
Source organism: Bernardetiaceae bacterium (assembly GCA_025057115.1). GTDB lineage: Bacteria > Bacteroidota > Bacteroidia > Cytophagales > Thermoflexibacteraceae > Rhodoflexus. Next base: position 329,202 of record JANWWZ010000002.1, read on the forward strand.
ATTTACACCCAGTACTACTGTTTTAATGTCGCTGCCTTTGGCGGGGGCAGAAATAATAACTTTTTTGGCACCTGCGCTGAGGTGTTTACTAGCCCCTTCGCTATCGGTAAACTTGCCAGTGGATTCCAGTACAATATCTATTTCGTGAGCTGCCCAAGGCAAACGTGCAGGATCTTTCTCTGCAAAAACTTTAATGGCATGACCATTGACAACAATCGCGCCGTCTTGAGCTATAACTGAACCATTAAACTTGCCATGAACTGAATCGTGTTTAAATAGATGAGCAAGCGTAGCTGCATCAGTCAGGTCGTTTACAGCCACTACTTCAACGTTTTCCTTTTGCAGTAAAAGCCTAAAAGTAAGGCGTCCGATGCGCCCAAAGCCATTGATGGCAACTTTGATTTTTCCCATAACAAAGGTTAGTTGATCAAACTTGAGATGCTACAAATTTAAACATCGCGGTTATATTTCAACGATCGTTTGCAGAAAGCTAAAAAATCGCAACCTGAAGAATGCTTCGTTTGCAAGTATGGTTTCCATCTTGTAATTTTGCTCTCACAGAGGGATGGCTGAGTGGTCGAAAGCGGCGGTCTTGAAAACCGTTGTGGGGCAACCCACCGGGGGTTCGAATCCCTCTCCCTCTGCTAGCTTTTAGAGGGATGGCTGAGTGGTCGAAAGCGGCGGTCTCGAGAACCGTTATGGGGTAACCCATCGGGGGTTCGAATCCCTCTCCCTCTGCCAAAGCGCCTGGAAAACACAGGGCGCTTTTTTTATTGCAAACAGATTTTGTTTTTCGGTCAACGCCTCTTGCTAATTCAAATCTGCTGGAATTCAGATGGAGAAGTTGTAAGGTGATCGTTTTTGTACATGGCTGAAGTACCTCAGAAGAATCCTAACGCTTTTTTCTGGACCATCGCTTTTTGCGCCGAGGCTCTTGCTTAGGTTCGTACAAAAAAACAGCACTGTGAACTGAATAAGGAATTACTGGCAACGTGCTAGCGTAGTCTAGCTTTTGCTGCATTTGCTTTAAATTTTGGTAAACTTTTTCACCATTGTGCCCAACTACGTGCCGTTGAATAACTTGCAAGATGGAATCAGTCCAACGGATGTGAGGAGTATAGTAAATCCTTATCAAGGAATCTTGAGAAGGAAAAGCAATGGGAGAAGGCGGAATTTGAGCAACAGCGAAAAAGTCCCCTGCTAAGGCATTGCAGAAGCATAAGGCAATCAAGTTTTTTTTGCAAGTTAGATTTAAATCCAAATGCAGGCTTGCATTTGATTTCATTTTGCTACCAAATAGAACTGAAATTTTGCATGCCAATTTACAAAACATCGTCATATCTTAAGACAAGGCAGAGGCAAGCGGAGCAAGTCAGAAAAAAAACCTACAAATTTTCCTACTGAAGACTGCCTCAAGCCATCGGGAAGTTGCATATCGAGTCCTACGTAAAAGTGCCGCTGTGCTTGCCTGCCTGCACGTTGGTTTTGCTCTGGATTCCCGTATATCATTCCCGTTGCTCCGTAGCCCACAGCCAACCTTATCCATCGGTATCCATCAGGCAAGAAGTATCCAGGAACGGAAAGCCAATAAGTTTGACCGTTGTAGTCCTTTATGAGTTGTTCTATGAAATTTTTGCCTAGTTTATCGGGTCGCAGGGCAGCATAGGGACTAGGAGTAAACCAAAACTTGCATTGCACCACTTGCTTGTTTGCCACTTCCTGCTGAAAGGTGAAAAAACTAGCTCCCAGTGCGTTTGCTATTAAATCGTATAGACTGGCTCCATGAGTAACGGCAAAAGCATCTAGCAGCTCTATAGGGGCAAGGGCTGCAAAACCAATGGCAGCAGCGTAGCGTTGTGCCTTTTTGGGGGCTACTCCTGCCCACTGTAGCCCACTGTAGGCGATGCGGCTAAGGTGATAAGCAGAAAACACGTGCCCTGCTTTGTCCATTTGTTGCCAATCGCGGCTATCGTCAAACCATTGAAAAGCTCTTCGAGGGATGGCAGCGTACCACAACTGGTCGAGCAAATAATAAACAAGGGCTGCTAGGGTTACAGCCAGGCAGCCCAGGAAAGTCCTTCGCGACATTTTTTCAGTCCTCTTCATCGCCGCTCATGCTAAACATACCGCTGAGGATGTCCTTAAACTGCATCCCGCGTTCAAGATTCTTGCGACTAATGAGAGAGTATTCAGCCAATCCATGAAGGACAAATTCCATCATGAAATAGGTTTCTGACTCTGGTAGGTTGGGAAACTTACTTCTGACCAGTTGTCGCAATCCAGGCACTTTGTCTAAGGCAGCGCGGTACTCGCGTTCAGGAGCATCGTTGAGCAAATCCAATTGAGCACCATTGCCGAACCATTCTTGAACCGTTTTGTAAGCGCTGTTGTTTTTCTTTTTTTCCTTTTCAGGGTCGGGAAAGAACTGCTTAAAAAAGGAACGAATTGTTTTGCCTATCAGGGCTTGCGCCACTGCTGCTGCTCCTTCTTGCTCTCCTTCGTAAACCAGCTCTACTTTTCCAGAAATAGCAGGCACAATAGCCCAGAAATCCCCAATGCGAACATGAACGTTGCTTTCGCCATTAATAAGTGCTCTTCGCTCAGCAGCGCTAACCAAATTTTCATAGGCTGAAATAGTCAAGCGCGCTGAAACGCCACTTTTAACGTCCACGTATTCGCTTTGGCGGGCTTCTATTGCTACCTGTTCAATCATGTTTTTTGCCAGCTCAAATACCTCGATGCGTTCTTGTTCTGGCTTGATGTAGGCTTCTTGTTCGGTGATTTTACGCCCTGTGGCAATGTCCTTAGGATAGTGGGTAATAATTTGGCTGTCAATTCTATCTTTGAGGGGGGTAACGATGCTGCCTCGGTTGGTATAGTCTTCGGGGTTAGCCGTGAAGACAAATTGAATATCCAGCGGTAGGCGCAGTTTGAAACCTCGAATTTGAATATCGCCCTCTTGCAAAATATTGAACAAAGCCACTTGGATGCGAGGCTGTAAGTCAGGCAGTTCGTTGATGACAAAGATGCCGCGGTGCGAACGAGGAATAAGCCCGAAATGAATCACGCGCTCATCAGAATAGGGGAGCTTAAGCGTAGCCGCTTTGATGGGATCAGTGTCTCCTATTAAATCAGCTACCGACACATCAGGAGTAGCTAATTTTTCTGTATAGCGTTCAGAGCGATGCAACCACTCAATGGGGGTTTGATCGCCATGCTCTGCTACCATATCTTTTCCGTAGCGAGAGAGAGGATTCAGCGGGTCGTCGTTCAGCTCACTGCCTTTGATGATAGGAATATATTCATCTAATAAATTCACCATCAGGCGAGCAATGCGAGTTTTGGCTTGCCCGCGCAACCCCAGCAAATTGATGTTGTGCATGGAAAGAATTGCCCGTTCCAGTTCAGGCAGCACTGTATATTCGTAGCCGTGAATACCAGGAAAGGCGGATTTTCCCTGTCGCAAAAACTTGATTAAGTTGTCGCGCAGTTCTTGTTTTACTGAACGACTCACATAGCCCACTGCTTTGAGTTCCCCCAAGGTCTTGATGTTTAGCAGTTGTTCAGGTGATAGCTGGAAGTATTTCATGCAAATGATTGGAAGTAGGTACCTAGCTTTTTTTAACTGGTTAAAGTTAGGCATTCATGTGCAAAATTCGTAGATTTAAAGGAGTAAATGTTCAATGAAGCCAATGGGAGTAGGTTGTTTACGATTCTTATTTGCGTTGCTGTTGATAGTGGGAGTAATTCCACTTCAAGCCCAGCACAAACATAAACAAAAACGCAAAAAACAAAACAAAGCAGTGGCTAAGTTTACCATTTCGCGCAATGCTCGCCCCATTCCTGTAGAGATTACCTCTATTGAAGGCGACCCGATAAGGAAAACAGGTCGCGTATTTAAGGCGGGAGTAGGTCGCCTTGCGGAAGGGTCAGACTTGCCTTGTCCTGATCTAAAGCCTGAAGTAAAAATGCGCGATAGCCGTCAAAAAGCTATTGCTTACCAGCAAACTCAAATTCCTCAAACTACTTACGAACCTCCTGTGCAAAATGATTCCGTACTCTCTACGCCACCTATTCCTCCTTCTACAGTGAGTCCAGAAAAACCTCCCAAGCCAGTACTTCGCCCTTTGTACTTTGTCTTTGACGAAGACGAACTCACTCAACAGGATATGGAAACCATCCGCAACGCGGCAAGTTACGTGCAACACGGTTACAAAATAGTAATAGAAGGACATACCGATAGCTATGGCAATGATTTTTACAATGAACAACTTTCTAAACGCCGTGCAGAAAGAATTAAAAAAATTATGGTCCAAACTACAGGCATTAGCCCCGATGTCATTACAGTCAAAGCTTATGGAGAAACTCGCCCTGCCGTGCCCAATAACTCACCTGAAAGTCGCCGACTTAACCGCAGGGTAGAAATCAAGGTAGTAGATTGACGAGAAAGCAAACAAGTGGCGTTGTTTTAAGTTGTAACAATAGATGTTACAACATTAACTACAATGAGACCTATCAAGAAACTTCACCAAGCAAGCTACCATCTCATTGCTGACTTGGTTACCTATTCGCCCTTGCCCAATCCAGAGCTTCCTCATTTGGATCCTTTTCTATTGCTCAACCATCATGGTTATCAAATCTATCCCCCTAACAATCGAGGTCTTCCTTTTGGTCCTCACCCTCACAGAGGCATGGAAACAGTTACCTTTATCATAGCGGGTGAAATTATGCACCAAGATTCACAAGGCTACCAAAGCATCATCAAAGCAGGTGGAGTCCAATGGATGACGGCAGGGAAAGGATTGCTACATGCTGAAGTTTCTCCCGAAACCTTTCGGCAACAAGGAGGTGAATTAGAAATTTTGCAGCTATGGCTCAACCTACCTGCCCGCTTGAAAATGACCTCACCCCGTTACGCAGGTCTGCAAAAAGAAGAAATACCCTTGGTGCACCTCAATGAAAAAACATGCATGCAACTCATCGCTGGCAATTACAACGGAAAGAAAGGCGCCTTTGAGCCATTAACCGACGTATTTTTGGGCACTATTCAAATGCAACCCCAAGCCGATTGGGAAACAGAAGTTTTGCCAAGTCGGAATGTTTTCTTCTACGTAGTGCGTGGCAAAGTAAAGGTAAATGGACATGCAGTGCCCCAACGCCATTTAGCCGAATTTGAAAGCAAAGGAAGCCATCTGCAGATGAGTACCGCTCAAGAAAGTGCTTTGTTTATTTTTGGACATGCCACTCCTTTCAATGAACCCATTGTATCCCAAGGTCCTTTTGTAATGAACAGCATCGAAGAAATTAAACAAGCCTATGCCGACTATCGCGCAGGCAAATTTGGCAGTTGGAAACCAGCCTAAGCATAAAAGAAATTAGCATTGGGTCCTAGGCCGAGTCTTTGGCTTTTACCGTTACCTAAAGGAGAGTTGAAATTGTTGTAAAAATGCACCTGCGTTCACTGCGAGGAATTGCTTTTACCTCCAGAGGTGGTTGTTTTAGGCTTGATACTCAACAAAAGCAGGTCAGTGGCAAATAACCAACTTGCAAATATGACAATTTTGCCGACAAGCAAGCCGTCTATAAAATTTATATGGTATCAAATAGATCTCGCACACCGATTTTTCTTTCTGTAGTAAAACCTTCTCCGTAAAGTGTTCGAATGGCTTGCCCTAACTCGCGGGCACGACCTTTGACAAAATCCAAGAACTCAGGAGTGGCAATAAAAGTAGGCTCTTTATCTACTCCTGGGGTATAAAACTGCGTTCTATAAGCAAGAATAGCAGCCATTTTTCGCTCCCAGTAAGGAGAGATATCTACAATTAAATCAGGTTCTATGTAATTGCTTTGCATCATGTAAAAAATTTGTTCAGGTCGCCAAGGAGGTTGTAATGTTCCTTCAAAAACAGTTTCAATTTTTTTCAACCCTGAAAGAAAACAAGCATGCCTTACCAAATCTGCTGCGCGTCCGTGATCAGTGTGTCGGTCGCAAGTGGCATTGGCAATTACAATGCGGGGTTGGAAACGCCGAATTTGCACAATGAGCGCCCTTTGATGCAATTCATCATTGGCAAAAAAACCATCTTTGAAGCCCATGTTTTCTCTCACAGCCAGTCCCATGATGCGGGCTGCTTCGGCGGCTTCTTGAGCACGGATTTCCACCGTTCCATTGGTGCCTAACTCGCCAGCGGTAAGATCTAAAATGCCCACTTTATATCCTTTGTCGATATGAGCCATTAAAGTTCCTGCACAGCCTAGCTCAGCATCATCCGGATGGGCTGCAATGGCCAAAATGTCTAACTTCATGGCGCAAAGTTGATAGATTTGCCCTGTAAAACCTGTTGGAACATGAAATTTGCCACCAAAGCTGTTCACGCGGGCGTAGTACCTGACCCCACTACAGGGGCTATCATGACGCCGATTTATCAAACTTCTACTTACGTGCAAGATTCACCTGGAAAGCACAAAGGATATGAGTATGCTCGCACCCAAAACCCTACCCGAGATGCTTTGCAAGCAAGTCTAGCGGCTTTAGAAAATGGCAAGTACGCCCTTTGCTTTGCTTCTGGAATGGCTGCCATCGATACGGTCATGAAGACCCTCAACCCCAATGATGAAGTAATTGCCACTAACGATCTTTACGGCGGCACTTATCGGCTTTTTGTGCGCGTGTTTGAAAAATTTGGCATCAAATTTCGCTTTGTGCCCATGCAAAACGCGCCAGAGCTTGCTAAGCATTTCACGCCTCAAACTAAACTGCTCTGGATTGAAACTCCTACGAATCCTTTATTAAACATCATTGATATCGAGCACGTTAGCCAAATTGCTCACGCTCACGGCGCAAAGGTAGTAGTGGACAACACCTTTGCTTCGCCTTACTTGCAAAATCCCTTGAACTTAGGCGCGGATTTAGTAATGCATTCTGTTACCAAATACATTGCTGGGCATTCAGATGTGGTCATGGGTGCGCTTGTTACCAACGATGAAGAATGGGCAGGACAGCTCAAATTTTTGCAAAATGCGGCAGGAGCAGTACCAGCTCCTATGGATTGTTTCCTAGTGCTGCGCGGAATTAAAACCCTGCATTTGCGCATGAAAGCCCATTGCGAAAATGGAGAAATCATAGCCCAGTTCCTCGCTGCTCATCCCAAGGTGGGACAAGTGTGGTGGCCTGGATTTGCTCACCACCCCAATCACGAAATAGCTAAAAAGCAAATGCGCGGCTTTGGCGGCATGATTTCTTTCACTTTGAAAAACGACAGTGTGGCAGATGCCATCCGATTTATGGAAAGCCTCCAAGTGTTTAGTTTAGCGGAAAGTTTGGGCGGCGTCGAATCCCTTTGTGGGCACCCAGCTACCATGACCCACGCTAGCATACCCAAAGAGGAACGCCAAAAAGCGGGTTTGCGCGACTCGCTCATTCGCCTTAGCGTAGGCATTGAGGATCCCCAAGACCTTTGCGATGACTTAAAACAAGCTTTAGCAAGTATTTAGTCCGACACTGCTTTGGATTGGCTTGTGCAATGCATTGCACTTCTGTCTTTGGGCAGGGCTCGGCGCTAAATTTTATCATCGCCAAAACCGCAGCGAATTTTCCTCCAAGGTAACGATTGAATTACCTACAATGGTCAATCCTCTGAGCTCGGTAAGTGGAGTGGAAAAGGAAAGCAACGCGCGCTCACCAGTGTACAAATTTTGCTTGATGACATTGCCTGCATCGTAGAAAAAAATGGCATCGCCGCCTAGAGCAAAACATGGTGTATGAGTTGGAATGCGGTTGATAAAATTGCCAATATTGTCAAAACGGAGGATTCCAAAGTTAGAAGCAAGCAAAAATAGTTGGTTTTGATATTCCAACATTTGCACAATATCTAAATAAGCGCCAGAAAAAATGAGGCTAAGGTCAGTTTGAAGCAAGACGTAGTTAAATTTTTTGTCAAATTTTTTAAGAGAAAAGTTGGAGTCATCGTAAATCCAAAGAGAGTTGTCAGCCGCTAGCGTTGCCATGCGCACAAAGCCTATCTCAGGCAACTGGAAACGATAGGTTTCTATAGGAGTCAAAAAGCGATTCAGGAGGTCAAAGCGTTGGAGCTCGCGGTAAAAGGCAAAAATGCGCACAGTGGCGCGCGCATCCAGCAAACTCACTTGAGCAACCTCAGTAGGTGAGTAGGTGAGCCGATAGTTTCCCAATGAGTCGTAAGCGTGAATATTGCCTTGCTTATCACCTACATACAAATTGCCGTAAGCATCTGCCGAGAGAGCAACTGCCTCTGCAAGGGGAACTGTTCGGTAACATTGCAATGCAGTCTGTGACTTTGCTTCAAAGCTGCTACAAAGGATGAGTATTTTCAAAACTAAGCAATTGTACTTGGTTGCCATCAAAAACGGCATACGTACAAAAATGTAGCCATTCACCTACGTTGATGTAATGTCCTGTAAAGCTATTTTCTGGAGCAGTTACGGGCAAGTGTAAGGGAAAATGCCGATGTCCAAAAATGTAAAAATGATGAGCATCGTGCTGATGTTTTTTTTTACAATATTGCCACAAGCGCTCTTTCTCACCTAAGCTATAATGCAAGGGAACTTTCTTTTTGCTCTGTTTCGACCAAGCGCGAGCCAGTCCAAAACCTGCGAAGGTGGGCATTTTTTCGAAGCACCATTGAAAGAAACGAACTTGGAAAAAGTATTTTTTCAGGAGCTTGTAAAAATTATCACCAGGTCCTAGCCCGTCTCCATGCCCTACGAAAATTTTTTTGCCATTGCAGACAAAAGACTGTGGTTCGTGATACACCTTCGCTCCCAGTTCTACAGTAAAATAATCAAACATCCACCAATCGTGATTTCCCGGAAAAATGCTCACTTGCGTTCCTTTGTCAGTCAGTTCGGCAATTTTGCCCAACAGGCGCACCCCACCTTTGGGAACTACGTCCCGATATTCAAACCAAAAGTCAAATAAATCGCCCAACAGAAAAATGTGTGCTGCTGTTGTTTGCACGGATTCCAGCCATCGGATAATTTTTTTTTCACGCTGCAGGCTAGCGACGTGGTCGGGATAACCAAGATGAAAGTCAGAGGCAAAATAGAGCTTTTGAGGTGGTTGTAGGTGAATTTCTGCTATCATGCAAATTGATAATCAACAAGTTAAATGCTATGCCAACAAGAAGGTACCAGTTTAGGTCGCCTGATGCGGTTGAGTTCTTCAACAGCATACCAACGCTTAGGCGACCAAACTTGTTTATCTGGAGCTTGACTTAGCCACGCTCCCCACCACGAAAAAGTGCTATTGGCAATAATGAAATGTCGGCATTGCGTCATCAGTTGGAAATCAGCGAACGGTTGTTCAAAGTTATTAGGCACGATAGCACAAGGAAATTTCATTTGAGTAAAGAAAGTTTGGCACCATTGAGTATCGTCTGAAAATATGTAAAAAAAAGCGTTTTCGAATCTTTCTTTTACTTCTTGCAGGGCTTGTTGGTAGTACGCTGGTGGAAGCGGAGCAAGCTCCTTAGCCACGTGGGGTTTGAGGTAATCCCCCCGCCGAACATGGACCGCTACCGGCACTTGCTGAGCTTGAATAGCTCGTTGCCAGTTAAGGGCTTGTCCTTTCAAGGCATGCCTGAACTGCAAATGACGGCGCAAAAGCGTTTCTACTCCTTGTACATAACGCAAATCTTGCCAGTAACCCAAAAGCAAGGCATTTTCTGGCAAATTATCAGCAGAAAAATTGTCATTTTCTTCAATGCAGTGATATTTGCTCAAGTCAAAAAGTTTTGCTGCCAGCGCATTGAGCCGCCAATAGCGGCTTTGTTGAAAATAAGCCCTGTGCCATTGATTGCAAATAAGGGGACGCATCTTAAAAATGTGCAAGCTGTACTCGCGTTGCGTCAAAAGGGGCTCGTGTCGATTCTCTGACAGAGCTTGAGCATCTAACCAGACTTTCTTCTTGTAGCGCCCTTGAAGCCATAGACTAAAAGCATATTGGAAAAGTTGGTTGCCAAGCCCACCCATCAGTCTGACAATCAGCATATTCTAAGCGTATCGACCTATATCAATTCATTTTACTTGCAATTTACTACCTTGTACCCTAATGCTAAATTTTCGAGCGTATGAAAATGAGAATAACCACCAACGTGCCCAATAGGCTTGTTTTGTGGGCACTGTCGCTTTTAACTTGCAACTATGGGCAAGCTCAAAGCACTGTTTTTCTCATTCCCCAACCTGCTAGCCTGAAAGTAAACGAGGGCTTTTTTCAACTTTCTAGCGCTAGCAAAGTTGTCTATTTGCAAGATAGTTTAGCCTTTAGTGCCAACTGGCTTGCTGAAAAAATTAACCAAGCAACAGGATGGAAATTAGCTGCGGTCAATAGAAATGAAAACGGAGATATTGTGCTGCAAATCAATTCTTCTTATGATAATCAAATTGGCACGGAAGGGTATCGCTTATCAGTTAGTCCGAAAGTTGTGAAAATAAAAGCTAACACCAGTGCAGGAATTTTTTACGGTGTGCAAACGTTTCTTCAACTTTTACCTGCTCCAGTGGAAAGTACCTCCCCTGTTAAATCAACATGGCAAGCGCCTGCAGTAGAAATTATTGACTATCCTCGCTTTCGTTGGCGCGGCGTGATGTTAGATGTCAGTCGGCATTTTTTTACTAAGGAAGAAGTCAAACGCTATATAGACCAACTGGTGCGATACAAATTCAACACCTTGCACTTGCATCTTACCGATGATCACGGATGGCGCATTGAGATTAAATCTTTACCCCGTCTTACTCAAATAGGGGCATGGCGAGTGGTACGGCATGGTTACTTCGGCTCGCGTCGCCCTGTGCAACAGGGAGAAGCGGCCACATACGGAGGCTATTACACTCATGAAGACATTCGCGAAATGGTCGCCTACGCCAAGCAACGGCATGTGAATATCGTTCCAGAAATAGACGTACCAGGTCATTGCATGGCAGCTCTAGCAGCCTATCCAGAGCTGAGCTGTACTCAACAAATAGTACACGTAGATCCAGGAACGGCTTTTTCAGAATGGTATGGCAACGGCACTTTCAAAATGTTGGTGGACAACACGCTCAACCCCGCCAATGAGAAAGTTTACGAGTTTTTAGACAAAGTATTCACCGAAGTGGCAGCACTTTTCCCTTCCCCTTACATTCACGTGGGAGGAGACGAGTGCTACAAAGGATATTGGGCAGAAAACGAAGAATGTCGTAAGCTGATGAAACAACTCAATACCAGACACATAGAAGACCTGCAGGGTTATTTTATGAGCCGTGTAGAAAAAATTATCCGCTCTAAAGGAAAGCGCATGATAGGTTGGGACGAGGTGCTAGAAGGAGGCGTTTCGCCAGAGGTAATAGTAATGGGCTGGCGCGGCGTGAAAGGAGGAATAGAAGCAGCTCGTCAAGGGCATCAAGTCATCATGTCACCCACTACTTATGCCTACTTCGATTATCAGCAAGGGGAGCAAACTATAGAACCGCCTGTATACGCTTCTCTGCGCGCTAAAAAGGTATATAGCTTTGAGCCTATCGCGTCAGAAGTCGATCCCCGACAAGTGTTAGGAGTACAAGGCAACGTTTGGACCGAGCAGATACCCCATATGCGCCATTTAGAATATATGACCTACCCAAGGGCTTGGGCTTTGGCAGAAGTGGCATGGTCGCCAAGGGAAAGTAAAAACTGGCAGGATTTTACTCGTCGCATGGAATACCACTTTCTCCGCGCTGACATGGCAGGTATCAATTATGCTCGTTCAGTTTACGATGCCATTGTTCAAACACAACAACGAGAAGGCAATTTAATTGTCAAAATGGCAACGGAAATACCTGACTTGCAAATTCATTATACTATCGATGGCACAATGCCTGACCATCGCTCTCCTGTTTATCAAACTCCTTTTGTTTTACCTGAAGGAAAGATCACTTTGCGCGTCATTACGTACCGCAATGGCAAACCTATTGGCAGGCTTATTACCCTTAGCCCAGAGCAACTAGCCCAGCGCACTAAACTATACGACTCAACTCTAACGGACTAAATTCAATCCAGTTAATGCCTTTTTTGAGCAGTTGAAGCGTTTGTTCTTCGGGGCTACCAGGTTCGGGTTGAAAGTTGTATTCCCAGCGAGCCAGAGGAGGCAAGCTCATCAAAATGCTCTCGATGCGTCCTTCGGTATCTAACCCGAACTTGGTGCCTTTGTCCCAAATCAAATTAAATTCTACGTAGCGTCCCCGCCGAATTTGTTGCCATTTTTGTTGGCGCTCGCTAAAGGGCAAATCCCTGTTAAGCATAGCCAGATAAGCATACATAGGAGAAAATACCCATCCTACGTCTTTGACAAAGGCAAACAGTTCTTCTTTGGTTTTGCCTGTTTGCTCTGTATTGAGATGGTCAAAAAAGATACCTCCAATTCCTCTAGTTTCATCCCTGTGGCGCAAATAGAAATATTCATCTGCCCATTGCTTGAAGCGAGGATAAAAATGAGCATCGTAGCGGTCGCAAGTTACTTTTAGTTGTCGGTGAAACCATGCTGCCTGCTCTGGCACCACGTAATGAGGAGTAAGGTCTATTCCTCCTCCAAACCACCAAATGCCATTGGTCATTTCAAAATACCGCACATTCATGTGGATAATGGGCATCATAGGGTTAAAAGGATGTAGAACGATAGAGAGTCCTGTAGCAAAAAAATCAGCAGGCGGCAATCGAAGGGCTTCTAGCATCTTTGCAGGCGGCTGACCAAATACGGCAGAGAAGTTGACACCTCCTTTTTCTATCAATGCTCCATTTTGCATGATGCGGGTTCTGCCTCCTCCTCCACCAGCGCGTTGCCAAAAGTCTTGGCAAAATCGTCCCGTTCCGTCAATCTGTTCTAAGGCTGTGCAAATCTCTTCTTGTAGCAAACTAAAATGTTCTTGGATATGCTCTTTGGTCATTGTAGTTAATGAATAAGGTCTAATAGCTCTCTTTCATCAAGACCTGTCAGTTCTGCTATTTGTGCAACACTGAAGCCCTTCTCCAACAACCTGCGCGCAAACAATAACCGCTCCTCTAACCGACCTCTCTCCATGCCTTCCCTCAATCCTTCTGCTCTGCCTTCATTAAAACCTTCCTCCCGCGCCGTGTCGATGGTGTTCTTCACATCCCGATAGTACTTCAAACTGTCTTCATATAACTCCCGCTCCTGCCTGCTCAACAACGACAACTCCGCCAAACTAAACAACTTGTCAAATACCGAATCCCCCATCTCCTTCGGACGCTCCTCCCACTCCGATAAATGACGCAACAAATAGTACCACTTCTCCTCCAAACTCTCCAACTCCTCCAAACCCTTCTTAAAATTAGGCAACTGCAAATACACAAACGTCAGCTTGTCGTAAAACACCTCCTTCTTGTCCACA
>JANWWZ010000030.1 GCA_025057115.1 Bernardetiaceae bacterium
ACGGTACCGCGAACGCGGAAAGAGCCTGCGGAGCTTTTTGGAACAGGTCCGTTGGGAGTGCTGCTTGGATTAGTCAAAGTAAGATTAGCGTAGGTGCGCTCACCATTAATAGCAGTGTTATTAAGTGCGCGAATACTCTGGCGGCGCCCGCTATTATAGACTACGTTGCCATATAAGTTATTGTCAGGTGATATTTCAAAGCTAATTTCTGAGTCGTTATTCCCTCCAAAGTTCACCGGAAAACTGGTAGCAATGGTAGCAGTACCTAGCATAATGCGGCTTATGCCATTTGCACCAGTAGGATTACCTCCCCCTATCAAAGTAGTTCTGCCACTGAGGGGCGTAATTCCGTCAGCAGTAGTTTTGAGTACTGGCATACGGAAATTTCCGTCGCCACTGATGTTGTTAGGATTGCGCACCTGGTAGCCGTTGTCCACAAAACTGTTGTTAGGTCCAATAATTAAATCGCCTTTGAGTTGGAAATATGTGGTAGCATCACCTGCTGCATTGGCGGCTTGTACAGTGGCACCCGAGCCAAGTTCCTGTACGGCTGTTTTATTCACGGGTGCAGTAGCCCCAGCAGCGGGATTTACCAATACTAAGTTGGAATAAATTCGTGTAGTGTCAGTAGCATCGGTAAAGGTGCGGATGTTTTGCGCTACGCCTGCATTGTAAACAATAGTTGTGCGACCTTGCAAAAATACGTTGCTATTGGGCACGTTTGTAGGGAAGGTAGTAGCTGTTGTAGCGTTACCTAAACTCAGGCGGCTCTCGCTATTTACCATTGTGTTATGATTGCTACCACTTACAGTAACCCCACTATTAGTTGACAAGGTGCGCAGGTCATACAAATCTAAATGCCCATCGAGATTGGCAGGGACGGGAGTTGTATTTACAGCTGGCAACACGCGATACATGTGGAGCCTACCTGCGGAGGTCATAGTAATTTGGTTGCCATTGTCCAGCAGGTGTGCATTGGGGTAGATGCGTAACTGTCCGCGAATAGTAGCAGGAGCATCCAAAGTTTTTTGTGCCAATATGGGCAGAGGTGCGCTGGTAGAACGGTCTCGGTTGGCAATGAGCAAGTGCCCATAGCTTGCATCGCCAGCGCCGCTCAAACCGCGTACTGCCTGGTTTGCACCCGCGTTGTAATTGACGATGCTATTGGCGTTAAGTACAACCGTTGGTGTTCCAGTAGGGAATGTAGTGGCGTGATTGACCAAAGGCAAGGTTCTGTTTAGAGCATCCAGTGAGCTGTTATCCCAGCCCGAACCTAAGGTTAAAATTGCCCAAGCACCTACGGAGAAGGTAGGGTTGGAGCCTGTTAGGTTAATTTGGTTACCATTGTCGAGGAAATCAATGCCGTCGTTTTGCGTCCAGTTACCTTGAACTACGAGAGTACCTCCGTGAGTAGGCGTAGGAACAGGTAAAGAAGCTGAAGCTGGGGCATGGTTACCACCGCCGTAGTTGACATTGCCCGTAACATTTTCGCGTATCAGATGCCGCTTGCGCAGGTTGCCCCAGTTAGTACCAAAGTCAGTAGGAGCAGTGTGACCAATGAAGGTGATATTTCCATAATCTGGTACAATGGAAACGTTTTGGTGTCCATTTACCCAATAGAATACTGTGCTGGTGGGATGAAGGGTAATATCCGCCTTAGCATAACCTAATGGAAAAGTAGTGGGGTAACCATTAACCGCAGCAGGGAATTCTGTACCCCAGTTATAAATGGGAACGCCTGCACTTGTATAACGGTTGTCGGTAGCTCCTGTGGCTTGGCTACTACCTAAGCGCAGCGTAGTGCCCGCATCCATTTGGAAAGTTCCCGTGCCGCTGATTTTGCCTTTGATTTGCATGGGCACCGAACTGGCTTCATCATTATCCCACATTCTGCCCCTTTGGATGCGGATGTTGCGCAAAACAGATACGGGAGAGTTGAGCACGCGTACATCGCGGGTATTGGTTTGTTTAAAAATTCTCAGGTCGTAGAATCGGCGACGCGTGGGGTCGTAGTTGCCGTTAGGATCTCCGGTGGGTTGTGCAACTGGTTGTGACGGTGCTGGTATAGTAAAGTTTTCGCTGGTAATAATGTTTATATCGTCGGCATTGTCGCTATTAACAGACCCATCAAATACTACTTCACTGGTAGAAGCATCAAAGTGGGCAAAGCCGAATAACTGGCTAATAGTCCAATCTCCTTCGAGACTGATACGGCGGGGCTGTCCAGTCTTGTAGCTATTGCTGCCCATGTTGAGCGCTCCTTGATGAATGGTTACACTGGCTCTTGTCCAAGGTGTGGGCACGTTTTCGGCTACCGAAGCTGGTAAAATTTGCGGGTAGCGCGTGCCATGCCGATGGCTGTTTACATCCAGTGAGTCTATGGGGTACCACGTGCTGTAACGGTTATCAAAATACACTTCTGCTGCAAAGCGCTGTCCGTTGCTTTCGATGGTGTGCGTAGTAGGCGCCCCTGCATTGCCTTGACCTACGAAAGAGAAGCGCGAAACAAAATCGTTTCGTAAGATAGTTTCAAAAGCAGTAGAATTGGGATTAGTTACAAAATCCATACTCATAGGTCCCCCTGTTGGTGCCCAGCGCAAATTGCCTGCTACTTGAAACTCTGTGGTAGCCAAAATAGGCTGCTGTTCGTTGGTAAAGATGGCAGGTCCTTGTGCAGGCGTACCCGTTACAAAGCTACCCGCAGTGGTCACTTTTCCTGGCAGGTTCATGTTAGCAGGGGTGGTTAAAAACCACATGAAATTGCGTGCTTGTCCTTGTGGAATATCTACAATTACTCTGCGGCGATGTTTGGTGAAATCAGTGTGTTGAATGCCTCCTTGGAAAGAATCGTCTAAGAAATACACGTTGTCCACAATGGTTGGTACGCATTGGTTGTTTTGCATAATCATGGCTTCGGTTAGCTCGCCATTGTTGCGCACAGGATTGGTTGCTGGCTCGGTGTACCAGTTGGCTGGATTGCTCCACATGACGTTATCGCCATTGTCGTCGGGTGTGCCATCAAAATTGGTGTCGGCAGCCTTGCGATGTGGGTTGAGGAGTTTGTTTTTGTTGGTGCCGCCTACCCAATAAAAATTAAGAGCACTCAAAGAGCCACCGTTGAAAGTAACTCCTGTGTTGTTACCCGCATCAGTGCCTTGATTGATTTCCAAATTAGGAGGGGCTGTGGAGACTAAAATATCTTTTACTATTAATCTGCCTACTGCATTGGTTCCTGTGTGCGCGTTGGTAAATCTTACGTCTGCCTGTTTGCCCTCCAATAAACTGCGGATAGTAGCCCATACTGAGCAATTGGAGACAAACGTAGTGGTCATGTAGCCAGTAATTTGGGTTTGCGGGTTAGAACCGCTTCCCACCATTTCGGTATTAAACTCGACGACAGAAAACTCACCTAATTGCAAGTTTCTGATAGTATTGGTAATGGTGTTTCCGCCGGGTCCTTTGCCGTTATTGAGCACGAGCCGCCCTTGGCTGAGCAAATGGATGTCTCCCCATTGATTGTATTGCCCTCCAATTTGGTATTCTGTCGGTGGCAAAGTAGTAGAAGGAATATCACCTACGTAAGCAATAGACTCTTGCCCTATGATGAGTTTTTTGGTTTGATTGGGCCATACTACTCGGGCTTGAAAGTTGGCTATAACGGCACTTCCCAGCGTTACGTCATCATTAAACTGATAAGCCGTAATGCCTGTGTTAGCTCTAAACCATACGACGGAACTACCTCCTACTGTTACCTTGCCATCAAACCGATAGCTTCCCCAGAAAGGGATTTGGCAGTTGGTACCTATGAAAACGTCTTTTTCAAAGCGATTGACATTACTCCAAGTAGCATTCGGATTTACATGCACACCATTAATAACCGTGCCTACTACATTGTTGGGGTTTGCTCTTGTGTTGTTGCCAAAATCCACTATTCCTTTGAAAATGTGTTGCGTTCCGGGAGGATAGCCCCACGGCTGGATGTAAATCTGGCGGTCTTGGTTGCCTATGGTATTGGGAACTAACTTCAGCTCTCTAAAAATGAATGGAAAGTTTTGGTTGTTATCCGTTCCGATGTCTATATCCAGTACGCGAAATCCAAATCCCATGCTGGGCACTTCGCGCATTGCATTTGTCCAGCGGCTCAAAGCAAGATACACGTGCGAACCTTCTGTGTTAGCGGTGCTATCCACGTTGGCTCCTGAAAAGTACCAGTAAGAGCCACTACTGGGAGTGTTAAACGTTAGGTTAGTTCCTTGTAAGTCGAGCACGTGAATATTAGTTACTGACCCCGGGGTCAAATTTCCACTTCTGCCCTGAAATGTCCAGTGGGAGTTGCCACTAATAATTAGTTCACGCGGAGCAGTAAAAGTGCTAGTACCATACTCAAAGGCATTAAAACGACCAATCAGAAGGTTTTTTCCGTTGGTATCAAATGTGCCGCGCTGCAAGTACACCGAGCCGTTATTAACAGGGTTAGCTCCTGCATCTATCCGCGCGCTAAAATTGTCAATCAACCGCCAGCGCGTGTTGTCACTGGCGCCATTGAAAATAACTTCGCGCGGGAAGTTTACTCCACCACTGCGGATGTCGTTCCAACCGTTGGCGGGAGTACGCACCGAGCCAGTAAAGACAAAGTTGAGCCGTTGCGTAGCACTTTCGTTTTGAAATGCTACCGCTCCTGCTGCTCGATAGCAGTCAAAGGCTCCGCCAATAGTAAGCGTACGCGTAACGCCACCAACACTCTGCAGAATAGGCATGGAAGGGGTTACATCCGTAGCAGACCAGCGCATGCCTCCAACGGCGTAGTTGCCATCTACATCTACTGTGGAACGGGTAGGAGAGAAAGAAATATCGTGGTGCCCAAATACTACCGAATCTTGTGCAGTAGGAATACAGCCAGCATTAACGTATATATCAGGCTCGTATGACCAGTTATTGACATTACTCCACAAAGTATTAGTACCTGAGTGCGTTCCGCCGGCTACCCAATAAAGAGTGCGATTAGTGGAGGTGCTGTTGTTTCTAAAATCAATGCCAGTGTTTCCTCCGCCATCGGTGTAGGCATAAGCGCGGATGTTGTTGGGCAGAGAAGAGGCATTAATATTAGATACATGAACGCGTATCCAGTTGCGATTAGGGGGCGTGGCTGTTAGGTTGAGGGTAGCACTACCCGTTCCTGTCCTGCCGATGGTAATTAAATTATTGCAAGCTCCTGTAACAGTAAAGTCAGCATTAATATTGGCTGTTTTACCGCCAGCAAAGAGGTAAGTAATGCTATTAGTTGCCCCCAAAGCTGTTGAAAGAGTTACATTTCCGTTATAGGTGGTATTACCGCTATTGTTAAACTGAACGTTAAGTGTGCCAGAGATATTGGTAGCTGTTACTGTGCTGCCAAAAGTTACCGTGCCGGCGTTATTGTATTGGTAGTTGCTCCCGCCGCCGTTCATGGTCAAACTGCCATTGATGGCGACATTACCATTATTAGCCATGGTAAATGTAGCGTTCGTGTCAAATGAAATGGTGCTACTAGTACTTCCAATACTTACAGAAGTTACGTTGTTGTTGGTAGTAAAACTGGCATTGCTGCCAATGCTGACACTACCGTCAATCTGCAAGCTACCGTTTTGTTGGAAGTTATAAGTTACGTTTAAGTGTCCATTGGTAATACTCCCCCAAAAGCGCACATTTTGGGCAGTATTATTAATGATAAGTTTGCCTCCATCTCGCACGCGGAAGGTTTCCGCAGGAGCAATATCGCTATCACCAAAGTCAACCTTTCCCGTATTATTATAAGTAACATTCGTAGGATTGGTAAGATTACTATTAAAATCCACACTGCCTGACACTTCAAAATCTCCGTTGTTATTAAAAGTAATAATGCAACCAGTACCAGAGGATAAGTTCACGTTGGAAGTAGCTGCTGTGGTGCGTACATGCACTACGCCGTTGTTGTTATAAGTTACGTCTGCACGGTTGCCATAACTAACGTTGTTTCTATGAAAAACATTGGTTACAGTATTGGCAAAAGTTAGCATATTTGCAGGAGAAGTAGCATTATTAAGCGTAGTAGTGCTATTGAAAGTTACTGTGCCAGTGTTATTGTATTGAACATTACAGCCTGCTGCGCCGCCATAGGTGACTGCCCCTGTATGCGTGATATTAGTAACGTTGCTACCAAAAGTTAAAGTAGAGATACCTGCCGCTGTATTGAGGGTGGTAGTACCGCTAAAAGTGAGCGTTCCATTGTGGTTAAACTGAATAATACTGTTATTGGCTGCTGAGAAATTGCCAAAAGTAAGGTTGGCAGTCCCTGCTGGGCGGGTAAAGTTAGTGTAAGCCCCTAAGGTGAAATTTCCTACTGTATGAGTGTTATTTCCCTGCAGGGTAATATTGCGCGCACTAGTAGTGGCTGCAAAAACGAAGTTGCCAAAGGTTCGCCCTACGGCGCTGC
>JANWWZ010000031.1 GCA_025057115.1 Bernardetiaceae bacterium
CATAAGCCGTTGACTGCCAAATGAAATGGCATAATAATCTGTCGGAGTACTCCCTTCAGCAAGAGATGGATTGCGACAGCCGAGTCGAGAATGATTTCACTGTGACCCTCAAGTCGGAGTACTCCCTTCAGCAAGAGATGGATTGCGACAAGTTTGTTCGGGGTTGACCCGACCCGGCATGTAGGTCGGAGTACTCCCTTCAGCAAGAGATGGATTGCGACGCAAGAGACTTTTCCCATCTGGACTTCATTTCGTGTCGGAGTACTCCCTTCAGCAAGAGATGGATTGCGACCGTGTATCGAAAACAATTTTTTCAGAGGTGATCTTCCAGTCGGAGTACTCCCTTCAGCAAGAGATGGATTGCGACAGGCGGACGGGTTTTCGAATTGCAATTTTTATCTTGTCGGAGTACTCCCTTCAGCAAGAGATGGATTGCGACCGTCTAAAGGTTTTAATATCAATATTTCTTTTTCAAGTCGGAGTACTCCCTTCAGCAAGAGATGGATTGCGACCCGCCTTACTAATTAATACTTTATTTTTCATAGCAAGTCGGAGTACTCCCTTCAGCAAGAGATGGATTGCGACATACCCCGATGACAGGTTAGTTTTGACCTCTTTTCCCGTCGGAGTACTCCCTTCAGCAAGAGATGGATTGCGACTGCGACAGCAGCCTGCGTAGCGTCAACGACGATTCGTCGGAGTACTCCCTTCAGCAAGAGATGGATTGCGACACGATCTTCGAGAAGTCTTAGCTCTCTTCGAGCTAGTCGGAGTACTCCCTTCAGCAAGAGATGGATTGCGACTTTTTTACGTGCCTCCTTGCGATGCTAGGCACGGCGTCGGAGTACTCCCTTCAGCAAGAGATGGATTGCGACCCCCTCCTACAGCCCGAGGAGCGTTCCACATCGTTGTCGGAGTACTCCCTTCAGCAAGAGATGGATTGCGACTTATTTCATCGACAATGAGCTCTTTTTTTCTTGTCGGTCGGAGTACTCCCTTCAGCAAGAGATGGATTGCGACAAAGCTTTGCAGGCGGAGTCAAACTCCGCCTTGCTGTCGGAGTACTCCCTTCAGCAAGAGATGGATTGCGACAGAACACCTCCTCACTCTTCAATTTGAGTGAGGAGTGTCGGAGTACTCCCTTCAGCAAGAGATGGATTGCGACTCAATGAGTGAGTGAGGAGTTTAGAGATGCGACGCATGTCGGAGTACTCCCTTCAGCAAGAGATGGATTGCGACTCAATAAAATGAACATAACAATCTGTTTTTTCATAGTGTCGGAGTACTCCCTTCAGCAAGAGATGGATTGCGACCTTAGCCCCTCCTGCTCAGAGTCGGAGCAATGTATTGTCGGAGTACTCCCTTCAGCAAGAGATGGATTGCGACTGTTTCCTTGCCTGAATGTCAACCTGAACCAAGAAGTCGGAGTACTCCCTTCAGCAAGAGATGGATTGCGACAAGTGCCGTTAATATAATCACCTTCTTTTAGTCCTAGTCGGAGTACTCCCTTCAGCAAGAGATGGATTGCGACAGCTCCCTCCACTTCTATGTGGAGGGGTTCGAATGTATATGTCGGAGTACTCCCTTCAGCAAGAGATGGATTGCGACCGGGTCGGTAGTATCCCAACTCGATTAGAAATTCGTGTCGGAGTACTCCCTTCAGCAAGAGATGGATTGCGACGAAGAGAGAAACTCCTCGATGAGGGAAGTCCTGCCAAGTCGGAGTACTCCCTTCAGCAAGAGATGGATTGCGACTATGAAAGAACATCTAATGATGTCTTTCAATTCAGGTCGGAGTACTCCCTTCAGCAAGAGATGGATTGCGACTTCTTGATAATAGGGTGTGCCGAACTTCGTCTTGAAAGTCGGAGTACTCCCTTCAGCAAGAGATGGATTGCGACCTGCTGGGGGTCGCGGCGATTAGGCTAAGTTAGCACTGTCGGAGTACTCCCTTCAGCAAGAGATGGATTGCGACTCAAACTCCGCCTTGCTAATTAATACTTTATTTTTGTCGGAGTACTCCCTTCAGCAAGAGATGGATTGCGACTATACCATCCCCAGCCCCCCCTTGTCTTGCTATGAAAGTCGGAGTACTCCCTTCAGCAAGAGATGGATTGCGACATCCTTGCGTAGCACACCCCCTGTAGGTGGGGGGTATGTCGGAGTACTCCCTTCAGCAAGAGATGGATTGCGACTCCAGTTCGCTGTCGTGTACCGAGAACAGTTTTACAGTCGGAGTACTCCCTTCAGCAAGAGATGGATTGCGACCGTCAGCAGCCAGCAGCTGACCGACTGTAAAGTCGGTCGGAGTACTCCCTTCAGCAAGAGATGGATTGCGACGTGAAAGGACTCGAACCTTTCCATAGCTCTACCCGAGTCGGAGTACTCCCTTCAGCAAGAGATGGATTGCGACAGGTCAGCAAGTTTTTTAAACACATTCATATTTTACGTCGGAGTACTCCCTTCAGCAAGAGATGGATTGCGACAAGATACGGTAATCCAGGTCAATGGTACCGTCCTGTCGGAGTACTCCCTTCAGCAAGAGATGGATTGCGACACGCGATGGGTGGACGTCGCATTCTCCTTACTTAGGTCGGAGTACTCCCTTCAGCAAGAGATGGATTGCGACTGGAGGGGGGTGAATGTATATAGATCCCTAAGCCCGGGTCGGAGTACTCCCTTCAGCAAGAGATGGATTGCGACTTTTCTTGCTAATTCTTTTAAATAAGTTGCTGAAGCGTCGGAGTACTCCCTTCAGCAAGAGATGGATTGCGACATGGTTTACATCGCAACCGTCTTTGGCTGCTAAGCCGAGTCGGAGTACTCCCTTCAGCAAGAGATGGATTGCGACCTAAGGGGGAGGACGACCGTCCTCTGGCAATACTCCCGTGTCGGAGTACTCCCTTCAGCAAGAGATGGATTGCGACTTATTATTCTAAAAAAAGACCATACGCTCGATTTAAAGTCGGAGTACTCCCTTCAGCAAGAGATGGATTGCGACGATTAAACTCTATTAGCCTCTTTACATGTTTTAAAGTCGGAGTACTCCCTTCAGCAAGAGATGGATTGCGACTAAAGGTATTGTATCAACAACAGGAAGATGAAATAATGTCGGAGTACTCCCTTCAGCAAGAGATGGATTGCGACAAGGTTTGGCAGTACATCCTTTGTAAGAGATGCGGGTCGGAGTACTCCCTTCAGCAAGAGATGGATTGCGACCGTGGCGCGAAGCCACGAATAAAACCGGTTGTTTCGTCGGAGTACTCCCTTCAGCAAGAGATGGATTGCGACGGTCATCGACTATACGAAGTCGAGAGAGCTCTCCCGTCGGAGTACTCCCTTCAGCAAGAGATGGATTGCGACCTATGTTAAGTTCGAGTACTCCTTCGATGGAGGAAAGTCGGAGTACTCCCTTCAGCAAGAGATGGATTGCGACGGTAATTGCTGCCTTACCGGCATTGCTGCCGGTCTTCGTCGGAGTACTCCCTTCAGCAAGAGATGGATTGCGACACGTCCCCTAGACAGTTTTTTCGGTACGGAGTTTTGTCGGAGTACTCCCTTCAGCAAGAGATGGATTGCGACTTGAGGTCGGCTATCTTCTTATAGATTCTCATATTTTGTCGGAGTACTCCCTTCAGCAAGAGATGGATTGCGACTTTAAAGGGTTTCATTTTTTTTTACTTTGGTTGTGTCGGAGTACTCCCTTCAGCAAGAGATGGATTGCGACTTTTTTAGTGGAGAATTTTTCTCCACCTTAATTGTGTCGGAGTACTCCCTTCAGCAAGAGATGGATTGCGACTTCCTTCCCGATGATTCTAAAATCATCGGGAATGCATGTCGGAGTACTCCCTTCAGCAAGAGATGGATTGCGACGGGCAGGGGCATGCTTTTCAATGGTGGGGGAGGGGCGTCGGAGTACTCCCTTCAGCAAGAGATGGATTGCGACTCGTCATCGCTTTTTTTGCTACCCCCCAGATTTTCGTCGGAGTACTCCCTTCAGCAAGAGATGGATTGCGACAGTTTCTTTTTTTCCATGTCGTCTAACGTACCATCGTCGGAGTACTCCCTTCAGCAAGAGATGGATTGCGACCTGGTAGGTGGATAGGAACTCTGTTTTTTTCATCAAGGTCGGAGTACTCCCTTCAGCAAGAGATGGATTGCGACACATGGATACTTTCGCTTTTGAGTATGAATTTAGAGTCGGAGTACTCCCTTCAGCAAGAGATGGATTGCGACTAACTTCAATAAGTTGTGGCTGTTCTTCTGTAGTGTCGGAGTACTCCCTTCAGCAAGAGATGGATTGCGACATGTTTTGGGTGCGAGGAGAAGTAGGAGGTACACCGGTCGGAGTACTCCCTTCAGCAAGAGATGGATTGCGACTAGCGATAGCTGCCGGCAAAGATGCTGGTCCATTTAAAGTCGGAGTACTCCCTTCAGCAAGAGATGGATTGCGACCGCTGGGGGCGGGGCATATAGCCCGCTCGCCCCCAGGTCGGAGTACTCCCTTCAGCAAGAGATGGATTGCGACCGTCGAACGCCGCCTTATCGATTGTGACCTTATTTTGTCGGAGTACTCCCTTCAGCAAGAGATGGATTGCGACAATCATATATTGTTACACACACTTAATTCAAAACAAAAAGTCGGAGTACTCCCTTCAGCAAGAGATGGATTGCGACAGGAAATTGGGATTTACCAAATTACCAGGATCATTTGAGTCGGAGTACTCCCTTCAGCAAGAGATGGATTGCGACGAAGTTTGCCGATATAGCTGCTTTTCCGGCATTGCGTCGGAGTACTCCCTTCAGCAAGAGATGGATTGCGACTTTTAAACCTTGCAATCGCAAGGTTTACCTGATTGAGTCA
>JANWWZ010000032.1 GCA_025057115.1 Bernardetiaceae bacterium
GAAATGCGGTTAATCTCACCTTCGAAGCCGTCTCCCCTTACATCTACAATGGCAGATACACTGTTGCTAACCTTCAAATAACGGTTACGGAAAACATCATTAATATTGATATTGGCAGTAAACAAGTTAGTGCCCGCGCCCAAGATAGCAGGCGTTACAAACTCAGCTTCTTCATTTGTCAAGTTGGTTTCGATATATGCCCGACCGCGAACGGTAGCTGTACCAGCTCCTGTGGTGGGGAACAGCGGAATGACGTTGCCTACGTGTACAGTGCGCCCGTTGCCGGGAGCCTGTGGCAAATTGCCATTAGTTACAGGGTTGCCGTCGGCAGTGAGGTTCACCGTGTAGTTTACAGTGGTGTGCCCAGGAGCGGAGATAACTACGTTTGCAGAGCCAGAACGCAGTTCTACTGTTGCCATGCCGCTTGGACCGGTGGTCTGCGTTACAATGTTGCCATATTGTGCTACCGATACAGTGGCACCTTGTACACCTTCCATTTCTTCCACACGACCAGTGCCAAAAGCTGCATTACCGGCAGCCACCACTGTTACAGTGTAGAACACGCGACCGCCTGCATTGATGCGATCCAACGAGTCTAACACGCGCTGATAGAACAGGGTATTCATTTCCCAGATGCGCTCTTGGCGTGCACGGGCTGCGCGGATAGAGTCCTCCACGCGCATACGTCTGAGTTCCAGTTCTAAGGCATTGGCCTCAGTAAACTTGTCTTTGGCGCAGCTTGCAACCAGCGCTGCTGCTGCAAGCACTGCTGTTGCACGAACGGGATAGGATAACACAACTTTTTTGTTCATAAAACTTTTAAGTTTAGGTTGGTAAAACAAGCGTTGCAAAATTAAGATTGCTCATCAATTATGCAAATAAAGGCATTAAAAACGCTTAACAACCTTTTCTGCTCCTTGTGAACAATTCTTAATTTTTACCTATAAGACCCCCTTGACCTGAAAAAGGTTGCATGAAGCAAGAAAATTTTTTGTTTTTAGGCAGGCTAACGAAAAGTTGTTCGTGCAGATACTTCCCGCCATTGCGCGTGTCTTCATGCGCAACAAACGGTTGTTCTTTTCTGCCGTTGCGCATGTCCTCATGCGCAACAAACGGTTGTTCTTCCCGCCGTTGCGCATGTCCTCATGCGCAACAAACGGTTGTTCTTCCCGCCGTTGCGCGTGTCCTCACGCGCAACAAGTTGTTCGTGCAGACACGAACAACGGCAATTTTTAAAGACACGAACAACGGCAGTTCGGTTGTTTGTGAGGACACAAACAACGGCGGTTTTTAAAGACACGAACAAAGACAATTTTGAAGACGCAAACAACGGCAAGGTGCCTGAAAAAGGTTGCATAAAACAAGAAAATTTTTTGTTTTTAGGCAGGCTAACTTTGCTAAGATTAACTTTTCACGGCTATGCATACCATTCCCGTCTACACCCGCTATAAAAAACTCCTTGCCGACACAGTTACTCCAGTGGGCATTTACCTGCGCCTGCGAGACCACTTTGCCACCCCCCTGCTTCTGGAAAGCTCGGATTATCACGGCAATGAAAACGCCTTTACTTACATTTGCTGCCAGCCTGTGGCTTACTTGAAAGTCAAGGGTCCTACCTTATACCTTCAACTGCCTGATGGCACTTTGCAAACCCATTCCCTGCAAGGCAGTTCCCGCTCCTTACTCTACTGGCTTGAGTGGTTTGCCCAGCTGTTTACCCCTGTTTCACCTGTGCCAGAAAAACTCCTCAGCAACGGCCTGTTCGGCTACATGAGCTATGACGCAGTAGCCTACTTAGAGGATATTTCCCTGCCCCCTAAAACGCACCCTGACTTTGTAGCCATCATTCCAGAGGTGTATTACCAAGTGTTTAAGTACCTCATTGCCATCAATCATTTCAACCAGGAGCTCTACATTTTTGAACACTCCTACGGCAGTCCTTCTTCCTCTCAAGAGGGTCTGCAAAGGCTGGAAAGCATCCTCACCAACCGAAATTTTGTTACCTATCCGTTTGCCTTAGTGGGCAAGGAGCGCTCTAATTTCACCGATGAAGAATTTTTGCAGGTCATTGCCAAGGGCAAAGAGCACTGCTATGCGGGAGATGTGTTTCAGATAGTGCTTTCGCGGCGGTTTGTGCAAGCCTTCCAAGGAGATGAATTCAACGTCTATCGCGCCTTGCGGGCTATCAATCCCTCGCCTTATTTGTTTTACTTCGACTACGGAGACTTTAAAATTTTCGGCTCCTCTCCCGAAGCCCAGTTAGTGATCCGCGATGGGAAAGCTACCATTCACCCCATTGCAGGCACCTTCAAACGCACAGGCAATGACCTGCAAGACGCCCAAGCAGCCCACCAACTTTTGCAAGACCCCAAAGAAAATGCCGAGCACATCATGCTAGTGGACTTAGCCCGCAACGACCTAAGCAAGCACTGCCATCCCGTTAGGGTTACTACCTTCAAGGAAGTGCAATACTTTTCCCACGTGATCCACCTTGTTTCCACTGTAGAAGGCACCCTAACCGACCCGACAAAAGCCTTTCAAGTAGTGGCAGATACCTTTCCCGCCGGAACGCTCTCAGGGGCGCCTAAGTACCGCGCCATGCAACTGATCCACCAGTATGAAAATATGAACCGAGGCTATTACGGTGGCTGCATCGGCTTAATGGGCTTCAATGGCAGTTTTAACCACGCTATCATGATTCGTTCTTTCCTTAGCACGGGCAACCAGTTGCACTACCAAGCAGGAGCGGGCGTGGTATTCAAGTCCGATGACCGAAGCGAGTTAGAGGAAGTCAATAACAAACTAAGGGCTTTGCGCACTGCCTTGCAACTAGCCAGCGAATTGGGAAAAGAATCTTGAACGCCGGTCTTTGGGGTTAAAAAATCAATTCTCCATGTTGCGCATTGCTTTCATAGGGGCAGGTCATTTGGCTTGGCATTTAGCCCCAGCCCTTGAGCAAGTTGGTCATCAGGTTACGGAGGTCTATAGCCGCCATCGGAAAAACGCCCTTGCCCTTGCTGAACGGCTTTACAAAGCCACTGCCCTTTCCCACCCTGATTTATCCGAGTCCGAGGCAGACTTGGTCATCATTGCCCTTGCCGATGCTGCTTTGCCCGCCCTGCTAACTGGCTTACAGCTACCCTTAGAAGCCACCGTAGTGCACACCTCTGGCAGTTTGCCCATGAGCTTGCTCAGCGCTTTGAACCGCCCTTGTGGAGTATTGTACCCTTTGCAAACTTTTTCAAAGCAAAAGCAAGTCAATTGGAAGGATATTCCCATTTGCATAGAGGCTTGTAACCATGCTACTTGCCAAATGCTCTTTTCCCTTGCCCGCCAACTAAGCCCTAAGGTATATCCCATCAATTCCCAGCAGCGAAGGCAAATTCACTTAGCAGCAGTCATAGCGTGCAACTTTGCCAATCACCTTTGGCACATCGCTGCTCAAGTCCTTGAGCCAGCAGGCTTTACGTTAGAGTTGCTCTTGCCTTTGTTACAGGAAACTTTGGAAAAAGCCATTCAGCTCGGTCCCGCCAGTGGACAGACAGGACCTGCCAGGCGCGGAGATACAACCGTGTTGATCCAACACCTTGCCTTGCTAAAAGAACGCAGTGTGCTCTGGGCTGAAATATACCGCCTGCTGAGCAACAGCATCATGCAAACAGCGGGGATGGAGATTCGGCTCTAAAGTCCTGCCTCAACTGATATCCCAGCAAAGCCGCTACCAAAGTTAGCGGGTATTGCATAGTTCCCGTAGTCCGAAAACACTAAGTATTACGCTGGTTCAGTTGGATAGCTTTGCGAGTACAGGGCAGCCGAAAAATTTTTTTGCTTCTGCCTATGTTTGCTTGAAAAAAAGCTTACCTTTGGAAAATATTTGTTCTACCTTAAAGTTCAATTGAATGAAAACTGGCAAAGTAAAGTTTTTCAATGAAGCCAAGGGCTATGGATTCATTGTAGATGACCAAACTCAAAAGGAAGTATTTGTCCACATCAGTGAGCTAAGCAACGCCACCCGTCTGATGCAAAACGATGCTGTGCGCTACGATGTCAAAATGGGCAAAAAAGGACTTAATGCAGTGAACGTAGTAAAACTCTAACCTACCTCCCCCGTTGTATTAATCCTTAGGTTTGCATTACATTAGTGTAACCTCCCCATTTGTATATTGATGGTGCATTAATGGCTTTCTGTTCGTGCTAGCCTATGCATTGGCGATTTTCCTGCGCCGTTGAGCGCGTTTGCATACGCCGCAACAATTAGGTTGTTCGTGAGGACACAAACAACGGCAGATAATGGCAAAGGTTGTTCGTGGAGATACGAACAACGGCGGTTTTGAAGACACGAACAACAGCGTTTTCTTCGCCGTTGCGCGTGTCCTCACGCGCAACAATCGGTTGTTTGTGAGGACACAAACAACGGCAGGTAATGGCAAAGGTT
>JANWWZ010000033.1 GCA_025057115.1 Bernardetiaceae bacterium
CGACAAGGTAGCGGTCGATGACGAAACCGGTGCTACCTATATCAAGTTCGAGTACCCTTTTGAAGGGGGAAAGGCTGATATAGCGGTAGTGCCGACAGATAGCTACCGCTACCAAGTAAGTAAATCTCACCTTATTTACTTGGTAGATGATGCTCTCAAAGGTGAGTGTAGAGCAGCGAAAGCCGCTGCGAAAGCAAGCGGCAATAAAGAGCTCTACAAAGACGTGAAGCGCCAATGGCGTAAGCGTCTGCTTGAGAGCATCAAATGGGTGGACTAAGTAAGGAGAATGCGAACGTCCACCCATCGCGTACCCCAGCCGCATAGCTGGGTACGACTTTTCTAACAGGTTTTGTTCGTACCCTACAAAACCTGTATACCTCTGCGGTGATCCTTTTATAAGGGGAGCGGAGGTGGGCGTAGTACCTGGACACTACGCTAACGGGAGCATTGCCAGAGGACGGTCGTCCTCCCCCTTAGGCATTAACCAATCAAGGTCGGGGTCGGTACCCCCGACCCTTACCTTGATGAATAGAACAGAATTCTTATCCACCTACCAGCCGGTGGATAAGGAATTCCAAGCATACTGTAAAACAGTATGCTTGTCATTGGGAGGAGATTTCCTCCCTGGTCCCATGAAAACATGGGACTCTGCATCTCGTAAAGCAAAAGCCGAAGGGGTGCAGATTTCTGAATTGAAAGACATCATTAGATGTTCTTTCATATTCAGAAACAGGGAGGAAATCTTGTGTGCAGCTGAAAAGCTCGCACACTACTTCCAGTTGGTTTCTGTCAAAAACAGAACCAACTCGAAGGGTTACAGAGACTATAAAGTCAATGTGCTCTTCATGGGAGTGGTGTGTGAGATTCAGTTCCACACAGCTCTTGGCTTAGCAGCCAAAGACGGTTGCGATGTAAACCATCCAATCGTAAACAAATGGTCCGCTAAGCTTGGTCCCATGGCTGGTTGGGGTCACCGCCTCTATGAGGTGGAAAGAGCACTCCCCCGACCCCTAAGTAGGTTTTTTAACCTCTTAGGGGTCGCCTACTACTCAATAACAAGACTGTTATTCGAGTAGAAAAAAAAACCGACCCGCTGAGGTTTTGAAAGGTTTTTTGTAAGCGGGAGGAATATTTGTTGAAAAGAAATAACAAATATGAAGATCGTTTTTTTGAAAAAAAACCATACGCTCGATTTAAAAAAATACTACAACAAACATGTTGTAGTTATTTTGTTTGGAAACGGTAGAAATTTCGCTTTCTCCATTTCCCTTCTCCGTTCCATATCCAAGAGCGTAACGGTCATTCCATTAATTTCAATTCCGAGTATCCTAAATTGTGGAAAATTTGAAAAAAAATCAATATTATAAAAAATTATGAAAAAACTAATTGTATTAATTTTTATGATGTCAATCATAACAAGGATTAATTTGCCAATTGTAATATCGGCAAATCCTTGTTTTGTTGGATGGAAAGAAATAATAAATATTAAAAAAGAACAAATATGAAACATCCAGTTTTGTTCGTGGCTTCGCGCCACGATTTAACTCGTCTTGAAATAGAAGCTTTCAAGACGAAGTTCGGCACACCCTATTATCAAGAAGGGTGTGGACCAGGTGGCGAAGAGCCGTCTGCGTTCGACGCTGTAATTGTTCATTTAAAAGATGTAGCCCCTGAGCTACATCATGAAATGGCAAACGTATCAGTCAAAGCCTCAGCAAATTATTTAAAAGAATTAGCAAGAAAAATTGTTGCTGAGGCTGCAAAAGTTGGTGCTACACATTTTTATTGTGTAGGGGAGCCTTCGGTCAAAGTTATTGAACGAAGGAAGGATAACGGGAAGCCCGTGATACAATCGATTACATTAGGGGAGCCCATATTAACTATGTGGGCGTACTTGTTTGCATCTGGCGGTGGTTATTTCCAACCAATGACTTGTGTTCGGTTAATAACCGAGCACGATGTAACAAGTTGGTTGGAATCAAAGAAAAGTGGTTCTAACCACTACAGAGTGATTTGGAAAAAATTTTGATTATAAAACGGTACCTGACAAGAAAGAAATAAAGTCAGGTTACCGTAAACATCGCAACAAATAACTTAAAATTAAAAGATAAAACTATGAAAAAACAGATTGTTATGTTCATTTTATTAATTACATTATTCTACGCATTTAATTGCGTAGCAGAGCCCCCATTCCGTTTGTGGGGCTCTAAGTTTGTACTCAAAAGCGAGAGCATTCATCTCTCTGCAAGCGGAGACTCGCTTTTTAGAGTTAGAGTATTCGGTACAACAGTAGTTCGTTTCGATTCTACTGTTGTTGACAATAAGATTGTTACTGTTGCAAAGAGAAAAGATGCAACAGTAATAGTTAAAATGTCAGTTAATTTGCGTTCTTTAGGGTTAGCAGGTAAATCGATTACTGAGCTAACCAATCAAAAAATAGGCAGGATTTTAACAAAACCAGGAATCATAAACAGTTTATCAAGTGATCCTGGTAATCTGGTGAACCCTAATTTCTTAAATAATCCAGTACAAATTTGGATTATAGGAGATGGGTTTCAATATCAAAAAGAAATTTCGGATAGAGCTTATAAAGTTCTATTCGAAAAATAGCTTTCGGTACCCTCGTTAACAACTGTTAACGAGGGGTTTTTGTTTTTTGACTTGTAAAACTTTTACAAGTCAAGAAAAAAATTATAAAAATCAATAACTAATGTAAAAACAAAGAAACTATGAAACCAAAACATTTTCAAATTAAGAAAGAGAAGGAAAACAAACACAACCCCTTTAAAGTAGGGGATAGAGTAAAGGCTCCCGATCCTCACGGGAAGCATGTGTTTCGTTTTGGAATTGTAACAAAAGTCTCTGGTGAGCTTGTTACAATTCAATTCCATTGCACTCATGCTGGTCCAGATGCTAGAAAAGCTGTTTTCATAGACGGTCGGTGGGTTAAGGAAACCGTGATGGAAACAGTTCATTTTTCAAAGGTAAGATATGCATAAAAAAATCCCCTTTACGGGGATTTTTTTAACATAAAAAAATAAAATACAATTAATCAAATGTAAAATCACATAAAGGCGGCATATTGTTATCAATTTTCTATTAGTTATGAATTTAATTTTAACATATGTTCAAAATAATTGCAATACCAGTAAAGAATACAAAGACAAACATCATTCAGCTAGATGATGGGTCTGTGCGTTTTATAGACCAAATAAGCGTAGACGAACTATTAAAGTCAAAGTTCGTCGAGGTGGCGTTGTATGCTGTTTCTGAGAACGCATTAGAATCTCCTCTAGATCAAATCAGTTATATTGTTGTTGATTCTTTTGGAGATTGTTATTATGCGGTTGCGGATTCTTTGGAAAATGACAAGCCAAAGATTCCAGATTGGTTAATAAGAGCTTGGTTAAAAGATAACGAAATACGTTTCACGGTTACAAAAGAAGCCGATGAAACATTGACATTTCAGTTATCTTACTTATCTCGTCAAAAGATGGAGTTTCAGGCAGCTCTGAAAAGAGCAAGAGTTTTTTATGAAGATTTTAAAGTGGTACGTTTAACTAAAACAAACGATTTTATTTTAAGACATATCAAGTCTAATAAAATTGTTTTGTTAGAGAAAAAGTACCACAGGCAGTTTTTTGCTGGTAAACCTTACAAAGTTATAAAGCAAAAAACAAACAAAAGAGTTGAAAAAGAAATATTGATATTAA
>JANWWZ010000034.1 GCA_025057115.1 Bernardetiaceae bacterium
CGCACCCTCGCAGTTTTAATCGTACCATTGTGGAATTGAAATATCCATTGTCAGATACAGATACCAAGAGATTACTTGGTTTTAATCGTACCATTGTGGAATTGAAATAAGAGCAAGTGTGTGCTCTGCTCAACATAAAAGAGGTTTTAATCGTACCATTGTGGAATTGAAATGGACTTTACAGTTGCCGGATTGATTGAAATCGTTCAAGTTTTAATCGTACCATTGTGGAATTGAAATATGGCGTCGTGCGGACAAACGTACGTGCCAAAAAAGTTTTAATCGTACCATTGTGGAATTGAAATAACAAGTTTTTCATAAAAAGGCTGTTGAACGAGTTCGTTTTAATCGTACCATTGTGGAATTGAAATATAGAAAGAGTTCGGGCAATCGCACCAACGTGGTGTTTTAATCGTACCATTGTGGAATTGAAATAAGGGAAACAGATGGGATAAAGAAATTGCAGAGTTAGTTTTAATCGTACCATTGTGGAATTGAAATTTTGACGAACTGCTTGCGGCGCGTTATTTACCCGAAGTTTTAATCGTACCATTGTGGAATTGAAATTATCTGCCAGTATACTTTGCAATGCTGGAATCTGTGTTTTAATCGTACCATTGTGGAATTGAAATTGCAACAGCCCCAGCAACAGCCCCAGCAACCCGCGCCCGTTTTAATCGTACCATTGTGGAATTGAAATGTTATAGCAGGGGGTATTGTTCTGTTCTACTATTCTAGTTTTAATCGTACCATTGTGGAATTGAAATTCAATAACGATTAAATCATTCGCTTGCGCGTCTTGCGTTTTAATCGTACCATTGTGGAATTGAAATCCTTCTGATACGGCCAGTACCTTTTTGCCTTTTACGTTTTAATCGTACCATTGTGGAATTGAAATAATACCGAATTGTTGCATAATTTGAGATAATCCTAGTTTTAATCGTACCATTGTGGAATTGAAATATATCTCACAAGCGCGCACAAAATCAACGTTTTGTGGTTTTAATCGTACCATTGTGGAATTGAAATTAGATGCGCTTAAAGTTTTATTGAGAAGAAGTTGTGTTTTAATCGTACCATTGTGGAATTGAAATCCGGGTGAAATTGCGAGGATTTGATTCCTTTTTACGTTTTAATCGTACCATTGTGGAATTGAAATCTTTAAATCTGGGTTGTATAGTTCTTTCACCAACGTTTTAATCGTACCATTGTGGAATTGAAATTATTCTTGCGTTCTTTTACAATTTTTTGCATCATTGTTTTAATCGTACCATTGTGGAATTGAAATGCTGTTGGTAGATGTAATCGTGAAATTAATTGCGGTTTTAATCGTACCATTGTGGAATTGAAATGGGTATCAGTCTGTTAGAGTCTTACACAGACTGGTACAGTTTTAATCGTACCATTGTGGAATTGAAATCACATAGAACCGTGTTGAAATGAAAATAAATTTAAGAGTTTTAATCGTACCATTGTGGAATTGAAATTTGTGTTCTTCGGCAAATGGATAAATCACTTGTAAGTTTTAATCGTACCATTGTGGAATTGAAATACGGAAAAAATCGTTTAAAACGAAAATAAAAGCCCAATGTTTTAATCGTACCATTGTGGAATTGAAATTTCGCCGTTTAACCACTCGCCGGCG
This sequence comes from Bernardetiaceae bacterium, assembly GCA_025057115.1. GTDB lineage: Bacteria > Bacteroidota > Bacteroidia > Cytophagales > Thermoflexibacteraceae > Rhodoflexus. Next base: position 1,646 of record JANWWZ010000034.1, read on the forward strand.
AGCCACTCGCCGTTTTAATCGTACCATTGTGGAATTGAAATTGCAACATTTATCGTTTCTGATTTGCTGGAACGCAGTTTTAATCGTACCATTGTGGAATTGAAATACTGGGATTATCTGTTTCCGATTTATCAGATTCTTTGTTTTAATCGTACCATTGTGGAATTGAAATGCGAGTGGATAGCCGGTGAATGGATGGATGGTCAAGTTTTAATCGTACCATTGTGGAATTGAAATTTGAAGAGCCTAAACAACAAATGATTTACAATGTAGGTTTTAATCGTACCATTGTGGAATTGAAATCACATCAAAATCAAAAGAAAGTTGCTCTTTAAAAAGGTTTTAATCGTACCATTGTGGAATTGAAATTGTATGTCGCCGCCGTTGTGTGTAATGGAGCTTAGGGTTTTAATCGTACCATTGTGGAATTGAAATAATATATCGAATTCGAAGCGCCTGTTACCATTGCACAAGTTTTAATCGTACCATTGTGGAATTGAAATGCACGCTTGGTATTTTTACACAGACAGCCGACGCAGTTTTAATCGTACCATTGTGGAATTGAAATTGTTTTAGAGCGTTTAAACTTAGTGGATACTGCTAAGTTTTAATCGTACCATTGTGGAATTGAAATACATTTAACACTGTTCTTGTTAGCGTAAATACTACCAGTTTTAATCGTACCATTGTGGAATTGAAATTCGGTCCCACCATACGTGGGCGACGCTACCATCCTCGTTTTAATCGTACCATTGTGGAATTGAAATAACTTGGTTGCGGTTAACGTTAAGTGTGTTAATACACGTTTTAATCGTACCATTGTGGAATTGAAATTTGTGACAAGTGCTTATTATGGTAAGCTGAATAAGGTTTTAATCGTACCATTGTGGAATTGAAATTTATAATATGCTGGCTAATGTACGACCATAACTAAGTTTTAATCGTACCATTGTGGAATTGAAATCTCGCCGCCGCGCCACTCGCCTCCGCGCCACTCTCCGTTTTAATCGTACCATTGTGGAATTGAAATTCAACGCACGCATATTTAACCAACCAAAGCTCTCGTTTTAATCGTACCATTGTGGAATTGAAATACAAACAAGCTCTTTATAAAGCGTTACCCGACACAGTTTTAATCGTACCATTGTGGAATTGAAATTGAAGACGCCTGTTGGATTCTTGCAAGCCCTTTATAGTTTTAATCGTACCATTGTGGAATTGAAATACCCAATAAAAGAGCAAATAAAAGAGGTTGAATCGCGTTTTAATCGTACCATTGTGGAATTGAAATAATTATACAACCGAGAAATTTTATGGTAGAATTTACGTTTTAATCGTACCATTGTGGAATTGAAATCTGTCTTTGAGTTTGACTTGACGCGCGACACGTTTTGTTTTAATCGTACCATTGTGGAATTGAAATAACACTTCTATCATTGCAAGCGCACCAGCTTCACTGTTTTAATCGTACCAT
>JANWWZ010000035.1:0-2498 GCA_025057115.1 Bernardetiaceae bacterium
ATACGTATGCCGATGACTATTCCAGTTTTAATCGTACCATTGTGGAATTGAAATGTTTTTCTCCTCTTTAAGCAGTAATCGTACTGCTGTTTTAATCGTACCATTGTGGAATTGAAATTTGGGTCGTTTTGGCTGCACTCGCAGCAGCGCTGGCAGTTTTAATCGTACCATTGTGGAATTGAAATCGTTGGGTAAGCGCCTGAAACGTTAGCGCAATCCATGTTTTAATCGTACCATTGTGGAATTGAAATCTACACTGAACCGCCTTGATTTGCAACCATCTATCGTTTTAATCGTACCATTGTGGAATTGAAATTTGTACCACCGGCCGTTATACCATTTCCCTTTGCAGTTTTAATCGTACCATTGTGGAATTGAAATCTTCTTTAGGCAACTCCCGCCCCCGTCCCGCCCCCGTTTTAATCGTACCATTGTGGAATTGAAATGTAATTCTAAAACATTAATTCTAAGTGTTGTCATAATGTTTTAATCGTACCATTGTGGAATTGAAATTGTCTGCTTGGACGGACCCGGAGACGGGCGAAATCTTTGTTTTAATCGTACCATTGTGGAATTGAAATTTCTTTTTTTGATAGTCTTACCGCCTTTTCATATTCCTGGTTTTAATCGTACCATTGTGGAATTGAAATAGCCAGAATGAAGGGAAATTTATATAATTTCCCTAGTTTTAATCGTACCATTGTGGAATTGAAATCTGGAGTCCTTAAAAAGGTTAAGCAAAACACAAGTCAAGTTTTAATCGTACCATTGTGGAATTGAAATCTTCTTTAGGCAACTCCCGCCCCCCTGCGCTCGCTTGTTTTAATCGTACCATTGTGGAATTGAAATGTTTGCACTACCTCGAACAGCGCGTAAAATTTCAGGGTGTTTTAATCGTACCATTGTGGAATTGAAATGTTTCTGCATCTTGCCATTCGAAAAATTGACCGTTGTTTTAATCGTACCATTGTGGAATTGAAATTGTTAAGCCAAAAGAATATGTCAAAAAAGAATTTGCAGTTTTAATCGTACCATTGTGGAATTGAAATATAATTAACTCTGTTCCAGCTGCATTTACGCCAAGCAGTTTTAATCGTACCATTGTGGAATTGAAATGGAACCGAATAGGAACCGAATGGAACCGAATACCGGTTTTAATCGTACCATTGTGGAATTGAAATCTCTTATCAGGACATTGGCAAGACCCCGCAAACTCGTTTTAATCGTACCATTGTGGAATTGAAATAAAATCCGGATACGGAAAATCCGGATACGGAAAATCGTTTTAATCGTACCATTGTGGAATTGAAATGCGCTTTCGCGTGTCCGTGCGCGAATCCCAATGGTGTTTTAATCGTACCATTGTGGAATTGAAATATTTTTTATGTTTGGCAAATATAAAAAAGACAAAGGTTTTAATCGTACCATTGTGGAATTGAAATGGGTTTACCCCGAGCGGGCTCTTTGAACCAACCCGCGTTTTAATCGTACCATTGTGGAATTGAAATTTCGCCGCCCAGCCAGACGCCGTTACGCCACTGTCCAGTTTTAATCGTACCATTGTGGAATTGAAATCTACAAATGCTATCTTGCAAGATGGAAACAGTTTTGTTTTAATCGTACCATTGTGGAATTGAAATAATACCGAATTAGGAATGGAAATGCAACCGCCCGCGGTTTTAATCGTACCATTGTGGAATTGAAATAGAATAAGCTCGGCGCGATAAAACAACTTGACGCAAATGTTTTAATCGTACCATTGTGGAATTGAAATTGACGCGCATAGCGATAAATTGTAAGGGGTGTGACTGTTTTAATCGTACCATTGTGGAATTGAAATCTCCTCTTTTATAGCATCCCATGCAGCACTTTGTGCGTTTTAATCGTACCATTGTGGAATTGAAATCCAGGTAAACTTCTTACCTGGATGGGTACTTGAATGTTTTAATCGTACCATTGTGGAATTGAAATTTACCGCTGGCAGCGTCTGCTAATAGTAAACTGTAAAGTTTTAATCGTACCATTGTGGAATTGAAATCCTCGAATTTTTTTGCGGCGTCTTTGGTGTTCATGTTTTAATCGTACCATTGTGGAATTGAAATCCGTAAAAGCGAACAACGGCAAACGCGTCTTTTTGCCGGTTTTAATCGTACCATTGTGGAATTGAAATATTCTTTAATTTTACAGTATTGGACACCTATTTTGAAGTTTTAATCGTACCATTGTGGAATTGAAATATGATTGTTGCCCAAAGGTTGCACTATTGGGGTTTAGTTTTAATCGTACCATTGTGGAATTGAAATTATCAAGTTTCGCAAGGAGCTTCAAATTTACTGGCAGGTTTTAATCGTACCATTGTGGAATTGAAATCTTTCTGCAAGGCAAACTATTTCAGCACCATTGCAGAGTTTTAATCGTACCATTGTGGAATTGAAATAATAGAACCGAATGGAACCAAACCAATTCGGTTCCGGTTTTAATCGTACCATTGTGGAATT
>JANWWZ010000035.1:2507-2942 GCA_025057115.1 Bernardetiaceae bacterium
TGGAATTGAAATTAAATGAATTGATAATTTATTTTCTTCAAACATTGTCGTTTTAATCGTACCATTGTGGAATTGAAATGTTGAAGCTGTTAGTGATGTATTAAACTTTGAGTTGTTTTAATCGTACCATTGTGGAATTGAAATGCAAAATGAATTGTGGTAAGTTGTATCCAATTGCCAGTTTTAATCGTACCATTGTGGAATTGAAATTTACGTTTTCAAGCAATTTACTTTCTGCGAGGTCTAAAGTTTTAATCGTACCATTGTGGAATTGAAATTGCAATGCAAGGTACCGCGCTGGAATGCATTGTAGGGTTTTAATCGTACCATTGTGGAATTGAAATAGATTTAAAGTGGTGTAAAAGATCTTCATATCACAGTTATAATCTAAACAAACTCTAAATGATATAGCTTTTACTGTTCTTGGAGTGTGGC
>JANWWZ010000036.1 GCA_025057115.1 Bernardetiaceae bacterium
GGCGTAAGGTTGTAAGTGTTTAAGTTTTAATCGTACCATTGTGGAATTGAAATCTTAACGCACCATTGTGTTCTTCGGCAAATGGATAAGTTTTAATCGTACCATTGTGGAATTGAAATTATTTTCGTTTTAAGCGATTTTTTTTGCTGGGGTGGGTTTTAATCGTACCATTGTGGAATTGAAATGTTTTGTAGAGAAGGGACAAGCGCAAATCCCAGAAGTTTTAATCGTACCATTGTGGAATTGAAATAACATTAACTCAACTTTATACTTTTACCCCGCCGGTTTTAATCGTACCATTGTGGAATTGAAATGTTTCTTTTTCTATTACAAAACAGAGTCTATCAAAGTTTTAATCGTACCATTGTGGAATTGAAATAAGATCAAGTGTGCGCTCTGCTCAACATAAAAGAGCGTTTTAATCGTACCATTGTGGAATTGAAATGCTCTTGGATCTTGTAGTACAGGGATTTGTCTAAGTTTTAATCGTACCATTGTGGAATTGAAATATAAACGATTTTTATTTACTTTAACAGTCTTAACAGTTTTAATCGTACCATTGTGGAATTGAAATCCGCCCTTGCAGCAGAAAATACCATCGACAAATTCATTGTTTTAATCGTACCATTGTGGAATTGAAATCAATATATCGTATTGTAACACTGTAACACTTTGTAGTTTTAATCGTACCATTGTGGAATTGAAATTATAAGCGAGTTTGGATATTTTGAAAGCGTATTATCGTTTTAATCGTACCATTGTGGAATTGAAATAATTAGGGGACGGGGAAAAAGGGTATAAAATATTACTGTTTTAATCGTACCATTGTGGAATTGAAATTTTGTATTTGCGCATTCAGTGCTTGCAACTCCTGTTTTAATCGTACCATTGTGGAATTGAAATTTAAATGTTTAGCGGGTTACTTTACTTCCTCACACGTTTTAATCGTACCATTGTGGAATTGAAATTTGGTATTTGCTTCTGAGTTGCTGACATCATCTGCAAGTTTTAATCGTACCATTGTGGAATTGAAATCTGGATACGTTGTAGTGTTGTCCCAAACCGGCAAGTTTTAATCGTACCATTGTGGAATTGAAATGTATTACTCAATATCATACTAATCGTGTTGCTTACAGTTTTAATCGTACCATTGTGGAATTGAAATACGTTAAACACTTACAAAGTGACGGGGTTTAACACGGTTTTAATCGTACCATTGTGGAATTGAAATGTTGTTGCGCAAAAGCACGCGCTTGCAAGTTGTTTTCGTTTTAATCGTACCATTGTGGAATTGAAATAATTCGAATGTTTGCGTTATCTTTACCCCGTCTTTTGTTTTAATCGTACCATTGTGGAATTGAAATGCGTGCTCGTTGATGTATGCGTCTTTGTCGTAAGAGTTTTAATCGTACCATTGTGGAATTGAAATAACAGAGCAAAAGCGTATTGATACGTTTTTTGCTGCGTTTTAATCGTACCATTGTGGAATTGAAATTAAATGCGTTTCCTGATTTGATAGGACCCCCGCCAACGTTTTAATCGTACCATTGTGGAATTGAAATCTGACTCAATTTCCTCCCACTCGTGAAGTGGGAAAGGTTTTAATCGTACCATTGTGGAATTGAAATTTTGGTTCCTGTTTGGTTCCGGAACCGAATACCGAACCAGTTTTAATCGTACCATTGTGGAATTGAAATGCTAAAAGAAGTGCTGAAATTAAGAAAGCTGTTGCAGTTTTAATCGTACCATTGTGGAATTGAAATGCTACTTCTAACAGCCAAATTCCCATATTCCCATATTGTTTTAATCGTACCATTGTGGAATTGAAGTCTTTTTGAGCCCTTGGACTTTTCTCAAAACTTTCCTTATGAATCTGT
>JANWWZ010000037.1 GCA_025057115.1 Bernardetiaceae bacterium
AGTACTCCCTTCAGCAAGAGATGGATTGCGACGCATCTCTTACAAAGGATGTACTGCCAAACCTTTGTCGGAGTACTCCCTTCAGCAAGAGATGGATTGCGACCGGGATAGGTTAATATTAGTCTGAGGATGAAGAATCCGTCGGAGTACTCCCTTCAGCAAGAGATGGATTGCGACCTGCTCGCGAATCAACGCAGCAGCTTGTGTAGCGTGTCGGAGTACTCCCTTCAGCAAGAGATGGATTGCGACTGCTACGTGTGCGAGCTGATGCGCAATCGCGATTGCGTCGGAGTACTCCCTTCAGCAAGAGATGGATTGCGACCCAGATTACCAGGATCACTTGATAAACTGTTTATGATGTCGGAGTACTCCCTTCAGCAAGAGATGGATTGCGACAAGAATGTATGATCCAGATTTAGGTATATCGGGTACTTGGTCGGAGTACTCCCTTCAGCAAGAGATGGATTGCGACATAATCTCGCCAAAGGCGAGTCGCCATCCACTTTTAGTCGGAGTACTCCCTTCAGCAAGAGATGGATTGCGACCATCGACCGCTACCTTGTCGATGACTAGCCCCTGTGATTCGAGGAAACTAACGACACGGGGCATGTCGTTAGTTAAGATACGGTAATCCAGGTCGATGGTACCGTCCTCGATAGCGGTACCATCATGCTCTCCGCCTGCATATTGCAGGCAGTCCATCGACGGACATGAAGAGAGCATTGCCCAGATTGTTCGGTGAATTCTTTGGGTGCGAGGAGAAGTGGGAGGTACACCGAACCATACCTCCCACTCTCTTAGCCCTTCCTGCTCAGAGTCTGAGCAGTGGATACCATTGTCAAAGACTCCGGTATCCTGGAGACGCTGGGCAAAAGCGTCTCCTATGAGTTTCTCCCGGAAAGATCCGGGAGAAACTCTTGGCGCACCCATGGCTTGGCGGATAGCCATGAGTACATCCATCGTAGCCTCGCACCCATAGACTACGATGGATCTTCCCGTATAATATTTTACAAGAGCCGGGAAGAAGCTCTTGCCACAGAATTTGTGGTAATGCCTTGCGATCCTGGACGCATCGCAAAGCAGTTGCTGTTTCGCCGCAACCCGCGCCCCCATCGAAGAGAGAAACTCCTCGATGAGAGATGTCCTGCCAAGCTCTACCGCCAATGGCTTGGCTAGAACGATAAATTTAATCATATGTTACACACACTTAATTCAAAACAAAAAAAGGGCAGTGGCTCTCGCCACTGACCCAAAAAAGTAACAGTATGTCCGGTTACCAGGCGGACCCCCGTGGTCGCAACGGGTTTGGGTGCATCTAGGTGACTACTCACCGCCCCCTCCTACAGCCCGAGGAGCGTTCCACATCGTTACCTTGTTGTTCAAGAGTAACACTTCATCATGCGATGGACGTGGGACGCTCCCCAGGGAGACTACATTTTAACTGTACGAAACGTACAGACTAACCCATCATACCCCGATGACAGGTTAGTTTTGACCTCTTTTCCCGTAGTAAGGAAAAGATGGGAAGCTTCGTCTGAGACAGGTTTACCAACCCGGGTTGCATATTCGGCACCCTTTCGGGAACGCGCCAGACCCTGCAACGGGAATTGCGCTATACCGCTCACGCCCCTTGGCGTGAGATTCTATAAACCCCTCCCCCGTATTGGGGGGAGGGGTACCGAGGGCATTACTCCTCACTCTTCAATTTGAGTGAGGAGTTTAGAGATGCGGCGCGCAATGCGCCGCATTCTTGTTTTTTCTCTTCTACGGGCTTTGGGTTTCAGCCCAAAGCCCTTCTTTGCTGCCTCAGCGTTGCTCCTGAGGTCAGCGATTTTTTTAGATATTTTCATGATTTGTAAAAAATTAGTGG
>JANWWZ010000038.1 GCA_025057115.1 Bernardetiaceae bacterium
TTTTCCGTATATCGCTTTGAAAGTTTTAATCGTACCATTGTGGAATTGAAATTTTGGCAACTTGTGCCAAACGATTCTTGTTGTTGAAGTTTTAATCGTACCATTGTGGAATTGAAATGAGGGAAAAATAAGACTCTCTTCTTAGAAGCTTTAAAGTTTTAATCGTACCATTGTGGAATTGAAATGCTTGCATGAGGGTTTTTAAAACGTTTACATTAGGAGTTTTAATCGTACCATTGTGGAATTGAAATCTAACGTATGCGGCGCGGGTACACAAAAATACAAAAAGTTTTAATCGTACCATTGTGGAATTGAAATTTCGAAAAATTGACCGTTACAACGTTGTCCAAATCGAGTTTTAATCGTACCATTGTGGAATTGAAATCTGTGCGATTTTAAATTTGACGCCGCGCGGGTCGGTGTTTTAATCGTACCATTGTGGAATTGAAATGTAAACTATTGCCTTTTGTGCTGTTAATATTTGTTGTTTTAATCGTACCATTGTGGAATTGAAATTTTTGACAAATGGATCGAAATCGATTCGACAGCTCAGTTTTAATCGTACCATTGTGGAATTGAAATACATTTTCAACCGCTTTGGGTATACCCCCCTCGATGTTTTAATCGTACCATTGTGGAATTGAAATTGAGAAAGAAAAGACAGTACATTGTGTTGTGTCAGTGTTTTAATCGTACCATTGTGGAATTGAAATGTGCTTGGCGTAAATGCAGCTGGAACAGAGTTAATGTTTTAATCGTACCATTGTGGAATTGAAATTCCCTAAAACAAACAATTTTAACCGCTTGCAAAAAGTTTTAATCGTACCATTGTGGAATTGAAATTGTCTTGTGCATTTTCATCTCTACCACCTCCCAATGTTTTAATCGTACCATTGTGGAATTGAAATGTTCGCAACTCCCAAGCTGCAATCCTACACGCCTCGTTTTAATCGTACCATTGTGGAATTGAAATATTCAGGCAGCTCCTCCGTGCGCAACCGCTCTAATTGTTTTAATCGTACCATTGTGGAATTGAAATCAGCTGCTTTTGCAGCTAACTCGTTTTGGTAGTCGCTGTTTTAATCGTACCATTGTGGAATTGAAATATACTGGCATGTTAACAGGTATGCTAAGAGTCCAAGTTTTAATCGTACCATTGTGGAATTGAAATGTGCTCAAAAGAGATGAAGCGACAAAGGTTGTTAGCGTTTTAATCGTACCATTGTGGAATTGAAATTAAATAATAATATTGGCAATTTCATCAGCTTCTTGTTTTAATCGTACCATTGTGGAATTGAAATTTAAACAATGGAATTCGATTTTACAAAGTAGATGCAGTTTTAATCGTACCATTGTGGAATTGAAATCAAACTATCAAACTAAACTCTTACAGCAGAATAACGTTTTAATCGTACCATTGTGGAATTGAAATGTCTGTGTAAGACTCTAACAGACTGATACCTAAGTCGTTTTAATCGTACCATTGTGGAATTGAAATTTTGGTGGTGTAAGAAAAAGGAATGGCAACCTCCAGTTTTAATCGTACCATTGTGGAATTGAAATTTGTGAAAATGCTGCTATCAACGTGCCTTTTACTAAGTTTTAATCGTACCATTGTGGAATTGAAATGTTCAGATTGGCAGGAGCGCGGGTACCCTTTGGCTGTTTTAATCGTACCATTGTGGAATTGAAATCTCGCAACCACAACGGATTCGGTTCAACAGGTCTATGGTTTTAATCGTACCATTGTGGAATTGAAGTCTTTTTGAGCCCTTGGACTTTTCTCAAAACTTTCCTTATGAATCTGT
>JANWWZ010000039.1 GCA_025057115.1 Bernardetiaceae bacterium
CGGTTTTTACTTTGCTGATTCTTAACTCCAACCTCGTGTCGGAGTACTCCCTTCAGCAAGAGATGGATTGCGACTCTTCGTCTGAGGAGGAATCCTCAGACGAATCTTCGTCGGAGTACTCCCTTCAGCAAGAGATGGATTGCGACTGGAGTTCACTATCGTGCATCGAAAACAATTTTTTGTCGGAGTACTCCCTTCAGCAAGAGATGGATTGCGACGAGCTGATGCGTTAACGCAACAGCTGCCGGTAGAGAGTCGGAGTACTCCCTTCAGCAAGAGATGGATTGCGACGTGGAGAGGGTCAAATGCGTATAGATCCCGCAACCCAGTCGGAGTACTCCCTTCAGCAAGAGATGGATTGCGACCTGTCGGGATCGTCCCGGTCTTGGTGATTTTATCCGGTCGGAGTACTCCCTTCAGCAAGAGATGGATTGCGACTAGTTCTGGTGGTAAGATAATTGCCTTTTTTGAATTAGTCGGAGTACTCCCTTCAGCAAGAGATGGATTGCGACCGGGGTATATAGCCCCGCCGCCCCCAAGGCTTTGCAGGTCGGAGTACTCCCTTCAGCAAGAGATGGATTGCGACTCCGCCCCCAAGGCTTTGCAGGCGGCGTCGAACGGTCGGAGTACTCCCTTCAGCAAGAGATGGATTGCGACATGTTAAATGATGACATCGCCTTTGCTACTCCCCCCGTCGGAGTACTCCCTTCAGCAAGAGATGGATTGCGACCAATTTGCAGGCGGAGTCAAACTCCGCCTTGCTAAGTCGGAGTACTCCCTTCAGCAAGAGATGGATTGCGACTTGCTAATTCTTTTAAATAAGTTGCTGAGGCTTTGGTCGGAGTACTCCCTTCAGCAAGAGATGGATTGCGACACCTGGCAGGTTGCCCCATCGAGGGCGTAATGGGGTCGGAGTACTCCCTTCAGCAAGAGATGGATTGCGACCTGAAGAAATCTTCGGGGAAGTTGTTGCAAAGCTCGTCGGAGTACTCCCTTCAGCAAGAGATGGATTGCGACTTGATGGCAGCGATTGACAGATTAAAAGTTGTCATCGTCGGAGTACTCCCTTCAGCAAGAGATGGATTGCGACGCGCTACGCTACGTCAGCAGCCAACAGCTGACCGAGTCGGAGTACTCCCTTCAGCAAGAGATGGATTGCGACCTAAGCCCGGAGGCTGTCGGGATCGTCCCCGTTTTGCGTCGGAGTACTCCCTTCAGCAAGAGATGGATTGCGACACTCGAACTTGATATAGGTAGCACCTGTTTCGTCATGTCGGAGTACTCCCTTCAGCAAGAGATGGATTGCGACGTGAACGCAGTTCCTCGTGGAGGAAAACCTCATCCAGTCGGAGTACTCCCTTCAGCAAGAGATGGATTGCGACGCTTCAATGCCGACAAAAACTTGAAAAGCTCGTTGTGTCGGAGTACTCCCTTCAGCAAGAGATGGATTGCGACCGTACACTACACTTCCATGAATCTCTTGGCTTTTCGGGTCGGAGT
>JANWWZ010000003.1:0-157730 GCA_025057115.1 Bernardetiaceae bacterium
GCGCCGATGGTACTGCCGTAACAGGTGGGAGAGTAGGTCGCCGCCAGACCTCACCTAAAAGCCCTCCAAAAGAGGGCTCTGTTTTTTTATCACTCCAAAAAACCTTACCCTACTTAACCTCGTGTATTGTTTCACTCCAAAAACACCCTATTATTAAATTCCAAAAAGTATTTTTCTGCCCAACCTTTTTTGCATCGGCATGCCAATTATTCAAGCAGTAAATATTAGCAAAATCTTCAACTTAGGTCAGCACAATCAAGTGCGGGCATTGAAAAATGTTAACTTGAGCATTGAATCAGGACAATGCGTACTTTTGTCTGGTCCTTCAGGGTCGGGTAAAAGTACCTTGTTATCTATTCTTGCCTGTCTTTCTAAACCCACCGAAGGAGCCTACTTTTGCATGGGAGAACAAGTCTCGCGCTGGTCAGAGAAATTTTTAACGCAATTTCGTCGCCAGCACATTGGCATCATCTTTCAGCATTTTCACCTTATTAGCGGGCTAACAGCGCGCGCCAATGTTGCTATTCCTTTAGTGCCTCGAAATTTTTCACACTATGCATTAAAACAAGCAATCGAAGTGGCTGCCGATGCTGCTGGTATTATTCACAAAATAGATGAACCTGTAGAAAAACTTTCTGGCGGTGAGCAACAACGCGTAGCGATTGCTCGGGCATTAGTTTCTAATCCTGAATTGCTTTTTGCTGATGAGCCTACAGCACACTTAGATAGCCATACAGCTCTTAATATCCTAAACACACTACAAAAGTTAAAAAACCAAGGCAAAACTATTGTTATCACTTCCCACGATCCTTTGGTGCAACAACACCCCATGATAGACCGCCACCTAAGGCTCCAAGACGGCACATTGACAGATTCTCTTTAGCGTGGAAAAAATTCGAAAAGAATCTCTGTACACCAGTTAAAAGTAAGTTTCCTGCATTAAAACTGCTCCAACGCAGAAAAGAAAAAAGCACTTTCTATAACGGCATTTTCATCTGAATCAGAGCCATGAATAGCATTGGCTTCAATAGATTTGGCAAACAATTTTCTAATGGTGCCAGGTTCAGCTTTGGCGGGGTCAGTAGCGCCAATGAGCTTGCGAAAGTCAGCTACCGCATTCTCTTTTTCTAAAATCATCGCTAAAATAGGACCTGAAGACATGTAATTGCAAAGGTCGCGGTAAAAAGGTCGTTCTTTGTGAACGGCGTAAAATTGCCCTGCGCGTTCTGGTGTCAAACGAGTCAGTTTAGCTGCTACGATTCGAAAACCCGCCTCTTCAATCATTTTGATAATAGCTCCTACATGTCCTGCCTGATACGCATCGGGCTTAATGATGCTAAAAGTGATTTTGCCTGCCATCGAAAAAACGTTTGGTTACTTTCATGTAAAATTTCAAGCAAAAGTAGCTTCTGACTGTACTAAAAACAACTGCCTTGAACAACTTGCCCTAACTTTGCCGCCGTAAAAATTAAATTCTCATGAGAAACAATTATTTATTCATCGGGTGGTGGATACTACTGGGCTTCCTGTTAATTGGCAACTTATCTTTTGCCCAAAAACGCCATCTTTCTCGTTTTCCACGAGCAAAAAATATCATCTTAATGATCGGCGACGGTATGGGCACTGCTCATGTATTTGCTGCCTACACCGCTCAAAAAGGTCAACTTCACATGATGACCTTCCCCGTGACAGGCTTTTCGCTTACTCAATCCGCTAGCCACTATATTACAGATTCTGGAGCAGGAGGAACCGCACTTGCCACTGGACAACGGACCTACAACGGCGCCATTAGCGTCGATGTAAATAAGCAACCTCTTACCACAATTTTAGAAATTGCAAAGAAAAATGGACTTGCCACTGGCATTGTAGTTTCTTGCGCTGTCACTCATGCCACTCCAGCAACTTTTTACGCTCATCAAAGCTCGCGGGCACAAGATGAAGACATTGCTGCTGACCTACTCAAAACACAACCCGATGTAGTCATCGGTGGAGGATACAAATTTTTTTCCCAACGGAAAGACCAACGCAACCTTGTAGAAGAGCTCAAACAAAAAGGTTATCAAGTAGTAGATTCAACTGCAGATCTTAGCTCATTCCAAAAAGGCAAGTTAATAGCATTGGTAGCGCAAGGACATCCCGCTGAAGTTTCTGGTGGACGCGGCAATTTTTTGTCTAAAGGTGTACAAACTGCCCTGAATGTTCTCTCGCAAAACAAGAAAGGATTCTTTTTAATGGTAGAGGGCTCGCAAATCGATTGGGCAGGACATGAAAACGACCTTCAGTACTTAGTCCAAGAAACAATTGATTTTGACAAAGCTGTAGGCGTTGCCCTCGACTTTGCGCGCAAAGATGGAAAAACGCTAGTTATTGTAACAGCAGACCACGAAACAGGAGGCCTTGCCATTACCAATGGCGACATAGCGCAAGGAAACATAGAAGCCAAGTTCAATACTAAAGACCATACAGCTGTGATGGTGCCTGTATTCGCCTACGGACCAGGAGCAGAAGCCTTTACAGGAGTACAACTCAACACTGATATTTTTCACAAAATGCTACGAGCATACCGATTTAACTTGCCGTAGGTTACTATTTGCAAAGTTTAAAAAGGCTTCGCTTTTATTTCTCAAACTAAGCAGCTATTGAGTGGCTTGATTGCCAAAATTTTTAATCCATTTTGCCAGTCTCTTTGAAACTCTTTTCGCATCTTTAGGAGGGACTTCATCCTCGAGCCATGAAGGTACTTCCTATGATATGTACTACTACTTTGCTACTGATCATTACCCTTCCGCTAAAAGGGCAAAGGCGAATTTTTGCAATACAACTAGGGGCTTTTCAGAACTCTACTCCTGACCTTAGTAGCTTTCAATCTCTCAAGGATTTGGGACAACTCTTTACTGACCGCCGAGCCGATGGACTAACGCGCTTGCGCCTGGGGGATTATCCCCAGCGAACAGTAGCAGATAGTATTTTGCGCATTGTGCGAAAAAGAGGATTTCACGATGCGTTCACTTTTCAGCTAGAAGAAAAACGCACCATATTGCCAGATAGCATTTTTGCCACATCAGGTAAAAACGTACTTTATACCATCCAAGTAGGTACTTACATAGACCGCAATTCCCTACCTAATACTTCAGAACTCAAACAATTAGGCTCCCTCTATGAACTGCAAGAGGATGGATTCATCAAATTGCGGCTAGGAGCTTTTTTATCGAAAGACTCAGCAGAAGCGCTTCTAAAAACTGTCCGCAAGTACGGATATAGCCGTGCCTTCATCGCCGAGATAGATCCTAAAGTAATGTTGCGCGACTTAACCACTAATGAAAAAGGAGAGCTTTTTCAAACTACAAATGTCTATAAGCGCATGAAGGGCAAACTCAATAACCGCTATGATATCGTTGCGCATGTGTATGTTAGCGGTCAGTCAGTAAGTGGATACTTTAATGACCCTCAAACAGGACAACATCGGCGATTTAGTTATTACGGCAAACTGGATAGTTCTTTTGTCTTTGCTTCGGGCTCTCGCTTCATTCCTCAATCGCTGAAGTTGCATTTCAAGGATCGCGAGTCAGGGGAGGTACTTGCTCTTCATTTGCAAGAAAGCTACGATGAAGGAGGCATTCGTTGGGAAATTATTAGCATGTATCGCAAACAAGTCCGCAATCATCAACATGGACAGGTAGGCGCTGATTTATACCTTGAGTATCCCTACTCTTATGAGCTTGCCAACAAAGCTGAGGCTCAAAAACTACTCCATAGCTTGGCTCAAATAAAAGACTACAAAGACCCTTACACAGCAGCAGCATTGGTAGAAAAACAGCTAAGCAGTAATGTGCGGCTTGTGAGTGCTTCTTTTCCAGAATATACTTGGCTATCAGAAACTTATGAGACCAAAATTTTAGAAAACGACCGCCATTTCTTCACAGTGCGCCTGCTTTATGAACGCATCGGGAAACAAGCTGAAAGTCGGATTTCATTCCGTTCATGGGATCTGCGTAATGGCGAAGAACTCACTCTTGCTAATCAGTTGCGTCCTGGAGCGGATAAAGCTCTACGCAATTTGCTTCGCCGCAAGCTAAGCCAGCGATATGCCCACTTGCGCCCCTCAACGGCTGATATCAACGCTAGTGTAGAAGAAATGCTTGCCAATTATTATTTCACCGCTATGGGAATTAGTTTTTTTCGCCAACATCAACCATGGAGTGCTATCGAGGGTAGCATTACTCTTTCTGTCACCTATCAAGAAATTGCCCAATGGCTTAGGGAAAACAGCCTTGCAAGGTCAAATAAACTCTAATTGCGTAAGTTAAAATTGCCTTAAAAAGCGCACATCATTTTCCGTAAACAGGCGCAAATCCCGAATGTGGTACTTGAGCATGGCAATGCGTTCTATGCCCATGCCAAAGGCAAAGCCTGTGTAAGTTTCTGGGTCGATATGGCAGTTAGCCAGTACATTGGGATGCACCATCCCTGCCCCGCCGATTTCTACCCAACCCGTTCCTTTGCAAATGTTTTTACTGCCGCCACAAAGTTGGCATCCTGTTGGTTGGTTTAGTCCGCAAGAAATGTCAATTTCTGCACTAGGTTCAGTGAAGGGAAAATAGGAAGGACGAAAACGCACGCGTGTCTCCTTTCCGAAGAGTTCTTTAGCGAAATGATATAAAGTTTGCTTCAAGTCTAGAAAACTTACGTTGCGATCCACGTACAGCCCTTCTACTTGGTGAAAAATACAGTGAGCACGTGCAGAAATAGTTTCATTGCGATACACTCGCCCTGGCATAATACTCCTAATAGGAGGCTTCCGCCGATTCATGAGGCGAATTTGGACATTAGAAGTATGCGTGCGCAATAAAATTTCCTTGCCCTCTATGAAAAAAGTATCCTGCATTTCTCTGGCAGGATGGTTCTCAGGAAAGTTTAGGGCGGTAAAATTGTTCCAGTCTGTCTCTATCTCAGGTCCTTCCTCTAGATTAAAACCGATTCGGCTAAATATTTCTACAATTTGCTCCCACACTTGGGTAAGGGGATGAATAGTCCCTAGCTCGTGGGGCACTACTGGAAGAGTTAAGTCAATAGGTTTTTGGAGAGGGGTTGTTGCTGCAGCTTCTAGCTCAGTAGTTTTGGCTTTGAGTTTATTCACTGCCACTTCCTTGAGCTGATTTAAGGGCTGACCCAATTGACGTTTTTCTTCAGGTGGAAGGGATTTAAACTCTTCAAAAAGCAAGGTAATAATGCCTTTCTTTGCAATGTATTTCAAGCGAAACTGCTCAAGCTCTTCTTTACTGGTGATGGAAAAAGCCTCTACTTGCTTTAAAATTTCATTGATGCGGTCTAACATGGGGTGAGAAAAAAGTGATGCGCAAAAATAGGCTAATTAAATTAACTTATTGCGAATCATGTCCAACAATTCGCGTTCTACTTGCCAGTCCTGTGCCAGTTTTAGCATGGCAATAGCTTCCATCTCACTAATATAACCTTTTCGATTATTGGCGCTCCATACTGAACTAAGATATTGCAAGCGCTTAGTTTTGTCAATTTTCTGCATGATTTCGTTTAAAAACACGCGTGCGCGGTCAAATGCATCATAATAGTCTTGTTCAATAAACCGCATGACCCATTTCAGTTCTTCTTTGGCATCAATCGAGTTAGCTGTTTCTTCTAATATTAAACTCTCTCCCTCATCTAAGCCGTGATAGTGGAAGATAATTGCCTTGAGCAGTAAAAGTGCTTTCTTTTCTTCAGAAGTCATTGACCTGAAACGGGAGTTTTAGTTTTCAAAAATAGCATTTTGTTGCAACAAAACAGGTTTTCGCCTATCCTGCCTTTTGGGTGCTTTGCAATGGCTCTTGGGCAAGGTTTGGAGCACGCATTTTTCGGTTTATGTCTTTATAACGCCTATAAGCGGCAATGCCAAATCCGATAGCAACCAATAAAGTGCCAGTCCAAAGCAAATTAATTAGCGGCATTTCAATCGCTTTGAGAATGATCCAGTCTTTTTGAGTAGTAGAGGCTTGTATAACGAAGGCATTTTCTTGAGGGCGAATCTCATCTATCAACAATTTTACTCCTATGTCCATATTGACATAAGGAATTTTTCGCACCATTTGACCTTTAATTAAATAGGCTGGCTTGGCTTCATAGTATTGATTGCGGTCTAAAATGCGAATTCGGGCAAATACATTAATATCTTCATCGTCTATGGGCTGACCGCGACGCACATCGTCAAAAATGGCAACGTAATCGTTTACAATGAAAGTATCGCCCACGGAAAGGACAAATTTTTCTGGTTTTGACCACTTGCGCTCTTGCTCTGGGTCGGGAATATTGGTAATGTGAGTGTATAGATCTCGGTCAATCCATCGGCTAATATCTGGACTAGGCACCAAACCTCCGCTGCCCATCTGTTCATTAAATTGAATGCGCGGATAAAGGGTAAAGGTTCTCCCATTGGCTTTTTTGTACTCAATTTCGTAATAAGTGTTTTGGTGATACACATTTATAGTATCACCTTTAGTAAAGTAAGTTTTGCCTTTGTAGGTCAAGTCTTCTTTTGCTACCATGAGCCAAGGAGTACCTGTAGGCTGCAAGGCATTTCGGTCTATATAACCGGGAAAGTCTCGAGAGGTCAAGCGCGTTCCTTTGTAAGTGAGTATGTAGTCCTTCATGCGCTGAGGCTGATGGAGAAAAAGCAGTAGATGATTTTTGTTCATTTCTTCGCTAAATTGTCGGTTGTAGAGCAATCCCGTTGTATTGAGGGAGATGACCTTAGAGTATCCCGCCGAAGCTAAAATGCCCAGCAACATCATCGCCACACCAATGTGAGCTACTGCACCTGCAGAGAGGCGCCATGTTCTGGCTTTTATTAGCTTTGACAAAATAAATCCATTAGCTACAATAGAATAAATCCCTGCTGTGAGTAAAATAACGTGTTTCCAATTATTAATTTTTGCCCCTACCATTACTACGGCTGCCAGTAGCATGGTAATAGTAAGCGGCAGGGTAAAGGCTTGCCCCACTGTTTTGGAATTGATCGTTTTCCAAAAGAAAAACTGTCCCGTGCCTGAAAGTAAAGCAATAGCAACCCCAAACCAGAGTTGAAATTTGGTGTAAAATGCTACTTGATCGGCAGGAGGTGCTAAATTGGACTGGATGCCGAACAACTCCAACAGTTTATTGTAAACGGGAATAGAAGTAGGCACAATGACTTGAAAACCAGCTAAACACAAAGTAGTTGCACCCACGAAAATCCAAAACTCACGCGAATAGATAGAGATCTCCTCTTGGGAAGTAGGAATTTTTTTCCATGCCCGCGCTAGATAAAATACCGAGATAGCTAAAAATGCCAGCAAATAAACCATCAGTTGACCTGAGAGTCCTAAGTCGGTGAAAGAGTGCACCGAAGCATTGCCTAGGATGCCGCTGCGAGTTAAGAAAGTAGCATATAAAATGCTCAAGAAGGTAGCAATAACTAAAACAAAAGCAGTTTTTAGCGCTGTATTGCTGCGCTGAACAACAATCATTACATGAGTAGAGGCTACTAGCAAAAGCCAAGGCACATAGACAGCGTTTTCTACTGGATCCCAATTCCAATAGCCGCCAAAGTTGAGCGTTTCATAAGCCCAATAAGCGCCCATCATGATGCCTAGACCTAAAACAAGTGCTGTAGCATGCATCCATGGCAATGAAAGAGCAATCCACTCTTTGTAGCGCCCTGTGCGCAAAGCAGCTATGGCATAGGCAAATGGCACAAGCGTTCCAGCAAAACCCAGAAAGAGCGTCGGCGGGTGAATAACCATCCAGTAATTTTGCAACAAGGGATTGAGTCCGCTTCCGTCGCTGGGCACAAAATTCGGATTGATTTGAAAAATAGGGTCATTAGGACGAGCTTCCCTAAGCAACATGAAAGGAGAGCTACCTATCTTCCACTCTCCTACTAGCACTACCCCCAAAATCATCGACACAAGAAAAGCCTGCACAAGTGCAAATACCGTCATTACATCGGCTTCCCACGTTTTAGCAGTGTGCATCAGCACTAAACCTATTAACACATGCCAAAATATCCAAAGTAAAAAACTGCCTTCTTGCCCTTCCCAAAAACAGGAAATCATAAAATGCACTGGCAAGTTGTTAGAAGAGTGGTCCCAAGCGTAGTGATATTCGTAGTAATGGTTGTAAATGATGTAAAACAGGCTGATGATCACGCTTAGCACTGCCGCACTGTGCAAATAAAAAGCTCGGCGAGCAAACACCATCCAACTTTGGCGCTCTACTGCCGTTCTGTGCTGACTTTGTATATATCCATAAGCAGCAAGAAGAGAAGCTACAAAAGCAGTGCAAACACTTACATGCCCTATAACGCCGACGGTAGTATGAATCATAACAGAAGGCTTTTATCAGCAAACTAATTGAAAAAGTCGTTGGTTTATTGATGCAAAGGTAGGCTACAAGAATATTAACCTATGGACACAATGAAAGATAAAACAGGGCAGGGCGGGATTATTCTTGCAAAATTGGATGACCTGCTCAATTGGGCACGACTTTCCTCCTTATGGCCCTTGAGCTTTGGACTGGCTTGCTGCGCTATTGAAATGATGGGAGCTCATGCCTCAGGCTACGACCTTGACCGCTTGGGAATTATTCCCAGAGCTTCACCTAGACAAGCCGACGTGATGATTGTTGCCGGTACAGTTACTTTTAAAATGGCAGACCGCTTGCGCCGACTATACGACCAGATGGCAGAGCCTCGATATGTCATCTCTATGGGCAGTTGTGCCAATTGCGGCGGACCCTACTGGCAACATGGGTACCACGTAGTTAAGGGCGTCCATCGGATTGTACCAGTGGATGTATATGTGCCAGGCTGTCCTCCGCGTCCTGAAGCCCTGATAGGGGGTTTTCTAAAATTGCAGCAGAAAATGCGCAATGAGCATCCCTTGCCTCCCTTACTGGCAAGGGCTGTTGCAAGTATTTCTTCTAAGGAAAAGAAAATTACATAGCTTGCAGGTGAAATAAGTGCTATACTCTAGGGTCAATCATGCCCGATAGCATTATACATGAGCCGATAATACTCATCTGCCATGCGATTGGAGTCAAACTGCGGGGTTACATCTCGCATGCTCTGTTTCATGATGCGCAACCATTTCTCAGGATGGTTGTAATAAAGGGGAATAATTTGTTGCGAAAGGATTTGCATCATGTTATCGTGATCGACAATATCTTGCTCTGGAATAGTAGCGTTCAGGTCAGCAGGAGGAATGACAAAAGCATTGATACCATCTATGGCAAACTCTGGTATCCAACCATCCGAGATAGAAAAATTAATAGCTCCGTTCATAGCAGCGGTCATGCCACTGGTACCAGAAGCCTCACGAGTACGGCGCGGAGTATTTAGCCATAAATCAGCACCATTTTTTAACAAACGAGAAAGATGAAGTTCGTAACCTGTCAATACGGCACAATTAGGCAAACTGCGCGATAGGTCCACCAAGTAGTTAAAAACATTAATTCCTGATTGGTCTTCTGGGTAAGGTTTGCCTGCCCAAATCATTTGGATGGGATATTTTTCATCTCGCAGGAGGCGTTCAAAATGACCTAAGTCGCGCACAATAAGGTCAGCGCGTTTGTAAGCCACGAATCGCCGTGCCCATACAATGGTTAGAATATCAGGTGAAAACAAATTGCCTGTTTGGTCTGCTACAAAGTAAAAAAGCTCTTTTTTCATCTCCTTTTTGCGAGCTATTAAAGCTCGGTCATCATCGGCTTCAAGTGCTTTTTGCAGTTGTGGGTCAGCCCAATAGCGCTTGTTTTGGGAATTGGTGATAGAAATAATTGGGCAAATGTTAGGATGCCCCCCCCACATTTGGTTGCTCACTATGCCATGCATTTTGGAAACAGCGTTTGCTTTACCTGCTAAATGGAGTGCGGCAAGGGTGTAATCCAGTACGCGACTGCCTGCCTGTCCGCTTATGTACATGGCTTCTTCTGGATCTATGCCACTGAAAAAGTTCATCACTTTCATCAGCTCGAGGTCGTGGGTCTCATTGCCTGCTTTTTCTGGGGTATGTGTGGTGAAAACTAATCGTTTGCGCACCTCCTCTACCTTGTGATGATGCTGTTTATAGAGATAGTAAGCCAGTGGCAGAGCATGTCCTTCATTCATGTGATATACATCTGCTCCTCCTAGTGCTTCTACTACTTTTGCTCCTCCAATGCCCAGGACCATGCTTTGTGCCACTCGCGTTAGCTCGTTATTGTCGTACAGCCGTTCAGTAATGGTTCTAGAGAGATGGTCATTTTCAGGAATGTCAGTGCTGAGAAAATAAATAGGCACCGTGCCAAATGTTTCTGGACGCAGGCAGTAGGCTTTAACATATACGTGAGCATTAGTGATTTTCAGTCCTACTTTTATGCCCGTGTCTTCCAAGAAGTTGTAATATTTTTCACTATACATTACTTTCATGTGTCCATTTTCGTAGCGGACTTGGTCGTAATAACCGCGCTTCCAAAGAATGCCGATACCAATCATGTTCTGACGCAATTCATAAGCGCTTCGCATGTGTGAACCTGCTAAAAATCCCAGCCCGCCAGCGTAAGTTTTTAAACATTGCTCAACGGCAAACTCCATAGAAAAATAAGCTACGCGTTTTTTGTATGCAGGGGCAGGTGTGTAGGGATGCTGCCAATGACTGTACAAAGCTCTTTCAGGACGTGCGTGAATCATAATAAACAGGTTTGGGGCGAATATGGGAATTTTTTTTCACCTAACAGTGATTTACATCATTGTTTATTGAACAATCAGGGCAGAACTTAGCTTGCAGAATCAGCAATTTGTTACATGACAGTTCAAACCCAACAAAAGCAAGCTTGTTTCCATTGCGGTGAAACATGCCCTCCTACTCCTATTCAAATAGATGACCATTCTTTTTGCTGCCAAGGTTGTGCTACAGTTTATGAGCTCCTGCGCGATAAGGAAATGTGCCACTACTACCGCATGGCTTCTTCTCCTGGAGCAGGCAGCAAAAGAAATACACAAAAACAGATATACGATTTCTTGGACAATCCGCAAGTAGCCCAGCAATTGCTGGATTTTGCCGAAGGCTCAATAGCTAAAGTCAGGTTATTTATTCCCGCCATTCATTGCACTTCTTGCATATGGCTGTTGGAAAATCTTCATCGGATTGATGCAGGCATTTTGCATTCGCGAGTTCATTTTATGAAAAGAGAAGTAGCCATTACTTACAATCGCCAACACACCTCTTTGCGGAAAATCGCTGAATTACTCGCCCAACTCCACTACGCTCCTTTGATTACTTTAGAAGATGCTTACAAAAAGTCAGACCCTTCTATTGACCGCCATTTGATTTATAAGGCAGGGGTTGCCTTTTTTGCCTTTGGCAACATGATGCTAATTAGCATGCCAGAGTATCTCACCTTCGGCGACTACGTAGAAGAAAATTTTCGGCAATTTTTCGGTTATTTAAACATCCTCTTAGCCCTGCCCGTGCTTTTTTACTGCTCTCAAGACTACTTTATTTCCTCTTGGAATGCGCTTAAACAACGCCAAATAAACATAGAGGTGCCCATTACATTGGGCATTATGAGTTTATTTATAGTGAGCACATGGGAAATTCTTTCCAGAACAGGCCCCGGATACATGGACTCGCTAGGCGGGCTGTTGTTTTTTTTGCTTACTGGTAGATTATTTCAACAAAAAACTTATCAAGCTCTTTCCTTTGAGCGCGACTATAAATCGTACTTCCCCATTTCAGTGCTGCTCAAAAAAGAGGGGCGAGAGTACTTTGCCTCCGTTGAAGAGCTGAAAAAAGGAGATACTATTGTAGTTCGCCATCAAGAACTTATTCCTGCAGATGCTATTTTGAAAAAAGGACAAGGGCTAATTGACTACAGTTTTGTAACAGGAGAGTCAGCACCAGTAGTCAAGCAAGAAAACGAGCTGATTTACGCCGGTGGAAGGCAAATAGGTGGTGTTATCGAACTAGAAGTTGTCAAGGACTTCTCGCAAAGTTACTTAACTCAACTGTGGAACAACGAAATTTTTGCTAAACACCATCGCACGCCACTTCAGCAAATTACTGATCAGTTCAGCAAAATTTTTACAAGAAATGTACTTTTAATAGCCTTAGGGGCTGCCCTGTACTGGTTGCCACAGGATATTTCTAAAGCGTTGCATGCTTTTACTTCAGTGCTCATCATTGCTTGCCCTTGTGCAATTGCTTTGGCAGCACCTTATGCCTTAGGCACTGCGCTTCGTTACTTCGGCAGGCACCGCTTTTATTTGAAAAATGCGCAAGTGGTAGAACATCTTGCTCGCATTGATACAATTGTTTTCGACAAAACAGGCACTTTGACCAACACCCAACAAGCTGAAGTAAAATGGCAAGGCACTCTGCTTTCAGAGGAAGAACAAATGCAAATTGCTTGTCTAGCAAGCCAGTCCATCCATCCTCTTAGCAAAGCAATTGCTAATTATCTGAACAAGCCTACTTCATTGCTGCTTAATCACGTGCAAGAGCATCCAGGAAAGGGCATCGAAGGGTATGTAGGAAACGCGTATATACGGCTTGGCTCGGCTTCTTTTATGGGGCAAGAGTTATCTAATTCCAGTAAAGGCAACGTATACGTAAGTATTAATCATCAAGTGCGCGGTTATTTTATAGTGCATCATCCTTTCCGCGAAGACTTAGCCGATGTAATGGCAGTTTTGGCTTCCAACTACCGAATAGCTGTTCTTTCTGGAGACCAAGAGCAAGAGCGGGCTCGATTGGAGAAAATCTTTGCGCGCGTTCCTAATGGTATTCCGATGCTATTTAGGCAGAGCCCCCACGACAAATTACATTTTATCAAATCCTTGCAAGAGGCGGGTAGCTATTCTATGATGCTAGGAGATGGATTAAACGATGCTGGAGCCCTGCGCCAAGCAGATGTAGGAGTAGCTCTTGCAGAAGATGTACTTGCTTTCTCTCCTGCTTCTGATGGCATTTTAGACGCTCAATCCTTTGGCAAGTTGCCCTACTTTTTACAATTTGCCAAAAAAGCAGTAGGGGTAGTCAAAGCATGTTTTGCCCTTTCATTGATTTACAATCTGGTGGGAGTGAGTTTCGCCGTTCGTGGTAACCTCTCTCCAGTCATTGCAGCGATTTTGATGCCTCTTAGCTCAATTTCGGTAGTAGCTTTTGCCACGTTGATGACACGCTACAAGGCTAAGAAAATACTATCAGAATAGGTTTTGTGCTAAGCTACCATTACAGAAGAAGGCATAAACTCTACAGCCATGTGATAGGCTTTTAGGAAATCCGCTATCCATTTTTGAACTGTAGAAGAAGAACGCCCCTGCCATTGCCCTAGTTGTTTTGCAAGAGGCTCAATGAGGGGTTCTACTGTACAGCGGTGAAAATACAATCTACCAGTGCGTCTAATGAGAAAATCGCTTAGAGTAACAACCATTTCATGCCGATAGCAATAGTCTAGCTCAGCAATTGCCATAGCTATAGTAGGTTGTTCCCATTGAGGGAGAAGGCTTTCAAAGGTGGTTACGATTTTTTCACTAGCTGCTCCAAAGTTGAACACTAAAAACTGAGCATAGAACTTATCCAATCCGCAAGGGGCAATTTGGTGAGCGATGTGAGCGACGTATTGCTCTACTGCTTCTCTAGAAGGAAAAGCATTGTTGCAGAGGCTAATTTTTTCCGTAGTACAAGGAAGAGTTATTTTTCCTCCATTTGCGTACAGCCATTTCGCCACGCGATCGCAAACGCGGGCTGCCATTTTGCGGTAACCCGTCAGCTTGCCACCAGCAATGGAAATGAGCCCTCCTTCTGAGACGAAAATTTCATCTTTGCGCGAAAGTTCTGAAGGAGATTTCCCTTCTTCGTGAATTAAAGGTCGCAGACCTGCCCATGAGGAAATAATGTCTTTCGGCGTAAGTTGCACACTGGGAAACATGAAATTAACAGAAGAGAGAATATAATCCACGTCTTCTTGAGTAACCTGCGGCGTATCAGGGGAGTCGTAATAAGAAGTATCCGTAGTGCCTATATAGACCACGTTCCCGCGAGGGATGGCAAACATCATGCGTCCATCAGGAACATCAAAATAAACAGCCTGTCGCAGAGGCATGCGGTAGTAAGGCACTACAATATGCACGCCTTTGGTCAAGTGCAACCGCTTAGTGGTATTGGGTTTAGTATAGTCTTTTGCGCGAATCTCATCTACCCAAGGACCTGCAGCATTGACCACTACCTCAGTCCGAGCAACTAAGCGTCTTCCATTAAGCTGGTCAACAAGCTCTACTCCGTTGATTTTTCCATTTTCTCCATAAGTAAATCCCTCTGCTTTGATGTAATTAAGGCATAGCGCTCCATGAGCAACTGCTTGTTTGAGGACCTCGATAGTCAGGCGGGCATCGTCAGTGCGATATTCTACATACAGTCCTCCGCCTTCTAAAATATCAGTGCGTAGTAGGGGCTCTTGTTGAGCTGTTTGCTCTTTATCCAGCATAATGCGTTGCTCTGCTTCCTTGACCCCCGCTAGTTTGTCATATATCCAAAGTCCAACAGAGGTTGTCCAAGGTCCATAAGTGCCGTTAGTAGTAAGGGGCAGTAATATTTTTTCAGGAATGACCAAGTGAGGTGCATTGCGATGCAATACTTCTCTTTCTCTGCCTGTTTCCATTACAAGCCCTACTTCCATTTGCTTAAGATAGCGCAAACCGCCGTGAATCAGTTTTGTAGAGCGGCTACTAGTACCACTGGCAAAGTCGTTTTTTTCTACCAGTAAAGTGCTGATGCCTCTGGAAGCTGCATCCAGTGCAATTCCTGCTCCTGTAATACCACCCCCAATTACAATTAGTTCAAAAGAGTTGGTAGCAATTTGGTTAAGCATGGAGTGGCGCTGCCCAACGGAAAATGTATGCATGACGAGCATTTTTTTTAAATAACGCAACGGACTTCGGAAGGTTATTTGCATTTGACGCAATTTTGTGAAAAAATCGATCCTCTTTTGGGGCATTGCTAGATTGCAACAAAAGTTTAATAGTGGGGTAAATAGTGTTTAACAAGCTCACGGCAAGCCTAATTAACAAGGAGCAAAACCAGTCATGGAAATCATTTTTCCGCCGGGTATTACGGGATATGCACCGCAAGAACTGTTACAGGAAAAAAGACATTTGCTGCGTTTTGAAACCATTTGTCAGGAAATTCCTGTGGAACTGCCTTCGGTTTCTTTGCAGTTGTTTGCCAGAGCAAGCCAAGGCTTTGGAGGCAATCACGATGCGGCAATATTTTACAAAGAAGTAGAAGAAATTATTGTTTTGTGCAATATTTTTTATCCCTACATAGGCTTTGTGTCCAATGGCAAGTATGTAAACATGCCTGATTTTGCCTCGTTTTTTGCCAAAGAATTTACCCTCATTCCTGCTGAGTTGCTCACAACCCGTTTAGAGGCAGAAAATCCAGTGAGTGCCCGTGCTGTTTGCCGTTTGCATAGAGAAGAGTTCGGGCAAATGTCCTACCGCCAGCCGCAAATTATTGGCGACATTGTATTTCATAGGTGGAGATAGGAGAAAAACTTCCCGCCGCTGCAAAATACATATGCGACGGGAAGAAAAATTTTACAAGTAATTAGCGATTCGAATAAGGTCGGCAAAAACCCCTGCAGCAGTTACCTCTGCGCCAGCTCCTGAACCTTTCACTACCATGGGAAGAGTAGGATATCGCATAGTGGTAAAAGCGATAATGTTATCAGCTCCGGAAAGGGAAGCAAAGGGATGTTCTGGACCTACTGATTGCAAAGAAATGGTAGCTTTTCCATCTTCAAAGCGGGCAATCACACGCAATTTTTCATTTTTATCAGCAGCTTGGCGGCGGAGTTGTTCAAAATAATCGTCATAGTTTGGCAGTATGTTAAAAAATTCTTCTACTGTAGCGGCTTTCATGCAGGGTTCAGGTAAAAAATTGTCAATAGTAATGTCTTCAAATTCCATGGCATAGCCGCACTCGCGCGCCAGGATGAGAATTTTGCGTCCTACGTCTTTGCAACTCAAATCCTGGCGAGGGTCTGGCTCGGTGTAACCCTTAGCTTTGGCTTGTTTGACTACTTGGCTAAAGGAAATTGATCCATCAAACGTATTGAAAATGTAGGACAACGTGCCAGAAAGCACTGCTTCTATGCGTATAATTTTATCTCCACTGTTAATTAAATCACGTAAAGTGCTGATGACAGGCAAGCCCGCTCCTACATTGGTTTCGTAAAGCATCATAACGCCATGCCGTTTTGCTAACTGACGGTTGCGGGCATACTGCGCATAACTACTCGAATTGGCAATTTTGTTGGGAGTGACAATAGAAATGCTCGCTTGCAACACCTTATCATACACGTTAGCTACTGCAGCACTGGCAGTGTTGTCTACAAATACCGAATTGGCTAGATTAACTAAGTTCATTTGCTCTACAAACTGCTCTATGTCAGAAGGTTGGCCACGGCTTTCTAGTTCTTCTCGCCACTTGTCAAGAGGAATGCCGTTTTCATTAATAAGCATTTTGCGGCTATTGGCAAGCCCCACGATGCGAAAGTCAATATTATACTCTTGCCGCAGGTAAGCCCTTTGCTCTTGAATTTGTCGCAATAGCGTGCTGCCTATCAGCCCTGTTCCTGCCATAAACACGTTGAGTGTTTTGGTATCCGACTCAAAAAATGCTTGATGAAGGGCTCTAAGTGCCTTTATTTCATCCGTTTTGCTTACAACAGCAGAAATATTCAGCTCGGAAGAGCCTTGCGCGATAGCTACTACGTTGATGCCATTGTGTCCTAAGGCTTGAAACATGCGTCCCGCTACTCCACTTGTTCGGCGCATATCTTTCCCCACAATGGCAATGATAGAAAGATCAGTTTCTACAATTACTTCTTCTAACAATCCGCGCGCTATTTCACTGGCGAATTCTTTTTCGATGCGCTGCTTAGCCGAGAGCGCCTCCTCAGGTTTGACGGCAAAACAAATAGAGTGTTCTGAAGAAGCCTGTGTAATGAGGATAACGCTAATATTGCCTGTTGCTAATGCGCCGAATAAACGCGCTGAAATACCTGCTACTCCTACCATGCCGCTGCCTTGTACGCGCAGCAAAGCAATTTGGCTAATAGAGGTAATTCCTTTGATAGGCCGGCCTGTGGCTGGAACCTCGCTACTGATAACAGTGCCCGCAAAAGCTGGATTGAATGTATTGCGAATTACAATAGGCACTCCTGCACGCATAGCAGGCACCATTGTAGGAGGGTAAATGACTTTTGCCCCAAAATGCGACATTTCCATCGCCTCCTCATAAGTTAGCGCCGGAATAGGAATAGCTTGAGGAACCTTGCGCGGGTCACAGGTCATTACTCCATCTACATCTGTCCAAATCTCTGCCACCGATGCTTTTAAAGCAGCGGCAAAAATGGAGCAGGTATAGTCCGACCCTCCACGACCTAAAGTTACTGTATCACCATTAGGCGCGCTGGCAATAAATCCAGTAGCTACAATAATTCCAGGAGTTTTTGCTACGTACTCTCTAATAAGCGGGTTGGTAACTTCAAAATTGACATTGGCACATCCATACCGTCCATCAGTTTTAATAACTTGAGTAGCGTCTAAATAAGTAGCCTGTAAACCGTGTTCGCGCAGAGCTTCAGTGATAATGATGCAAGAAAGTCTCTCACCAAAGCTCATAACGTAATCCAAAGCACGGATGCTCATTTCGTTGAGCAAAAAAATGCTGTTGAGTAATTCCTCCAGCTCATTGAGAATATACTTTACTTTGGCAAGAGTAGCACTTTGATGACGTACGTCTATGAGTTCTTTTACGCAATTAATGTGGCGTTGCTCAATATGGGCAAAAAGCGACTTATACGAGTGGTCATTTTCAGCCGCTGCTTTTGCCGTAGCAATTAGTTGGTCAGTAATGCCACCTAATGCCGAGCATACCACTACTTTTGCTTCTGGATCATTTTTGACAATGCTTACCACGTTGCGGATTCGTTCGGCATCCTGCACCGAAGAGCCGCCAAATTTGAGCACTTTCATAATAAAGATGGGAAAAGTTTTAAACCAAGACGTCGATGCAAAACTGGTCTAAGAGAAAAGCGGAATATGCCTTATGGATATATCTGCTGCATGCCCCTTTCAGGGCATGAAGGTTTGCTGAAAGATTGCCCTTGTCGAATGCGGTGAAGAAATAGGCAAAAACATAGGCGTTCCTCGAAAAACACCTGCAAAACTATCAATAAAATTTTGCAAAAAAAGAAAAACATGCTCCTTTTCAGGCTGGTTAATTTCTTCGGCAAACGACAATTTTGCAACAGACCTAAAACTCCTCTGGCTATGGCACAAGTTCAATGGGAACCTATTAAACAGTATAAGGAAATTTTGTTTAGCTATTACAACGGCATTGCTAAAATTAGCATCAATCGCCCGCATGTGCACAATGCCTTTACTCCCCTTACAGTAGATGAAATGATAGATGCCATGACCCACTGCCGCTATGATAACCGCATCGGCGTGATTATTCTCACTGGAGAAGGAGGCAAAGCCTTTTGCAGCGGTGGCGACCAAAGCGTGCGCGGCCATGGAGGCTATGTAGGGGAAGATGGGGTACCCCGTTTAAACGTACTAGACTTGCAAAAACTTATTCGCAGCATTCCTAAGCCCGTTATTGCAATGGTGGCAGGTTGGGCTATTGGAGGCGGACACGTGCTACATGTAGTTTGTGACTTAACTATTGCTGCAGATAATGCTCGCTTTGGGCAAACAGGTCCTAAAGTAGGTAGCTTTGACGGAGGATTTGGAGCTAGCTATCTTGCTCGCATCGTGGGACAGAAAAAAGCACGTGAAATTTGGTACCTATGTGAGCAATACGACGCACAAGAAGCCTTGCAAATGGGTTTGGTCAATAAAGTAGTACCCCTTGAAAAATTGGAGGAAGAAACTATTGCATGGTGCAATAAAATTTTAGAGAAATCACCTATTGCTATTCGCATGCTCAAATCAGCCTTCAATGCTGAATTAGACGGGCAAGCAGGTATCCAAGAACTAGCAGGTAACGCCACCTTGCTTTATTACCTTACCGATGAAGCCAAAGAAGGCAAGAATGCTTTCATGGAAAAACGCAAACCAGATTTCAGTAAGTTTCCTAAATTTCCGTAAGACCCAAAAATATCGAACTAAATGCAACAATAACGGCGGGGCAAATAACAACCGCCGTTGGCTAGCCAATCGAACCTAAAGACATACTCGTAGACCAAAACCTGCTAACAAGTGAACTTTCTAAGCCTATTTAGTTAGTCAGCAACAAGATATGAATTCCATTTAGCCTTATAAGCGGTTTACTTTGGTTGCAGCATATGAAAAGGCTACTTTGTGCAAAAATAGAAATGGCACCCTGCCGACCAAACAGCACCCATACTCATCTCTAAAGTTCAATGGTGAGCTATCCCTATTTCTTTTTGCCTCTGCTGCATTGCCGTATTGAGCAAATTTCCTCTGGTTGCTTGGTATTCGTTACGTGTACTTTGTTTTTTTAGTACTTTGGCAACGGTGGCAGCAGAGTTGATTATACTGTTAGCCGCACTTTATTTTGGATTTGTTCAACAAAAATGGATAAACGCTGCCGAAGGGCATCGCCTTACCACCTTCAAAAGCAAATTAGCTAGCTCTTGCGGCGCGTTATCATCTGATAAAGTTTTTTGACTAATTTCTATTCCAGTTTATTAATTAAAATGCACATGAAAGGCTACTACATCGCTTTATCAACAGGAATTGCTCTATTGGCTTGCCAAAAAACCAGCGATCAACCTCAAATGCCAACCTTGTTTACTGCACTGCCTCCAGAACAAACGGGTATTTACTTCACTAATACCGTTACCCCAGAAAAGGACTTCAACATTTTCAATTATCGCAATTTCTACAACGGAGGTGGCGTGGCTATTGGAGATATCAATAACGATGGGCTGCCAGATATTTTTCTCACCTCTAATCAGAACGATTGCAAATTATTCCTCAATAAAGGCGATTTTAAATTTGAAGACATTACCCAAAAAGCTGGCGTAGCTGGTAAACGCGCCTGGAGTACGGGTGTTACCTTCGCCGATGTCAATGCTGATGGTTGGATGGACATTTACGTTTGCAATAGTGGCAATAAAAAAGGAGATGACAAAGCCAATGAGCTCTATATCAACAACGGCGATTTGACTTTCACCGAACGGGCTGCCGAGTATGGACTAAACGACCGCGGTTATGGTACCCATGCCGCATTTTTCGACTACGATCGCGATGGTGACCTAGACCTATACCTGCTTAACAACAGTTTTACGCCCATCGGGCGATTGGGCTATGCCAACCTGCGCCAACAACGAGACCCTCAAGGCGGCGACAAACTTTTTCGCAATGACAATGGCAAATTTACCGACGTAAGTGAGCAAGCTGGCATTTATGGCAGTCTCATTGGATTTGGATTAGGCATTACCATCGGGGACGTAAACAATGACAATTGGCCAGACATCTACATTTCCAACGACTTCTACGAGCGCGACTACCTCTATATTAACCAGCGCAACGGCACTTTTGCTGAATTGTCCAAAGACTACCTGCGATATGAAAGCCTTTCTTCTATGGGTGCAGACATTGCCGATATCAACAACGATGGATGGCAAGACATTTTTGTAACTGATATGCTTCCCTGGGATGATTATCGCCTAAAAACTACTACTACTTTCGAAGGATACGACCTATTCAACCTTAAACTTAGTCGCGATTTTTACTATCAGTACACTCAAAACACGCTTCAAATTAACAATGGCAATGGCACCTTTAGTGAAATAGCGCGGCTTGCTCAAACGCACGCCACCGACTGGAGCTGGGGAGCTCTTATTTTCGACATGGACAACGATGGACTAAAAGATATTTTTGTTGCTAATGGCATTTATAAAAACCTAACCGACCAAGATTTTGTCAATTTCTTAGCCAGTGAAGAAAATTTAAGACGCGTTCAAACAGGGAATTTCAGCATCGATGAATACCTTAAGCTCATGCAAACCGTGCCCATTAGCAATTATGCTTTTAAGAACATGGGCAATATGACTTTTGTCAACAAGGCAAAAGAATGGGGATTGGGTTTGCCAAGCTTTTCCAACGGCGCCGCCTACGGCGATTTAGACAATGACGGCGATTTAGACTTGGTAGTTAACAATGTAAACATGCCCGCAAGTGTGTTTCGCAATAATGCTAGAGAACTACTTGGACATCACTACTTGAAAATCAAACTAAAAGGCACAAAAACAAACCCCAGCGGCATAGGAGCAAAAGTAGCAGTTTTTCACAGTGGCACTGTACAATGGCTTCAGCAAATGCCTAACCGTGGGTTTCAATCTTCAGTGGATTGGGACCTTGTTTTCGGACTAGAAAAAAATACCCACATAGATTCTCTCCTAGTTATTTGGACCGATGACCGCATGCAAAAACTGGGCAAAATAGAGGCTAACCAAACTATTACACTTCATTACGCAAATGCTAATCTGACTTGGCAACCTGAAAACATCAAAAAAGATTATTATTTCGCAGACGTTACCTCCGCTACAGGACTTAATTACATTCACCAAGAAAGCCCGTTCGTAGACTTTAAACGCGATGCACTTTTAAAACAAAAGTACTCTACCCAAGGTCCTGCGCTTGCTACTGGAGATGTAAATAACGACGGACTAGAAGATATCTTTTTCGGTAGTGCAGCAGGGCATGCCTCCCAGCTATGGCTCCAACAACCCAACGGTACGTTTAAGTATAAGCCTGTAGCAGCTTTCGAAAATGACAAAGATACCGAAGCAGTAGATGCTATTTTCTTCGATGCTGATGGAGATAAGGATTTAGATTTATTTGTAGTTACGGGAAGCAATGAATTCAATCCAGAAGATCCCCTGTTACAGGACTTACTCTATCTCAACGATGGAAAAGGCAACTTTACCAAAGATGATCGCCTCCCAAAACTTTATGATAGCGGAGCTGCTGTAGCGGCCGCCGACTTTGACAAAGATGGCGACACGGATTTGTTCGTCGCTAATCGGCTTATCCCTACTAAATATGGACTTAATCCACTCCACAACTTGCTAATTAACGATGGGACGGCTAGCTTTAAGAATTATACCAAGCGCTATTTGCCCGACGTGGAAAAAATTGGCATGCTCACGGACGCAGCCTGGGCGGATACCAACAACGATGGATATCAAGACCTCATTTTATTTGGTGAATGGAACGCGCCCATCATTTACCTCAACCAGCAAGGGCGTTCCTTTAAGCCAGACGAAAATTTTGCTCGCATTGCTGCCAGTGGTTTTTGGAACACAGT
Source organism: Bernardetiaceae bacterium (assembly GCA_025057115.1). GTDB lineage: Bacteria > Bacteroidota > Bacteroidia > Cytophagales > Thermoflexibacteraceae > Rhodoflexus. The sequence goes on from JANWWZ010000003.1 coordinate 22,380, forward strand.
AGTTCCCCTTGACGTAGATAGCGACGGGGATATTGATCTAATAGCAGGCAACTTAGGACTCAATTCTCGTCTGCGCATCGATGAAAATCACCCTGCTCAATTGCACGTTAATGACTTTGACCGAAATGGGGAAATTGAGCAAATTATTTCCTGTCCTGCTGAAGATGGCAAGAATTATCCTATGCTCCTCAAAGGCGATTTGCAAGCCCAAGTGCCAATGATCAAGAAAAAATACCTCAAATTCACTGACTATGCTGCCAAAACTATTGACCAAATTTTTGACCCTACCCAAATGGAAGGCACTATTTTAAAGACAGCTACTCAACAGCAAAGCGGCATTTTTGTCAATCATGGAGCAGCAGGCTGGCAGTTTGTTCCTTTGGCATGGCAAGCACAAGTTTCTCCTGTGACGGCTATTTTACCTATGGATTTCACTGGCGATGGTAAATTAGATTTGCTGCTTGCTGGCAACTTTTATGACGTCCTCCCTGAAGTAGTGCGCTATGATGCTCTTTACGGCTTGCTCTTGAAGGGCGACGGCAAAGGCAACTTTATTCCTGTAGAGGCTACAGAAAGTGGCATGAATATGAAAGGACAAGTACGCCATTTGCGTGGCATACAGCAAAAAAATGGAGACTTACTAGTCATTGCCGCTAAAAATGATCAACCTGCACAAGTCTGGAAAGTGAAAAACCACTCTTTAGCAAGCAAAAAAAACTACAAATAAGAGGCACATCTGCTTGTTTTAAAGTTGGTTTTGAGCATTTCAAGTTCGCTTTGCGCTCGGCAAAATTTTATTAAGCCGAATACAAACTTAACTTTACTGCATTGATAAATGCCTATTCCCATTGCACGCCATGCAAGAATTTTTAAAAATCTGCCATTAGGTTAAAAAAGAAGCCTCTATCTCCTTCGCCATTAAGCGAATATTCAAAGCGAAGTACAGCAGAATTATACAGGACTAGGTCCAATCCTACTCCTGTACCTGCCAACCATCGATTAGTAAGTCTTTGATTAGCCTCTGTTACGAAAGGATTGTTTACGTAACCTACATCAGCATAAGTTTTTAAGTAAATAGCAATGGGAATGGAACGAAATTGTTCAAGAGGAATCAAATCTTTCAGAAAATAGTCGCTAGCAAAGAGGCGCCATCGCAGAGTATTTTTCCATATGCCATAACGAGGTCCATCTATTACGTAAAGATCGTATCCGCGCACAAAACTATCGCTGTAGCCGAATCCACGCAACTGAGAAAAAGGCACTCGCTGTGGAAAAATGACTTGCCCGCGCCAGCTAGTGGAAAAATACAATGTGTGAGCTAACTTCAAAAAACGAGCGTAAATAATCTTAAAGTCAAATAAATTTAAGTCATCTGCTGCACTAATTCCTTTTTGCAAAGCTGTAATTTGCAAGTAATGTCCTTTGAGAGGATAATTTGCCATGTCGCGCAAATCGCGGTTAAAAATGTAGCCTATCTCAAAATAGTGTTGTCTAGTTCTTCCGTTTGAAAAGTAATTTGGATTAAGTTTAACAATCGTATCGGCAATATGTTGGCGGTGGTATCGCAACTCAAAAAAATGCGTATTATAAAACTGACTTCGCTTAAAAATGCTAAAATCTGCAGTAAAACGGCTTCGCAAAATTTCATCAGCGCGCAAAAACATCAACTTATTTTCTACTGTTGCATAAGCTAAATTTTTGTTATTATCATAAAAAAAGCGAAAATTTACTCCTGTCGTTTGTCTTTTGTCGATGTAAGGAATGTTGTACTCAAGTTCAAGTTTGCGCGTAAAGCCTAGCTGGAAAGTGCACTTCAAATGCTCATTTCTACCTCTTACATTTTGCTGGGAAAGTTTAATGCCATAGATGAGGCGGTCTAAATCTCTGCCGCGCTGCTTCCACCACTCGTTAAAATTGCGATCAGCAAGTTCTACGTAGGGAATGGGATATAAATACCACTTTTCTGTTACTGCTACAATGAGGTCTATCGTATCACCTGATACTGGAAAATGAAAAACTTCTACCAACACAAATAAGTTAGTATTGAAAACTTTGCTAGCTTCTTTTTGCAAAGTAGTGTGAATATTTTCTTTGGCAATTTTATCACCTGGTTTGTAGGCAAGTTCGCGCAGAATAATGCGATCTAAGGTGCGTTTATTGCAATCTATGAACACTTGCCGAATATAAAAGCTATCTGAGCGAGCAAGGCTATCATCGAGAGGATCATATGTACTGGCAGAGATCCGATGCGCATATAGCCCAACTCCAATTAATAATAAAACAATGCGTTTCATGTGCATCAATGCTCGCAAATTTGCGTACTTTTCACTACGCAAATGGAGCTTTAAGAATCATTAACCTGTACTGTTGTGTTAATTCTTCTAAAATGCAAGGGAGGTGGTTATGTTGCAAGTACATCGATTAGTGTCAATTTTTTTGATAACGTCAATACTATCCAGTTGCAATACTAATCCTTTGGAGTCGTTAGATCCGCAAGAAGGCACCCAGTATTTTCCTTTGGAAAAAGGTCGATATATTTCCTATAATGTAAAGCAAATTAACTACCGATTGAATCAGCGACCAGAAATTACTACATTTCAGCTCAAAGAGGTAGTAAGTGAAAAATACCTTACTCCTGCTGGCGATGAAGCCTGGCGGCTAGTGCGCTACCGTCGTCCTAACGGCAGGCAAAATTGGGAAATTATCAATGTTTGGACAGTGAGAAAAACGGCTACCTTTGCCATGCGCACTGAAGAAAATATTCCTTATCTGCGGCTTGTTTTTCCTGTGCGCGTAGGAAAAACATGGGACGGGAATTTATATAACACGCTCAGCCGCGAAAATTATCGCATTACAGACATCGGCACGCGACATATTTTTGACAGTAAGCCATATGAAAACACACTCACTGTTTTGCATAGAAATGATTCTACATTAGTAGGCAAAGACAAACGCTTTGAAATTTATGCTCCTGGCGTAGGTCTCATCTATCGCTATTCTGAACAAGTAGTCTACTGCCAAAATCCCGACTGCCGCGGAAAAGCAATCATAGAAAGTGGTACCGTTACACAAATGAGCATTTTTGACAGCGGCATAGAACGCGACTAACAAACTTAGAAAATGAAGATCGCAGTTATTGACTTAGGCACTAATCAGTTTCATTTACTTATAGCTGAACTAACCCCTGAGAAAAAATTCAATATACTGGCAAAGGAAGATCGCTTTGTAAGATTAGGTGAAGGGGCTATTAATGAATCCTTTATTATTCCTGCTGCAGTAGAACGAGCAGTAACTGCCATGCAGGATTTTAAAAAAATTATTGACCAATACAATTGCCAAAAAGTAGGGGCGGTAGCCACTAGTGCAGTGCGAAATGCAAAAAATGGTCAAGCATTTATTCAACGCATTGCAGAAACTACGGGTATTCAAGTAGAAATTATCGATGGGGACCGCGAAGCCGAGTTAATTTATGAAGGCATTCGAAATGCTATTTCCATTCCTGAAACTTCCTTGATTGTAGATATTGGCGGAGGCAGTGTAGAGTTTATTATCTGCAACAGTGCAGAAATGTTTTGGAAAAGCAGTGTTGAAATAGGTGCTCAAAGACTTTTTTATCGCTTTCACACCATAGATCCCATACCTGCTGAAAATGTAGTGGCGCTTAATCAATATCTTGCTCGCGTATTGCAGCCACTCTCTAAGGCAGTGGCAATCTACAAACCGCAAGTTATTATTGGCGCTTCTGGCTCTTTTAGCACACTTTACAAGTTATATGCAGCTATGAATCAAATCCACTATCAGCCCGACCAATCAGAATACTATTTGCCCATAGAAGAATATTACCATGTTCACAAACAATTGCTTTTAAAAAATCGCATAGAGCGCGGTGAAATGCCTGGCATGAAACCTGAACGAAAAGATTTAATTGTTACTGCCTCTTGCATTGTGCATTTTGTAGTCCGTCTTTTTAATATCCAAAAAATTAGGGTGGTAAATGCTTCTCTTAGAGAAGGGCTATTAGTATGGCTTGCAGCTAATCACTGCTGATTTTTATAGGTAGCATGTATTTAAAAGCACTTCAACTACTCAATTTTAAGAACTACTCCCAAGCATCTTTTGATTTTGCCCCTACCATTAACGGAATCGTAGGAAAAAATGGCAGTGGAAAAACAAACTTGTTAGATGCCATTTATTACCTGTGCCTTACTAAAAGCGCTTTTCACAACACTGACCAAGCAAGTAAAAAATTTAGAGAGAGTTTTTTTGTAGTGGAAGGCATAATAGAACATCAGGAGATGATTTTTTACTTGCATTTGAGTTTTAGTGATCATGGTGGCAAAATTCTGAAAATAAATCAGAAACCATACTCAAAACTCAGCCAACACATTGGAAAATTTCCCTGCGTACTAGTTACACCATATGATAGCGATTTGGTGCGAGAAGGTAGCGAAGTGCGCCGCCGCTTTTTTGATACATTGTTATGCCAAATTAATAAAACTTATCTGGAACAGCTAGTGCACTACAATCGCCTTTTGCAACAGCGCAATGCACTCTTAAAACAAATAGGACAGCACCGCCAATACATTCTAATGTTAGAAACTTACGACGAACAGCTTGCTCCTCTTGCTCATTTTATTGCTCATCAACGCGCTCAATTGATTGATGAAATGCTGCCAATTTTCCTGAGAAACTACCAATTGATTAGTCAATCTCAAGAAAACGCATCTCTTAGCTATTGTTCTGTTTTTCAAGAAGAGGGTATTTTTGTTGAAATAATGAAAAAAAATTTTCAGAAGGACTTAGCTTTACAACATACTTCTCAAGGCATTCACCGCGATGACTTTATTTTCGAAATTAATGGGAATTCGTTGAGAAAATTTGCCTCCCAAGGTCAACAAAAGTCTTACACCCTTGCCCTTCGCCTTGCCCAGTTTGAGATACTAACTCAAAAAACTGGAATAAAACCTTTTCTTTTATTAGACGACATTTTCGATAAACTTGATGATTTGAGAATTAAACAACTGATGCGACTAATATCTTCTGGGAAATTTGGTCAAATTTTTATTACAGATGCCCGCCCAGAACGAACAGAGACACTTTTTCATCAGGAAGGGCTTCCCATCAATATAATTAAAATATGAAGCGCAAGGAAAGCAAAAAATTGTCCAACAACTACTCGGCGAACGCGTCGAAAAAAATAGGCATATTGCCAATGCAATACGCCTTTTACGACTTACTGCACTAAAGAGTAAGCAATTTTTCTACTTCCTTCTAATTTGTGAGCTGTAACTCTGTTTTCCTTTTTCATTTGCAAAATGACGCGATATACATTTGAGCCTACTTTCTGTGCATATTCTTCATTAAGTCCTTGCATCTCCATAATCTTTCTTTGAATATCAGGTACTTGTAACGGATTACCGCTTGCTTCTTGCAATACTTTTTGCACTAGCCCTTCATAATCCATTTTTAAATAGCCAGATTTGCGTTTAGCAACTGTATCACTCCGCTTTTTCTCTCTTCTAGAGGTTTCTTTTTTTTTCCTGAGCTCATTGGTCATTTCATTAATTTCAGCTTCGATCTTTTTAATCTCGTTCTGCAATGCCTTCACCTGTTCCATTAATTTTGCCTTCTTGCGTTCATAGGCTTTGATAATGATCGGATACATCTCGGGCGTAACGTTAATAGTTTTCATAGTAATTGCGTTTAAAACTTGGCAATAATATGCAACATTAAAATGAAAACCAAAGTTAAGTAAAAAGTTACAACCTTGCAATATTTATCTCAACAAATGCCAAAGTTTGCCATAACTACACAAGTAAGTGCTACCTTGCCAGAGGTATGGAAAAACTTTGATGAAAAACTTTTTCGCCAGCTTGCTCCTCCGTTTCCTTTCATCAAACTACTGCGCTTTGACGGCTGCCTACAAGGAAACGAAGTGCATTTAGAACTAAACTTTATTTTCTTCAAACAAAGATGGATAAGCAAAATTACCCAATCCTACATAAGAGAAGATGAAGTTTGCTTTGTTGACGAAGGCAAAGCCCTGCCCTTCTTTTTGACCCGCTGGCGCCACGTGCACTTGCTACAAACTACACCTGAAGGTACTTTTATCAAGGATATTATAACCTTTGAAACGCCTTCGCCCTTGCTGAATTGGCTAATTTTACCAGCGCTGTACTTCCAATTTTTATACCGCAAACCCATTTACAAGCGCTATTTTAAAGCACGTAACTCCAAAACATAGCAAAATTTGATTCACTCAGGCTTGACAACTACACTGCCCTCTTGAATGGTTTCAACTTGGCTATCTTCTCTTTCTTGAAAAGAAATGATTTGACTGCCAAGAGTATGTTTTCTAGTGATTAATTTGTCACTCAGCAAGCGAATGAGATTTTTTTCATGACGATTGTTAGCCAATTTCAAATACGCGTTGAAATGACAAATCATTATTTCACAGTCGTGCCAACTGCCTAACAGCTCAGTAATTAGCTCTAAATTCTCGGAAGATAGGTCAGATGGATTGTAATTAGTAGCTTTTAGAGCGTGTAAATGCGCTTTGAATTGTTTCCTAAGGTCGTGCCAGTGCTTTTCAGGTGTAGCGCTGAGCCACTGCACTGCAGAGGATAGTTCTTTGTTTTTCTGATTGAGAAAAGCTTCTACTGCAGGAGTTTGTAATTCACCAAAAGCCACTTCCAATGCTGCAAAAATGTTTTCTACTACACTTAAAAAACTGCTGGTGATTTTTTTGCAAAGATTGGTGTAATAATGTTGTTTTTCTTGTTCAATTACATTCAAAATAAATGAAGCCTGATAGCCTTCAGGGGTATTAGAATTAATAAATTGCTCTTCCAGTTGCTTTTCGCGCAACAGACCTGCTGCAGAAAAAACTTTGCGCACAGCACGTCGTTGCTTTTTATTTAGATAACAACCAGCGCTAAGTGATTCAGCAAGTTGTATGAGTGCCCTTAATTTTTTAATTTCCACTCGCAACTGGTGAAATGTTTCTGTGTCATGCAATTGTAATGGGGTTTGCAAAATAGCTAACAAACGCTTGCAGCGCTGATGCAAGTAATCTTTTAGCGTTTCCATATGCCTAGCTTCCCTGATGTGGCTAATAAAACGACTCAAAGGCGTTGATGGTTACATTTCAAATATGCGGACTCCATCAGAAAAAAGTAATACTACCCAGCGATTGCTTATAACGAAAAATGTATCTTCAGCAATGCCATTTAAGTGATTTGCAAGAGTAATTTGATTCACAAGGCGTTCTTTTGCCAGGTCATAGGCAAACCATTGCAATTCTTGTCGATGATTATCACAAGCAAATAGCATGTAATGATCATTTTCCCAGTAGTGAATGGTAGAAAAGGGCTTTTGTTGTGCAATTTGTTGTAGGTACTGGCTAATAGGTTCAAAATGAGGAGATTGGGGCGAGTAAACAACAGGAGTGCCCACTTTTTCCAATGCACTTGGACCCTCTAGAGAAATAATTTTTTCCAGTGGAACTCCCGTATCAGGGTTTAACTTGCGCCGATGAATTATTCCCTGTTCTACTGCATAGACGGAAAGTACGTGTTGTTTTACTTCTACTAAATAGTCTTCTGTTTGCTTCCATCGCAGTTTTTGAGTAGCCAAATCCCAAGCCCAAATGCCTTTGGGGTCAGGGTATTGCCTTCCAGATTGTCGATAAAGCAAAAGTAGATGGGCAGTAACTCCCGCTAAATGAAAAGTTTGTGGCTGAAAATCAGGTTGCCAGTTATCTAACAATAAAATAGCGTGATTCAGGTCCAAAACAGAAAATGAAACGCTACTGGCTGAGCGAAATTCTATAGCTAACAAATCCTGCTGGAGCTCAGGATTGTTAGCCACTCGAAAAAGGCACATGCCCGGGTAAAAATACTCCAGCAATTCAGTCATGTGCAAAGATAAATGTTTTACCTGCTTATGATAATTAACCCCATCTTTAACATTTTCAACAACGGACAAAGTTTTGACCGCAGTTCTAAAATTTGCTCTAAGCTTTAAGGCTCATCTCTGAGATTTTTTCTTTTAGGAATAGGTCTTGAATCATTTTTGCTTTGCAACGCAGATTTGACTTTTCCTTTGCCACTGGACTATCTCAAAAAAATTTGCTTAGCATTTGATTTTTTTTCAACTAAAAGAATGTGAGCAAGCCTCGAAGGATCTTGGAACAGAAAACAAATTCAACTTATATGAAAGGCTGATGATCTGGTGGAAACCGTTGCCTTAGTGAAATAAATCCTCTGCTTGGAGCGCAGTTTTTGCGGTTATTTGATTGCAAGGGTAATAATCCATCTGCTCCAGGTCAAGTAAAAAGTTGACATGATTTTTTTCTTAAAATTGTTAGCGCTTCATTGACAACAATGCGGCGCAGCTACTTTTTAAAATTACTTCTTGGTAAAAAGTGTGTAAATTTTGTAGCGCATTTTGTCATGCCAGCGATCATAGCATTTTCTGCTTCAGCCCGTTGGGGTAAGTAGCGCAGACATACTCCCAACATAGAAACAGCATGGGGCTTATAAATCCACTCTTGCGCAGCAAGTTGCCTGTCAAACAATCTTTAAGGGCAGTTTTTTTATTAACTTCTTCGAGCCGAACAAGCCTATCCAGCTATTGAATAGCTAACGAGTTGATTTATGCTAAAAAAATTTTGTTTGAGCCGCTTCTTCTGCCATTTGCTCAGATGCCTTCTCTCCTAAATAACTTTTGATAGCAAAATGCATCACGTAAAGAAGAGGAATAGTTAGCAATGCAACAGCAAATTTGTAAATGTAGTTAATGATACCTACTGAAATAACCTGCTCCCAACTCCAACGCGGATTGGCGAATACGTAAAATGCAATAACTAGCACTACAAAACTGTCAATAAGTTGGCTAATAAGAGTAGAGCCCGTTGCCCGCAACCAAATAATGCGGCTACCTGTCAAACGGCGAATCCATTGAAAAGTGAAAGCGTCAAGTAATTGACCTATTAAAAATGCAGTAAGAGAACCAATAATAATGCCTAAACTCTGTAAAAAAATTCGGCTAAAGGCTTCGTTAATGTTTAAAGGATTGCCAGCACTGTCGGTGTTGTTGATATGGAGCCAAAAATCAGCGGGTACTAGCTGAGTGGCAAGGTAAATCATTACAAAGGCATAACTGATAAAAAATGCCGTAAGTAGGGAAATTTTGCGCACTCCTGCTTTGCCAAAGTACTCGTTGATGATATCGCTAGTAATAAATACAATTGGCCAAAGTAATACTCCTGCCGTGAGATTGAAATCTAATACGAAATCTCCCAAAAGCGGAATTTGTGCTGGTGGAAAGTTGAACGTTTTCTCCAGTGAAAAAATTTTCGTGCCTATCATTTCAGCCACCAAAGCATTAGTAAGAAAGAGCCCCGTGAGAAAAAAGAAAAGATTGCTCTTTTTTTGTTGCAGCGAAGTCATAGGATTGTAAAATAAACCTTATAGCCTTTCAATTGAAAAGCTACAAGGTGAACTAGACCAATTTTAATAACCTACAGCAATGCAAGAAATTTCTATGTTTGCGTCTTTAGGCAGTCGGGCAACTTGTACTGTCTCCCGAGCTGGGAAATGTGCCGTAAAATATTGCCCATATACCTGGTTTACTACTGCAAAATCGTTCATGTCGCGCAAAAAAATGGTACATTTGACCACATTCCGAAACCCCATGCCCGCTTCGTGTAAAATGTACTCAATATTGCGCATGACTTGATGAGTTTCAGCAGCAATATCCCCCGTTACTAACAGGCCCGTTTGGCGGTCAATAGCTATCTGACCCGATATATACAAGGTATTCCCTGCTTGTATTGCTTGATTATAAGGTCCAATCGGCTCGGGAGCGCGTTTGCTGTTAATAATAGTATGCATTGGAACAGAATTTTGCGCCAAAGATAGACTATCAGAGGATATGTTGGCGCTTGTGACCTTACTCCTCTCTGAGAAAAATCTCAGATATAGGAAAAGGTCTATCAGTACAAGTACTATAAAACCGAAAGCAATAAGTAAATTGCTTTTATTCATCGCGCTCTTTCGAATCGTCTTCTGGTTTGAAGCGAGCTCGCTCATCGTAGGAAAACCCTTCGGCAAGGAAGCGATAACGGTCAAAGATAGCTCTTACAGGTCGTTTGAGCATTTTTTCACTGGCGAAAAGTGCGTTGCCAAAGATGCCTGCTGCATATCCTTGCCAGATGGTGCGTTGCTGCTTGTTATCGAAAAATAGTATCAACAAAGTACCTTGCCTAAGGTTGTATTTCACAGGGTCGTATTCTTCTTGCTCATCCTCGTAGCGAATCCATTCTTCGATATCCGGTTGGTTAAATCCAGTGAAACGCAAATCATCAAAGAAAATTCGGTAAGAAATTAGCAAATCAGGTTTTTGGTCAGTTTGCTTGTAGCCCATCAGCCCCATGCGAAAGCGAATTTCATCTTCAATGATGCGGCTTTGAGGATCATCGGAAAGGCGGTTGGGATTTACATCTCTGACAAAGTCAAACGTCTTGTACTTTTTGAACTTGCCATAATAGCTGTAGTCCGACTCAACTTTGAGTTTTTGAGAGGCAGAACATGCCATCAATACGCTAGCTAACCCAATAAGACCACACAGCGAGGATGGATAAGACCGAAGTATCATATGCATTTAAAGATAATGGGCAAGGAAATCCTATACTAAAGAGATCGGCAAAAATTATTGATAATCATAAAGCTAATCCAAAAAAAAATTCCACGCAAGCGCTTTAGTCAATACTCGGTGGATGGCTGAAGCCATCTTGCAAAAACGCCTAACTTTGTGCTATGCTATCCATTAATAATATTTCCTTTTATATTGGCAGCCGTGCCATTTACAGACAAGCTTCTCTTCACATTAAACCCAAAGACCGAATTGGACTCATAGGTGCTAACGGTGCAGGCAAATCCACTTTGCTACAACTGATTGCAGGGCATTACACTCCTCAAGAAGGCAGCATAGAAAAAAGTAATGATTGCACTATTGGCTTCCTCAGCCAAGATTTTTTGAGCTACCATAGCCAAGAAAGCATTCTATCTATTGCAATGCAAGCCTTTGAGCGCCAAAACTACATCAAGCAGCAGATAGAGGAGCTACTTGCACAGATAGAAATTTCCTGCTCTCAAGAAGCAATAGAAAAATTAGGGCGTTTGCAGGAAGAGTTTCAAATGTTAGATGGCTATCGCCTGCGCGCAAAAGCAGAAGAAGTCTTGGAAGGACTTGGATTTGCCACAGAAGATCTCTCTCGTCCATTATGCGAATTTTCTGGAGGTTGGCGCATGCGCGCTGTGCTCGCCAAAATACTGCTGATGAAGCCTTCTTTGCTCATGTTAGACGAACCTACTAATCATCTCGACCTTCCTTCTATTGAATGGCTAGAAAAATATTTGCAAAATTACGAAGGAGCTATCATCATAGTTTCCCATGACCGTCAATTTTTGGATAATATTTGCAGCGCAATTGTAGAAGTTGCACAACAAAAACTGCACTACTATCCAGGCAACTATTCTTATTACGAAAAAGAAAAAGCCTTGCGCAAACAAGTCCAGCGGAATGCATATGAAAACCAGCAGCAAACCATTCGACAAACAGAGCGCTTTATTGAGCGTTTTCGAGCAAAAGCAACTAAAGCGCGGCAAGTACAATCGCGCATTAAAGCCTTAGAAAAAATGGAATTGATAGAGAAAGTAACGGAAGAAATTACACCCATCCATTTTCAATTTGCTTTTGACCAGCCTTCGGGGAAAGTGGTTGCCCAACTAGAAAATATTTCTAAATCCTACGCTCACCAGGTTATTTTTAAAAATATAAGCGCTACCGTTAATCGCGGCGATAAAATTGCCTTAATTGGCGCAAATGGAAAAGGAAAATCTACTTTGTTGCGCATCATTGCTGGTAAAGAACCTTCTCAAGGAAAGGTTGCGTTAGGGTACAACGTACGGCTGGCAATGTATGCACAGCATCAGTTAGAAGTGCTCAATTTAGAAAACACTATTTTAGAGGAGCTCAAGCAAGCAGGTAGCGGAAAAACCGAAGCTGAATTGCGCACTATTTTAGGATGTTTCTTATTTAGTGGCGAGGATGTCTTCAAACCCATCAAAGTACTCTCAGGAGGAGAAAAATCGCGCGTAGCACTGGCACTTACCCTTATTGCTAAGTCCAATTTCCTGCTACTGGACGAGCCTACTAACCATTTAGACATGCAATCAGTGAGCGTACTTATCCAAGCCTTGCAGCAATACGAAGGCTCTTTCATAGTAGTTTCGCATGACCGCCACTTTATCGCCCAAGTTGCCAACAAAATTTGGTGGATAGAAAACCATCAACTAAAAGAGTATCCAGGTTCTTACCAAGAGTTTGTCTATTGGCAGCAACAACGAGAAATTACTGAAAACTTACAAGAAACTCAGCGCAAAACATTCGACAAAAAACTTTCTCCCTCTCCTGCTCACTACATTGAGCGCGAAAACATCCAGCGACAATTGAGAAAAATCCGCAGGCAGATAGAGGAAACAGAAAACAGCATCACTGCCTTAGAAAATCAGAAACAACATTTGGAAGAACAAATGTCTTTGCCCGAAGTATGTACCAATGGGCAGCAACTAGCGCAATTGCATGCCCGGTATGAATCAGTACTGAAAGAGATTGTCTTGCAAACTGAGCTTTGGGAACGGCTTATGTTGGAGATGGAGTCGCTGCAGGCAAGGATTTCTTCATAAATACATTTCAAAGCAAAAAATCTCTACAACTGGTTTTTGCGCAAGTTGCGTGTTTACAAAAAATTAAACTTCATTCCAAACAACTTAAACTTGACCTAGCTAATGATGCAGAAAGCAAATTTCTGGACGCACTGGGCAGCAATACCAAGTAGGCAGATATTTTTATTTTTTACTGTTTTTTGGGCATTGGCTCTTGTAGGCTGTCTTTATTTGTGGCATCAAGGCAGTCACATAGCTATCCAATGGCAAACGATCCCGCAGCTTCATACTCAACCCGTAGTAGCAGAATCCTTTAGTCAGTTATCTTTTGACTTTACCCTCGATGCGGATACTTACTACATCACCGAGCATTTCCATCCCTTTGATGCAACGCCCAACACTTGGTATGCACGGCTTTACTTGCTGCTGACTATTAGCGGAATGGTGCTACTGCTTACCGTTTCCACCTTTTTAAGCCGAGTGCCTTTTGCCATCATATGCGCAGTAATTGCGCTGGAACTGGCCACCTGTGGCTTTGAACAAATGGCAATAGCGGGACTTACCTTCAGTCAGTTGCCTTTAATGGTAGGGCTCATTCTCTTTTTATTGCCAGCTTATTACTTTCAAGGAATAGCTCAACACATTCCTTTTGGCAAACGCCTGGCAATCTTTGCTTTTTTAGCGGCTCTTACTACGGGCATAGTAGCTTGGCAAGGTCGAGTATCATCGCCTTTGATGTACTGGATAGGGTATTCTTATGCCATTCCAGCAGCTATGACGGCATTGCTCATTTGGCTTACAGGACATGAGTTGCTCAGTGCCCTCTTTGTCTTTATTGCAAATATAGGACCTTCATCAACAGGAAACCCTATCCGACACTTTGCCATTTTGGGAGGAATTTACTTGTTCATCATCGGCTATGACTACTTGCTCGATGTCGGTCTTGCAGATTATCCAATTTTTACCATTAGTCCTTTTGCGTGGATGTTTGCTAGTTTAGCAATAGGCTTTTGGAGTCTTTGGCGAAAGGAGCCTGTTTTGGGTAGCATCATACCTGTGGTGCCATACGGCTACTTTGCTTTTTTGGGATTAAACTTAGTAGCACTGGGTTTTATCAGTTACGCTTTTGCAACGGATAACACTTCCCTTCTCAAATCAGTAGAGGACTGGATTCGATACGGACAATTTAGCGTAGGACTTATTTTCTACCTATATATATTAGTCAATTTTACTGCCCCCATGCGCAGAGGGCTTGTGGTACAAAAAGCAATGTATCAAGGCAAGTTAGTTGCGTATGGATTTGTCAATATTGCTGCAGTGGTAGTGGCGGTTGTAATGGCTGGCAATGCCGATTTTTTCGTATTTCAACAAGCTAAAGCAGGCTATTTCATCTATCAAGGGGATATGGAACGCGCTCAAGGAGATACTCTCATGAGCGAACAGAACTACAAATTTGCTTTGGCTATCGATCCTTACAGCCATCGCGGCAATTATTCCCTTGCTGCTCTGGCAGAAAAGCGCGGAGATGCTGCTACAGCCCTGTTTTTCTACTCTAGAGCTGCCTTTCTCAATCCCCATCCAGCTGATTACGCCGCCGCTGCCAACATAATGACACATCGAGAGCAACTCATAGATGCCATAGCTAAACTACGCGAAGGACTGTTGCTATTTCCCCAAGAAGGTAGGCTAATTAACAACCTTGCTCTTTTGCATGATAAAAACCATTTTCCAGACTCGGCTTTGTATTACCTGCAGCGCGCTCAAAAATACCTTTCCTCATCAACTACAGCGGAGAGCAACTATTACGGGCTAGCGATTCGCAATCGGATTGCTCTTTCACCCGACAGTCTTCAACGAGTGTTGCAGCCTCGGGATCAAATCACCACCATGATAAATGACCTAGCAATGCGCAATTTATTACAACAACCCACTTCAGCTCCTTTAGAGAAGAAATTCTTACCCGATTCAGCAATTAACCTTTACCAGTTCTGTTACTTGTACAATTATACTCTCAACACCCTTGGCAAGGGAGATACAAGTGTTATCTCATGGTTGGATAGATACGCTCAAGTACCTGCTAATCAGCCTTTTGTGCCTTACCTACAACTTGCCAAAGCTCTAAAACTGCGCCAGCTAGGCCAGTATGGACGCGCTTACCAACTTCTCCAGCGATTGCATGCCGAAGCTCCTTCAGACAATCCGTATTACGCTAACTTGCTGGGTTTGCTTTCCTTGCAAGTAGAAGAATACCAAGAAGGAGCTCGTTTTTTCCTCACTTCCTACCGCCGAGGCAATGCAGAAGCCTTTTTAAACCACGCCATTTGCACTGCTGAATTGCACCACCGCCGTGCAGAGTCAGTGGAAGATTGGTTAGCCTTAGCCCAAAGTGGAAACAAAATTTATCAGCAAATTGCTCACGAAATGCTTAAAGTAATTCACCCCGATAGCATTAGGCGAGTCGATATAAATGCCATCGACGAGGAGCAAAAATTTCGCTTAATTCACTACAATCATCAACAACTTACAGAAGAAAATTTCAACAAAATACTGCAAACTATCCAATCCCCCGCTATTAAGATACAGGTTCTTACAGAGCGAATCAAATATCATCTTTCGCAGGAGAATCTAGAGGCAGCTTTAGCCATTCGTCAAGCTATTACGGGTTTGCAGGTGCCTCAAACACTCACGCAGTTGTTGCTAGAGACTGATTTGCGATTGCTTTACGCTCAGGGTCGCTACAAAGAAATGGGCGAGTTGCTAAAAGATTATCAGCCGCAACCTCCTTTCATGGGGTATAAATTTTTTTATGAAGGGCTCTATGCTCTTTCAAACAACAATTTTCAACAAGCAGAGCAACTATTCAAGCAAGCAATTGATTTGCTTCCTCAAAAGCAAGAGTGTTATGTAGAGCTAGCTTCTCTCTACAACCGACTTAAGCAACCACAGAAAGCCTACGAGGTGCTAGTAGATGTATTGCACACTCGCGATAGCTATCACGACTATCCGCCGCGGGTGTATGAACTCTATGCTCTTCAGTGCCTTGAAATGGGGTACGACGATTTCGCCGAAGAAGCTATTTCTAAGTTAGAAGATATTTTGCCCCCAAAACGATATGCAAAACTGTTAATGCTTTACAAACAACGGAAAGCAGAAATAGAACGCCAGCGCGAAGCGGCATGGTAAACTTTTTTCTGGTTGTAGATATGTTCCCTTGGCAGTGCCTACAAACTAAAGTCTTGTGTTGATTTTTGATGCATCAGTGAAACGCTTTTGGCACTTGTTGAGCAACAAGCTCTAAATCAAAACCCTACTGGGGGTTGAAATTTCAGTTTCCCAGTAGGATTTTCTTGCCTTTTTCAGTTTTTGTTTCTTCACGCGCTACAAGAGTCGCAGTTTTCAGGTTGGTCTAATGAGCAAGAACTATCTTGTAAGCTTTTCTCCTCTTTTTTGCCAGTAGTGATGCGCAGCATCTCAGGCGGCAGCGGTTTTTTCTCATAAAATGTAGGAGGTGCACCCGCTGCTATGTTCTGTATAGTTCCCTGAACCTGTTGCAACATAGTTTTATCCACCGTAAACTTAATGGCATCAGCCGCTGGACGAGTACGTAGGTAATACATGCCCGTTTTCAGTCCTTTTTTCCAAGCATAAAAGTGCATCGAGGTCAGCTTGCCAAAATTGGGATCTTGAATATGTATATTCAAACTTTGGCTTTGACAAATGAAAGGAGCCCTATCGGCTGCCATGTCTATGATAGATTTCTGGGGAATTTCCCAAACTGTTCGGTATATCTCTTTGAGATGCTGGGGAATGCCTGGAATGTTTTGAATAGAACCATTAGCCTGAATAATCATATTTTTCATTGTTTCATTCCACAGCCCCAGCCGAATCAAATCTTTCATTAGATGCTTATTAACAACGATAAACTCCCCTGAAAGCACTCGGCGCGTATAAATATTAGAGGTGTAAGGCTCAAAACATTCATTGTTTCCCAAAATTTGCGAAGTGGAAGCCGTAGGCATGGGCGCTACTAGCAAAGAGTTGCGCACACCATATTGGAGTACTTTTTTGCGAAGGGCTTCCCAATCCCATCGACCAGAGGAAGGCTTCACTCCCCATAAATCAAACTGAAACAGTCCTTGCGACATGGGAGAACCCTGAAAGGTTTCATACGGTCCATATTTTTGGGCTAATTCTACAGAGGCTTCTACGGCGGCATAATAAATAGTTTCAAAAATATCTTTATTGAGCCCGCGTGCTTCTGGAGAGTCAAAAGGCATGCGCAACATGATAAACACGTCGGCTAGCCCTTGCACTCCTATGCCAATAGGTCGATGGCGCAGATTAGAACGCCGCGCTTCTTCTACTGGATAGTAGTTAATATCGATAATTTTATTGAGGTTGCGCGTTACTACTTTGGTGATTTCGTATAGTTTCTGATGGTCAAATTTTCCATTGATGACAAATTTGGGCAACGCCAGCGAAGCCAGATTGCATACAGCTACTTCATCTTTAGAGGTGTATTCTATGATTTCAGTGCAAAGGTTGCTGGACTTAATGGTCCCTAAATTTTTTTGATTGCTTTTGCGATTGCAGTGGTCCTTGTAAAGCATGTAAGGCACTCCTGTTTCAATTTGTGCCTCGAGGATTTCAAACCATAGTTCTTGTGCGCGGATTACTTTTCTGGCGCGTCCTTCTCGTTCATAGCGTTCGTAGAGGCGTTCAAATTCTTCGCCGTAGCAGTCAGCCAGCCCTGGCGCTTCGTTAGGGCAGAAAAGTGACCATTCCTCATTAGCTTCCACGCGCTTCATGAACAAATCAGGTACCCAAAGGGCATAAAATAGGTCTCTTGCACGGAGTTCTTCTTTGCCGTGATTTTTTTTCAATTGCAAAAAGTCAAAAATATCGGCGTGCCAAGGCTCAAGGTAGATAGCAAAAGCGCCTTTTCTCTTTCCACCTCCTTGATCAATGTATCGCGCTGTATCATTAAAGACGCGTAACATGGGCACAATGCCATTGGAAGTGCCGTTGGTGCCCTTGATATAACTCCCCTTAGCCCGGATATTGTGAATGCTCAACCCAATGCCTCCTGCTGACTGAGAGATTTTAGCACATTGCTTTAGCGTGTCGTAAATTCCATCTACGCTATCTTCTTTCATGGTGAGCAAAAAGCAAGAAGAAAGTTGCGGTTTGGGCGTACCTGCATTAAACAAGGTGGGTGTAGCGTGAATAAACCATTTTTCTGACATGAGGTTATATGTTTCAATAGCTGCCTCGACATCCTCCATGTGAATGCCTATTGCCACACGCATAAGCATGTGCTGTGGGCGCTCTACCACCTTGCCATTAATGCGCAGTAAATAAGACCGTTCAAGGGTTTTAAATCCGAAGTAATCGTAATTAAAATCGCGGTCATAGATAATGACTGAGTCTAAAAGTGCAGCATTGTTGCGCACTATTTCATATACTTCCTTAGATATCAAAGAGGCGTTTTCCCCTGTTTTGGGATCTACGTAGTTGTAAAGTCGCTTAATAGTGCTTGAAAATGACTTACTAGTTTCCTTGTGAAGGTTGGAAATGGCAATCCGCGCAGCTAGAATGGCATAATCTGGGTGGCGAGTTGTCATAGACGCAGCTACTTCGGCAGCCAAGTTGTCTAGCTCAACGGTAGGAATTTTGTCGTACATTCCTTGAATGACTCGTTGAGTGATTTGAAATACGTCTATGTAGTTCATGTCCAGCCCATAACAGAGCTTTTCTATGCGAGCCGTTATTTTTTCGACTCTAACTGTTTCTGTAGTACCGTTGCGTTTGGTAACAAGCATATAGAAAGTTAGTTTAATTCTGCATTCAATTTGGCTAGAATTGGTTGCTTTTTAGAAAAGAAAACCACTGCCAAAGTGTAAAGGTAGGCAAAAATAAAGCCTAAAGTACCCTCCTGCTTATGACTTTTTGCCGCCTTCCTATTAATAGACTAAATGTACACAAAAGCATTTGTTTCTACAAGTTTGCGGCGGGCTTACCAAAGAAGTGAAATATGTTTGAGTATTGCTAAAAATTTTAGATATGCGCGCAAAAATCATGAATCATTTAGAATATATAAACCTTAGCCTTTGAGGGGTGCGCCTGCTTCTTTTGCCATGTATTTGATTACTATTTTATCCATCAATGTGGGAAACCATTTGTTCATAAACACAGTAAACTTGCCCAAAGTAGTGAGTATGAGTATTTTTTTGCGCTTTACTACAGCCTTGTAAATATGTTCGGCGCATTCTTCGGCACTCATCATTTTAGATTCATCCCGCGGCGATTCGCCTTGAGGAGTGCCGTCTTTGGTCAATGAACGGGCACGGATGTTAGAAGTAGTAAAACCTGGACAAGCAGTAAGTACATGGACACCGTGAGGAATCATCTCAGTGCGCAACACTTCTAAAAAGCCTTGCAGAGCAAATTTAGAAGCAGAGTAACCAGTTCTGCCTGGCAAACCCCGATAGCCTGCAATGGAAGAAATGCCTACTACCGAGCCTTTGGAGGCAATAATGTAAGGCAAACAAACTTTGGTAGCGTATAAAGCACCATAGAAGTTAATGTCCATCACTTTTTTGACTACTTCTAGATCTACTTCTTCAAACAAGGCACGCATGGAAATTCCGGCGTTGTTGATAAGAACATCTATTTTTCCAAATGCTTCTAAAGCTGCTCTTGCCATGCGCTCATTATCGGCAGGCCGGGTTACGTCCGCTTGAACTGCTACTACTCTTATCCCTTGCTGGCGGAGATGTTCAGCCGTTTCCTCTAATGCTTCCTTATTCCTGCCAGTGATGACTAAGTCAGACCCATTGCGCCCAAAGACTTGAGCCAGTGCCTTGCCAATTCCAGAAGAGGCACCCGTGATGATAACCACTTTGCCTTTCATCGTTTCAGCTTTACTGCAAAAGTCTCAACTAAAATTTAAAATCTAGCAACCTTTTTGTATAATAATCGCTTATCTTAGTTGAGCCATTGAGCAAAAGGATATTTTGCTAATTTTATAAGTATTTGGCAAACTTTGGGCAACTTTATTTTCAAGTAAATCGTATCTATAACGTTATGGGGTTGGCTAAAAACTTTGAGCAGATTCAGCAAAAACTGAGAGCCTATAGGCAGAAATACTATAAAAACCTTCTGCTAAAAGGGACCATACTCACTACAGGAGCGGTAAGTGCCGCATTTATTACCTTCAACGGTCTTGAGCATATCGGAAACTTTGCCTCTCCTGTGCGAGCAGTGTTGTTCTTTTCCTTCTTGACCATTGCCATAGCCAGCACTTACTTTTGGATAGCAATTCCCCTGCTTAAGTTGATGAATCTTCATCGCTCATTGTCCAACGAAGAAGCAGCTATTCAAATCGGTAAGCACTTCCCCGAAGTAAGTGACAAATTGCTTAACCTGCTCCAGCTAGGCAAGCTCACCCAACAACAAAGCGACCTGATAACAGCAAGCATAGAACAAAAGTCGCGTTTGCTACTTCCCATAGATTTTCGCGCAGCTATAGACTACACCCAAAACAAGCGCTATCTGCGTTATGCCCTTCCTCCCTTGTTGTTATTGTTATTACTGGCAATGCTTGTCCCACAATTTTTTACAGACACTACTCCCCGCTTAATTTACTACTCCAGAACTTTTACCCCCAAAGCACCATTTTCGTTCGACATAGCTGAAAATCAACTAGTGGTATTCAAAAATGAGGACTACCTGCTCAATGTAAACGTTCAGGGTAGGGCTTTGCCTTCAGAGGTATATTTGATTTATGGTCAGCGCCGCATAAAAATGGACAAAGTAACAGCCAGTCAATTTAGCTACACTTTTAAAAATGTGCAAAAAGACCTCTCTTTCATAGTAGAAGCCTCTGGTTTTAGTTCTAAGGAGTATCTGCTTCAAGTGAAAGAACGACCCAGTATGAGCGGGTTTACAGCCTATCTCAACTATCCTGCCTATCTGAGAAAGCCACCTGAAAAACTCTCCAATACGGGAAATTTAATTGTCCCGCAAGGAACAGTCATTCGCTGGGTTTTCAACACTCAACAGACTGATAAACTGATGGTTCGTTTTCAGTCTGACAGCAGCACCATCCAAGCAACTCGAACAGGCAACAACGCTTTTGAATTTAGCAAAAAAGCAATGCAATCTACTGGCTATTCTATTCTTCTTGTCAATCCTCATAGCCAAAATAAAGATGCCATCGAATACTTTTTAAACGTAATCCCTGATGAATACCCTACAGTAACACTCAATTACTTGAAAGACACTTTGCTATACAACTCTATCACGGTAGCGGGAAACATCTCCGACGACTACGGAATTAGCCGCCTCGAGTTAAAATATCGCATTGTAAAAAAAGGCAAACAGCCAGATAACCAATACAACAGCATCAAAATTAACTTTAACCCAAACATCATCAGCCAGAGTTACTACCAAGAGCTTAAAACAGAAGACTTTGGTCTCTCACAGGGAGATAAGTTAGAATATTTCGTGCAAGTATGGGATAATGATGGAGTCAACGGTGCAAAAAGTAGTAAAACTGCTGTCCAAGAATTTTCTCTACCTGACAAGGAAGAATTTGCGCACCAAATAGAACGTTCAGCTTTTTCGGCTAAAAATCAAATGGAAAAAGCTCTTGAAAAAGCCGAAGAACTCAAAAGAAGCCTTGCTGAATTGCAAGACCGTCTCAAGGGAAAGAAAAAACTCAACTGGCAGGACAAACAAGCCCTTGAAGAACTCATTCAACGCCGCGAAGAACTTACCAAAGAAATACAAGAACTCCTTCGGCAAAATGAAATACTCAATCAAAAACAAGAACGATTCACCGAAAGAGACCGCGAAATAGCCGAAAAAGCTCAACAGCTTAGCCAACTTATAGAGGAACTGTTAGATGAAGAAACCAAAAAACTATATGAAGAACTCAGCAAATTGTTGCAGAAAGAACTCCAAGATCCTACTATGTTGCAGAACATTTTAGAGGAAATGGAAAAACACGAAAAAAACATCGCCCGAGAGCTAGATAGAGCAATCGAAATGTTCAAAAAACTGCAACTGGAGGAAAAAATCAAAGAAGCCATTAAAAATTTGCAAAACCTTAGCCAAGAACAACAACAATTGTCCGAACAAACTAAAGAAAATGCCTTGCCCCAACAAGAACTCATAGAGAAGCAAAAAGAAATCAACCAAAAATTTGAGCAACAGGAAAAGGAATTAGGCAAAATAGAAGACCTTTCAAAAGAGCTACAAAATCAAAAACAAGAACAGTTGCAAATGGAAGACTTAAAAAATGACCAACGACAAGTAGAGCAAAAACAACGAGAAAGTCTTGAGCAACTGGAGCAGAAACAAAATCAGAAAGCCTCTGAATCCCAGCGGAATGCTGCTCAAAAGATGCAGCAAATGAGCCAGAAAATGCAACAAATGCAACAATCCGCCGAAACCAAACAGCAAGTAGAAGACTACAACGCCTTGCGGCAAATACTGGAAAACCTCGTTAAACTTTCTTTTGACCAGGAAAATTTAATGCTGCAATTTAAGCAAGTGCGCCAAGAAGACCCTCGCTTTATTGAACTTGGGCAACAACAATTAAAAATAAAAGACAATGCAAAAATTGTAGAAGATAGCCTTATAGCTCTCTCCAAGCGAGTATTTCAAATTAGGTCTTTCGTTACTCGCGAAGTAAGCAACATGAATGACCACATCAACCAGAGTTTGGAAGAGATCAAAAAGCGGCGCAACTCAGTAGCAGCAGCCAAGCAACAAGCAGCCATGCAGAGCATCAACAACTTGGCTTTAATGCTTGATGAAGTCCTTCACCGAATGCAAGAACAAATGGGGCAACAAATGGGTGGCATGCAAATTATCAACAAAAAGCGCAAAGACCGCCAACAACAACAAAACCTTAGCCAATTACAACAATCCTTAAACCAGCAAATTCAAGAACTCATCAGAAGCGGCAAGCAAGGCAAGGAACTTTCCGAACAACTGGCTAAGTTAGCTGCTCAACAGGAAATGATACGCCGTGCCTTGAAAAAAACAACTGAAGGCAAATTAAAACAAGACGGAAAAGGCCTCGGAGGAGATATCGCCAAACTACTTGAAGAAATGGAAAAAACAGAAGAAGATTTAGTCAATCGAAGGCTTACCCAAGAACTTATCAAGCGTCAAAGGGAAATTGTTACTAGGCTTTTAGAGTCCGAGAAAGCATTGCGAGAGCGCGACCAAGAAGACCAACGCGAAGCAGAACATGCCAAACCAAAGTCTAAAAGCTCCCCAGGCTCTTATACCGAGTATCTCAAGGACAAGGAAAGACAAATAGAACTACTTAAAACTGTGCCGCCTTCTATGAACCCTTACTACAAACAAGAAGTCAATGAGTACTTCAAGAAAATAAACCAAAATCAAATCAACAACTGAGTGTATTTTTTTACAATGTTCTCAGTGCTATGAATGCAGTACAACAACTAAAAATTCCATCTGACCCCAAAAATATCATCATAGTAGAGCAATTCATAGAGGAGCTGAAGGAACAACTGCAGATTGATGACAATATTTATGGCAATATTATGATTGCTGTTACCGAGTCGGTAAATAACGCCATCATTCATGGTAATAAATCTGACCGAAGTAAGTTGGTAGATTTATTTATGAGCATTGACGACAAAAAAATATCCTTTACCATTACGGATGAAGGCAACGGCTTCGACTACGAGCACTTACCTGATCCCACGGCACCAGAGAACCTTTACAAAGAAGGAGGTAGAGGAATTTTCATCATTAAAAACCTCGCTGATGAAGTAAAATTTTCAGCAAAAGGAAGTCAAATTAATCTGACTTTTTATTTAACTTAGCGAAATATTCACTAAATTAGCCTTAGCAATCAAAATTTTCGCAGCAATGAACAAAAAAATTCATTTCTTTACGGAAAACATTATCTTTAAATTACCTTCTAAGAAGGTATACAAAGCTTGGGTAGCTCACCTGGTAGAGAATGTGTACAATAAGAAGCTGGGCGAAATCAACTACATCTTTTGCTCAGATCGCTACCTGCACAGCATCAACATGCAGTACCTCAAACACGATACCCTCACCGATATTATTACCTTTGACAATTCTGAAAAAGATTCAGGGGTAATATCAGGTGATATCTTCATTAGTATTGAGCGAGTGATGGAAAACGCGCAGAAGTACAACAAAGAAATGCTTAACGAGCTGGCAAGAGTGATGGCGCATGGCATTTTACACCTTTGTGGGTTTAGCGACAAGAACGCCAACGACCAAAAGCTAATGCGAAAGGAAGAAGATAACTGCATCGAGATTTTGGAGAACATGTTAAAAGCAGCTACCGAAGCCAAAGAAGCAAGAGCAGCTACACTTAATCAATAAGCTAAATGTTTCAGGTGAAACGCGCATAAAACCTTTAATTCTCTTTTTTCTGTTTTTGATTAGGACTAATGTTCCACGTGAAACATTAGTCCTAATTTTTTTCACAATAAGTTTCTCAACAGCCTTCCTCTTACCTACAAAGCTAAATTGCTTCACTTGGCGTAATTTTGCATAATCATTAATAGAATCAGCAATGTATCCTACATACGATATTATTGTAGTGGGTGCGGGTCATGCCGGATGCGAAGCAGCGCATGCAGCCGCTACCATGGGAGCTAAGGTATTGCTCATTACTATGAACATGCAAACCATCGCTCAAATGAGCTGCAATCCGGCCATGGGGGGAGTAGCCAAAGGTCAAATCATTAGAGAAATAGATGCCTTAGGAGGCATGTCAGGAATTATTACCGACAAAACTATGATTCAATTCCGCATGCTGAACCGTTCAAAAGGTCCTGCCATGTGGAGCCCCCGAGCTCAAAACGACCGCATGAGATTTTCTGAAACATGGAGGCTTGCTCTCGAAAAAAATCCTAACATAGATTTTTGGCAAGAAATGGTTACCAGCCTTGTGGTAGAAAAAGGAAGAGTAAAGGGAGTTAAAACAGCCCTGGGAATTACCTTCCATGCCAAAGCGGTCATTTTAACCAACGGAACTTTCCTCAACGGGCTTATTCACGTAGGAGAGAAACAATTTGGCGGCGGCAGAACAGGTGAGAAAGCCGCTTTCGGCATTACTGAACAACTAGTTAGTCTAGGATTTGAAGCTGGTAGAATGAAAACAGGAACGCCTCCACGGGTAGATGGTCGTACCCTCAACTATCAAGCAATGGAAGAGCAAAAAGGCGACGATCCACCAAGCAAATTCTCTTTTACCGACACTCCACCCCTTACTAAACAAAAAAGCTGTTATATCACCTACACAAACCCCAAAGTGCATGAAATGCTAGCCTCTGGATTTGACCGCTCCCCTATGTTTAACGGCACCATTAAGTCTGTAGGTCCGCGTTACTGTCCCTCTATCGAAGACAAAGTAAATCGGTTTGCAGAGCGCGACCGCCATCAAATATTCGTAGAGCCAGAAGGCTGGGAAACTATTGAAGTGTACGTCAATGGCTTTTCTACCTCTTTGCCTGAAGATGTGCAGTATAAGGCTCTGCGGCTCATCCCAGGCTTTGAAAATGCGCGCATGTTCCGCCCAGGCTATGCCATCGAGTACGACTACTTTCCTCCCACTCAACTTAAACCTACTTTAGAAACTCAACTAATAGAAAACCTCTATTTTGCTGGACAAATCAACGGCACTACCGGCTACGAAGAAGCAGCTTGCCAAGGGCTTATAGCTGGAATCAACGCCTATAACAAAGTTTTTGAAAAAGAACCTTTTGTGTTGAAACGCTCAGAAGCCTACATCGGAGTACTCATAGATGACCTGGTAAATAAAGGCACAGAAGAACCCTACCGAATGTTCACCTCCAGAGCAGAGTACCGCATTCTACTCAGGCAAGACAACGCTGACCTTAGACTTACTGAAAAAGGTTATCGCTTGGGACTTGCCAACGAACAACGCTACCAAAACATGCTGCGCAAAAAACAACAAACAGAAGATTTACTTCGTTTTTTAAAGCAGAAGAGTGTTTGTCCAGAAGAGGTCAACGGTGCGTTGCTAAGCCTGGGCTCGGCACCATTGAGTCAAAAAGTAAAAGCAGAACAAATCATTAAACGTCCAGAAATTACTCTGCAACAACTGGCTCAAATGGACAAACAAATAGGAGAAGAACTGGCTAAATACACTTCTGAGGCTATCGAACAAGCTGAAATCATGATCAAGTACGATACTTACATAGAAAAAGAAGAGCGGCTTGCAGTTCGCCTCAGCAGTTTGGACAACATCAAACTGCCTCCCACGTTAAACTATCACGAAATTAAAGCACTTTCCAAAGAAGCCAGAGAGAAACTCACCCGTTTGCGTCCGCAAACCTTAGGACAAGCCTCGCGCATTAGCGGCGTATCGCCAGCTGATGTTTCTGTTTTAATGGTTTACCTAGACAAATGAAAAATTGGTTTTATTTCACCAGCAGCCTCCTAATGACTTTAATAAGTAGCTGCGCCAACATGGGTATGCCACCTCCTGGTGGTCCTAAAGATACACAACCCCCTAAACTTCTGTTTAGTGTTCCAAAAGACCAAAGCGTGCAGTTTAACGGAAAAGTCATCAAACTGGTTTTTGATGAATATATAGAGGTCAAAAATCTCAAGTCAGGGCTTATTATTACCCCTTCTATCAAAGGCGATTACGAGTTTAAACTCAACAAAAATACTCTCACCCTAACTTTTGAACAAGATTTCGAACCTCAAACCACTTATGTTCTCGATTTCGGTCAGACGATACAAGATGTCAACGAGCGCAACAAAGCCGAAAACTTGCGCCTAGCATTTAGTACTGGCAACCAGATAGATACAGCTAACATCAGCGGTAGGGTAACCGAATTGCTCACTGGAGCCCCAGAAATAAAAGCTGCTGTATTGCTATACAAGTGGGACGACACCCTAGATGTATTCAAACACAAGCCTTTATACCAAACCCGCACTGATTCTTCTGGAAAGTATCACCTTAAAAACATCAAACCCGACAAGTATAAAATTTATGCTTTGCAGGAAGGTTCCGAAAGCGATTTAATTTACAATAATTCCCAGGAAGCAATCGGGTTTGATTCCGCAGCGATAGATCTTACTGATCGCTCTTTTAGGACAGTAGATTTGCAAACAGTGCGCTACGATACGCGACCCTTTCGCCGTACCCAAGCCCGACCTGTGCGCCAGTTGTATGAAATCAAATTTAACAAGGGGCTTTACGCTGCTCATCTTGAATATGCTGATACTGCAAACGCCTCAAAACTCCGCTGGATGCGCGAAAATGACGTAATCCGTTTTTTTCGCACGTCCCAATACCAACTCGGCGACAGTGTAAAAGTTTTTCTCACTGCTCTGGATTCTGCTGGCAATCAACTCAGTGACACTCTTGATGTATACTTTGCCGACGTGTCCAAAGAAAAAAGTATTAGAAAAACGCCTTTCGAGGCGAAAGAATCACCTCCTTCTGGGGCATTAATCACTCCACTCATTAACCAGTTAAAATTTGATATCCATTTTAGCAAGCCAGTGAGCCAAGCAGCGATAGACAGCATTCAATACCAAGTAGTGATAGCTAAGGACACTCTTAAAAATCAAAAACTTACTCTGCAGGACTACACGTGGGACAAAAACTTAACAAGGCTTACTGTTAGTAAAAATTTTGGTAAAAATGTAAAAGAGTTTAAAATGAAAATAGGAAAAAATGCTTTTATTTCGGTTGAATCTGATACCCTTAAACCAAAAGAGATTTCTTACAAAGAACGCGACCCAAATGAACTTGCAAGCGTAAGCGGTCAGGTGCGCACTAAATACCCTTACTTTATTGTTCAACTCACCAGTGAGAAATTTATCGTAGAGCAGGAATTGTTCAACAAAAACGAATTTAAGTTTGAGTATGTCACCCCAGGCAATAAGCGCCTGCGCATTATTGGTGATTTAAATAACAATGGCAAATGGGATGCTGGCAATCCAGCCAAAGGTATCCTTCCTGAACCTGTTTACATATTTGGAGAGGTCATTAAGGTAAAGCCTAAGTGGGAATACGAGGACATTATCATCGATACTTCAAGCTTTTCACTCCAAAGTGTGAATAACGATTGAATAAGTTGTGAATAAGTTGTGAATAACTATGTGAATTGTGTGAATAACTAGTGAATAAAAGCGGTTTTACAGCCCTTTTGAACCCTAGTTATTCACATGCTATTCACAGTTATTCACAGGTTATTCACAGGTTATTCACATCCCACTACAGGTGTGAATAACTTTATTCACAGGGAGAGAATAGTGTGAATAACTATCCTAACTCATTGAAAATAAGGCATTTGTTATTCACACCCCTTTGAATAACTTGGCATAAAGTGTGAATAAGGTGTGAATAACTCCTCTCAAAACTTTGAGTTATTCACACAATTCACAGCCCTACAACCACTACTATATTGAAATTTTAATTATTTTAGTAGTAGAAGTATGTTGAACAACTTGAATTGCTTGAATAAGTTTTGGGTAGTGCTGGTTTGGTTACTGGGGGTAACGTCAATAGTAGCAGCACAAGATGAAATGGAGCTGGCCAATGAATACTATTCCAGCGGTGAATATGATAAAGCGGTGGCTATTTATAGTCGGCTGGCTCGCAATAAGCAAAATACTTACGATATCCATAGAAACTATATAGACGCCCTCATTAAACTACAACAACTAGAGGAGGCTGAACGATATCTACGTCGGCAAATCAAAGCCTTCCCCACAGAAGGACTGTTTAACGTGGACTATGGAGTAGTGTTAGAACTAATGGGCAAGCGCGAAGAGGCTCACAAACATTACGAAGCCTTTATCAATGCGGTGCGTAAAGACGACAACCTCATCAAACACGCTGCCCGATACTTTATCAATGCCAATTTGTTTGACTACGCTGAACAGCTCTATTTGATCGGTAGAAAAAACGGCAATGACCGATTTATATATGAGTTAGCTACTCTTTACTCCCTCTCTGGAAAGACAGATAAAATGGTAGAGGAGTACATGGAGCTCCTTGTACTGGAAGGGGAAAAACAGCTAGATTACGTACAGAGCATTCTACAAGCCCGGCTGCGCGATGAAGATGCCTTTTCTAAGATGGAAACCATCTTAGTTCGCTACCTGCAAAAATACCCCGATTTGATTGTATTCAATGAAATGATGCTTTGGTACTACATTCAGTTAAAGGAATTCAACAAGGCATTGGTGCAAGCAAAGGCAATTGACCGACGCAAAAAGCTAGAAGGCATGGGGTTGTATGAATTGGGAATGATAGCGGTAGAGAACAAAGATTTTCAAAACGCAATCAAAATTTTTGAATACATTACAGAGCGCTATCCCACTGGCGATATATATCCCGTAGCAAGGCGCATGTTAATTAAGTCGCGCGAGGAGGTGGTAAAGAATACTTTCCCTATCGATCTTTCAAAAATTAGGCAACTGGCAAACGATTATGCTAAAATGTTAGCCGAGTCGGGCTTGCGCGAATCTACGATAGAAGGAGCGCGCAGCATGGCTTTGCTCTATGCCTTTTACCTGGATAACAAAGACACTGCTATTGCAATTTTAGAACATTTAATTACCGCTCCTATTGTTATCAATAAACGAGAACTAGTGGCGCAAATAAAACTCGACTTAGGCGATATTTACCTATTAAAAGGCGAGCCGTGGGAAAGCACTCTTTTGTACGCACAAGTGGAAAAAGCGGAAAAAAGCACTAACTTGGGACACATGGCAAAATTGCGCAACGCCCGCCTTTCTTACTTCAAAGGGGATTTTGAATTTGCCAAGGAGTATCTCGATGTGCTTAAAGAAGCTACTTCCCGCGAAATTGCCAATGATGCTATGCAGCTTTCCCTACTCATTGGCGATAATCTCGAGCTAGATACTGCAGAAACTGCCTTGCGCGAATTCGCTGCCATAGAGTTACTGGTGTTTCAAAACAAACTCGATGAAGCATTTAACCGATACGAGCGCATGCTCTCTACTTATCCTGGCCACTCTCTTACTGACGAAATTTATTGGGCGCAGGCAAATATTTATCTAAAACGCGGGCAG
The DNA here is from genome assembly GCA_025057115.1 of Bernardetiaceae bacterium. Taxonomy (GTDB): domain Bacteria; phylum Bacteroidota; class Bacteroidia; order Cytophagales; family Thermoflexibacteraceae; genus Rhodoflexus. The sequence goes on from JANWWZ010000003.1 coordinate 52,220, forward strand.
TTCGGGCAAGCCATTGAACGACTCAAAAAAATCATTGAAGAGTATGCTGATGATATCCTAGCCGATGACGCTTTATTTACAATGGCAAAAATCTATGAAGAAAATCTTAAAGACAAATCAATAGCAATGCAGCTTTATCAAGACTTGCTTGTAAAATACAAAGGTAGCATTTACACCACGGAAGCGCGTCGCCGTTTTAGAACTTTGCGCGGCGATAACATCAACTGACTCCAATGCTGAGCTTTTGGGAAAAAAATAGCTTTATTACTTACGATGTAATTGTCATTGGTGGAGGTATCGTGGGACTTTCTACCGCCGCAGCTTTGATAGAGCAAAACCCCAGTAAACACATACTAGTCATAGAACGCGGTGCACTTCCCACAGGAGCAAGTACCAAAAATGCAGGATTTGCCTGCTTTGGAAGCCTCACCGAACTTCTAGCAGACCTAAAGACCATGACTCAAGAACAAGTGCTATCCCTAGTGGAGATGCGTTGGAAAGGTTTGCTTCAACTGCGGCAGCGCCTAGGCGACCAGCACATTGGCTATGAACCAGCAGGAGGCTATGAGTTAATAAGTCAATACCAACTTAGCAGCCTCGAGCACTTAGAGCAAATTAATCATCTCTTGTTTGAAATTTTTGGACAAGAGGTATTTAGTTTGAAAAACGATGACATCAAAGGTTTTGGATTTGCTCCTGAACATGTTAAGGCGCTAGTTTTCAATCCCTTGGAGGGGCTAATCGACACTGGGTTGATGATGAAAAACCTCTGGCGTTACATAACTGAACGCGGTGTGCATGTCATCACTGGTTGTCAAGTATATCAGTTATCTCAACAACAAGGTGAAATGACGGGTGTTCATTGTCGCACTCTTGAACAGGAGATTGAATTTCAAGCCCGTCAAGTAGCTATATGCACCAACGCCTTTGCCATTGAACTGTTTCCTGAGTTAGATATTGTTCCAGGAAGGGGTCAAGTTCTCATCACAGAACCTATCGAAAACCTTCGCCTTCGCGGAGGTTTTCACATGGATCAGGGATATTACTACTTTAGGAACGTAGGTAAAAGAGTGCTCTTCGGTGGAGGTCGCAATGAGGATTTTGCTGGTGAAACTACTTTAGAGTTTGGAGTTACCCCCTTGATTATGAACTTGTTAGAGGAAAAGCTGCGCACTGTTATTCTACCTTATACCAATTTTCGCATAGCCATGCGCTGGGCTGGCATTATGGCTTTTGGATCTACTAAGCAGCCTATTGTAAAACCTCTTTCTACCCTGCCAGGTGTCTATTTAGGAGTGCGCATGGGAGGCATGGGAGTAGCTATTGGCTCTCTTATTGGAGAACAACTTGCCACCATGATGTACCAACAAACAAAGTAGAACTTGCTCAACAGATTTATATTTGCCATCCTATTAGTAGCACGTCATCAGTTTGGGGTTGAGTGCCTTTCCACATGTCAAAGGTTTGTGCCACCAGTTGCATTTGTTTGCTCAAGGGCTCGTGCTGTATATTTAGCAACATTTCTTTAAATCGTTGAGATGAAAATTTTTTGTGAGTTAAACCGCCAAACTGGTCTCTAAATCCGTCAGTAGTGAGGTAGAAACGCATAGAAGATTGAATATTCACTATGTGTTCGGTAAAAATTAGCTGTTGCCGAGTCTGATACCCTCCAATGCCTTGCCGTCCTCCGCGAATGGTATCTAAAACTCCATGGCTGAAGATATACAAGTCGCTTCCTGCTCCTGCAAATTGGAGAATTCCCATTTGTTTATCAACAACGCAGAGAGCTACGTCCATGCCATCGCGGTTATCGGTACTATCTTGGCGCAGTAAGGTCCTCACTTTGTCATGAAGCTCAGAAAGAATTTGAGAAGGCGAAGTAATTCCCTGTAAATCAATAATTTGAGTAAGTATAGTGCTACCTATCATGCTCATTAATGCCCCTGGCACGCCATGGCCAGTGCAATCTATAGCCGCCAATACAATTTTTTCAGTATGCGTTTGTTTATCTTGTACGGTAGCAAGATAATAAAAGTCACCACTAACTATATCTCGAGGTCTATAAAAAATGAAATAATCCGAAAAAGTTTTCTTAAACTGTTCTTCTGCTGGCAGCAAAGCCATCTGAATTCGTAAAGCATAAGTAATGCTTGCAGTGATAGCATTCCGATGGCTATTAATTTCTTCGTTTTGTAAAGAAAGGAGTTTGTTTTGTTCTTCTAGTAAGTTACTTTGGGCTAAAATTTTTTCTTTTTGCTGTTCTAACGCCGCATTTTTAATGGCTATTTCTTCATTTTTCTGTATGAGGAGTTTGTTTACTTTCTGTTGTTGTATTTTGCTTCTGTATACTACTGCTAACAAAATTATCGTCATAGTAGAAATAGCAATGAAAAGGTAGTTGGTTCGGCGGGCAATCCGCGCTTCTTTTTCTCTAAGTTGATTGTCTTTAGTGAGTAATTCTATTTGGGCTTGTTTCTTTTCTGTTTCATAAATGGTTTGCATCTGAGAGATTCGGCGAACGCTGTTTTCGTTAAAAATGCTTTCATATAGCTGCAAATATTTGCGCTGGTGATTAAAGGCTTGTTCAAAGTTGCCTTGTAAGGCATGTATTTCTGCTAAAACGGCATGTGCATCTTTTTCAAAAATTTTATTCTCCAATCGTTTGCTGATAGTGATGGCTTCTTGCAAATGCTCAATAGCACGAGAATAGTTTTGTAGGTATTTGTACACCTTTGCTATTTCAATTAAGTATTCTGCCAGACTGGTGTAGTCTTCTATAGCGCGAAAAATTCGAATACTTTCCGTGATATTTTTTAAAGCCTCCTTATAGCGTTTTTCTGCTAACTTGCATTTGCCGATAATGCCTAGTGAAAAAGCGACGCAGTCTTGCATGTTAGGATTTAGTCTGCTGATTTTCAGAGACTTGTTTTGATATTCTACCGCTTTGTCATACTGACCCATTTCCTGATATACCTCTCCTATATTGAGCAAGTAAACCGCTACCGCTTCGCTTAGATTCTGCTCCTCTGCTAGTTTAAGGGCTATTTGATAGTATTCTAATGCTTTATCGTACCTTTTTTGGCGAAAATACAAAATGCCAATTGCATTATAACTTCGTGCTTGAGACGAACGAAGATTGATTTGCTCACTGATGCGAAGGGCTTGCAGTTTATATTCTAGTGCTAAGGCATAATCTCCAAACCGTTCGTAAAAAGTGCCGATGATGCCTAAAGCTGCACTTTCACCGCGCTTGTAACCTATTTTCTTTGCTAGCTCGAGGGCTTGCTTGGCATATTCAAAGGAGGTTTCTGGTTCGCGTTGGGAAGCAGCAAAAGCTATTTGATTAAGAACTTGTACGCGCAAAGTATCAGTAGTAGTAGGAAGTTTTTCTAAAAGACTATCTATAATCGCTCTGTTGTTTTGAGCTTGTAGAAGAGTAGTGTCGGCAACACATGCAGCCGTTACTAGCAGAATCCATCTAGCAACTTTTACCACCAACAAAATCCGTTTGCGCATGTGTTGAAAATTTAGGAGCTTATAAGGCTTTTGCACCAAAAGACTTACCTTGAATTAGTTAAAACGATATATTAACAAAAATACTGCAATTATTTTGGCATGAAAATTACCTCGAACACCTGAAAACTTCTGACAAACTATATGAAGCAACTTGTTTTGGCTATGCTGGTGCTGAACTGCTTCATGGCAATGGCTCAGCGCTTACAAGTGCGGGAAGTAAAAGCCTTTAGAATGACTCCTGGAGGCAATCAACCCCAGTTACAACTACATGAAAAATATGACAAAAATGGAAATCTACTTTACTCTTACCAACCTGATATAAATTGCACTCGAGAATATACCTATGACCAGCAAAATCGTCTAGTGCGTGCCTACCAAATGTGCGGGGAGAGTTTTTGGAACGGTACCTTGTCTTATCGCTATCCAGCTAGTAATATCGTAATTACACAAAGTGAAGCACTAATAGGAGGACGCTACTTTCGCGTAGATACTCTCGACAATCAGAAAAAAATCTTGGCAAGTTGGTCTTATTGGGTACAAGAAGGCGACTTTATTGATTCAACTATTACTTATGTCCAATATCAGTACTCTGACAAAGGTTTGTTAGTCGGCAAGCATACCCAAATTACCTCTTATGACAAGCGATATGGTCTAGCTCCTGATGGCCGAAGTGATGAATATGAACAATACCAGTACGATGACCGTGATAGTCTAATAGCTAAATATGCCTATTCGGACAGTGCCACTAGTAAACGCATGATTTACCAAGCGCGATTCGATAGCCTTACTGGCAAATTGATAGAATCTTTTGAACAGCCTTATGAAAACGAAGGTATTATGCGCAAGGAATATGTTTATGATGAACAAGGTCGTTTATCTCATTTTAAAAACTGGTATCTTGCCTCAGAGGAAGGGGCTTGGGAACTGACTCGCGAGGTGATTTATCGCTATCCCAGTCCAGAAGAGCGCATAGAAATATGGAGAAGTTACTACCAGAATGCTTTTGATACTGAAGAAGTCATGACATTTTACCGCCACTTGCTTATGCGAATTACCGTACTGGACGCACGCGGACAAGGGCAAGAAGTGGTTATTTATCAATACACTTATTACGACGAATAAAAAATAATTCGCAGTTTTTACCAAATTCCGTTGTTGAAATCCGATTCGCTTACAGTTTTGTAGCGTATTGCCAGTTTTTTGCGCATGGCTTTTTCCAGTTCCTTTTGCGGAAAGGCAATCAAAGGAATATCGACTCTTTTAGGATTGAGCTCTGCAGGAAGGGCAAATATCCACATGTCTAAATTGCGCCATCGTTCAGCATATACTACTACAATGTCTTTTTCGCTAAACTGCAAAGAACCAGCAGCGTTGGTGTATCGCAATTTTTCAGGAATTTGTTCAATGCTTACGATCATCCGATGGGTGCTATCTGGTTCGAAGCCTGTTAATCGCGACTTTCGCATTGCCTTGACCGCTTTGGCAAAAAGGTACTTAGCGCGCCGATCAGCTTGTTTTGCTAAATGACAAGCCGCTAAGGTTCCCTCGTCAGTAACAACCTGAGCAAACTCCAACTGAATAGCACTGCGACAACTTGCCAGCAACAGCGCAAAGATGAGTAACCGACAGCGAACCATTAGAAAATGCTTACCCTACTGCAATTTAACGCATTTAGTGTTAATTTAGCTCAGTTAAATGTCCAACTATCCTACAGTTCAATCTGCTAAATTCAGCAAGGCGTGGAGGGTGTTAAATTTTTTCAACGCCTGGAACAATTCTCAAATAGATTGGCGTTGAGCGACAATGCTGGTAGTTATACCTATTTGCAATTGTTGCAAGCAAGCAAGTTGGTCAGTAGTCAATTACATCAGGTAGAACAGCAGCCTATATGCTTTTTGTATCCTGCTTCTTTTGACTATGTGGCTGTGTTGCTGGGTATTTGGCAGGCAGGCGGTATTGCGGTCCCTTTAAGTGTCGTTTACCCTCCCGCCGAGTTAGCCTATATACTTGCTGATACAGGTTGTCGGCAAGTGTGGACCGCGCCGCAGTACGAACCTACTCTAAGGCAAGCAGTTGTAGGACTTCATGCGACTCCCGAAATAGTAGTACAAGCTAATTTTGCCTCACAAGGCGAGAACTATTTATCTGCGAACCTTTTATGCATTTCTGAAGACTTTCCAGCTTTGATGATTTACACCAGTGGCACAACGGGCAAGCCTAAAGGAGCTGTGCATACTCATAAAAGTTTAAGAGCTCAAATGGAAATCCTCTCCAGTGCATGGGGATGGCAGCCTGAAGATGAGATTATAAATCCCTTGCCCTTACATCATATTCACGGATTGATAAATGCGTTGGCTTGTGCACTTTGGAATGGAGCTCATTGCATCCTTCGCCCTCGATTTGAGGCACTCCAAACATGGGAATGGTTTTGCACGCAGCGGGCAAGCATTTTCATGGCAGTGCCTACCATTTATCAAAGACTTATTCAATATTGGGAAGAGCAACCCTTAGAGGTGCAGCAACGCTACGCAAACGGCGCTAGAAAATTGCGCTTAATGATCTCTGGTTCAGCAGCTTTGCCTATTTCAGTGTTGCAGCGGTGGCAAGAAATTACAGGACACTTTTTGCTAGAGCGCTATGGCATGACTGAAACAGGTATGGTACTTTCTAATCCGCTCAATGGTCAGCGCTGGGCAGGCTTTGTAGGTAAGCCTCTTCCTGGAGTCGAGGTTCGCCTAGTGGATGATGACGGAAAGGAACAGACTGCAGTAGAGGCTACGGGAGAAATTCAAGTTAAAAGCCCTATGATGTTTAAATTTTATTGGCAACGTCCAGAGATTACTGCTCAAAGTTTTACTCCTGATGGTTGGTTTCGCACTGGCGATATCGCCTACCGCAACTCAAATGGCAACTACAAAATTTTAGGTAGAGTTTCTTCCGATATTCTTAAAATTAGTGGTTACAAGGTATCCGCACTAGAAATTGAAGAAACTTTGATGTTGCATCCTCAAGTAAAAGCATGTGCTGTAGTAGGTATTCCCCACGCTGAAAAAGGAGAACAAGCTGCTGCTTTTGTAGTTCTTTCTGATGGTTCTTCACTTGAAGAAATTCAAAAATGGCTCAAAACACAACTAGCGCACTATAAGCAGCCTGCTGTTTGGCAAGTGGTAGAGGAATTGCCACGCAATGCAATGGGTAAAGTTCAAAAAACAGCTTTGAAAACTCTTTTGACAGATTGAAATTGCAAAAAAACGCGATAATCATCTGCAAATCAATTTCTTGTTTTTTTAGAGTCACAAACAGGATCTTCATACTTTCCAAATTACTCCACTGCAGCTGTCCATACTTGCCCCTGTGACAGAAGATAATACATTATTTTTTTCTAAGTAGCGCAACAATCCCAAAAAAGCAAATACAATAGCTTCCTTGAAAGAAATGATTTCTGGCTCAGGAACAACAATTTTAGTTTCAGGGAGTAGTTGTTGTAGCAGTTCTACTAGAAACTGATTAAAGGCTCCTCCTCCTGTAAGTAATACTTTGGCATTTGATCGATTAAACCATTTGATATTTTTCGCAATTTCTCCAGCGACAAAGTAAACTGCTGTGCAGAGCAAGTCTTCAATTTTGGCATTGCTTTTTTCTATAATTGGCAAATAGTAAGCTATAAATTGTTCTTTGCCCAGTGATTTAGGAAAAGGTTTTTGCAAGTAAGGATCACGTTGAAACAAGTCAAGTAAATCAGTTTGAATTTGACCGCTGCGAGCAAGATTGCCGCTTTCATCGTATGGCTTGCCTAACTTTTGGGATAAATAGTTGAAAATTAGGTTATTAAATGTTACGTCATACGAAATGCGCCTGCCTTGGTAATCAGTAGAAAAATTGGCGATGCCCCCTAGATTAAGGCAAAATTCGTATTGAGAAAATAGTATTTGATCGCCGATGGGTACCAAGGGTGCACCTTGCCCTTTCAAGGCTACGTCTAGCTTTCTAAAGTTGCAAACAACGGGATACCCTGAAGTAGCTGCTAAAGTGGCTCCACATCCAATTTGTGTTGTCAGTCCAATTTCGGGTTGATGAAAAATTGTATGCCCATGAGAAGCAATAAATAAAGGTTTAATTTGTCGTCTTGCAATAAAATCTTTTGCTAACAATCCAAAATAACGCCCTAGCTCTACATCAATGCGGGCATATTCAAAAGCAGATTGATTTTCTAAATTGCCAAGCAATTCTTGCCATTGCTGTGTATAGGGTACGGTTTCAGCAGCATGCAGGCGAAAATACCATTTTTCATTTTGCCAAAATTCTACCAAAGCTAGATCCACGCCGTCTAGCGAAGTTCCAGACATCATTCCCAGAACAGTAAAATGTTCTTGCATAAGAAGTTGTGTTTTTTAATAACTTGGAGCAAAAACAAAGTGAATAGAAGTTTTAGAGTTTGACAAAGATCTTTAGCTGACAACAGCCTTGCTTTTGAAATCCTAATTTTAAGTTATTGCTGATTGATTGAGAAACGCGATTTGTACAGCTTAGAATGCTTTCTGATATCTCAACATTTACCTTCACTGAATTTTTACAGGTTGAAAGTACATTAAATCAGTATTGAACTGGAGAGAAATGTTTTTGCTTTTTCTTTCAGTTAAGGTTTGCCATTGAGATTGTGGAAAAATTTTTATCCATTTCTTTTTGCTGTTGAGCGTTACCCAAGCGGGCATATTGAATTCTCTCTCAGCAGCTTTCCAACGATAATGCAAAATAACTTTTTTTCCCTTTTGCTCTAATTTATACTCCAATTGTGGGATTTGCGTGTGAAATAAATACTGGCGAAAAATAGGAGTCAGATACCTACCCGTTCGTTGATTGAAAAATTGAACTACTTGTTCAGTAGAAATATTTTTCAAGCGGAACGCACGTACAAAGTCGCGCAAGGTATTAAACCAGAGCGTATCGTTATCTATGGTGTGGCGAAGAGAGTGCAACATCCATGTACCTTTGAAGTAAATATCATTGTCCAGCCAATTTTTATAGTTTACTCCGAAAACACCTATCATGGGAGTGAGGTTTCTAACCTGTGCTTGCTGTGTTTTCAAGTACTGAATCACTTTGCTTTTATTGCCTGTGATACACTCCAGATAAACTGCCTCAGCATACGTGGCAAATGACTCGTGAATCCAAAGTTCTGCATTATCGCGCATGGTAAGGCTGTTGCCAAAGTACTCATGTGCACTTTCATGGACAATAATAAAATCGAAATCATACTTATTGTTTTGATAATTGTTTCCATACGCCACAGCACTTTGATGTTCCATGCCCCAGTAGGGCGTTTCTACCAGTGCGAACCCATCGCGCCAAAAGGGATATTTACCGAAGTGTTTTTCAAAACAAGCCAGCATAGGCTTAACTTGTTGAAAGTGGTTGAGCGCTTTTTCTTTGTTGTAGTCCAATACGTAGTAATCGATAGCTAATGTATCTCCGTCAGCGCTTATGTACTGGTCGTGCAGATGAGTATAATGGGCTATGTTCAAGGTTACGTTATAGGTGTTAATGGGATAACTTACCCGCCATTCATAGCCTTTGTAACCTGCTGAGGCTTGTTGAATACTTCTGAGATTGCCGTTTGATATGCATATGAGAGGTTCAGGTACTTCGCAGTAGATGCGCATGCTATCTGGTTCATCAGAAGGATGGTCTTTGCAGGGCCACCAACTGCTCGCCCCAAGTCCTTGACAACTCACTCCTATCCAATGGCGACCCAGCGAATCCCTTGCCCATGTAAAACCCCCATCCCAAGGAGGATGGGGCGCAATGCGCGGTTTGCCTTGATAGTAAATTTTTATCGTTCCTGTGGTTCCTTTTAAAATGGTTTTGTTTAAATGGATAAAAACAGCCTCTCCCTCGCGGCGAAATCGCATTTGGTATTCTTCGAACAAAATTCGATCAATTGTAAAATTTTTGGCTAAATCTATTTGCATTATGTTGAAATCTTCTATAGCACGAAAAGTAATTGCATTATATCCAGCGATAAATTTTTCATCAGGCTTTACTTTTAAATTCAGGTCGTAGAAAGTAACGTCGTAGCAAGCCCGTTCAGGCAGTAGAGCACCGCGTAAAGTATCGGCACGAGTATACTGCCCTTGCGCAAGTTGAGCAAATAAGAACAATAATGCTCCACTGACTAGTATTTTATCTCGCATGGTGTGGTGTATTGTTTAAAATGTTTCTTATTGCTTTAAACTTACTAAATCCCCTGGCTTTTCAACTTCAATTTAAGACCTAACTTTGTAAACCAAATCAAACTGCAACAAACTGTAATAAAAGCGCTAACAAAATAAGGCAGCAAAGTGAAACAGTATCACGATTTTTTAAATTATATCCTTTCCAAAGGAGTGCGCAAGTCGGATAGAACTGGAGTAGGCACGATTAGCGTTTTCGGCTATCAAATGCGCTTCGACCTTGCTGAAGGATTTCCTTTAGTTACTACTAAAAAAGTACATTTTAAGTCAATAGTATATGAATTGCTTTGGTTTCTACGGGGGGAGACTAATGTTGCCTACTTGCAGCAGCACGGCGTAACTATATGGGACGAATGGGCAAACGAGCTAGGTGAACTTGGTCCTATCTATGGCAAGCAGTGGCGGAGTTGGCAAACCGCTGACGGTCGCACTATTGACCAAATTGAGCAAGTGATTAACCAAATACGCACCAATCCAGATTCAAGAAGGCTTATAGTAAGTGCATGGAATGTCGGTGAAATAGACCAAATGGCTCTGCCGCCTTGTCATGTCTTGTTTCAATTCTATGTAGCGGAAAATAAACTTTCTTGTCAGCTATACCAGCGCAGCGCTGACGCATTCTTAGGTGTGCCGTTTAACATTGCTTCGTATGCCTTACTTACCATGATGGTAGCCCAGGTATGCAACTTACAAGTAGGGGAGTTCATTCACACATTAGGCGATGCTCACATTTATCTCAATCATTTGCAACAAGTAGAATTATTACTTAGCCGTGAGCCACGTCCTTTGCCATGGGTAAAGCTCAACCCCAAAGTCAAGGACATTTTTAGTTTTGGTTACGAAGATATTCACTTGATAAACTATAATCCACACCCAGCTATCAAGGCGCCAGTAGCAGTGTGAACATTTCTTTTGGCTGTATTGTTTGTAGTTAAATGTTTCATATAACAATGTCCGAAGCAGAAAACCAACCACTGGGAAAAGCTATAAACATAGAGAACATAGACTTAGAAAAGATGCAAGAAAAAGTAGCGGCTACTCCCAGCACTCTGCCTTATGCGCATGCAGTGGGTAGCGCGCTCATCAAGCCAGAAGACGAAGGCACTATAAAAGCCAATGCACTGGAAGCTATGCACCAACAAACCAGTGCCCAGCTAGCCCAGCTTTACGAACAAATGCAAACTTTGGTCAAGCAAGCAAAGAGCATTCAGGAACGCATTTTGATTTCTGAGCGCATCTACCAAGCTGAAATTCGTTTCAACCCCCTTATCGGACAGGTTTACTATCTTTATCAACGCGAAGGACAACGCGATGTACTTTCTCTAATTGCACCTCATGAGTGGGGAAGAAGTAGAAAATATTCAAAATTTATCGCTAAAGTTCGCTTATTAGCAGACCACACCTGGGAAGTGCTTGAAATGGGTGAAAACCTCTAACGATGCTCTTTGTCGTTCCCACGCCTATTGGCAATTTAGAAGATATTACGCTGCGGGCATTGCGCATTTTAAAAGAAGTAGATTTTGTTATAGCGGAAGATACGCGTTTGTCGGGCAACTTATTGAGGCATTTTGGCATTAGCAAACCCCTTGTTAGCTTTCATCTGGCTAATGAACATCAAGCAGTAGAGCCAATTATTGCTAAGTTACAACAAGGGCGGAAAGCAGCGCTGGTAAGTGATGCTGGTACTCCAGCTATTTGCGATCCTGGCTTTTTGTTGATTCGCGCCTGCATTCAAAAAGGAATTGCTGTGGAATGCCTTCCTGGACCTACTGCCTTTGTTCCTGCCTTAGTAGCTTCTGGGTTGCCATGTGATACGTTTACTTTTTGGGGATTTTTACCGCACAAAAAAGGCAGGCAGACGCAATTACAACAAATTGCTGCTCTCCCCCATACTGTGGTGGTTTATGAATCACCTCACCGATTGTTGCGCTTGTTGGAGGAATTGCAAGTGCATTGCGGACCAGAGCGCCCTGCTTGCATTGCGCGAGAAATAAGTAAGTTGCACGAGGAGATTGTACGAGGTACTGTGGCTCAGTTGCTATCGCATTTTAGTCAAAAAACTGTAAAAGGAGAAATAGTAGTAATCATTGCTGGAAAATCTTAAACATTTGGAAATTTCGTTAAACTAATAAGGTCGCCCTTTGCAGAGCGACCTTGTAGCGATAAAAAAATTAAAATTGAAAAAACTCAGTGAGGCAACTTGTCGCGTAAAAAGCCATACACCCACGTACCTAAAATGGCGCTCAGTAGGGTAATGAGTATTACTGTAGCTCCCGTGCCAATTTGTGCGTAAAGCGGTCCAGGACAGGCTCCAGTCATTCCCCAACCTAGCCCAAAAATGATTCCGCCGATAATTTGTCCTTTGTTAAATTTTTTAGGCTGCAGCGTAATTGGTTCTCCATCTATTGTTTTGATTTTGAATTTTTTAATTAACCACACACTAAGCATTCCCACTGCTACCGCACTACCAATTACTCCATACATGTGGAACGACTCTAGCCTAAACATTTCTTGAATGCGAAACCAACTTATTATTTCGGCTTTAACGAATAAGATGCCGAAAATCATCCCCACTGCCATGTATTTGAGGTTGCTATACCACTTTTGTTCAACTTGGCTCGTGTTGACGCACATGGCATCTAGCGAGCGTACCTCAAAATCATGGTTTTCTACAATTGTCGTTTGTTTTTCTTGTACGTTTTGCTCTATCATTGCTCTTGATTGTTGTTATGTAAGACACTTATAAAGCTAGAATGTAAGGCAGTATCAAATGTACCATTGCAAAACCACCCACCATAAAAGAGATGGTAGCAATTAGGGAGGGAAGTTGTAAATTAGAAAGTCCCATAATGGAATGTCCGCTGGTACATCCTCCTGCATAACGCGTTCCGAAACCCACCATAAAGCCACCCACTACCATTAGGATAAACCCGCGCCACGTGGAGAGCGCTTTCCAGTTAAATAGTTGTAATGGCACCAGATGGCTGTAATCAGTAATTCCGTATTTTGCTAAGTCGTTTGCCAAATTCTCATGGACCTTGATAGGCTCGGGATTAGGCAACAATACAATCGCAATGATGCTACCTATCAAAATGCCAGCTACGAAAAACAAGTTCCACGCCTCTTTTTTCCAGTCGTACTTAAAGAAAGGAATGTTAGCTGGCATACAGGCTGCACAGATGTGCCGCAGTGAAGAAGAAATGCCAAAGGACTTGTTACCTAAAATCAACAAGGTAGGTACCGTCAAACCAATTAATGGACCTGCTACATACCACGGCCACGGTTGTTTAAGTACTTCAAGCGGATTCATATTCAATGAAAATTGAAAACTTTTTACGCGTTTTGTTGAGTAAATTGGCGAATTACTCGCAGTAGTTCGTGTTTGGGCACTACTCCTGCTTGTCGCCACAATTCTTTTCCATTTTTAAATAACATTAAAGTAGGTACTCCTCTAATGTGGTAGGCTTGTGCAGCAAGCGGATTTTTATCCACATCTACCTTTACAATTTTCACGGTTTCGCCTACTTCTTCTTTTACCTCTTCTAGAATAGGTGCCATCATTTTACATGGCATGCACCATGTAGCAAAAAAATCTACCAACACAGGCTTATCACTTCTAATGAGTTCGCTAAAGGTCATAATTTACAGCCGTAATTGTTCACTGATTGACTAACGCATTCACATTTTGCCAAGTTCCTCCGTTGATAACATTGGTGAAACCATGTTGCTCAAGGATAGCTTTGGCTTTACTGCTGCGGTTGCCGCTTCGGCAGAATACCACGATGTGCTTTTTGCCTTTAAAGGCATTTAACTGTTTTTCTATCTGGTCTAAAGGTATATTGACTGCTCCTTTAGCAGACCCCTCTGCAAATTCTGCGGGGGTGCGTACATCTACTAAAAAAGCTCCTTCTTCAATAGCTGCCTTTAGTGTCTTGTCTTCAGACTGTCCAAATAGATTTTTAAACAAGCTAAACATGACTATGATAACTATTGTGAAAATGCTTGCTAAAATTAGATGGCGCTGCATGCTCTTTTTTTAGTACAAAAGTAAACTTATTTTGAGAGCTTTTCCGTTACTTTAGTTACACAAGGCTTGTTATCAGGCAAATAAGGTTTCTTTCACGATGATGTAAATTCCCATTACTAGTACAAACCAGCCGAAAGCAGGTTTGAGTTTTTTGCCATCGATGCGTCGAGAAAGGGCTGCTCCTATAAAAATACCGCCTATGGCAAAGGCAGAAATCTGTAGTAAAAAACCCCAGTTGATAATAGTTTCACTACTTTCGCCAAAAAAACCAATGAGGGATTTGGCAGCAATGATAACCAGCGAAGTCCCGACGGCTTCTTTCATAGGTAGCCTGCTCAACACTACAAGCGCTGGAATAATCAAAAAACCTCCTCCTGCCCCCACAAGTCCTGTAAGTACGCCTACTACTAATCCTTCCAGCAGGATCATCGGATACTTAAACTTTTGTTTGCCTGTTATTTCCACTGATGGAGTAGTATCCTTTTTAATCATGCTGTAGGAGGCAGCAATCATGAGGATTGCAAAAAGTACCATTAGTAATATGTTTTTGGTAACGGTGAAGCTACCAACAGAGAATACTTCCTTAGGAATAGCTGGAACAATGTAAGCACGAGTGAAGAACACAGCAACAATAGAGGGAATGCCAAATACAATAGCAGTGCGAATATTGACTAATCCCTTGCGAAAGTATTCAAAAGAACCTACCGCACTGGTCAAACCCACAATAAAGAGAGAGTATGCAGTAGCAGTGACAGCATCAACGGTAAACAAATACACCAGTACAGGAACGGTGAGAATGCTACCGCCTCCTCCAATTAACCCTAGCGAAATACCTATGAGAATAGAAGCTAAGTAGCCGACGTATTCCATCTACATTTTTTTCGCAAATTTGACCAAGGAGTAGATGGAAAACAGTTACTTTAGTTACAGAACAACAATGCGATTGCGGCCAAGTTGTACTACTCCATTCTCTTCTAACCTTTTCAACAAACGCGATACTACTACGCGAGCAGTACCTAACTCATTGGCAAGTTGTTCATGGGAAACATGTAATACCTTGCTTCCTGTAAGAGCTACTTTCCGATTGAGTAAAGAAACGAGGCGCTCATCCACCTTGTGGAAAGCTATTTCATTGATAATTTGCAATAACTCCTCAAAACGCTTGTGGTAAAGTCGAAAGATGTATTCTAACCAGTCGGGAAACTCTTTAACCAGTAGCAGTGCCTTATCTAAAGGAAGAAAGAGAATTTCTGCATCTTCTTCTACTTCTGCTCGTACTTTGCTTTTTTCGTTGTGAATTCCTCCCAGTAACGACATGATGCAACTCTCACCCGCTCTAAGATAGTAAAGTAATATTTCTCGACCATCCTCCTCTGAGCGAATGACCCGCACACTTCCTTCCACTACAATGGGAATGGCTTTCATGTAAGCATTTTCTCTTAAAATTACCTCTCCCGCTTTATAGTGCTTAATTTTGCTGTATTCATATAATTTAGCCGTTAAAGCAGGTGAAGACTTAAATGCAGAAATGCTTTCTGATTCGTGCATAGTGTTTTGTTATTACATGCTGCAAAATAACCAAAAAAGCTGGTTTAGCTTTCACCTGCACTTAAATTTGGCGCTTAAGAAATGCTGAGGCAATAAAACGCAAGTAAAGCGGGCTTTGTTCAAGTCATGGTCCTATTTGCTAGCAATTCAGCTAATTGGACTTTTAAAGAATGTTTAAAATTTGCTTTGTAGAATTTAGCGCGTTTACAAAATGAGAATGATTTCCTGAAATTTTCCTGTTGAAAGTGATGAAAGCTTACCTAGAATTGATGCGCCCGCCCAACCTACCGACAGCTGTTTCAGATATTCTAGCAGGAAGTGCTATTGCAGCATTTTTTGCATATGAACAGTTGCTCGATGGGGAATTAGTAGCACAACTCTCATGGCAAAGCTTATTTCTGCTTTTGGTATCTACGGTATGCCTTTACGGAGGCGGAGTAGTAATCAATGACGTCTTTGATGTAGAAATAGACAAAATAGAACGACCTGAAAGACCTCTCCCTTCAGGAAGGGCATTGCTTCACAAAGCGCGTGCTATGGGATTGACATTGCTCGTTGCTGGAATACTTACCTCTTTGGCAGTTAATGCTATTTGTGGAGGAGTTGCTTTAGTAATTGCCGTACTTGCTCTTATTTACAATCGCTATGCTAAGCATCATGCTTTCTGGGGCGCGCTAGTAATGGGACTTTGCCGTGCAGGCAATTTGCTCTTAGGTATGAGTTGGCTCCAGCAATGGCATCCTATTTATCTCCTTATTATGACTACACCTCTGGCATACATTGCATCGGTTACTTACATTAGCCGCTATGAGGTACGCGGAGGCAATGCAGTGCAACTTGGTAAAACATTTCCTTTAGAGTTGTGGGCAATGCTCAATCCATTGTTGCTATCCATCAACATTACAAATAATTGGCAATCGGTTTTGCCTTTTGTGGTGTTGCTTTCCATGCTTACGCTCCCCCCTTTGATAAAATCCCAACAAGAGCCTACTCCCGAAAATATCAAAAAGGCGGTAAAGGCGCGCATCATCGCTCTTATTGTTCTTAACGCTGCTTGGGCAGCTACTTTTGGCGGGTGGTGGTGGGGAGTTGCTACTATTGCACTAATGCCCATTTCCAAGTTGCTAGCTAGGGCTTTTGCAGTTACCTAAATCACTTCACTAACGGCAAGTAATGTGGCTTAGAGCATTAAAATTATCGAAGTTCAATAAGATAGCGCTATGCGTTTCACGGTAGTGATTTTATTACTGATTTCCAACTGTTTTATGACCTACGCATGGTATGGTCATCTAAAAGATTTTAAAGACAAACCTTTGCTTTACGTGATTTTGATTTCTTGGGGTATTGCCTTTTTTGAGTACATGATCCAAGTGCCTGCTAATCGCTGGGGTAGTGCTGTGTACAATCCAGTGGAGTTAAAAACGATTCAAGAAGTAGTGAGCTTGGTGATTTTTATGCTTTTTTCCGTATTTTACCTTAGGCAACCTTTTCAGTGGCAATACCTCATAGGTTTTGCCTTGATTGCTGCAGGAGCCTACTTAATTTTTGCAAGGTGATACTACTAAAAAAAATGCGGAGAATCGGCGAAGACGTTCCTGGTTTTTAGGTTGCCTTTTCTCCGCAGTTGATCTACTTGCTCGCCAACGTACCGAGAGTTAGAAACTATATGCAATGGTAAAGAAAGTACGACGCGGCAAGAAAGGAATGCCTGGCACTATAGTAGCCCCTTGGTTAGAAGCTACAATTGGACTGGTAATATCCAACAGCCAGAGAATTTCCTGTGTGTCTGTTAAATTGCTCACCCGAACAGAAATTCGAATGTCGTTGCCGTTTTTAAGTGAAGTCTTGGCAAAGAGATTTCCATTTAGCAGCATTACATCAGCTAACTTGAATCGGTTCAGTTCATCGCCGTAGCGATTAGCCATATAATTGCCATCAATGCCCAAACCAGCAGTGAATGACTTGCCGAATTTCCTTTCATACTGAGCATTGAAATTCCAAATAGTACCCGGCACATTTTTGATTTTTTTGCCCTTCAGCTCTGCTTCGGGAATAGTGAAAACAGCAGTAAGCCGCAAGCCATTAGGGATAGAAAGGAACTCACTTCTTTGCAAAGTAAGCGAGGTGCGCAACAACAAACCTTTAGCCCATGAAGGAGTATAAGTAATGGTTCCTTCAAATCCGCGAATGCCTACCGAGCCTTCGCTAATAGAAGTAGACTGAGGAGGAAAGCCAGGGGCTACATCTCGAAAGCCAGAAATAATTCGGTCATTTATTCGCGTATAGTATCCTGCTAGGTCGAAGCTGAGGTCATCATTTAGCAGTGAAGTCCGAAAGCCTACCTCTGCATTATATACTGTTTCTGGCTTGTCTATTTGAGTCAGGAAAGGTCGGTTGTTAGTGTCAATAGGGCGATAGTTGATCAATCCAGGTCCTAATTGCTCTGGGGGAGGTTGCTGTCCTGGAACGCCGCGCAGCATATTGACAAATATTTGTTCATCAGGGGCGCGGAAAGCTCGCACAAAGTTGCCATAAACAGCACTGTTTTTGCTCAAGAGGTAGTTAATGCCTAGGGTAGCACTAAAAGCGCCGATTTCTATCTCGCGGCGGTCAGTAAAGTCAGAAATGAATTGTGGACCCGTTATTTGTCCATTAGCAGATTTAGGTAAGAAGTAGAGAATTTTAATCACGCTGTTATCGTAGCGCAAGCCGAAGTTTACTTTGAGTTTGTCATCAACAAAAGATGCCTCGTCGCCGACAAATACAGAGGTGTTCGTTACTCTAGAGTAAGAATCAGCATTGCGCAGCAAGTTAGTAGTTAAAATTCCTGGAATGGCTCCTGGGAAGGCGGTGCGAAGTTTAACCGTTCCATCGCTTAAATCAGAAGCTAAGAACACTCCACTAGCAAGAGTGCGCTGTTCATAGTAGCCTAAGTAACCTCCCAAAGTAAGTACGTGCTTACTGCTGCCTAGAGTGGCTTCCTTTTTAAAAATTAGCTCGTCAATGATGTCAAACATTACTCGCTTGCCAGTGGAATTGAACACATTGGCAAATAGCTGATTGGGATTGTTAGTAGGCACAGTGTAAGCAGTGGCTGTTATAAACTTGGTGCCTAAGTCAGTTCGTTGGTAGCGCAGATTATTCTGTAAAGAGAAGCCTCTGCCAAAAGAGTAATTAATTCGCAAACCGATGGAGTGCATATCGCTAAAGTTGCCGCGTTTGTTGGCTTCTCCTACATTAACTTGCTCTATGTTATTAGGATTTCCGCTAATGGTTTCTGTACTGCCTGGGAAAAGAGGCACACTAGGCACAATAATACCCGTAGGGCGAGTAAAATTCACTGTATTCCACACATCAGCCCAATCAGTGAAGCGGTTGTTGAAACGCGGGTCGATTTTCATATCACTTAGGCGCGTAGGCACTGCTACGTTGTTGAATATGTCCATGCTTCGCAATGTGCCGTAGAGCCTAATGGCGCCTTTGTCAAATAAATAGTCAAAATTAGCGCGGAACTGGAAGCCCTTGTCTGGACCCGCTTGTGTGCGAAAACCAGGATCGTTGAGATAAAATCCTCCTACGTTATAGCGCAGCTTTTGGGTAATAGGTCCATTAATGTTGAAGCCAGTTTGAGTCATCATTCCTCCTTTGGCAGAAGTAGCAGGAGAAAAAATTTGCTCTACTATTCCGCGAATCTTTTCCCCTCCTACCTTGCTAACTATATTGTACACACCTGCTGCCGCTGAACGACCAAATAAAGTAGCAGCAGCCCCACGAACTACTTCGATGCGCTCAATGTTAAGGTCTTGTTGAAAATATGCATCATAGGGATTGCCACTACCCGCGTAGGCAGGTAATCCATCGATGAGCATGGTGGTATATTTATCTTCAGTTCCCAAATTTTCAGGGAAGCCACGCATAATGATGTTAGCACGCACGCGACCCCGTTGAGAGGCTATGAAAACTCCTGGGGTAAATCTAAGCGCATCACCAATGGTAGGAGCTACTTGTCTTAGCAATTCATCGGTGTTGAGTACACTTACTGCCGTTGTAGCTTCGATCTTGCGGACAGGCTGGCGCGTAGCAGAAATTACTACATCGTTCAATACACTGGTTCCGCTGTTAATTGTTACATCCAAAGTGAGAGTTTCGCCTTCTTTTACACTAACACTTTGAACAACCGTTTTGTACCCTACTCCTGAGAACTGCAGTTGTAAATTACCTACTGGAACTGAAAGGGAATAACTTCCGTCGGTTTTTACCGCTGTCCCGATCGTAGTACCGATTACAATCACGTTTACTCCAGGAACTGGTTCCCCTGTTTCGTCCTTTACTGTACCTTGTACAGTTCCACGTTGTGCTAAAGCGAGCTGCACAGTCGATAAGCCTACGGCTGTCAGCAGAAGGGTAAAAAGTCGTTTCATCGCCAACATTTAAATTAGGTAAGTGAATTTTGAACAAAAAGTTAAAGGTAATTAATGAAATTAACTATTGGGAGCGCGAAAATTTTGCCTCTGTTTGAATAATTGGCACCAATGAAGCCCTCTGAAGTGCTGTTTAGGTTAGTTTAGAGTATGTTTGCTTAATAGCAAGCTCATTTGAGTTGCCAAATGTTTAGCAGGTTGCTCTTCTTATCTCTTTTGTGCGAAGTTCTATATGCAGGTTTGCTTTATGCTCAAGTAAAGCTGCGCGTGATAGATGCAGAAACTCGCCTGCCTTTATCTGGCACAGAAGTGCGCTCTACACAGCAAAAAACTTTTGCAGATAATTATGGGAATGTTAGCCTTTCCCTGCGAAAAGGCGATACGGTACAGGTGTTGCGCAAGGGATACGATACTCTTTTTTGGATTGCCCCCGCTTCGGTAGGGAATTTTACCATTCCGCTTAGTGCGAGTTATCGGCTGCTCAGTGAGTTGCTCATTACAGGGCTAGAAGCAAATGCTCCAGCATTACAAGTTCCAGCGGCAATAGCAGTGCTTTCTAAACAAGACTTGCAGCGAGATAACAACACCATCGTTGCCCCTGCTCTCAATCGGATTCCAGGTGTGTTCATGCACAACGGTACCCTAAACACGAATCGACTGACTATCAGAGGTATTGGCTCGCGTTCTTCATTTTCCACTAATAAAATTCGCGCTTATTTCAATGAAATACCTCTTACCACTGGCGATGGAGAAACTACTATCGAAGATATCGATCTAAGCACCATTGAGCGCATAGAAGTAATCAAAGGACCTTCTTCCTCTATTTATGGAGCTGGCTTAGGAGGTACTCTTTTACTTAGTGCTGCTCGTGCCGATTTTAAAAAGTCGGAAATAGGAAGTGAATACATGGCAGGGAGTTTTGGCTTGCAGCGCGTTTTGAATTACCTACAGTCAGGCAATGAAAATACTAACCTTCGGTTTGTTCACAGTTATCAAGAAATGGAAGGATTCCGCGAAAACAGTGCCTACTTTCGCCGTCTTACCATGCTGCACGGACAATTTTACGCAAGTGAAAAAACCGATATTAGCTTGTTGGCAAATCACATCAACGTAAAGGCATACATTCCCAGTTCGATTGATGAAGCTACATTTCGCACCAATCCGAGAGCTGCTGCTGCTAACTGGATGCAATTGCGTGGCTACGAAGCCTATCAAAAAGTATTGGCTGGTACTTCAGTAAATCATCGCTTTACTAATCACTGGGAGTTGGCGGGTAGCATTTTTTTGCACCAGCGAATTAATGACGAACCTCGTCCTTTTAATTTTTTGAGAGAGATAGCTCAAGCCAGCGGCGCAAGAAGCAAATTGCAGTATCATTTTACTCATGCAGAACGATGGCAGTTAAAGGCACTAATAGGCACAGAATTTTACGGTGAATTTTACAAATGGCATACCTATCGCAACAACTCAGGTAGGCAAGGAGCTATGTTGAGTGATAATGAAGAACGCCGTCGTTACTTGAATCTTTTTCTACATGCCGAAGCTACTTGGCGAAAACGGACTACGTTTATTGCTGGCATCAACCTAAACCAAACTGTTTATGAATACATTGATCTTTTCCGAGCCAATGGGCGCGATCTTTCCGGAAGTAGGCATTTTGGGGCAGTTTTTTCGCCACGTTTTGCTATCAACTACATTTTTGCAAATCAGCAAGCATTTTTTATCAATATCAGTCATGGATTTTCGCCTCCCACATTGGCGGAGACTTTAACTCCTGCAGGGCAAATCAATCCCCAAATACGCCCTGAAACAGGAATGAATTACGAAATAGGCTTTCGCGGCAACTGGAGAAATCTACAGTACGATATTTCCACTTACGCGATGGATATTCGCAATTTGCTGGTAGCCCGCCGCACTAGTGAAGACGCTTTCGTAGGTGTTAATGCAGGTAGAACCTTGCACACGGGTTTAGAAGTCGGTTTGCAACATACCTTATTGACAAAACATCGCCGCCGACCTGTTTTGCAAACTTTCGCCAGCTATACATATGCCCCTTACCGCTTTGTAGAGTTTACGGACCTAGACAAAGATTATTCTGGCAATCCACTTACGGGAGTTCCTCGCCATACTTTCGCTGGTGGACTGGACTGGCAAACTGAAAACGGCTTATATGCTTCAGTCAATCTTCAAGCAGTTAGCTCCATGTCCATGCGCGATGATAATGCTCTCCGCTCTGGTGCCTATCAGACAGTAAATTGTCGGGTAGGTTACCGCTGTACTTTCTTGAAACATCTGTCTATACACCTTTACGGCGGTGTTTCAAACCTTACTAATGAGCATTATGCGGGTATGATTTTAGTAAATGCTATCGGCAATCCTCCACGCTACTACTATCCAGCTGCTCCGCGCAACTTCTTCGGTGGCATGGCTTTCGGCTGGAAATGGTAGCTTTATTATGCAGTTGGTAAATATTAATTGCCTCTGCATGCAACTAAATAACTCTTCCTGGTGTTTGGAAAGCGATAGTAAAGGGCAAAATGTGCTTTTGCCTAACTTTGGATGATAATGTTTAAATGTAATCCTTGCAACTATGAACTCTTTTGTCAAAACTGTTATTACAGGAGCTATTTCTGGATTTTTAGGAGCCTATATTTTCCATTGGAGTGGGATTGCTAAACAGCCTTCAGAGATGGGCACAGGCGATACTACTGAGGCTGTGCGTTTTACTGAGTACAAACCCAACTTCCAAGAACAACCCATACCTTTAGAGCAACGGCGTTTTAACGATATTCCTGCTTTTAACGAGGCTGCGAAAGCAAGTGCTAACAGCGTAGTGTATATCAAAACAACTACTCTTAACCAGCGTACTTATACTTTTTTTGATTGGTTTTTCGATGCCCAGCCTCGATATGATCGCGTAGTGGGCTCTGGATCAGGGGTTATTTTTTCCAAAGATGGCTATATTATCACTAATAACCACGTAATTGCAAGAGCAACCGAAATTGATGTTGTGTATAATAAACGCACTTATAAAGCAAAGGTGATTGGTACGGATCCTTCCACCGATTTGGCTTTGTTAAAAATAGAAGCTCAAAACTTACCTGCTATACGCATTGCTTCTTCTGAAACTGTACAAGTAGGTGACTGGGTACTTGCTGTAGGTAACCCTTTCAATCTTACTTCTACTGTTACTGCAGGGATCGTAAGTGCCAAAGGGCGCAACATCAACATTTTAGAGAATACGCCTTTTGCCATCGAGTCATTTATCCAAACTGATGCTGCTATTAATCCTGGCAACAGTGGTGGAGCACTGGTCAATGTACGTGGCGAGTTAGTGGGAATTAATACAGCTATTCTTTCTCGTACAGGCTCATATGCAGGTTATGGTTTTGCTATACCCTCTGATATTGTTGTAAAGGTAGTGGCAGACTTAAAGAATTATGGACAGGTGCAAAGGGCTTTCATGGGCGTAGATGTGATTGAGGTTAATGAGGAAATCTATAAAGAATTGAATTTAGACGATATCTCTGGTGTAGTTGTTACGTATATAGAACCTAAAGGCGCTGCTGAAAAAGCGGGGTTGAAACGAGGGGACGTAATTGTAAGCATTAATGGAAAACCAGTAGATTCTAAAGTCAGCTTCGACGAGCAGTTGAGTTACTACCGTCCAGGGGACAAGGTAACTGTGCGCTTTAAGCGAGAGGGAAAAACTATTGAACGCCAAGTAGAACTTACTAACATAGAGGGTACCACTTCCATCTTCAAGCGCGAAATTTACAGAGCAGAGCGCATTGGAGCGGAACTAGAAGCAGTTCCAAAGGCGGAGAAAAACCGCTTGGGCATAGAAAGTGGAGTGAGAATTACCAAAATCACAGGTGGATTGATGCAACAGATGGGAATAGAAGAGGGTTTTATCATCACTTCTATTAATGAGCGTCCTATAGATTCGCCAGAGGAGCTCGCTGAAATTTTGGAGCGAATACGCGGCAGAGTGATTATTAAAGGAATTACAAAAAATGGCGCTAAAGGCTATTATTCGTATATTTTTTAGTATATTTCCCAGAGAGTTCGCAATTGCCAGTCTAAGGTAGGCTAATTGTCCGGACGGAGATTGTAAGTTTAGGTTTATTAATAGGTTTGGGCTCTCGCTGTTGCCATTGGCGACAGCGAGTCTTTTTTTGCCTAATTTTGCGCGGCTTTAAAAGAAAAAAACGATGAAAAAATTAGCTCACTTGCTTGTAGTAGTTAGCTTATTATTTGCGTTGCTACCAGCGTGCTCTTACTACGACACAGCTGAAGAAAAACTTGACAAATCTTTGCTAGTCCGCCATAGGTGGGGATATGATACTATTGCAATGCGGCTGCTTATAGACTCAGTATTTTACGCACACATGTTTTTAAAACCAGAAGATACAGTGGGGATGCATGAACGCATAAAAAAACTTCAAGTTTTTCAATTCCACATAAAGGATTTTGCGATTGAATTCAAACGCGATGGCACATTTTGGGTAAAAGGAGCAGGTGCAAAAGAAGGCACTACAGGCACATGGACTTTAGAGGGCAAAACCATTACTACTGAAATCAAAGGAGATAACGATATCAAGATAAAAGCTGAGATGGAGATTCATCACTTAGATACTACTAAGTTCGTAGCCATCAATAAAGCGCTAAAAAACGATTTAGGGCTAACGACTTTTGTGATGAAGCCAATCAAAGAAAAACAATGAGTTTTCAGTTTCTACGAAAACTAACTAAGGTTTTCTTTGCTTACTCAAGTTTCTTGGCGTTTAACAATTGTGCTAGTGGCTTGAGCAGTAGGCAGTAACAGCACCTCAGCGATATTTACATGTGCTGGACGGCTTACTGCAAACCAAATTACCTCAGCTACGTCCTCTGCTGTCAGTGGTGTCATTCCGCGGTAAACATTCTTTGCGCGAGTACCATCTCCTTTAAAGCGCACTAAGGAGAACTCTGTTTCTACCAATCCTGGATTAATGCAAGTTACTTTAATGTTATAGGAGTTTAAATCAATTCGCATTCCTTTGGTAATGGCATCTACAGCGAATTTACTGGCGCAATATACATTCCCATTAGGATAAACCTCCTTGCCTGCCAGCGAACCAATGTTAATAATGTGTCCACTTTGGCGCTCTACCATTTGAGGAATAATCGCCCTGGACACATAAAGCAAACCTTTTACGTTGATGTCTATCATCGCATCCCAATCGACGAGACTGCCTTGGTGAATAGGGTCAAGTCCATGAGCATTGCCGGCGTTATTTACTAAAATATCTATTTGTTGAAAATTTTTAGGTAAAGAAGCGATTTTTTCAACTACTTCGGCATTGTCGCGCACATCAAAAGCTAGTGTATGTACCTGAGTAAGGCTAGCAAGTTCATGAGCAAGTGCTTCAAGCCGCTCTTGTCTTCGACCACAGGCTATGATGTGCAAGCCATTGCGGGCAAAAAGCCGTGCTGTAGCCAGACCAATTCCAGAAGTAGCTCCAGTAATTAAAGCTGTGCGAGTCATTACCTTATGAGTTAATCTGATAAAAGCCAGTGGCAAATCTACAAAAGATGATTAACTTAGCTAACTATTAAAATCAGCTTTGGTTATGAATCGCAGAAATTGGCTTAAAATCAGTGCTTTACTGGGTGTAAGTACTTACTTAGGCACCAGCTATGCCGCTCAAACGGGCTGTTGGTCGCCTGCCTTTTCCGACCTACCGCAAGAATGGCTCCGACTAGGGTCAAATGAGAACCCTTATGGATGTTCACCCAAGGTGATGCAGGCTATGCAGGCGGCTCTAAAAGAGTGCAACCGATATCCCAATTTCGATTTGCTACTACAGAAACTTTCTGATTATCACCAAATTGCCAAAGAACAAATCTGCATTACTGCCGGCAGTTCGGAAGCTCTTGCCTTGGCGGCTATTGCGTTTGCGCGCAATAAAAGAGAAAATATCATAACGGCAAAACCTACTTTTAATGTCTTTCCTGACATAGCAGAGCGCTTGGGGACAAAACGCATCGATGTACCTCTTACTGCAGAAAAAGTAATTGACCTACATGCGATGGCAGCAGCAGTCAACAAGCGCACTGCCGCTGTATATGTCTGTAACCCCAATAACCCCACGGGCAGCAAATTGGAAACTGAAACCCTGCATAACTTTGTTAGAACCATTTCTCAAAAAACAACGGTAGTAGTAGACGAAGTATATCACGACTTTATTGAGGCTCCTTCCTTAATTGCTCAGACGGCAAACAATCCGCGTCTAGTTGTTATTCGGTCTTTTTCAAAAGTGTATGGGCTTGCGGGTATGCGTATTGGCTATGCAGTGGCTCATCCCGACACCATTAAAAAAATGACCGCCTTGATAGCACGCCCAGGAATTTGCATCAGTCAGGCAGGGGTAGCAGGAGCTATTGCCGCACTGGAAGACCGCGATTTTGTTCGCATGTCAGTGGAAAAGAATCGCGAAAGTCAAGAAATTTTGTATGCTTACTTGCGCCAAGCAGGCATTCGCTATATTCCTTCATATGCTAACCTAGTGTATTTCTCTTTAGAGGGCTTTCCCAAAACCTATTTAGAAGACATGAAGGCTCGCAAAGTAATTGTTCGGGAAATAGATGACTATGGACAGAGATGGTGCAGAGTAAGCATGGGCAGTCCTGAAGAAATGAAGCGCTTTGTAGAAATCCTCAAAAGCATGCGAAGCTAATTCCTGCTTTCTTTTTTGTTCTAAGGTTTAAAGAAACGCTGAAAAACGAAGTGTATTTTCAGCAGTAAGGTTTTCTTTGCTGTTCGATGCGCCGGGTTGTTGTCAGTCATTTTAAAACCTCTCAACTTTGCCCTTAAGAGGCAACTCATCAGGAGGCATGAATGTTACACCTAACTATAACGAGAACTTTATCAAGCAAGCACTTTCTCAGCTTCAAACTCGCTACGAAAGAATAAAGTTAGGAGGCGGCGCTAAGAAAATAGAAGCACAACACCAACAAGGAAAACTTACTGCTCGAGAGCGAATTGCCTTGCTGCTAGACAAAGATGCACCTGTGCTTGAAATTGGCGCTTTTGCTGGAGAGGGCATGTATCTAGAACATGGTGGCTGTCCTTCAGGAGGAGTAGTAGTATGCATTGGATACATCTGTGGTAGAATGGCAGTAGTGGTTGCCAATGATGCTACTGTAAAAGCGGGAGCGTGGTTTCCTATTACTGCCAAGAAAAATTTGCGTGCCCAAGAAATCGCTATGGAAAATCGCTTGCCTATCGTTTATTTGGTTGATAGTGCAGGAGTTTACTTGCCTCTGCAAAGCGAGGTTTTCCCCGATAAAGAACACTTTGGGCGAATTTTTCGCAACAATGCCATTATGTCTTCAGAAGGCATTGTGCAAATTGCTGCTATTATGGGCAGTTGCGTAGCTGGAGGAGCTTACTTACCTATTATGAGCGATGAAGCAATGATTGTCGATCAAACGGGAACGATTTTTTTGGCAGGGTCTTATCTTGTGAAGGCAGCCATCGGCGAAAATGTAGATAACCAAACTCTTGGAGGGGCTACTACCCACTGCGAAATTTCTGGAGTAACCGACTATAAGTTTCCCGATGACCAAAGTTGTCTTGCTGCCATACGCGACATTTTCGACAAAATGGGCGATTTTCCCAAGGCAGGCTTTAACCGAAAGACTCCTTTGCCTCCAAAGCTCAATCCTGAAGAAATTTATAGCTTATTTCCAACAGACCGCGCAAAGCCTTATGACATGATGGAAATTATTCTGCGCTTAGTGGACAACTCCGAGTTTCGACCTTACAAGGAACTTTATGGAAAAACTCTCATTTGTGGACTGGCTCGCATAGAAGGTTGGGCAGTGGGCATTGTAGCCAATCAACGCACAGTAGTGAAAACCAAAAAGGGCGAAATGCAAATGGGTGGTGTCATTTATTCTGATGCGGCTGATAAAGCTGCTCGCTTTATTATGAACTGCAATCAAAAACGGATTCCTTTGGTGTTCTTGCAAGATGTATCGGGCTTTATGGTAGGCAGCCGCGCTGAGCATGGCGGCATTATTAAAGACGGAGCAAAAATGGTCAATGCAGTGAGCAATTCTGTAGTGCCCAAGTTTACTATCATTTTAGGCAATTCCTACGGTGCAGGCAATTATGCCATGTGTGGCAAAGCCTATGATCCTCGTTTAATTTTTGCTTGGCCGACTGCACAAATTGCCGTCATGAGCGGGGCTTCAGCCGCTAAAACTCTGTTACAAATTAAAGTCGCTACCATGAATGCTAAGGGCAAGCAAGTAAGTCCAGAGGAAGAAGCAGCTCTGCTCAAGGAGATTACGGATAAATACAACGAGGAACTTTCTCCCTACTACGCCGCAGCTCGCCTTTGGGTAGATGGCATTATCGATCCTTTAGAAACTCGCAAGGTTATCAGTATGGGAATAGAGGCAGCTAATCATGCTCCTATACGCAAGCGATACAATGTAGGAGTAATTCAAACTTAGCGATGGGGAGTTAAACAAACCCCGCGCCCCCTTTGTTAAATTGGCATGCAAGTAAGGCAAAAAATACAACGACTTTTAGAGCAACTTTCTAAAGGAATTTACGAAAGAGAAGAAATTATTCGCCTGTCGTTGCTGGCTGCAGTGGCAGGCGAAAGTATTTTTTTACTTGGTCCTCCGGGAGTAGCCAAAAGTTTAATAGCTCGACGGCTCAAATTCGCTTTCCGAGATGGAAAATCTTTTGAATATTTGATGAATAAATTTAGCACCCCAGATGAAATTTTTGGACCTGTGTCTATCAAAAAGCTCAAAGACGAAGACCGATACGAACGGCTTACCGAGAATTATCTTCCTGGGGCAAACGTAGTTTTCCTTGATGAAATCTGGAAAGCAGGTCCTTCTATACAAAATGCCTTGTTGACGGTGCTCAACGAGAGGATTTACCGCAACGGAGAAACGGAAGTGAAAGTAAACGTCAAGCTCATTATCGGGGCTTCTAACGAGCTTCCTCCTACAGGAGAAGGTTTAGACGCCTTATGGGACCGCTTCTTAATTCGCACTACAATCAATGAAATTCGGCAAAGTGGCAATTTTATTAGCATGATTCTTAGCTCTGAAGATGTTTACCGCGACACTGTGGAAGCAGAAAACAAAATCACACAGCAAGAGTATCTTGCTTGGAGCTCTGCAATTGATCAAGTGCAAGTCCCTCAAGAAGTGGTGAACGTGATTCAAATGATTCGCTTGAAGTTGGAGGAGTACGATGCTAAAAATGATCCTCCCTTTCGCATTTATGACCGCCGCTGGAAAAAAATCATCCGCCTCTTGCGCACGGCTGCTTTTTTAAATGGAAGGCAAAAAGTGGACTTAATGGATTGTTTTCTAATAGCGTATTGCCTTTGGTCGCATCCAGAGCAAATTGCACCCGCCAAAGAGATAGTAGCTGAAACAATTCGTCGGCATGGTTATACATTAGCAGTGAATTTGACCGCGCTGCGCAAAGAAATTGATCAATTTGAGCAAGAAGTTAAGCAAGAAACTAAAATTCCCAACCCTACATTTGCAGAGGAACTCTACGTTGTCAATCGGCAATATGTGGAAGTGCGGGGCATCGAAAACCATTTTGAGGGTAAGTACCTCAAGCTCAACGAATTTGAAAAGTTAGGCATCGAAGAATACAGCACTGTAGGCGTGTATGATGAAAATGAAAAGCTCACTTACCGCGTTAAGGCACGCAAAGGAAAAAGTGAACACCAGATAGAATTTATTTACAACTCTCAGTCTATTATTTTGCCATTGAAAACCCATAAGGTAGAAAAAGTAAACTACTTGTATAAAAAACCTCATCCATTAGTAGAAAAATACTGGGACCAGCACGTAAAAGAACTCATCGACTACATCGATGGCAAGAGAGAAGAGTTGCTCAACCATGCTCCCGGTGAGCTACAACAAACCCGCGAAAACCTTTTTGTGGATTCTCATTTGGCGGCAATTGTAGAAGCCAATCACCGAGAAACTTTGAACGCATTGAGTGCCTTGAAACTTGCTGTAGAAAAAATACAATTCTATTACAAAAATATTTGACTCGACGCAAGCTAACTTTAAAAACACCTCACTTTTTATAATTTTGTGCAATTTTTTTCAATAACTTTAAATTCCACTACGGCGATATCATTTTCTTTGACAAGCACATAAATTGCCTATGTGGTAACGCATGCAATAACTTTCGGCATGCAAACACTTTTTCGATGCAATAATTGGATCGCAGCAGGGGCGGCTATAGCAGTGTATTGGTTTGCCTCAGGGGGAATGTTAGAGCTTACGGTGGATAGTTATTTTTACCTTTCTGCTGCTAAAAGCTGGGCAGTCAGCAAACAACTTGTTGATTATCAGGGTAATGTTTATGCAAACTGGCCGCCGCTTTACCCCATTTTGCTATCCTTGGGCTATCCTGAAATGATGCGTTTTGCTTTTTGGCTTCATGGAATTGCATATGCGATAAGTGCATGGCTTTTTGCTCACTGTCTCGGTCAATATTACCCGCGACCTTTGGTGCACCTTGCCGCCGCCTTGAGCTATGCTTTGTATGCTCCGCTGGTAGCCAGCGCAATTTTTCTCTGGTCGGAGATCATTTTTATGGCAATTTTACCAGCAGCATTTTGGGCTTTTTTGCGCAAAAAAGATTATAAAATGTTAATTATTTATGTAATGCTGGCGAATTTGCTTTGCCTGCAAAGAAATGCAGGAATTTTTTTCGTTATCGCATGGACTTTTTCAAATATTTGTGAGTTTTATCCATCTTGGCGGCAGATTTTAAAAGCAATTTTGGTTGGGCTGGCGGCATCCCTTGCTTTTATTTTTTGGCAATGGCGCAATTTGGTTTGGCTTAGCAAGGTTCACGACTTTAGGGAAAATGCGGGATTAATATCATTGCTGGAAAGCATTAGGCTCAGTTTCTCCGCGATGAGCACTTGGACTATGCCAATTTTATTTCCAGAAGGTTTGAGAATTATCATTTTTGTAATATTTGTCATGGTAATGACACTTTTTTTAACTAAACGAAAGCACCCTTGCACGTCATTAAGAGCGTTGGCGCTTACTTTCATTTGCTACTGCGTTGGAATGTGGTCGCTTCGCATGAACATTCCCAGTGAAAATGATCGATATTTTTTACCGCTTTTTCCTTTCTTTTTGATGAGTTTGGGCTATTTTTTGCAACAAGTTCAGTCAAAAAAATTAGCAATTGGTTGTATGATGCTGCTAACGCTCTATCACACAGGACGAGGCGTGAAAAATTCCTTGATGTGGCACAATGCTCGATGCTCTAAAATTACTACATACTTTCAAATTTTTTAAAACTCTGCTTATTTCGTTGAAACTGGTGTAAACGATATGGCATATTGTAGGATTAATGCTGCTGCTGTCTCAGAAGCACTGAAAGGCATGGCTATTTTTTTTATCAATTCGTTGTAGGCTTGTAAGGTATATTTGCGTTTATGGGTCAATAATTTATGCAATTCTTCTTTAACCTGCCAAGCAGTGCAATCGCTTTGAAGGAGTTCTTTGACAATTTCTCTGCCAGCGCTTAGATTGACAAGTGACACGAAGGGTAAGCGAATAAAAAGCCAAAAAAATAGAGCTGAAATCCAACCTGTGCGGTATAGAACTACCTGAGGCACGCCAAACAAAGCCGTTTCCAAGGTCGCAGTGCCAGAGGCTACCAAGGCTGCTTGCGCACAAGAAAGCAAGTCATACGTTTTTTCAAAGTACACTGGAATGCCCTCCTGGATTGCTGGAGCGTAAAGCGAGGAAGGCAAGTGGGCTACGCCAGCTACGGCAAATTGATAATTAGGGAAAAATTGAGCAGATTTTACCATCACAGGCAAAATATTTTTTACTTCTTGCAAGCGACTGCCGGGCAAAAGGGCTATCAGTGGGCGGGAATCTCTTTGTATTAAGGCAATAAAATTTGTATCTGGTTGAAAATTTTTTACAGCATCAAACACGGGATTGCCAACATAATCTACTGAGGGGTACCCTTCTCTGGCATAAAATTCCTTTTCAAAGGGCATGATGACCAGCATTCTATCCACGTATGCCTTAATTTGCCTAATCCGCCTCTTGTTCCACACCCATACCTTAGGTGAAATGTAATAAAAAACCTTGCATCCCATTTTTTTAGCAAAAGCCGCTATGCGAAGATTGAAACCTGCATAGTCAATCAAGATGACTACATCTGGTTGAAATTGTTTAATATCTTGTTTGCAAAAATTTATTAGTTGTAAAATTTTTTTCAAATTTGCAATTACTTCACCAATGCCCATGATAGCAGTTTCTTTAATGTGCTTGACTAGGGTAGCTCCTGCTTGTTGCATGGCATCTCCTCCCCATGCGCGAAAAATTCCATGCGGATCGCGCTTCTTTAAAGCGCGTATGAGATTGCCACCGTGCAAGTCACCAGATTTTTCACCTGCTATGAGGTAATATTTCACTTTTAAATAACTGTATGTGTTCTTTCAAAAAAATGCTTTTTTCTAGCGTATCAGTCTCGGCTATTTGTTGATGTAATTTTGATAGTTGGTCAAACAGCTCAGCTTCGCTCTGCAAGGAAGTTAGGTTTTCTTCTAAAGCGCGTTGGGTATTTTTTTGTTGAAGTTGGTCAATATTTTCAGCAATTTGACTCAGCTGCTTGCGGAGTGCCTCTTTTTGCACTAGCTTTTCCAATTTTTGAGCAATACTTTGGTAGGATTCTATGCGAATTTGTATCAAACTCAGGTTGTCTTTTGCAGCTCGGATGAGATTTTCTCCCACTTGTATTTCTTCGGCTTCCACTCCTGGTTTGTAATCGTGGCTAAAGAAATATATTTTTCTGTCTTGTGCATCGGTAAACTCAGCTATAGGGGTTTTATCTGCCATAGGTATGGGTTCAAATCCAGTTCTCGGCGTGTAGATCGATTCATATGCTTGTAAAAGAACTTGTTCAAATTGTTGTTTTAATGTAAAATCAGCCTGCAAAAGTTGTTGATTTTCCCACATCAGTTCCCAAATTAACGGCGGAACTCCTTTGCCTTTTTCTTGTAGGTCTCTATTTTTGTTTCTGCTGCTCAAATAGTTGTGCAAATATTCAACAAGTTGGCAAAAAGTATCTTTATTAGGGAAATATTCAATTCGAAGTGGAATGCTTTTTCCATTTTTTAGGTGTAAATAAGCATCGGCAGAAATGGAAGAGCGTTTATCAGATTGTAGCTGTTGCAACAGCTGCTGAAATGATTCCTCTCCTGCTTTCTGGTTTATCCATGTGCGGTATTCAGCAAAGTAATTGAGTTGCAGGAAGTCTATTTCTGAAAGTGGAATGTGTTGTATTTTAGAAGAAGAGCCTATTGCAAGTTGAAGATTGCTGGGTTTTAGTACTAAAGATTGTATAAAATTCTCTTTCCACTCTCGGTAGAGTTGACGAAAAGAGACGAACGCTCCTATCACTCCAATCAAGAATCCCACGCGAGAGTAATGAGTAGCAGAATATATTGCAATGCAAGTGGAGATCACGCCCCAGAACAATTCACTAAAAAAATTTTTAATCAAGTGTGGCTTTTGTGCAAAAGAAACAATGGCTTTGGATTTGGTAAATTCCTCTGTAGTCATAACAAAATATTGTCAGATTTTTCTTCAGCACTAATATCGAAACCGATTTGGCAACGCTCTCGCCGTAGGGATTCAAGTATTTTTTCAAAATCGTATTTTGCAAATTGTCGCTTTAGTTCATTGCGCATGTTGTTGCGGGCGCGCTTGCGCAGCATGCCTTCAAAAAAACGGCGTACATCATCGTGGTTTTCCAGTAGTAAAGGAGGTACGGCGGTAATTTCTCCATTTGCATTTTTTGCCACCATGTGAAAATAACTGCTATTGGTATGAAATATTTCCCCTGTGCGAATATCTTGTGCATCCACGCGAACCCCTACGATCATCGATGTATGACCTACGTAATTAATGGAGCCTTTCACAATTACAAGGTCGCCTATTTTAACGGGATAGACAAACTCTACTTCTTCTATGGATACTGTAACGCAATAGTTGCCCGCGTGTCGGCTTGCACAAGTAAAGGCAACTTTATCCATTAAACTTAACAAAGTGCCTGCATTAATGCGACCTTCAAAATTGGCATGCAAAGGCGTCATTAACTCGCTAATTACTGTTCGCGAATAACCAACAGAGCGAGCAGCTTGTTGCATGATGCAAAAATCCCTTTATACAAAAATAAACTTTTTGATAAATTTCACAGCCAAGTAGGAGATAATATGAAACACCTTATTTGTTTGCTGTTTAGCCTTTGCGGACTAGGCATGATGACAAAGGCACAACATCAATCAAAAATTGCCATTGCAGTCCATGGCGGTGCTGGCACTATCTCCAAAGCTAACATGACCCCTGAACTGGAGAAAGAATATACCGACAAACTAGATGAAGCCGTCTCTGCGGGCTATGCCGTGTTGCAGAAAGGAGGAACCGCATTAGAAGCAGTAGCTACCGCTATTGAGATATTAGAAAATTCTCCTTTGTTTAATGCAGGCAAGGGAGCGGTGCTGACCAACGAAGGAACTGTAGAACTGGATGCCTCTGTCATGGATGGCAAAACGCTTTCAGCAGGAGCAGTAGCAGGCGTTACTACTATCAAAAACCCCATCTTAGCAGCTATTGCTGTCATGCAAAAATCCCCTCATGTGATGATGACCGGGCGCGGTGCGGAGACTTTTGCCCAACAACAAGGACTTGAAATAGTACCTAATTCCTATTTTTTAGAGCAACACCGCTATGAACAATGGAAAAAATTAAATTCTGGCGATAATCCTGAAAAAGGACATCTTTCTCCTAAGAACCCCCCATCAGAAGACACATCTATCAAAGATGAAAAATTTGGCACGGTAGGCTGTGTGGCTCTGGACCAATACGGCAACCTCGCTGCGGGTACCTCTACAGGTGGCATGATGAATAAACGCTTTGGGCGCATCGGCGATTCTCCTATTATTGGAGCGGGAACATATGCTAATAATCAAACGTGTGCAGTTTCAGCTACCGGACACGGTGAGTACTTCATCCGAGCAGTGGCAGCCTACGATATTGCTGCATTAATGGCTTACAAGAAAATGCCATTAAAAAAAGCAGCAGAAGAGGTAGTAATGAAAAAGCTAGTCAAAATGGGCGGACAAGGAGGAGTGATCGCAATAGATAGAAAAGGAAATATCGCCATGCCGTTTAATTCACAAGGCATGTACAGGGCATGTATTTATCCCGACGGGCGCAAGTACATTGCTATTTACAAAGAATAAAGTGTAACTTTTGTTACAAAAGAATACACAGCCGTTAATCATCTTTGCAGAAATGTAAGCCTGGCACTTCTCAATTTCACATGGCAATAGGTTATTGGCAAGCGCTGTTTTCGGGGAAATGTCCGCGTTGCCGCAAAGGAAATATCTATAAGCACAGTCTCTTTCAACCGCTTAAGTTTACTCAGATGCATTCGCATTGTCCAGTGTGCGGTCTCAAGTACGAGGTAGAGCCAGGCTTTTTTTATGGCGCAATGTACGTGGGATATGCCATTAGTGTGGCTACGGTCATTTCGGTTTTTACTGCTATCAATATTCTCTATCCCAAAGCAAGTCTAACTACTTATATTGTCTCAATTATCGCCGCCCTTCTGTTAATGATACCCATCAATTTTCGCTATTCGCGCATCATGATGCTTTATTTTTTCGGAGGAGTAAAATATCAACCTGACTTAATAGAGAAAAAAACGATTTAACCCCCTTCGCCCTTTTTAGAGAAAGGTAATTCTTCTTTCTTTTCTTTGTTGCACTCACTGGGTTTGTTGAGCATCTGTTTAGTAGCATATAACTTTGCGGCTCATGAGTAGCCCATATGAGCACACAACAAAATAAAGCCTTGCCTAAGCGAAGCGAAGACTATTCAAGCTGGTATAATGAACTTGTCAAAAAAGCTGACCTTGCTGAACATTCTTCCATTAAAGGATGCATGGTAATTAAACCCTATGGATTTACCATTTGGGAAAAGATGCGCGACACGCTGGACAGAATGTTCAAAGAGACAGGACACGTAAACGCTTATTTTCCCCTGTTTATCCCTAAATCCTACTTAAGTCGGGAAGCTGCTCATGTAGAAGGTTTTGCTAAAGAGTGTGCTGTGGTAACGCATTACCGCCTCAAAAATGCTCCTGATGGCAGTGGAGTAGTGGTAGATCCAGAAGCAAAGTTAGAGGAAGAGCTCATTGTCCGTCCCACTTCCGAAACGGTGATTTGGAACACTTATCGCAGTTGGATACAAAGCTATCGCGACTTGCCCTTGCTTATCAACCAATGGGCTAACGTAGTGCGTTGGGAAATGCGAACAAGGCTCTTTTTGCGTACAGCTGAATTTCTCTGGCAAGAGGGACACACAGCCCATGCCACTGCCGAAGAAGCTCGAGAAGAAACCCTGCGGATGCTCCATGTGTACGCTGAATTTGCTGAAAAACACATGGCAATGCCTGTGATAAAAGGCATCAAAACTCCTAATGAGCGATTTGCGGGAGCCGTAGATACCTACTGCATCGAAGCTCTCATGCAAGATGGCAAGGCATTGCAAGCGGGCACTTCGCACTTTTTAGGCCAAAACTTCGCAAAAGCCTTTGACGTCCGCTTTACTACCAAAGAAGGCGTGCAAGAATACGTCTGGGGCACTTCATGGGGAGTAAGTACTCGACTCATGGGTGCGCTTATCATGGCGCACTCCGATGACGATGGACTCGTATTGCCTCCCAACCTCGCTCCTATTCAAGTGGTGATTGTGCCCATTTACCGAAGCCAAGAAGAAATGCACGCCGTTAACGATAAGGCTGCTCAAATTGCTGCCCAGTTGCGCAAAGCAGGTTTCTCCGTCAAACACGACGACCGAGATACCCATAAACCAGGATTTAAATTTGCAGAGTGGGAGCTCAAAGGCGTGCCCTTGCGCCTTGCCATCGGACCTAAAGACTTGGCAAACAATACTATAGAAGCAGCTCGCCGCGACACTAAAGCCAAAGAAATCATTAGTTCAGATAGAGTTTGTGAGTATGTTTCCATGATGATGGAAAAAATTCACCAAACTATTTACCAGCGCGCTAAGGATTTCCGCGACAGCATGATTACCTGCGTGGATTCTTATGAAGAATTTAAGGAAGTGCTAGAAACCAAAGGCGGTTTTATCAGTGCTCACTGGGACGGCACTTCTGAAACCGAAGAACGAATTAAAGCCGAAACAAAAGCTACCATTCGCTGCATTCCACTAAATAATCCACAAGAAGAAGGTCGCTGTGTCCTCACGGGCAAACCCTCTACCCAACGAGTTTTGTTTGCAAGAGCTTACTAAAAAATTCACAGCGCTATTGCTTTTAGGGCTAATCAAGCCTGTTGTTAGTTGTTTTCGCACTTGTAGTGATAATGGCAAAAAAATCCGAAAAGTTTTTGAGGGACTTAGTAGCTACCTCGATGTTTAAGTGCATTCACTAAGTTTTTGGGCTTGGGCTAATAATTGGCGATGAATTGTTAGCACTTGGGGAATAAGCATTTGTTTGCCATCGTTATAAATGACAAAGTCAGCAAGTTTAATTTTTTCTTTTTCAGGCAACTGACGGCTTATAATAGCTTTTACTTCCTCCACAGTGCGGTAGGGGTCTCGTTGAAGTACTCGGCTAATTCGGAGGTCTTCGGGAGCGGTAACCACGATGAGCCTATCGAGCTGCTTATAACTGCCCGACTCAATCAATAAAGCCGCTTCCTTTAGCACATAAGATTTGCCAGCCATTTTCTGGGCTTCTATCCATGCAGCGGTATCTTCCCTAACACGTGGGTGTACCAAACTATTGAGCAATTGCAATTTTTCTGGGCAATTAAACACCGTCTGAGCCAAGTAGGAGCGATTGAGAGAACCATCGGGTAGATAGCTTTCTACTCCAAAGTGTTCAATAATTTGCTGGCGAAGCAATTGGTCATGGATTTGGAGCCATCGAGCGCGCGCATCCGCCTCGTAAATAGGAACGCCTAACAAGGCAAAAATGCGGCATGCAGTGCTCTTACCGCTGCCTATTCCTCCGGTAATTCCTACCTTTAGCATATACTACCTTAAATACAGGAGGCACTATTTGCGGTTCGAAGAAATCTTCTGTAGTAATTAAATCAGGCAACAGCGTTGAATCCTTCCAGCGAATTTTTCGCCAGTATAACCATAGCCTTATGGCTGCTGTATCGGTAGCAGTTTGGTTTTCTGGCAACGTGTAGTAAATAATCTTGGCAGTGGAGGGCTGTACTACAACGGAGCTGTCTGATGGAAAGTCTTTTAGCTCAATAGAAACTTGGCGTTCTTTATGAACAAAGTAAGCAGTTTGAAAACTGACATGCACTTGTTCGAGAGAAGGAGTAATAAAGCTATTAGCTGGGAAGTAAATCCGTACCACTTGGTTAAAGTTGCCGCTGAGTTTGTCAGGAAATTCGTATCTGATGAGCTTGGCAGCTTGCTTGAGCATAGAGGGCGGACCGTAGATTTTAATCCGCTTGGGATTGACCTTAGGAGGATATAAAAAGCGATGTCCTTCTGCAAGCGGAATGTATTCATAGCCTATGGGCAAGGTGAGTTCATATTCCTGAATGGGTTCAAAATGGAAATAGAGGGTATCTTGCTCGCAGCGCTCTATTTTAGCACTAGGGAGAGACTCTGCTATCTGCGGAATAAGTCGGCGTGTTAAAAGGTAGGGAGTTTGCAAGGGATTTTTAATTTCAAATGCGATAGGGGGGATTTTGTCGCGAAATAATGTTTTTATCAGTCCCCACCCTGTGCCAGTGATGTATAATTCAAGGGTTTTTGGCAAAGGCTCAAGCGATACTACGCGGGGTACCTTGACGAGAAATTCTACAGGTACGACAATGGTAGTAGTATAGGTTTTGTTGAGGGCGTTAAAAAGCCATATTAAAGTGGCAGCAATGAAGCTAAGAGTGATAGCGCTCCAGTCCCATCGACCGAAATTAGTCAGTTCTTGCCGTATTGCTTTCCATATCGCTGAGCTAGTTTTCAAGGCATGCTTAATCAGTTATTAACAGAAGGATTGCCTTGTCCTTTAGTTTGCTCAAGTGAGATGGCACTTTTTTCAAACTTGAGCGTAACGCCTTTGTCTGCTTCTAGCAAAACTGTATTGCCTTCTATAGCAACAATTTTGCCGTGTAAACCGCCTATGGTAACTACGTGATCCCCTACAGAAAGATTTTCTAAAAATTTTTTCTGTTCTTTTTGGCGTTTTTGCTGAGGGCGAATCATGAAAAAGTAAAATACAAGAATAATCCCTGCAATAAAGATTAAGTTAGCAATTCCTGCGGCACCCCCTCCGCTTTGCAGTAGAATAGCTGTCAGTACTTGCATGCAACTGTAACATTTGAGACACTTGCAAAGTTAATAGCCTGCAAGGTTTTGTTAAGCTAATTTTGAAGAACTTTGCACTTCTTCCGCCCTTTTGACTCAATAACTTTATGGCGCTTCAAGAAACAACTTCAGGGCAAATTTTTGATCGCAAGATACTTTCCAGCATTTTCCAATTTGTTAAACCCTACATTTGGCAGTTTTACTTGCTAATTTTACTTACTCTGCTTGCTGGTGGACTTGCTCCTCTGCGTCCTTACCTAGTGCAGTACACCATTGACCATCCCATAGCTTCGGGAGACCTCAACGAACTAGTAATCATGGTGTGGATAATGGTAGGACTGGCTTTTCTCCAAGCGATTGTAGAATTTAGCCATTCTTACCTTTCGGATTGGCTAGGGCAGCAGGTCATCCGAGATATAAGAATTACCCTTTTCCGTCATTTGCTTTCTCTTTCCACTCAATACTTTGACCGAACTCCCATCGGAAAGTTAGTAACGCGTAACATTTCCGACGTGGAAACTTTGAATAATGTATTTACAGAGGGTTTAGCTGCTATTGTAGGCGACCTGTTGCAATTAATTTTTATTCTAGCGCTAATGACCTATACCGACTGGAGACTCACCTTAGTGAGCCTTAGTACTTTTCCAATTTTAATTGCCGCCACTTACATTTTTAAAGAAAAGATTAAAAAGGCATTCAATGCAGTCAGGACGGCTGTGGCGAACTTAAATGCCTTTGTGCAAGAGCACATCACAGGTATGAGCATCGTGCAAATTTTTAGCAGTGAACAACGCGAATTGGAGCGATTCCGCCAAATCAATAGTCAACACAGGCGCGCGCATCTCAAATCAGTGAAATACTATTCTATCTATTTTCCAGTAGCTGAAGTGATAGGGGCTATTTCTACAGGACTGATAGTGTGGTATGGAGCGCGTGAAGTATTAGCCGAACATCTCACTTTAGGCACCCTGGTAGCATTTATCATGTATATTTCCATGTTTTTCCGACCCATTCGCCTAATTGCTGACCGTTTCAATACGCTGCAAATGGGCATTGTAAGCGGCGAGCGCATCATGACCATTCTCCGCACCAGCGAACATATCCAAAATACAGGTACCTACCGACCTACTGTTATTAAAGGCGATTTAGCATTTGAAAATGTGTGGTTTGCCTATAACAAAGATGAATACGTACTAAAAAACATCAGTTTTGAAGTTCATCGCGGCCAAACGGTAGCATTGGTAGGAGCTACAGGAGCAGGAAAGTCTTCCATAATTAATCTTATCAGCCGCTTCTACGAGATTAACAAAGGACGAATTTTGATAGATGGCATAGACATACGCCAATACGAACTGAACTTTTTACGCAGCCGAATTGGGCTTGTAATGCAAGATGTTTTCCTATTTTCTGGTAGTATCATGGAAAACATCACGTTGGGCAATAAAAAAATTACTTATGAGCAAGTTCGCCAAGCTGCAGCGTTAGTGGGAGCGTTGTCATTTATAGAACGCTTGCCAGGTGGATTTAACTATAATGTAATGGAGCGCGGAGCAACGCTTTCTGTAGGGCAGCGCCAACTTATTTCCTTTGTCCGCGCAATGGTTTACAATCCTGATATTATCATTTTGGACGAAGCTACTTCTTCAATCGATAGCGAAACAGAGCAACTTATTCAAGCAGCCATTACTCAGCTTATGAAAGGCAGAACTGCTATTATTATTGCCCATCGGCTGGCTACTATCCAGCACGCCGACCAGATTATCGTATTGGACAAAGGAGAGATTAAAGAAAAAGGAACACATGAGGAACTACTTTCCTTAGGAGGCTACTACGCTCATTTGTACAAAGTTCAGTACAAACAAGTGCTCGCTTAGTGGCTGTCAAAAGGTTCTGCACAACGGACAGAGTAAAACACATAGCTCAGAGTAATGCTTGCAAAATAGTACATGTCCTTGCTGTAGGGATTGCTTTGGCGAAATTTCGGGTCAATGGAGTTGAACTCTATGCCATCTATGCGGTCAGTGAAGGTTTTGCGCGTTCCAAATTCAATGCTCACGTTCCAATTTTGATGCAAATAGTGTTTTACTCCTATGCCAAATGGAATTGTAATATGCGTTCCAGCGTAGTTGTGCTTTTCCAGGTAATTATTTTTACCGTCATAATTAACTAACGCTACTCCTCCAAGCAAAAAAGGACACCATTTTTCCATCTTGCGGCGAGTAGTTTTGCGCAGATTAAAAAAGTTGTACTCGGCTATAAGGGCTAACTCGCGCAAGTTGCTTCTGAAGTAGAAATTGCGCTTTTGCTGGAAGGGATCTTCGAAAATGCTGTCGCGCCCTTTTAAGTCCATTACCATGCAATTGGTTCGCAAAGTGAGGTAATAAGTAGGATTGTAGCGAAAAAATATACTTCCGCCAAAGGTTGAATTTTCTATCCTAAAACCAGGAGCTACATCGCCTTTGTAATTGCCTGCTCCTATGCCTGCTCCTATTTCAAAACGCTGTCCGAAAACCAATGCGGTATTTACAATACATGCAACCGCCTGCAAAAGCAGGCTGCGGGAAACTAACGCAAACCTCATGTGATTGATAGAAATTGCTAAGAATTCTCAGTAGGGGTGTTGCATGCAGAAGAGTTGCCGATAGCTAGCCAAAATTAGTGCCATGTTTACAATTTACAATACGCCTTTAGTGCTTGGGATGCTCAAGTCATGGGGGTGTAGTTTGATAGCCATGCGTACTGCTCGAGCAAAGGCTTTGAACAAAATTTCCACCTTGTGATGTTCATTTTGTCCTTCTACTTGCAAATAGAGATTGCAGCGAGCAGCATCGGCAAAGGACTTGAAAAAGTGATATACCATTTCTGTGGGCATTTGACCAATGGTTTCGCGGCTAAAGTGCACTTTCCAGTTAATCCAAGCTCGTCCAGAGAAATCTACAGCTACCTGTGCCAGCGCATCGTCCATAGGGAGTAGGGCAAAACCATATCGTTCAATGCCTCTTTTATCGCCTAAGGCGCGGGCAAAGGCTTCACCCAATGCTATGGCAGTATCTTCTATGGTGTGATGCTGGTCGATATGTAAATCTCCCTGAGCTTGTATTTCTAAATTACATCCAGAGTGTCGAGCTAGTTGTTCTAGCAAATGGTCGAAAAATCCTATTCCTGTTTGAATGTGGGCTTTTCCTTTGCCTTCCAATACAAGCTTTACGCGTATGTTAGTTTCATGGGTTTGGCGGTGTACATAAGCGCAGCGCTGATTTGCTCCAAGTACAAAGTCGGCAATTTGATGCCAGTCAGTAGTACACAGAACGGCTCTGGGATCTGTTTTGCCTATTAAGATGGCTCGGCAACCTAGATTTTCTGCCAGTTGCACATCAGTGATTCTATCTCCGATGACAAAACTATGAGCAAGGTCATATGCTGGGCTC
Organism: Bernardetiaceae bacterium; assembly: GCA_025057115.1. GTDB lineage: Bacteria > Bacteroidota > Bacteroidia > Cytophagales > Thermoflexibacteraceae > Rhodoflexus. The sequence goes on from JANWWZ010000003.1 coordinate 94,836, forward strand.
ATGTAAGCGGTAAGCATTGCCGTTCCTGGTTTTCTGGTGGGGAGGTTCTCGTGAGCGAAAGAGCGATCTATGTGAATGGCATCAAAGTGTATGCCTTCAGCGGCAAGTATTTCTAGCATCTTGTTATGAGCAGGCCAAAAATTTTCTTCTGGAAAACTAGGTGTTCCTAGTCCGTCTTGATTGGTTACCATCACTAATTGATACATTCCTGAATGGGCAATGCGGGATAGGGCGGTAATGACCCCTGGCAAAAAGGACAGTTTTTCCAGCGAATCAATTTGTTCATCTGGGGGCTCAACAATAATGGTGCCGTCTCGGTCAATGAAAAGCACTTTTTTCATTTGCATTTTAAATAGCTTTGCATAATTAGTATATTCTTTTGTATGAACCAATTACCCCCAACCGATGAAAAGTTCACTAATTTGCATGGTAGTTTTTTTATGCAACGCTATAATCAATTTAGCATGGGCGCAAAGAAAAAATAATAAACTTGACTCTTTGGAAGATGAAAGAGGGAAAAATCTCAGGAAAATAGATGAAATCAACCATGCCATTTGGTCTAATAATCTTACCAAAGAAGCTACACTAAGTCGATACCTTGCCCGCAAGGCATTAGTGGAAGAGCATGAAAAACAAATTAGATTAATTCAAGAGCAAAAAGAATGGTTCAAACAACAACTTGAGTCTACAGAAAAAATTATAGAATCCCTCCAAGCCGACGAAGAAACCTTTCGCAAAGAATATCAATACATTATTAAAGAACAATCCAAGCTATCCAATCAAGAGCTGTCATTTATCAATATAATGGCTTTTGAAACAGTTAATGAAATAGTTCAACGGCGGGCGCAGCTGTCTCAATATGAAAGGCGGCGCCGCGAGCAAATTGCGAGCATCAATGCAGTTATTAAAAAACTTTCTGAAAGTAGGAGCAAGTTTGTTCAATTAGAACAAGAGTATCGCAAGCGCGAAGAGCTTCTCAAAAGCGAACTAGAACACCATAAAATAATGCGCAAGAAATTGGAAAGTGAATATCAAGAACTACAGAAAAATGAGAAAACATTAAACGCTCGTCGGCAAGAAATAGAACGAATTAATCAGTTTATTACTGAAGAAGTCGGCAAGTTAATTGCTGCTAACCATCAAAAAATCAATTCTAACCCTGCTGCAGAAGAATCCAATTTGCTTGCAGAAAACAGATCACTCGGTGAAAATTCTAAAAATACAATTATCGCCCCTCCCTCTGGAACTATTCGCAGCCATTTATTTGCTGAACACAAATCATTACTCCCTTGGCCGGTAAACAGGTTTATTTTTATTGCTTCCCGCTTTGGCATGCAACATTATCCTGGCAGCCAAGTACCTGTCGAAAATCTTGGCATCGAAATATGTACCCCGCACAATGAACAAGTATATAGCATTTTTGAAGGGCGCGTGTTAGCCTTGTATCAAGATCCTTTTTTAGGAGGGTGGATTGTTATCCTTCAGCATGATGATTATTTCAGTGTGTATGCCCCTTTGCAAAATATCAAGGTAAAGGTAGGAAATTTTGTAAAAGTGCATACTTTGCTAGGTACTGTTAAAGTGAATCAAGATGGGTACTCTATCTTGAAGTTTCAGATATGGAGGCAAAAGCAAAAACTCGACCCAGAAGAATGGCTAGCAAAGTATTGAATCAACTTGCAAACCCACTGACAAATAGCATAATTTTGCCGCAGTAACTTTAAATACACACAGCTTTGAAAAAAATTGGCATTCTATACGGAAAGGAAAGAACCTTTCCAGAAGCGTTTGTGGAGCGCGTGAATCAGAAGACCAAAGGCAAAGGAATTGTAGCTGAACCTGTTGCAATAGAGAGCTCTTTTCAAGGAGAGCCTTCACCTTACGCAGTGATTATTGACCGCATATCCCAAGATGTGCCTTTTTACCGCGCCTACTTAAAAAATGCTGCCCTTAACGGAACTGCAGTGATTAATAATCCCTTTTGGTGGAGTGCGGACGAAAAATTTTTTAACAACTGTCTTGCCACAAAGATAGGCGTACCTGTACCCCGTACAGTGCTACTCCCTTCCCACCGCATGCCTCCAGATACTAATGAACAATCCTTCACTAACCTGTTTGGTTACTACGATTGGAAAAAAGCATGGGATACAATTGGCTTTCCAGCTTATATGAAGCCACATGCAGGCGGTGGCTGGAAACACGTGTACAAACTTTACCACATTAATGATTTTTACGCCAAACACCCCGAAACAGGTGAGTTGGTCATGCTTTTGCAAGAAGAAATTCATTTTACGGATTACTTCCGCTGTTATTGCATCGGACAAAAACAGGTGCGCATTATGCCCTATGAACCGCGCAATCCCCATCATTTGCGTTATGTAGCCGAGATGAAAGCCACAGGACCAGCCGCTGAAAAACTCTTAGCCACTATTGAAGAATATGTCATTCGCATCAACAAGGCTCTAGGCTACGATTTTAATACAGTGGAATTTGCTGTGCGCGATGGAATTCCCTACGCCATAGATTTTTGCAATCCCGCTCCAGATGCAGATTTGCACTCGGTAGGGCAAGAAAATTTTGAATGGGTAGTAGAAGCAGCCGCCAACATGGCTATTGAGCGAGCTAAAAAGCACAAAGAAGGACAAATGAACCTCACCTGGGGCGAGTTTGTTACGCAAGCATGTGCAGGGCTTTTAATTGGAGCGGAAAAAAATCAGCCGAGAAGCTCTTCTAAGCGCAGCAAAACCACTAAAAAAGCAGCACAGCCGTCTCATTCCGCTCCAGAAATAAATGCCTCTTCCGATACTTCGCCAGTGAATTAAGGCTATTTAAAAAAATGGCGAAATAATAGCCCATTTTGTCGACATTTTTACGCAAAACTGATTTCAAAGCTAAAATTATTTATGTCGTTTTTAGTTGCGGATTAAGTGTACAGTCAATTTTTCTTGATTGCTTTTGTAATTTTCGCTAAGGGTAGATAAAATCAGTTTCTTTATTGACGTTGAAAGTATAAGTATTGCACACTTGCCTGTATAGATTTTAGCCATCCCCAAGCTTTAATGCTTTGTGGGAAGTTAACTTAACTTTGCTCTATGATACTGACTGATTTGGAAATACTCAAACACATCCAGGCAGGCAATATTGTCATAGAACCTTTTCGCGAGGAATGTCTTGGAACAAATTCATATGACGTGCATTTGGGCAAATGGCTTGCCGTGTACAACGATGAAATTTTAGATGCACGCAAACACAACACAATTACTACCTTTGAAATTCCCAAAGAAGGATATGTTCTCGAGCCTAATAGGCTATATTTAGGAGTTACAGAAGAATACACTGAAACACATGCACATGTTCCTTTCTTGGAGGGCAAGTCAAGTGTAGGCAGGTTGGGCATTGACATTCATGCTACCGCAGGCAAAGGCGACGTAGGTTTTTGCAATCATTGGACATTGGAAATATCAGTCTCCCAAAAAGTGCGCATTTACCCAGGCATGCCTATCGGGCAGTTAATCTTTTTTGCTGTTCAGGGTGAAATTAGGAACTATTACAATCGCAAGCCTAGTGCAAAGTATAACAACCGCTGCGACAAACCAATAGAATCTATGATGTGGAAAAACAAATTTTAGTCTTGTCTTTGCCGCATATCATTTTAAAAAAATCTTCTCAAACTTAAATTTTAGCGCATATAATTTGCTCGAAAGGCACGCGCTTTTACAAGGGGACCCAAATGGTAACAAAAAATTTTTCAAAATTGCTCAAGACTGCACACCTAAAAAAATGAAAAATGCTACATTAAAATTAAGACGCATGTTGCTGCTTGGTTTGATTGCAAGTAGTAGTGCAGCGATAGCTCAAAACTCTAACTTGTTGCAACAACTTTTAGCAAGTCGCCCTGACCTTTTTGGAACAGTGTTGCAAAATCCCGCCAAATACGAAGTGCAAATTATTTACACGCAAATTGACCGCGATAAGAACAACCGCCCCATTTTTACAGATTACACCTATCGCTTAGATGACAAGGAATATTTCTATCCTGCCAGTACAGTGAAACTACCTGCGGCTATTGTGGCTTTAGAAAAAATTAATCGGCTGAATATCAAGGGGCTAACTCGTGATACTCCCCTTCGGATCGATAGTGCTTTCACAGGTCAAACTGCTGTCCAACGCGATAGTACTGCTCCCAATGGGTTGCCTACTATTGGTCACTATATTAAAAAAATCCTGTTAGTAAGCGACAATGATGCCTACAATCGCCTTTATGAATTTATAGGACAAAAAGAGCTTAACCAATCTCTACAAAGCAAGGGATTTAACTTGCGAATTGTTCACCGCCTTTCCGTAGGAGATACGCCTGAAACTGCTCGGCACACCAATCCTTTTGTATTTTACCAGGGCAATCGAGTAATTTACCAGCAGCCGCTTGCAAGCAATGACGAAACCTATCCCAATCCATTAACTACTACGCGCAAAGGCAAGGGGTATATTTCTTACAAAGACAATCCCTCTGGTGAGCTCATAGCGCAGCCAATGGATTTTTCCCAGAAGAATTACTACCCTCTTTCCACCATGCATCAACTCCTTAAAACACTTATATTTCCAGAAAGCGCATTACCTAGCCAGCGCTTTCAGCTTACCGATGAAGACTATCGTTTTTTGTACCGCTACATGAGCATGTACCCCAAAGAAAGCAAGTATCCTGCTTATACTGACACGTGTTGTAACTACGATAGCTATTGTAAGTTTTTCATTTTTGGTGATAGTAAAAAACCTATTCCGCGCCATATTCGCATTTTCAACAAAGTAGGTCAGGCTTATGGTTATTTGATAGATAACGCTTACATTGTGGATTTCAAAAACAAAGTGGAGTTTATGCTCAGTGCTGTCATTCATGTGAATGAAGATGACATTTTGAATGACGATGTCTATGAATACGACAGCATCGGTTTTCCATTTTTGGCTAATTTGGGTCGCGTTATTTATCAGTATGAACTACAGCGCAAGCGTCCTCGCAAACCTGACTTGAGCAAATTTAAATTCACTTACTAAATTATGAACCATTTGCCTATCGATACAGAACGCAGTCAAGGTGCTGTGTCGGCAGAGCTGAAACGGCTCAGTGAAGGGCTATTGCTGCTTAGTGAATCAGAAGCGCCGTTTGAAATTGTTGCACTCACGCATTTGCCACCTTGTCCAGAAGACATGGAAGAGATCAGCTTGGAAGATGTATTAGGCTATCCTTCTACTGTTCAGCCGTGGCACACAAAAGAAGAAAAAGCTACGGTAGCCCGTTTTGTTGCCTTTAAACAAGCCATTGAATCAAACTTGCACAATATACATGTTTACAAAACCCTTCAAAACGGACTAAAACAAGTGTGGATTATCGGTCAGAGCCAAGAGGGTTGTATTGGAATCCTGACCACTGTAGTAGAAACGTGAGATTTTTTCCGCTGATGTTGTATTTGTATTTATTTTATGAGTACATTTGCAGCCAAATTTGATTTATTGTGGGCTTTCAAACCAAAGAGCAAAGCTAATTGAAGTAGTAATTTAGACAGTCATGTACCTGGATAAAGAAGCAAAGCAGGAGATTTTCGCTAAGTACAGTTTTTCCAAGTCCGCTACTGATACTGGCTCACCAGAGTCACAAATAGCATTGTTTACGTATCGGATTAACCACCTCACTGAGCATTTGAAAGTACACAAAAAAGATCATTCCACGCGTCGGGGATTGATGAGATTAGTAGGTAAACGGCGCAGTTTGCTTGATTACTTACAGCGCGTTGATATAGAGCGCTATCGTGCTATTATCGCAGAACTAGGAATTAGAAAGTAATCGGTCAGTAGGGAGCTTCTCACAAAGTTCCCTTTAATTTTTCCATTGCCCAACTCAAAGCTTTAATGGATTTATCCACTGTTCCCACCAATTTGTAAATCCTTGTAACCCTGCAGTAAAAAAATCTGTTCATTAAAGAGAAGTCGCCAAAATTAACATGCAGTTCAATACGGTTACAAAAACGATTGTCATGCCTGACGGTAGACAGATTATTATAGAAACAGGCAAACTTGCCCGTCAGGCAGATGGTGCTGTAGTAGTGCGAACTGGCAATATGATGTTGCTAGCTACAGTGGTCTCTTTGCCAGAGGCCAAAGAAGACCAAGACTTTTTCCCTTTGTCGGTGGACTATCAGGAAAAGTTTGCCGCTATGGGAAAAATTCCAGGCAGTTTCCAGCGCCGAGAAAGTAAACTCTCTGATTACGAAATACTTATCAGTCGGCTGGTGGATAGGGCTATCCGTCCCATGTTTCCTGAAGATTATTTAGCAGAAACTCAAATTAATGTAATTCTCATCTCGGGGGATCCAGAAATCATGCCTGATAGCTATGCTGCTTTAGCTGCCTCTGCAGCCATTGCTGTTTCTGATATTCCTTTCAACGGACCCATTTCCGAGGTGCGAGTAATCAAATACCAAGGACAGTACTTAATCAATCCCAAGGCCGATTTAATCAAAGACGCTGATATCGATCTGATTGTAGGAGCGTCCTATGACAACATCGTCATGGTAGAGGGAGAAGCCAACGAATGCTCAGAAACTGAACTGCTCGAAGCTCTTAAAGTAGCGCACCAAGCCATTAAGATTCAAGTCCAAGCCCAGCGCGAACTCACTGAAATGGTAGGCAAAACCCAAAAGCGCTCCTATCAGCACATCAAGCACGATCCTGAACTGGAAAAGCAACTCTTTGAACGCTTCTACGATGCTTATTTCAAAGTAGCCAGCACCCCTGCTTCTAAACAAGAGCGCACTGCTGCTTTTCAAGCTATTAAAGAAGAATACCTCAACAGCCTTCCGGAAGATTCGCCAATAGATAAAAAACTAGCAGCCCGTTATTTTGAAAATATTAAGTGGAAAGCAGCGCGTGATTTGGTTTTGAATCACCATGTGCGTTTAGATGGTCGGCGCCCTGATGAAATTCGCCCTATCTCTTGCGAAGTGGACTACTTGCCCTCTACTCACGGCTCGGCACTCTTTACTCGCGGGGAAACCCAGTCACTTACTACCGTTACATTAGGAACTAAGCTGGATGAACAAGTAATTGACGGAGCGATGATTGAAGGCATAAGCAAATTTATGCTTCACTATAACTTTCCTGCTTTTTCTACGGGAGAAATCAAGCCTAATCGAGCCCCTGGGCGTCGCGAAGTAGGTCATGGCAATCTTGCAAGTCGCGCACTTAAGAAAGTAATGCCTCCTGATGAAGATAATCCCTACACTATTCGCGTAGTGTCTGATATTTTGGAATCCAATGGCTCATCCTCTATGGCTACTGTTTGCGCTGGCTCGATGGCTTTAATGGATGCGGGAATCAAACTCAGAGCACCAGTAGCAGGTATTGCTATGGGACTGGTTACTGACAGCCAAACTGGTAACTATGCCATTCTTTCCGATATTCTAGGGGATGAGGATCACTTAGGCGATATGGACTTTAAAATCGCTGGGACGGAAAAAGGCATCACCGCTTGTCAAATGGATATCAAAGTGGCAGGACTTTCTTATGAAGTGCTAGCCGAAGCCTTAGAGCAAGCTCGTCGCGGCAGGTTGCATATTCTCAACCAGATGGCAAAGGCAATCTCCGAACCTCGCCCTGATCTTAAACCTCACGCTCCTCGTTGTATCTCCTTGCGCATTCCAAGCGATATGATTGGCTCTGTTATTGGTCCTGGAGGTAAGATCATTCAGGAAATTCAGCGCAACTCAGGCACTACTATCCACATTGAAGAGGCAGGCAGCGAAGGCATTGTAACTATTTATTCAGCAAATAAGGAATCATTGGACATGGCACTGCGCGAAGTGAAATCCATCGTTGCAGAACCCGAAATTGGTGAAGTTTATACAGGGATTGTCCGCTCTATCCAGCCTTTTGGTGCCTTCGTAGAATTCATGAAGGGAAGAGATGGACTGCTGCATATTTCTGAAATCAAGTGGGAGCGCATAGAGTCGATGGAAGGAGTATTAGAAGTGGGCGAAGAAGTACAAGTGAAACTCATCGATATTGACAAAAAGACTGGCAAATATCGCCTTTCGCGCAAAGTATTGCTTCCTAAGCCAGAACCACCAAGCAACAAAAACAAAGCCACCAATGACAAAAACCGTCGCCCCAATAGTAACAATAAGCGCATGCGTTGAGTCTTTTTCACCTTTTTGGTTTTGTTCTCAAAGCAATAAATAAAACCGCGTATTCTTTGTAGCCAATCGGAATTCACTAACTACTACTAAAAGCCCTTTACTAAAGAGTGAAGGGATTTTTTGCTTTTATGTCAGGTTTGTACAAGTTATAATATACCTTTGCCTAGCAAATAGACTATTTGCTGCATGTCCTCTTTTGAATCGCCTTTTGTGATGGAAGCACTTACCTACGATGATGTATTGCTGCTTCCTGCCTATTCTGAAGTACTTCCTCGCCAAACAGATACTTCCTCTCAACTGACTCGCAACATTCGCCTTAGCATTCCCATCGTGGCTGCTGCTATGGATACTGTCTCCGAAGCCGAAATGGCTATTGCCATGGCACAAGAAGGAGGTATTGCCTTTATCCACAAAAACATGAGTATCCAAAAGCAAGCAGAGCAAGTGCGAAAGGTCAAGCGCTCAGAAAGTGGCATGATTGTGGACCCCATTACCTTACCTCCTACTGCTACTTTGCACGAAGCTCTTCATCTAATGCGGGAAATGAAAATCGGAGGCATTCCGATAGTAAACCAAGACGGTATTTTGTTAGGCATTATTACCAATCGCGACCTGCGCTTCCGCAAAGACCTCTCCATAACAGTAGAAGAGGTCATGACTAAGGAAAACCTTATTACCGCGCCAGTGGGCATAGATATGAACCAAGCGGAAGAAATTTTGCAGCAATATCGAATAGAAAAACTGCCTATTGTGGACAAAGATAATCGTCTCACGGGACTAATTACTTACAAAGATATTCTCAAGCGCAAACACAATCCCGATGCTTGTAAAGACTCCTTAGGTAGGTTGCGCGTGGGAGCAGCAGTAGGAGTTAGCGCGGATATGCTGGAACGCGTGCAGGCACTCAAAAACGCGGGAGTGGACGTAATTGCTATTGATACTGCTCACGGACACTCGCGAGGAGTTATTGAAGCCCTTAAGTTGGTCAAAAAACACTTCCCTGACCTGGAAGTAGTAGTGGGAAACGTTGCCACTGCTGAAGGAGCCAAAGCCCTTGCCGATGCAGGTGCAGATGCTGTAAAAGTAGGAGTAGGACCAGGAAGCATTTGCACCACCCGTGTCATTGCTGGGGTAGGCGTACCGCAACTTACTGCCGTGATGGAGGCTGCCCGCGCTTTAAAGGGAACAGGTATTCCTATTATTGCCGATGGAGGTATCCGCTTTTCAGGTGACATTGTAAAGGCTATTGCTGGAGGAGCCAGCAGTGTAATGATCGGCTCTCTACTTGCAGGCACTGAGGAAGCCCCAGGAGAAGTAATTTTGTTGGAAGGTAGAAAATTTAAAACTTATCGTGGTATGGGCTCTTTAGAAGCTATGGAAGAGGGCTCTAAGGATCGTTACTTTCAAGATGTGGAGGATGATATCAAAAAACTTGTGCCCGAAGGCATCGTAGGACGTGTACCTTACAAAGGCAGAGTAGAAGAAGTGATATATCAACTAGTAGGAGGACTGCGGGCAGGAATGGGCTATTGCGGCGCTCCAAATATTGCTGCCCTCCAACAAGCTAAATTTGTTAGAATTACCCCAGCAGGTATGCGCGAAAGCCATCCGCATAATGTTATCATTACTCGAGAAGCGCCCAACTATAGCCCCTGATAAAAGGCAAACTAAAACTTACACTTGTTCTAGCGAGAATTGTTTTTTTGCAAATTAAAAAAACAAGACTATATCTATTGCAACTTTTTCCAACTTTATGAAAGTTCTCTGCTACTCTCTCAAGCCCTTTGAACGCCCTGAAATGATGCGGGCTAACAACAACCAGCACGAATTAATTTTCACTGAACAGAGTTTATCACTAACAACCGCAGCCCTTGCAAAGGGATGCAAAGCCGTTTGTATTTTTACTAATGACGACGCTTCAGGGCAGGTTTTAGAGGCACTGCATGAGCTAGGGATTGTTTACATAGCGACTCGCTCAGCAGGTTATAACCACATAGCGCTTTCTGTAGCGAAAAAGTTGCAAATGCGCGTGGCTAATGTTCCCTCTTATTCGCCCAATGCCGTAGCGGAACATGCAGTAGCATTGTTAATGGCGCTCAACCGTCGCCTTGTAGAAAGCCAACTTTTGATGCAAATGCAAGATTTTCGCTTAGATGCTCTGGTAGGATTTAACATTCATGGCAAGACGGTAGGAGTAATAGGAACGGGACAAATTGGCTTTGCATTTGCCAAAATTATGCACGGCTTTGGAACTCGTTTGCTCGGATTTGACCCTCAACCTCACCCCCAAGCCTCTAGCATTGGACTTGCTTATGTTTCTTTAGAAGAACTCTTGCGCCAAAGCGATATCATTTCTATTCATTGCCCCCTTAATGAACATACCCAATACATGATAGACGAGGCTCAATTTGCTATCATGAAGCAAGGAGCTTACTTGATCAATACAGCACGAGGAGGAATTATCCGCACTTCTGCTTTGATTAAACATTTGGCTTCTGGCAAATTGGGCGGGGCATGCTTAGATGTGTATGAGCGCGAACACGGATTGTTTTTCCACGACCATCGGCATGCTATCTTGCAAGATGAAGCCTTTATTCGCCTGCGCAGCTTTCCCAATGTTTTAATTACGGGACATCAAGCATTTCTTACCGTTGAAGCATTGCGTAATATTGCACAAACCACTATCGATAACCTTAATGCATGGGAACAACAAGGACGTTCACTTAATGATTTATATGACTAATTTCTACGACTTATGAAATACTCCCTCTCCTTAGGTAAAATTATGGGTATTCACGTCCAAATTCACTGGACGTTCTTGATTTTAATCGGCTGGATTATATACAAGAACCTTAGTGCTGGCAGAACAACGGAAGAAACAATTTTTGCAGTATTATTTATACTGATAATATTTGTTTGTGTAATACTTCACGAGTTTGGTCATGCTTTGGCTGCTCGGCATTATGGCATTGAAACACGTGGAATTACAGTGCTTCCTATCGGTGGAGTAGCAGAGCTAACTGAAATTCCGGAAAAACCACGTGAAGAGCTTATAGTAGCCCTAGCAGGTCCAGCGGTGAATGTGATTATATCTTTCATCATTTATCCTTTTCTAAACATTACAAAAGAGACAATTGCTGCCATGCAATGGCCCTCTGTGGATGCCAATACTTTTTTGTTAAATCTGATGGCTGTAAATCTTTGGCTAGTGCTGTTCAACATGATTCCTGCTTTTCCGATGGATGGAGGTAGGGTACTGCGTGCCTTGCTATCTTTCCGCATGGATCGGGTTGTTGCCACGCGGATTGCGGCAGGTATTGGACAATTCCTAGCTATTGGATTTGTTATATTAGGTTTTCTTGGAAATCCTTTTATGATTTTCATCGGTCTTTTCGTTTTTTTGGGTGCTCAAAACGAATCTGAAGTAGTCAAAACTAAATCAGCTTTGCAAGGCTATCGCGTAGCAGATGTATTAATGCGCGATTTTAGCGTATTGCAGACGCATCAACCTATTCAAGCGGCTGTAGGTTTATTACTCAATGGTCAGTCGCGCAATTTTTTGGTAATGGAAGGAGAACAACCTGTAGGTACTCTTAGCCGCGATGAGATTGTGAAAGCCTTGTCTCAATACGGCATTGATGTCCCTGTAGGGCAAGTAATGAATACAAACGTTACATTCCTGCATGCGGAAATGCCTTTGGGAGAAGCATGGCAGAAAATGCAGCAATATGAGATAGAATTTGCTCCTGTGATGCATGGGTATCATCTAGTAGGGGTGATAGATGTGGAAAATATTGCCGAGTTTATGATGGTTCAAAATGTTACCAAGTCATCGTAGTAAGTGATATGTAATGCAGTAATTTTTTATACTTTTAGCTGGTGCTGTGTAGTTTAGGTATAATTTTTATGGTAATTATGCCTAAGGGGTATTTTAGGGAAATATCGCGTTAGTGTTATGGCAAGAGATTGCGTCCAGAGATGGCTGATGGTTAGCTTTTGTTTAGTTGCCTATTCTACATTAGCACAAAGCCCTACGCAGCAGCAACGGCAGCAAGAATTAAGCGTTTTGCAAGCCCTATTTAATCAGTTGGGGGGAGCCAATTGGAGTGGTCCTGGAATGCCTTGGCCAGTGAATGCTCCTAATGCTGCCTCTACTTTTCACACTTGGCCAGGTATCACTTGCCAGCCTAATGATACCACAGGAAGAATTATTAAAATCACTTTACCAGGGCGGAATCTCAAAGGGGTGTTACCCGCTGACATAGGCAAACTCACCGAACTGCAAGAACTTGACCTTTCCAATAACCAAATTAGTGGAGAAATACCTTCTCAGCTAGCTTCTCTGCCTAAGATCAAAGTAATTAACTTGAGTAAAAACCGCATCACTAAAATTCCTAGCTTTGCAGCCAATACTTCTTTGCAGAATCTCAATGTTTCAGAAAACCGCTTAGAATTTGACAGTTTTGAACCTAATGTAGGTCGAGGTTTTACCCTTGTACCTCAAGATAGTATTGGACGAGATACAGTCATTGTACTAAATGAAAAAGATGCTTTTAAGTTTGAAGGCAAAATTGGCGGCTCTGCTAACATATACCAATGGCTAAAAGATGGGCAGCCTTTCGGCACAGCGAGCCCTAATGCTAGTGCACTGGACTTTCCTGACGTTACGCGCAACCTGCATCAAGGCAGATTTGTTTTGCGCATCACTAACCGCGTAGTGCCCGGAGTTACTCTATTCCGCCGAACAATTCGCATCATTGTCAATCCCTGTTTTATTACTGGTTCTATCATCAAACCCGCTAAAACAATATACTGTGAAGGAGATAAACCTCCTACCTTTACAGGAGATCCAGCCAGTGGAGCAGTAGGTACATTGCGGTACCAATGGCAGCGCTCTACTGATAGCACTAACTGGACAAATGTCGGACCTAATAGCAAAGATTACACTCCTAGTGTCATTGGGCAAAGCATCTACTTGCGGCGCTTAGCCATAGACGAACGCTGTGTGAATGATACCAGCAACGTCATTCGCGTCATTTTTGTACCTAAAATTCGCAACAATACCGTTGAGCCTTCTTATATTTATTGTCCAGGAGACAGCATCCGTACTTTTAGAGGTCTTCGCCCTGTAACGGGAGGAGACGGCAACTATCGCTACCAATGGCAAAGCTCTAAAAATCTTAAAGACTGGACAGATGAGGATGCTACGATGAACTTTCGTCCCCAAGCCCTAAAAGACACTACTTATTTCCGACGGATCGTTACTGACCGTTCTTCTTGTGCAGGAGATACTAGCAATGTGCTTAGGGTGATTGTAGCTCCTAAATTTGGTCCTAACATTGTTGGTTTTGATCAGGTGATATGTCCGGGTCAGCGCCCTCGTGCCCTCCGCGATACAGTTCGGCTCGACTCTACCACCGTGCGCGATACGGTAACTTTTCGCTTTTTATGGCAACGCTCTACGAATGGTCGCAACTGGGTACGCGCCGACTCCATCACCCGCGCCGATACGTTTACCGTCTTTCAACCACGTGCACTTACTTCAACCACTTTTTTCCGCCGACTGGTGATTGGACCTTGTACCACCGACACAAGCAACGTAGTAGCCATTACTGTAGCTCCTCCCATTCAAGGCAATTTCATAGAAGCTGACCGACAAACTCTCTGTGACAAGGATACCCTTCCCGTTAAACTAAGGGGAGTTATTCCCGTGCCTAAAGGGGGAGGAGGGGAATATACGTACATATGGCAAAGTTCGCTTAATGGGAAAGATTGGAATGACCGCGCCACGAGTGATACGCTAGATTTGTTCATCAAAGACATTTCCGATACTACTCTAATACGCCGCATTGTGCGCAGCCGATGCTATACCGATACAAGCAATGTAGTACAAATTAACCGAGCTTTTGACTTTGGAGAAAACAAGGTAGTAACCACTAGCCGATTAGTTTGCTTTACCGACCGCCCTCCTACTATTCAAGCCACCCGACCTGCGGAACGCGGTAGGTTCACCATTCAATGGCAAATTTCACCCGATTCTATTAACTGGGCTAATGTGGATTCTACTTTAAGCCGACGCGATCTGGGCAAAGGAGTGGACTATACTCCCGATACTTTGCGTTTACCATTACAGTACTTCCGAAGACTTATCAGCAATGGATGCCGCACCGATACTAGCAACGCCATAGCTTTTCGCGCTTTCTCGCCTTTAAGTGGCAACCGCATAGGACCCCTTACCCAAGAAGTCTGCGAAGGAAGCCCCATAACTCCCATTCGCGGGCAAGAGCCTCTTCGCGGAGCTGGTAGAAATTACCGCTATCGTTGGGAAATTTCTTATGATAGCATCCGCTGGGCACTGGCAGATACTACAGAAGTATTTCGTCCTGAAGGACTGGTGCGAACTACTTTGGTGCGTCGCGTTGTTCAAGGTGCTACTTGCAAGTCCGATACTAGCAATATTGTCCAAATACGCATCATCAACCGACTGGAAAATAATCGCATTCGCGACAATCAAGAAATTTGTTTTGGCAAAGCTCCAGACACATTGCGCGGTAGCATACCTACAGGTGGCAATGGAAAATATACCTACATTTGGCAGCGCGAAGTTCGACCTGATGTATGGGTAACCGTAGGCTCAGGGCAAGACCACTTCCCTGATGTAGTGCAATCAACTCGCTTTAGGCGAATTGTTTTAACGCAATGTTTTGCCGATACTAGCCAAGCAGTCAATGTGTTTGTAACCCGTCCTATTCGCAATAATCGCATTCTCACTACTAACTTGACTGTATGCCGTGGAGTGCAGCCTGATACCATCAAAACCACCTTGCCCGAAGACGGAACGGGGGTATTTGAGTACCAATGGCAAGTTTCTGCTGACCGAGTAAATTGGCGGAACTTGCCTCGTGAAGTAGGTCCTATTCTAATTCCTCCTATAGCGGACTCTACGCGTTTCTACCGGCGAATAGTGCGCAATAAGTGTTTTAGCGATACAAGTCTTTCTGTTCCTGTGCGGGTATTGCCGCCGCCTCGCGTAGATGCGGGACCTGATACCAGCGTAATATTTGGCAGAAGTGTACGGCTGCGCGCAACAGGTGCCCTAAGATATGTTTGGACTCCTAAAGATGGTTTAGATAACGACTCCATTGCTACCCCACTGGCGAGCCCGAGAATAACAACGCGCTATATCGTACGAGGGGTAGATGCTGCCGGCTGTGTAGGGCAAGATACCGTAGAAGTGCGCGTTATTACTGACCCCGAAAAGCTGGTGGAAATTGTAGAAGTAATTACTCCTAATGGCGATGGATTGAACGATTTCCTATATGTGAAAAACTTAGAACTTTATCCGCAAAATACGCTTATCATTTTCAACCGATGGGGACAGGAGATTTTCCAACGACGCAATTACGCCAATGATTGGGACGGTACTATAGACGGAAAGCCGCTGCCTACAGGAGTGTATTTCTATATTTTCCGCATAGAAGGTAACCCGCGTCCCAAAACGGGCTCATTCACAATACTTAACTAAGTATGAGAAACATCTTTTTTCTAGGGTGGTGTCTGTTGAGTTGGAAGGTTTTCGCTCAACAGATACCGTTATATAGTCAGTATTTTCACAATCCCTTTATCTACAATCCTGCTTGGGCTGGATTGGATAAGTTTGCTTCTGCTAATTTGACTTTTCGCCGCCAATGGGAAGGGTTGGAAGGTGCTCCGCAAACTATTTTAGCTACTCTTGACTTGCCTTTTTATGAGTACAGAGCAGGCTTTGGCATCAATGTCTATCAAGACCGCATAGGAATTTTCCAGCAAAATAAAGTGCAGTTTAGCTATGCCTATCACTTGTTTGAGCTCTATGAAAATAGTTCTATATTTTCCTTTGGGCTCACGGGAGGGCTCATCACTAACCGCATTGATTTTGCTAATGCCTTTATTCTCAACCCTAACGACCCTCACATTCTCAACAATACAGGCAATTATCAAGGCATGGAGTTTACCTTTGGCATGAATTACATCTTTCAAGATAAATTTCAGCTGGGTTTCACCATGCCTCAATTTCTCACCACTGGCATTAGAACGATAGATAACGGCACTAATAATATCGGTTTAAAACCCCATTTTTTGTTTGCTGCTAAGTGTACATTAAAAACTTATGACGAAATTCATCGCATTGAACCCATGTTAATGTTGCGCAAGGTGGGTAACGTACCTATTCAGTTTGACGTAGGAGCGCAATACACATGGAATAACACGCTTTGGTTTAATGCTGCTTTTCGCACTAGCTACAGTGCAGTAGCAGCAGTGGGAGTAAATTTGAGGAATTTCCGCGTAGGACTTGCGCGAGATTTTCCTATTTCAGAATTACAAGGAGCTGTGGGAAGCACTAATGAAATTATGGTGGGCTACAAGTTCAACCACCTGAAAACAAAAGTATATGGGGCACCTAAAGGGCGCGCCAATACTAATATTCGCCGTAAAGTAGAACATCCTTCTAAACCTGGACCAGTGTATCGTCCTAATAATATTCATTTAAAAAAGACCCCGAAGAAAAAACCTAAGGTTTTACGCTCACGTCGAAGAATGCGGTGATGATTATGCGGATAGTCTTGCGGATGTATCTGCTATGGACTGCCTTTGTACCGATTATTGCAAATGCACAGAATGAAGAAGGGCGTTTTAAAATCCGACTGTTGCCTCTTAATACTTCTCGCGATGAAATCTTTCCTACCTTTTACGGCAATCAGTTGTATTTTATTTCGGCTCAAAAAATTAAATCTCCTATCATAGGTTCGGGCAATGAACTTAATTATTACTTATTGCCTCATCCAGATAGTAGCTATCTATTTCGCAAACGCATTTTTTTAGCGCAAAAGAAACAGGAGCAAGGTTCCTTGCTAGGAGCATCTTATTTAACTGCCACTAATACTATTTTTTATGCTCGTCAGCTTGCCAAGCGAAAGGGCGTCCACCTTTATGCGGCTCACGTTTCAGATAATGTGTGGTATAGCGTAGTCCCTATACTTGACTATTTGCCTGATACAGTGGTATTGTGTTGTCCTTCTGTTAGCCAAGATGGGCGTATGCTGTATTTTGCCGCCCATCTACCTGAGGGCATGGGTGGTATGGACATTTACGTGATGGTAAAAGATAGCACAGGCAAGTGGTCTGAACCTTTCAACTTAGGTCCCAGTATTAACTCTCCTTACGATGAAATTACCCCTTTTATACATTCAGAGGGAAATTTGTACTTTTCCTCCAACCGACCTAATGGCTTTGGAGGGTATGATATCTACGAGTCGCCTTTTGTTGCAGGTAAATTACAAGAAGGGAAGCTGATGCCTCCACCTTTCAATTCCGATAGGGATGATGTGGCTTTGATTATGAGCGAGTCCCAGCGAGTGGGTTATTTCTCCTCTAATCGAAGGGGAAATTATGACATTTATGCGGTGCAGGTAGAACTCTTGCATGTCTCTCGCCATCTATCTGAACAAAGTGGAAACTTTTACCGACAGTTTGACATGGAATTAAGCGGCACTGTCATAGATACTGCTAATCGGCAGCCTATTCGCGGGGCTTTAGTCAAACTGCGCGACCTCTATGACGACCAAATTCGCATTACGTTTACCGATAACATCGGCAATTACCACTTTACTATTAAAAACGACCACAAATATGAAATAGGAGTCTCTAAAGTGGGTTACCGAAGTAGTGAAGATATAGAATTTTCTACCATTGGCATCACTGAGCCTATTTCTCTTAACATTAACTTGCTAATGGCTCTTCCCCTTTATCGCCAATCGCTGCGAGTGCAAGTATGGGAAGCAGATGTTTTTCAGAAAAGTTACAAAACTCCTATTAGCGATGCCATTTTAGTGCTAGAAGACATAGGGAGCGGGGAAAGATATGAGAAGCGTAGCCAACCTGATGGATCTTGTACTTTTATCATAGAACAAGGCAGAACTTACAAATTATTTGCAGAAGCTGCGGGATATCGAAGAAGTTTACCTTATCGAATCGTAGCTCATCCGCGCACAGGGCAACTCATAGAGATGAATGTTGAACTACCCCGCGAAGAGGTTACTGATGACCCTTCCAGTCGTTATATCAAAACCATTGTAGTCAATCAAGATAGTAACAAACCACTTGTAAACGCTATTGTTTACCTCACCAATCCTGCCACAGCAGAAACGCGCTTTCTATATACGGACATGGAAGGAACAGCAATCTTTAAGGCTGACTCCAATGCAGTGTATAAGATAGAAGCACAACTTGCTGGCTATCAAATGGAAGACTACATGATTTTTGCAGGAAAAGACATAGACCCTGGCAAAACTCAAGAACTCCTCCTGCCGCTTAAGCCAGTTGAGTACAATCCCATTCCGCTGGATGTTACTCTTCCTACTATTTACTACAATGCTGACCGAGAAATTTTAAGTGAAGAAGTAAAAAATCAACTTACGCGCGTATTACAACTTATGAAGGAGTATCCAGGCATTAGAGTAGCAATAGAGGCACATGCAGGTACTCACGAGGCAAAAAATGTGTATGAAATAGCTCTAAAAAGAGCCAATGCAGCAGCAGCGTACTTATTCAAAAATGGCATTGCACGCCAACGCGTTGTGGCAATTAGAAGTTTCGGAGCTGAACGCCAGCGCTATAATTGCCAGCGCAAGGAATGTACTCCAGAACAAAAGCGCGCCAACCGGAGGGTGGAGTTTATTATTGTTTACCGCTAGCTACGAAGAACTTTTAATAAAGTATCGCACTTCATTTCCGTTTCTTGCCATTCTTTTTCAGGGTCTGAGTCTTCCGTAATGCCTGCTCCTGCATATAGAATCACATGATTGTGTTGTAATTGCAAGCAGCGCAGGTTGACAAAAAGGTGGCTCTCGTTTTCTATATTGACACAGCCAAGGTAACCGCTGTATAAGGAACGGTCATAGTGTTCATATTGGTAAATAAAAGCTGCTGCTGGCTCTTTTGGCATGCCGCACACCGCAGAAGTGGGATGCAAAAGGGAAAGCATTACCGTTCCTAGCTGGGGGAAGTTAGTAGCTCGCATATCTACTTCAAAATCAGTCCTTAGGTGAATTAACTCGCCAGCAGCTACTGTGCGCGGTCCATATTCTTCAAACTCGCGCAATCGGATTTTTTTAAAACAATTAATGATGTAGCGGCTCACCATGGCTTGCTCACCGATTTCTTTTTGCGTCCACGTAGCTTGTTGCAAATTAGTGAGTCCGTTGCGGGCTTTAGTGCCTGCCAGTGCCATTGTGCGAAAAATTTGATGCTTATCCACACTTACCAGCAGTTCGGGACTTGCTCCTATCCATACACCTACTTCAGGAATGGCTACTAGAGAGACAAAAGCCGAAGGGTATCGATAAGTAAGCCGCAGAAAAAAGTCAATAGGATGGAACTCTTTTTCTAGCAAGATGCACTTCTGCCGAGAGAGAACTACCTTTTGAAACTCGTGTCGTTCAATAGCGCGTATTGCTTCGCTAACAATCAATTGAAACGACTCAGGAGTATGTACGGATATAGTGGTGGGAGATAAATAGCCTTTGAAATGATCTATTTGTAGTGGTGTCAGAAGGGAGGATTGCTGTTCAAACAGTTGGATTGAATTAGCGCTGACCAGTTGACCAGTATTTTTTTCGGGGAACATTTCCCACTTGTATTGCTCATCAGCGGGAATAAAATACACGCCTTTTCTTACATCGAAAGGTGCTACCAGAAAGCCAGCGGGAAGAATTTCTAAATCTGCTTGGTCATAATGTTTCGGCGAAGAAGAAAAAGATGCTACTAAGTAGAGATATTTGTTCTCTGGCATCCTCCAAAGTGCAAAAGAACGCTGGGCTTGGCAAAGATTAGAGACAACTCGGCTCAGTTGGGCGGACAAATCTATTGCTACAGTATCACAAACAGACAACATAAGGCGGACAAAGTTCTCAAAGAAAAAACCTATTGATAAATTCAGTTGTTGGGCAAACCGAATGGTAAAAAACGGCAATCTAAAATAGTTTTTAATGTTGGCTAAGGCAGGTAAACCCTTTGACAATTTGCTTAATGGGCTATTGCTACAGAAACAGGAGGATTTAATTCCATTTTTTGCGCTAGCTGCAATATGTCCTCTACCACCATTTCATTAAGTGGAATGCCCTTGAGGCGCCTGATTGCTTCTGTCTCCCGTTCAGGGTCGCCAGGAATGAGCACTCGCTCATAGCCTTCCACAGGTTGCGCACTGCGAAATCGGGTAATCCACTTATCCATGTGATACTTAAACTCTTCTACTGGGCGAAAAGCATCGATGCGCATAGCACCGAAGAAATGTCCCAGACCTTGCCCTACTGGGTCAGCAGGCAAAGGCAAAAAACTAACGAAGGGAGGTGCCCACGGACCATATCCCGCTCCAGAAAGTACCGCCGAGAATATGTCTACGATAGCCCCTAAACAATACCCTTTATGACTTCCATGTTCTCTATCAGAACCAAGGGGCAGCAGGGCTCCTCCTTTTTTGAGAGCATTGGGATCAGTAGTGGGTTTGCCTGTGCTATCTTGCACCCAACCCAAAGGGGCTTGTGCATTTTTGCGTTGAAGGATTTCTAACTTGCCATTGGCAGCTGTGGTGGTAGCAAAGTCGGCTACCAGCGGCGGTTGAGTCCCAGCAGGAATAGCTACTGCAATAGGGTTAGTACCTAAAAGCCGCTCTGTGGAGAAGGTGGGAGCTACTAAGGGACTGGCGTTAGTCATGGCAATGCCGATCATGTCGTAGGAAAGTGCCTGCATGGCATACTGTCCCGCAATGCCAAAGTGATTAGAATTGCGCACACTCACCCAGCCTGTTCCTACCTGTTGTGCTTTTTGGATAGCTATTTGCATAGCTTGAGAGGCTACTACTAAGCCCAAACCCGCGTCTCCGTCCACAGTAGCGGTAGAGGAAGTTTGGTAAAGGATGCGTATAGAGGGCGTAGGGTTAATTCGTCCTGCTTCCCAGAGGCGCACATATCCCGAGAGGCGGGCAATTCCGTGAGAGTCGATGCCGCGCAAATCTGCTGCCAGTAAATTTTGAGTAGCTACTGCTGCATGAGAAGACGGGCAACCTATTCGGCAAAAAATCTGATAAACAAACTGATAAAGAGACTCGTAAGAAAAAACTCTCATATGTTCACAAGAAAATTGCGGGTTCGGGTTTTACGACCCTTTACCCGCAATTTTAAGCGCTATTGACTTAGTTTGATTAACCTGCTACTACGTCGATAACAATTTCTTTTTTTACTTCTTTGTGAAGGTCTAGCACGGCAACATACTGCCCCAGCATTTTAATTTCGGTTTTGAAAGAAATTTTTCTGCGATCAATTTCAAAACCTTTTTCGCGCAGTGCTTCAGCTACCTGAGTAGTTGTAACAGCACCGAAGATTTTACCACTTTCGCCGGCTTTAGCTACAATTTGTATAACAGTGTCTCCAATTTGTTCGGCCAGTTGTTGGGCTTGTTGTTTGATTTTTTCAGCTTTATGAGCTGCTTGCTTGATATTTTCTGCGATAATTTTTTTGTTAGATGCCGTGGCAGGTATTGCTAAACCTTTAGGAATGAGGTAATTACGCGCATAACCGGGCTTAACGTTAACAATGTCATTCTTGTAGCCCAATCCTGCTACATCTTCTTTTAGTATTACTTCCATAACAGTTGAAGGAGTATTGAAACAGTTTACTTGAGCGAATCGGCTATGTAAGGTAGTAATGCCAAGTGACGGGCTCGTTTGATGGCTTTGGCTAAACGGCGTTGGTATTTAAGGCTTGTTCCTGTTAGGCGCCGTGGCAAAATTTTTCCCTGCTCATTGACGAACTTGAGCAAGAAATTCGCGTCTTTGTAGTCTATGTACTTAATGCCACTTTTTTTGAAGCGGCAGTATTTTTTCTTGACTTCTGGATTTCTAACAACGGGCTCGTTAATTAGTGTCATGGCTGATTAGGTTTCTGTAGAAGTTTCTAGTTCAGCAGTGATAGTTTCTATTTTTTTGTTGAACAGACCTTTGCGGCGTTTTTCGTTGTATTCTATAGCATGTTTATCCAGCTTAACGGTTAAAAAGCGCATAACGCGTTCATCGCGCCTTAGCTCGGTTTCAAAGGTTTTGATTACTTCAGGCATGGCTTTAAATTCAAACAAGGTGTAAAAGCCTGTGCTTTTGTGTTGAATAGGATAAGCTAATTTTTTCAATCCCCAGTCTTCGTGGTGGTAGACTTCCGCCCCCAGTGAGGCAAGCACTTGTTTAAATTTCTCGACTGTATCCTTCATCTGAGCTTCAGATAAAACGGGAGTTAAAATGAATACAGTCTCATAATGGTTTGGCTTCATAAAGTTAGAGACAGTTTTGAGCTGGCAAAATTAGCGGAAAATACATAAAAAGCAATTGCCTGATTCACTGGGCGTATACACCCATGTTAGCAAATTTTTTTATTCTTTGTTCAATGCGCTGATGAGGCGGAATTTGGCTAAGTTCCTTGAAGTGGTAAAGAATAGCGTTTTTGACTGCCTGTATGGCTGCTTGTTTGTCTTTATGTGCTCCACCTAAGGGTTCTTCTATAATGCCGTCTATTAATCCAAAGCCGAGCATATCACTAGCAGTGAGTTTAAGCGCTTCAGCAGCTTGTTCTTTGTAGTTCCAACTACGCCAAAGGATAGAAGAGCAGGATTCTGGAGAGATTACAGAGTACCAAGTATTTTCCAGCATCAGTACGCGGTCGCCGATAGCAATTCCGAGGGCTCCCCCTGAGGCTCCTTCACCGATAATGATGCAAATTACGGGTACTTCAAGCATGAACATTTCGCGCAAATTATAAGCGATAGCTTCTGCTTGCCCGCGTTCTTCGGCTTCAATTCCTGGGAAGGCTCCTGGGGTATCAATGAAGGTAACGACAGGTTTGTTAAATTTTTCAGCTAATTTCATCAAGCGAAGAGCTTTGCGATATCCTTCAGGGTTAGCCATGCCAAAGTTGCGCAGTTGGCGTTCTTTAGTATTGCGCCCTTTTTGTTGTCCGATGAGCATAAAGGTTTGTCCTTCAATGGTGCCTAGCCCGCCTACCATTGCTTTATCGTCAGCTATTCGGCGGTCGCCAAATAGCTCTATAAAATCAGTAGTTATGCCATAGATGTAGTCTAAAGTATAGGGGCGATCTACGTGTCTGGAAAGTTGTACTCTTTGCCAACGAGTGAGATTGCGATAAGTTTCCACTTTGAGTTCATTGATTCGCCGCTCTAAATCTTTAATTGGCTCTGATACATCCACCCCGTTTTCGCTGGCGAGTTTTTTCATTTCAGCCAGCTTTTCTTCCAGTTCAGCGATTGGTTTTTCAAAGTCAAGAAGCATGTTGAATAAAGATTAACTGTTCATGCTAAGCAAAAATTCTTCATTGTCCTTTGTTCCGCGCATGTTGTTGAGCAAAAATTCCATGGCTTCGCTAGAGTTCATATCTGCCATGTATTTGCGCAATATCCATACGCGTTGCAAGGTATCCTTGTCCAGGAGCAAGTCTTCGCGCCGCGTACCAGAAGCAGGGATGTCTATAGCAGGGAAAATGCGTTTGTTTGCCAGCTTGCGGTCCAGCTGCAATTCCATATTGCCTGTGCCTTTGAACTCCTCAAAAATGACTTCGTCCATTTTAGAACCCGTGTCTATCAAAGCGGTAGCGATAATGGTCAGAGAGCCTCCGTTTTCCACATTGCGTGCAGCACCAAAGAAGCGTTTAGGTTTGTGCAACGCGTTGGCATCTACTCCTCCAGAAAGGATTTTACCTGAAGAAGGCACTATAGTATTATAGGCTCGCGCTAGTCTTGTGATGGAATCTAGTAAGATAACTACGTCATGTCCACACTCTACCATGCGCTTAGCTTTTTCCAGTACGATGGTAGAAACTTTTACGTGGCGTTCTGCTTGTTCGTCAAAGGTAGAGGCAATTACTTCTGCGTTTACGCTGCGAGCCATATCTGTTACTTCTTCAGGGCGCTCATCTATGAGCAAAACAATCAAATACACCTCTGGGTGATTTTTAGCAATCGCATTAGCTATTTCTTTAAGTAGGACTGTTTTACCTGTTTTGGGTTGAGCCACAATCATGCCGCGCTGACCTTTTCCAATAGGAGCAAATAGGTCTAGCAAGCGCGTGGAATATTCATTAGGGTTATGGCTTAGCTTAAGTCGTTCATTGGGGAATAAAGGAGTAAGGTATTCAAATGGCACTCGATCGCGCACTTGGTCGGTAGTCTTGCCATTGACAGTAATGACGCGCAACAAGGCAAAATATTTTTCTCCCTCCTTCGGAGGGCGAATCGTGCCGCGTACTGTATCCCCAGTTTTAAGTCCGAAAAGTTTGATTTGCGAAGGAGAGACGTAAATATCATCGGGACTTGCCAAGTAGTTATAGTCGGAGGAGCGCAAGAAGCCATAACCATCTTGCATGATTTCTAAAACTCCTTCGTTTTCAATTACTCCATCAAAGTCGCGGACTGTGTATTTAGCAGGATATCGCATTGTGCTTTTAGACTGGCTCGAGGTAGCACTGCCGTTAGTGCGTTCGTTTTCCAAACGAGCCTGCACTGGTTCCTCCATCATAGAGGAGGCTTCTGTGGGCAAGTTTTCAAATGGAGCCTCCTGAACGGCAATTTCAGCGAGTGGATCATGTAAAAGAGTTGGGGGTTCCACTATGGGAAAACCTTCCTCTACAGGAGGAGCTGGCGGGTCTTCAAGAGAAACAGCAGGGGATTGTGCTGATACAGTAGCATCGTTCTTTTTACTAATTCGCGTGCGCTTTTTAGGAGCAGGAGGCTGCTCGCCTTGCTGTTCAGGACTAGCTTGGCTTTCGGTGAGAGTTTCTTTGGCAGTTGGTGTTACATTTTGGCGCTCTCGGCGCACCTTAGAAGGAGTTGCAGGAGGTGGAGTTTCTTGCTCGATAGGAGAAGTAACATCCTGCTGTTGCGTAACTTGTTGTGCCATGGCAGCCTGATGCTCTAAAATCTTGGCTATGAGCTCTTTTTTGGTGGGCTTGCCGGTAACTTTTAAACCCAATTCTTCAGCTAATTGTCTGATTTCCGACAAGAGTTTCAGGTTTAACTCTTCAATGGTATACATACGGATTCGGAAAATAATTTAAAAACTGCGTGCAAGTTTTCGGCAGTGGGAAGGATTGGTAACTAGCAATGGACAGTACTAAAAGCTTTTGCCAGAGAAACAAAAAGGAATAGTTGCGCAATAATAAGGGCTTTGCTGATAATAAGCAAACTTTACAAGTGTTTTTGTGCAATATTTTTTGTTTGATAGCTTTATTCTAACATTGCACATGCGAGTTTTCTGGCGCATTCTTTCCTTTTCCAATGCGTGGGCACGTTGGTTGCCGCTTTACGTGATAGTTCTTTTTTTATCAGTCATCTTTGGCGCACTTAATTTTTCCTTGCTCATCCCGCTGTTTGATGTACTATTCCAACAGTTTCCAACGGGAAATACATCGCCCTCTACGCCATCGTTTACTGGCAACTTAATTTTTGATGCCAAAACTTACTTCAACTACTTGCTTCAAACTACACTTCTCCAGTACGGACCGCTGCGCTCTTTACAATTGGTATGCGCAGTTCTTATTTTGTCGGTATTTTTATCTAATTTGTTTGTTTTTTTATCGCAGTGCGTTATGAACCAGCTTTGTTATTCGTTAATCAACAACCTTCGCTTGGCTATTTTTCAGCAATACACTTGCTTGCACATAGGCTTTTTCAAAAAAGAAAAAAAGGGGGATTTGCTTGCTCGCCTCACTGGCGATGTGCAAGAGATTGAGTTTACCGTCGTAACGGTAATGAAATCTATTATCAAAGAACCAATTACTATTTTAGTGTTTTTTGGTGCTTTACTGTACCTGTCGGTGGAATTAACTGTCTTTACTTTGCTTTTCTTGCCCGTAAGCGGGGCGTTAATTGCTGAAATTAGCAAACGACTGCGCCAAGAAGGACGTCAGCGCCAAGATATGTTAGGAAACATCGTCAGTATTGCCGATGAGGTGTTAAGTGGTATTAAGATAGTCAAAGCATTTAATGCAGTGGCATATGTAAACAAGAAGTTTGCTCAAAAGAATCAGGCTTACAAACAACTTACGTTGAGCATTGAAAACAAACGCGATCTGGCTTCGCCTCT
This sequence comes from Bernardetiaceae bacterium, assembly GCA_025057115.1. Taxonomy (GTDB): domain Bacteria; phylum Bacteroidota; class Bacteroidia; order Cytophagales; family Thermoflexibacteraceae; genus Rhodoflexus. The sequence goes on from JANWWZ010000003.1 coordinate 121,197, forward strand.
TTCGCAAGTGCTTGGGGCAATTGTGGTAGGTGGAATTTTGCTCTATGGCGGACAAATGGTTTTTAGCGGAGCCTTAGGGGCTTCTTCTTTTCTTGCTTATATTGCCTTTTTTACTCAAATCCTTACTCCTGCCAAATCAGTTGCTACGGCTTTTAGTACTTTGCAGCGCGGTGTAGCTTCTATGGAGCGCGTCTTGCAAATTATTGATGCTCAGCCTGCTATTACTTCTTTGCCCAATGCCAAAGTAGTCAATACATTTGAGCATGCCATTCAATGGCACGGAGTCTCTTTTTCCTATGGTCAGCAAAAGGTGCTCAACAACATTAACTTAACCCTTAAAAAAGGCAAATCATTGGCATTAGTGGGACCTTCGGGAGGCGGAAAAACTACTCTTGCTGACTTATTACCTCGTTTTTACGACCCTACAGAAGGCTACATTACTCTGGATGGGATCGACATTCGCCAAATAGAAATTAACTCTTTGCGTGCTTTGTTTGGCATTGTAACTCAAGAGCCTATTATTTTTAACGATACTGTATTTAACAACATTGCTTTCGGCATGCCCCAGGCCACACGCGAACAAGTAGAGCACGCTGCCCGTGTTGCCAATGCGCACGATTTTATTATGCAACTAGAAAGCGGTTATGACACCCTTCTGGGAGATCGAGGCAGCCGACTTTCTGGAGGGCAGCGGCAGCGCATTAGCATCGCACGAGCTATTTTGAGAAATCCGCCTATTTTAATTTTAGATGAAGCTACTTCGGCTCTGGACGCTGAGTCAGAAAAGGCAGTCCAAGATGCTCTAGAGCGCGCCATGGCAGGTCGTGCTACACTCATAATTGCGCATCGGCTCAGTACGGTAAAAAAAGCTGACGAAATCGTAGTTATTCAAGATGGCACCATTGTGGAGCGCGGCTCTCACAATGAATTAATAGCTCAACAGGGAATTTATAGCCGCTTGACGCAACTGCAAAATTTTTGACTACTCTCTAGTAACACCTAATTGGCGAGTATACTGTTGGGAAAGTTTGCCAGTAGTGTATCCATCTGTGAAAATAAATTTACTCCTTTGTCTATAAGTCTTTGCACGTTGCTTGCGATACATAAAAATTTTTCTTGTTTTAAAAATAGCCTATCGAAGCCAGATGAGTTTTATACTCTCTCAAGATAAACCAACTCTCAATCCCTCTTTCAATATTAACTGGCGAGCTAAAAAAAAATAGATGAGAAGAAAGGCAGGGCAAAATAAAACCGCCAAACGCTTTCCTCATAGCCTTTGGCGGTAGGTGGGCCCAACAGGATTCGAACCTGTGACCCCCTGATTATGAGTCAGATGCTCTAACCGGCTGAGCTATGGGCCCTTTTGGGTGCAAATATACACTTTTGCAATTTTGATTAAATACTCAGGAGCTTTTTATTTTAGTCGTGCTAACTGATAAAAAAGTGCATTACAATTTGACTTAGCTTGTAATAATTTTTCACAACAAGACAGCAAAACGCAATAATCGAATTTTTTTTGGTTTGGCGTCGCATAAAAGTATATTTTTCTTCGCTATGCCGGAGGTCATTCCGCTGGATTAATTTTGTAGCATGTTTTTGGTTAGATGGGTATCGAGATTGCCTTGGAAAATAATTTACACCCTCAGCGACTTGTTATTTTTCATTGCATATTACCTATTGCAATATCGCAAAGATGTAGTGAAAAACAACCTTATGCTAGCTTTTCCAGAAAAAAGTCAGCAAGAGCGCAACATAATTGCCAAACAGTTTTACAGAAATCTCTGCGATGTCATCCTTGAAATCATCAAAACCCTTACTATTTCCGTTGAAGAACTCAACGAGCGCATTCGTGTGGCTAATCCTGAATTATTGGAAGAATATCTACAAAGTAACCAATCTGTTATTGTTATGACAGGGCATTTGGGAAATTGGGAATGGATTCCGCAAGTGTTAAAACCCATGTTTCCGCAGTATAGCTTTTGCCCTGTGTATAAACAACTTTCAGATGCTTTCTCCAATAATCTCATGTTGCAAATTCGCTCTCGTTTTGGTATAGAGCCCATTTTGAAAGAGCACACCCTTAGAGAAGTAGCAAAGCGGCGGAAAGCAGGGCAAGTATTTTGCTTAGGCTTAGTAGCCGATCAAAGTCCAGCAAAGCACGAGTTAGAGTTTAAGACTAATTTTTTCAATATTCCGACCTATTTTTATACAGGAGGTGAAAAGCTAGCCCGTCAAACTGGCTTTCCCGTCCTTTACGCAGTAGTACAGCGCCTCAAACGGGGTTGTTACGTTCTTGAATTTGAAAAACTTCAGCCCTCGTTGCAGTCTTCAAACCAAATAATTAAGACTTATGTGGATTTGTTGGAAAAATCTATTAAAAAACAACCAGCTGATTGGCTCTGGAGCCATAAACGATGGAAGTTTAGCTACTAAGGTAATCTTGCTTATGACTTTTGTAATAAAGCCTCTTTTTCTGCTAGCTCAAGGGTTTTCTTCAACTCCCACGGGCATTCAATTTCAAAAGTATAGTTGGATTGAAGTACTCAAGCATGCCAAAGCTAGCAACAAGTATATTTTTGTAAGTGTATATGCCGAGTGGTGCGCCCCTTGTAAAAAAATGCATCAGGAAGTTTTTACAAACCTCAGCGTAGCTAATTTTTTTAACAACAATTTTGTAAATTTTAGAATAAATGCCGAAGAAGGTGAAGGCATAGAATTTTCTAGCGTATTTGAGGTAGATGCCTACCCAAGTGCTTTGTTTTTTTCTCCTGAGGGTAAATTAGTGCACCGCCTGGTGGGATATTTTGATGCAGAGGCGTTTTTGCAAGGAGCTAAAAATGCTCTCAACCCTGACTATCAACTAGTTACGCTAAAAAACAAGTACGAAAGCGGCGACCGCAGTCAAACAGTAATGCGCCAATACGTATATGCTTTGCTCAATGCTGGCGACAGCAAAGCATCCTCCGTAGCCAGAGAGTTATTGCAGCAACAAACTTCCTCTCGCTGGCATGAACCTGATAATTGGGCGCTAATTCAAAAAACAGAATTAGACATAAATAGCCCTGTTTTTGATTTTGTTGCTAAAAATCCTCACTTGTTTGCCATCTATGAGCCTGAATACAGCCACTACATTCATTTAGTAACAGGAAGGGCAATGTTTAAAGTCAGTCGCAGCCAGCAGCTCAAGCAACTGCAACTGCTTAAGCAAGTTTTAAAGCACTATTTTCCAAAAGATTCAGCCAGATATCTAGCAAGGGCTGATTTTTATTTTTACACCATGGGCAACCACGATGAAAAAAAATACGCCGCCTCAGCGCGCTATTTGGACCACTACTGCAACGACTGGCAAGAACTCAATGAAATAGCATGGAGTTACTACGAACAAGAAACTTCCTTGGACAAACTCCAAAAAGCGCTTCAATGGGTAGAAAAATCTATCCAGCTAAAAGAAACCTACTCAAACTTGGAGACGAAAGCTCATTTGTTATACAAGCTAGGTCGCAGCAAAGAGGCTTTAGAGGTAGCTCAAAAAGCAATCTCTATCGGCAGGTTGCAAAAGTTAGACACTTCTTTGGTTGAGGAATTAATATCCATTATTAGGCAAACAAAGCGATAACCTTCATCAAACTTTGGCAAGCAAAATGAAAGTAATGAAATTCGGCGGCACTTCTGTGGGAAGTGCTCAGAGAATTCAACATGTAGCAAATCTAATTAATACGCCTGAAAAGAAAATTGTAGTGCTTTCTGCTATGTCAGGTACTACCAATGCGTTGGTGCAGATTGGGGAGGCATTGTACGCAAAAAACTATCCAGAAGCCCATCGGCGCATAGACGAGTTAGAAGCAAAGTACCATCAAGTAGTAGCAGAACTTTACACCAGCCCAGAAGCAGCCAACAAAGCTAAACGACTTATTTACGATCACTTCGGCTACATGCGCGTTCTTGCCAAAAACATGTTTAACACGCGCAAGGAAAAAGCAATGCTCGCCGAAGGAGAAATCCTCTCCACACATTTGATGTTTTACTATCTGGAAGAAATTGGCGTGCCAGTTATTCTGCTCGATGCACTGGACTTTATGCGAATTGATGAAAACGAAGAACCCGATTTGCCCTTTATTACCGAACACCTACAAGCTGAACTACACAAATACCCCGAAGCTAATTTATTTCTCACGCAAGGATACATTTGTTTAAATTCTTACGGAGAAGTAGATAACCTCAAGCGCGGCGGTAGCGACTACACGGCTTCTCTTATCGGGGCTGCTATTATGGCAGAAGAAGTCCAAATTTGGACTGATATAGATGGCATGCACAACAACGATCCTCGCGTGGTGGAACGCACTGTTCCCGTTGCTGAGCTTTCTTTCGACGAAGCTGCCGAACTGGCTTACTTTGGCGCCAAAATTCTCCATCCTCAAAGTGTCAATCCTGCTCGGATGAAAAAAATTCCCGTCCGCTTGCTCAATACCATGCAGCCTGAACAGCCTGGCACACTCATCACAGAACGCTCTAACGGCAAGGGAATCAAGGCGGTGGCGGCTAAAGATGGCATTACAGCTATTCGCGTCCAATCAGGACGCATGTTGCTTGCTTATGGGTTTTTGAAAAAGCTCTTCGAAGTATTCGAGCGCTACAAAACTCCTATCGACATGGTAACCACTTCGGAAGTAGCCGTATCCCTCACCATAGACAACCCTAAGCATCTGCAAGAGATTGTAAAAGAACTACAACAGTTTGCAACGGTGGAGGTAGAACCCGACCAAACTATTATTTGCGTTGTTGGCGATATGATGGAGCAGAAACAAGACTACGTAACTCAAGTGCTGCAAGCCGTTAGAGGTATTCCCATCCGCATGGTGTCTTACGGAGGTAGCAAAAATAACGTTTCCTTGCTGATTCATAGTCGTTATAAAGCCGATGCCCTTAAAGCTCTAAACAAAGGCATTTTTGGCTTATAAGTCGATGTCAACTCTGCTTGATATTCATGCTTTGCTAAAACAGTACTGGGGCTACGATAGCTTTCGCCCATTACAAGAGGAAATTATTCGCCATGTGCTAGCAGGGAAGGATGCATTGGCACTACTTCCTACAGGCGGAGGTAAATCCATTTGCTTCCAAGTGCCTGCATTGGCTATGGAAGGGCTTTGCATTGTCATTTCGCCGCTTATTGCCTTGATGAAAGATCAAGTAGAGCAACTTAGGCGACGGGGTATCAATGCGGTAGCAGTGTATAGCGGCATGTCTGCTAAAGAAATCGACATTGCATTGGATAATTGCATTTATGCTACTGGTAACCCTGTGCGATTTCTGTACCTGTCTCCTGAGCGGTTGCAAACGGAAGTGATGCAAAGTCGTGCTCCTCGCATGCGCATCAACCTGCTAGCCATTGATGAGGCACATTGTATTTCTCAATGGGGATATGATTTTCGCCCTCCTTACTTAGAAATTGCTCGTTTTCGCCAGTTGATTGGCATGCAAGTACCCTGCCTTGCCTTAACAGCTACTGCCACTCCCGAAGTACAGCAGGACATACAAGAAAAATTGTTATTTCGTCCTGGCAGCCGCGTATTTCGCAAAAGTTTTTTACGCGATAACCTTTCTTACTCCGTTTTTCAAACCGAAGATATTTCCAATCGCCTATTGCGGGTACTGAAAGGCGTTTCGGGTACGGCAATAGTGTACAGCAATACGCGCCGCCAAGCAGAACAGATAGCCCAATGGCTCAAACAACACCATCTTTCTACTGATTTTTATCATGCTGGTCTCTCCACGTTGGAACGCACAAAGCGACAAGAGGCGTGGATTAATAACCGAACCCGCATCATAGTAGCTACCAACGCTTTTGGAATGGGTATCGATAAGCCTGACGTGCGGCTAGTAGTACACCTAGCTCCCCCTACCTCGCCAGAAGCCTATTACCAAGAGGCAGGACGCGGAGGAAGAGACGGCAAGCATGCTTATGCGGTGTTATTGTATCAACCCAATGAAATTCAGCAACTTTCTCAGATAGTGGAGCACTCCTATCCATCAGAAGAAACCCTAGCAGCAGTCTACCATCGACTAGCGAATTATTTGCAAATTCCAGTAGGCAGCCAACCCCCTTTACAGAATTTTAACCTCGAACATTTTTTACAAACTTGCCATGCCGCCGGACTTACTCTAGGAGCAAATAGGATTTTTCAGGCTCTGTGCCGACTAGAAGAGTTAGGATTGTTGCAGCTAAGTAATTCAGAAGAAACGCAAGACAAATTCTTTTTTCAGGCTAATTATGAGGATGTGTATCGCTTTCAAGTAGCCCATACTGCCTACGAACCCTTGCTGAAGTACTTAGTGCGAACCTTTGGAGGAGAAGCCTTTGCCCGATTTGTACCTTTTTCCATTGAGCGAGCAAGTGCCGCTCTGAAAATCACTCCTCAAGAGTTAATTCACCAAATGGAAAAACTAGAAAAACAGGGCTTGATTTGTTTTTCTCCTGCTCGCCAATTGCCTCAAATTCAACTTCTTACTCCTCGCATGTCAACGGTTCACTTCCGAATTGACCGAGCTTATTACCAATTTCGTCGGCAGCAAGCTCAACGGAAAGCAGCCGCTATGCAGCAATATCTACAAACCTACCAATGCAGGCAAGAAGTCTTGCTAGCTTATTTTGGCGAAACACTTAGCCAACCTTGTGGCATCTGCGATAATTGTTTGAAAGCTAAGAAAAACCCTTCCAAGCATCAGGCAGAGCATTATAAGGAGGTGATCTTAAGGACACTTTCTCAACAACCCTTGCTGCCTGAAGAACTGCTTTATCAAGTAGCGCCCCTTGATCAAGAACTATTCACTGAGGTAGTGCGGCAACTACTAGCTACAAACCTGCTTACCGCGTTGCCTGATGGTAGGCTATCTGTTGCAAGAAAGTCCTAATTTTTTTGCACCGTAGATAACTAAATAGTGAAAATGTAGATCATTTTATCACTTCTCAACTTTTTAAACAGTTAGCGCTCAATGATGTATTTAATTTTTGTTACCTCTGCAATTTAGCAGATTGAGGTAGCTGAATTCCTGCCATTGTTTGTGTCCTCGTGAACAACGTCGACGTCATAGCAATCCAGTGGGCTATCAGCACTGCCGTTTTGTATCCTCACGAACAACAGCAATGTCAGCAATCCAGTAGGCTATCAGCATTGCCGTTGTTTGTGTCCTCACAAACAACCCCTTGTGATTAAAAACGCAAAAAGTAAGGATGAGCTGAAAGAAAGCACAATTTTACACTTTCCAAAGAAAATACTCGCTGCCATGCTGCTGGATTGTTTCAAGACATGAACAAGGCACCTTCTCCGTGAAGAACAATAGCAAAAAATGACCTTTAAGAATTTAGGCAACTTAATCCCTGTTGCCCAATTTGAAACTTATCAGACTTAAGCAATTGAATTTTAATTTTTCATTTTATCGACCAATTTTTCATATCAAATTGCTCTTGCTATTTTATTGTTGGGCTAATTTAAATCTATTGTGCTCAGCTTAATTTTGCGCGACTTGAAAAATGCATCGCTGACAGTTTCATGAGAAGAGTAGTAATTACTGGAATGGGAGCCATCACTCCATTAGGCAACAGCGTAACTGATTTTTGGAATGCACTTATTAATGGAGTAAGCGGGGCTGGTCCTATTACTAAGTTTGATGCAAGTAAGTTTAAAACTCAATTCGCCTGCGAAGTAAAAAATTTCGACCCACTTAAGTATTTTGACAAAGCTGAAGCAAAGCGATACGATCTATTCACTCAATACGCCATAGCGGCCGTAGAAGAGGCGGTCCAAAATGCCCATATTAATTTTGAGCAACTCAATCGCAATCGGATTGGGGTAATCTGGGGTTCGGGAAATGGCGGTATTCAAACCTTTCAAGAACAAGTAATTGAATTTGCTTTAGGAGATGGCACGCCGCGATTTAGCCCCTTTCTCGTGCCTCGCATGATTGTGGATATTGCTGCAGGTGTCATTTCTATCAAATACGGCTTGCGAGGAGTGAATTTTGCTACCGTTTCAGCATGTGCTACGTCTACTAACGCCATTATTGAAGCCTTTAACTACATTCGTTGGAACAAAGCCGATATGATCATTACAGGCGGCTCAGAGGCTCCTATTACAGAAAGTGCCGTAGGAGGATTTAATGCAGCAAAAGCACTTTCTACCAACAATGCCAACGCCGCTACTGCTTCCCGTCCCTTTGATGTAACTCGAGACGGCTTTGTCATGGGAGAAGGTGCTGGCGCATTGATTTTAGAAGAATTAGAGCATGCGCGGAGAAGAAACGCTCCTATCATTGCCGAAGTGGTAGGAGGAGGCACCTCTGCTGATGCTTATCACTTGACAGGCTCTCATCCTGAAGGCGAAGGGGCTTACTTGGGCATGTTAGCCGCCCTTGAAGAAGCTGGCATCGCTCCTGACCAAGTGGACTATTTAAACGCTCATGCTACTTCTACTCCTTTAGGAGATGTAAGCGAACTAAAAGCCATTTTGAGACTTTTTGGCGCGCGACCAACTCTTAGCATTAGTGCTACCAAGTCCATGACGGGGCATTTATTAGGCGCGGCAGGGGCAGTAGAGGCTATTGCTACTATTTTAAGTGTAGCTACCGATCTTGTGCCACCTACTATTAACACCACTCATATAGAGCCAGAATATAAGGATCTATTTCACTTTCCGTTGGAAAAAGCAGCCAGCCGACAAGTGAATTATGCCATGAGCAATAATTTCGGCTTTGGTGGTCATATTGCTACTGTACTTTTTGCTAAGTATAGAGGGTAATTACAGGTTGTTACTTGAGTAAAGTAGAACAAATGCTGCATTTTTACCATATATTTCCAACTTAAAAAGTTTAGCTAATTGGAAGTGGTGGTCTTAATTATATCTATTACTTTTTTACAATGTTTTTCAACTTGCTCAATGATAGAGTCTGAAGGATTTGGATTTGTTCGCATTCCCGCGTGATTAATGTCATTGCGTACATTAACTAAGTTTCTCCAAGTTTTTATAATATCCTCTTCTATTTGATTTTGTTGAGAAGAGTCTTTGCTGTTTAATATTTCCTCTGCTTTTTCTCTTTCTGTAAGAAGATCAAACTTAAACATGAAGCATACTTTTGATACAAGTAGTTCTCTTGCCAGAGTAATTGCCCGTTGGTACTGTTTTGTTTCAAGGTAAAATTCTATAATTTCTGCTTGAGCGCGCATACTTTCTTCAGAAGAAAAATAATCATTACTGCTAACGGAAAATTTATTAGCGATGTCTTTTATTCTATCAAGTAAGGACTTAAAGGGCCTTACCTGCTTCAAGTTATCTACATCTTTATATGCTTTATCTATTTCTTTTGTAAGTTTCTTGGCAATGTCTGAAACTTCTTTGGATCTGGATACAGATAATGCATTTGATAGAGTATTTAACTTGCTGCCAACACTCTTTAGACCTTTTGGTAAATAACTTTTATTTTCACTCCTTTTTGGATCTTTATAAGCAGAATTGTGTAAGTCTATTACTATTTTTGATAATAACGAAGCATCTCCTCTTTTTAGAAACCCATCTATTGCAAAAGACCAATCAATTAAGTCCAAGAAAGGCTTTAAGTCAAAAATTGGCACTACTTCGTTCTGTTTTGCATCAAATGCACCGTACAAAATATGTTTGATTTTTACGTTTTTTGTAACTCGCAGATATACTGCAATGGATAGTAAAATCATTGGTTGAGAGCGAAAACCATGAGTTATATCGATAATTACCTCTTGTTCTTCGGGAACTTTTTCTACAACTGCACTAAACATGTCCCAAAGTTCCTCTTCATTTTTACCAACTTGTATTCGTATGGACTCGAAATCACAGACTTGTTCTAGTTCTTTTTTGTGCTTTTCTTCAGACTCTTCTGTCATTAAGACAAAAATTTTTTCAGGATTAAAAATATCTTTTATTGCTTTTACGACGTAATTGGTTTCTTCAGCTTCTCTCCCATCAAACTGATATTTAACTTTAGTGTAACTTCCCGTGCCTATGACTGATAGTAGTATCATATGCTTAATATTTTAATATTGAACCTCGTGGAAATTTATTCAAATATTCAATCCTTCAATAGTACTTTTGCCTTTAGTGCCACGCTTGCGCATGGTTTCATAGTGATTTTTTATTAGTGCATATAACTTCATCTTCGCTTCCTAAATGATCAGCCCTGAGAAGTCTTACAGCTGAGGTTGAGTTCCTAAGCGCAAGTATGCCATACTTACCACTCAAAAAGTTGAGTTATTTATCTGTGTATGCCGCCATAGTTTTAAAAATTTTTCTTTGTATTTGAAATCAATAGTGGTGTCTACTTGGGTCAGACCATTTTTGATTAAATGCGCATTTATGAATGTTTTATTCTCAAGATATAGATAACAAAGCAAGTTATTTTCACTGTCGTACTTAACTCTATCGTATTTGAGAAATACGCGCTTTCCTTTGGTTTTTTCAACAAGAAAAGACACTGCCTTGCGATTAACTGGTGGATGTTCTTTTACACCGATAAGTTTAACAGTTATGCCATTGCTCAGACGTATCTTTTCAGGACTAATCACTTCTTTAACTGTAAATAATTCTTCCTGCTTAGTCAAAGTGTTTTTATCAATCTTAGAGCCAAACTGAAGTTTTTTTACATCTACTTTTTTGTTAAGAGCATGAGGGTCTTTAAATATGTAAGGTAATTTTTGGATTTCCTTTTCAAAGTCTGTTGTTAATGGATTCTGTTGTATAAACTCATAAGTAGCTTGGCTCAAATCTTGTTGTTGAACCTGCAATTTTTCTTTGATGATTGGGATGAATTCGGGATTAATTTCGTATCCTATAGAATTTCTATTCAATTTTTTTGCGGCTAGCAAAGTAGTTCCACTTCCTGCGAATGGATCAAGCACTGTTTCTCCAACAAAAGAGAACATTTTGATGAGGCGCCTCGGTAGTTCTTCTGGAAACATAGCTAGGTGGTCTTTCTGTCTTGCACCTGGAAACTCCCAATGACCTGCAAAAAATGTATTCCATTCTTCTGCAGACATTTTAGAAAGTTCTTTTTGTTCTTTGGTTGGCTTGGGGCTTTTGCCCAGTTTTTTAAAAATGAGAATAAATTCGTAATCCAATTTCAAAATACCATTTCTTGGATATGGATAAGAACCCATTTGAACGCCACCACCTGTGGTGTTAGAGGTTGTTACTTTTTGCCAAATAATTGCTCCCATGTAATCAAAGCCAATGGTTTCGCAAAACTTAATAATTTCCTCACGAATGGGAATGACTTTGTAACGTCCGTAATAAACAGAGCGAGCAAATTGATCTCCAATGTTTATGCACAACCTGCAGCCATTGTGCAGCGTTCTGTAGCATTCTTTCCAAACTAAATTCAGGTTGTTTATGTAATTTTCATAACTATCGTGAAAGCCGATTTGGTTATCTGTTCCGTAGTCCTTTAACTGCCAATAGGGCGGCGAAGTGATAATCAAATGTACGGAATTGTCGGGTAATTCAGTCATTCGCCTGCTGTCTCCGTTTATTATTTTATGATGAGTTTGCAAGCTAGCTTATAAATTTTTACTCAGTCAAATTTAGACAAAAAATGAGTTTGCATTCTAAAGTGATTAGTTTTTCATGCTGCCGACGGCTTAACGTTCAAGCAAAGACATGCGAAAAATACGCGAAAAAGCGCTAAACTCAAAACGCGACTTCTTCGCATGTTTACACATAGCTTGTTGCATTCTAACGTTATTGTTACTTTCCTTTGGACTTAATAAAAGGTAGCTTTTTTACTCCGCTAGAGCTTGCCTAAGAATCTCTGCTGGATGTAGCGCGGTACGCCCCGTGCCATCGTAAATTTGATGGCGGCAACTGGTGCCAGAGGCAGCTATTAAGGTATCGCTGTTAGTATTTTCTACTGCAGGAAAGAGCACTAGCCTCCCAATCTGCATTGAAAGCTCATACTTGTCAGTTTCGTAGCCAAAACTGCCCGCCATCCCGCAACAACCTGTCGGCAATGTTCTCACTACATATCCTCGAGGCAGCTGCAACATCTTTTCGGCATATTTGAGCGATGAAAGAGCTTTCTGATGACAATGTCCGTGAAGAATAATCTCCTGCTTCTCAGCCTTGAACTGCTCAGGACGAATACGTCCTCTTTCCGCCTCTTGAGCAATAAACTCCTCCAACAAATACGTATGTTGAGCAATCTTTTCTGCTGCAGGCAGCAGATGCTTCGGCACCAGGCGCAAATACTCATCCCTGAAAGTTAAAATAGCTGAAGGCTCTATGCCCACCAGCGGCTTTTCTTGACTTACGCAGTCTTTGAGCAATTCCACGTTGCGAAGGGCAATGCGGCGCGCTTGTTTGAGCAAGCCCTTAGAAATCCATGTGCGACCGCTCTCCACGTGCAAAGGTAGCTCGATGCTGTAACCCAACCCTTTCAAAAGTTCGTAGGCTGCCTTGCCAACGCGTTGGTCGGTGTAGTTAGTGAACTCGTCGATGAACAAGATTACTTTCATAGGTTGGCTGCCCTGCACAGGCTGGAGTAGTTTTCTCAAGGGTTGGGCTCCCACCTTTGGTAAGCTGCGCTTTGGGTGAAAACCAACCAATTTCTTGACCCACAAGCTGGCTAAAGGATGAGTAATTAGCCAGTTGTAGAAAGCAGGAGCCATCATGGCTAGTTTTTGCATCAGGACGAAGTTTGCCACAAGGCGAGTTTGAAAGCTAACACCATTAGCTTCGTGCCAATGGTGGAGGAACTCGGCTTTAAGAGCGGCTACATCCACATTAGAAGGGCACTCTGCCTTGCAGGCTTTGCAGGAGAGACAAAGGTCCATTACTTGGTAAATTTCTGGGTGGTGGAAGGGGTTCTTTTGGTTGATAGGACGGGTCAGGAGTTCGCGCAGGATATTGGCGCGAGCGCGAGTGGTGTCTTTTTCAGCACGAGTAGCCATGTAACTGGGGCACATGGTGCCGCCTGCAAGGTGCGATTTGCGGCAGTCGCCAGAGCCGTTGCACTGTTCGGCGTGTCTTAGGATGCCGCCTGAAGAACTAAAGTCTAAAATAGTAGGAAAATCGGGAGTAGGTTGATTGGGCTGGTAGCGCAAGGATTGGTCCATTGGAGGGGTATCGACGATTTTGCCAGGATTGAAAATGTTGTGAGGGTCCCACGTTTGTTTGATTTCTCGGAACATGCCATAGCACTGGGGACCTACCATCTGGGGGATAAACTCGCCGCGTAGCCTGCCATCGCCGTGTTCTCCAGAGAGCGAGCCGTTGTATTTTTTGACTAGTGGCACTGTGTCTGCTAACAACTCGCGAAAAAGATGCTGACCTTGAGCAGTTTTGAGGTTTATTAACGGCAAGGGATGTAGCTCCCCTGCTCCTGCGTGAGCGCTGTATTCCAGTTGAACGCCCTTAGAGCGTGCCAGTGCATCTAATTCCGCGATATAGTTAGGCAAATCTTCTACTGCAACAGCACAATCTTCAATCAGATTGACGGGTTTGGCATCACCAGCGATGTTGTACATAATGCCTAGCCCTGCCTTTCGCAAGTTCCATGCTTTGGCGGTCTCTGTCCCGTACAAAATAGGAAAGGCATATCCTAACTGATGGGCTTGCCAACGAGCAATAAGTTCTTGTGCCTTCTTTTCAGCTTGATCTCTGGTTTCTTCCATGAATTCCACCATCAAAATGGCTTTGGGATTGCCCTGGACAAAAAAGCGGTTTTGCCGCTGCGCTAAATTTGTTTTAGTGAGTTCCAGTACATAATCATCGACCAATTCGCTAGCACTAGGTCTGTGCTGCATGGCTAATACGTTAGCTCTAAGAGATTCCTCAATAGACTGAAAATGAGCACAAATGAGCACTACATGAGGCGGAGGCAGGGGCAGGAGATTGAGTTTTGCCTCTATAATAATTGCTAGCGTGCCTTCAGAGCCAGCAATGAGTTTGCAAAAATTAAACGGCTGACCTTCAGGATTAAAAGGCTGTAAGTCTAATAGAGCGTCTAAAGCATACCCTGTATTTCGCCGCACTACACGCCGGGAAGGAAATTGCTGAAGTATTTCTTGCTGGTTAGCTTGATTACTTAACAGTTGGTAAATTTGCTGATAGATTTGCTGCTCTAGTTTACTAAAAGTGCCTATTCCTTTGCACTTTTCTTCAAATTCCTGTGCAGAAATAGATTTGAAAACAGTTTCTGTGCCATCGGAGAGCAAAGCGCGGACTTCTAGCAAGTGATCCCGTGTGCTCCCATAAACAATGGAGTGCAACCCACAAGAATTATTTCCAATCATGCCACCAATCATAGCGCGGTTAGCAGTGGAGGTCTCTGGACCGAAGAAAAGTCCATAGGGTTTTAGATAAAAATTGAGGTCATCGCGAATAACGCCAGGTTGTAGGCGCACCCATTTTTCCTCAGGATTAATTTCAAGAATGTTATCAAAATATTTAGAAAAATCTACTATGATGCCATCACCCACTACCTGACCTGCCAGCGAAGTACCTGCTGTGCGTGGAATCAGCGAAGTTTTAAACTTATTTGCAAATGCAATCAACTGTTTGACATCTTGGACTGTTTTAGGAATCGCTACGGCTAAAGGAAGTTCTCTATAAACTGAGGCATCAGTAGCATACAAAATGCGCATGGCAAGATCGGTGTGCAATTCTCCTTCCAACTGATTTTTTAATTGTTCAAGAGCGTGTAACATAGCAAGTGTTGTTTAGTTAGAAATATAGTGCTTTTGCTGTTCTGAATTGCTTTTTGTTGTTAGTTTGGGATGGGTAAAGTTTGGAAAAAACCGTTGGGGAATTTATAAATTTGTCATATGCGGCAATCTGTATCCAACCAACTACAAGAGGCTATAAAACATTTGCCTGAAACCCCTGGTGTTTATCGATTTTACAATCAAGTCGGCGAGTTGATTTACGTAGGGAAGGCAAAAAACCTAAAGCATAGAGTAAGTAGTTATTTTACCAAATCCACTGACAAGAGTTATAAAACTCGCCACATGATTCAGCAAATTAATCGAATTGAGTACACAGTTGTCAATTCTGAGTTTGATGCACTTTTGTTAGAAAATAATCTTATCAAACAACATCAACCGCGATATAACATTTTACTGCGCGATGATAAAACTTATCCCTATTTATGTCTTACAAATGAGCCTTTTCCTCGTTTAATTCCAACTCGCAAACGAGTGGAAGGTCAAGGGACGTACTTTGGTCCATATGCTAGCGTAAAAGCTATGAAAACTGTGCTAGAGTTAGTGCGCCAACTCTATACCATTCGCACCTGTAACTATTTGCTTACTCCTGAAAATATAGCTCGCAGAAAATTTAAAGTTTGCCTTGAATATCATATTAAAAATTGCAAAGGACCTTGTGAAGGATTGCAAACGGCCCAAGATTATGACGCTGACATTGCTCAAGTGGTTCATATCTTGAAAGGAAAGTTATCTATTGTGCGCAATTACTTCCGCAAGTGTATGATGGAAGCTGCTGAAAAACTGGCATTTGAAGAAGCGCAAGTTTTCAAAGAAAAATTAGAAGCGATAGAAAAATTTCAAAGTAAATCCTTAGTAGTCAATCCTGAAATTTCAGATTTAGACGTGGTAACTATTATTGCTGATGAAAAATATGCTTACTTGAATTACTTGCATATTCAGCAAGGTTGTATTGTACAAACTAAAACGACGCATATAAAGAAAAAACTCGACGAAAGCGAGTCTGATTTGTTAGCATCTATGATTGTAGAATTTAGACAACAGTTTCTTTCAGAAGCTCCGCGAGTGATAACAAACCTTCCTACAGAAATAGAATTTAAGGGTTTTGAAGTAATAGTGCCCAAAATTGGAGACTTGAAAAAATTGGTGGAACTGAGTTATAAAAATGCACTTTTCTACCAACGCGAAAAAATTCAACGCGATAATTTACAAAAAGAACAAAGTAAGCGCATTTTAGAACGTTTAAAGGCTGATTTACATTTAGCTCATTTGCCCATGCATATTGAGTGTTTTGATAATTCTAATTTGCAAGGTTCTTTTCCTGTAGCAGCAGTGGTGTGTTTTAAAGGAGGCAGACCTTCTAAAAAGGATTATCGCCATTTTCATATTAAAACTGTAGAAGGTCCTAATGATTTTGCTTCTATGTATGAGATTGTTATGCGTCGTTATCGTCGATTATTAAACGAGCACAAACCCCTACCCGATTTAATTGTAATAGATGGCGGGAAAGGACAACTCAGCGCAGCTTGTCAAGCACTTAAAGATTTGGGTATTTATGGATTAGTTCCTATTATAGGGATTGCAAAACGGTTAGAAGAAATTTATTATCCCGAAGATGAGTTGCCACTTATGATTAATAAAAAATCAGAAAGTTTGATATTTTTACAGCGCATTAGAGATGAAGCACACCAATTTGCCATTAGTTTTCACCGCGATCAGCGAAGTCGAAAAAGTTTTAAAAGTCAGTTAGAGGAAATTCCTGGCATCGGTAAGCAAACAGCTGAAAAATTGCTTTCGCATTACCGTTCATTAAAAAAAATTGCTGCGGCACCTTTTGAGGAACTATCAAAACTCATTGGCAAAGACAAAGCTACTGCTATACTAAAACACTTTAATAATTTAGATGCCCAACAGGGATAAGTGCGCGTTTCGGTTATTCAATTTGCAAAAGAACCTCAAGACTTAACTTTATTTCCCTAAACTTTTGCCATATGCATTAGCAAATATTTTTTCAAATCAGATGGTTATTTATTTCATTTTCTCGCAAAACTCAATGCAATAACCATCGGGATCAGTGACAAAAAATTGCCTAATACCATCAGGGCGTTTTTTGATATCAGTAGTAATAATTCCCTTCGTCCGGAAATAGTTGGCAGCCAAAGTAATATCTTCTACCGCTAGAGCAATATGAGTAGAACGACCTCCCCAATGAGGCATATGCTGCCTACCCTCTATCAGATGAAGTGTTTGGCTGTTATTTAGGCTAAACCATGCACCTGGAAAATCAAATGCAGGACGCGTTATTTCCTTGAGCCCTATAATTTCTTGATAAAAGAATTTACTGCGGATTAAGTCAGCTACATGTAGCGAAATATGGTCTATTCCGATAATTTCCATTCCCCAAAGTGATTTACAATTGACTTAGGCGGAGTTTACGCTTTAAGTTGGCACTTAGAAATTAACAAAACAAAATGAAATAAAAAAACCACCTCTTTTGTGAGGTGGCTTTAATAGAGCGTGTTGTCTACTTTGCAAACTCTTTTTCTAGAGCTATCAATTCATTTTCATGTGGCAAGTTAGACTCAGGAGTTTCTGAGTAAGGAATGTGTTGAGGGATATAGTCTTCTTTAGCTCCTGGTTTGCTATAGTCATAGGGCCAGCGGTAAACTGTCGGAATTTTACCCGGCCAGTTGCCATGTCCTGGGAAGCGTGGCGTAGTCCATTCCAGAGTATTAGAGCGCCATGGATTGGCTGGTGCCAAGCGCCCTCTAAAGATTGAGTAGAAGAAATTAAACAAGAATATCAATTGAGCCGCCATAGTAATAATAGCAGCGGTGCTGATAAAAGCGTTTAGATCGGCGAAGGAGTCAAAGGCATTGAAGTTAGTCCACGAGTAGTAGCGGCGTGGAAATCCAGCTATACCTAAATAATGCATGGGGAAGAAAACCATGTAAACGCCGATGAACGTAATCCAGAAGTGAACATATCCTAATTTTTCGTTCATCATGCGTCCAAACATTTTGGGGAACCAGTGATAAATACCTGCTACCATGCCAAAGAAGGAAGCCGCTCCCATTACTAAGTGGAAGTGTGCTACTACATAGTAAGTATCGTGCAATTGGATATCCACAGCGGAATTACCTAATGCAATCCCTGTTACGCCTCCAGTAATAAACAGCGATACGAGTCCAATAGAAAATAACATTGCTGGGGTGAATACAATATTACCTCGCCACAAAGTAGCTAAGTAATTGAATACTTTAACTGCTGAAGGCACTGCTATAATTAGGGTTAGGAACATGAAAATAGTACCTAAGAATGGATTCATGCCAGAAACAAACATGTGGTGAGCCCACACAATAAATGCTAGAAAAGTAATGCCAAGCAAAGAACCTATCATGGCGCGATATCCAAAAATAGGCTTGCGGGAATTGGTAGCAATAATTTCAGATGTAATGCCCAGACCTGGCAACATTACAATATATACTTCAGGGTGTCCAAGGAACCAGAATAGGTGTTGATATAGCACTGGACTTCCACCTACATTGTGAAGTGCTTCTCCATTGATGTATATTTCAGACAAGTAAAAACTTGTTCCAAAGCTGCGGTCAAATATTAGCAATAGGGCTGCTGCAAACAGGACGGGGAAAGAGAGCAATCCCAGTACTGCAGTAAGGAAGAATGCCCAGATGGTCAAAGGCAGTTTTGAAAAAGACATGCCTTCTGTGCGCAGGTTAATTACTGTAGTGATGTAGTTAATGCCTCCAAGCAAAGAAGAAACAATGAAAAGACTCATGCTAATTAACCACAGAGTCATTCCTAGACCAGATCCAGGCATAGCTTGAGGCAAAGCACTTAGTGGTGGATACACCACCCAGCCTCCACTAGCAGGACCTGTTTCGATGAACAGAGAAATAAACATCACTACACTTGATAGGAAAAAGAACCAATAAGAGAGCATGTTCAAAAATCCCGATGCCATATCTCTGGCACCAATTTGCAGCGGGATTAAGAAATTGCTAAACGTACCACTCAAACCTGCAGTTAGCACAAAGAACACCATGATGGTGCCGTGCATAGTTACTAAAGCCAGATAGAAATTTTGGTCTAATTTGCCTTGAGCGGTAATCCAATCTCCTAAAATGGGGCGCAGAAACTCCAAATTAGCCTCTGGGAAACCCAACTGTAAGCGGAAGATAATCGAAAGCAAACCGCCTATAATTGCCCAAAATATTCCAGTAAACAGGAATTGTTTAGCTATGACCTTGTGGTCTTCAGAAAAGATGTACTTTCTGATAAAAGATTCGTGATGGTGTTCGTGTTCATCATGGTGATGAACATGTTCTTCTACAGAGTGATGTAAGTCGATGTTTACAGTTGCCATATGATGAGAGTTTGGATTTATTTCTGGTTGAAGAGTGCTGCTAATTCTTTGCTGTTTTCAAGATTAAGAGAAGCGATATAATCGGCATTTTGCTTAGCCCAAGGTTCTTGAGAAGCATACCACTTTTCGAATTCTTCTGGTTCAGATACTACCACTACCATGCGCATGGCAAAGTGTCCTTGTCCGCAAATTTCAGTGCAAGCTAGTTCGTAGTTAAAGTTGGGATCATTTAGCTCGCGGCGCATTTCTTCAGTAGTCTTAGTAGGAGTAAACCAAAAGCTGGTAGGCATGCCTGGCACTGCATCCATTTTTACGCGGAAATGAGGCAAGAAAACACTATGGAGTACATCGCGTGCACGTATTTTCAAGAGGACGCTTCTACCTTTAGGAAGGTGAATTTCGCGCGGTACAAAGTCATCGAAGTTGGATTTATCTGCGGCAAAATCCATTCCCAGCTGATTGGTAGCATCTATCTTGCGGAAGTTGTGTTTGCCTATTTTTCCATCTTTTCCTCCATAGCGCACCATCCAGTTGAATTGCTTTCCTACGATTTCTACTTCTAAACTGTTATCAGGAGCCGGAGCGGTAACATCGCGCCATATCCACCAACCGCCTAAGATCAGTATAGTAAGTACGATGGCGGGAACTACTGTCCAGGCTACTTCTAATTTGGTGTTATCTGGCCACCAAAGTGCTTTGCGATCTTTGCGATAGCGGAAAAAGTAAGGAGAAAGGAATAAAAGAGCGTGGGTCAGGAAGAAAACAACAAAGGTGATGCCCGTGGTAATCCAGAACAGTCTATCTGTTAGCTTACCATGTTCAGAAGCAGCTTCAGGAAGGAAGTTTTCAGCTGCTTTTCCTGAATACCAGAAAAATAATCCAAATCCTACAATGAAGAACAAGATAAATAGCACTCCATTGATAGCATGGCTGTTACCACCTGGTTGGTAGTCCTGTCTTCCTTTTGCAATTTCTATCAGCGTAAGAATGCGATAGATTAATGCAAATGCAGCAACCAATAAAATACTACCTGTCAAAACTAGAAGACCTGTCATGATTGCTTTGAGTTTATTTAGTTAAAAACCAATTCAATTTCACTACAATTTGTTGGAAAGAAAGGTTTCGGAATCTAAATACTATGATGCAAACTTTCTTGTAACATAGGATGATGTTTTGCTATTAATGGAGCCTTAGAAAGGGCTTGAGCTACTACAAAAGCAAAGGCAGCTGTATACATCAAGGCAAGACCGATTTCCAGCAAGCCTAGTCCACCGTGCTCTTTCAAGGTGCCAGGAGTTATCATCAGGTAAAAGTCAAGCCAATGTCCAATGACTACTGCGTAGCATACAATTTTCAATATAACAGCTTTGCGTTTAGAGTCGCGTGTCATTAAGCCGAGGAAGGGAAAGAAGAAATTCAAGAATAAGTTAATAAAAATAAACTTTCCGTAATCACTGCGCAAACGCTCTACAAAATAAATCGTCTCTTCTGGGATGTTGGCATAGTATATCAGCAAAAACTGCCCGAACCATATGTAAGTCCAGAAAATGCTGAAGGCAAAAACGTACTTGCCTAGATCATGTAAATGACTTTCGTTGAGCGCTTTTAGGTACCCTGCTTCTTTCAGGAAGATAACGGCTAAAGTGATAGCGGCAAGTCCTCCCACAAACCAACTAGCAAAGTTATACCAACCAAACATAGTGCTATACCAGTGGGTGTCTATGGACATTACCCAATCCCAAGCTGCCATAGAAGAGGTTAAGGCAAAGAAAATGATAAACAACGTAGAAATTACCTTCATTTTCCAGAAGCGATGGGTGCCTCCTTCTATGTCTTCAGCCAAAGAATTTTTTCGCAAAAAATAATAAAATGCATACCAACCAGTTATAAAAATTATCATGCGTGCAACGTAGAAAGGCATATTCAAGTAGCCCTTCTTTCCAGCGATAATTGGATCATAATTAGGGCTGTTAGGGTCGTATAGTGAGCTATCAGTCCAGTGGAAGATTTCGTGATAGCTCAAGGCAAAAGTGCCTATCAGCAAGATGGCGGCATAAGGCAAAAAGCTGCCAAAAGCCTCCGGCACTCGCTTTAAAATAGCCGACCAACCCGCATGAGCAGCATACTGAATAGCTGTAAAGAAAATACCAATCAAAGTAATGCCCATGAAAAATACACTATTGTGCCAAAAAGCCACTTTCACGCGGTCAGTCCAGTGGTAAGTGTGACCGTGTCCATGAGACTCTGAAACAGTTACAACGTCACTACCATTATTGGCAAGGGCATGGCTGTCATGTCCGTGAGAAGTTCCACCAAAGGCAATGATTGCCAACCCTATGACGAATAAAATAAATCCTACACCCAAAAGAGTAAAGATTGATTTTTTAGTGTTGTCAGAAAATACAAAGTGCTCTTCTATGTGGTAGTGTTCTTGACGAGCTTTCATTGGGCTAATTTTAGTTTGATTCCTACAGATTTACGCAATGATATTAGGATTCACCTTTTTGCAATTTTTGAACATAGTGCACTATTTTCCAACGCTCTTCGGGAGAGAGCTGACTTTTATGGGACCACATGCGCCCTTTTCCGTGAGTAATCACGTGGAAGATGTGACCTTCTGAAAGGGTCTTGTAGCGACCTACAGAATAATTAGGCACTCCTTTGTAAACTGCTCCTACTTTGCCATCGCCTTTGCCATTCTCGCCATGGCAAGGAGCGCAAAAAGCTAGGTAGAGATGCTTACCTTCTTCTAATACTTTTCCAGCGGAGTCCAAAGGAACGGGATTTTTCAAGAGGCGGGCAGCTAACTCAAGGCTGTCTTTATGCAATTCGTAAATGAGCAATGGTTGGTCTGGTTTGGCAAACACTGATGCAGTTACGCTTGAGTAATTTTGGCGTGCTACCGTTCCTTCAACGGGAGTCATTAAGTTGATTTTCTTTTTTCCTTTGTAGTCGTTAAAAGGAGCGGAATTATAATAAGGGCTATTCTCATCTACTACCTGCGAAAGCGGTTCGTAAGCTACCGAGTGATACATCTGCGGAGCGTATTCCACTCCTGGATCGTCGCCGCTGGCACCTGTACATCCCCAGAGCAATCCTGCGCCAACGGTCAAGCAAATTGTATGTGATAGTACTTTTTTTAGCATTTTAATAACTATTTTAGCGGTGAGTAGAGATTCTGCTCGAACGCGTTACACCATTGGTAAATAAATCCACAACGTAGCTAATGAAGGAAGGAGAGTTTTCCTCATCGGTAAAGTCGCGGCGATACACCTCTTCTGCATGATACTCTTTAAGAAGAGTAGTCATTTGTGCTTCGGAAAGTGAGTTGGCAGCTAGGTCAATTGCCATAATGTGTTTGTCGTCTGTTGCTCTTATATCAAAAATGCGAGGTACTTTATGAGGCTTTAAGTCTCTTGCTACCAGGAACGTGCCTGCCATTCCAAAAGCAGATAGCAGAACAGTCATTTCAAAAGTAACAGGTACAAAGTCTGGTATGGCTAAATACGATTTGCCGCCAATAATCATAGGCCAGTCAATTGCCATCATATACACCTGCATGGTAATGGCAAGGGTGGTGCCCAAGGCGCCGAAGGCAAAAGCAGCTTTAGGCATCCATGAACGCTTGTAACCCAAAGCATGCTCTAATCCGTGAACAGGATAGGGCGTATAAACTTCGTATATTTTCACCCCTTTGGCGCGTATTTCTTCGATGGCGTGCAATAAATCGTCGTGGTCGCTAAAAACGCCTACTAAAAAGTGCTTATTTTTTTCCATAGCTGAATTATCTTACTTCTGTTTTTTCTTTTTCTACTGCTAGTTCTTCTAAGGGCGGTAGTGGTTCATTAACAAGAGTTCTACGCGCGCGGTACACTTTAGGATTGCTATCCTTGATAATGGCTTTTACTTCTGCCATGTTTACCACAGGGAAAAACTTAGCAAACAAGAAGAAGAGGAAGAAAAACAAGCCAAAAGTAAAGGCATAGGACATGATGTCGTGAATAGTAGGAGTAAAGTAAACCCAACTAGAGGGTAAAAAGTCGCGGTGTAGAGAAGTAACGATAATTACAAAGCGTTCGAACCACATGCCTATGTTTACCACAATTGAAAGGAAGAAAGTCCAAATGATACTAGTGCGAATTTTCTTGATCCAGAACAATTGTGGTGAAATTACGTTGCAAGTCATCATAGCCCAGTATGCCCACCAGTAAGGACCTGTGGCTCGGTTGATGAAGGCGTATTGTTCATATTCCACACCAGAGTACCATGCGATGAAAAATTCAGTAGTATAGGCAATCCCTACGATGGAGCCAGTAACAATAATGATGATGTTCATCATTTCAATGTGCTCAAGGGTGATGTAATTCTCAAGGCGATATACCTTGCGCGTTACTAGCATCAAGGTAAGCACCATAGCAAAACCTGAGAAAATTGCACCGGCAACAAAGTAGGGAGGGAAGATAGTGGTATGCCAGCCAGGAATAACAGAAGTAGCAAAGTCAAAACTAACGATGGTGTGAACGGAAAGCACCAGCGGCGTAGAAAGACCTGCTAGAATAAGAGATACAGACTCGTAATGCATCCAATCTTTAGCCGAGCCTGTCCAGCCTAAACTAAGTAGGCCATAGAAAAAGCGCGAAGTAGGAGAGATAGCTCGATCGCGAATGGTAGCAAAATCTGGAATCAATCCTATGTACCAAAACAGCAGTGAAACAGAGAAGTAGGTAGAGATGGCAAATACGTCCCACAAGAGGGGAGAGTTAAAGTTGACCCATAACGAGCCAAAAGTATTGGGCAGGGGGAGAACCCAGTAAATACCTACCCAAGGACGCCCCATGTGAATAACAGGCCAAAATGCTGCGCAAATCACAGCGAAGATAGTCATAGCTTCAGCAGCGCGGTTAATAGAAGTGCGCCACTTCTGCCGAAACAGCAACAAAATGGCAGAGATTAATGTACCCGCATGACCGATACCTACCCACCATACGAAATTAGTAATATCCCATGCCCATTGTACGGTTTTGTTCAGCCCCCAGCGTCCAATGCCATTCCAGGCAAGATCGCCTACAAAGTAGCCGCCTACCCCTAACAAAAGAATAGAAATAGCCATACAGATGAGCCACAACCGCGTAGGTGGGTTCTCTACATGGCGGGCAATGTCATTAGTGACATCTTTAACAGTCCTGCCGCCTATTACTAAAGGCTCCCTTACTTCTGAAACAATTTGCATATGCCCTTAAGTTTAATTCTCTAAATTATACCTGAGCTTTGTCTTTATTGCGGATCTTGGTCAAGTAATACACGTTGGGCTTAGTGCCGATTTCGTGAAGAACGTTGTAAGCCCGTTCTTTGATTTCGTGGTCGAGCAACTTAGAGATGCGCGACTCTGGATCGTTTAAATCTCCGAAAATGATAGCATCAGAAGGACAAGCGGCTGCGCATGCAGTATTAATTTCACCATCCAAAGGACGTCGCTTTTCACTGCGAGCTTTTAACTTTCCAGCTTGAATGCGTTGTACACATAAGGAGCATTTTTCCATCACACCGCGCGAGCGCACCGTTACATCGGGATTCAATACCATACGCCCTAAGTCGTTATTCATGTGGTAATCAAAGTCGTCGTTTTTGAAATAGTTGAACCAGTTGAAACGACGAACTTTGTAAGGGCAGTTGTTGGCACAGTATTTTGTACCTACGCAGCGGTTATAAGTCATCTGGTTAAGTCCTTCAGAGCTATGGGTAGTGGCTGCTACGGGACATACTGTTTCACAAGGTGCGTTATTGCAGTGCTGGCACATGATTGGCTGGAAAACTACCTCGGGATTTTCGGAGGCAATTTCTAAGGCGTCGTAGTCTTTAGGTGCACCATCAGAGCTATAGTAGCGGTCAATGCGTATCCAGTGCATTTCGCGTCTTCTGATAATTTCCTTTTTGCCTACGATGGGCACGTTGTTTTCCAAATGACAAGCTACTATGCAAGCTGAACAACCCGTACAAGAATTGAGGTCAATTGCCATTCCCCAATGGTGATTGGGATACTGGTGGATGTCAGCTTCTCCTGAAGAGACCCCATGAGCTATTTTGCGGTTTTCCCACAGCGTTTTTTCGTATTCTGTTAGCTCTTTTTCCTTTTTGCTATATCCATCGCCGCGAATGTCCCATACGGAAATATCTGTTGGGCGTTCCGCTCCTCTGTAAGTGGCGATTGTAGGCTCGTAGCGACCTGCCTTAGGATTGGCAAGATATTCAGCCAGCAATGCTTCTTGGATAATGCTACGGCGTCCCATGAAGGTTTCGTGAGTCTGTGTTTGGGCTATGCGCGTGCGTTCCCCTAAGTTTTCAAGTTTTACATTATTCGAGTTGGCAAAGCGCACAGCGTTTTCCAACATGGTAGCAAATGGATAGGCATTAGCGCCCCCTGCTTCATCGGCTACCTTCCCCGCTCCTTTGCGACCAAAACCTATTGCTAATGCTACTGTTTCCTTAGCTTGACCAGGCTGAATCAATACGGGCAGTTCTACAGAGACATTGCCTACTGTAAGTTTTCCCATTTGGGTTTTGCCTTCTTTGTGTTTAAAGCCCAACTGGGTAGCCAGCGAAACTGGAATAGAAATGTAGTTGCCCCAGCATGCCTTGGAAATGGGGTCCGGAGTTTCGTGCAAGTAAGGATTGTTAGACTGTGTGCCAGGTCCTACAACTACTTTTTGGTATATGACTAATTCTATGTTATTGCTAGGTTGGTAGGTGTCGTTAATTTTAGTGGCGACGGCAGATAAATCTATGGAGGAGGCAGTTATCGCTTTCTCGAAAACAGAATTGTAGCCACTTACCGGACCAGGTTCAAATACACCATTGTGCAAAGAGCGAGTCCAAAAGGCTTCAAATTCTACTTCTTTGTTTTGTAGCTTGAAAAGATTGTTTCTCCAGAAGTTGCGCAGGTATGTGTAATAGTCAGTAGTAGAGCCTGACCATATTAACAAAGATTGCTGCGCTTGCCGCGTGTCGAATATGTGCGCAATAGTGGGCTGGCACAAGCTAAAATAACCTTTTTTAGGCTCTGCATCGTTCCATGCCTCCAAGAAATGGGTATCGGGAGCGTGATAAGTGCATAGGGAAGTAGTTTCATTTAATCGATCAGAAATGCCGATGGTGAGCTGTACTTTCTTAGCTTTAAGTGCTGATTCTAATGTAGCGCCCATCGGATGGTCATACACCGGATTGGCATTGATAAAAATAATTGCTTGAATAGCTCCGTTTTCTACTTCTTTGATGAAGTTTGCCATTTCGGCATCGTTGCCTCTCTTTTGGAAAGAGGGAACGTTCAAATCGATGGTGTTGCCATAACTTTCAAGCAGTTGGTTGATGGCATTTACCAGCAATTGCACGTTCACATCGTTAGAGCCGCTTACTACCAGCGATTTGCCTTTGGTATTCCAGAGCCTGTCGGCAGCGGCTTCTATGTAGGGTAGATTGATATCAGTAACTTGAATGGTGGGTTTGCCTGCTTTTTGGGCAATTAAGTTGTAAAGTTTTGCTACTGCTAATCCTTCTTGAGATGGTTTAATGGGAATGCGATAGTCTGCTGAAGCGCCCGTAATAGTCATAATGGATTCGTAGGCATAAAGGCGCGACATTGTTTTTTTGTCCTTGCCTACTTTGCGAGTAATGTTGAACTGCTTGGCGTATTCTACGGGAGAGATCCAAGTACCTAGAAAATCGGCACCAAAGGTTACGATGGTTTCTGCTTTGTCAAACTGATAAGAAGGAATAACAGCTTTGCCAAACTGGAACGCATTGGCTTGCAAGAGACCATAAGCCGAAACTTGATCGTAAATGACGTGCTTAGTGGTGGGGTATTTGGCAATAAAATCGTTAATTACGCTTTGGGTAGAGGGACTCATAATCGTGTTGCTCACAAGGCGAATTTGCCCTCCTGCCTGCGCAATCTGCTCCAGTTGTGTAATAATTTCCTTGTCAATTACTTCCCATTGGACTTCTTTTCCATTTTTGGAGGGACCTTTGGCTTTTTCAATGTCGTACAAGGTCATGATAGAGGCGGTAGCTGTTGCGTTAATGCCGCCTTTAGTGATGCTAGAAAAGCTATTTCCCTCTATAAAAATGGGGCGTCCATCGCGTGCTTTTACTACTACTGCGCAGTAGTCGCTACCATCTAAGTAGGTAGAGGCGTAGTAGTTAGGAATGCTTGGATCAACTGTCTCAGGTTTGTTGAGCCATGGAATGGCTTTTTTTACAGGAGTTTCGCAGGCAGCTAAAGAGACGGCTGCTAGGCTAAAACCCATGAGTTTGAGAAAGTCGCGCCGCGTTGGAGCTGCTGACTCATTGTCTCCATAGCTATCCTTAATTGGAAGGTATTCGGGAAATTCTCTCTCGGCGTATTTTACAAATTCTGGGTCGTTAGTGAGTTCTTCGATGCCTTTCCAGTATATTTTTCTTATCTCTTCCATTAGTTTAGAGGGTAAAGGTTTGACAAAATAGATTCTCTTCCAGTCAAAGACAAAAAATTAGTAGTGGCATTTGGCACACTCAAGTCCGCCAATGTCTTCTACTTTCATAGGCTGTTTGGAGCGTTTGGCGTGCAATTGCACTAGATTGTCGTAATAGGCATTGTCTTTTGCATTAACTGCTGTTTTGCGATGGCAATCAATACACCAGCCCATGGTAAGCAAGGAGACTTGCTGAACTACTTCCATTTCTTTGATATTGCCATGACAATTCTCGCAATCTATTCCTGCTACTTTCACATGTTGCTGGTGATTAAAGTAGGCAAGGTCGGGCAAGTTGTGAACGCGCACCCACTGAATGGGTTCATCTTTCTCGATGTATTCGTAAATTTTTTGAATAATGGGCGAAGTAGTTTTAATAGCATTGTGGCAGTTCATGCAAATGTTGGCAGAGGGAATATTAGCAGCTTTTCCTTTTTCTACTCCTGTGTGGCAGTATTTGCAATCAATTTGATATTCACCTGCATGCAATTTATGAGAGAAAGGGATAGGCTGCGTAGGGGCGTATCCTTGTTGAACGCCAATTGTTATAAGTCCTTCTACGGTAGCTTTGAGTACCAATGCTAAAAAGACAAATGCAGTAATTCCGATGAATGCTTGGCTTTTGAAAATGGCTGCCCAATTAGTGCGCTGGTTAAGTACTTCCAGATCTTCTTCTGATAAATCAGATTCTTTTTTGAGATACTTGCTCAAAGTAGCAGCCATGAGCGCTAAAACAGCTAGGGTAACTATCAGCAGAAAAGAAAGCCCTGCAATGATGATGATAAACAAACCCGAGTTATCTGCCACTGGTGTTGCAGTGCTGGTAGTGGTAGTTGTAGCGGTAGCAGCAGCGGTAGCGGGTCCTTTAATAGTTTCAGCTTGCACCCATGACAAGATGGCCTTGATTTCGTCATCCTTCAAAAAGTCATGGTTGGGCATAAACTGCTGATACTCTTTGTAGAGAGCTACTGCATAGGCATCACCACTTTCGATAACGCGCTGAGGATATTTGATAAATTTAACTAGCCAATCCACACTTCTGCGTTGATACACATTAGCCAGAGCCGGTCCCACCACTCTTTCGTGAACAGCATGGCACTGTTTACAGTTAGCCTCAAACAAGGATTTTCCTTGATCTATCACAGCTTGGTCTGTAGAGAGTCCTGCTACACCTGTAGCTGGAGCAGGTGCTGTACTTCCTCCGTCGCCATCTGTCTGTGCCCAAACAGGCACGCTACACAGCAAGACAAATGAGGTAAGTAATTGAACGGAAAACAATCTAACGCCGAGCATCGTTTATAATCTTAAATGTGTTTGCCAAATCACGGTTTGATTGCAAAGGTAAGTCCCACCACGTTGTATAGCAAACATAGCCAGCGATTGCAAACCCAAAAATAATTGTCGTTTAATTTTATTATAGCAAATTGCTAACGGTATTTTAAAATTTTTATTGTAACTCAACGCTTGTTGCTGAAAACACACCAGTGGGGAAATTGCCTTTGCGCGTATAGAAGTTTTTGTGCAATCAACTTGTTTGTGAAAATATTAGAAAATTCTCTCTGGGAGTGAGCTGATGCAAGCAGATCAATTTACTATCATTGGCATTGGGTTTCAAACTATTGAAGATACTTTTTGCTAGCTGGTGCCCGCCCTACTGATTATTGTGATAAAAATGTAGCATGTGGTTGAAATTAATTTAAAGTTTGCGCTTTTTGTAGCAAGAATGCAAAGAAAATAGGAAAAACTACTCTTCTTTTCCCAAGTCACGCTCTAGTTGGTTGAGAAAAATAGCATCCACTCCCTCGTTAACGGTAGGTACCATGGTAAGTACGCTATCCAGTTTGGAAATAGTGATGATTTTCATGACGTAATCGGTTACCCCTGCTAGCACCAAAATGCCCTGGGCTTCATTAGCCAACCGATTAGCTACCAAAATAGCACTGAGCCCGGAAGAGTCCACATACTTAACAGCGGACATATCAATCAGCAGGTTGGTAATGCCTTCTTCTTGAAATAGGGTAACTACTTGCGCCTTAAGTAAAGGTGCGACGGTGTTAGTCAACTTTTCACTTTGAACGGTTACTAAAGTGTACTTGTCAAATTTTTCAATTTTGAACTGCATATGGGAACTGTTTTTCGTAAAGTTAATTAGTGTTGCATAAAATTTTCAATAGCAAGCCGAATAGTAGTTTGAATATCGTCGTAGGGTTGAGGCTGGAAAGACAAGCCTGTAAGTTGTTCGTAGAGCTCTATGTATCGGTCAGAAATGGATTTTACGCGCTGGTCATCCATAGGCGGAATTAGCTGTCCTTCCTTGCCCTGAAAACCATTTTCCATAAGCCACTCGCGAACAAATTCTTTGGAAAGTTGGCGTTGCGGCTGACCGCGCTTCTGTCGTTCAGCATAACCTTCGGCATAAAAATAGCGCGACGAGTCAGGTGTATGGACTTCATCAATCAAATAAATTTGTCCATTCCACTTGCCAAATTCATACTTAGTATCTACTAAAATAAGTCCGCGCTGGGCAGCCATCTGGGTACCTCGTTGGTAAAGTGCCAACGCATATTTTTTAAGCAGTGCATAATCTTGCTCACTTACTAGGCCACGGCTGATAATCTCATCTTCTGAAATATCTTCATCATGTCCGCTTTGAGCTTTTGTAGTAGGGGTGATGATAGGTTGAGGAAAGGGGTCATTTTCTTTCAAGCCTTCGGGCAAAGGTTCGCCGCAAAGGGTGCGTTTGCCTGCCTTGTACTGCCGCCATGCATGTCCTGCGAGATAGCCGCGCACTACCATTTCTATTTTAAAGGGTTCGCATCGCTTACCGATGCTTACCTGAGGGTGAGGGATAGCTTCTAGCCAATTAGGCACAATATCAGCCGTAGCCTGCAGGAAATGAGCAGCAATTTGATTGAGCACCTGTCCTTTGTACGGAATGGCTCGCGGCAAAATCACGTCAAACGCTGAAATGCGGTCAGTAACAACTATTGCCAACCGATTGCCAAAAATGTATACATCGCGCACTTTGCCGCGATAGAAACCAGTTTGTCCCTTAAAGTGGAAGTCAGTTTGTTTTAAAGATTGCATGGAAGCCACAACTAACGTTTAATTTTCAAGCCAGTAGTTTTCTCAATAAAGCTCCTGAAAGACAAGCACATCCACTTAGCAAACCGCCTATTAGACCAGTAACTGCTGCAAGAGCTAAGCCATTTGGCAAAGAAAACAAAGCAGCTACTTTATCACCTAAAATAAAGTCGGTAGTGTAGTCAATCCATGCAGCATAAACGCCCCAAAGCAAACTTATGCTTAAAAAACCCATAGCGAAGGCTTGGAAAGGTTTTTTGCCGAAGATAATGCCAAACACTAACGAGACTATAGACACCGTATAAACGGCATTTCCTGGCAGCAAGATTTGAAACACCGAACAGACTACAGCTAAGGTCATCACTTGGAGAAGAAACATAACCTAATCTAATTAGTTGATAAAGGTTTGGCGAAAGAGTATATTATTAACAGGTTGCAAAGGGCTTGACATGAAAAGCAATTCATAATACTTTCCCTCGCGCCAGTGATCTATCATATTGGCGTAGTAAGGACTTCCTGGGTTGCCTGACTGTCCACCTGGATAGACGCCCCAACCCTTAACGCCCTTTTTATCTAATTCCACGACCATGCGCCAGGAGGGTCCATGTCGCTCACTGGTGGCATTGATAATGTTGCGATTGCCTCCATTGCGCACTTTTTTAACCCCGAAAGGTTCTATTCGCGCTAGGTGTTGGATAGAAGTAGCTTTAAAATCCGCCCAGAGAGGTAATTGCCCGCCGTGTTGTTGCTGCCAACGGGCGAGGCTATCTATTGCCTCCAAAAATGACTTGATAATAATTTCCCGCGCTGTTTCTCGGTCAGGGGTTTGCTGGTTGTCGAACAGTGGATGCTGAGGGTATTTTTTAAGTAGTTTGATGGTAGTAAATGCATCGGGTCGGGCATAGGGAATTCCCTTGCCAAGAAATTCATCCCAAAGCATTCTGATGAGGTTACTCCACCATGCCTCGTAGTAGCTAGGCGCTTCTGCTTCAGGGTGGTTGTAGAAGTCCCATTTGCTCAAAAGTCTGTAAATAGGTTTTTGGCTAGCATTGAGCAAGGTAGTATCTATTTGTGCTAAAAAGTAGGGCAAACTTTCAGCGGCTTTTAAATTAAAGTTGTCGTTTTGCATTGCCATCATCATTTGCGGCGTGATGGCATTCATGGAGTCCAGCAAGCCATTGATGCGGCGATTGCGATAATACTCGTAGTTACCTGCGTAAATGTAGTATGGATAAAGAGTATCAGTGGGGTGCTGATTAGCAGAGCTCACATAGCCGCGCTTGGGGTTGAGCACTTGTACGTTGTGCTCGTCAGGAATAAATCCTTGCCATGCAGAGGCGCTATTGGAACCGTCTAAAATAAACTTGCCTTGTTCGCGCCATTTGAGAGGATACTTGCCCTGTACGTGCATAGCAATATCCCCTTTAACAGAGGCAAAGGCAAAGTTTTGCGCTGGACAGTCAAAATAACTAATTGCTTTGACAAAATCCTGATAATTTTTTGCACGGTTAAGGTAGTAAAAGGTGAACAACTCCAAAGAAGGATCGTGTGCTGTCCAGCGCATGGCAAGATCGCTATGTTGGCGGTCTTGATGAAATTTTTTGTCGTAGGTTACTGGACCCCAGTGAGTATAAATAACGGTATCGTAATAGGGCTGCTGATGGCGAATTTTGATTTCTTCTATTCGCTTAGTAGTTTTTCGCCACTTGCCTTCAAAAAAATATTCCTGACGGGTGTGGTCTTTGTACTCGATAGCGTATAAGTCCAGCACATCGCGTTGGGCGTTAGTTACTCCCCATGCAATGCTATCATTAAAACCGATAATGACGTTAGGGGCTCCTGGAAGTGTTACGCCGTAGGTATTAACACCTGGAGCAGCAAGTTGCATTTCAAACCAAATAGAAGGCAAACTTAAAGTAAGGTGCGGATCATCACAGAGGATGGGATTTCCTGAAGCAGTTTTGCCGCCACTTACCGCCCAGTTGTTGCTTCCCGTGTTAGGCTCGGGCTTAGGCAAGGGCACTACATGATAAAATCGCTCCGAAAACTGCACCTTTGGCGTATTGACCTTGAGGGGTTCGAAGTTCCATTTACCTTCAGTGGGGACGATGGGAGCTTGTTCAGGGTGGTAGTCGGGAAAAAGCAGGTCAAAAGTGGGTCGTCCAAGAAGTTTAAGAGTATTGGTGTTTTCAATGGCATCATCTCCTGAAGCCAGAGTATTTGCCATGTATTTGAGCAGCAAAGCAGTCTTTAAAGGTGTCCAAGGCTCTGGGTAGTAGTCGAAAAGTTTGTATTCTATAGGTAAATCTTTGTAAGTGAGGCTATTGATGTATGCATTTACTCCTTTGGCGTACTGAGTCAGCAGCATTTTAGCCAAAGGGAGAGAATCCATTAAGGCTACTGCTCTCTCTGCACCGAAAGCTAACCCTTTGCGGCGGTTTGTGCGGTCAAGCTCCAGTGCTATTTTGCCTACAATTTCACAGATGCGCCCTGCAGCGGCGTGCGTCTGAAACTCCATTTGCCAAAGCCGATGTTGAGCTGTAACGTAACCTTGCATGAAGTAAAGATCTTCCTCATTTTCAGCAAAAATGTGAGGCACTAACCGTTCGTCGTAAATCACCTCTACCCTTCCCTTCAGCCCATCTAAATGTACTTCTTTAGGTGCTTTACTAATAACTTGTTCTTTGGTTTGTGCATTTTGCCAGAAGCCATCAAAAGGATTGAGAAACTTGCCCAGCGGTGGTACTTGACCTAGCTTATTATTAAGGGCAAAGGCAAGCACTGCAGTAATAGAAAGCGAAAGCAGGAACTTAAATAGCTTCATAAATTTTTGCAAGACAATTTAGTGAAAACTCAATCTTCTTCTTGGGTGATAGGGTTTCCAAAGGAAGTGCGAATTAAGTTGCCGAAAAAGATAGCATTCATAAATAGCTTGGTGCCTCCGTACCAAAAGGCGCGAAAGTTAGGGCTATCCGTCATGCTAATTACCCTGCCTCTGCCTTGTGCACTTACATGCAACACGGCGCTATTTTTGATTTGTTCATAATTCTGTTTAGAAACATAACCGCTTTGCAAAGGATTTTCTCCGTAATAAATTGGATTTACAGCTGCGTTGTTGCCTTTTTTGAGAAATAATTTGTTATTTTTGAATAGGCTGATTGAGGGGCTTCGGTAGCCATAGGCTAAGGGATGAGTAAGGTCCAAACGAGCCTCGAAAATACTTCCACTCATCTGTTGAGCTCCTGCCCAGTTGTCTAACTGTCCATATGGCAAATTGGTAATCTGAGTAGAATCCCTTTTTTCTTGCTTGAAGGCGGCTTCTGTAAGTCCATTGCGAACTGCCCACGATACGGCTTCCTCGATGGCAAGAAGAGTACCTCCGTTTTGGACCCAATTTTTTAGCCTATTTTGCAATGATTGACCTACTTCTGAGTAGTTCCCATTAGCCATGATGATCACGTTATAGCGATCTAAGTTAGCTTTACTTGCATCGCGCAAATCTACAATAGTTACCGGGATGCGGAATCGGCTATCCAGTAAATACCATATCTCGCCTACATCATAGCTATTAGTACCTTGTCCACCAAAAAGCAAAATCACGGGTTTGCGCACTTTTTGGAAATAGCGTCCTCCTAAATCTGGTCCAACCTCTGCCAGCCCCGTATTGACTGCATAGATGTTTACCCCTGTTTGTGCAGCAATATTCTTCATTAAATCGTAAGTGGATTGCAAATTACTACCTGCCATTACGACTATAGCTCCCGTATTAAATCGGCGTTTAGTACCTTCGGCGGTCTGTATCTCGAAAGGTTGTGCAGCTACGCGCGCTATCAAATTTTTACTCAGTACTTCGTAAAGTGCTTGGGGTGCGTAGTATTCATCATACTCAAATATATAAGCATAAGAACTTACCCCACCTATTACTTCGCCTTTGGGCATAGTGGGCATGCCTTCTATTTTGTTGCCTAGCAAGGTATTAATAGGGGTACGGATTTCAGCATAAGACAGTCCAAAGGCAAGGGGCATGGTCCATGTAGTTACGTCATAGAAAAGGCTGTCTTTATAGTAGTTGCCCGTAGTTTTTTCAAATATAGCTCTGATGAGGCGATATTGAGGCTGAGCAGTAGGCACGATGTAAGCGGTAGTAGGGTCAAAAGTTTGCCCGCCAATTTGTAAGCGGCTTTTGAGTTGATATACTTCTATTTGATGACGGCGCAGGAGTTCTACAAAGTGATGGGTTCGCACCCTGTCATACGCATCGCCGAAAGCATATCCTTTTATAGGGGAACTAGCAGCTTCGCTAATGGCAGATTGGAAAAAGTCCCGTTGCATGCGCAACAGTTCAACTCGCAAATCATAGGAGGCTTGCAAGGTAGAAAGGCAGGTAGCTAGTTGGTTGCGAATAGTGAAAGGATAGGTAAGAACTCCATTATCACTCTCTTGGGCATGACCACGCGAGCTTGCTTGTTCGAATAATATGCCTATTGCTCCATTGCCGTCTGGGTAGGTAGAGCCCTTGCCGTAATAAAAATCATCAAATCCTTCTTTAGTGTAGTACAAAGATTGAATGCGGTTCATAAAAGATGCATGATAGCGAGCAAATCGAGCAGTTATTTCTTGGTTGATTGGAGGAGTGATAGGATTGGTGCGGATGGGTTCACCTGGCATAAAAAAGTAAGTGGCATTAGTTCCCATTTCGTGTTGATCTGCTACTACATTGGGTTTCCATTGGTGGTATTTTACCAATCTGTTGCGACTTTCTAAATGTTGTGCTGGAAGCCAATCCCGGTTGAGGTCAAACCAATAATGATTAGTTCTTGCACTGGGCCATACTTCATTAAACTCCCGTGCTGCAGGGTCGGTAATTGTGTTGCCTATGCTTTTGTGCATGTTTACCCAAGTAGAAAAGCGATTCATGCCATCGGGATTTTGGCAAGGCTCCATTAGAATGATCATTTTATCGAGCATCTCCTCTATGCGGATGTTTTGTGCCGCTGCTAGGTGGTAAGCCGTAAGTACCATCGCTCCCACACCGCTTTGCTCATTGCCGTGAATAGTAGCTGCCAGCCATACCACCACAGGCATATTTTCTAAACTCAGTGAATTGGATTGAGTAGGATCAGTTAGTTTTAGGTGCTCGCGGCGTAGGTTTTCTAAGTTTGCTTGATTTTTCGGAGAAGTAATAATTAAAAGCAGTTGTGGACGTCCTTCGTAGGTATATCCAAACTCCTCTAACTTGACGCGGTTCGAAGCTGCTGCTAAAGCTCGAAGGTAGTACACCATTTTATCATGACTCATGTGCCATTGACCAAACTTGTGTCCCATCACTACTTCAGGGGTAGGAATGGCAGCATTGTACTTAATTGAATCTGGCAAGTAGTAAGAGAGTTCTTGTGCGTAGGACTTATCGGCTAGCCAAAGTCCTCCTGCCAGCCAAACAGAATAGAAAAATTGCTTTTTCATGCTACTTCATCGAACGTTACAATACGCTGGGCGTAAGTTAGATGCTTTTCCATAAATCGCAACATGCATACGCAAAAACGCTATTTTTGAGTATGATACAGAAATATCCTTTGGGGATACAGCATTTTAGCGAGTTGCGCGGTGGGGGATATGTGTATGTGGATAAGACGGCGCAAATATATTCTTTGATAGAGCAGGGGAAGTATTACTTTTTATCTCGTCCTCGTCGGTTTGGCAAGTCGTTGTTGTTGAGCACGTTGGGGGAGTTGTTTAGCGGAAATCAGCCGTTGTTTTCAGGCTTGTGGATAGAAAACCGCTGGGATTGGAGTAAAAAATACCCTGTCATCTTGTTTAGTTTTGCA
>JANWWZ010000003.1:157828-313710 GCA_025057115.1 Bernardetiaceae bacterium
GCCGAGTTTTTTGGTCAAGCGGTTGCGGGAGCGTTTTGTGTACAACTTGGAGGGTGTACAGCGTTCGGAGGTGGGTTTGAGTCATTTTGAGTTAGAGGAGTTGGACGAGATAGTGATGTTATTTCAGACGGGTTATTTGACGGTCAAGGACAGGGTAGCGAGTTTGTACACGTTGGGGTATCCGAATGAGGAGGTACGTCAGTCGATGAGCGAGCTGTTGTTGAGTGCGTTTAGTCATCAGCGGGAGGTCAGCGGGTTAATATTCAAGATGTACGAGTACTTATCGGTTCAAAGGTACGATAGTTTTGTGGAGGTGCTGAACAGTTTGCTTTCAGGGGTTCCGTATGAGGTGTTTATGGAGCGGTATGAGTCGTTTTATCATGCCATATTTTACTTAGCGTTTTCGATGCTTGGGGTGTATGCGTTGAGCGAGGTGCACACTAGTAGGGGTCGGATAGATGTGGTGGTAGAGATAGGCAGGTGGGTGTATGTGATAGAGTTCAAGGTAGGAGAAGGAGGTGGGGAGGAGGCATTGCGTCAGATAAAAGAGCGGGGATATTATCAGCGGTATATGCACCGTGGCAAAGAGGTAGTGCTGATGGGGCTGGGGTGTTATCAAAAGCAAGTCAAGGAAATAAGAGTGGAAAAGGTATGAACAGCCTTTCTCATGTTTTTAATACATGCTTGTAACCTAACTAATTTTGACTAACTTCAACCAACGTATTGAATG
This sequence comes from Bernardetiaceae bacterium, assembly GCA_025057115.1. Taxonomy (GTDB): domain Bacteria; phylum Bacteroidota; class Bacteroidia; order Cytophagales; family Thermoflexibacteraceae; genus Rhodoflexus. The sequence continues at coordinate 158,559 of JANWWZ010000003.1, forward strand.
CCAACTTTCATGCAAACAGTTTGTTGGTTAGTAGTTTGCATTGCCGTAGCGATGCTAGTAGTAGCATGCAAGCCTTCTACTTCTTCGGAAACATCTTTATCGGATCGCAACCTCGACCAAACCACTCTCAAGCCTATAGTGGAAATTCGCAGCCCTTATTTGGCTAATTTTTTAATGCAACTTAAACCTATTTCACTGCCCTACAATACCCAAAAAGATCCTATAGCCATTACAACAAGCCCCTTAGCTGATAAGGACTTCAAACTTCTCTTCAAAAGCAATAGCTTATTTAAAGAAGTTACTCAATGCTATCCCATCGGGAAGTTGCCTGACTATGGAAATTTTGCCGCTGTCATTTTTGCAGAAATGAAGCAAGGCACGGGTGAACTGCGCTTACTCTTGGTTACTTACTCTCCTGAAGGACAGCCCTTAGATGAACTGCTTCTCAAAGACAACTACGGCACGGAAAGAGAGTTGATCTCTGTTTACACACTGATTTACAAGGATTGGAGCATAGAGCAGGTATGGCAAACTATCACAGATGCTCCAGATCAAAAAAATGTTGAGGTAAGGCAACAAGTACGTCGCTATGACATTACCTCAGAGGGAAAAATTAAATGGTTATAGTGATGCCTTTCCAGTTATTTCCATACAGCGAAGTAGTTTTTAGCGTGGGTAGTATAGAAAAGGCTGCTGCTACTTATCGCCATTACATGGGCTGGCAAGTAGTCCACCAAGCTGAAGGCGATTATTATCAGCCTGCTTTTTGGCAACTTCCTCAAGGTTGCACCCTCGATGAAATGCTGCTTAGGTTGCCTGGCACCTCAGAGACAGGTCAAATCCGACTTGTTAAGTTTCATTCATTAAAGCAAGAGTACATACGTCCTGGAGGACAACCGTGGGACACAGGAGGGTATCTAGACATAGACCTACGCGTAAATGATATTCAGCAAGTCTGCAACCATTTGCGAGAGATGGGCTGGCATAGCATCGGCAACCCCGTACAAATGCAAATGGGACCTTTTCTGCTTGAGGAAGTGCTCATGAAGGGGCATGATGAAATAGTGATTGCCTTAGTGCACCGAATAAGTCCGTCGCAGCCTATTATAGAAGGTGGCAAACACATTGTTAGCAATGTTTATCTTTCTGCTATGATAGTGAAGGATTTTGAGCAATCTGTTGATTTTTTTGTTAACAAGTTGGGTTTTCAGCTACTTAATCGCATAAGTGTTTGCCGACCTACTCCAGGACCTACTATTTTCGGTCTTCCTTATAATATAGCTCCACAAGCACCTGCAAATTTGGCAATTATTTCACCTGACGGATCGCGCAATCACATGCTAGATGTCATTAAAATTGACAATATAACAGGAGAAGATTTTTCACAACGCGCCCTGCCTCCTAATCGCGGTATTTTGATGTTTCGCTTTCCAGTGAAAGGTATAGAAGACTACGCTCGTTTTGTTCAGCAAAACGGCGTTAATTTACAGTTGCCTCTCACCTCTACCTGTATTGCTCCTTATGGGGAAGTGAAAGCCTTTGCTGTGCGCTCGCCTGATGGTTGCTGGCTAGAGTTTTTTGAAAAGGTATAAAGCAGGAGCGAACTTTTTCTAAGCAAAGCATGCAGTGGATTTTATTTCCCTGAAAATGGAGATTTAGGTTTTCATCCAGCGGCTAGTGTTTACCATGGGAGAAGGATAGTTATTGCCCAGTTCTATCCCGTAACTCTGCAACTGGGAAGGACTTAGTTCCCCCACAAGATGAATCCATGAGGCAGGGAGGGGCTTTAAAACGGGCAACCAATGTTTGACGAATTCGCCTTGAGGGTCGTACTGGCAAGCCTGCTTTAAAATGTTGAAATAGCGGTTTTCGCGTGGGTCATTGCCTACTCCAGCAATGTAGTTCCAATTGCCCCAGTTGCTACACACATCATAATCAATCAAGGCGTGTTCAAAGTACATAGCCCCCCAGCGCCAGTCTATTTGTAAGTCTTTGGTTAAGAAACTGGCTACATTTTGCCTTCCGCGATTGCTCATAAAACCCGTAGCAGCCAGTTCTTGCATATTTGCATCGATAAAGGGAATGCCTGTTTTTCCTTCCATCCAGCATTGGAAAAGAGTCTTATTTTCAATCCATCGGATGCGGCGGTCCTTTTTAATGCCTCCTTTTTTAAAGAGTCGATTGCCGTACTTGAGTGCTACAAACCGGAAGTAATCTCTCCAAAGGAGTTCAAAAATTAACCAGTAAGTGCTGTCGTTTGTAACGCGCTGGGCTTGGTATTTTTGGACCTGATCCCACACATAGCGCGGAGATAAGCAGCCCAACGCTAGCCAAGGAGAAAATTTGGAAGAAAAATCCGCTCCCAAAAGTCCGTTTCGCGTTTCTTTATAAGTTTTGAGCAAATCTTTCTCCCAAATGTAGGTCTTTACTCTATCCAATGCTGCTGACTCCCCTCCTGTAAAATGAACTAGTTGCCTCCTATCTTGTGGTGGTTCTTTCAATCCCAACTCTTGCAATGTAGGAATAGTGCCTTCAAGAAGGTTAGGTGGAAGAGGAGGTAATTTTCCTGGAATGGGAAAAATATCGCGGACTCGGACAGTTTTTTCTACCTGCTTGCGAAATTGTGTAAATACGTCGGGCAAAAGTTCGATGCTTTTGAAAGGCAGGTCTTCTAAATGGTAGAGAGTGCTTTGCCAAAAATATTTTACTTTCCCGCCTACTTGCTGCATTGCATTTTCTACAGCAAGTTGGTCTTGGATTTCTTCTGAAGTAACTTCCCTAGAAGTGTAAATCCACCGAGCGCCTGTTGCTTTTTGCAGCTCTGCCACTACTTGGGCAGGCGTTCCTACTCTTACAACTAGGTTGCTGCCAATAGATTGCAATCGCCGACGCATATCGGCAATAGACTGCAATAAAAATGTTGCCCAGTGAGGACCGCGCTTAGTAAAACCTAAATGAGTAACTTGAAACCAGCGAGGATCAATACAGGTGAAGGGAATGACATGACATGCGCTAACAGCAGCCTTGTAAAGTGCTTCGTTGTCGTGTAAACGCAAATCGTTGCGCAACCACACCAATATTACTTCTTTCATCACGCCAATAACCACTTTAGCAGAACTTTTGTTAATGGCAGATCTACTACAGATCCTTCCACTGAAACCCTTGTGCTATCTTTTGCTCTAAGTCGGGGTATGTTGAAAGTAGTTGTTTAGCTGGTGAATAGGTGGTGTAGTAGCAAACTAGAGCTGCGGCTAAACGCTGGGAAGTATCTCGGCTGGTGAGCATTTTTTCTAGATCGGCAAGGGTGTTTTCATTTACAAATTCAGTAACAGGAAGCCATAAATCAGGAGGAACGACTCGCCCCGCCGCCCAACGCTCGTGAGCAAAATCTATTAACATGCCGGCTAATTGAGCGTTTGCCCGTTGTTGCAATCCTACTATTTTTTGAATCGGCATGCCGATAAATACCGCTTTTAAAACCATTTGGTTCCATGTAGGAGTATCGAAATGGTCGGCTGGATAGGGATTGTGAAGAGATAACGCTTCAAACACTGAAGTGATATTGGTTCTAACGCCCTCTTTGGCAAGGGATAGAAAAGATTCGGGAAAGGGTAACAAGGGCAACGATTTATAAAGAGTAACCAGTTCTCCTACCTCACCAAGTTCAAAAAGGCGTTGAACGACCTTTAAGTAACTTTGAGCATCATTTTGTGGCACGGAAAGGAGTAATATTGCTCTTGCTAGTTGGTCTGCTGTCCAATTTTGTTGAGCAAAGTGAGGATGTAGCCCCTGCATTTGCTTTTCTTCCAAAGTGAAAAGTATGTTATTTTTGCCTATCACGCGCGGTGCGGCAGCGAATGCCATATAAAATTTTTCTGCAGTAAATTGATGCTCAAGTTGGCTAAGTTTGTCAAAGATCCACTGATGTGCTTTTTCTCCAACAAATTGCAATACCAATTGCATCAACCACTGACGACGGGTAACAAATTGCGGCAGTATCATACAACTCTCCAAGTTAGGTAGAAAAGTTAGCGTATTTTTGCAGCATTTCTCAAGCTAATGCAGCGATGGCAATTTGTTCAATCGTAATTCGGTGCTATAACGAGGAGCAGCACATCGGCAGGTTACTAAAAAGTATTTTACAACAGACAGTAAAAGAGGTGGAAATTATAGTAGTAGATTCTGGTTCAACGGACAAAACGGTAGCCATCGCTCAGCAATTTCCCATCAAGCTAGTCAATATTTCACCGCAGGAGTTTACTTTTGGAAGAGCTCTTAATCGCGGTATAGCAGTTGCTACAGCACCTTATGTACTCATTGCCAGTGCTCATGTCTATCCAGTACAACAGGACTGGATAGAAAAAATGTTGGTTCCTTTCAAAGCCGATAGTCGTGTAGCTCTTACCTTTGGCAGACAAATTGGCAATCAGGTTACCAAGTACTCTGAACACCAAATTTTTCGCAAGTGGTTTCCTGCCGAACCACATTGGTATTTGCAAGACCATCCATTTTGCAACAATGCCAATGCATGCATCCGCCGCAATGTGTGGGAGCAAGTACCCTACGATGAGCAATTAACGGGACTGGAAGACCTGGACTGGGCAAAAAAAGTACTCCAAAAAGGATATTTACTTGCTTACGTTCCCGAAGCGCCAGTAGTACATGTTCACCAAGAAACTCCTTGGCGCATTAAAAACCGCTATCGCCGCGAAGCCATTGCTTACAAGCAAATCTTTCCCGAAGCGCGTTTTTCCTTCAGCGACTTCATCTATTTGCTGGCTACTAACATTATTAGCGACTGGTATCACGCTTGTCGAGAAAAAGTTTTTTGGAAAAATTGGAAAGAAATTGTTACTTTTCGGCTGTTTCAATTTTGGGGTACGTATCAGGGCTATCGCCAGCGGGGGCAAGTAAGCGAAATGCTAAAAAGGCGCTTTTATTATCCCAACAAAATCGGAAAATGAAGGCATACTAACCCCCCTAATGATGATTTCTTAAAAATCATTGGGTTGTTTTTTTTGTTTTTCTCTTAACAAAATTCTACATTGGTATATTATTTTTACAGCTGTTTGCGTATGTCTAAAACCCTTATCCATGTTGGCAGGACATCGAGCATGTTGCTGCCATGTATCGCGGTAAACTTTTTGCTGCAAGCACAGCAGGTTAAAACTACAAGCTGGGAAGAGGCACAAAAGAACAAACAAGCCACTATCCTGGTGCACTACATTCAAACACCGATGTTTTCTTTCAGTTCCTCTCCGAAGGATAAACCCAAAGGTATTTGCGTAGATTTAATGGAGCACTTTGCCAAGTATTTGGAAATGCGCAAGGGAGTAAGGGTAAACATTATTTACCAACCTTATGATGATTTTGTCAAATTTTATGAAACGGTAAAAACTGCCCCCAGTGGTAGTTTTGGCATAGGGAATATTACTATTACAGAGGCTCGCAAAAAAGAAGTGCGCTTCTCTCCGCCTTTTATTAGCAATACCACTGTGTTACTGACTCATAACTCTGTGCCTACCCTTCGCAAATTGGAGTTGCTGGGAAAAGATTTTGCAGGCATGACGGCTTACACTGTCAAAGGCACTACTAATGCCCAGCGAATAGAAGCCCTGAAAAAGCAGTACATGCCCGACCTGCAGATTAAGTATCTCACCTCCAGCATCGATGCCTTGAAAATGATAGTACAAGACCCTAAAAGCTTTACAAATCTGGATTTTGTATATTACAACGATGCTATTCGGGATAACTTGCCCGTTAAACGCCATCCTGTAGGCGACTTTACGGCAGAAGAGTTCGGCATTATGATGCCTATGGTTTCTGACTGGCACTTAGTAATGCAAGAATTTTTTGCTGCTGAAGGCAAAAATTATCGCAATAGCCCTGAATACCGTGCTTCTTTAAACACTCATTTAGGTGAAAGTGCAGTCCGGCTGCTGGAGAGCATCCAAATGAAGCGCTACTAACTCATGTGAAAAAAGACTACGCCATTTGTTTACTACTATAACTGCTGCCAGAGCTGATAGCTACAACCCGCTGGCAATCAAAAGTTAAGCTCTGGCAGCGCTTTTTTGCAAGTCGAAATGAGGTGTATTTCCATAACGTTGACATATTTGTTTGACCTGCATTTTATTGCCTATGGGGCTGTGGCAAGGAAAACACTCGAAATGCTTCCAAAATTCTAAAACCCATCTAAAGGACAACACTTGCAAGCTCAAGTTCAAACCCAGCAGCTCGCCTACAGTCCGAGTTCTTTTGCACGGTTCCAGTAAGTGTCCATTTCGGCAAGGCTCATTTGAAATAGTTCTTTGCCTTCTTTTCGGCTTTCGGTTTCTAAAAAGTTGAAACGGCGAATGAACTTCAAGTTAGTTTTTTCTAGGGCTGTTTCGGGATTGACGTTAATAAAACGTGCATAGTTGACTAGGGCAAATAACAAATCGCCGAATTCACTTTCGATCTTTTCTTGATTAGGAGAAGGATGGTGTGCTTCTTGTTCTAATTCTTTTAGTTCTTCTTTCACTTTAGCCCATACGTCTGCAGTGCGTTCCCAGTCAAATCCAATAGCACGCGCCTTTTCCTGAATGCGCATTGCTTTCAACAGAGCGGGCAAAGAAGCGGGAACCCCCCCTAGCACAGAAGATGTCTCCCCCGTAGAATTGTTTTCCGCTATTTTGAGCTGTTCCCAATTCCGTTTTACTTGCTGCTCATCTTCCACTTGTAAGCTGCCGTAAACGTGAGGATGGCGGCGAATAAGTTTTTCACAAAGCTGGTCAATTACATCGGCAATGTCAAAAATATTTTGTTCTGCTGCTATGCGAGCATAAAAAACTATATGCAGTAACAAATCTCCTAATTCTTTTTTGATTTCTTCCAAATTATTTTGCAAGATAGCTTGGGAAAGTTCATGAGTTTCTTCAATGGTCAAGTGACGCAGGGAATCCATTGTTTGGCGGCTGTCCCAAGGGCATTTTTCGCGCAAATCATTCATGATTTCCAGCAAGCGAGCAAAGGCTTTGGCATACTTGGGATGATCAGGTTCTACAACAGCCATAAATAACGAAACTTTGCAACAAAATTACAGGCTACTGGTTGAAACAAGGATTTGATATATGTAGTTTTTTAAACAAATCATAACGGATCATGTGCCCTAAACAGGCAGAAATATACACTTTTGCTGTTTTAGAACCCTTTTTGAAAGAAGAGGCATTCTTTCCAATGCCAGAATTGAAGCAATTTCGCAAGATCACCCCTACTGGATTTCAAAATATGATCTTATCTTTCTCTGGGCGCAATGAAATATTTTTAGAAGTAAATATTGGCTTGCGGCACAATGCCGTAGAGGAAATTGCTCAGCAATTTTTAGACAACTTGCCCGAATTCCGCAAAGAAGCCAATACACTGGTGGTATCCATCGGAAAGCTATCTGAAACAAAATATTTTCGTTATAAAATCAAATGTCATGACGATATTCACCAGTGTAGCGAGCAAATCATGGATTTTATGCAAGAAAGGGGATTTCGTTTTCTCAATACCTCGGGCTCATTGCAAGCATTGAACAAAATATTTAACGATCAGCCTAATTTGCCTGTAAAATATCTTTACAATCAAGTACATCGCTGTTTCAAGGCAATTGTTGTGGCGCGCATGTGTGCTCACCCTCAATTTTTAGACTTGCTCAATACTTACTATTGCACTTTGCAGAAGCTAGGCGTCCCTGACCGTACTTTAATGGAATACGATCGCTTGGCTAATTACTTACTGCACTATTGCCCTAATTGAAACTCATTTTTTCGCCAGGCTGTGCACAATATTGACGAAAAACGAAAAAGCGCGCACAATACGAACCAAATTTTACATGGATAGATAGAGAGCTCTTTTGTATGCTTGTAAGGCGCGCTGGCGAGCAAATTCGTGTTCTACAATAGGTGTATAAGCAGGGCTCCCCAACTCAGGCACCCATTGGCGGACATATTTCAACTCTGGGTCAAATTTCTTGGTTTGCAAATGGGGGTTGAAAATGCGAAAATAAGGAGCCGCATCGCATCCACTACCTGCAGCCCACTGCCAGCCACCATTATTGGCTGCCAGATCAAAATCGAGTAGTTTTTTGGCAAAGTAAGCTTCTCCCCAGCGCCAATCAATAAGTAAGTGCTTAGTCAAAAAACTGGCAGTGATCATCCGAACGCGGTTGTGCATAAAACCCGTTTGATTGAGCTGGCGCATTCCAGCATCCACAATAGGGTAGCCTGTCTTGCCCTGACACCAGGCTTCAAATTCTTTTTCGTCATTGCGCCATTGTATTTTATCGTAAGCGGGCTTGAAAGATTGAGTAACTACATGGGGAAAATGGTCTAAAATCATCATGTAAAAGTCTCGCCAAATGAGCTCGTTAAGCCATGCTTGACTTAGAGCAAGTCCGCGCCGCACCAAAGCTCTAATGCTCACCGTTCCAAATCGCAGGTGAACACTTAAACGTGAAGTACCTGCTAAAGCGGGAAAATCTCGTTGTGCACTGTATTGTAGCAGTACTTGGTCAGGGACCTCTGAAGGGGGAAATTGGTCTTCTGCAGGAATAAAATTCATCTCTTGTAGAGAAGGTATGGGTAGAGCTTCAGTTTGAAAAAAGCGGTGAAACAAAGCAGGCGTATCGTAACTTGAAAGATGAGTGTGAGCAAGGAGTTTTTTCCACTTGCGGCTATAAGGTGTAAAAACGGTGTAAGGAGTACCATCGTCCTTGAGAACTTGGCTGCCATCGAAAATGCACTGGTCTTTGTAATGGTAAAATGGAATGCCCGCTTTAGAGAGCAACTGACTGACGCGGGCATCGCGTTCTTTTGCATAGGGCTCGTAGTCGCGGTTAGTAAAAACGGCTTTTACCTCATAGCGGCGCAGTACTTCTAACCATACTTCTTCTGGCTTGCCATATAGGACTAAAAGGGAACTACCCAGTTGCTCAAGTTGTTGAGAAAGGCGTTTTATTTGTTGGTAAATAAAGGTTACGCGTCGATCTTGGCGGTCTTCAAGAGGATCCAAAATATTGCGGTCAAAAATGAACAGGGGTAGTACTGGCAAGCCCGACTGCAGTGCGTGAAAAAGCCCTGCATTGTCTTCCAAACGCAGGTCGCGGCGATGCCAAAAGATAGCAACCCTACTTTTTTCGTTGGCTCTCACTTTCGCTGTATCTGAAGAGGGTTTGTTTTTCTTCCTTAGTGAGGCTTTCGTAGCCTGAGGCAGAGATTTTGTCTAAAATGCGGTCTATTTCCTCTTGAGAAGGGATTGCCCTTTCTCCACGGCTACTACTGTGGTGATAGCGAGCATTTCTGGCGCGTTTGCCAAAGCGAGTACTTAAGGTGTGCCAAGAATTGGGGAAAAACCACAAAAATCGGTTAAGGGGAATGGAAAGGTCTCTGCCGCGCTGCAATAGCTTTACAAACACAAATCCCAATAAAGCACCACCTAAGTGAGCTATATTACCGCCTGCGTTAGAACCCGAAGAGCCGATAAAGGAAAGAAAAATAGTGATAGCAGCTAAATATTTTAACTTCACTGGTCCAAAGAGCAGCAAGTAAATTCGATATTCGGGTGTTAGGGTAGCAACCCCCGTGATAATGGCATAAACACTTGCGGAAGCGCCAATCATGCCAATGGCAGGCATGTTGTAGTAAAAGAAAGGGATGGTATTGTAAACCAATAAATAAAGCAGCCCGCCAACAATGCCTCCATATACGTACAAGGCGATGGTCCGCTTGCTACCCATAAATTCGTCGCTAATCATGCCGAACCAGTAGAGCATGAGCATGTTAAACAAAATGTGGAAAAAGTTTTGGTGAGTGAAGAAATAGGTAACTAGCGTCCATGGTCGCCAAATGAATTCTTCGATAGGAGCGGGAATATATAGTATGCTGTGAAAAAAGTGAGCCAACGAAGCAAAGTCAAAGATTTGTGCTGTCCAAATAGCCAAGTTAAGCACTACAAAAACAGCTACATTGATAATGATAAGGCGACTTAGTCCGCTGTTTTGCTTATTCCAAGCTATTTTAAAGTCTTGCACGAAGCTATTCATAACACCTCAATAAAACCAACTACCGCCAATAAATATAAGCATAATTCAGTTAAATTTCGCCTCTTTTTTGCCAATAGCGCACCAAAACAAAGGCAAATAACATACCGCCCAAGTGAGCAAAGTGAGCTATATTGTCGCTGGGGGCTGCCTGAATGACTGAATAAATTTCATATACGCCGTAGAGAAGCACAAAGTACTTGGCTTTGATGGGAATAGGCGGAAAAAGCAACATCAACTCTATATTGGGGAACATCATTCCAAAAGCCATTAGAATGCCGAAAATAGCTCCAGAAGCCCCTACCATAGGGATGTTTACTTTCTGCTCGTAAAGATTCAATGCAAGTTGCTTACTCATGGCAATTAAGTGCGGATTTTCGGGGTTGTCTCCAAAGTGATTAAGGAAGCTAGTAATGGCAGCATGCGTTGCATTTCCGTACTGGGCAATGAGTGCATCAAAGGCTATAAAAGATGGATTTTGCAAATAGGCTTCTACAGCGCTTTTAAGTTGATAAAGCTGAACGGATTCTACTGCCAAATAGCAAGCACTTGCTCCCAACCCACAAATAAAATAAAATGCTAGAAAGCGCAGACTCCCCCAGTAAGTTTCTAAAGCTGGACCAAATACAATAAGAGCAAGCATGTTGCTAAAAATGTGCCCAATGCCTGCGTGAACAAACATGTGAGTAATTATTTGATAAGAGGCAAATTGACTGCTTCCTGGAAAGCGCAATCCAAATAGCTTGGATAAGTCGATGGAAAGTAGATTTCCGAAAGCAAAAACAGCTACGTTGATAATCAATAAATTGCGAGCAACAGGCGTAAGTTGGAACATTACTTCAAACGATAACTATTTTCAAAGTTCAAAACTACTTAGGAATGTTTTCCACCGCGTTGCCGAAGGGCTTCAAATAGGCAAATACTTGCTGCCACTGACACATTCAATGAAGCAATGCGCCCTATCATTGGAATGGTGGCTTGTTGGTCAGCTATGGAGAGCAGTTCGCTTCGGATGCCGTTTTCTTCAGAACCTACCAGAATAACGGTAGGGAAAGTAAAGTCTATTTCGTAAATGGATTGGGTAGCTTTTTCTGTGCAAGCTATTACTTGCAAGCCATTTTTTTGCAAAAATTTCAAGGCGTTAGACAAACTTGGCTCTCTGCATATAGGTATGTAGTTTAGTGCACCTGCAGAGGTTTTCCAGGCGTCTGCCCCTAGCCTTGCACTGCCGCGTTGTGGAATGACAATTGCTTGAGCACCAGCACATTCAGCAGAGCGAGCAATAGCTCCCACATTGCGTACATCAGTAACGCGGTCTAAAGCTACCAGCAAGGGTAACTTGCCTTCTGCATAAGTTTGGCTTACTACGCTATCCAATGAGGTAAAGGTAACGGCAGAAAGCAAGCATACTACTCCTTGATGGTTTTTTCGCGTGATGCGGCGCAGTTTTTCCTCAGGGGTAGGTATTACTGGAATATTCAGTTGGCGACACTGCTCTGCTAATTGGCGAACAGCCTCATTTTGTATTCCCTTCTGAATGAGTAGTTTGTCAATTTCTTTTCCCGCCAGCAACGCTTCTTGCACGGGGCGAATGCCATAGACAAAATCAGTGGTCATTTTACTGCACTAATGTTGAAAAAAATTTGCTTTCCAAAATCAAAGTTTTTTTGTGCGATGTTTGTTGCGGCGATAGTCTTCAAAAATCAGGCTTCCTAAACCTTCTAAGCTACTAAAGTAAGCGTTTCCTCCATTGACGCGAGTAAATTCACGTACAAACTCCTGCAAATAAGTGTCAGAAGCAATCATGAAAGTAGTAATAGGTATGTTAAGGCGACGGCACTGGGCTGCTAAGTTGAGCGTTTTGTTGATGATTTTACTATCCAGCCCGAAACTGTTTTTGTAGTAGCGCGTTCCTTCTTTGAGGCAAGTAGGTTTGCCGTCGGTAATCATGAAAATTTGCTTGTTTTTATTTTTTCTGCGGCGAAGCAAGTCCATTGCTAGCTCAATTCCAGCTACGGTGTTGGTGTGATAAGGTCCCACTTGCAGGTAAGGCAGGTCCTTGATTTCGATTTGCCAAGCGTCATTGCCGAAAACGATGATGTCTAATGTATCTTTTTTATATTTTGTGGTAATGAGCTCGGCAAGCGCCATGGCTACTTTTTTAGCAGGAGTGATGCGGTCTTCACCGTAGAGGATCATAGAGTGGCTAATATCGATCATCAACACCGTAGAAGTTTGTGTTTTGTATTCTTTTTCAACCACCTCTAAATCGCGCTCAGTGAGGAAGAACTCTCCTAGACCGTGGTTTATTTGCGCATTGCGAATAGTATCCGTCATGGAGATTTGGTCTAAATCGTCTCCGAAGCGATAGGGACGGAGATCGGCGCTGAGTTCATCGCCCATGCCACTGAAGACAGTTTGATGGTTGCCTGGAGTGGATTTTTTCAACTTGCCGAAAATTTCTTCCAGTGCTTGCCGTCTAATGGTTTGTTCGCTCTTAGGTGTAATCTGAATAGTACCTGTGATGGTATTTTCTTCAATGTATCCTTTTCGCTTTAAGTCTTCAAAAAAGTCGCCTATTCCGTATTCGCTACTGGTAAGCCCATAGCGCCGATCTAAATTAGTCAGCCAGCGCATAGCCTCTTTTACATCACCAGAAGTGATGGTGAGCAATTGCATGAAAATTTTGAGCAAATTTTCGAAGGTAGCTTTTTGTTGGTTCTCTCTGGGGTCGAACCGAGTAAAACGATAACCGATCATGATAGTAGTGTTTAAAGTTTAATGAATTTATCCTGCTATTGAGTGGCGGCGCATGAACTCTATGGAATAACGATTGAACAGCTCGGGTTGTTCCACATTGCACACATGCCCGCAGTTTTCTAGTATTTTCAGTACAGCATTTTTATGCTGGCGCACTAAGTTTTTTACTTGTGGCAAGAACATGTAGTCTTCATCGCCCATAATATAGAGAGTGGGAATGGGGAGTTCTTTTTCCCTAAAGTATTTCAACAAAGGATTGACGCTTGCTGCAAGGGTAAACCAACGCAAAAACTCTGATTGCCTAAGTTTCTTGGCATCGTTAATAAACATGCTACGCGATTGGCGATTGCGTGCCTTAGGCATGAGTATATAAGCACAAATGGTGTAGATCCATATAAAAGGTACATAAGGTTTTACCAATTTGGCAAGCCAAACCAGCAACCGAGAGCGAATATTGAGGCGAGTGATAGCTCCACCTAGAACCATGCTCTGAATCTTGGACTGATCTATTTCAGCAATGGTGCGAATGATAAGCGTTCCTAAAGAAATGCCTACAAAATGCGCCTTTTCAATACCTACGTGTTTGATTACTTCTAATACATCGCGGCTGACTTCTTCAAAGGAATAATTTCGGTGCGCAAATACATCTTTGGACTTGCCATGACCGCGCAAGTCTAAAAGCAGTACATTAAAATTTGCCATGTAGTCGCGCAATTGGCGAAACCAAATAGACGAACTTCCTCCTGCTCCGTGCACTAATACCACCCAATCCTTTGCTGTAGGATGGCGGTAAACCTTGTGGTACAACATGCTGCCTTTCTCTCCCCTCAAAGCGAGCTAAATTTAATCGAAAATATCATCTTGTGCATATACTTTTAGAGCATTAGAGCATGTCTAGATTTTAGGAAGACGAAAACTATCAATAAAATAGTCGGATAAAAAAGGAATCACTAACGGCAGCACATAAGGGTGGATACTTGGGTTGCTACATGCAGGCCTAGTTACAGGAGCTAAGGCAAAAGATGCCAAAGCAGGGTTGAAGCCACTTGAAAAGTACAAAACCTTACAACGAATTGCGCTTGATTATGTGGGAGCGTTTCTGGATGCTGTCAAGGTTATGAATGGGAAGGAGAAATTGCACAAAAACCAGTATTTTCTCAAGGCTTTATTCCTCAAAAAGGACGGTGGCAGGTTGAGGGAAGGTAGACCCAAGCTCTGTTTGGCTTAACTTACCTCGTTAGATTCATCAAATTTGCTTTCATGAGTATGAATTCGGCAAAATATGACCTTATAAAAAACTAAACGACTAATTAGCTTCGCTGGAGAATTCTTATTTTTGGCAAGTTAGATATAGCTCCGCTGGCAAACTTTATGCGCGCTTTAAATTTACACTTATCGCTGCGGCTTTATTTAGCAATTAGCTTAATCCTGGTGATAGGAGGAGGGATAGTACTGCGTCAATTGTGGATCAATCGGCTCGACAGCGAGTATTATGCCCGTCAGCAATTGCTCTACAACGCCTCTGTTGCATTGTTAGAATGCGGGTACATTGCCCAATTAGTAATGCGCACACCAGAAGATGACAATCTGCGCAATCAATTTAGCATTGTGCGCTTGAAAGTAGATAACCTGATGCGAATTTTATTGCAAGGAGGTACTGTTACCCCTAGCACCGCCGTTCAACCAATTACTCTTGAACATGCTCAAGAGGAAGAGCTAATTAGAATGCAGCAACTAATAAGTATTTGGCAAGAAGTTAGAAAAGCCCTTGAACAGCTAGAAACTAACATGCTGGCAGCCAGTAGCAATAGTCTTAACCCAGTAGAGTACCGCAATCAACTTAATGCCATTGGAGATTTTCTCACGCAAAACCTCATTAAGCTCGACAGAAACATAGAATTGGCTATCCTCAAAACGAACTTGAAACTTCAAGAAGAAGAAACATCTACCTTTGCATGGTTGTACACTTACCTGGTGATTTTGTCCATCCATTTAATTGCAGGGTTTGTGTACTTCCGCGACTTGATAGTAAAACCTTTGAAGAAAATCATTCAAAAAGTGTTAGCTCTTTCAGAAGGCAAGAATTCGGAAGAGATAATTCTTTCATCTGGCAGCGCGCCAGAGATGATTTTGCTTAGCAAAGGTGTTAATCAGTTGGATGAGATTCAACGCTCTATGGCAGAGTTTGCTTCCCAAGTAGGCAGGGGAAATTACAATCACTCTTTTACCGCGCGTAGTAAAGATGATATTTTAGGGCTGTCTCTGCTTGCAATGCGCGACAATCTCATGCGCGCTGACAAAGAAGATGCCATTCGCTCATGGGCAAATGAAGGGCAGGTTAAATTTGGCGACATCTTTAGAAAGCATGCCGATGACTTAGAAAAACTTGCCTATCATACCATTTCCGAATTAGTAAAATATGTGGGCGCTAACCAAGGTTTCTTTTTCGTCCTTGAAGGCGAAGGCGAAAAGGCTTATCTTGAGCTAATAGCCGCTTATGCTTATGAGAAAAGAAAATATCTTACTAAACAAGTTCCTGTTGGCTCGGGACTTTTAGGGCAGGCTGTTTTAGAAAAACAATCGCTGTATTTTACTGACATACCCCAAAACTATGTTACTATTACCTCTGGTCTCGGCGAAGCAACTCCTTCTTGCTTAATGATTACTCCTTTACTGGTGGGAGAGGTAGTATATGGAGCTATTGAAATAGCAGGTTTTCAGCCTTTTGAACCTCACCAAATCAATTTTATCGAAAAAATTGCCTCTGATGTAGCCAGCACATTAGCCTTTACCAAAGCTAGTGAAAAAACGCGCAAGCTCTTGGAAGAGTCCCAAATGTTTGCCGAGCAGATGCGGGCACAAGAAGAAGAAATGCGCCAAAACATGGAAGAGCTTGTAGCTACGCAAGAAGAAATGCAGCGCATTCAAGCAGAAATACGCAAAAAAGAAGCTAGCCTTTCTAATCTTATCAACAACACCGATACTTTTATTTTCTCTCTTGACAAAGGATTTAACTTATTGCTTGCTAATGATGCCTTTAAAAGGTATATCAAATCCTCTTTGGGCATCGACCTGCACCCAGGCATGAATATGCTCAACGAAGTTGTTCCAGAAGCCACCCGCCAAATACGCCGTCAGCAGTATGAACGCGCCTTAGCAGGAGAGTCCTTTACAGTAATCGAGAACCACAAAGGAAAAGACCATTCGGATAATTATTATGAAATCTCCTTCCAGCCTATTTATACTCAAGCCAATCAAATAGAAGGAGTTTCCGTTTTCATGCGCAATATTACGCACTTGAACCCAATTCGGTGGGAATTTTAACCTATGGTAAAATTTTATCATCTACTTGTGGTTATGGGGTTGATAGTGTCAGCCTGTGGCGATGCAATTTTTGAAGCACGCCGCGACCTTGCCACTGGGTATTGGTTCCGAAACGATTCTTTGCATTTTGAATTTTTGGTAACAGATACCTTGCCTTCATATGCAATTAAATGTGCTGTTCGTTACACTCCCGCGTATCCCTACTACAATCTTTATCTATACTACCAACTCAAAGACAAAAAGGGCACCTTACTGCAGCAAGGCATGAAAGAAACTTACTTGTTTGACCCCCAAGATGGCACCCCACAAGGAAAAGGAACAGGCAACTTGTACGAAAAAGAATTTGCCTTGTTACCTTCATTTCGTTTTGGTAAACAGGGAAGTTACATTTTATCACTTGTGCAATACATGCGCCCTGATACCTTGAGACATCTTGGTTCAGTAAGTGTGAGCATACAACCTGCAAAATGAGCGTTTCCATTTCGCCAAAAAATTGATACTTTTGAAAAACCGCCAGTTAGGCTCTTTTATCAACCAATGAAAGAAAAAATAAAACAATGGGCACAACGGCTCAATAATTTTTATTTCATCTTTGGTGGGCTGTTTATTATTTGGATGCTTTTTTTCGATGGCAATAATTTTTACAACCAATACCAAATGCGCAAGCAAATTAACCAACTGCAGCAAGAGCGAAATTATTACAAAGCCAATGTAGAACAGCTAAGGAGGGAAATAGAAGAACTGGAACGCAATCCCAAAGCCCTAGAGAAATTTGCTAGGGAGAAATACCTCATGAAAAAACCGCAGGAAGACATTTATATTGTTGGAGACAAATAAAAGGCGAATGAAAAAGTACACTTATACCGAGAAAAAAGACACGCGTTCAGGTTTTGGCGCGGGGCTATTAGAAGTAGGCAAGCGCAATCCGAATGTAGTTGCTCTATGTGCTGATTTAACAGGCTCACTGAAAATGAATGACTTTGCCAATGCCTTTCCCGACCGATTTTTCCAAGTCGGCATTGCTG
Source organism: Bernardetiaceae bacterium (assembly GCA_025057115.1). GTDB lineage: Bacteria > Bacteroidota > Bacteroidia > Cytophagales > Thermoflexibacteraceae > Rhodoflexus. The sequence goes on from JANWWZ010000003.1 coordinate 175,731, forward strand.
AGGCAAATATGATGGGTCTGGCAGCAGGCATGACCATTGGAGGCAAAATACCTTATACGGGTACGTTTGCCAATTTTTCTACTGGTAGAGTATATGACCAAATTCGCCAGTCTATCGCTTACTCAAATAAAAATGTCAAAATATGTGCTTCTCATGCTGGCATTACATTGGGAGAGGATGGTGCCACCCACCAAATTCTTGAGGATATGGGCATGATGCGCATGTTACCTCATATGACTGTTATCAATACCTGTGATTACAATCAAACCAAAGCAGCCACCATTGCCATTGCTGACCATCCTGGACCCGTTTACTTGCGTTTTGGGCGTCCAGTAGTGCCTGTTTTCATGCCAGCAGAGGAGCCTTTTATTATCGGCAAAGCAGTTGTATTAAATCAAGGGACAGATGTATCTATTTTTTGCACGGGGCATTTAGTTTGGGAAAGCATCGTAGCAGGAGAAATGTTGGCGGAACAGGGCATAGAAGCTGAAATTATCAACATCCACACTATTAAACCGCTAGATGAACCCGCCATCCTAAGCTCTGCTCTCAAAACTGGCTGCGTGGTAACTGCTGAAGAGCACCAAATCAATGGAGGATTAGGCGATGCTATTGCCCAGTTACTAGCTCGCAAGTTGCCTACTCCGATGGAAATGGTAGCGGTTCGCGACCGTTTTGGCGAAAGTGGTACCCCCGAACAGCTGATGGCAAAGTACGGGCTTAAGGCAGAGAATATCGTAGAGGCTGTCAAAGCTGTTATCTGCAGAAAGACCAAGTAAAGAAAGTCCTTGAAGTTTGTTTCCTTCAAGGACGCAATCCAATTTGAGACATTTATATCTTCTCCAATTCTTCAGCTACTTCGTCCATAGTTCGGTTATTCTCTGGACTATCTTGGATAGCTTCCATTTCTTGCTGAACGATGCGCAAAATGCGGGCAATATAAGCAGCATGCCAGCGCTGTCGTTCTTCTTCACTTTTAGCATCGGGACGATAGGCCTCAATCTCAGCTCTGGAAAGTATGCCTTTGGCTTCCAAGAGCCGCTCTATAGTGTCGAGTCGTTCGCGCAGTACAGCCAGTTCACCAGCCACTGCCATAGTGATGTTGAGAACGCGCTCTACGGCAGGGTCTTCAAAAAAATAAGGTCGTTTGCCTTTGGCTTTTGCTCCAGCAAGTAAGATATCGTTAATTTCCATGTGATTATCGTTGATTTATTTTTTCCATGCTCCAAATACGTTCCATATAGCTGCTCTGCCGTGATCTTCTGGTTCAGGGGCACGAGGTTTAGTATGGTCTTCATTGTCATTTACAGCACGTACTCCTACCTGGAAAATGTGTTCGGCTTTAAAACCTGCTGAGGTAAGTAACTCTACTACATCAATATCGTGCATCTTAGACCAGAAAGGCTCATTGTTGTAGAAGGCGTCCCAGTCGCGAATGAATTGCTCATAAAGGTCCATATCGGGAGTGTATTGAGGTTGTTCTATGTGCATGGTGAGCCCTCCAGGTGTAAGCATGCGATAAATTTCCTTCATAATGCCATAAATGGATTTGCCAGAAGTTTCGTGCAAAAACATAGTCGTTTGGATCCAATCGAAACTTTCATCTGGGAAACCTGTATATTGGGCATCCATTTGGATAAATTTGACATTAGTAACCCCTAGTGCTTGGGCGCGAGCATGTCCATATCGCAGCATGGGCGCCCCTACATCAATGGCAATGACTTCAGCCTCAGGATAGGCTTGTGCAATAGGTAGCACATTGTGCCCCAGACCGCAGCCCATGTCTAAAATGCGCTTAGGTTTAAACTCAGGGTGATGGGTGAGCAACCATTGGGCAATTGCCTTTCCACCGCCATCGTTGAACCGTCCTAGCGCTCCTCCTGTAGTAACAAACAGACCCATGTCATAATTAGCCGCTGCGGATACATCGCCCTCAAATAATTCGGTGTGATAACTACCTGGCATGAGGTGATTATCCACTTTAGCAATATAGGGCGGAATAGTTAAGTTAGAATTGAGCTGCAAGGTATCTTTGCCTTCATTGTACTTGGCAGCTTTTTGAGCCAATTCTTTAGCTTGCCGCAGCACCATAGAGCGACCTGCTTGTTGGCGCATTTCCATTGCAGCTCGGCGCAGAGCGCTCCAAGTTTGAAAATGAGGATCTTTTAGCATGGCTTCTCGCACTTCGCGCCGATTTTGAAAATCGCGTCCTTTTTCGCGCATGAAACCAGGTCGTACGCGCTTTTCATAGGCAATACGGTTTCCAGGAGAAATTACCGTAGCCAAGTATTTATTCAAATTAGCAATAAAATTAAAGCGCGCTATTTCATCATGGGATGCTTCAGGAGCCATGGCATGCTTGCCAATGCGATGCCACGCTGGTGGTACGTTGATAGCTACTTGATTCATAATGTACAGCCTAATTGGTTGTTGAACAAATGATTAATTTGATTAATTATATAAAGCCAATTTACGCCAAAATGTTTGCTCATAAAAGCAAAAAGAAGAAAACCTTATGCAAAGTTTTCTTCTTTCAATGTTCATTTGGTTGTGGGCAACTGCCAAAACGCTAAAACAGGTAGGCAAATTAGTCTTGTATAGCTTCTTGGGGAGCAACTCGTCTTTCTTCTATCATCGTAATGCCTTCAAATTGACCATTGCGACTATGCTGCCAGGTGCGCATGCGATGTCCATCACCTAAAAGAGTAATAATTTCGTACAAATGGGTACCAGGTTGAGCATTATACTGCCACTCTAAGCAAATTACCTCTCGTGCTTCCCATGCTTTGCCTTTCATGCGCGCATTGTCGTAGTGCAAAACACCATTTTCATCAAAGTACGATACTCCAAAGTCGTGTACTTCTTTTCTGCCGTCTTCCCAAGTGTACTCATTCTTTTGAATCCACTTATTGCCGTCCATTTTCAGGAAAAGACGGCTTTTGTGGCGATCAATCACTTCTCCTTTTTCGTTCAAACGAGTGTAGGTGCCCTCCCAAATACCAGTATGGGCTTCAAAAAGTGGCAACTTCATGGCTAAAAATGGTTTAAAGTGAAAAAATGATTGTGGCTCTAAGATAGCGAAAATCTGAAAAATAATTAACTAGGTTAACTATTTTTTCTTTTGCCTTCGTTTACTTTAGGGAAAAAACTATTGGTCATATGCTGCGTACTTGTTTTTGTGTTTTCTTGTTTATATGTTTTGAATTGCAAGCGCAACAGAGATTTTTTGAGGCAGGAGATTTTCAGCTGGAAAATGGACAGGTCATTAAGCAATGCCGAATAGGATATCGCACATTAGGTAAACTCAACTGGGGGCGCACAAACGCTATTTTATTTCCCGCTTACTTTACGGGTACTTCAGAAGCACTTCAAAGCTATGAAGGTGGTGTGGAAAAATATTGGACACAACGCGTTACTTTGTCATTCTTGCTGATCCGTTAGGTAACGGGATTTTTTCTTCGCCCTCGAATTCAACAGCACAACCTGGTAAGGACTTTCCCCAACTTACTATTTGCTGACATGGTTCGTTTGCAAGAAAAAATGATAACTAACCTATAGAGCATCAATAAGTTACATGCAGTGATAGGATGGGAGGAATGTAGGCTTTTCAGTAGTTAGCAGCCTTTCTCGAGAATTATTTCACTGGGCAGGCACTCTCCTCTCCGCACAGAATTTAATGACTTAATCCTGCGGCAAAGCGAAGCTCGACCTATCGAACAAGCTCTTGAGCAAGATGGAGATTTACAGAAAGCGCTTCAAGTCAGTTAGTTGATGCATGTTGCTCTTTATACGCCTGCATGGGGAAATACAAAACATCAAATAGCTGATTTTCAAACTTTTGTTGCTAAGGGAATAGCTACTTCTGGCAAATACTCTCCCCTAAATTGGCTTTAGCAGTTGCGTGTAATGATGAAGCACGATGTATATCCCACTATGCCTATGAATCAGTTGCAACATTAGCCAGAACGCGCGCCCTAATCATATACGCTGTTCAAGATCTAATGGTCAGTCCAGGCGTGTATAGAATTGGTCCGCAATAGCAATGTCCAAGCAATAATACTCACTGATGACTGTGGACATATAGCTCCAGGTTGTAATATTCAAAGAATAGCTCAAAAATTCAGCGTTTCTTGGAAAAGCGTTAAAAAAAATTAGCAAAATGAAAACTTAGTTCTGTACATGCCCTTTGATGGCAGTTGTTGATAAGAAAATTTAATTTTCAACTAAATGAAGGGCTGATAGATGAGTCCTTTTGCTCTAGAGTTTTTCAAACTAAGAGCAAGCTCGCATGATTTTTTGTTAATTAGGCGATTTTACAATCATTGTTCAAAAGTTTTTAACGATTCTACAATTGTGTAACCCAACAGTTGGACTGTCAGAGAAGTTTTCTGCTCTTCAATGTGCTTGAGAGCAATAGGCTTATTACTTCATCGCGAACTAATCTAAAAGTTCGTTGGAGAACTTAGAAAAAAGTTGAGTAGCTTGTGGTTCTAAGCCTGTGTTATGTAGCCATTCGAGGAAGGATTGCACGCGGTGGGGTTGCATTTTGCCCCATGTGTTAGCAGTGCCGTAAAAAGGAGCCGTTGCCCGTTGGCATTCTAACAAGTTGAGATTAGTGCGGTCATAGTCGGTCAAAAATGGAGTAAGAATAGCGACACTTTCTTCTGGATGGTCTTGTGCGTAGAGAAAACCCTGCCGCGTACCTTGTAAAAATTTGCGATAAACTTCGCCGTGTGTTGCAATTTTTTCTTCTGAAGCCATTATCACAGGGGAGTAACCATAGGGAATACCATAATCTGCTAAACGAAAAGCATTGAGAAGGATTCCTTTTTGCCGAGCTTCTTCCCCTTCCCAGTTCATGAATACCCATGTTGCATCTGCTTTACCTGCTAGCAAGGTGGACCAAATTCCTAATTTTTCAGGATAAATAATTTGTAGGTTGCCTTTGCCACCGTCGTTGATGATCATTTGCTTTACAATATGATCTTCATATCGCGCTTTGTAGGAAGCGTAAATTTTTCCATCTAACATTTGCGGGCGGCTGATGTTAGAGGAATTTAAGGTTACAATTGCACTCAAATCCTCTTGTAACAAGGCAGCGATGGCTTTGACAGCAAAAGGAGCGCTTTTGGTATTAAAACTAATCACGCTCTCTGATGGGGCAACAGCTAAATCTACTTGCCCAAGTTCGAGTTTTTTAGCTGGCGTAATGGCATAGTTGTCATCGCCAGGATGGGATATTTCCACCTCTAAACCTAACTGGCGATAAAAACCTAGTTGCTGGGCTACAAAAAAGCCCGTGTGATTCGTGTTAGGAGTCCAGTCTAGAGCAATTTTAAGGGCTGTCATTGTTTTTTGTTGTTTTTAAAAACAGCCTAAAGTTAAGCGAACTAGCTCTTAGAAGCCAGTAGTAGGGAGGTGGGTTTTGGCCTTGCCTATCTTTTTTTAGGTTGAATTTTCTCAACTGCTGCGCTTACTTCTGATACACAGAACCAGCCTAGAGCAGGTAAGGGAGCGTTAGCAGGTGAAAGGATATTGGTGCGAGTGTTTTCTAAAGGTCGGGCGAAAAGTCCGCCATTGTTGATCTGATTTTCGGCTTGTTCTAAGAACAAATAAGTAGGTTTATCAATAGACCAAATTTCTACGCGCACTTCGTCGCCTTCTTGGTAGGGGTCTTGCGGATCAGTGATGCGAGTGCGAATAGGAGGAATGAATACAAATCCATCAGAGCCCGCTCCTGAGCCTCCTCTTACTGCATTAAAAGCATAGTTAATTAAGTTCGGTTTGGTAATCAAGCGCCCGTTTTTATAAGCCCGTATCCAGTAAAAGTCATCTTGTCCAGGCAAGTCAGTTCCATAGAACTGGGCGTAATAGCCTTCTTTGTTGTCTCCGAAGTTAGGTCGTTGGCGAAACTCATATACGATAGAGTCTATTTTAGTAGTTCGGTTGAGGCGACAAGCAGCAGTGTATGTAAATCCTTGATGACGAACCGTAAGGCGAAAATCATCACCTATGTTGCCCAATTTTTCATTACCTGCAGGTTGCCAACGATATTCGCCATTTTGGCGCGTATCAACAAACACAAATCGACGATTTTGGGTCAAATTTTCTACTATTACATCGGCGCCTTGTACACCGGGAGGTGTGGTGTTAAAGTAAGGTACGGTAGTGGTGAGTCGAATGGTTTGAGGCGCATTTTGATTGGCGATAAAGGCATCTATCACCAGTTGAGGACGCGAAGGAGCAAGGTTTACATTCACTACATCTTCGCAGGAAGTGATAAGAATGCTCAACCCCCCACTTCCCCATAGCAAGATTTGCCTTAGCAGTCTGGACATATGCAGGAAAACCTGGTTTATTTATAAAACACCAAACTGCTTTTAGTGTTCAAGGATAAATGTAAAGTTTTTGTATCTTTTCAATAGGTCCAGGACAATAATGCCGATGGCAGGCAACGCAAGATGCTACCATTGCATTAAAATTTTCTACCGCGCTGTCTTCATTGTTGTAAATTTGATCCAAAGCTGTTAAAAAATTATCGCTAAAAGGAATAAAATTTTCGTCATGTACTTGGGGATCGGTAGGGGTAGCAGTGTAAATAGCTTTAAATTGCTTTCTAACGTCTTTGGGGGAGCGTTTCTCAAGGATGGCTTGGCGGATAAGAGTTGCTTCTTCATACATATTTCTCATGAGTAAAGCTAGTGGGCTATCCTCGCTCACAAAAATCGGCTGTGGATATACAAATCCATATCCTACAGCCGACAAGTAAATAAACAAGGAGAAAAACAGAAAAAATGTAGAAAATTTCATTCTTTTCTTTTGTAGCCCTTAATAATCACTCCGCTTGCCTCAAAAATAATTTCTTGGCGAGGTTGAGTAATTTGCGCAATCTCTTCTTTACTCTTGCCAGCATCATGGGCATAGTGGCGCAGTTCTTCTACGCTACGGATTTGTTTGCGAGCTACTCCTTCAAAAATAGCTTCCAACCCTTCTACTCCACTTTTAGGAACAAAGAAGCCGTAATCTTTAAAGCGGACAATCATGCTTCTTCCTTGCCCAAGATCAATAGACATCCAACAGCCCTTTTTGGTACAGGTTTGCAAAATAGTACCTTTCACTTTAAAAGTGCCTTCGTTGGTGTCCTTCATTAACTCTAAAAGCTGGCTTGCAGGAATAGCACCTTCTTCAGTAATTTTTTCACCGTAGTAACTAAACTCTTGGCTAAAAGCTGAAAAAGTTGACTTAATTGCAAAAATGAATGCCAGTAAAACTAGTCTGAAGTTGTTCATAGGTTATATTTAGTTTTTGATCTTGCTGCGCAATTCTGCAATTTGTTTCATTTTCAGTTCTTGCAAAGCCATTTCTTGATCTTCTATCCATTTAAGAAGGGGGTATTTGTTATCGGGGTGTTTTTCATGGTAATATACATACTTAATGTTGAACTCGCGGAAGATTTGTTCGTAGAGGGACTCAATCAACGCAAAGTTAGCTTTAGGATTGGACTTCAAACGCTTAAGTTCTTCATTTTCTTGCAAAATAATCGCTTCCATGCCCGCTAGTTCTGCTCTGATAATAGGGGTTTTGCCTTTTTTGGCTTCTTCTCTTGCTTTTTTGATAGTTTCCATCATTTCCAAAAAAGCATACTCATCGATGAAAAAATCGGGAGAGCGAAATTCTGGCTTAATAACAAACCCAATAATATTTTCATTATTAGCCAGATGGCGCAACATGAGGTGCTGTTTCCAAAGGATAATAGTTTCCAAATCTTTCATGGTCATATCTTTCCAGCTCTTTCCATAGTACTCTGCCCATAGAGAAGAGTCTAAGGGGTTTTTAATGAGCTGTTTCCAAATATCTGGCAACTTGCGCGGGTCGTTGATCCAGTCGGTAATAGTTGCACCCTGAGCCACTGAAGAGTTAGCATTTTGCGACCATGCTGCAGGTAGAGCCGAAAGCAGCATGCCAATGGCAAGGTAGAATACGTAAATTTTATTTAAAAAACGCATAGTACTTGGGGCTTTAACTTTCGTAGTTTATTACAATTATTATGCCTTATGGCTATCAACATTTTATGTTTTATTATCTTTAACCATTAGCGTAATAAATGCAGCGATAGCTAACAGTCCTCCTCCTATAGTAACAGCAGTTAGGCGGTCGTTGTTGAGGAAAAGCTCCATAATTTTTCCGAAAAACAGCGATGCCATAATTTCGGGCAGTACAATAAAAAAGTTGAAAATGCCCATATAGAGCCCTGTTTTTTCTTGTGGAATGTGACGTACTAACATGGCATAAGGCATAGAAAGAATACTTGCCCATGCAATGCCGACCCCTGTCATAGAAATAAATAGTTCATATTTATTAGTAGCCAGTCCAACGTACCAAAGTCCAGCGGCGCCTGCTAGTAAACAAAGAGCATGAGTAAGCTTGCGGCTTATTTTAGCTGCTATTGATGGCAGCAACGGTGCAAAAAGAAAGGTGATAAATGAATAGAATGCAAAACAAACTCCCGCCCACGCAACACCTTCTGCATACTGGGGAGATTCTGTGCTACTAGCACCAAACACGTGGCGAGCTACTGCTACCGAGAAATAAAACCACATCAAGAACAACCCTGGCCAGGTAAAAAACTGCACTAATGCTAATTGGCGCATTACAAAAGGCATGTGTAAGATATTGTAAAAAATTTCTTTTGCTCCGTGAAATATCCCTTTTTTGGCGGCTTTTTTTTCTTTGAAGGTAGTCATATTGTCAGGGGGATATTCCTTTGTGGTAACCACTGTGTAAAGTACAGCAGTCAAAAACGCAAATGCTCCTAAGTAAAAGGAGAGCCGTACAGGGAGAGGTATGCCATCAGATAGCGGTTGATTGCTTATTCCTACCCAGTTTTCCAGTATCCAAGGCAAGGCAGAAGCTATCACTGCTCCTAATCCTATAAAAAAACTTTGCATGGCGTAGCCTTTTGTTTGCTGGGAAGAGGGTAGTAAATCTGCTATGAAAGCGCGAAAAGGTTCCATGCTGATGTTAATGGAAGCGTCTAAAATCCATAGCAACCCGGCTGCCATCCAAAGGGCTGAAGAATGGGGCATCAGTACCAATGCAACGGAGGAAAGAACAGCACCAATGAGAAAGAAAGGGCGGCGGCGTCCTAAGGGTGTCCATGTATGGTCAGAAAGGTAGCCAACGATGGGCTGTACGATCAGTCCAGTAAGGGGAGCGGCTAACCACAGTAAGGGAATATTTTCTGGTTGAGCTCCTAAATACTCATAAATGGCGCTCATGTTTGCCATTTGAAGTGCCCAACCAAATTGAATTCCCAAAAAGCCAAAACTCATATTCCAAATTTGGAAAAAGCTGAGTGTTGGTTTCCTGTCTTGTATCATCAGAACATGCTTTCCATGTTTGGCAGGCTAATATAGAACAATTTGCACTAATAAAAAGCTATATAAATTGCTCTCTTGCCTTGCCTGCTGAAAGTAGGAGCGGTGAATGATAGCAGCAAAGTGAAAAAGATGAAAGTATAAAAAACACTTGACAAGTGAAAATGCCTGAGTAGTAGTTGCCTAGTTTTTATAAAGTCGCATTTTGTCAGATGCGTATTCATGAAAGCAAATTTAGATGAATGCAGCAGCGGATTGGACAAGCTTAAGCCAAGCGGGGCTTGGCTCTACCTTTTGCTCAACATGCTGTTTTTTATCCAACTATTTTGTTCATAGTTTTTGCCCTTAAAATCTAGGCATGCTTTAAAAAAACAAGAGCCCTGAAAAAAGGCATACTGCCTCAGGGCTTGATGTGTTGCCTAAAGAAGGAAATTTCTTACGCTTCTGTTTTCTGTGGAACTTCAGGCTTTTTGCCGTTAGAAATGGCTTCTTTGGCACTGGCAATTAACTGCTCCGCAAACTTGGTGAGTTTACTTTTGCTTGTTTCTATTTGTTCTTCTAATTCTTTTTTTAGCTCAGCAGATTTGCGGGTAATTTCCTTTTTGAGTTCAGAAGCTTTTTCTTCTAAGTCTTTCCGCAAGCGTGCTGAAGTATCTGCAATGCGTTCTCTGGTTTTTTCGCCTTTGTCGGGAGCAAACAGCACCCCTGCTAGTGCACCAATAGCAACACCTGCCATAAGGGCCAGTAAATTACTTTCTAGTTTGCGCATATGGGTAAATAGTTTAGTTAGAGATCCAATACGAGAAATATACGCAATCAAGTTGAATAAAGTTTCATTAAAGGATGAGCATTGCATCGCCGTAGGTTAGAAATCTATATCGCTCTTTGATGGCAACTTCGTAAGCATGCATAATTAGTTCATAACCACCGAAGGCACAGGTAGCCATTAGTAAGGTGGACATGGGTTTGTGGAAATTAGTAACCAATGCAGAACAGATTTTAAATTCATAAGGTGGAAAAATAAATTTGTCTGTCCAACCTTTGCTGGCCTTGAGCTTACCTCGGGCAGAAACAGAAGTTTCCAGGGTGCGCAGAGAAGTAATGCCCACGGCGCAAACTTTGCGGCGATTTTCTAATGCTTCGTTTACTACTTGTGCGGTTTGCTCTGGCACTTCATAGGGTTCTGAGTCGGTTTTGTGCTTGGTAAGGTCTTCTACATCTACTTCGCGAAAAGTACCCAGCCCTACATGAAGCGTGATGGGCTCTATACAAACACCTTTAAGTTGGAGCCTTCTTACCAGATGTGGAGTAAAATGCAACCCTGCCGTAGGAGCCGCTACGGCTCCTACGTGTTGAGCAAAAATAGTTTGAAAACGCTCGTTGTCAATAGGTTCGTTACCTCTTCCTATATCGCGTGGCACGGGCATTTCTCCTAATTGGTGAATGGTTTTGTAGAAATCTTCTACAGGACCATCATAAAGAAAACGAATAGTGCGTCCTCGGGAAGTGGTATTGTCAATTACTTCGGCTACTAATTCACCTTCGCCGAAGTAGAGTTTATTACCGACGCGAATTTTACGCGCTGGATCGACTAGCACGTCCCACAAGCGCGCTTCTGGGTTGAGTTCGCGCAGTAGAAATACTTCAATTTTAGCTCCTGTCTTTTCTTTATTGCCGTACAGCCGTGCAGGAAATACCTTAGTGTTATTTACTACTATCACATCCCCTTCCTCGAAGTAGTCTATGATCTCCTTAAATATGCGATGCTCTATGTTTCCCGTTTTGCGATGCACTACCATCAATCGCGATTCGTCGCGGGTTTCTGCGGGATATTTGGCTATGGCATCATCGGGCAGATCAAACTTGAAGGCAGATAACTTCATACTCATTTTAAGTTCGCATTACAAGAAACCTCATCTACTGCTGAGAAAGTTCAGTATAAAACAAAATCAGTCGAAGGCGCTCAGTGGGTATTATGGCTTGTTGATCTCCTATAACAAGTAAATTAGCAGGAGCGGTGTTGAGCAAATTCATAAGTAAAATTCCGTAATTGGGAGTCTTGCTATCCAATGCGTTTTGTAAGTAGGTAGTAATATCTAAATCGGGGTAAGTTCTTCCCGAAGCGATATAACTTCTTTCCAAGCGCAAATTTCGGTTTGTTTCTTCGGGGACAAACAAGGGGTTGCCTGCTGCATTTCGGACAAGGCGTCCTTCTTGGTCGGCAATGCCGAGGATAACTGTTGTCGGCGGAGGAGCGTTGATTTGCCTCCAGGGCGCTTCAAAATTCTTTGCAGAGGGTTGGAAAGAAAGCAAAGCGCGATTAATTAGAATGCGTTTGCCAGGCTTTTGCAAGGACTGCAAGTAAGGAAACTCAATCCGTGTGGCTATTTGCATACCTGTATGTACGTAGCCTAAGTTGCCTACGCGGCGAGTAGGTATGTAGCGCACTGACGGCAAACTAGCAAACAGTTGTCCTTTTTGGTAGTTAGGTTGCAGGTGTGCAAAAGCACTTCCCTCACTTAGGGTGAGTTGGCTAAAGGGATCTCGTCCAGGGTTGTAAAAGAAAAAGTTGTGAAAGCGGGAGACTGTATCTGCAGGGTTGTTGCGAAAGTACAAAGTCATGCGGGACTGAAGCAGGTCAAATCCAAAAATGGCGGCTTTGTCTGGTCCTTCTGCAGCCAAGCGCAAGCCTTTGAAATACTGTTCAAAGTTGGTTTGGTTTTGGAGTTCTGCTTTCCCTTCTTTGGAAATGATTTCCCGTCCCAGAGCATCACTAAGTTTAATGCGCATTACATTCGGGTTGCGCGGCAGCTTGTAATGGAGGCGTCCTACTTCTTCTCCGTAAGGCAACTTGTCGAAAGAGTAGTATTTGCGTGCTGTGTCGGGTGCTACTGTTAGCCGATTTACTACAATTGTTTGGGCAGCAGTGGTGTCTCCATATTGATAGTTATAGTTCAAAATCAGCACTAGAGAATCAAAAATGACGGTATTGCTTTCTTCAGTTGTAAAGCGCAAGTTTTGGCGTGGTAAAAGTACTTTGAAGAATGACTCGGCGCGCAGGGTGCCTACTTCCTCGTCAGAGACACTACCTACTAAGATAAAGTTATTAGTTTGTACAGAATCGAGATACTGAATCCCCGTGCGAAGTGTTAAGGTATCGGTGTAGAAGGTGCTAATGAGTTCGGTTTGGCGTATATTTAGAGTAAGGTCGAAACTTTCATCGCATGCCACAAGCAATAGCCCAACAGCGATGAGAAAAGCAATATTGCCCTGCCGTTTTAGGGAAAACATAACAGACCTCTATCCTAGTCCTCAAATGCCCGCAAAGATATGCCTAGTTCGCGGTTGAGCAATTTAATAGCTCATGGTAGAGGTTGTAATAAGCTTCTGTAAATGACTCGGCAGAATCTTCTATGGTTGGAACGGGTTTACCTGAGATGGCTTCTAAGTCGGGTACTATTTTGGTTACGTTGGGGTCAGCGGTTACTACTGTATCGGAATATCGAGCAGCAGTACGGATAAACCCTGAGTAGTCAAAGGGATGCAAGGTCTTCAGCGCTTCATCATCGATATTAGTCATTTTTACTTTTTGGACTAAGGACTCGTCAAATTGATAATCAAATTTACTGTTATACACTGTAAATACCGTTTTTGCATCTTTGAACATGGGATCGTTGCGGTAGGCGGTTTTTAAGTACAACGGAATGAGGCTAGTCATCCAGTCGTTACAGTGGACAATATCGGGAGCCCAGCCGAGTTTTTTAACTGTTTCTATTACTCCTTTGCAGAAAAATACAGCGCGCTCGTCATTATCGGCATAGAAGCGATTGTCTTTGTCAGTAAAGACGTGTTTGCGTTGGAAGTAGTCATCATTGTCGATGAAATACACCTGTAATCTTGCGTTGGGCACCGAAGCCACTTTGATGGTTAAAGGTTTTTCCTCATCTCCTACAGCAATGTTAATACCTGATAACCTTACTACTTCATGAAGGCGGTTTTTGCGTTCATTAATCAAACCAAAGCGCGGCACTAAAATTCTGATTTCCATTCCCCGTTCATGCATTGCCTGAGGCAACTTGCGCACATACTCTGCAACTGCTGAAGTTCTCAGAAAAGGATAGATTTCGCTAGATACATACAGGATTTTGATCTTCGACATAGCAAGAGGCAGATTTGAAAATGAAAAGTTATTGCTGCCGCAAAATTACAAAAACTCTGTCAAACATGACACAACTAGCTGGTTTATTGTATAATTGCGCTGGAATAGTTCGCCTCTGGGAAGGGATAAGTTTACTAGCATTTATTGCCCCAAAGGCAAACAAAGCCGATGGGGAACCTGTTTTCGAGTGATGTTAAACTAGCTTACTGGTAACTCTAAGGGTGTTCCATGAAAGTTTACCATAAGGTCAGTGATTTGAGAGCCTGGCGCGGCAGTGTTGGCAATCTTTCAATAGGCTTGGTGCCTACGATGGGGGCTTTACACGCCGGCCATCTCTCACTGGTAGAAAGATCCAAAGCTGAAAATCAACTTACCGTTTGTAGCATTTTCGTCAATCCCATTCAATTTAACGATGCACAGGACTTGAAAAACTATCCGCGCACCCCTGAAGAAGACCTTACTTTACTAAAAGCCGCTGGTTGTGAAGTAGTTTTTATGCCTGATGAAAAGGAAATGTATCCCGCACCTGTTCGCATGCGTCTTTATTTTGGTGCTTTGGAAGAAGTGATGGAGGGAGCCCACCGACCTGGGCATTTTAACGGAGTTGGAATTGTGGTGAGCAAATTGTTTAACATAGTAGAGCCGACGCGTGCTTATTTTGGTCAAAAAGATTTTCAGCAATATTTGATTATCAAGCGCTTAGTAGAAGATCTTTCCTATCCCATAGAGCTAGTGTGCTGCCCCATTGTGCGCCAGGCGGATGGGCTTGCGCTTTCCTCGCGGAATATGCGTTTAAGTCCTCAAGGGCGCAAGCAAGCCCCTGCTCTTTATCAGGCTTTGCAAGAAGCCAAACAACGAATTTTGCAAGGAGAATCACCCAAACAAGTTTGTAGCCACATAAGCGACAAGCTCAACAGCACTGGCTGGTTTCAGGTGAACTACTTAACGCTAGCTGATAGCCAAACTTTAATGGAAGTGAGTCATCCTCAGCCAAATAGTGAATACGTGCTCTGCATTGCTGCCTCAATAGAGGGCGTTCGCTTGATAGATAACCTGCTTTTTACCTTTGCCTAATGTGGAATAGTTTTGCAGTAGAATAGAGCTGGCGCAAATATTTCTCAACCTTTAACCTTTCAAAATACACATGCTTATCCACGTACTGAAATCCAAAATACATCGCGTAAAAGTAACGCAAGCTGAACTTAACTATGTGGGTAGCATTACCATTGACCAAGATTTAATGGAGGCTGCCAATTTAGTTGCAGGTGAAAAGGTGCAAGTAGTCAATAACAACAATGGAGAGCGGTTTGAGACTTATGTCATTCCTGGAGAGCGCGGCTCGGGAGTTATTTGTCTAAACGGAGCCGCTGCTCGCCGCGTACAAGTGGGAGATATCATCATTATCTTAGCTTATGCTATCATGGACGCACAGGAGGCGGTCAATTTTAAGCCTGCTATTGTTTTTCCCGATGAAAATAATCGGCTCGTGTAGATGCTATAGTTAGTGGGTAGGTGGATTTTCTTTTCGGTAATTATAAGGCTTTTTCTTACCGGCGGGTGTGTAGCGATACCACTCGCCAACTTTTTTGCCTTCAGAAAAGTACCCTTCGTATTCTAATTTGCCATCGGGATAAAAAAATTGCCATAGTCCATCTTCTTTGCCATTGCGGTAGCTGCCCTTTTGCATGAGTTGACCCTTTTCGTTGTAAATTTCCCACTCTCCATGAGGCAATCCGCGATGGTAATATCCTTTCTGGCGCAGTGAACCATCAGGGTTGTAATGGATCCATAGCCCTTCATAGAGCCCATCCTTGAACATGCCGTGTTTGCGAATGCGCTGACCGGGATAGTAAAAAACCGCTGAATCAGTTTGCACGCCATTTTGCCAGTACTCTTTGCGCTCTAGCTGACCATTGAGGTCGTAATATTTGGCAATGCCATTGAGCAAGCCATCTTGATAATTTTCAATAGCGCTCATGTTGCCATTGGGATGGTAAAAGTACCAATACCCATGTTTTTTGCCGTTGATTAACATGCCTTTGGCTTTAATGGAAAAGTCTGGATAGGTTTCTGTTACCTCTTCTTGGGCGCGTGCTTTTCCAGAAAGTATTAAAACAAGCAATGCAACAAAAGCAATCTTGTTCATGGTAATAGGAAGGTTTGCAAGCCTTTGTACAAACATCGTGCTATGATACATGTGTCTTGGGCAGGGGAGGTATGCGCACTTGTTGCAAGGTAATCAGCCCAGTGATGAAAAAGAAAGAAAGTGCAAGTGCACTATTGCGCATAGAGCCTCCTGAAAGTTGTATCACCGCTCCGTACACCATAGTACCCAATACAGTGGAACATTTGTCAAGCACGTCGTAAAAGCTGAAAAAGGAAGCAGTGTCGCGCGTGCCTTGCGGAATCAGTTTGCTATAAGTAGCTCTGGAAAGGGATTGAACCCCTCCCATGACCATACCCACCGCACCTGCTAGAATGTAAAAGCCAATGGCATCATATACAAAATACGCCGATAAACAAACTGCTATCCAGATTATTAATATCACACTTAAAGCAAAGCGATTTCCTCTGACATCAGAAAGGCGAGCAAATAGTGTAGCACCCACCACGGCTATTACCTGCAAAAGCAAAATAGTGATGATGAGTTGTTCAGCTTTCAGTTTCAGTTCACTGCTGCCAAAAAGGCTTGCCAGATAAATAGTAGTTTGTACCCCCGTGTTGAAAAGAAAAAACGCCAACAGAAAAATGCGCGTATAGCGATGGTGTTGCAGACTTTTCCACACTTTTTTAAGCTCTCTGAAACCTCTTACCAGTAAGTTTTGGCCAAGGCGATGTTTTTTGCGTTCCTGCAGGGCGGCAAAAGTAATTTGCGAAAAGCCTATCCACCACAGAGCCACCATCAAAAAGGAAAGGCGCGTAGCCCAAAACGCATCAGGTAATCCAAACCAACTGGGCTGTTGTATCATGGCAAGGCTAATAATCAGCAGAATTACACTGCCTATATAGCCGTAGGAAAATCCTTGGGCACTGATGCGGTCAAATTGGTCAGCAGTGGCAATTTCAGGTAAGAAAGCGTTGTAAAATACAATTCCCCCTGAGTAGCCCACACTGGCTAGCACAGCGGCAATAATTCCCAGTTCGATGTTTTTTCCTGTGAAGAAAAATAACACCGCGCATGAAAAGGCTCCCAGTAAAGTAAATAGCTGCATGAATCGCTTTTTTGTTCCTCCATAGTCAGCAATACCAGAAAGGATGGGAGAGAGTGCTGCAATCAGCAAAAAAGAAAAGGAAATGGCATATGAGTAGAGTGCATTTTTATCAACTTTTATCCCAAAAAATTCTACTATTCGATCTCCAAAGGCTTGCTCTGTTGCAGCGCTGTAGTATAGGGGAAATACAGCAGTAGTAATCACTAGCGAATAAGCCGAGTTTGCCCAGTCAAAAAAGCACCATGCGCGGATGGTGCGAGGCAGATTAAGTTCCATCAGGAGTACTTTAACAGTTCAAGTTAGCAATTTAAAAGAAAACAAAGCAACTCACGGCACGGAAATATTCTCCAACACTCGACTGAAAGCCACACTTTGGATAAGTTTTTTTTGAAAAAGTAATTGTTGCTGGTCATTTGCTTGGCTCTGAAGAAAAATTTAAAAGCCTTCTCTTGTGAAAAGAGAAGGCTTTACAGTTGAGTTGGCAAAAGAACTACTCTAAAGTAACCTCTAACGCTAGACCGCGCAACTCGTGAATAAGCACATTAAACGACTCTGGAATATTAGGCTTAGACATATTTTCGCCTTTTACGATGCACTCATAAGCCTTAGCGCGCCCTATTACGTCATCGGATTTGATGGTGAGGATTTCTTGGAGAATATGGGCAGCGCCGAAGGCTTCCAGTGCCCATACTTCCATTTCTCCAAAGCGCTGACCACCAAATTGTGCCTTTCCACCGAGAGGCTGCTGAGTGATGAGCGAGTAAGGTCCAATGGAGCGAGCGTGCATCTTGTCATCTACCAAGTGACCGAGCTTGAGCATGTAAATGACTCCTACAGTTACTTTTTGGTCAAATGGTTCGCCTGTAAGTCCATCGTAGAGGGTAGTGCGTCCCCATGGAGGTAAGCCTGCTTCTGCCATCTCCTTGAGTACGTCTTCTTCAGTGGCACCGTCAAAAATAGGAGTGGCGTATTTGCGTCCTAGAACAGCGCCTGCCCATCCTAGGGCAGTTTCATAGAGTTGACCGATGTTCATACGCGAAGGAACGCCTAAGGGGTTGAGTACAATATCCACTGGCGTACCGTCCTCTAAGAAAGGCATATCCTCTTCGCGCACAATCTTGGCTACTACGCCTTTATTTCCGTGGCGTCCTGCCATTTTGTCGCCTACCTTTAGCTTGCGTTTTTTGGCTACATATACTTTAGCCAGTTGTATAATGCCTGCAGGAAGTTCATCGCCCACCTCTAGGGCAAAGCGCTCGCGTTTAAAAGTGCCTGTGATCTCGTTGCGCTTTATGTTGTAGTTTTTTACCAACTTAGCAACGAGTTGGTTGGTATGCTCGTCGTCGGTCCAGCCATCGAGGTTAATATCGGCGATTAAGTTGGCTTCTTCGGGTACATTGTAATTGCTTTCGTCGCGATAGACGTTCTTCAGCGGAAAGAGGTTGTTTTCAATATTGGCTTTGCTGAATTTGACTCCTTTAGGAAGGATTTCATCGCCAAACTTGTGGTAAACACCTTTGCTTACTTTGCCTTCCAACAGGCGAAGCATTTTTTCAATCATTTGGGCGCGCAATTCGAGGAGTTGTTTGCTGTAGCGATTTTTTAAGGCTTCTACTTCGCGTTTCATGCGCACGCGCAGGTCTTTATCTTTTCTAGGTCGGCTAAACAATTTGGTATCGATAACGACGCCGCGCATAGAGGGAGGTGCTTTTAAGGAGGCATCTTTTACATCTCCTGCCTTATCGCCGAAGATGGCTCGCAAGAGTTTCTCCTCTGGAGTAGGATCGGTTTCGCCCTTAGGAGTAATCTTGCCGATTAAAATATCACCTTCTTTTACCTCTGCCCCTACGCGAATGATGCCATTTTCATCTAGGTTTTTCACAGCCTCTTCGCTTACGTTGGGAATTTCGGAAGTCAATTCTTCTTCGCCGCGCTTGGTATCGCGCACTTCTAGTTCGAACTCCTCAATGTGGATGGAGGTGAAAATGTCGTCTCGCACCACGCGTTCGGAAATAACGATGGCGTCTTCGAAGTTGTAGCCTTGCCAGGGCATGAAGGCTACTTTTAGATTGCGTCCTAGGGCTAACTCGCCGTTAGCAGTGGCATAGCCTTCACATAGAACTTGTCCTTTGGTAACGCGGTCGCCTTTTTTGACAATTGGTCTTAAGTTAATACAGGTATCTTGGTTGGTGCGGCGAAATTTGGTTAGCTTGTAAGTGGTTAGGTTGCCATCGAAACTTACTAGTAGGTCATCCTCAGAAAGGTCGTAGCGGATGACGATTTTGTTAGCATCAACGTACTCTACTGTGCCATCTCCTTCAGCAACGATAAGAGTTCGAGAGTCGATAGCTACCCTTCTTTCCAATCCTGTACCTACGATAGGAGCTTCAGGGCACAGCAAAGGCACTGCTTGCCGTTGCATGTTGGAGCCCATCAAGGCACGGTTAGCATCGTTATGCTCCAGGAAAGGAATCAAGGAAGCTGCCACCGATACAATCTGGTTGGGTGCTACGTCCATGTAGGAAAGTTCGTGGGGTTCCACGATGGGGAAATCGCCTTGGTAGCGCGCTTTTACTTTGTCTACTAAAAATTCTCCCTTTTCATTGACAGGGGCATTAGCTTGGGCAATATAATGTTTATCCTCTTCCTCCGCAGTGAGATACACAACGTTGTTGTCATCTAAATCCACCTTGCCGTTGATGACGCGGCGGTAAGGTGTTTCAATAAAGCCCATGAAATTGACTTTGGCGTGCACGCACAAGGAAGAAATAAGCCCGATGTTAGGACCTTCTGGGGTTTCAATAGTGCAGAGGCGTCCGTAGTGGGTGTAGTGTACGTCGCGAACTTCAAAGCCAGCGCGCTCACGGCTCAAACCTCCTGGACCAAGAGCGGACATGCGCCGCTTATGGGTAATTTCTGCCAATGGATTGGTTTGGTCCATGAACTGGCTCAACTGGTTAGTACCAAAGAAGGAATTGATTACGGAAGAAAGTGTTCGAGAGTTAATCAAGTCAATGGGCTTGAAGTCCTCGTTATCGCGTACGTTCATGCGCTCCTTAATAGTACGAGCCATGCGAGCTAGTCCGACGCCAAATTGGGCATAGAGTTGCTCTCCTACCGTGCGTACTCGTCTATTGCTGAGGTGGTCTATGTCATCTACTACAGCCCGCGAGTTAATTAAGGTAATCAGATATTTAATAATCTCGATAATGTCTTCCTTGGTCAATACGCGCACATCGATGCTAGTGTTGAGGTTGAGCTTTTTGTTAATGCGATAGCGCCCAACCTCACCCAGATCGTAGCGCTTGTCACTGAAAAATAGGCTTTGGATAACTTCTCGGGCTGTTATTTCATCGGGAGGCTCTGTGTTGCGCAACTGCCGATAGATTTGCTCTACGGCTTCTTTTTCAGAATTAGAAGTGTCTTTTTGAAGCGTGTTGTATATGATAGCATACTCGGAAGCGTTTACATCCTCCCGCTCCAAAATTACTGACGAGACTCCTAATTCCAGAATTGCGTCGATGTCTTCTTCTTGCAGGACGTGTTCGCGGTCAAGAACTACTTCATGGCGCTGAATGTTGTGCAGCTCATCGGTTTCTTCGTCGGTGAAGTCTTCGTACCATTTTTTTAGCACTCTGGCTGCTAGTTTGCGCCCTACTGCTTTTTGAAGACTTTCCCGTGTGGCAGGTATTTCCTCCGACAGACCAAATATTTCTAAAATTTCCTTGTCTGAACTATAGCCAATAGCCCGAAGTAAGGTAGTTACTGGAAATTTTTTCTTTCGGTCGATGTAGGCATACATGACGTTGTTTACGTCGGTGGCAAACTCAATCCAGGAACCTTTGAAAGGAATGATGCGCGCTGAGTAAAGCTTGGTGCCATTTGTATGCCTGCTTTGGGCAAAAAACACTCCTGGAGAGCGATGTAACTGCGACACAATTACCCTTTCAGCCCCGTTGATGATGAATGATCCCCTAGGGGTCATGTAGGGAATGTTGCCTAAAAATACTTCTTGTTCAATAGTTTCAAAATCTTCATTGTTTTTATCATTGCAAGAAAGGCGCAGTTTGGCTTTTAGTGGTACGCTATAAGTTAAGCCTCGGTCTATGCATTCATCAATGGAATACTTAGGCGGGTCGATCATGTAATCCACGAACTCCAACACGAAGTTTTCCCTCGAATCAGTAATGGGAAAGTTTTCCTTGAATACTTTAAACAGTCCTTCGTGTTGGCGTTTCTCCGCAGGCGTTTCCAGCTGGAAGAAGTTCTTGAACGATTGTAGCTGGACATCGAGAAAATCTGGATACTCTAAATGGTGGTTAATGGAAGAAAAGCTAATTCTTCCGTTGATGAGCTTAGCCAAGGTACTTCAAAATTTTATGTTGAACATTTGCTACTGTTGGCAGATAGTGCATCTCCTCCAAAGTCGGAAAATAACACCACCTGTAACTTGCAAAGTTATTGCAAAAAAAAATTTAGTCGAAAACCTAGCCTGCAATTCTTTGAAAGCAAAAATTTTTCTTTACTTTCGCTGGAGTATTTCTTTCTGTAAATGAATTCGATACGTACCTTTACTTAAAGAAATGATTGCAGTTGTCTTCCTAAACCTTTTTGCTTATGAATAACAAAGGAACCATAGCAGCCGTAATTGCTATTTTGCTGGCTACTACCCTTATTGCTGGGGCTATTTGGGTCAATCGCACTAACACAGAACGGGAGCAGAAAGCTCTTCGCGAGCTTCGAGCCGAGCTAGATGAACTAGCCACCCGCTACGAAGCTGAAATTAGCCATATTCAAAGTGGAGTGCCTTATCCCAATGTTGATTCCATTCGCATGGAGTTACTTCAGACAGCCGAATCTATTAAAACCCTTCGCGCCTCCCTTTCGGGAAAAGTAAGTGAAACTACCGCCAAGCTAGACCAAATTAAAGCTACTAAAACAGACTACGAGCGGCGTTTAAATAACATCATTGCCCTGCGCGACCGCAACACAAGTGCCTACATAGGCGACTTGAAAAGCCAGCTAGCCAAAACTAAAGCTGACTTGGATGAGGCAATGAAAAAAAATCGCAGCTTGAGCGCTCAACTAGCCAAAACCATTAGACTCTTCAAAGGAGCTCAAAAGGAACTGGAAGCCCTTAAAGCCGAAAAAGCACGCTTTGACCAACTCTACCAAGAACAGACAGCTATTTTGCGCAAACTGGATAGCGTTATTGCAGAAAATGAAAAACTGCGCGATGCCCTAGCAGCTGCTGAATCCATTATTAAACAGCAAGAAGAGCAAATCCGAAAAATGCAAGCGCGCAATGCTACCTCTATCGCCAAGCGCGTAGTGGACTTTAGAGCCAAATACCTCTTCCGCCGTGGACTAGGACGCGACTACGAGGTGGAGCTCAAAGGGCAAACTCACAATGCTTCCCGCGTAGAAAAAATTACCGTTACCTTCCGCGCTGGCGACCAAATGTTCGACGAAGGCGCCGACAGAACCCTTTACATCACTCTTTACCGCAACGGTCAGCCGTACCGATTCATTAATATTCCAGTTACTCCAGCAGCTAATGGAACCGTAACCCGAGAATTTGAAATTAGACCGCGCCTAGAGGCTGGAAAATACACTTTCCGAGTAA
Source organism: Bernardetiaceae bacterium (assembly GCA_025057115.1). Lineage (GTDB taxonomy): Bacteria > Bacteroidota > Bacteroidia > Cytophagales > Thermoflexibacteraceae > Rhodoflexus. Next base: position 198,105 of record JANWWZ010000003.1, read on the forward strand.
CTTACCAAAACCAGCAGGTGATGGACGATTACAATTTCGAAATTAGATAATTCACATCTCTTTGATGTAAGCTATGCCGATGAGGGAAAATCCACCCTTATCGGCAAAAATTTTGCCTTTTTGGCATTTTCCAAAAGTGAAACACCAAGAGCTAGCTTTTTATGCATTGTTGTTTAATTGGTTAAGTCAAAAGCCATGATGCTACCCTTATTGCAAACTCATCAGTTGAGCATTGGCTACCGAGCTAAGCCTATTATGCAAGCCCTTGAACTTAGTTTATTTCCCGCTACGGTGACTGCGCTGCTAGGGCGAAACGGCAGCGGAAAATCTACCCTTATCAAAACGCTAGCTGGATTGCACCCTCCGCTAAGTGGTAGCATCTTTATTACAGGAGAAGCCATTCACTCCCGCACTAGCATCCATTGGCTAGCTCAACGCGTCTCAGTAATGCTTCCCGAGCCTATTTATGCTCCTTTTATGACAGGCTACGAACTGGTAGCTCTAGGCAGAACACCTTACACGAGTTGGACTGGACGCCTTACCAAACACGACCGTCAACTAATAGCACAGGCGTTAGAAATAACATGCGCTACGGAATTACAACACGCCCGCCTTGAAGAACTCAGCGATGGGCAGCGACAAAAACTATCTCTTGCCAGAGCCATCGCCCAAAATACGCCTTTGTTGCTGCTTGATGAACCCCTTTCTCATTTGGATTTAGCCAATAGCGCAATTCTCATAAACAATTTGCGCACTTATGCCCACAGCTATCAAAAAGCAATTGTGATGAGCTTGCATCACATAGAAATAGCTTTACACATGGCGGATATTACCTGGGTCATTGACCAACACCACCATCTCCATGTTGGCTTGCCTGAGCAATTGGCGCTAGAAGGAGTGATTCACCGCATTTTTGCAGGCTCACACGTACATTTTGACCTTGCTTCAGGGCATTTTTCTTTTGCCCTTACTGGGAATTTGATTCCTTTACCAGTGGAAACAAATCTTTCTTCCATGCATTTGCAATGGCTTGCAAGAGCTCTGGCAAAACGCCATCTTTCTTTGCAACCTACTCAAGGTGCTTCATGGCGCATTAGCCAAGCTAGCCAGACGCATTTTTGCTGGCAGCATAACCAACAAACAGGCATAGCTGATATGAAAGAAATGGTTCAGATGCTGGTCCGATTTGCTGAAATTGCGCTAAAAAAGGATTTTTCGCTAACTTGTAAGCCCAAACTTTAAACTGATTGATTGTATGGATTCCCAATTTAACAGCTTCTTGGAGCGCATCAAAGAAAGCCTTACCCGCATGACAACCCTAGACATCAAAACCATCGTAGGGGATTTCAAAATTGATTCGCAAGAAAACGTGCAATTTGCCAGCAATAATTACTTAGTCATGGAAAGCCGCATTAATATGCTATTGGGAGATATCACAGTGCGCATTAGCGAAGAGCTTACCACTGCGCGCTATGACTGGGTGCGGCAATTTCACAAGGAAAAAGAAGCCCATGGCTACCAAATTGTTCAAAACAACATTGCTACACTGCTTTCATTGGTCAATATGTACTGGCAACTGCAGGGCAACCAACCGCTTACCATTAACCTGCCGCCGCCTGTATATGCCCCTGCTACTGCAGAAACTCCAGGACTGCCCACCAGTACTAATTTTGGCACTGGATTTAGCAACGAAATGGTAACAGATAACAATCCTAGTTTCGTCATCACGCCGAAAGAAGAGGTGAGCAATCCTTTTGCCAATCCTTAGCCAAACCAATGAACGACTTTATTCGCAATCTTGCTTCCGACCTACTGCGGCTGGAAATCAACACTATTATTAAACAGAACATGTCTGCCGAAAAAATACCTAGTAACAAACGCGTTCTGTTGCGCAAACTGGCAGATATGTACCGAGAAACATTAATTGACTATGGCATTGCCAAATCAGCTGACGATCCTCAACTCACTGCCGCAGATGCTCCCAAGGTGTTGCGTTGGCAATTCGGAGGAGAATTTTCCTTCAAAGAAATTGCTTTGATGGCATCCAAAGGAATTGAGCAGCTTGAACAGGCTATTAAAAACGAGACCGACCCCCTTCGCCTTAATGTTCTCAACAGCCGACAAAAAATTTTGCAGCGGATCTGCAACCAAAGTTATAATGTCATTGGCATTTTCAAACTTTTTCGCCGCGATCTAGCCCCTGATACCCTCATGCAAAGCAATGAGCACGAAGAACCCGCCAAACAAATTCACTATGTGGATAAGGAACATTTTAACTATTTGCGCTATCAACGCGGCGAGTTGCCTTTAGAGTGCATTCCTTTCAGGTCTCATCAGGAAACTGCCCATTGGAACAACGACCTAGACTGGATGCATCTAAACGCTGCCGATGATTTGCCTTTCTTGCCCGATATGCTAGCAATGATTTACAAAGCCTACCAAATTGGCACGGAACAAATCGTGCTGCAGACCGTCATTCAAGTAGAGGGCGATATTACTTCTTATATCACTCCTCAATACATTAACATGCCTGATAATATCAAGGAAGTAGTCATGAATGTTCACAACCGCGCCATCAGCCTTTCTACTCAATTTTGGAATACTCTGTTTAGCACTGTAATGAATCTTGCTGGCAAATCGTTCAACCAAATTTTTACAAGAAATAGAAAATAATGACCCTCCACTCTATTGCCTTGCTATGGAAAAAGACAGTTAATTGGACCTTCGTTCCAGTGAAGGGATTGCAGTTTGCCCGCAGTTTGCTCAAAAATGGCGGGCACGTAGTAGAAACATCTTTTGTTTTTGGCAAGGCGTCTTTTACTTTTAAAACTGTGATCAGCTTTGGCGATATTGTTGTGTTTATCCCCGATCCGGCAGGCTATTACGCTCAACATCAATGGCATGACTTGTGCCAAAATCCCCACTGGCACGCTTGTTATCAAAAGTATCTCCAAATTCACTTTGAAGAAATAGCCAACTACTTCCATGCCATAGAGCGGCAAATTGCGTTTTGGCAAAATTCTATAAGCGGCTTTATAGGGATTGTGAATATTTATCCACTTTATCGGGCTTTGTTACTTGGGGAATGGTTCCTACTTTTTTTTCCTATCGCTTCGGCATTGTACATTCGTTTTTTGGGCAAAGTAACTGCCCGCGCCATTGCTTTGCAACTATGGCAAATAGCCAAAAAATGGTTTATTCCTAAGGCAGCGCTTATAGCCAAAATTTTACCTAAAGCAGGCTGATACAGAAACTCTCCCAACGGCGAAAAAATTAAGTTTTTATAGCTCTTCCGTTTGGAATGGGAAATGCGCAGTAGAAAAATATTTTTGCCATAGCGTGTGCCAAATTATATTTAAGGCGTTGTTTGCAAGGACAAGAAGATAGGTAAAAGTGGGTCTTCAAGACCAATTTTAAATGAGGAGATGAACAACGGCGAAGGCTTTTTGTTTAAGCTGGCAAAGTACTTTTTATAAAAAAATTAAGCGCGCGGTATTTTTTGCGCGCTTTTGAAAGAATTGATTTTATCTCCACCATTACAAGCGATGTCTGCGGAAGCGCTTCTTAAATGGTTCTGGGCAGCGAACTTGACCGGGTATAATATAATTCACATGAATACCAGCGGTGATGAGCACATCTTTATCGCGATAATTTCCGCGAATGTTATCCTCAAATTGCTCGTTGCCAAACCCTACTAAAGTTCTATAAACCCTGCCATCTACTCCTACATAGGTATAGTACTCTGGTCGGAAGGTAAGTCCTAATTGGTCAATTCTTCTTCCTCCTTCCAAGGAGCGGTCCGACATGGCGCGAGCCAGATCGTTATCGCCAAATACGCCTAAGTCTACGTATTTGCGGCTTACGTCATCTATGTAGTCAGTGAATAATTTGCGGTAGGAGATTTCAAAGGCGATATCCCAACGGGTTGCAATGCGGTAGCGCATACCAAAGCCCATTGGAATACCAATTTGCCAACGAGAGTATTTTCTCCCATATTTTTCGTCGTGGCCTTGTCCTTCTGTTCCTAAGGGTTGTAAGGCTACCCAGTGTCCACCGAATTCTGCAGGAGAAGGCGCTTTTGGATTGTGTCTAAATATGGCAATACCTCCCACTAGATAGGGAATTACTCTTTTAGGACGCTGGTAGAAAGTGCCGCGATTGCCTATAAAATCCCATATGCCCACAGCAGAAAGTTCAAGAATGTCATTGCGAAAGCGCAAGTTTCGGATGTAGCGAAACTGGTTGTGTTCCCAGCGACGTTTGTCTTGCTCTACTGCTACCGTATCATCGCCTTTTACTCTCCCCCATGACAATGCATAGCGCACACTAAAATTAGGTCGATAGCGCTTGACAGCATGTAAAGCAATATGGGGACGAGTATAGCCCAAATCCATGCTCGTAAAATAAGGCTGCGGCACAATATCGCCGAAATAGTTCATTGCTCCTATACTTCCTCCGATACTCCAGTATTTTTTGCGGTTGAACCAAGACCAGGTGTGCTTTGGATTTTGCTTAAACTTTGGGTTTTCTCTCTTTTCGAACAACTGCGCTTGCGCTTTTTGGCAGGTTCCCCCAATTACTACTACTGAAAGAGCAAACAAAAAACGTAGAAGGCGTAATTTCATAAGCGCTTCGGTAGAAGATAGTACCATGATTTTAGTAAACAAATGCAAAAAAAATGCCTCAAAATGACAACGATGAGAGTTGCCAAAATTAATTTCGGGAATCTGCTCCCCAGTTGAGCTTCTCCCGCAAGGTACGCAAAAAATTATCTCCTTCCAGCCTTACAAGCCGTGCATTAAAATCAGACTTGCGCACCGAAAGTTTTACATTGGAATCTACTGTTCTAAATCGAGAGTCTAGGGAGACTAAGAAGTTGTTGTTGCGCCCTTCTACTTCAAAAGAAAGCACGCATTCATCGTGAATGACTAAGGGACGTACGTTGAGATTGTGAGGGCTAATAGGAGAAATAATAAAATTGCGTGAGTGAGGAAACACTACTGGACCGCCTACACTGATGGAGTAAGCCGTAGAACCCGTAGGAGTAGCTACTATCAAGCCATCTGCCCAGTAGGAGTTGAGATATTCTCCATCTAGGTAGGCATGAACAATGATCATGGAGGCTGTGTCCCGCTTGCTAATTGTGCATTCGTTGAGGGCAAAATTTAGATCGCCAAAAAGGTTTAAGTTGCTATCCAAGCGCAGCATGGTACGTTCTTCGATGGTGTAGCGCCCTTGTGCAATAGCGCGCAGTCCTTCGGCGATTTTTTCTTTGGGCAAGGTAGCTAAAAAACCTAATCTGCCCAGATTAATGCCCAAAATGGGAATGTTAGTATGGCGCACAAGGGTAATAGTTTCCAGCAACGTGCCATCGCCTCCGATGCTGAGCATTAAATCCGTGTCTCCTAGCTCGTGATAACAAGAAAAAGTGTATTCACAGGGAATTTCCTTACATAGTTGTTCTTCGAGATGTTTTTTGAAAGACTCTGAAATGCGCAAGCGGGCGCCCATTTTATTAAGTTCGTGAAAAAGAACTTGAATGTAGTGCTGCTTAGCATATTCTATCGGGCGGCCGTGCAGAGCTATTTTCATCAAAACTCAAGATATTTAAAAAGAATATCCAAACGCTCTCGATTAAAATCTATATCTTCATTCTCGCCAAAATACGCCACTACTTGATAGCCAAACCGTTCTAAGGTAGCTATTACGCGACTAATTTCCTTCACACTTAGTTTGAGCGTTACCTTTATTAGGTTTGGATTTTGCTGATCGGGCTCTACATAGCTGCTGAGAATTTTAGCATTATTTTCTTCTACTAAGCGACTAATTTGTGCAAGGGAGTAATTGTAAGCTGGCATAGAAAGTACAATAATGCTACCAGGGTTTTGCGTTGCCAAAGTGCGGGCCAAGGCATTAACTGTATCTTGCAGTACAATTACCCCCATGAATCTATGTTCTTTAGATAACACTGGAACTGTTTGTACGTTAAAGGATTCCGCTATGCGAACTACTTCGTAAAAATGTTGATCTTCAGTTACAAAGCAATCGGGGAAGACAGGAGTCAGATTAGTAAGGGTCAAATGGGTAGGCAAGTTGGCATCGTACAACATAGCTTCGGAGACCAAGCCTTTATACTTTTCGTTTTCTACCAGTGGTAACTGGTGCACGCAAAATTTTTCCATCCATGCCAAGGCTTTTTCTATGGTATCAGATGGCTTTAGGGGCGGCACCATTAAATTAATAAAGTCTCTTGCAAGCATGCCTTGCAGGGTGCGTTCTTCAGGCGGCGGAGCTAAGCCAGTGTTCATAATAAGTAGTCATGCTTTAAGTGAGTAACTTAAAAAAGCAGTACAGTTGTTTGGTTATGTTTGATGTTCCAGCCTGCCAGCAGCCAAATCTAAAACTCTAACGATAAAAAGCAATATAAATTTTGCGTTAATGAGTACATAATTTATGCCGATGCATGTTTTTTGCCGCTTAATTTAAAAAATGCATATTTTTGCAGTTATGCTAATTTTCAAAAACTCGCAATCAGTTACTTCACTATTACTGGTTGCGGCCCTGGCTAGCGCTTGCAGTAAGTTCCAAAAAATACTCAAAAGCGATGACTGGCGATTGCGCTATAATGCCGCTATAGAATACTATGAAAAAAAGGCAGACTACTACCGAGCAGGCATCTTGTTAGAAGATCTCGTACCTATTATTCGCGGCACTCCTGAGGCGGAAAAAGCGCAATTTTATTGGGCTTACTGCCATTACAAGCAAGGGCAATACGAAACTTCCGCAGCAGAATTCAAAAAGTTTCACGATACTTATACGCGTAGCATTTATGCAGAAGAAGCCTTGTACATGCACTGCTATTCTCTTTACATGAGTTCACCCCCCGTGCATCTGGACCAAAAAAATACTATCACTGCCATTGACGCTTTTCAAGATTTCATCAACCGCTATCCTAAAAGTCCTTATGCTCAGCAAGCTGCCAGCAATATTGCTACCTTGCGCCTGAAGTTGGAAACTAAAGCATTTAAAAATGCAAAACTTTATCAGCAGTTAGAGCGTTACAAATCGGCAGTGATTGCTTACGACAACTTTAAAAAAGACTTTCCTGACTCTCGCTATCAAGAAGAAGCAGCATTTCGGAAAATAGAGGCTCAATACCTTTTAGCTAGCAATAGCTATTTAGAGAAAAAGCGCGAGCGTTTTAATGAAATGATCCAAATGTATCACGCTTTTGTGGACAAGTATCCTCAGAGCATTTTTCTGCGCCAAGCAGAAAACCTTTTTGAAAATGCGCAAAAGCAGCTAAAAAACCTCGCTTCTTTAGAAGCTGCTATGCAAAAAGAGCAAGAAAAAACTGACAAGGAAAAAATAAAAATAACTCAAAGTGGTAACTAAATGTACACAACATATGTCTAAGCATAAGTACAACAGCCCTACTTCTTTGATTACACGCGATATTTCCAAGATTGCCGATATGGTCAATGGCAATCTGTACGAAGCAGTAGTGATTATTTCTAAGCGCGCTCGACAGATCTCTGCCAAACTCAAGGAGGAGTTGGCGCAAAAGCTAGAGGAGTTCTCCAGTGGTATTGATACCTTGGAGGAAGTGCATGAAAACCGAGAGCAAATAGAAATTTCCAAGTATTATGAACGCCTTCCCAAGCCTACCACCATTGCTACCGATGAATTTTTGGAAGGTAAACTAGTATTTTATCGCGCTGAGAATGAGGAAGAATAATAAAGCATGCTGAAAGGCAAAAAAATTCTCATAGGAGTTTGTGGTAGCATTGCAGCGTACAAAATTGCTGGGTTAGTTCGGTTGCTGGTCAAACAAGAGGCGGAGGTTCAGCTTATTATGACCCCGGCTGCCACCCATTTTATCACGCCGCTCACGCTGGCAACTCTTTCCCGAAAACCTGTTCTGTTGGACTACATAGCTAATCCTCATACTGGAGAGTGGAATAATCACGTGGCACTGGGGCTGTGGGCAGACTTGTTGCTCATTGCCCCAGCAAGTGCTCATACACTAGCCAAAATGGCACATGGCATATGCGATAATTTGCTGATGGCGGTGTACTTGTCTGCCCGTTGCCCTGTAGCTATTGCCCCTGCTATGGATGTGGATATGTGGTTGCATCCTTCTACTGAGCGAAATGTAAATCAGTTGCAAGCAGATGGGTGCCATTTGATACCTCCCCAAGAAGGAGAGCTAGCCAGTGGATTGTATGGAAAAGGGCGCATGGCTGAGCCAGAGCAACTACTGGAGTGGATCAGCAATTTTTTCGCCATTGGCTCAATGCTGGAAAACAAAACAGTATTGCTCACTGCTGGACCTACCATTGAACCCCTCGACCCTGTGCGATACATTACCAATCACTCCACAGGTAAGATGGGTTACGCTTTAGCAAATGCCTTTGCTCAAGCAGGAGCGCAGGTGCAACTAGTCTCTGGACCTGTTCATTTGAACTTGCAACATTACAGGGTCAAAACGATTCCCGTAACAACAGCTCGCCAAATGTATGAAGCAGTGTCTAGCCACTGGGCGCAAGCAGATGTCATTGTGCATTCTGCAGCAGTGGCAGATTACGCGCCAGCCTCTCCTGCTACTCAAAAAATTAAAAAAACATCTGATACCTTCTGGCTGGAACTCACCAAAAATCCAGACATTGCAGCGGAAATCGGAAAGCAATTGTTGCCCTGGCAAGTGCACGTCGGGTTTGCACTGGAAACTGAAAATGAAGAAACAAACGCGCAAGAAAAAATGAAAAGGAAAAACTTTGACCTTATTGTGCTCAATTCCCTCAATGAACAAGGAGCGGGTTTTGGACATTCAACCAACAAGGTTACCTTGTTTTTTCGAGATGGCAGACGAGAAGCCTTACCGCTGATGACCAAGGCAAACGTTGCGCGCATTATTGTCGAACGCGTTGCTCAAATGGTTTTGGCTAAAAAACATGTGGTGTAAAGGCTGTTTTGTTTTCATCATGTCGATAGGCTTGCTTTGGAGACAAGCCTGCGGACAAGAACTCAATGCTAATGTCATCATCAACGATGTGCAAGTGCAAACCCAAGAGCGCCAAGTAATTCAACAACTGCGCGAGGCTATTGCCAATTTTATCAACACCACTCGCTGGACTAACGACAACTACAAATCTCACGAAAGAATTAAATGCAACTTTCTTATTACTCTTACTGCAAACACTGACGTTGCTAGTGGACGCTACACAGCTAATGTACAAGTGCAATCCAGTCGACCAGTGTATGGCACGAACTACGAAACAATATTGCTCACTTTCTTTGACCGCAACTTCAACTTTGAGTTCTTTCCCTCTCAGCCATTGATTTTTACAGAGAACGTTTTCTCTACCAATCTAACGGCTATGCTGGCTTATTATGCCTACGCTATTTTGGCATTGGATGCAGATTCATTCGCCCCTCAAGGGGGTAATCCGCACATTGACCGATTGCTCAACATTCTCAACAATTCTCAACAGGCAGGAGCGGCAGGATGGAACAATACCGATAGCCGCAATCGATATTTTATAGCTGAAAATCTCAACAATCCGCAGTTAAATGGCTACCGCGAGGCGTTATACCTCTATCATCGCAAGGGATTGGACTACTTTGCCGATAATCCCGAACTTGCGCGCAAAAATATTGCAGAAGCAATTCGCAAAATCAACCAAGCTAATCAACTGCGACCTAATGCAGTGCTTATCAATGCCTTTTTTGACTCGAAGGCGGAAGAACTCATGCACATTTTTTCAAGAGCGGAAGCACCCCTGCGCAAAGAAATAGGCACTATCCTGACTCGATTGGACCCTACTAACGCCAGTCGTTACCAAGTTCTACTGAAATAATGAAAGCAGTTTTGATGATTCTATTGAGGCGTTCTGGCTGCTAGTAAATAAATCAGGTTGAGAAAAACGCCCATATTGCTTTTTTATTGATATAATTTTATCAAATAAAACAATTTTAAACAAAATAAATTATGTTTTACTAACTTTTTTACATAAGTCAAAAATTTACTGCCTTAATCCGAAAAGTTTTGCGTATCCATAACAGCATTTGGATAACGTTTTAAACTACCGATGAAAGCTCCACAGCCTAGATGTTTGTAGCTTTCGTTAAGTATGTTAGCACAATGTCCAGGAGACTGCATCCAAGTCGCTACCATTTCTTCAGCTTGTTTTAAATAACTACTACGAAGGTATGGTTGGCAAACAATATTTTCGCCGATTACGTATTTTCGAACGCCCTGCGCTAGCAAGCGCTGCCAAAGATGCCTTTTGCCAGGTAACGGGCTTTTGTGAGAAAAAAATTGTGCTCTATCATGTCTTTTGAGTGCTCAAAGGCAGCTTTTTCCAAGCCGGGAGAGTGCTCTAAAGTAGGGAGTTGATGCATCTCACGTTGGTGGTTAGTAATGTAGAAAATGGCAGCATTGAGCAAACCATAGTCCACATTTTTAGGGTCGATGGGTCGGTGAACCATCTCGAGTTTAATAAAAGTAGAGTAGGTGTGCTTTTGGTACATTTCCGGCGTCCATTTTTGCGCGTAGGTGGTGGTACAAACCAAAATTACAGCTGCAAACAACAGGCTTTGTTGGATGGCTTTCATAACAACATCTAAGTTGGGAAAATTTGTAAAAAATTTATAACAATATTTTTGTCAATTTGATAAATTAGAAAAAAGTTAAAGTAGGGCAAAAAAAGATACTTAAAAAACTAAAATTTTGCTTAATTGCGATGCTAGCGAGTTTGAAATGCAGAAGAATACTAGAGCAATTTAGTTTTTGAAAGTTTAAACATTAAAATGAAATATATTTAACAATGATGTAAAAAATATCGTATATTGCGGCTGGATGGTTAATTGTCTAAAACAAATTCCTGGTAATATCTGGCAAAAAAATCGTCTAAATCTACGTTGCCTCCTGTGAGTATGATTCCAATGCGCTTGCCTTGAAGGTATTCAGGGCGATTTTCCAACAATGCAGCAAGTGGAACGGCGCAAGAAGGTTCTATGACTATTTTAAGCCTCTCCCAAATGAAGCGCATGGCGAGGACAATATTTTCTTCAGAAGTGGTTAAAATATCTTGCACATAGTTGCGAATAATAGCAAAAGTTTTGTCGCCCAGTGAAGTGCGCAATCCATCGGCAATTGTCGAGGGATTGTTAGAAGGAATGATGTAACCAGCATAAAACGACTGGTGGGCGTCATCGGCGTTCTTCGGTTCGGCTCCCAGTACGGCAGTAGAAGGCGAGAAGTAATGCGCCGCCAATGCTGTTCCGCTGAGCAGTCCGCCGCCACCACAGGGTGCTATGATGAAGTCCAACCCTTCCACTTGTTCTAGCAGTTCATAAGCGCAGGTAGCTTGCCCAGCAATGGTGCGGTAGTCGTTATAAGGTGGGATGAATTCAGCTCCCGTTTTTTGGACTATTTTGTCAAGTGTTTCTTGGCGTGCCTGTAAAGTGGGCTGGCAGAAAATGACCGTGCCACCTGCTGCTTCAACACCTCGAACTTTAATTCTGGGCGCATTTTCAGGCATGACCACGTAAGCAGGAATATGGCGCAATTGAGCAGCCTTTGCCACCGCTTGCCCATGATTGCCCGAAGAATGCGTAGCCACTCCTTTGGCTGCTGCTTCATCGGAAAGAGAAAAAACGGCATTTACTGCGCCGCGCATTTTAAATGAACCAGTGCGCTGAAAATTTTCGCATTTGAAAAACAGTTCTGCATCGGCTATTTTATTAAGAGAACCGCTGGTGAGCACAGGTGTCAACTGAACATGTGGGCGAAGACGAACAAGAGCTTGCTCGATAGTTGCTCGCGTAGGAAAATCTTCCTTCATCGGTCAAAGAGAGTAAATTTGTTTTCTAGTGAATTTCGCTAAATTTGGTCAAACTGCAGATGCTATGAAAAAAACTACTATTGCCTTGTCTCTTATCCTTTGCTGGTGGTTTGCTGCCCAAGCTCAAGATAGGAAATTAATGCACCACAAGGATCAAGACAAACTGCTACTTTGGCAATCTATAGATAAAAAATTTGCCCAATACGCAAAAGCGGCGCGGCAAATATGGTCTTTTGCTGAACTGGGCTACTTAGAGTATAAAAGCTCAGCACTGTTGCAAAGTATTTTAACTGAAGCAGGTTTTCAAGTGGAAAGCGGCGTTGCAGGATTGCCTACTGCTTTTGTGGCTACCTACGGCAAGGGAACTCCTGTAATAGGCATTTTAGCAGAGTTTGATGCCTTACCGGGACTTTCCCAAGATACAGTACCCTATCGTAAACCCCTGGTGGAAGGAGGCAGCGGACACGGCTGCGGTCATAATCTCTTTGGAGTGGCTTCCTCGGCAGCTGCCATTGCCTTAAAGGAATATTTACAACAAAACCGATTAGCTGGCACGATTAAAGTTTTTGGCACCCCTGCTGAAGAAGGCGGAGCAGGAAAAGTATTCATGGCGCGTGAAGGAATTTTTAACGGACTGGATGCTGTACTTCACTGGCATCCAGCGGCTTATAATGCAGCCAATGCAGAAGGTTGCCTAGCTATGGTAAGCGGAAAATTTCGCTTTTACGGTCAAGCAGCCCATGCTGCGGCAAGTCCTGAGCGCGGTCGCTCCGCTTTGGACGGACTGGAAGCGATGAACTTCATGGTAAACCTCTTGCGCGAGCACATTCCCCAAGAAGGGCGCATTCATTACGTAATTACTCGCGGAGGAACGGCAGCCAACGTGGTTCCAGACTATGCTGAAGCGGAATACATTGTGCGCATGCCCAACCACGAGGCAGCAATGGAGTTATGGGAGAGAGTTACTAAAGCAGCCGAAGGAGCAGCAATAGGAACGGGTACTAAAGTACAGTACGAAATTACCGCCGCTCACATGGGATTGCTCCCCAATGAAACATTAGCCTCCGTGATGCATAGCAATCTTACCAAAGTAGGAGGAGTGAAGTACGATGAACGCGAGCGCGCTTTTGCAGAAGAGTTGTGCACTACGATGGGCAAAAATTTGCCTCCCCTAAAGACAGCTGAAGAAATACAGCCTTTTCAACAATCCTTTTTTTACGCCTCTACGGATGTGGGCGATATCAGCTGGCTTGTTCCCACTACGGGATTAAATACCGCCACCTGGGTACCTGGCACTGCTGCTCATACCTGGCAGGCTACCGCTACTGACGGCATGAGCATCGGCATGAAGGGCATGATAAATGCAGCCAAAACTCTTGCCGCTACTGGACTGGATCTGCTTACCAATCCCCAACTATTACAAAAAGCCAAAGCAGAATTAAACAACCGCCGCGGTGCTAATTTTCAATACAAGTCCATGATTGGAAATATTCAGCCGCCGTTCAATTATCGCAAGGGATTATAGGAAGCAAAATACCTCTTGTTGGCTTATTATAGCCAAGCAGAGGGCTTGATTTGTTTTTGACTATGATTCGTTCTACACTTGCCCGCCCATTTGCAGCTTGGATAGTTAGGCAGCAAAGGCGCTGGTCCTCTCAACCAGTGGAAACTCAATTTGCTCTATTGAAAAAACTCGTCCATGCGGCAAAAGATACTCTTTTTGGCAAAGCGCATCACTTTAGCGACATTAAGCATTACGATGATTTTCGCCGCTTGGTTCCTATACGGGATTATGAAGACTTTCAACCTTATATCCAGCGCATCATAAAAGGAGAAAGCAATGTGCTTTGGAGAGGCAAGCCTGCTTACTTTGCCAAGACTTCTGGGACTACTTCAGGGGTTAAGTACATTCCTCTATCCCGTGAATCTGTGCCCTATCACATTCAAGCGGCTCGCGATGCTCTCATGTGCTATGCCCACCAAACTGATAATTTTGATTTTTTAGACCGAAAGTTAATTTTTCTTTCTGGAAGCCCTGTTTTGGAGAAAAAAGGAGATATTTTAACGGGAAGATTATCAGGCATAGTAAACCATCACGTGCCTGCTTGGCTGCGCGGCAATCAAATGCCTAGCTATGCCACCAATTGCATTGAGGACTGGGAAGAAAAGCTCAACCGAATTGTAGAGGAAACCCTCCAAGCAGATATGTCGCTCATTTCAGGTATTCCGCCTTGGGTGCAAATGTATTTTGATCGAATTTGTGAAAGGACGGGTAAAAAAATAAGCCAAGTATTTCCCAACTTTTCTGTTTTTGTTTATGGAGGGGTTAATTTTCAACCTTATAAAGCAAAAATTTTCGACTCCATCGGCAAGATCATAGATAGTGTAGAAACTTATCCTGCCTCAGAAGGTTTTATTGCCTACCAAGATAGCCAAGAAGAGCCTGGGCTGCTCTTGCTGCTCAATCACGGCATTTTTTATGAATTTGTTCCAGCAGAGGAATATTTCAAGCCTAATCCGCCGCGGTTGCATATCGGTCAAGTGGAGTTAGGGGTCAATTACGCTCTGATTATGAGCACAAACGCTGGACTTTGGAGCTATTCCATTGGCGATACAGTCAAATTTGTTAGCAAAAATCCTTATCGCTTAGTAGTTACAGGACGCATCAAGCACTTTATTTCTGCTTTTGGCGAGCACGTCATCGGCGAAGAGGTTGAAAAAGCCTTGGAATATGCCTTGCGACGGCATCCTGAAACCATGGTTACTGAATTCACTGTAGCGCCGCAGGTCAATCCTCCTCAAGGAGGGAAGCCCTATCACGAGTGGCTCATTGCCTTTGCCCAACAGCCTCATAATTTAGAAGCCTTTGCCAGAGACATAGACCAGCAACTAAGGCAACTCAACTGTTACTATGACGACTTAATCCGCGGCAACATCCTTCGCCAATTAGTAATTACTCCTTTACCTCAAGATGCTTTCATTCACTACATGAAATCACTTGGCAAGTTAGGAGGACAAAACAAAGTCCCCCGTTTGAGCAACACGCGCCAAATTGCTGATGAATTGCTCAAATTCCACAGATGAGTTCCTTTTTTACTTTGCGGTTGATATAGTTCAGCATACCAATTGCCGAAAGTCGCGGGCAATCAAAGGTGGCCGAATGCAAATCAATAGGGACAAGCCCTAGACGGCAGTGAGATAAAGTAAGTATTGCGCCATGACAGCCAAAATTTTACTTATAGAAGATGACAAACGCATATCCGAATTGATCAAACGCGGTCTTGGCGAAAATGGATTTATTGCCGAAGTAGTCCACGATGGTTTGACGGGATTGAAATTATCTCTACAAAATGCTTATGATGTAGTAATTACGGATATTGCCTTGCCAAAGCTCGATGGACTGCAAGTATGCAAGCAACTGCGCCAACAAAAGCCTTCCCTTCCCATTATCATGCTTACAGCCTTAGGAACTATTGATGACAAGGTAGAAGGCTTCGATGCAGGAGCGGACGATTATCTAGTAAAACCCTTTGAAATGCGCGAACTAATAGCGCGTATTCGTGCTTTGCTAAAAAGGGCGCAACTCATTGTCCGACCCACCAACGGTGTACTGCGCTGCGCTAATTTGGTGCTCAACTTAGATACCAAAACAGCAGAGCGCGATGGCACTTGTATTCACCTAACTCCCAAAGAATTCAAGTTGCTTGCTTACATGATGCAAAATGCAGGGCGTCTTCTTTCAAGAGCTGAAATTGCCGAGAAAGTGTGGGATACGCATTTTGATACTGGCACCAACTTTATAGATGTGTACATCAATTACCTTCGCAAAAAAGTAGACAAAAATTTTGAGCCTAAACTCATTCATACCCGTCCGGGGATGGGGTTCATGCTACTAAACCCTGAACAGTCATGAAAATTCGACAACGACTCGCCCTTACCTTTACAACCCTTACTACTGTTATTTTGATGTTGTTTGCCTTAGTGGCTTACTATGCCGCTTCCGTTGCCCGCGAAAAAGAATTTTACAATTTGCTTCAAAAAGAAGCCATCACAAAGGCAAATTTATTTTTCAACGCTGGAATAGATGCTTTTACCTTGCAGAGCATTTATCACACTAATCGAAAGATACTCAACGAAGTAGAAGTAGCCATTTACGATACGGCTTTCCAGTTACTTTACCACGATGCTGTAGATATTGATTTTGTCAAAGAAAGCCCAGAAATGTTGGCGAGTATTTTTAGCAGAAAAATGTTAAAATTCTATCAACAGCGCTGGCAAATCATAGGGATTGTTTATCAGTACCAGGGAAATAGTTATGCCATTACGGCAGCTGCTTATGACCAACACGGATATAATAAGCTCCACGCCTTACAAAGTACCCTTATACTAGCTTTACTGGCAGTGATAGGCATTAGTTATGGGATAGGTTGGCGGTTTGCAGGGCAAATGCTTGCCCCTATTACTGCCATGACTTTGCAAGCGCGAAAAATTTCAGCTACCCATCTTAACCTAAGGCTACCCATAGGGCGCCACCGCGATGAACTTGCAGAGTTGGCTGCTACTTTTAACCAAATGCTTGAACGTTTAGAACATTCCTTTGAAGCCCAGAAAAATTTCGTCTCCAACATTGCCCACGAACTGCGCACGCCACTATCAACCTTAATTGCTGGATTGGAACTGGCACTGACCACCTCCCAAACCCAGCAGGATTATCAAGATACTCTTCAAAAAGCTTTATCCGATGCCCAATATCTTGCCAAGATAATCACCCACCTGCTGGATTTAGCGCGAGCTGAATACGATACCACTCAAATTCGCTTTCGACCTTTGAGAATTGACGAAATTCTATTGGACGCCCGTCAAGAAATTTTGCAACGACATCCAGATTACAACATCGATATAAGTTTTGAAAATGAGCCAGAAACTGAAGAGCAACTCCTACTTGAAGGCGACGAATACTTGCTTAAGACTGCTTTTGCTAACTTAATGGAAAACGGTTGTAAATTTTCTCATCAAAAGTGCTGCAAAATAAAGCTCTCCTTGGTGGAGCAGCACCCAGTAGTAGAAATCATGGACGAAGGAATAGGTATCTCTCCTGAAGATTTACCCCACCTTTTTGAGCCATTTTATCGCGGAGCAAATGCTTCTTTTGCTCAAGGCAGTGGTATCGGTCTTTCTTTAGTACAAAAAATTATCCACTTGCACAAAGGCACTATTCAAATTAGCTCGGCGGTGGGAAAGGGCACTCGTTTCTTAATTACTTTCTAATAATTTTCTAATAGCCTTTTGGAGCCTTTGCCTCAAGCGATTTGCTAACTTCGCGCGCCTGAAATCCAGTGCCATGATGACTACACTTGAATTCACGCTTCGCCTTGCACTTGCTTTTGGGTTAGGGGTGCTCATCGGGATTGAAAGACAATGGCGGCAAAAAAGTGCTGGGCTGCGCACCAATACTTTAGTTTGCGTAGGTTCGGCTGCCTTTGTGTTGCTTTCTGTATTGCTTACTGGTTCTGCTGGCGACCCTAGCCGAATTGCAGGTCAAATTGTTACTGGCATCGGATTTTTGGGAGCGGGAGTAATTATGAAAGATGGCTTGAGCATTCAAGGGCTCAACACAGCTGCTACTATCTGGTGCTCTGCTGCGGTGGGCTCACTCGCTGGAGTAGGCTTTTTTGCCGAAGCAGTCATTACGGCTATTGTAGTAGTGGCAGTGCACGTCATTTTACGCCCTTTTGGCAATCGGCTGAATCGAATTCCCGTAAAACCTGCTCAAGATGAAGGAGCTTATATCTACGCGCTTAAAATCCGATGCAAAGAACAAGTAGAAAACCACCTGCGCGTGTTGCTAATCAACTACCTGAAAAATGATCAACATCTACAACTGCGCGCCTTAAAAAGCAGTGACAACGGCAATCCTACCTATACTTACATCGAAGCACAAATACAAGCTATTGGCAAACACGATAGTTTTATTGAAGAAATTGCGGGAAAATTTACATTAGAATACGGCGTTACAGAGGTTCGTTGGGAAATTGTAGGACAGCAAAATGATTAGTCAAATGAATGTGATGGAAAGAAGACAGCTACCAGTAGAGCAACTCAAAAAAATGCCAGTAGTAGAAGTAGCTGAGCAGCTGATGAGTTTGGAAGTCATCGAGTTGCTTCCATTGTTGGATTTTTTTACTCCTTCTCAGCAAGGGCTTATTGTGGCGGAGTTTCCCATTGAGCGGCAGTTAGAACTTTTTCAATCCATAAGCCGTCGGCGCTTTGCTCTCATCTTTGAACAAATGCCTTCTGACAACCGCGCTGACCTGTTTCAACATCTCACCCAGCAGGAACAGGCGGAACTACTTCCCTTTCTCTCCAAAAAAGTTCGGGAGGATGTCATTCAACTAAGTAACTACCCTCCTGAAACAGCAGGCGGCATTATGAGTACGGACTTTGCCACCGTCGAGCAAACAATGACCTGCGCTGAAGCCATTGCTAAAATCCGCTTAGATGCTCCTTCCAAGCGCACTATTTATTACATATACGTGGTGAACGATAACCAAGAGATGCAAGGCTTCATTACCCTCAAAGACCTTATTATGAACGAGCCAGAAACACTGGTGAGCTATGCCATGCATCGCAAGTTTGCCTTTGCTTATGTAGACGAAGACCGCGAAGAAGTAGCTAAAAAAATTGAACGCTATGACCTGGTAGCCTTGCCCGTGCTCAATCGACAAAATCAGCTAGTGGGCATCGTTACTCACGATGAAGCTATAGATGTTATTCGTGCCGAGCATACAGAAGATATGGAGCGTTTCATGGGTATCATTCAAACCAATGAACAATTTAATTACTTGAAAATCAATGCGTGGGAACATTTTCACAAGCGCGTAGCATGGATTGTTTCCCTAGCTGCTGTAGGGATCATTTCGGGCATTATCATTCATAGCTACGAAGATGCGATTGAAAAACTGCTTATCCTTGCCCTTTACATGCCTATGGTAGCTGATACGGGAGGTAATGTAGGTAGCCAAGCAGCTACCGTTGTAGTTAGAGCTCTAGCGCTGGGGCAAGTTACTGTAAAAGACTGGATAAAAATTTTGTGGAAAGAAACTAAGATTTCCATTTTGCTGGCAGTATGCTTGGGATTACTAGCCTTTGCTAAAGTACTCTTTCTTAGCTGGGAAACAGAAATCCCCTCAGAATACCAACTGGCAGAAGTTGCCTTTGCTATCTCGCTTGCGCTTTCCTTACAGGTGGTTACTGCTACTATTATTGGTGCAGGATTGCCTTTGCTAGTAAAGCGTTTTGGTGGTGATCCCGCCGTAGCGGCTAGCCCTGCCATTACTACTATTGTAGATATTACAGGGCTGCTTATTTACTTTGGAACGGCTTCCCTGTTTTTTGCCTTGTGAGGATAGCTTCTTTACTTTTCTGTCTTTGATAGAGGAGCTCACAAGGCTTCAATAGTCCCATTTTGCCGTGTAGAGAGTAGTAATAATGATTTTCAATTGCTACTGTATTAACAATGTGTGAAAATTCATGACATCTTGCCTCAACTGCCAAAAGTAAGATAAATTATCACCGGCTATGTATTTTACTAAATTGATGCTCAGCGCTGCGCTGGGCGGGTGTCTTTTGCTTATCGCTTGCCGCAAAGAAAATGTGCAAGAGCCTGAGAGTGAATACGCTGTTATGGGCGATACCATTTACCTCAAGGATGGCAGTGTCACCCTTTCTAAATTAAAAATAATCACTGCTTCTCTTGAAAGCTATCGTCCAGAGCTTATTACTACTGGAACGGTACGGGCTATTCCTACTTTGTATGCTGAAATTGCGCCGCCTTTTGCTGGCAGGGTTAGCAAAGTGTATTTGCATCTGGGCATGAAAACCCAACCAGGTACTCCTCTTTTTGAGCTCATTTCTCCCAGTTTTATAGATGCGCAAAAAGCATTTTTTCAAGCAAAATCCGAGTTTGAGGTAGCGCAGCTAGCTCTTAAACGCCAGCAAGATCTCAAAGCCAATGGGGTAGGTTCACAGCGGGATTTAGAAGAAGCCCTTGCCAATTACCAAGTACAAGAAAAAGAATATCAAAATGCAGTTGCCAACTTGAAAGTGTTCGGAGTGGATATAGATAAGCTCGTGCTTGGTCAGCCGCTTGTGATTACTTCTCCCATCGCTGGAGAGGTGGTTGAAAATGAAGTGGTTCTAGGACACTATATCCGCGAAGACGACCCTCCCCATGCCAAAGTAATAGACTTGAGCAAGGTATGGGTAGCAGGCATGGTCAAAGAAAAGGATTTGCGTTTCATTGGTCAGCTAGATAGTGCAGAAGTATTCGTAACCGCTTACCCTAACCGCTCATTTAAAGGCAAGGTGTTTTATATCAACGAAGTGGTGGACGAGGAAACGCGCAGCGTACAGGTATTGATAGAATGCCAAAACCCTGACTATGCCCTCAAGCCTGGCATGTACGTAACAGCTCGCTTTTTAGACGTTCCTGAGCAGGTCATTTTTGTGCCTGCGAAAGCAGTACTGCAAATGAACGATGCTCAGTTTGTATTTGTGCAGGTAGGCGATCGCCAGTACCAGCGCCGACGCGTTACTACTGAAGGAGCACCCGATGGGCGCATCGTTATCCGCAGTGGTATCCGACCAGGAGAAAAAATAGTGGTGGAAGGTGGCATTTATTTACTAGAAGCCAGATAAAATTTCATCCCTATGCGTTTGCTTATCAACATAGCCATAGTGAAGCGCTGGTTGATGCTAGCCCTATTCATTTTGCTGGGCGTATTGGGTTACTACTCTTGGAGGCGCCTTTCCATAGAAGCCTATCCCGATATTGCTGATGTTACTTGTCAGGTAGTAACTCAAGTACCTGGTCTGGCTGCTGAAGAGATTGAACAGCAAATTACCATTCCTATCGAACGCGCGCTAAATGGCATGCCAGGGCTTCACGTTATGCGCAGTAAGAGCACTTTCGGGCTTTCTATGATTACTCTAGTGTTCAAAGATGGCGTAGATGACTACTGGGCGCGCATGCGCGTGCAAGAACGCCTTAGTGAAGTGGAGTTGCCCTACGGTGCCATGCCAGGACTGGACCCCCTTACCTCTCCCATCGGGGAAATCTATCGCTACATCGTGGAAAGTAATAACCACGATCTCAGAGAACTGACCGATTTACAACTCTTTACCATCATTCCCCGCATTAAACAAGTTCCCGGCGTGGCTGATGTAACTAACTTTGGCGGCATTACCACCCAGTTCCAAGTAGAGCTAGACCCGAGAAAGCTAGAGCAATACAATCTCTCACTCAGTGAAGTCATTGAGAAAATTGAGAAGAACAACGCCAATGCAGGAGGCAGCGTGTTGCCCCGAGGCGACTTGGGCTACGTCATCCGTGGCATCGGATTGATTAAAAATCTAGAAGACTTAGGCAAAATCGTGGTCAAAACCGATAAAGGCGTGCCCATTTTTTTGAGTGACATTGGCAAACTCCGCTACGGGAATGTAGAGCGCAAAGGCATCTTGGGCTATAGCGACCGCAAGCGAGAGTACTCCGAAAGCATTGAGGGCATTGTTTTACTACTAAGGCATGAAAATCCTTCCGTAGTTCTGGAAGGCATTCATCAGGCAGTGCGCGATCTTAACGAAAACATCTTGCCTGAGGGAGTGCGCATCCATGCTTTCTTGGACCGCACCGAGCTAGTTAATACTACCCTTTCTACTGTCTCTCATACTCTTACCGAAGGCATTGCCTTAGTAGTAGTTGTGCTGATTATTTTTCTGGGTAGTTGGCGTAGCGCTTTGCTGGTGGCTATTACCATTCCACTTTCCCTGCTAATTGCCTTTACCCTAATGCACTTGACGGATATTCCTGCCAATCTGCTCTCCTTAGGAGCCATTGACTTTGGCATCATCGTAGACGGGGCTATTGTAATGATGGAGAGCATCCTGAAGCGCCGCGAAGAGTTTCCTCAGGAGGAATTTCAAGAAAAAACCATTTCACAAATTGCTTACGATGTAGCTCGCCCTGTATTTTTCGCCACTGTGATCATCATTACTGCTTACTTGCCTCTGTTTGCTTTTGAGCGCGTAGAAAAAAAACTTTTCACCCCAATGGCTTTTACAGTAGGCTATGCCCTTTTTGGGGCTCTCCTAGTTGCTTTGCTGCTCATACCAGGACTGTCTTTTGCCATCTATCGGCGCCCTCAAAAGATATATCACAACCGTTGGCTAGAAAAACTCACCGCTCTTTACCACAGTCGCATACAAACAATTATGCGAAAGCCTGCACAGGTGTTTACACCCTTGTTAATAATTTTAGTCAGTGCGATAGGACTTACCATTTGGATAGGCAAAGACTTTTTGCCTCCTTTAGATGAAGGTTCTATTTGGCTGCAGGTGCAATTGCCTCCAGGAATTTCCTTATCTAAATCGCGCGAGTTAAGCGATACCTTGCGAGCCCGTACAATGAAGTACGAAGAAGTAACCTATGTAATGGTACAAGCAGGGCGCAACGATGACGGCACCGACCCTTGGACCCCTTCTCACTTTGAGGTTTCCATAGGACTCAAACCTTATAAAGAATGGAAAAATGGCAAAACCAAAGCCGACCTTATCGAAGAACTTGCAGCTGAGTATGCTACCTTGCCTGGCTACACTGTGGGATTTTCTCAACCTATGATAGATGGCGTAATGGACAAAATAGCCGGTGCTCACAGTGAATTAGTAGTAAAAGTATACGGCGATGACTTTAAAGAAACCCGACGCATTGCCGAGGACGTACTACGCGTGTTGAAAACTGTGCCTGGAGCGGTGGATTTAGCTATCGACCAAGAACCGCCTTTGCCTCAATTGCAAATCTATGTCGACCGCAATAAAGTAGCCCAATACGGACTGAATGTATCAGACATAGCTGAGCTCATTGAAGTAGCCATCGGCGGAAAGCCTATTTCTCAACTTTTCATCGGTAACAAGGTTTATGACATCATTTGCCGATATAGCGAAGAAAGCCGCAATTCACCAGAAAAAATAGCCAACTTAATGCTTACTTCTGGAACAGGAGCAAAAATTCCACTCTCCCAAGTAGCCGATGTGCGTTTGGGAACGGGAGAAAGCACTATCACCCGAGAAATGAACAAGCGTCATCTAACTGTTAGGCTTAACATTCGCAACCGCGATCTGGCCTCTTTACTCAAGGAAGCGCAAGCAAAAATCGAACGGCAAGTGCAATACGACCGCGAAAAATACCAAATTCGCTGGGGAGGTCAGTTTGAAAACCAGAATAGAGCTTATGCTCGCTTGACAGTAATCATTCCGCTGGCATTGGCAATTATGTTTGTGCTGCTCTATGGAGCCTTTGGTAGATTTCGTCAAGCAGTTTTGCTCATGAGCGTAGTGCCGCTGGCAATTTTTGGAGGTATGTTAGCTCTTACCTTGCGCGGAATGACCCTTAACGTATCTTCTGCTGTAGGGTTTATCGCTCTCTTTGGGGTGGCTATTCAGAACGGTGTAATTATGATTTCCCACATCAATGACCTGAGAAGCCGCGGCTACCAGCTATTAAATGCGGTAATCAATGGAGCTACGCATCGCTTTCGCCCTGTACTTATGACTGCTACTGTGGCTGTACTGGGCTTGCTACCTGCTTCAATTTCTACTGGCATTGGTAGCGACGTGCAGCGACCTTTAGCAACAGTCATTGTATATGGCTTAATGTTCTCCACTATTTTGACCCTCTACGCTTTACCAGCTCTTTACTACATGTTAGAAAAGCGTTGGGGCGCTGACGATTTTCAACCCGCTGCCACTCAACAAGAGGGCTTAAACTAATCAGTGGCGATTCTATCAAATTCAACTGCTATGCAACGGAGAATTATTACCTCTTTTTGCTTGAATTTTTGTGTACAATTCCTTTTTGCCCAAGTGGATACCACTTTTGTGCGCATTCCTTTGCGTTATGCGGATTTTCTTACCCAAGTGGGTCAAAAAAACTTGCTATTTGCCGCAGAAAAATTCAACATCAGTCTCGCAGAAGCAGCTATAGAAAGCGCAAAAATATTTCCTGATCCAGAAGTGGGCTTTGGCTGGCTGGACAACGGACAGCGACGCATGCAAATGGGCTTTGGCTTTGAAACAAGCATTGCTTGGACCTTAGAGCTGGGAGGCAAGCGAAAAGCTCGCATTGCCCTCGCTGAAAGCCAACGCGAATTGACTGGCTACCTAGTGCGAGATTTCTTTCGGCACTTGCGCGCCGATGCCACCCTTCAATTCCTTACAGCCTTGCACAACCGCTTTCAGTACCAAGTACGGCTTAGCTCTTATCAAAGCATGCGACAAATTGCCCTCTCTGATAGT
The DNA here is from genome assembly GCA_025057115.1 of Bernardetiaceae bacterium. GTDB lineage: Bacteria > Bacteroidota > Bacteroidia > Cytophagales > Thermoflexibacteraceae > Rhodoflexus. Next base: position 222,302 of record JANWWZ010000003.1, read on the forward strand.
CTGCGGTATCGCTTGGGAGCTATTACTGAGATAGATGCTCGCCAAAGTCAACTGGAGGCTGGTACGATGCTTAATGAGGTATTTCAAACGGAAGCTCAGTGGAAAAGTAGCCTCGTAGCTTTGAGCTTGTTTGTGGCTCAATCTCCTTCTAAGGATACTTTGCTTTTACCCGAGGGCGACTTTAATCGCTTTGAACGCAATTTTGACCTCAATGAATTAATTGTAACTGCTCAAAATAACCGAGCTGACTTACTTGCAGCCCTGCAGCAAAAAGAAGTGAGTGAAAAACTATTACAGCTAGCAAAAGCCAACCGAGTAATGGACTTAGGTCTGGCAGCGGGAGTTACTTATGTCTCCTATGTAACCAATATCATTGCTCCCACTCCTTCTTTTACCGCTGTTACCGGAGGCATTGCCATTCCACTGCGGTTTTCTAACAAGTTTGCGGGCGAGTTAAAAGCCGCTCATGCGACGCGTGCCCAAGCCGATGTCCTCTACCAACATGCGGAACTTCAAATTCAAAACCAAGTCATCCAGGCTTATTTTCAGTACGAGGCTGCCAAAAGACAAGTGCGCCAATTCAACACGGGTCTTTTAGCAGAAGCCCAAGCCGTACTCAATGGAAAAGTTTACAGCTACCAACGCGGAGAAACTACTTTATTAGAGGTGCTCAACGCTCAACGCACCTTTAACGAAGTACAGCAAAACTACTATAATGCTTTATTCCAGCGAGCAGTGGCGCTGGTAGAGCTAGAGCGCGCTGCTGGCATTTGGGATATCGATTTGTAAAAAATAACCATCTTGTCAAAAGAGTTCAACTATGAAATATCAATGGCTAATTCTCAGCATTATCCTCAGTACAGAGCTACTGGCTCAAGTAGATTTTTTGCCACCAGATACCTTAGCAGTAGAACGGAATGCACGTGTAACCATGGGTGTTTGTCTGGGCTGGGGACAAAGCCGCCTCTACGGCACCGACCTTGACCAGATCTCCACAGATGGAGCAGTGAGAAACGTGGGTAGTTGGATGGTAGGACTGCAAGCCATTACTTACACAGGCAAATACGGCAGGTTGCTACACGAAATAAATTTTTGGCAAGGAGGCGCACAGATTAAAAAACAAAACTTAGAAAATGCAGTCTTTCGAACTCATTTTTTGCAAATGATTCCTTTGGCTCCTGCGATAGAGTGGAAGAAAATTCAGTTGTATGCAGCCCCTTACGTAAGTACACTCCTTGATAGTTACATCGGTCAAAATAATGACAAAGACCGCAGCATTTTCGGCGACCCCGAAAACAACACAGAAACTGAAAAGTACTCGCAAAAATTCGATTATGGAATAATTGCAGCAATTGGACTAAGTTGGAAAAAGATGCTATTAAGTTGTCGTTACCAGCGCGGTTTTAATTCTATTTTTGACAATGCTAATGTATTCACCTTTGGGCAAACGCAACCTGTGATCAATCTATATCATCAAGGTTGGCGTTTGATAGTAGGGTATAGGTTTTAAGGCTAGGAACGCCCCTTTTGCTCTTGACCAGACAACAACTCCCGCAGAGCTTTCCCTAGTGTTGGGTAGCTAAAAACAAATCCCGATTGTTCTATTTTGGCAGAGCTTACTTTGCTACCCCCCAAAAGCATGCTCGCCATTTGACCAAAAACTATTTTGAGCGCAAAGGCGGGCACGTTAAAGGGCAGCACGGGACGGTGAAGCATGTTAGCTGCCGTTTTCACCATTTCTTCATTAGTAACTGGAAAGGGCGCTACCGCATTGTAAGTGCCTTTGATGGTAGGATTTTCCATTGCCCAGATAAACAGGCGGCAAAGATCATCTATGTGAATCCACGACATCCATTGCTTGCCGCTGCCTAAAGGTGCGCCTATGTAAAATTGAATAGGTTGCAATAACTTGGGCAACGCTCCTCCTTCTTTGCTAAGAACGATGCCAATGCGAAATTTTACCACGCGAATGCCGAGCTGATCGATTAAATCTGTTTCGGCTTCCCATGCTTGCACTACCCGCGCTAAAAAATCCTGTCCTGCAGGGGTGTTTTCTGTTAGCAAGCCTTGGCCAGTGTCCATTCCATAAAAACCGATAGCACTGGCAGCAATAAAAGTGCGCACTTGATGAGCATTTTCACGCAATGCTTTAGCGAGCAAGGCAGTAGAATGAGTGCGACTTTCTAAAATTTCTTGTTTGCGCTTAGGCGTCCAGGGCTTATCAGCAACTCCTGCTCCTGCCAGATGTATGATGCAGTCAGTTTGGATGATAGCTTGAGGATCTATATCCTTTTTTTGGATATCCCATTTGTATTGTTTGATTCCTTTAGCATGGTTAGGGTAGCGCGTTAGCCAACTTACTTGATAGTTTTTTTCTATCAGCCAGTGCGTTAGCCGACGCCCAATCAGTCCACTGCCTCCAGTAATAAGCACGCGTTGCATAAATAAAAAACCTTACAGGGGTATGAAATCCTGTAAGGTTAAACCTCTATGGACTTAGTTTTGTTTGCTGACTAATTGCCCCCATTAGGAGAAGACTGATTTTCGCGGCGCGCACGCTGCATAGGGTTTTCTCCGCCTGTAGGGGCACCACGTCCCATTTGCCGCTGCTTAAAGATTTCAAACCGCGTTGGCTGACTCTTGCGCGGGAAAAAGTTGTTTTCCATGTTGATATCTGCCGTTTCTTGGTAAGGGTCTAAATAAATTTGCTTGATTCGCTTATCGGTTTTGAACACTTTACTTACTTCCTTGTCATTTTTGCGCCAAATTTCTGCAGGAATGCGATGCATTTCGCGGCTGCCATCCTCAAACTCAAACTCTAAAATGATGGGCATTACTAGCTCCCCATGGTTGCGGAAGTCAATTTGATAGTAAAAGCTCTTATCTTCCAGCAGTTTTTTCTCTTGCTCTCCTAAAGAGGATAGGTACCGTTGGTAGTTTTCCTGGTCGGATTTAGTTACCGCATACGGATCGTAGCTGTTGTAAAAGTCGTTCAAGGCGGGATTGGCTTCAGTGGCAGTTTGTTTGATATCGGTGCGGTTGCGAATGGTGCTTATATCTTCTCGTTCACCGCCTAGAGCTTTTGCGCGTGCAAAAGGTTTCTCTATTTCTGGATTTCCTGTAGAAGGCACTGCCTCTATGACGTTTTCGATGGAAATATCGCAATAATCAGTAGTAAAGAACCAGCCGCGCCAGAACCAGTCTAAGTCAATTCCAGAGGCATCTTCCATAGTACGGAAAAAATCTGCAGGAGTAGGATGTTTGAATGCCCAGCGTCGCGCATATTCTTTGAATGCATAATCAAACAGCTCGCGTCCCATGATAGTTTCGCGGAGGATATTCAAGGCAGTAGCCGCTTTTGCGTAAGCATTTGCCCCCAGGTTTTGAATGGACTCGGAATTAGTCATGATAGGCTCAAGGGTATTGGGGTCTGATTTCATGTAATCGACAATGTAGCGAGCTGGTCCGCGCCGCGAAGGATAGTTGCGTTCCCATTCTTGTTCGGCTAAGTATTGTACAAAGGTGTTAAGTCCTTCGTCCATCCACGTCCATTGGCGCTCATCGGAGTTAATAATCATGGGGAAAAAGTTGTGCCCCACTTCGTGGATGATCACGCTTATCATACCGTACTTAATGCGTTCGGAGTAGGTGCCGTCTTTTTCTGGTCTGCCGTAGTTAAAGCAAATCATGGGATATTCCATTCCGTTTTCAGCATCTACGGAAATGGCTACTGGATAAGGATAGTCGATGGTGTATTTTGAATAGACGCGCAAAGTGTGTGCGACTACTTCAGTGGAATACTGCCCCCACAAGGGGTTGCCTTCCTTTGGATAGTAAGACATGGCCATTACAGTGCGCCCGCCGATATTAACTCCCATGGCATCCCATATAAATTTACGCGAGCTTGTCCAGGCGAAGTCGCGCACATTTTGAGCGTAGTAAATCCATGTTTTAGTTTCTTTAGAACGGCTTTTTTCGCGGGCAATGGCTTCTTCTTGGGTAGCAATTACAACTGGTTTGTTGGATTTTTTGGCTTGCTCCCATCGGCGGAGTTGTTCAGGGGTAAGCACTTGGGCATAGTTCTGGCACTCTCCCGTAGCTCCTACAATGTGATCTGCTGGAACGGTAATGGCAACGCGGTAATTTCCAAAGGGAAGGGTAAATTCACCTTGTCCTAAAAATTGCTTGTGTTGCCAGCCATTGTAGTCATCGTACACAGCCATGCGAGGAAACCACTGAGTAATAGCGTAAATCCAGTTGCCATCTTCGGGGAAGAAATCAGCTCCTCCTCGGGAACCTGCGCGCAAGGCGGGATTTTTTCGGTCGTTGATGTTGTAGTACCAACCAATGGCTAGTTTGAAGTTCTCACCTTTTCTCAAAGGACGCGGCAAATCTACGCGCATCATCGTTTTGACAATAGTGTAAGGCAGTGGTCGGTTAGTAGTAGCATCGCGCACGTATTGAATTTTATGCCCTCCGTCAAAACTGCGGTCAAACATGGCTTGCAATTCGCTACCGCTCATGCGCTCTTCAATTTTTCCAGTAGCAGTTTTATAAGTGTCTGATTCTCTGTCCAAAATGTTTTGGTCCAGCTGCAACCAAAGGTAAGTAAGCGGGTCGGGTGAATTGTTGTAGTAGGTAATTACTTCATCGCCGGTGATGCGCTGAATTTCGTCATCTAATCGCACTTTAATATCGTAGTCAGCGCGTTGCTGCCAGTAGTTGTATCCTGGCGCACCCGAAGCAGTGCGATAGGAGTTAGGCGTGGGCAATAGAGTGCCTAACTGAGCAAATTTTTCTGCTGCTCTGTTTACATAATCGGCTTTGCGCGGCGTTTGTGCGTAAGCACTACTGCATAGAGTTACCAGCAGTGCGAAATGACTTAACAATAAGAGTTTGGGGTTCATAGTGCAATACACGTTAGGAAGGTCAGAAAATCCAGTTTTTTTGTATTAGTGTGATTGATATGCCCAGCACAATGCCGGAAATGATCAAATTCCACTCGCGGGGTTTGCTACCTAGCAAGTTAATTCCAATGCTTGAAATTAACAATACGACAATAACAATTACCAATTGTCCAATTTCTAACCCTACGTTAAAAGCCAGCAGGGGCAAAACGATATTAGCCTGTTTCCCCAGCATGCTTCTCAAAAAGTTGGAAAATCCCAGACCGTGTACCAAACCAAACACAGCCGCTGCCAAATAGCGGTAAATCATTGGCTGGGACTTGTTTTGCTTGGTATTATTTGCAGGAACAGCAAAGTTGAAAAGGCAAGTGATGGCAATTGTAACAGGTATGAGAAACTCGATCACGTTAGTTGGGAAGGTTATCACTTTTAAAGTTGCTAGTGCTAAGGTAATGGAGTGACCAATAGTAAAAGCCGTAACCAGAATTAGAATTTTTTTCCATTCGCTCCAGCGATAAATAGCACACAAGGCAGTAATGAATAAAATGTGGTCATAGGCATTAAGGTCTGAAATGTGCCTGAACCCCTCTACAAGGTAAAGCTGAAAATCTGACATAAACGTAAACCTACCGAACAAATATAACAAAAGCAAGGTTAGGATGAAATTTGACTCAAGTGGCAAAGTTGAGAGTTTATTTTCTTGTTTTTCTACCAAGATAAAGCTCAAACCTCTTCAAAGTTTTAACCGCATTTGTTTCTAACCACTAACAAAAACATTGACTTGCGGCTTTTTCTTGCCTTGAAAGTTTTTTCTTTGATTTTGAAAACAGAGAGAATTTTCTGGGGTTAGTATGGCGTTAGGGTTAAATGAACGAAGTTTCAATTTTTCATTTTTGTTCTTGGTGAAAGAACCATGGCACTGTTTCAGCAAGTCCTCTTTGGAGGCAGTGAGTGGGTTGATAGTTTAAAAATTTTTTTGCAAGGGTAATGTCTGCCAGTGAGAAACGAATGTCTCCAGGGCGAGGTGCTGCATAGATCGGTTCAATTTCAATTGCTCTGGGATCGTATAAGGCAACCGCTTGCCGGATGGCATAAAAAAGCTCATTTACGGATGTGCTACTGCCGCATGCAATGTTATAGCATTTTCCCGTTGCTTGGTAAGGAGCTAGAAGGGCTTTTATATTGGCTTGGACGGCGTTTTCTACATGCGTAAAATCGCGGGCTTGGTTGCCATCGCCAAAAATCACAGGTCTTTTGCCTTCTTTGAGAAGATTGATAAAGCGAGGCACTACAGCGGCATACTCTCCGTAAGGATTTTGTCGCTTGCCAAAAACATTAAAGTATCGCAGTCCTATGCAAGGCAATTGATGCAATCTTTGATATACACTTGCATATAGCTCGTTGGTGTATTTGCTTACTGCATAAGGCGAAAGCAAATTTCCTGTTCGGCTTTCTACTTTAGGTGATTCTTCTAAATCTCCATAAACTGATGAACTAGAAGCATACACAAGCCTTTTGACACCCACTTGCCGTGCTGCCTCTAACACGTTGAGAAACCCTGATACATTGACTTGATTGGTGGTATGAGGGTCTTCAATAGAACGCGGCACGGAACCCAAGGCTGCCTGATGCAGCACATAGTCAGCACCTTTGAATGTCTTTAAACAGGTAGAAAATTGACATATATCGCCTTCCACAAAATGAAAATTGGGATGGTTAGCAAAATGGGCAATATTTGCTAAACTACCTGTAGAAAGGTTGTCTAAACAAATCACAATGGCTTCTTCTTCTAGCAAGCGTTGGCAGAGATGACTGCCAATGAATCCCGCCCCGCCTGTAACGACGATAGTAGCACCTTTGAGCATGCAGCTAAATGAGTAACTTAACAGGCTGATAACCAAGCGTTTTTCCTACTTCTATCATATAAGGGTAAGCCTCTTCCAATTGGTTGCGAATTTTGCCGTCTAAAATGGCTTCGCGCACCTGGGTTTTGATTTGTCCAACGGCTTTGCAGGGAGAAAGTCCAAACGTTTCCATGATCATTTCGCCTGTAATAACGGGTTGGAAATTGCGAATATGATCGCGCGCTTCTACTTCTGCAATTTTTTTCTCTACTAGGTCAAAATTTTGTGAGAATTTTTTTGCTTTTTCAACATCACTGGAAGTAATATCAGCACGGCAAAGTTTCATGAGGCTATCGAGGTCATCACCTGCTTCGAAAATTAGTCTTCGGATAGCCGAGTCAGTAACCGTTTCTTTCACCAGTGCAATGGGTCGCAAATGCAATCGGACAAGTTTTTGCACAAATTTCATTTTCTCATTTAAGGGGAGTTTAAGACGGCGGAAAATTTCTGGCACCATGCGCGCCCCCATTTCTTCATGCCCGTGGAAAGTCCATCCTTGTTTAGGATGGTAGCGCTTGGTGAGGGGTTTAGCAATATCGTGCAGTAGAGCAGCCCAGCGTAGCCATAGGTCATCAGTATAGGCGCAGATGTTGTCTAGCACCTTAAGGGTGTGGTAGAAATTGTCCTTGTGAGCGTGTCCTTCAATAGTTTCTACCCCGTGCAAATCTGCTAATTCAGGAAAAAATTGGCGCAAAAGCCCGCTGGAAAACAGCAATCTAAAGCCATAGGAAGGCTTAGGGCAAAGGATGATTTTATTTAGTTCATCGGTGATGCGTTCTACAGAAACGATGTTGATTCGCTCTTTGTTGTTGAGGATAGCTCGAAAAGTATCAGGGTCGATATCAAAGTTTAATTCAGTAGCAAAGCGAATAGCGCGCATCATGCGCAGCGGGTCGTCAGAGAAAGTAAGGTTGGGATCTAAAGGCGTTTTGATAATTTTACGCCTCAAGTCGCCTTGTCCATCGAAGGGGTCGATCAGGCAGCCAAAATTATCTTGGTTAAGGCTGATTGCCATGGCATTAATGGTGAAATCTCGTCGGTGTTGGTCATCTTCCAAGCTGCCCTCTTCTACAATAGGTTTGCGCGAATCTGCGCGGTAGGATTCTTTTCGTGCTCCTACAAATTCTAAAGTCATCTCGGGGGTTTGGATCATTGCAGTGCCAAAATTTTTGTACACTGCTAGCTTTATGGGCTGTCGGTAGAATTTTTCGAGTTTAGCAGCTACTTGCTCTGCCCAGCGAATGCCACTGCCTAAGCAAACGAAGTCTACATCAGGTTTGCGCTGGCGTTTCAGCAGCAGGTCGCGAACATATCCTCCTACAATGTAAGCTGATATGCCTAGTTCATAAGCTGCCTCGGCTACCTGCATGAAAACAGGCTGTTGGCGTACATGTTCAGCAAAGTTCATGTGCAAAATTACACTAAAACACTTGCACTTCAGGTTCAAGCCATAGGTTGAACTTTTCTGCCACCGAGGCTCTGATCTGCTCAGCGAGTTGCCAGATTTCCGCTCCGCTTGCACCGCCGTAATTGACCACCACTAGGGCTTGGCGGTCATAAGTGCCTACCTTTCCTATTCGCTTGCCTTTCCATCCACATTGCTCGATGAGCCATCCCGCTGCTAACTTTACTTTTCCAGGCTTTTCAGAGGGATAGAAAGGCATATGGGGATAAAGAGATTTTAAAAAAGTGGCTTGCTCCTGTGGTACTTCAGGGTTTTTGAAGAAACTACCTGCGTTACCTAACCGAGTAGGACAAGGCAGCTTGCTTTGGCGAATGTGGATGATGGCACGGCTTACATCCCAAATAGTAGGTTGGGTAATGCCCATTTCTGCTAAAGTTTGCTTTACATTGCCATAGGAAATGTTAATGCGCGGCTCTTGAAACAACTGAAAAGTTACCGACGTGATGATATATTTTCCTTTCACTTGCCGTTTAAAAATGCTATCTCTATAGCCAAATTGACAATCTTGCTTGCTGAAAACGCAAAGTTTTCCACTTGTTATATCTACTGCCTCCAGTTGGTAGAAGACATCTTTAAGCTCTACTCCATACGCACCAATGTTTTGAACAGGAGCAGCGCCTACTGTGCCAGGAATGAGTGAAAGATTTTCTACTCCTGCCCAGTGGTTGGCAAGGCAAGTTTGCACAAACTGATGCCAGTTTTCTCCTGCTGCTGCTTGAATGTAGTAAAATTGCGAGTCCTTGCCAAGAAATTTGATTCCTTTCAAATTGATTTTCAGAACTAAACCTTCAAAGTGGCGCGTGAAAAGCACATTGCTTCCTTCACCCAGCACTAACAAGGGCAAATTTTTCACTTCTGGTAGTTGCAAGACTGCTCGGAGAGCTTCTAATGAACTCACCTCCATAAAGTAGCGTGCCTTCGCTTCAACACCAAAAGTATTAAGCGACTTTAAGGAGTAATTAGCAAGTAACTCGCCCACGAAAGAAACTTTTACAACAATTTTGCAAGACAAAAAATTGCTAAGGTGCAAAACTACTACCCTCGGCAGAATTATTCACGCATGGGCTTGGTAGAAGTTACAAGCAGAAAAAACTGCTTTTTGTTAAATGAAAGCGATGGAACTAAAAAATAAGTTGCAAGTTGATCAAAATAGTTGCAAGTAGCAATTTTTATAGCAAGCTACCCAACGAACAGTGCAATTTTGGCAAAAAATTATAACTTGCAAGTTGATGGAAGAGCATTTGAGTTTGGCTAATTACTTATCTTCACTCAACGAGCCGCAAAGGCAAGCAGTATTGCACCAACAAGGTCCTTTGATGATCATAGCTGGAGCTGGCTCAGGTAAAACCCGCGCCTTGACCTACCGAATTGCGTATCTGATTCAACAAGGAGTAGATCCGTTTAACATTTTGGCACTTACTTTTACTAACAAAGCAGCTCGAGAAATGCGCCAGCGCATAGAGCAAATTCTCGGAGGTAGTGTACAAAGGCTTTGGATGGGAACTTTTCACTCCATTTTTGCTAGAATTTTGCGCACCGAAGCCTCCCTGCTAGGCTATACTTCCGAATTTACCATTTATGACACTGAAGACTCCAAATCGCTGCTCAAGAGCGTTATTCATGAGATGGAATTAGACGATAGAATTTACAAGGTTAACACTGTTTTTGCCCGAATCTCGGCGGCTAAAAATCGATTGATTTCTTGGCAATCTTATTTGAGCAATCCTTCTTTTTTGAAAGAAGATGAAGAATCCGCCAAACCTAAGCTAGGAGAAATTTACAAAAACTATGTGCAGCGTTGTTTTAAAGCCAACGCAATGGATTTTGACGATTTACTTTTCAACGTGAATGTACTTTTTCGAGACCATCCCGAGGTGTTGAAAAAATATCAGACAAGGTTTGAGCATTTGTTGATAGATGAGTTTCAGGATACCAACCTAGCCCAGTATCTGGCTACGCGCAGCTTAGCAGCGCTTCATCAAAATATCTGCGTGGTGGGAGATGATGCCCAAAGCATCTATGCTTTTCGCGGCGCCGATATTCGCAACATCCTCAACTTTGCTAAAGATTATCCCCAAGCTACCGTCATTCGTTTAGAGCAAAATTACCGCTCTACCAAGCGCATCGTAGCTGTTGCCAACAAAGTAATTGCTCATAATAAATACCAACTACCTAAAACTGTTTGGACTGCCAACGAAGAAGGCGAACCCATTGAAATTATTCGCGCTGCTACAGACATCGACGAAGGGCGATTAATTGCCTCTTCTATTTTTGAACTTAAAATGCGCTACCAAGCTCACAACCGCGACTTTGCTGTTTTATACCGCACCCATGCCCAGTCACGTGTATTTGAAGAAGCCTTGCGCAGGCTTAATATCAATTATAGAGTATATGGCGGCTTGTCTTTTTACCAGCGAAAAGAAATTAAAGATCTTATTGCTTACTTTCGCTTTACCATCAACCAGCAGGATGAAGAAGCATTTCGCCGCATTGTGAATTTGCCCAGAAGAGGCATTGGTGAATCCACAGTGCAAAAAATTTTATTAGCAGCTGCTGAAAACAATGTCAGCATAGGGGAAGTAATCGCCCAGCCAGAATATTTTTTAGGCAAATCGAGGATTAATGCTGCCATCACTGACTTTGCCGAGATGATAAAAGACTTTGCCAAGGTCATGCAGCAAAAAAACGCCTATGAGACAGCTCTGTACATTGCCAAAAATTCTGGCTTGCTGCGCGAGCTCTACGAAGATAAAACTATAGAAGGGCGAGTTCGCTATGAAAACGTACACGAATTGCTCAATGCTATCAAAGAATTTGTAGACGATAGCCAACAAGAAGACAAAAGCCTTGCTGCCTTTCTTCACCAAGTGGCTTTGCTTACTTCTACTGACGAAAATGACAAAGAGAATACAGATGTAGTGTCATTAATGACGATTCACCAAGCTAAAGGACTGGAATTCAACTTTGTCTATATTGTGGGAATGGAAGAAGGAATTTTTCCTTCCTCAATGATTTCAACGCAAGCCGAAATGGAAGAAGAGCGAAGATTGTTTTACGTAGCCATCACCAGGGCAGCTAAAAGGCTCACTATAAGCTACGCTTTGCAGCGCTATCGCTATGGCGAGCTAGAGCCTTCTGAGCCCAGTAGTTTTTTGGAAGAAATAGACTACCGTCATGTGCGCATGGGCAGGGTAAATCAAGTAGGTTTTATAGACAAGCAACGCCTCGTGCAGCACCCAACGGTCGAAAGCGATTCTCCCAAACTGTTGTCAAAAGATTTTGCAGAAAAAACGAATGTACCTAAAAATTTGATTTCGCCTCCTACAAGTGTTTATATTCACAAGCCTTCTGCTCACTTTGTTGCTAGCGATCTTAGCAAGTTGAAAGAAGGCATGCGCGTAGAACATTTGCGGTTCGGATTTGGAACAGTGGTAAGTGTGGATCTCAAAAGCAGTGAACGCAGAGCGGTGATCCATTTTGACCAAGTAGGTGAAAAAACACTGCTACTCAACTTTGCTAAGCTAATGATTATAGAATAATTTTCACCTGATTGCCATGTGCATAGTTTTTTTTGAATTAAAACAAAATTTATTCATGTGTTTGTGAATACAAATGACGTATTAGGGGTCGATGGCGCGGAATGTGCACCTTCGTCATCAGTCCTAAACCTATTAAAAAGAGAATGGCTAGCGCCATTGCACTATTTCGCATGTTTTCGGTGAGGTGCTCTACCAATCCAAACAAAAATGTACCTCCAACAATGGAAACTTTTTCTACCACGTCATAAAAACTAAAAAAAGAAGTGTTGTTGTGAGTGTCTTTAGGAAGCAATTTAGCGTAGGTAGAACGCGAAACGGATTGAATGCCTCCCATAATCAGACCTACTAGCGCGGCTAAAGCGTAAAATCCTACTTCAGTACGTACTACGTAAGCCCCTAAGCAAACTACTAACCAAAGCACCAACATCGAGTTTATAGAAAGGCGATTGCTCTGCTGGGCAATGCGTGCAAACAAATACCCCCCTGGAATGGCAATCAATTGAATAATTAGCACGGTTAGAATGAGTTTATCAGCACTAAGGTGAATTTCCTTTTCGCCAAAGGTGGCAGCCAAGAGCATGACAGTTTGCACACCCATGCTATAGAAGAAAAAGGCTATCAAATAGATCTTGGTAGAAGGAAGTTTTTGCATTGTTTGCCAAACTCTTTGCAAGCGCTTATAGCCTTTTGTCAATAGGTCGGCAGTAAGCTCGGCTTCATAGGGGCTTTTGGGCAATATCCAAAATGAATATTGAGCAAAAACGATCCACCAAATTCCTACAGAAGCCAGTGAAATGCGCACCGCTTCAGTTTCGTCTGCAATGCCAAACCAGTGAGGTTTTTGTATGGTTATTAAGTTGAAAACTAATAATACCACACCGCCTAGATAGCCGTAAGCAAATCCGCGCGCACTTACCTTATCTAATTTTTCCCGTCTTACAATTTCGGGCAAATAGGCATTGTAAAATACCAATCCTCCTGTATAACCAAAACAAGCTAAGGTATTGCACAAGATTCCCCAAACGATATTGTCGCCTTCAAAAAAATACAGCCCAATGCAACCCATTGCGCCTAGATAGGTAAAAAAACGCATCATGGGTTTTCGGAACCTACCATAGTCAGCAATGCTAGCAAGCAAAGGAGAAAGAACGGCAGCTAATAAAAATGCAAAGGAAAGAGAGTAGGAATACAACACGGTGTTGCTAATATCCCATCCTAAAAAATCAACCCTATTGCCGTTGAACGCATGTCGGGTAGCTGTATTGTAATAAACGGGAAAGATAGTGGAACTGATCACTAACATGTAGGCTGAATTAGCCCAGTCGTACATACACCAAGCGTGAATAATCTTTGGGTCATCTTTTTTTTGCATAACTTTACCAGCTAGGCAAAAATAACCTAAATGTTCACAGGCATTGTTGAAGCAATAGGCAAAGTAGTGGACATTGCCTCAGAGGGTGATAATTTGCACTTCCGCATTGCTTCCCCTATTTCTTCTGAGCTAAAAATAGACCAAAGTGTTTCTCATAGCGGAGTATGCCTTACGGTAGTGGCAGTGGAAAACAATACCCACGTAGTGACTGCAGTGCGCGAAACATTGAGCAAGACGACTCTAAGCCAATGGCGCATAGGCTCACTAGTCAATTTAGAACGCTGCATGCCAGCCAATGGAAGATTTGACGGGCATTTTGTACAAGGACACATAGACCAAGTAGGCATATGCACCCATATTGCAGATGAAAATGGAAGTTGGCGCTACAGATTTGTTTATGACTCCTCAACAGGTAACTTTACAGTTGAAAAAGGCTCTATTGCAGTAGACGGCGTCAGCCTTACAGTAATCGATAGCCAAACGGGTAGTTTTAGCGTAGCAATTATTCCCTATACCTACCACCATACTACTTTTCATACTTTACAAATAGGTCAGCAAGTCAATCTTGAGTTTGATGTTATAGGAAAGTACATCAAGCGAGTTATGGAATTGCACTTTGCCCAGTGGAAAAATTAATTTTGGCTCGTCACGCAATAAAACCCCTTCACAGAGGGTTTATTATATTGAAACAGTGAAAGAACATTCATATACTCACATGAACTGCATAATTGTAGACGATGATGCTTTCTCTCGCACTGTTATTAAGCAGTTGGTAAAGCGCACTGCTAGCCTTGAGCTACTGGCTGAATGCGCCAGCGCCATAGAGGCTTACCAATTGCTGAAAAACGTGGAAGTAGATCTCATTTTCCTCGATGTAGAAATGCCTGTAATGTCGGGGTTAGATTTACTTAGAACACTCAAAAAAACTCCTCAAATCATTGTTGTTACAGGTAACAAGGATTACGCTGTAGAAGCATTTGACTACGATGTAACTGATTTTCTTGTAAAGCCAGTGGAATATCCCCGTTTTTTGCGCGCTGTTGAGCGGGCAGAAACTCATCTAAAACGCGCCGCTAGTGAGTGGTCTTTTTTACCCCCCTATGTTCATCAACTACCGCGTGAAGTTATTGTTGCTCCGCGAGAGGCTCAACCAGGAGAAAATTTCTTTATCAAAACTAAAGATGATGGGCGCATTGTGCATTTGCAGACCTATGAAATAGAATTCATCGAAGCCATGTCCGATTACGTGGAAATTTATACCCTCACAGGCAACCGCTACGTAGTCCACACTACGATGAAGGGGATAGAAAAACAACTACCCGAACACAGCTTTATGCGCGTTCATCGTTCGTTTATTGTCAATACGGAGCACATACGTTCCATTGAGGATGACAAGGTGTTAATGCCTAGTCGTAAAATACCCATTGGAGGTTCTTACCGCGATAGCTTTTTAAAAAGTCTCAATATTTTGTCTTGACGTAGCAGGCAAGTTGTTCGAGTTCTCTCTCATATCCTCCTGAAAGGATTGGAAAACGACACCACGTTTTAGGATCTAAATTTTTGTCATCCAAATGGAAAGAAGGCGCATATCGCTCTCGCTTCCATTGATTGCGGCACCACAATTGAAAAAAGCGCCTTACCCAGATGTGTAATTGCTCGGTGCTGTACTGTGGAAAGCGCACCCGCATAAGCTCAAAACACGCGATGGGCATTTTTTTATCCCGAATGGCTGCTTCTTCTATAGCATCCAATAGGTCATAAGGCATTAAATCCTCTTCGTCGGTTTGTTTGCAATCAGGTGGACGCAGTTCTGCAGTAGGTGCTTGTTCGTTCACATAGCGCAAGGCAGCTACTGTAAAGTAGCTACCATCCGATAGCAACACACCGTGCTTTTCCAACCAGCGCAACCATTGCCGCAGAAAAGCTTTGTCAATACCCGCAATAGGGCTTAGTCCACCGGAAGTGTCTCCGTCCATAGTGGCATACCCTACCGCTGCCTCTGAGCGATTAGAGGTCGATAGCAATAAGGCACCTTTTACATTGGTCAGTAGCCAAATACCTGGGCTGCGAACTCGTGCTTGCACATTTTGTAGAGCAATATCATCCGTATCCCAGCTTAAAGGTCTGCCGATGGCGTTGGAAATAATCTGTTTGTAGCATTCTACTATTTCATCTACACTCCACTGATAAAAGTTTGCCCCTAGAGCGCGAGCCACTTCCCATGCAGCAGTTTGAGTTACCTTGCCGCTGTTTCGCGTGGATTGGTAAGCTACTGTAAGCATCAAACGCATTATTTCCTCCTCGCTTTGGCAACTTTGTAGTTCTTGCCAGTAAGAAAGTTTTTGCTTAAAGGCTTCCAGTCCGATGCTTTCTATGCCTAATTTTACCATAAGCCGAACGCAACAGCTAATAGCAGAGGAATCTGCTCCGCCGCTAAGGGATACTACAAACCCGCGTGAACGGCTTTTGCGCAAGTAGTCGTACAGACCTAGAGCTAAAGCGCGAGCAAACTCTTCTTCCTGTAGAAAAGAACTTTTTTCCCAGTGAGCCTCTTGAGGTTGATGAAGTTGAGGCAAAATTTGAGGATATTGAAAATCGACCTGTATGCAGTTTTGTTGCATGTGAGGGATGTTGAAGATAGTACTTGCTTGGGCTTGTGTCATGCGCGCTTCTTGAATGTCGATAATAGCACTTGTAACTAGCCAGTCGTGAAAAGAAAGTCTTTCACCAATGGCTAACAATCGCCCTGAAGAGGCAATCAGCGTACCGCCGTCGTAAATGGCTCGTCCTGCCTCGTTACCTAGCAGATTGGCGTAAATGTAAGCCGTACCAAAAGCACGGCTGCCTTCCAAAACAAAACGCTTGCGCACTTCTAATTTCTCAAAAGCAAAATGGCTCGCACTCGGATTGAGAATGACGTCTACCCCATAGCGGTAGAGTTTTCTACCAGGTCGATTGGCTACCCATGCATCTTCGCAAATTTCAAAGCCAATCTTTACACCCCCTATGTTAAAATAAATATCACCTAGAGGATATTTTTTTCCATTAATCAAAATTTCTACCTGCTCATCTTCTGGCCAAGGCGTAAACCATCTAGGTTCGTAATGAATGCCATTGCCTGCTAAAAATCGCTTTGCTACAAATCCTACAATTTCACCATCCACCAGCAAGCAAGCTGTGTTAAAAATTCTATTCTGGTACATCAGGGGCAAACCTATGCATGTGATCATGCCTTGGGTGCAAGGTCGGATTTCTTCCAAGATTTCTAAAGCAGTTTGATGAACTCCAGGAGAATAAAACATATCTTCACACCCGTAGCCAGTAATGCAAAGTTCAGGTAGGCACAAAATGCTTACTTGTTCAGCCTTAGCTTGAGCAATAGCGGCTAATATATTTTGTTTGTTTGATAGCCATGCCAGCGGTGTTTGATTCAGTACAGCGCCTGCTACTTTAATTAGCTGCATAAGGTAAAGGTTTTTTGTTATTTACCTGTTCACATTGGTAGTAAATGAAACAAAGTCGAGATACCTAACTTGTCGTTTGGTGGTAGATTCAAAATATCTTCAAATTAATTTTTTCGCAACTCAACGAGTTGTGATTAGCCTTAGCACAATATATCAAACGTACAACGTATTTTTGCAAAGTTTTGTTTGACTACATCTAAGGCGTTATGAACAACCAACAAGTGAACTCGATGCCTCGCATAGGTGACAAAGCTCCCGACTTTGAGGCGATGACTACCATGGGAAAAATTCGCTTTTCCGATTATAACAAAGGTAGATGGGTGATTTTCTTCTCTCACCCTGCTGATTTTACACCCGTTTGCACTACTGAGATGACGGGATTTGCGAAGGAAAAAGCATTTTTTGACAGCCGCAATACTGCCTTGTTAGGACTTAGCATCGACAGCATTCATGCTCACATTGCATGGGTAAACGCTGTTAACGAGAAAACAGGAGTATTATTTAACTTCCCCATTGTCGCCGATTTAGACATGAGTGTAGCCAAGCTCTATGGCATGCTTCAACCAGGAGAGAGCGAAACGGCTACCGTAAGAGCTGTGTTTTTCATCGACCCAGAGGGCATTATTCGCCTGATTATGTATTACCCGCTCAACATTGGTCGGAGCATGGAAGCGAAAGATGGTTATCCATTTGTGCATTTTCATAGTCATGTTATATTTACGCAATTAGAACTATTAGCTCTTTCTTCTAACTCTTTATTAATTCGAGTTTCTATTTAAGGATGTTTCTTACAGATCTTTCCTTTTTACATCTAACTGATTCTGTTGGTTTAACTTATAATACGTCATTAAATAAAAATAAAATACAAAAATGATGTAAAAATTACATTTGGTTAATTCTTCAACGAGAAAAATACAAAATACCTATGAGAAACAAAATTTATTTCAATTCCGCAATTGTAATATCAGCCTTAGGTACGTTTGGGCTAGGTCTACCTTTATTCAGGTATCTTAGTTATAATCCAGTCTTTGATATGTTTGGGCACGCATTATTTGTAGTTAAGAGTGTAACTAATAATACTTTTCCGTTTCCTTTTATATATCCCTTTACAATTTATTTGTTTGCGGGATTCTCAATAAATGTAAAATTACTACTTGAATCTTCTGCTATAGTTCTTAGCTTAGCATTAACTGCTAAGTACCTACTGACAGTAAGGTTATTTCTTAATTTAAGTCAAAATAATTTGTATAGCTATGGTATAATTATTATCTGCATAGGCTTGCTACTTTGCTCGCCCATAAGTTGGTCTGTAAATCAAATGTATCTAGGCAAAACGACTCCTAACGTATGGCATAATCCTACAACTATTATGGCAATGCCATTTGTAATCCTGTTGTTCAGAAGCATTGTAAAATTTCTGCAAGAGGATGAAATTGAAAAATTTTCTGTTGTTAACATTATAGTATTTTCTGTGTTAAATATTGCTACTAAACCAAGTTTTGTTTTCGTTGTCATACCAGCCTTACCTTTAGGCGTTGTTCTTTATCAAAAAAAATGGTCAGCTAATAAGATAGTTGCAGGAGTATTAATTAGTTTTTTTCTTTTACTTTTGATCTTCTTGGCTTACTATATGATTTATGAGCTTGAAAAAAATCCACAAGAGGGTAAAAGTGGAGTTGCTATTGAATTATTCAGAATTTGGTTCTTATATGGCTATTATTATTACCCGTTGCATATTATATCAGGCTTGATATTTCCCATTGCGTACTGTACTTTATTCTTTTCAAGTGTCAAAGAAGATAAATTATTGCAGTTTACTCTTTTGCTGTACCTTATAGCATTGTTAATAAGCGCTGTTTTTGTAGAAACAGGTCCTCGCGCTAGTCATGGAAATCTTACATGGCAGGTTCCTATGACAGGCTATTTATTATTTACTGTTGTAAGTATTCGTATGGTAGAAAACATGAGAAAAACTGGTTGGGTAGATAAGAAGAATAAAATAACATTTGCAACTTTTGTTTTACACTGTGTTTATGGTGTATTATACATAATTAAGATAGTTTTGATGAAAAATTACTACTAGGTTATTACCCAAACTTCCCTGCCGTTGTTCGTGTCTTTGCGAATACCTATTACAGTACTAATAACCACTGTAGATTAAAAACACAAAAAGTAAGGATAAGCCAAAAAAACGCGATTTACTTTGCATCTTCCAAATAAAATGCTTGTTGTCCTGTTAAGGGTTGTTCTTCAAGACATGAACAAATGCGACGCAATGACTCTATAGGCTATGGCATACCGCATTTTGAACGCATGCAACGTTTGCTTACTTCTTTGCCCAAAGAGCTACTTTCTAAAACAGAATGGTTAGCGTATCCCAATCTCGCCAGTGGCGATTGCAAGGTTATCTTTCCATCAAGCTGGCAAGGATAAACTGCCACCCTCATCCTAACAGACGTACTTGGGCGAAATGTTTTGCAAACTGTTGTAAAAGTAACTGCTGAGCCTCTGCTGCTGCCAAACCTCTCCTTATCTGGAACTTATTGGCTGCAAGTAGGCAAGCAGTCGAGTTATGCAATGCCTATTGTTTTCCATTGAGTTGAAAATATTTATTCATTTTTAATTTTTTTTTACGTTTCAGTAAACTAACTGCCGCATGTCGCAAAATTAAACAGCCAAAATCTGTTAAATTGACTTGTAAAAAGCTTGAGCAAAGTTAAAAGTGCATTTTTACCTCTGCCAGCCACTTGCTTAAGGTGTTAATATCTCTTAAATTTGATAGGCAGAGCAAAAAAAATTTGACCATGCATACGATAGAGCCTTTTTATCGGTGGGAAAATCTCTATACTGCCGATAGCGACGAGCGTTCGCCATTTTATGGAAGGCGGTATGACATGAGCGTTTGCCGCAATGATGTTTATGGGTATTATATCCATCCAGCTTGGGACGAATTCGGCTCAGAAACGCTTTACTTGAAAATTATTTACATGGACTACAAATACCGCTTTGCCGTGATTGAATTCATCGGGGAGTGGAACGATGCCGTCAACAACGATGTAAGCTATCTAAAGCGCAACTTGATAGACTACATCACTCGACAAGGAATTATTTACTTCATCCTGATTGGCGAAAATATTCTCAATTTTCATGGTTCAGACGATTGCTACTACCAAGAGTGGTACGAAGACATTGAAGATGAAGGAGGCTGGATTTGCGCTATCGGCTTTCGCGACCATGTGATTGAGGAATGGAAAAAATTTAATGTGGACAGTTACATCAATTATGGGGGTTGTCTTGAAATTACGAATTGGCGCACTATGCATCCAGTGCAATTGTTTAAAGTTATCCAAGCCGGCATAAGGCGCCGACTCGGATGTTAGTTTCGCACAATAAATCGGTACGTGACGACTACTTCTGGATTGCGTGTATCCTTTGCACGCAGTTGAAGAATGTAAACAAGTAAAGTACTTCCCGGAAATGGAATGGGTGACAATCTTGGAACTATAAACCGATTTACCGAACGCGGATCCGCTAAATCAAACGGCAAGGGTGTAAGCTGGCTAGCAGAAAGGTTTACTACGCGCTCAAGAGCATTCTCTGTTCCCCAGAAAATTTGCAAATATTCTAAAGCGCGATCTTCTATCACTTTGCCGAAAATTTCTAAAGTATCGCCCCTTGAAATAAAGTTTTGAGGTGAAATGCTGATGGGATTTTTGTTAATTTGCATTTGAGCAATAATAATTTGCGGTGGCTCATCTTTCACTACGTTAATTACAATGCGGAAAGGTGAGGCTTGGTTGCCTGCTTGGTCGGTAGCAAATATTACGAGCTCGTAAACTGCTCCAGGTACTGCAGGGGGGGTAAATCGCTGATTAGCAAGGATACTGCCTAATTGCACTGAGGTGCCAGCTAAGTTGAGGCGGAAAACAGTGTCGCGCCTTGCTCCTACAGGATTAAAAGTAATAGCCATGCGCGCCAAACCGCGGTTATCGGTGATAGTGGCGGCGAGAATTCGGAAGTGATCCCCTTCTATTATACTGGCTTCTTGGCGCTCATTAATTTGAGGAGAAGTTGTTTGTACGCGGATTTGTGGCGGTTGATCGTCGCAATCCATTTGCAAGGCAAAGCTGCGGCTAGTGCTATTGTTATTGTGGTCAATCACGGTTATGGTCAATAATAAGCGTACATTGTCGGGGATATTGGCAGGAATTCTCAAATCGCGACCGAATAGATTGTCAAAACGCACAGAGTCAGCATTTACCAAGCGCGTTACGGTAAGCAAAGTAGGTATTTCAGCGCGTACCTCTCGAATGCGTATATTGTCCGTAGCAAGCCCTGTAAGGTTAATAACCGTTTGGCGGCAAACTATGAAATCCCCTTGTTGATTGCGCGGAAGTCCTACAATATCTAATTGGCGAATGATGGGAGGTCGTTGGTCTCCTATGACGTTAAAGCGAAAACTCTCTACTGCTTGATTTTTGCTAAAATCAAACAAACGAATGGTCATTTCATAAGTACCTAGCTGAGCTGTTGGGGGAATAACAATCCGCACTGTGTCATCGATGCGCCTTCCTCTTAGTTTTCGAACAATAGTAGGGTTCCATATCTGCCCTGAGACACTTGCTTCACCTACTCTACGAATACTAATGATAGCCGAATCTACGCGGTCATTATCGCCAAAGCTCAAAATAAGCCGAATAGTATCTTGAACAGAATAACTTTGTTGCAGTGGTGTAACGAGCTCTATCTCAGGAGCGAATCTATCTATAATGGGAATGCAGCCCACCCCAAAGCCCAGTAAGCACAACGGTAGTAGCCACCTATTCAATACATTCCTTCGCATCGGTTAATAAACTTATTTATACCCAATTTAACGACATTTTGGCAGATAGGTTTACTTTTTAGAAGGTTAGTTATCCTTGCACGTTGTGAAAACAGTGGAAAAAATTGCAAGTTTCACTGCAGTATAGCAAAGCACAACAGCAGGTTATCTCACGGTTGCGCTTGTGAAAAATGCAACCAGGTCTACTACTGCACTACTATTGTACCGCCTCCGTAGTAAGAGTGATACGCTCCATTATACATTGCATCTGCACTAACAGGTCCCATCAAAAACGTGCCTTTAGTAACTGCTCGGACAAGGTAGTAAAACTCAGAGGGTTCTACTTTTGCTGTAGTGAATAGATGAATGCGGTCATCTCGTATGTCGGTATGTTCTGGCGGGGTAGGGTGCTGAATCCATTTCATTTCTGGCAAGGCATTGATGCGAGGATTTTCAATCTCAAAACCTGCAGGGAGTACATCTGAAACTACTACATTAGGCACTTCGATGCCGCTGGTGCTTTGCAGAGTAATTTTGACTACTATCAAGTCTCCTTGAGTAAAGGTATTTCCATTTAGCAAGTTGCCATTGCGGTCATAAAACTGGCGGCGGACTTTTAAATAACTATCTTCCTGAGGATAAATCCCATCCTGACTAAGTCCTTCCATTTCCCAGAAATAGTACAGGCTGCCTCCTTGTGGTTGAATTTGTACGGACTTGCCAGCAATCTCCTTTTTGCTCAGCACTAAAGGCGGTCCAGTAAGTTCAGCGATTTTTTTGCCATCTGCTAGAATTGTTGCCGTAGCGGTTGATTCACTGGCTTTGCGGGCTAGTTTGCCCAAGCCAAGCAGGGAAAAAGCAGCCTCTTGGGTATTGAGGTAGGGGGCTTGCTTAAGGGCTCTGACTAACTGTTGTGCCAGTGCAGGAATTTGACCGTTTTGCGGGTCTGTTTCCACTAAGGCATTGAGAGCAATAGCCTGGTCGCGAATGTAAGAATAAAAGCTACCTCCTAAGGCAGTAGTTGCGCGCTCACCCGTAAATTGCCCTGGCAATAATTTGCGATAGGAAACTATGTCTCCTGCGTGCATATAAGCAGCCGCAAGTAAATAACGGCTGTCTAACGAAAGCATTTCTGGATGATTTTTATAGTAGTTCATAGTAGGAAGCTCTGGTTTGCCCATGGCAGCCAGTACGTAGAGCGAATATGGAATTTCACGCGGGGCTATTTTTACGCGCTTGCGGTTGCCAGCAGCATCAAAATAGATATACTCCACTGTGCTTTTTTTCTTTACTCGATTGCTTACGTGATTGACTAAGTTGTTGAACATTTTCGCATCGACTTCATACCCCGCCTTTTGCGCTTCTGAAAGGAAGTGCAGCGCATAGATACTTGCCCACCAGTTTTCTTCTGTACTACCTTCCCAGTAAGCAATTCCTCCTGAATAAAGTTGCATAGTTTGCAGCCGACGGATGGCTTGCTGGACATTCAACACACTTTGATGACTCGCGTTAGTTTTTGAAGTAGGTAGTAATCCCAAAAGATAAATTTGAGGGAAAGCAATAGAAATAATCTGCTCTGCACAACCATAAGGATATTGCAGCAAGTAATTGAGTTCTTTGCCCAGTTCTACCACTGGTGAGCGACTCACTACTAAACGGGCATCTATTGAACTTACAAGGAAGTTCCTTTTAAAGTCGATGGTGGTCGTTTTGCCATTGTCAGCCCGTCCTGAACCGCTGGTTTTTAACAAAGAAACCGCAGGGCGAACTCCTATGTCAATTGTTTGGGTGAATTTTTCACCCAAGGCATTTACCTCTACTTTTACCTGACTTTCTCCTATCTGTGGAGTTGCCTTCAAGTAAAAGCTTAGGCGGCTCTCGCTGTTAGCCTGTATCATTGCAGTTTGCTCGGCTTGGCTGATGATTTCTATTGCTCCTGTAGTTGAAATGCGCACCTGAGCTTGGGCATTGTTGGCAGTAGTGTTAGTCAGGGTTACGGGAAATTCTATCTCATCGCTCGGACTAAGAAAACGCGGCAGAGCAGGACTGATGACGATAGGGTCGGCAACAATCATGGAAGCACTTGCCGCGCCAAAGGTATTGTCTTTTACAGCCACTGCCATAATTCGCAGTTCTCCACTATACTGCTCGGGAATAGTTATTGCATAACGTGCCTCACCATTACTATTGGTGCGCAGAGTACCGCTCCAGAAGGATACTGGTTTTACGCGCTTATTAGCCAAAGGATTAAGCCGTTTGCCTAAGTTGTAGTAATCAGCTCCAAAACTGCGCTGCAAAACTCTAATTTCGGGAAAGAGTCTAGGATAGAGGTTATAGCTGTTTACCTGCAAAGCTCGTTTTTGGAAGAAAAATTGGTATGGGTCGGGGGACTGGTAATTTTTCAGTAGCAAAATGCCTTCGTCCACCACTGCTAAAGTTACCTCTACGTCTGACTGGGGTTGATTGGTTCGCACTACAATTTCTTGCCGCGTACCAGAGCGCGACTTTTGAGCTGCCACTACTTTGACCTCCAACCGATTCTTCTGGCTTTCTATGGAAAGGTTGCAATACCCATGTGCAACGGTGAAAGGGATAGAGGTGTCATCTGCTGGTTTTACTAAAGTAGCTGAAACATACACATTAGGCAGGTATTCAGGTTTGATGGGCAAAGCAAGGGAAGCAGCGCGACCATCTGTAGTTACGAAAAACTGTTCTAATACCTTTTGACGCTCTACAGTAATCCACATGCGTCCTTTGAAGGGAGCTTTAAACAACAATTTGGCTTGCTCTCCTATTTTATAAGTGGGCTTATCGGTTTGAATTTCTACCAGTCCTTCGCGGTTAATGCTAAAAGAAGTAGCAGTGGCAGTTCCCAAAGAGTAGGCATAAAATGCTTGGGCTGCATATACTGCCATGTTGCTATCTGCAGGAGCTACGCGAATTTCATACTCTCCTGCTGTCGTAGGCACAAAAACATAATTGGTAGCCCTTTCTGTAATGGAAATGGTTTCATCTTTTTCTACTACTTCTTTTTTGCGGGAAACGTAGCGATAATATTGGGAGTATTCATCGCGCTCCAGGAGATTTTGCCATTCGTAGCGCACTATTTGCACGCGTACTTTGGCACTAGACTGCACCTCTCCTTTGTGATTGACTGCCACTAAAGGAATGTGAATTGGCTGGCGTAGATCTACGTAGCGCGAAAAATTTTTAATCCCAATCATAATGGGTTGAGTGAGCACCTCAAAACTCACTTGGCGATTAACTGCTCTGCCTGTTTCGTCAAACACGGTGCTAAAGATTCTTCCTTCCAGCAAGCCTATGTTGTTATAGGAAGGAAGTTGGAAGGTAGCGTATATCTTTCCCTCGCTGTCGGTGTAACCTTCTTTCAGGTCGTGCTCAAAATAAATGTCAGTTTGTCCGCTGAGGGTAAAGTCATAACCAGGTAGGTGGGGAACGGAAAAATTTTTTCGCTTTAAAGTCATTTCCACTTCATAGCGTCGATTGCTGGCTGGGGGACCGAACAAGTTCAAAGCCTGCGCTGTAAAGTTGATATCTTCACCCGACTTGGCAATATTTTTGTCTACGCTGGTATTTACCTTAATGCGGTCAGGAACAAACTCTTCTACGTTAATTGTACGGGACTGCAGCAATACCTCGTTTCCACTGAGCAGTTCTATGGTATAAGCTCCTGTAACTGTCCCTACAGGCAATTGAATAGCGGTTTCGTAGGTTCCTTGGGCATTTAGCATGCCTTTCATGTTAGCTAATTCTCTTCCATTGGGCAGCAGAACGCGCAATTTAATAGGCATGTTGCGAGCTGGGTTCCACTTTTCATCGCGCACAATAGCTTTCAAGTACATGGTTTCATCGGGGCGATAAAGGTCGCGGTCGCCGTAGAGGAACGCTTGCAGCCCTGTTGGATTTTCGCGCATACCGCCGACGTCGTAGCGTGCTGTAGCAACTTGTGTTTGTTTAAAATGCAAATAGTTGAAATCTTCGCCCAAAGAAGCAAAAATCATTGACACATTAAAATTAGGCGCCTTGGTTTGCAAGTCGGTAAAATGAGCAATGCCGTTGGCATCGGTTTTCATGGTAGCAATTTCCTGGTTATTGGAGCTAATTAAGGTGATATCGGCTCCAGCGATGGGTTGGGCACTCATAATTGAGTTAGCCAGCACTACCACTTCATCATGGGTAGCTTTAGCCACCAAACCGATATCGGAAAGAGCTACCATTTTAGTGGCTCTTAGCCATTGGTCTTGCGTCGATTGCACTTCTACTACATACACGCCCTTGAAAGGCTTCTGGTCGTGAAAATCCAAAGAAAGAAGGTAGTCGATGCCATTGCGCGGCAGTTGGTGCACCCAATAAGTTTGCTCAAATATCAAATCGCCGTAATTTTCGAAATCGCCGTAGAAGTATTCTCCATTCTCAGGGTACTCGTCATAGTCATAGGTATGGAAAGCGCCAGACTCGCGCAGGTAGGAAAGTAAATTGTTTTTGTAAATCTTGAAAATTTTTACAATGATTCGGTCTATGGAAGCAATGCGCAATCCTATATGTTTATTGCCTTTGTTGGTAAGATAGGTAGCATTACTGGAAGAAAATCGGATAGAGGGTTGCAACTTTCCAAATGCGATGCTTTGCTCTAGATTAGTTTTAAGCGTACCGCCAAAAATACCTTTGAGTGCTTTGCTAATAGTAAGGGTATAGGATGGGTTAGAAAAATTGCCAGTGAGCAAAAAGCCATAGTCGAGCAGTTCTACTGAGTAAGTAACGGGCGGATTGATAGCAATGGCACGTTTAATGTCGTCTTTGCTCATGCCTATTGCCTGATTGGTGTACACATATACGTAAGATTGTTCTCCGTCGTAGTCTGTTTCCACTTGCAAGACGCGGAAATCGCTGCGGTCGGGAACGATGTTAGTCAAGGTAATAGAAGGGGCTTTGTACTGACTGCCTTGAGGGGTTAGGCCGGCTTCTAGCTCAACAGTAATAGGCTTGTTATCAGGTTGATGAGCATCGGTAATCGCTAGCGTTACCGTAGCATTTACCGCTTCAGGAGTATAAACCTTGAGACTGGCTTGAGCACCGTCTATACTCACTTTCGCGCTTTGAGCTACTTGCTGCACGTTAAGCGGATAGTTAAAATGAAGGCGCAATTGCAGTTCAGGTTGCTGCTGAGCATTCATTGCCCAGAAGACATCCCAGTGGCGCAATTTCAAATAAGGCGTGTGAAACTTGAAAACGTGCTCGTCAGTCAGTTTAAATTTTTCTGTGGTGTGAAGAAAAATTTTATCTGTAATTTCAGCAGTGTAGTCGGTGGCAGGTTGGAAGCCTATCACAGGGGAGAAAACTAGTTCATTAGGGGCGTTCCATTTGAATTTCCCTTTTACTTCAGGAGATATTTTTAGATAAGGCGTTTCTAGCCACTTACCTACTAGTGAATCAGGGACGATATTTTCAGCAAATCGGATGATTAAATTTTGTTGAATAGAAATTTCTTCGCCAAAATTTTTATCCAATACAGTAAGGACAGGGAGCTTGCTACAAGCTACTAACCCCGTTACCAGCAAGCTCAAACTGACAACGCGGATTGCAAAAAGCGTTTTCATAAGGAGAGAGCTCTGATGATTGCTCAAGTAATAAAAAAAGTTATTAAAAAACAATTTAGCTTTCGGCAGGAAGGGGGAATTGAATATGAAAAATGCTACCTCCTGCTGGGTTAGGTGTTGCCCAGATACGTCCGCCGTGCTTTGCCATAAATTCACTGCAAATGTGAAGGGCAATGCCTGCTCCGCGCTCGCCTTTGGTGCCTATTTTGGAAACAGTGAGCCGAAAAATTTTTTCCGCTTCTTCCTCAGAAAGTCCCATGCCTTGATCTATGCAGCGCACACAAGTATAGGAATCTTGTCGTTCATACTCTATGATAATTTTTTTGTCTGGGAAGGTGAATTTCACAGCATTGGAGATTACATTTCTCAAAATAAATTCTAACATATTTTTATCGGCGAATAGCACAGCCTCCTTAGGAACGCGATTGAGTACTTCTATGTGTTTAGCGGCGATTTGCGGTTCAAATAAATCTACAGTTTTTTTCACTATGGGGAATAAATCTACATAAGTAGGCTCAAAATTAAAGCTACCAGTTTGCAGCCGTGCCCAGTCCAACAGATTGCTAAGCAACTGATGCACATTAGTCAATGACTTGCCGATTTGTTGCAAAGCCGCTTGTACCTCTTCTTCGCCTAATTTTACTTGCTGGCTGCGAAGCAGTTCGAGCATGGCAGAAAGCCCTGCCAAAGGAGTGCGAATATCATGAGCTACAATAGAAAAAAGTTTGTCTTTAGTGGCAATTAATTCTTCAAGATCTCGCTTTTGTTTATGTAGCTGTTCATTTTGTTGCAAAATAATTTTGTTGCGGTCTTTGAGAAGTTGTTGGTATTTTATTCGTGCACTAAGCAAGTAACCAAAGGCAATCACTGCCACAATGGCAATTAAAGAAATGACAAAGAAAAAATTGCGCTGCATTTCCGTTTTTTCTTGCTCTCTTTTGACTTGTTCTTGTCTGTTATTTGCTTCCATTTGCTGAATTGCTTTTTGCTGTTCATTGAGCGCTTCTTGGGTAAGCAAAAATTCCAACGACCTGAGCTCTCGTTCTATGGAATCTTTTCCATTGTGATAAATTTTGTAGTACTTGACAAAATTATTAGCATCTTCCATTAGCAAGTAAGTCTGTGCCATGGCCTCGTAGGCTTGAACAATCAAAGGCGGTTGCTGAATTTCAAGAGCAATTTGAATAGCTTTTTGATGGGCTTGTAACGCTTGTTTAAACTGCTTTTGAGAGGCAAAGTGCTTGGCTATTTCAGTATAGGCGTAGCTAAGGTTTTGCTTATCACCTGCTTCTTCAAAAGCCACAAGTGCCTCGTGAAGGTAAAAATACGTTTTATCAGGTTGTCCTTGTGCCAAATACACTTTTCCAATTAGCAGTTGAGTAAGGGCCACATCGCGTGGCGAGGCTTTAGTGCCTTTTTTCATCTCTAATGCAATGAGCAGGTTATTAAGTGCCTTGCGATAGTTGCCCTCTTGCAAATACACGTTACTAATGTGTGTCAGTACGATAGCAATGCCTCGCCTATTGCCATTTTTTTGGTTAATCTGGAGAGCCAAATTGAAATATTCCATCGCCTTGCGCAAATTTCCTTGCAAAATGTAAAACTCTCCTAATGTGGAAAAAGACCGCGCAATCATTTCTCCGGAAACATCGATGCGTCGGCGAACTTCAAGGGCTTGTTTGGCATACTGAATTGCTTGAGTATATTTCCCTTGATAGTTAAAAATATAGCTCAGCGCGTTGAGAAAATTAGCATAATGAAAATCATTTTCTTTTCCACTTGACTTTAGCAACGTAAGAGCATCTCGGAGGTAGACTGTAGCAATGTCATATCTAAAATCTAAAAAAAGTGCTACGCCCATTTTGCCTTTGGAAATACCTATGTAAAGAGTATCCCTTAAATTATCGGCAATGATGTAAGCTCGGTGGAAAATCGAGTAGGCTTCTTTAGGCTTGCGCTGAGAGAGAGAGCATTCACCTAAATTAAAAAGGGCTTGAAGCATTTGCTGTTTATCACTGTACCTTTCAGCAGCATCCCGAGCGCGCACTGCATATTGATAAGCACTATCAGGGTTATGCTGAAAATACAGCGCTGAAAGTTGGTTGTAGATCTTAGCATGTCCAGAAGCAGATACGCTAGGCAACTTCTTTTTAAGGCTATCTATGCGGTGTTCTATGGGATTGCTACCCACAACTTGATAAGGCAAGAATATCCACACGCAACAAAGTGCTGCCAGCCATGAGTTTCCTAACCGTATGAGTTGCCTATTGCGCATTGGAGTGGTATAGCGTAATAACCTTTACCCATCAGTCGAGAAGATTTTTCAAGGGAAAATCTACACAAGCTAAGTAAGTTTTCACATTTACTGACGCTTGTAAAGATTAATTCTTAATACTGCCAAAATATAGTTGAATCGCTGCGTTTAAGCAAAAATATTTGTGCTTAGCACTAACTCGTACAAATTCTTTCCATTACTTTGAGTAGAGCATTTACCCAAGACCTCAAAAATTAATCTCAGAAGAAAAACAACTTACCAGTATAGCAAAAGTACGAAAAAGTCCTCAGTGGAAAGCGTCGGTTGAGTTCCGTTGTAATGGTTACAATAGCGCTCAACTATTTGCCAATTGCCTTTAGTATTATTCTTTTATTGGGTTGTTTTGCTGTGTTTCATGGCATCGGGCTTTGTGCAATTTTGTAAAATAATTTATCCATGCTGAAAAAACTCTGCAAGCTTATTTTTCAAATAATCGGATGGAAAGCCGTAGATTATTCTCAAAGACTTAGTGGATATAACCCTCCTGTCAGAAAATTTGTCATGATAGTGGCGCCGCATACCAGCAATTGGGATTTTGTCATCGCTCTTATTGCGCGATACATACTGGGATACGGTTCTAACACAAAATTTTTAGCAAAAAATACTCTTTTTCGCTTTCCCTTGAAGTATTTATTGGATGCACTAGGAGGCATACCAGTAGATAGAAGCCAAAAAAATCGATTAACTGAGCAAATTGCTAGCCAGTTCAGCCAAGCAGGCAACGAGCTCGGAATTGTAATTGCTCCCGAAGGCACGCGAAAATACACCCCCAATTGGAAAAGGGGTTTTTATTACATCGCCTTAAAAGCCAACGTGCCCATTTTACCTGTTGCGATGGATTATCAGAACAAACTTATCAGCGTACATCCTCCTTTTTTTCCTACAGGGAATGTAGAAAGCGATATTGCTCAATTAAAGCGCTTCTTTCGCAAGGAAATGGCGCGTTATCCAGATCAATATGCTGAATCACCTACCTCTAACTAAGTAGTATCCGTATCTTTGCTGCTGAAAAGATAAAAAGGTATAGTTAAACATATTTTGTTGCGTTTGCACTTCCTCACTGGCTTTTTCCATGACCATAGAAGAGTTTCGCAAGTATGCCCATGAGCTAGTAGATTGGATGGCAGATTATCTAAATAACATTGAGCAATATCCTGTCAAGGCATTTGTAGCTCCAGGGGAGGTACTCCATCGAATTCCAAACATGCCACCTGAGACGGGGGAGCCTTTCGAAAATATTTTTGCCGATTTTATTAAAATCATTTTACCTGGCATGACGCATTGGCAACATCCTGGATTTATGGGTTATTTTCCAGCCAATAGCAGCCCGCCTTCCGTGCTAGCGGAAATGCTCACAGCTACTCTTGCTGCCCAGTGTATGCTATGGCAAACCTCTCCAGCTGCCACAGAATTGGAAGAACGCATGATGCAATGGCTTGCACACCTGTGCGGATTGCCCACTCACTGGCATGGCGTTATCCAAGATACTGCTTCTTCCGCTACCCTTTGTGCTTTGCTCACAGCGCGAGAAAAATACTCCGCCCAGCGACAAATGGCAATTAATCAGTATGGATTTGAAGGGCAGCCCATTTTTCGCATTTACGCTTCCGCTGAAAGTCACAGTTCTGTAGAAAAAGCTGTCCGCATTGCTGGTTTTGGTAGCAATAACTTGGTAAAAGTACCAACGGACGACAATTTTTCTCTCAAAGTAGAACTACTTGAGCAACAAATCAAAGAAGATCTACAAAAAGGTTATCAACCTTTGTGTGTGGTAGCTACCTTAGGCACTACTAGCTCCACTGGCATAGATCCTATTGGACCAATTGGCAGGCTCTGCCAAGAAAATCACATGTGGCTACATGTAGATGCCGCCTACGCTGGAACAGCGCTCATGCTGCCAGAGTATCGCTATCTTGCTCAAGAACTTTCCTATGCGGATAGCTACGTATTCAATCCTCATAAATGGATGCTTACCAACTTTGATTGCAGTGCTTATTACGTAAAAGACAAAGAAGCCCTTTTACGCACTTTTGAAATCATGCCCGAGTATCTCAAAACGCCTTTGGATAGAGTGGTAAACAACTACCGCGATTGGGGCATTCCCTTAGGACGTCGGTTCCGCGCATTAAAATTGTGGTTCGTACTACGCACTTACGGCGCTGAAAACCTTCGCGCCCTCTTGCGCCATCACATCAACCTTGCCAAGCAGTTTGCCAGTTGGCTAAAGGCAGATGATCGCTTCGAATTAATGGCACCTGTTCATTTCAACTTGGTTTGTTTCCGACTCAAACCCAAGCAAGGAGAGGATGAATCATTTACCGAGCAGCGAAATGAACAGCTTCTCAACGCTATCAATCAGACGGGACATTTCTTTTTAACCCATACGCGGCTGAATGGAAAATACACCTTGCGAGCAGTGTTCGGGCAAACGTATGTAAAGGAAAAGCATGTTAGGGCGTTGTGGCACTTGATTAGCCAGTTAGCATTGTAGGCATTGTTACATATCTTTGCATAGAAAGCCTTTCTTCCGATGCCCACCGAGCTGCTACAAATAAGAAAACTGCTACAGCAAAAAGGCGTGCGCAAAACTCGCATCAGGGAAGCAATGCTAGCCCTTTTTCTAGAGAAAGGGTATGCCCTTTCTCATGCTGACATAGAAGGACTGCTGCCCCAAAACTTTGACCGCGTAACTATTTACAGAACTCTCAAATCATTTGAAGAACAAGGACTTATCCACAAAGTGCCCGACGAAAAAGGAATTATGCGCTATGCACTTTGTCCCGAAGGATGCTCTCAGGCTGAGCATATAGATAGTCATTTGCACTTTTTTTGTCGGCAATGCCAACGGACTTATTGCTTACACATTCCTCTTCCGCCCTTACCACTAATGCCTACAGGTTTTCGTGCAGAAGGTTTTGAGTGGAACGCACACGGCATTTGCAAAAATTGTAGTCAGGTATTGTAAGTTTTTTTACTTCTTACCTCAAAACCGTTGCTATCCTACTATTAATTCTTCTTTTTGCTGGGCTTGCAAGTTAGTTTGCGGCAAAGGCATCAGGGCAATTTCTTTAGAGAAGAATGCGTAAATAGCTGGAATGATATAAAGAGTAAGCCCTGTGGAAATGACCATGCCACCGATTACAGCAATTCCCATGGAAACGCGGCTTTCTGCGCCTGCTCCTAAAGCTAAGGCAATAGGTAGCGTGCCTAAAATAGTTGAAAGAGCTGTCATCAGAATAGGGCGAAAACGCTGTACGGCAGCTTGCTTGACTGCTTCTAACTTTCTAATGCCTTGTTCTTTTTTCTGATTGGCAAACTCTACAATTAAAATGGCATTCTTGGTTACCAGACCGATGAGCATAATCATACCTATTTGGCTGAAAATGTTGAGAGTTTGTTTGAAAAACCAAAGAGAAAACAAGGCGCCCGCTACAGCCAGTGGCACTGTAAACATAATAATGAGAGGGTCGCGGAAACTTTCAAACTGACCTGCCAGCACTAGATAAATGAGCGTGAGGGCAAGTACAAAGGCGAATAACAAACTTGAAGAACTTTCCTTGAACTCTTTGGACTGTCCCGCCAATGCTGTGGTAAAAGATTCATCTAGTACTCGGTCAGCGATTTCATACATGGCATTTAATCCATCGCCAATAGTTTTGCCTGGAGCAGGAGTTGCCAAAATAGTAGCGGAAACAAATCGATTGTATCGCAGCAAAGCAGGCGGACTGCTCTCTTCCCGCAGAGTTACTAAGTTATCTAACTGAATCAAATTGCCATATCGATTGCGCACATACAAAGAGCGAAGGTCCAAAGGTTCGTTGCGGTCAGAGCGGCTCATTTCGCCAATGACTTGATACTGCTTGCCGTTCATAATAAAGTACCCAAAGCGCATTCCACTAAAACCTAGCTGGAGCGTTTGAGCAATATCCAGTATATTAACCCCCAGTGCATTGGCTTTTTCCCTGTCTATGCTCAAGCTAATTTCTGGTTTGGTAAACTTGAGATTGACATCCACTGTAGTTAATGCTGGATGTGCTTGAGCTTCTGCAACAAACTGGGGAAGTACTTGGCGAAGTTTTTCCAGCGTAGGGGCTTGGATGACAAACTGCACAGGTTGACCAGAACGGCGATTGCCTATAGTAGGAGCTTGGGTAGCAATGGCTCGCGCTTCGCTCAAGTTGCGCAATTTCGCATTGAGCATATCGGCAATTTGCTGCTGAGTGCGCTGGCGTTGATGCGGTTCCACTAGCTCTAATCGCGCCAGTCCTGTGTTAGCAGCTCCTGACATAAAAGGCGGCGAAGTAATGCCAATCACGGCTTTGGCTTCTGGAACTAACGCTTTGAGGGTATCCAATAGCTTGACCATATAGGCATCCATGTATTCAAAAGAAGCGCCTTCAGGTCCAGTTACTAAGATGCGAATACTGGAGCGGTCTTCTAGTGGGGCAAGCTCTTGTGGCAGTTGTTGATATGTTACCACTATCACCGCAAGAGCAGTAGCAATGATGGGAAAAGATATCCAACGGCGGCGCATGAAAGCAGTTAGAGAGTTTTCATATTGCTGGTTGAGCCAAGTAAAGAAACTTTCTGTGCGAGTATAAAACCAGTTGTGTTTTAGGCGGCGTTTTAACAGGCGCGCTGACATCATAGTAGTGAGAGTAAGAGCAACAAAGGAAGAAATAACTACCGAGCCAGCAATTACTACTCCAAACTCCTTAAACAACTTGCCCGTAATGCCCTGCAAAAAAATCACTGGCATGAATACAGCCACTAAAGCAACAGTGGTCGATACAACGGCGAAGAAAATCTCTTGCGCTCCTTTAAAACCTGCTTCCATAGGTACCATTCCGTTTTCAATTTTTGCGTAGATGTTTTCCAGCACTACGATGGCATCGTCCACCACCAGACCGATAGCCAGCACAATGCCTAACATGGTGAGCACGTTGATAGTAAAGCCAGCAAGGTACATAATGAAAAATGCACCAATTAAGGAAACAGGAATAGCCAGCAGGGGAATAAGAGTAGTTCGCCAGTCGCGCAGGAAGAGGAAGATAATTAGGGCTACTAAAACGAAAGCTACGTAAACGCTTTCTTGCACCTCTGCAATAGAAGCGCGGATATATTTGGTATCATCAAAGCCTACGTAAATGTCTATATCCTCGGGCAAGTCGCGGCGGATTTGTTCAAGTCGTTTGTAAAACTCGTTGCTAATAGCTATTTGGTCAGCGCCAGGTTGGGGTTCTATTGCATACCCTACCATATACCGACCATCGCGGCGGAAAAGCGTGCGTTGGTTTTCTGCTGTAAGTTTAGCCGTTCCTATATCGCCGAAGGTAACCACCCTCTCACCAATTTGTTTAATGACAAGTCTGTTGAAATCTTCTTCTGTAACTAGGCGCCCAAAGGTTTTTACCGTTAGTTCGGTAGTATTTCCTTCTATGCGTCCAGAGGGCAGCTCTACATTTTCGCGCAGGAGAGCTTGGCGTACATCTAAAGGAGTGAGTTGATAGGCAGCTAGCTTATCCACATCGATGAGCAATCGCATGGCATATTTTTTCTCACCCCAAACGCGCACTCCCGCTACTCCAGGAATGGTTTGCAGTCTTTCCTTAATCAACTTTTCGCCGATGGCAGTGATTTCTAACGTACTGCGGGTGTTGCTTTGAGCATAAAGGCTAATGATAAATACACCATTGGCATCGGCTTTTGCTACTACAGGCGGATCGCATTCAGCAGGTAGACGCCCTAGTGCCCCTGATACTTTGTCTCGTACATCATTGGCTGCCTCATCTATATCCGTTTCCAAAGTAAACTCTATGTTAATGACGCTGCGCCCATCGCTGCTGGTAGAGGTGATGGAAGCTATGCCTGGAATGCCGTTGATGGCTTCTTCCAATGGCTCAGTAATTTGGGACTCTATAATTTCAGCACTTGCCCCAGCAAACGTAGTAAATACCGATACTACAGGCGTTTCTACATTAGGATATTCTCTTACGCCTAAATATCGAAAACCAATCAAACCAAAAATGACAATGGCTAAGTTGAGTACAATGGTGAGAACTGGTCTTCTAATGCTAATGGTGGAAAGGCTCATACTAAATCCATTTTCGGAATAAACTCAAAGCCAATCAGTGGTGTTGATATGCTTGCTGCAGGAGTAAATGTATGGAAAATGGGCGGTTAAATTGTGGTTGTGCTGAATATTTTTAATAGCAATACAACCAGCAACGGTCGGAAATTGTTTACAAAACGCGTTCTAGTACAGTGAGTAATTCAGAGAGCATGCGCGCAGTAGCTCCCCAGATTTCTTTTCCGTTAGCTTGAAAAGTGGTGTAGGGCACTTTCCTACCGTCGGGCAAGGTAACTTCCTTACTTCCCCTAATGTCTCTGCGGCGAAGGTAGGAAACAGAAAGCCAAAATATCTCGGCTACTTCTTTGGGATTAGGTACAAAATGCGGCGCATGGGCAAGCACCGCCACCACTGGTACTACTAATGAATTGCTGGGCGGTATGTATACTTCATGTAGTTGCCCCACCACTTGGCTGCGGTTTACTAGCAATCCTGTTTCTTCATAAGTTTCTCTAATGGCAGTATCGATGGCATCGGCATCCTGAAGGTCGCACTTGCCCCCAGGAAAAGCCACCTGACCGCTATGAACTCCTTGATAATGATTGCGCACAATAAAAGGCAAA
Organism: Bernardetiaceae bacterium; assembly: GCA_025057115.1. Classification (GTDB taxonomy): domain Bacteria; phylum Bacteroidota; class Bacteroidia; order Cytophagales; family Thermoflexibacteraceae; genus Rhodoflexus. The sequence continues at coordinate 258,400 of JANWWZ010000003.1, forward strand.
TACCAACTGCCATTTTGGGGAAAAAGTGCCAACATTACCGCAGCCTTGCAAGGAGGAGTAAGATAGTTGCCTTGCCATTGGAGGGAAGTATGAGAACGCAAATAGTTATCTAATGCCCGCGCTACTGCTTCCGCTATCATAAGAAGTGTTTCCAATTTACCTCAAAGCTAAGTATTCAGCGAAAGTGTTGTGTCTAAAAAATAATTGTAGCCTGCTAACTCACTAACTTGTCAGCAAATATTTTAGTGCTGCTTTAAGAGATGATGCAAGTTAGCAAGAGAACTTTGCGAAAAACTTTGCAATATAATAATTATTTTGAGCTGGTGCTTTTCTAAAATCGTTTGCAATTGGTTTTTGTTTCAATAGAGTAGCATCACTGCGAGCAATATGTTGATTTAGCCTGCAATTCACTACTGCCGATGCCAAATTGATTTAAAAGCATCCAAATTAAAGCGATGCTTCTATTAGTTCGGCAAGGTCTTGGACTTTTACTTGTCCTTCGCAGTTTTTGTTCTTCACTCCATCGCTTAACATGGTCATGCAGAAGGGACAAGCAGAGGCTATAATTTCAGCTCCTGTGTTGAGAGCTTCTTCGGTTCTTTCTATGTTGATTTCCTTTTTGCCTTTTTCTGCTTCTTTAAACATTTGAGCTCCTCCTGCACCGCAGCATAGTCCTTTATTTCGACAGCGACGCATTTCTACCAACTCAGCGTCAAGGGCTTCGAGTACTTTGCGAGGAGCTTCGTAAATATCATTAGCCCGACCTAAGTAACAAGAATCGTGATAAGTGATTTTTTTTCCTTTGAAGGAGCCGCCTTCTTTCAAGCGGATTTTGCCTTCATCGATGAGTTGCTGCAGTAACTCAGAGTGATGCATTACTTGGTAATGCCCCCCTAAGGAAGGATATTCATTTTTCAAGGTATTAAAGCAGTGGGGGCAAGCAGTTACAATTTTTTTGATACCATAGCCGTTGAGTAACTGGATATTGCTCAATGCTTGCATCTGGAAGAGAAACTCATTTCCAGCGCGCTTGGCGGGGTCTCCCGTGCAAGTTTCTTCATTGCCTAGCACAGCAAAACTAATATTGACTTTATGGAGTATTTTGACCATCGCCCAAGTAACGCGCTTGTAGCGTTCGTCAAATGAGCCTGCACAACCTACCCAGAATAGAATTTCTGGCATTTTTCCTTGAGCAGCCAGCTCTGACATTACTGGTACTTGTAGTTTGTTACTTTCCATGTCAATCAAATTGGCGCACTAAGGTAACAAAGGTATAAGGGTAGATGTTTTTTTCATCGGCGGGTCGCTCTTCTCGTTGAAGTTCTGTCCAATCTTCTCCCCAAGAAGGCATATAAACATCTCCCGGCGGAGAGGCATGGACTTGAGTCAAGTAGATGCGGTGAAGGTAGGGAAGAGCAAGGCGAAATACTTCAGCCCCTCCGATGACAAAAAGCTCATTTTCCCCATTCCGCTGAGCTTCCATAATAGCATCTTCTATACCAGTAAACACTTTTGCTTTGGGCAAAACAAGAGTGCCATCTCGAGAAAGTACCAAGGAAATCCTTCCTGGCAGCGGCCTGCCGATGGAATGATAAGTTTTTCGCCCCATAAGTATATGATGCCCCATCGTGAGCCTTTTAAAATGCTCCATATCAGCGGGCAAGTGCCAAGGCAATTTTCCTTGATTTCCTATTACGCCGTTATCTGCTACGGCAACAATTGCAGCAATGCGCATGTTTTATATTCAAATGGCACAAATTTACTTTGCCATGGAAATAACCCACGTCAAATTACTGGAACTTTGCCCCAAATAATAGCCATATGCAGCCTTCTGTATCACGCCAATGGTTTACTGATTGGTTTGACTCTCCCTACTATCACATTCTTTACAAGAACCGTGATGAGCAAGAAGCTAAATTCTTCATTGACAAACTGATCCATTTTCTTCCAATCCTTCCAGAGGATAAAATTTTAGACCTTGCTTGCGGCAAAGGAAGACACTCCATTTACTTAAACCGACGCGGGTTTGATGTAATTGGCGTGGATTTATCAGAAAAAAACATCCGCTATGCGCAGCAGTTTGCCAATGACCGACTTAGTTTCTTTAGGCATGATAAGAGGCAAGTGTTTCGGCACAATTATTTTACAGTGCTATTAAATTTATTTACCAGCTTTGGCTATTTTGAAACTGAAAACGAAAATATCCAAACTTTGAAGGCGACAGCAGCCAACTTGAAAAGCCAAGGGCGCATGGTGCTTGATTTCATGAACACGCCTCGAGTAATTGAACAACTCCAACCTTTGGAATACAAAGAAGTAGAGGGTATTTGCTTCGAAATTCGAAGGCAACTAAAAGGCAAGTTTCTCATCAAAGACATTAGGTTTACTGACAATCACAAACAATTTCATTTTCAAGAGCGCCTAATGGTCATTAACCAAGCTGATTTTATGCGCTACTTTAGAGCTGCCAAGTTGCAACTGGTGCATTTGCTGGGCGACTATTCCCTCAATGCCTATACTCCAACCAGTGAACGAATGATTTTTATCCTCAAAAAGCTCTAGTTGCCATGTAAACCCAGTTCAATGCTCAAAAACAGAGGTAAGCACAAAGAGACAATTTTTTTGCTCTTTGACTTACCTCTTTTTCTGTATGGCTCAAGGCACTACTATTGGCTTGGTAAGACAATGACCCTCTATTTCAAGAGTAACTAAATAAATACCTGCGGAAAGGTGCTTTATATCCACTTCGTGCAGGAGCTGGAGCGCGTTCATGGAAAGGGTTTCAGTGGTAATTTCTCTGCCCAGCAAATCAGTAATAATAATGCGCACTTTATCGGCTCGTTTAAGCAGTTTGCCGCGAATCATTATTTTTCCATCAACTGCTGGATTGGGATATAGGCGAACATCTTCACGGCTTGCTAAGTAGCCTTCTATTCCCAATGCATCGGATTGAATTTGAAGATTATCTATTGCCCAGCCCCAGCCGTGCACGGACTCATCAGCAAACAATCGGAAGCGGAATACTACTTCGTCGCCAGGTTGGAAGGTATTCAACAGGTTAATAGTGCGGGGGCGGAACAAAGAAGGCGTTCCCACTGTGGTTGAATTGGGATTATTGGCGGAAATGCCCCTATTAAAGGCATTGAGCCAAGCTGGATGTTCGCGGGAGTCATATCCGTCCAAAAGCCGCTGCCATGTTTTTCCACCATCTTTAGAGCCTTCTACTATAACGTAGTCCCAAAAAGTGATCTGTCCAAATACCGAGCCAGGCTCGCCAGGTTCTACCAGTACAATTTCATCAAATCGCATGGTAGCATTTTGCTGGCGTATGCGAATAGGAAAGCGCATTTGGTAGATATAGTCGCTTTCGTTATTAATTCCTGTGCCATCTTTATAGGGATGGTCAGAGTGAATGGCTCCGTTTTCAAAGCCGCTGGGAGTTTCTATTCTAAAATCCGTTCCAATAAAATCCTCTCCTCCTCCTGTGTTAAAATTATTGGCATAGCTATCGCGCACTGGTTGAAGTCCTTCGGCGCGTACTTGATAAAATCCATTTGCAGGACTCTGTGACTGATTGCGCCGACTGCTTACATCGCGGGCAATAATGCGGTAACTCAACACAGTACCTTCTGTAATGCGTCCTGGTGAAAAGCGCAACAAGGCAGCAAAGTTATTAGGTTGGACTTGTATCATTCCCGCACTAGCAAGGGGTTCATTGTTTAGCCTATACTCTAGGTATGCCGTATCAATCCCTAACCGATCTGTGATGTTAGCAGCAATGATGAGCTCGGTAGTATTAACCTGTAAAAAAGCAGGAGGGGTATGAGTAATTACAGGAGGCTCGTTATCTGCAGCTACGATGAAGGAATAGGTAATGCGCGGTGCTACTCCCGCAGGCCACAAAATGCGCACATTTTGGCGAATATGTTCAGCTACTAAGTAATAGTTAATGGTGGCTTCCCTGTTAGGAGGTGGAATTTGCCCTTCATAGAGATTGCCAGACAGGCGGCGCATTTCTACGCTTTGTTGTGTAGCAAAGCGGTCTAGGGAATAAATGATGTAAAGGCGATAATCATTATAGTCGATAGTAGTATCGCTGACTAAATTTGCTCGCAGGGTATAAGGTCGGTCAGTAACATCCGTATTAGGATGAGGGGTATGTAACAAACGCGTATTGCGCCAGCCCAGTTGGTCAAAAATGGCTAAAGCAACAGGACCTGGATTGTGAATTGCTTCACCATTGCCGATAGCTGAAATCATCAGTTGGTTAGAGGTGCCGTCATAAGTGCGGTCGTCTAGATGGGAAATGCTAGAGCCTGGCTGCCATGGAGAAGGAGCGTAAAGAGGAGCTGGCACTCCTAAGTTAGCGCGGCGCACTTGCGGACCTTGAAATACCACATCGCCACTGGTAAGCTCTCTACCCAATGCAGTAGAATTATTGCGGAAAATGGTCGTATCAATAAGCGATTCGCCGCGAGAATTCTCTACAAATGTGTCATAGATAAATGGAAAGCCACTATCACCCCAACGACCAAGATTGCGCCCCGATTCAAATTGAAAGCTGGAAACAAACCCTAATCCATGAGCAATTTCGTGCAGTACTACGCTGGTTAAATCCCATTTGTCGCGCGGAGGATTGGCATCGGTGCCAAAATACCAATTATTGTTATTGCTGTTGAAATTGGCAACAATGTCGGGTTCTTGTCCGTTGAGGTCCACTCCTAACAGTTTTTCAGCAAGCGCTACGGGGTACCAAACTGGAAAGCGCGGCAACAAGGGCGAGCGGAAAAAGCCATTGCTGGTAGCACTGCCCAGTACATTAGGACGAGAATTAGGCGCCCATACCGCCCTAATGCGGATCGGAATGGGAGAAGTAAGCAAAGAAGACCATATGTCTATCGCCTTTTGAAAGGCTGCTTGCGCTTCAGGAGTAAATCCCTCGTATTGAACGATGAAACGCGCTGTTTCTGTTTCTTCGGTCCTGCCTTTGCGGCGTGCCTCCGCCCATTTCAGATATGCTTCTGGAGGAGGAATGTTTTTGCGAATATGGTTAGTAGTTGCCGGACATACTATCGGCATAAAGCCTTTTCGATACTCTATTTGCAACTGACGCCATAGAGAAGGTTGCTGCGCCTGTACAACTCCTATTAACCCAATAGCCGAGCAACTGGCTACAAAATATCTTCCTAGCATGGGTGGTACTAAATTAATCCAGGTGTAATATACCAAATTTTTAGGCAATGCAATTGAGCAAAAGCCCTTGCTAGTAACAAACATTCACTTAAATTGTCAGTTGTACACGGTGAGGATAAAGTGCATGGAAAGAATCAGCATAGTAACTGGTGCAAACTCGGGTATTGGCAAGGTAACTGCGCGCCAACTTGCTGGCCGCGGAGATCGAGTAATTCTCATGTGCCGCAACATGGCAAAAGCTCAAGCAGCAAAGCAAGAAATCATCCAACGTTCTGGGAATGAAAAAGTAGAAATTATCCAAGTGGATTTTGCTTCTCAAAGACAAATCCGAGCTGCCGCAGCCCAGTTCTTACAGCAGTACGACCGCCTAGATGTATTGGTAAACAATGCAGGCTTGCTTGCCTCTGACAAGCGACAAGTTACCGAGGATGGTATTGAACTTACTTTTGCAGTCAATCACTTAGGTTACTTCATGCTCACGGGGTTACTGATGCCAGCAATAGAAAAAGCGGCTGCTCAAACAGGAGATGCAAGAATAGTATGCGTTGCCTCAGAAGCCCATCGTTATGCTCCCTTTAGCCTGGATAATTTACAAATGGAGCGCGGTTACAGTGGCATTAAGGCTTACTGCATTTCTAAGTTGTGCAACATTATTTTCACTGCAGAGCTTGCCCGACGCACGAGGGGAAAAAATATCTTTGCCAACTCTCTTCATCCAGGAGCTGTTAATACAGGATTTGCTGGCAATACTCCAGGTTGGTTTGCTTGGTTATTTAGGCTTTCCAAGCCCTTTCTTTTAAGTGAGGAAGAAGGTGCCGAAACGTCAATTTATTTAGCTACCTCGCCTGAAGTGCGCGGCATTAGTGGGGGGTATTTTTACAAAAAGCGAATGCGTCGCCACTTAATTCCTACTGCCACCGATCCAGAAATTGCCCGCCGATTGTGGGAAATAAGTCAATCCTTGACTGGGGTGTATTACTGATGCAGTTTTTCATTTTGTTGGTGGCGTGCAGCATCGCGATGGGTTTTCTTTTCCATGCGTTTTTGAAATGCCTCCGTTAGGTTGACACCCGTTTGATTGGCAAGGCAAACCAAGACAAATAACACGTCAGCGAGTTCTTCTCCCAAGTCAGCATTTTTATCCGATTCCTTAAAAGATTGCTCACCGTAGCGCCGTGCCATAATACGCGCTACTTCGCCTACTTCCTCCATTAAAATAGCAGTATTAGTCAGTTCGCTAAAGTAGCGCACTCCTACGCTCCGAATCCACTGATCCACTATTTCTTGCACTGCTTGTAAGGTCATGGGTTATTTTTTGTTTTTTGTGTCGATGATAATAGTAACGGGTCCGTCGTTGAGCAAACGGACTTTCATATCAGCGCCGAAAATGCCCGTTTGGATAGGCTTGCCCAGCAATTGCTCTAAGCGGGTTGCCATTGCTTGATAAAGCGGAATGGCTACCGCCGGCGGTGCGGCTTCTGTAAACGAGGGACGGTTGCCTTTTTTTGTGCTAGCATGCAAAGTAAATTGACTTATCAGCAGTATATTTCCATTCACATCAGCTAAGGAGCGATTCATTTTGCCTTCTTGGTCATTAAAAATGCGCAAGTTGGCAATTTTTCCAGCCAGCCATTCTACATCTTCCATTCCGTCTTGGTGAGTAATACCCAGCAACACCACAAATCCCGTCTCAATTTGCCCATGCACATGTCCTTGAATTGTTACTGAGGCTTCTGTAACGCGTTGGATAACGGCAATCATAATAGAGAGCTAAAAATTATCGTAGTGCTCTTTGATAATGCGCGGAGCGGTCTCGCGCAAAATTTCCCACTCGTAATTGAGAGTGGCAATAGCGTGATGGTCTGTAAGATCAAACAAACAGGGCACAACGGATACGTAATTATTTGCAATAGCCCATTCATCAGTATCTTCCCCTTTGTCAGAATTTTCAAAGCTACCTGCTAGCCAAAGGTATTTTCTTCCGTAGGGATCGGTGCGTTCGTCGAATTCTTCTTTCCAGCGAGCTCTTGCTTGCCGACAAATTTTAATACCTTTGATGGGCTCTTGCTGTCGGCGAGGAAAGTTGACGTTCAGAGCAGTTCCCTTGGGTAAGCCTGTTTTTAGTACTTGTTGTGCAATAGCAGAGACATAAGGAATGATGTGGCTAAAATCGGCATCTTTTTCATAGTCGCATAAGGAAAACCCAATAGCAGGCATGCCTTCTATAGCTCCTTCAATAGCAGCCGACATGGTGCCTGAATACAAAACACTAATAGAAGTATTGCTGCCGTGATTAATGCCGCTGGCTACCAAATCAGGGACGCGGTTTTTAAGTACATAGTACTTGGCTAATTTGATGCAGTCGGCGGGTGTACCAGAACTTTCATAGGCTTCTACCCCTAAGTCGTTAAATATAGAAGAACGATGAATTTTCAAGGGCGAGTGGATAGTAATAGCATGCCCCATACCCGATTGAGGAGTATTAGGAGCAACCACCAACACTTCCCCTAGTGAACACATGGTTTCTACCAGTACGCGCAGTCCCTTTGCCGTAATGCCATCGTCGTTAGAAATCAGTATCAGTGGTTTTTTGGTATTGTTGTTATTCATGCAGTTGAGGTTGGAATAAATGAACTTTTGCGCAAATCGCCAACAAATAGCACGCTTAAAATCAAAACTAAGCAAAGTGGAAGGATAGTTCCACCCAATAGAATAGCTGGCGTAAATTGGTCAGTAACAAAATGGAAAATAAAATTGCTTGCCATGCTGCCTCCTAATACTCCAAAAGTTGCTAGCCCTATCAAAAAATTCCTTTTTTCGTTGTGGGTGTGGAAAATAGCCAATCCAGTGAGAATAGGGCTAATGCTGCTACTGACAAATATCATCAGTAAGGCAAGCAAAATAAACACTGGCAGCTCTGCCATGGTGTCAATAGACTGTTGCGGCTGATAATCAAAAGCAGCACTAGTGAGGAATAACACAGCGATGATATTAAGTAGCAATCCTCCTATTAACAGATAGCGAATCCTCACATAATGCACCAGAGCAGCATTGATCATCAAGCCAATGATGGAACATATGAATTGGGTAAGATTGAACTCCCACCTCAGTTGATCGCTTAGCTGCAAAAATTTGCTGGTGTAATCAACAGTCCAAGCATACATCCAACCTATGATGGCACCTATTAAAAAGACGCAACTGAAAAGCAGTATAATCATAGAATGCCTCAATATGCCAATTGTTTTGAGGGGGGAGAGCAATATTTGTCCTAAACTTGCTGGGGTTCCATTGCAATAAGCGAATTGAAAGGCATTTTTTCGAAGTTGAGTTAACAAGCCCAGAATCAAAAAAATAGTACTTATCATCCAGTACATGTGCTTGAGTTCCAAAAAGGGCGCGGTAATGGCAATACTAGAGAGTACAGTAATAACAGCTACTCCTGCCAAGTAAGCGGCTTCAAGGTGGCAAGTGTCGGTAATGGTGCTTCTTTCATAGTCATTCTGTAACACTAGTTCGTTGAGAAAACCAACGCGCATTAAGCCGAGAGCAATAGCGCTGCAAAGGTAAAATATCCACAAAGTCAATTCATTGAGCACTATGCCAGTAACTAATGAAAGGGCACTTAGTATGAACAAACTTCCTAAAAGCAATCGCCGCATAGGCATCAACAACGCAACTACTGAAGCAAATAAGTTGCTTAACAAGACAACTAAGTAGGCAATCAAGGGAAGGACTCGTATTTTTTCAGAATTCAGATCGTATTGGTAAGCAGCTAGTGCTACAAAATTGACCGAAAAAACCGCCATGGCGGTGCTACCATAGCCGAAATAGAGGATATTCTTACTTCTCTCTTCCATAATGTCCAAGCAAAGGTATGACTTTCTTGAGAAACTCTTGCTTATTTTGGCAAGTCAAATCGGCGTATTGCGTATGCTTCCCTCGAGAATTTACTTAATAGGCATGCCAGGGGCAGGTAAAACCACCTTAGGCAGATCATTAGCTCTAAAAATTAACTATCATTTTGTGGATTTAGACCAACTCATTCAAGCGCGGGAAAACATGACTATTGCTGATATGTTTGCCTGTAAAGGAGAGGCATTTTTTCGGCAAAAAGAACGGGAGGCATTGCATGAAACTTTTAAGTTATCTAAATGTGTAGTAGCCACAGGAGGAGGTACGCCGTGCTTTTTTGACAACATGGAGCAAATTAACTCCTATGGAGTGTCGGTATTCATTCAAGTTCCGCTATCTGTTATTGCCAGCAGAGTTGAACAAGAAAAACAACAACGCCCTTTGCTAGCTACTCAAAGCGCAGAGGCAACCTTAGAAAAACTTCAACAGCTTTACAGTCAGCGGCTCTCCTGCTACAACCAAGCCAAAATAACCGTTAGCGGAGATCACTTGACTGCCGATTTGCTCTATAACCATCTTTGGAAAGCATTTCAGCTACCATGAGTTATTTGTCAAAAAAAAGTGATGGCTTATTTGGAATTTTCAGAAGTTATCTCTTTCTTTGCATACACAGTCAATTGCAAGGGCAATTGATTTATAAAGAAAGGGGGAGAGAACAGGCTCTGTGAACCCTTAGCAACCTGAAGGCAATTTCAAGGTGCTAATTCCTGACCCGAAAAGGGAAATATAAATTAATTGCTGTTATGAACACGTACTTATCATTCTCACCTAAGTCCTCAAACGCATCTCTTACTTGGACTCATCTCCGGAAACTAGCCTCTTTGCTTCATACCAACAGCAAAGTCATGTGTTGTTGTTGCTGTGGTTGTTAAGCCCTCTGGTGGCTTGAGAAATCCAACCTTTTCTTGTTTTGCCCTCGGGAAGAGGTGCCGCAAGCACGTATATAATCACATAGCTATTTAACCATCCAGTAAAACTACAATTACCTTAAACCATCAGTAAAACCATGTCAGCAAGAAAACTTCATTTTGAGACCCTTCAGCTACACGCTGGTCAAGAAGTGGACCCTATTACTCGTGCAAGGGCAGTGCCCATTTATCAAACCACTTCGTACGTATTTAGAGACTCCGAACATGGGGCAAACTTGTTTGCTCTCAAGGAGTTCGGCAACATTTACACCCGCATCATGAACCCTACTACCGATGTGCTCGAAAAACGCATTGCAGCATTAGAAGGAGGAGTAGGAGCTTTGGCTGTCAGCTCAGGGCAAGCGGCTCAGTTTATTGCATTCCACACTATTTTGCAGGCGGGAGATAATTTTGTCAGCAGTCCCTATTTGTACGGTGGCACGTATAACCAGTTTAAGGTTTCCTTTAAAAGGTTAGGGATTACAGTAAAATTTGCCGCCAGTGATAGCGCTGAAGATTTAGAAGCCCAAATTGACGAAAAAACCAAAGCCATTTACGTAGAAACTATTGGCAATGGTGCATTTAGCGTTCCAGATTTTGAAAAGGTAGCTGCCCTTGCCCGCAAATACGATTTGCCGCTAATAGTGGACAACACTTTTGGCGCAGCAGGTTATTTATTCCGCCCAATAGAGTACGGCGCTAATGTTGTCGTGGCTTCTGCCACTAAATGGATTGGAGGACATGGCACGAGCATTGGCGGTGTTATTGTCGACGGTGGTAATTACAACTGGGGCAATGGCAAGTTTCCGCAGTTTTCCGAGCCAGCAGAGGGTTATCATGGACTTAATTTCTGGGAAGCTTTTGGCAGTGACAGCCCTTTTGGCAACATTGCTTTTATTATTCGTGCTCGCGTAGAAGGGCTGCGCGACTTTGGTCCTGCCCTGAGTCCTTTCAATGCTTTTCTGTTCTTGCAAGGAATTGAAACGCTTTCCTTGCGCATGGAGCGCACCGTAGAGAATGCCTTAAAAATTGCACGGTGGCTAGAGGCACATCCCGAAGTAGCATCAGTGAACTATCCCGGCTTGCCCAGCAGTCCCTATCACCAAATAGCGCGCAAATACCTCAAGAGAGGCTTTGGCGGTGTACTTACCTTCACTCTCAAAGGCACCCGCGAAAGAGCCGCCAAGTTTGTAGATAATTTGCAATTGATTAGCCACCTTGCTAACGTAGGCGATGCTAAAACGCTTATCATTCACCCTGCTAGCACTACTCACCAACAGCTAAGTGATGAAGAACAACTAGCAGCAGGGGTAACTCCTACCTTACTGCGCCTTTCTGTGGGCATTGAACACGTGGACGATATCATTGCCGACATAGAACAAGCCTTAGCAAAAGTAACAGAACCGGCAAGCGTATTGGTATAAAATTGAGAACTGGGCGCGGGTATCTCTCTCGATACTGCGCCCTTTATTACAAATGCGTGTATGGAACATCAACTTTGCACTCAAATTTTTACCAGCCATCAGCCTTTCGAGTTAGAACAGGGCGATGTGTTGCCTTTGCTGCAAATTACTTACACTACTCTGGGAAAAATTAATGAAACGCGAGACAACGTAGTATGGATATGCCACGCCCTTACAGGTAACTCCAACCCAGTAGATTGGTGGCCAGGAATGGTAGGAGAAGGGCGCTTTTATGACCCAGAAGAGTATTTTATCATATGTGCTAATATTATTGGCTCTTGCTACGGCAGTACAGGACCGCTTTCTATCAATCCATTGACAGGGCAGCATTACTACGCCGATTTTCCAGAGGTAACCATTCGCGATATGGTGCGGGCGCACGAGCTTTTGCGCAAGCATTTGAAAATCAACCGCATTCATACCTGCATTGGAGGTTCTCTAGGCGGACAGCAAGCCCTTGAATGGGCTATTATGCAACCTGATTTAATTCAGCATTTGGTCATATTAGCTTCCAATGCGCGGCACTCTCCGTGGGGCATTGCCTTTAACGAAGCTCAACGCATGGCTATCTTCGCTGACCCTACCTGGAATCAGCCCCGTCCCGATGCAGGGCAAAGCGGACTCAAGGCAGCCCGTGCTATTGCTATGCTCTCCTACCGCCACTACGAGGCTTATCAAGTGCGGCAAAGTGAAACGACCAACAACAAACTAAGTGATTTCAAAGCAGCAAGCTACATGCGCTATCAAGGCGAGAAACTCGTTAAACGCTTCAATGTGATTTCTTACCTACGCCTTGCCTCTGCAATGGATAGCCATAATGTAGGACGCGGGCGAAAAGGCATTGTTGAAGCTCTGGCAAACGTGAAAGCCTCTACTTTGGTAATTGGCATTTCTTCTGACATTTTATTCCCCGTCTCAGAACAACAGTTTATCGCTCAGCACATACCGAATGCAACTTACAGTGAAATAGATTCCATCTATGGGCATGACGGCTTTTTGGTAGAATACGACCAACTCACAAGATTGCTTCATTCTTTTTACAAAAATCTGCATAGATCGGCGGCGTAGGCTTATCTGTTGTAATTTTGAGAAGACAATTTCCCATGAATGAAGCAATTGCCTTTGCTTTTCCTTATCGCAATGGTGTACGGGCAGGAAGTCGCCTTTGCCCAAACGACTCCTTCTGCGTCAGGAGTTTATGAAGGTATTTTCATAATTGGTTACGTCAATCGCGGGGCTTTTCTAAACTTTACAGGACCCAACATTAATTTTACAAAAGGCAATTCGAAGTACATCTTGGGCATGTTGCCTTCTTTGCGCGTGAGACAAGAAGACCAAACACCGCGAAATGCTCTTGTTATCCCTTCGTTAGGAGCGGGGTTCACTTATACTTACAAAGCCTTTGCTTTACAAGTGGCATTGTATTACAATGCAAGAACTGCTACAACCAATGGCAGTTGGCATGTAGGTATGGGTATAGGTCTGAGACTCAACTATTTTAATAAACCGAAAAAAAGTGAGGTTGCCCCTGCCAAGCCAAACTAATCTCGTCTGACAGCAGAGGCATTATCACAAGACAAGACTCAAGAGCCGACAGCTGAAAGTGTGAGCAAAATGAAAGAAGTATAGAGTGAAAAGCTCACCTTTGTGGGTGAAGGCAGGAGAAAAAAAGCCGTTAGCGCTTGTGGGCATAACGGCTCCTATTTTGGAGAGGCAGGTTTCACGGAAACTAATTCCACTTCAAAGCGCAAGATGCTATTGGCGGGGATGTCCGGCGAAGGCGACTGAGCGCCATACCCTAGTTTAGAAGGCAAATAAAAAGTAGCTTTTCCGCCTTGCTTCATGAGCATGACTCCTTCATCAAATCCAGCGATCATTTGTCCTGCCCCGCAGGTAAACTTAAGTGGCTGACCTCGGTCTAAAGAGGAGTCAAACTTTTTTTCAGAAGGTATTAAAGTACCTGTGTAGTGGGTTTCTACTTCGTCGCCTTTTTTGGGTTGAGGTCCTTTGCCTTCTTTGTCAATGGTGTAGTATAAACCTGAGCTAGTGCGCTTGGCATTGGTAATGCCCTTATCAGCCAGAAATTGCTTGATCACTTCTTCTTCTTTACTGAGTTGCTCTTCTTGCTCCTTTTTCGAGATTTCTTTTAGCTTGGCTTCGTCCATGATATCCAAAATCTTCATATCGAAGCGTATTTCGCTGCCCTTTTTAAGGAACGGAGGCACCATCATCCCATAAATCGAGTCCACTGACTCGTAAAAAGAAACGCTATCGCCTTTGACCATTTCTGCAAGACCCTTACCAATCCTTCCTAGTGAAGGCTCATCGGGTCTAATGTAAAACGCTTTAACTACTTTGCGAGTATCTTGCAATAAAGTGTCCTTGCCTTCTGAAGTAACTCCCCACATTTGAAAATGCAAAGACATATAATCGCCTGGTTTGGCTTTTTCTCCTTGCAGATTGGTGTGCTTAGCGTAGCGCAACCCATTGGGCAATACTTTGATGTTGCTATTTTGCCCGCAGCTTCCCAGCAAAATAGTGGCGCTGAGGAAGTATGAAGCGATGCGAATACTTTTGTACATGGAAGTGATAATATATTTGAGTTGAGTGCAAAAGTAATCTTCAAGAAGTTGCTAACCTATCAGCATAGTGAGTAATTACGTGTAAGAATGTTTTTTCTGCTTCTTCAATGGACATTTCTAACCTGCCACCTGCTGCGTTGATGTGTCCGCCGCCATTGAAATGGTTTCGCGCCAGGTCATTGACAGAGAAGTCACCCACTGAGCGAAGGGACATTTTTACAAATCCGTCATCTTCCTTGAGGATGACTGCCAGTTTAATACCTTTGATAGAAAGACCATAGTTTACCAGTCCTTCTGTATCGCCGATTTGGTGATTAAATCGGTTTAGGTCTTGTTTTGTCAGGACGAAGTAGGCAGTGCTGAGCTCGGGAATTACTTTTAGTCTTTCGCTGAGGGCAAATCCTTTGAGCCTCAATCTGTCCAAAGTGCTATTGTCGTAAATGTTGCGGTGAATAACGGTGTGATTAATTCCTTTTTCTAGCAAGTTAGCTACGATGCGGTGGATGTGAGGAGTTACGCTAGCATATTTAAAACTACCTGTATCGGTCATAATGCCAGCGTAAATGCAAGTGGCAATATCACAGTCTATGTCTTGGTCGCTGCCGATGAGGTGAATAAATTCATAGACCAGCTCAGCGGTAGCAGCTGCTGTGACACGGCAATATTCAAGATCGGCAAAATCTTTTTTGTCTTGGTGGTGATCGATGAGTACTTTGAGGGCTTTGGGGTTTTCATTGACAAAGACATCTAAAGGGGCGCAACGTTTGAGGTCGTTGAAGTCCAAACAAAAAATAAGATCTGCCTGAGCAATGAAGTAGCGACATGATTCTTCTGTTTGTTCTGAGTAAACTACTACTTGCGGATTGCCAGGCAGCCAAGACAAGAAGTCTGCATAAGCCGTTGGAGAAATTACCACTGCTTGATACCCTTTCTTGTTAAAAAACCCCCACAAAGCCAAGCTAGAGCCTAGCGCATCGGCATCGGGTTTTTGGTGAGGTATAATTACAATGCGCTGCCACGATGAAAGCTGCTCCTTGAACGACTCGATATTTAACATGGGCAGGTTTTTCTCCCTATTTTAGCCTTTAGTTGTGTTTCTTAAATGCTAAGTATGCAAAGTTGACAATATTAGCGCTTAATTACAAGCTAATGCCAAAACAGTCAAGAGAAAAAGCTAACTTTGCAAGGGTATGACTCAACCTTTTTTGATTGGCGTTTCTGGCGGTAGTGGTGCTGGCAAAACTTACTTTCTCAATAAACTCATGTATGCCCTTGGGGAGGAGTCTATTTGCTTAATTTCTCAAGACCATTACTACCGCGATAAGGAGCAGCAGCCAACAGATGAGAATGGTGTAAAGAATTTTGATACGCCCGAGTCCATAGATAGCCAACAACTTTTGCACGATTTAAAACAACTTTACAGCGGATCTGAAGTACGCCGAAAAGAATACACTTTTAACAATCCAGCCATCACTCCCCGCACGCTGATTTTTCGCCCGCGTCCAGTGATTATCTTAGAAGGACTTTTTGTATTTTACTACCCTGAAATTGCTCAACTGATAGACTTGAAAATATTCATCGAAGCCAAAGACCACATTAAAATTAAAAGGCGAATTTTGCGCGACAATCTAGAGCGCGGCTGCGATATAAATGATGTCCTTTATCGCTACGAACACCACGTAATGCCAGCATACGAAAAATACATCAGTCCACTGAAAAACCAAGTGGATATTATTATACCCAATAACCAAAATCCAGATAAAGCGCTAGAGGTGATTGTAGGTTTTCTTAGATATAAACTCTCATGAGCAGCGGACATCGCTTTGCAGTGATTGGCTTAGGTCAATTTGGGTTTTCAGTTGCCCGCAATTTAGCAGCTCGCGGAGCAGAAGTCCTTGCTATTGATAAAGATATCGACCTAGTAGAAGAAATACGCGACGAAGTAGCCTATGCAGTAGCTTTAGATGCGACTGATTTTAAAGCCTTGAGCTCGCAGAGCATTGCCGATATGGATGCCGTATTGGTGGCTATCGGCGAAAATACAGAAGGGCTCTTGCTCACTGTCGTCCAATTGCTTGAGTTGAAAGCGAAGCGGATTATTGCTCGTGCAATGAGTCAGCAGCAAAAGCTCATTTTGCAGAAGTTGGGCATTACTGAAATTATCTCGCCAGAGGAAGAAATCGGCATGATGGTGGCAGAAATGCTGCTCAACCCTAATATGAAGGCTATTATGCCCTTGCCAGACAATTACGAAATTGTAGAAATACAAGTGCCTCGAAAAGCCTACAAGCGTTCTCTTAAAGATATTGGGCTAGCGGATAATTATCGCCTAGAGCTCATTGCCATCAAACGAAAATACGAGGAGTACTTCGATGCGCGCAAGCGCTCTATGGAGCACCTGATCATCCGCCCCTCAGAAGACACCGAACTGGAATACTCTGACGTAATTATTGTGCTAGGAAAATCGCAAGACGTAGTTAAGTTTATCGAATTTAACAAATAAATAACTGTGCCATGTTTGAAAATTTAACACAAAGACTCAACCAAGCGCTTAAGACCCTCAAAGGAAAAGGCACTATTACAGAAATCAACATCGCTACCACTGTCAAGGAAATACGCAAAGCGCTGGTAGAAGCCGATGTAAACTACAAAATAGCCAAACAAATTACCGACCAAATAAAAGAAGAGGCTATTGGCAGAAAAGTACTGATTGCTGTCAATCCTAATGAGCTTTTTGTTAAAATTGTTTACGATAAACTGGTAGAGTTGATGGGCAGCCAGCGCCACGACCTCAATCTCAAAGGCGACCCTGCCATTATTATGATTGCGGGTCTCAACGGTGCTGGAAAAACTACTTTTGCCGCCAAGTTAGCTAAACTGCTCAAAAGCCAAGGAAGGCAAGTGATGTTAGCCGCTTGCGATGTCTACCGACCAGCTGCTGTTGAACAACTCAAAGTATTGGGCGAGCAAATTGGCGTAGAAGTATATGCTGAACCAGAAAATACAAATCCTATTGCCATTGCTACCAATGCAGCCCAACGCGCTAAAGCCGTGGGCAAGAAAATTCTCATTCTGGATACGGCAGGACGCCTTACGCTAGACCAAGTGCTCATGCAAGAAATTGCAGACTTGAAAAAAGCACTCCAGCCTTCCGAAACCCTCCTTGTAGTGGATGCCATGACAGGACAAGACGCTGTTAATGCCGCAGTGGCTTTTAACCAGCGGATTGACTACGACGGCGTCGTCCTGACTAAATTAGATGGTGATGCGCGCGGCGGTGCAGCTCTTTCTATTCGGGCAGAGGTAAATAAGCCCATTAAGTTTATTAGCACAGGTGAAAAAATGGAAGCCCTTGACTACTTCTATCCCGATCGCATGGCGCAGCGCATCTTAGGCATGGGCGATGTACTCTCGCTAGTGGAAAGAGCCCAACGCGCCTTTGACGAGGAAGAAGCCAGGCGCCTCAATCAAAAAATTCGCAAAAACCAACTGGATTTTAATGATTTTCTCTCCCAATTGCGGCAAATTAAGCGCATGGGAAACCTTAAGGAACTCATTAGCATGATTCCAGGCATGAGCACCTTCGCCAAAAATTTGAATATTGACGATGATGCTTTCAAACCCATAGAAGCTATTATACTTTCTATGACCCCTCAAGAACGCAGCAAACCCGAGTTGCTTCAAAATCCCAGCCGAAAAAAGCGCATTGCCGCTGGTAGCGGTACTTCTGTTACTGAAGTAAACAATCTGCTAAAAAATTTCGAATCCATGCGCAACATGATGAAAAAAATGAATCAACTTACTCCTGCCCAGCTGCAGAAAATGAATAAAAAACGTCGGTGAGAAGTAAGGCAAGGCTGAAGCTTTCATTGGTGAGTTAAAAAATGCTTTGCTTTTTTGCCAAGTAAATTTGCTTGATTCTCTCTTGCTGACGAGTTTGCAGTGAAATGACAGTAACATTTACCAGATGCATCAAAACTGTTTTCTTTTTGTACATAAGTAGCAAACGCTGCTTTTTTGTCTTATATTTGTCGGAGATACTTCTTTAGGTTTAGTGTAACACAAGGTAAGGAATTGAAGCGTTTTGCCGAGTTTTTTTGTATTGCCGCATTTTTTGGACTATCAGCTAGAGCAACATTAGTAGCACAAATCAAGCCTGTTCTAGATAGTCTTCAAAATGCATTGTCTAGGGCAAGTACTGATGAGGAGCAAATAAAAATTTGCCTGAATTTATCCACTATAGCTTGGCAAAACGCTTACAATGAAGAAGCGTTGCAGTATGCTAAAAAAGCTCTCGAAATTGCCAAAAAAATTAACAATGAAAAATTCCAAGCGGACGCCCATCGGTTACTTGGCATTGCATACTTTAACCGATTGGAGTACGAGAAAGCTCTTCTTCACTACCAACTTGCTCAAGGCATTTATGCAAGTTTGCCTCTAATCGATACGCTCAACTTAGCCAGAACACTCAACAACATCGGTTTGCTCTATAGTTATCAAGGCTACATTTACATTAGTCAGCAGTATTTCCATCGCGCTCTTTACCTGCGCAAACTGATTAGAGATAGCATCGGCATTTCTAATTCACTTACCAACATAGGACGGCTCAAATCCAGTAGTAGGCAATACGATAGTGCGCGTTACTACTTCTGGCAAGCATATGCCCTGAGAAAAGGCGATACATATTTAGTCATCTCCTCTATGATGGATATTGCAGAGTCCTTTCGCAAAGAAGGTCAAATGGACTCGGCACTAGTTTACTACCAACGCGCTTATGAGCTCGGTCTTGCCAATAATACAAAATACAATGCTTCTTTTGCCCTTTCTTCCATGAGTAATATTTACTACCGTCTTGGAGCATATGCTAAAGCATTGCAATACGCTATCATGTCCGACACCTTGTCGAAAGATGGGAGCTATTGGCAACGCGTTCGCTCTTTAAATGCAGTGGCACAGGCATACGTAGGCATGCGAAAATTTTCTCTAGCGAAAAAAGTATTGCAACAGGCTCTGGAGATAGGAATTCGTACTCAATCTCGCACCGAGCTAGTCAACACTTATCAAATACAATACAAATTGGATTCCCTTACAGGAAACTATCGAAAAGCCCTTTACTGGCTTAATCAATACCATGCCCTAAAGGATAGCATTGCTTCGGCTACTTACCTTAACCAAGCCCTTGAAATGCAATACATTAAAGAAATTAGCCATAAGCAAGAAGTGGTTTTACAACTGCAAAATGAAAGGAAGTTAAAAGCCGTTCAAGAAAAAAACTATCGTTTTATCACAAGAGCAATAGGGGTTATTATTGTATTATTGCTAGCTGCAATAGCTTTTTTTGCTTACACGTGGCAACGCATTAAAACCCAAAGCAAAGAACTAGCTCAACGGCAAAAAATCATAGAAAATACCAATGAAGCGCTTACTAAAATAAACGAGGCTTACCAACAAAAAGCCACTGAACTAACACAAACTGTCTGTTTGCTCAACCAAACCAACCAAGCTCTTTTTGCTGCCAATTGCGAAAAAGATAATTTAATGGAAATCATTGCCCAAGACCTCAAGCTATCTGTAGAGAAAATTAGCAGCCTTGCGCAAATCGTTAAATCATCCAATGGCTTGAGCGAGCAACAACTGGAGCTTGTGCAACTAATAAACCTCTCTGCTCAAAAGAGCATTAACTTGATTTCCAATATTTTGCTGCTAAATGCCTTAGAGAGTGGACATAACCCCATCAAAGCTGAGCTCACTAACTTGCATTATTTACTTACTGTACATGTGCAACCTTATGTACATCAATCCCAAGAAAAGCAAATTTTGTTTGAATGGCACAATGAAGTGGTAAACGAAATCCTAATCGATCCTAAATTCTTGTTGCGTATCATTGACAACTTGCTTTCCAACGCCATTAAATTTACTCGAGCAGGTGGAAGAGTAGTCTTGCACACAACAGTAGAACAAGCCCAGCTAGTTATCCGAGTAATAGACGAAGGGCAAGGCATTTCTATCGATGAACAAAAACTGCTCTTTACTAAATTTAAGCGCCTCAGTGCCATTCCCATCGGTGCAGAATTCGGCGCGGGAATGGGGCTTGCGATCGTCAAGTATATTGTAGAGAAAATGCAAGGAAAAATAGAAGTAGAAAGCGTTAAGGGAAAAGGGAGCACTTTTACTGTATATTTGCCTTTGCAAACCCTTCGTTATGGCGCTTATTCTTGCATATGAAAATAGGCTTGTTTATTCCTTGCTACATAGACCAATTTTATCCACAAGTAGCCATTGCCACGCTGGAAATTCTAGAAAAGCTCGGACTAGACGTTACCTATCCCTTAGACCAAACTTGTTGCGGACAGCCTATGGCAAACAGCGGCATGGAAACGGCAGCCTTGCCCGCCATGCAACTGATGATAAAAAATTTTAGCAATTTTGACTACATAGTTACCCCTTCGGGCTCTTGCGCCTACCATGTTCGCAAACACTACGATATTCTGCCACAAACTCAAGAGGTTTACCATGTTCGCAAACACACTTACGAACTGTGTGAATTCTTGACCGACATCCTTAATATCACTGACTTGGGCGCTCACTTTCCCTTCAAAACGGGATTGCACCAGAGTTGCCATGGGCTTCGTGGGTTGCGCCTGGCACAATCTTCTGAAATTGTTGGAAAGAATTTCTCCAAAGTACGCACTTTGCTGGAGAACGTAAAAGGTATTACCTTGGTAGAACTGCAGCGCCCTGATGAATGCTGCGGCTTCGGAGGAACCTTTGCAGTATCAGAAGAAGCCGTCTCGGTGAGCATGGGGCTAGACCGCATTGCTGATCACATAACAGCAGGGGCAGAAGTTATTACAGGCACAGATGTATCTTGCTTGATGCATTTAGAAGGTTTGCTCAAGCGACAGAAAAGCCCTGTGCGAGTCATGCATATTGCCCAAATACTCAACAGTCGTTAAGTTTATTTAATTTGGCATTTGCCCGCCTTCCACTGCGTAATGCCATGGCGGAGGGCTTCAACGGGGTTTCTATAAGTCATGCCATCGCAGCCGCACACGGGGGTCGCTGGAGTGCTTACATAACTCAAACTTCTCACATCACCAGGATTTTTGACGCACTCCATGTTAGAAAGGATTTCTAAATCATACGCTGCACGTCCAATGAGTTGGCTGCGAGTGCAAAGGTTGGTTGTATAAGTATAATCGTTATTAGCAGTGGCATAAATGAGATACTCTTCTCCTTTGAAAAATAACCAATCGCAAGAACTAAAGCCCACTTCCACATAAATATTTCGCTCTTGGAGTACTACTCCTTTCCATAGTTGAATGACATCAAAAATGGCGTATTTTTTTACACCCATGTCAATAAAGTTAGTAATCTTTCCATGAAAAACGGCATCAGAGCGTTGAAATGCTGTTTGCACAGTTAAGATGGAATCGGTGCATTTGCAAGGGATGTAGTTATCATTGGCAAAATCGCCTTGCTCGATTCGACCATCGGGGTAAATCATCACTCCTCTACCGTGGCGTTTACCCATTTTCCAATCCCCCATATACTTTGCCCCACTTGCCCATATGCGAACGCCATAGCCATTAGGTTCATCATTTGTCCAAGTGCCTTCGTGAGAGCCGCCGTCTTTTATGGTAAGTTTTCCTGTTCCGTGTCGTTTATCGTTGAGAAATTCGCCGACGTAACGGTCGCCGTTGGGCCAAGTATACACTCCGTAACCATGTCGTTTGCCATTGAGCCACTGTCCTTCATAAGTGGTACCATCAGCGCCAGTATAAACGCCGTACCCTTCCATAAGGTCATTGCGCCACATGCCAGTATATTGGCTTCCATCTGCCCAAATGAAGGTTCCTTTTCCATGTCGCTTGCCTAGGCGGTAATTACCTGCGTATTTCCCTGTGGGCAAAGAATCGGCAGTGTTTTTTTGAGCTATTGCTTGAGGAAAGGTTTGCCCATATAGCAAGGCTAATACTATAGCAGCATAAGAGAGTTGAGTGATGTTCATTGTAGTATTCTAATTTAGTTGCGGAGAAACGAATTTAAGGCAACCAAAAGTTTTTTGCCGCCAAGTTTGCATAACTTTTCCAGCTATAAGGTGATGTTATGGAGGCTGATTTTATCGCCGCATTTGTTTTTCCCGCTATTTTAGCTCTCCTAATGCTAGGCATGGGGATGACCCTAAGCCCTGCTGATTTTAAAAGAGTGGCTGTATTTCCCAAAGCAGCCCTAACGGGTTTGCTGTGCCAATTGTTGCTATTGCCTTTGCTGGGCTGGGGTGTTGCCCAAGTTTTGCAACTATCTCCTGTAATTGCAGTGGGCATCATGGTGATTGCTTCTTGTCCTGGAGGGGCTACGTCTAACCTAATCACCTATTTTGCTCGCGGTGATGTAGCTCTTTCCATTACTCTTACAGCTCTTTCCAGTGCTATTACAGTATTTACCATTCCTTTAGTCGTTAACTTTGCCTTGTGGTATTTTACTGGAAAAGGGCAGCAAATCCAGCTACCAATATTAAAAACCATGATGCAAATTATTTTACTCACTGCTTTACCAGTGAGCATAGGCATGGCAGTGAATAGCTTTTTCCCGCGCTTTGCACGATGGTTTGAAAGACCTATGAGCTGGATTTCAGCCTTATTTATTCTTTTGGCAATTGTGCTAATAGTGGTAGTAATTCAGCAGCGCGGTAGTGTAACGACGTTTTTTGTGCAGGCAGGAACTCCAGTATTGCTTTTAAATCTGCTTTCTCTTTTAGCAGGTTTTGGAGTGGCAAAATTGGCAAAATTGCCTATCGAGCAAGTCGTTACCATTTCCATAGAAACAGGTATTCAAAATGGCACTTTGGGCATTACTATCGCCTCGAGTCCTTTTTTGCTCAACCGCCCTGAAATGGCTGTTCCAGCTGCTGTTTATGGCATTACTATGTGCATTACTGGCGTGGCTAGCATTGGCATATTTCGGCGGGTATTAAGCAAGGAGCAAGGTAATTTTTAGTAGATAAAATTATCCACCTTGCGGTAGGCTTCTATCAAAGCGCGCTCTCCTTCCTTGCCAGGCTTGGAATTGCCGTGTTCCATGCCTAAAATGCCCTTGTAGCCTTTGTTGTAGATGTATCGGAAAACATTTTGGTAGTTAATCTCGCCAGTGGTAGGCTCTTTGCGCCCAGGATTGTCGCCAATTTGCAAATAAGCAATCTCATCCCAGCAGAGATCCATATTAGCAATGAGTTGTCCTTCATTGCGTTGCATGTGGTAAATATCGTAGAGGATTTTGCAAGAAGGGCTATTCACTGCTTTGCAAATCATATAGGCTTGGTCTGAAGTGCGCAAAAATAGGTCGGGAGTGTCGCTTAGAGGTTCAATAACCATTACTAAACCATGAGGCTCTAAGATGTCTACAGCGCGGCGCAAGGCATCTATCACATTAGCTGTTTGGATTCCCAGCGGCAAACGCCGTTCATAGTAGCCAGGTATTACGGTCATCCACTTGGCGTTAACGCGCTTTGCTGCAGCTACCGCAGCTTGGCAAGTTTTTAGAAAATTGTCTCTAAATTCTACCTTGCCAGTAGTAAGAGAAGGCTTCCAGTTATCCCCTCCATCAATGACAAAAACACCCATTTGCATGCCTAGCTTTGCAAGGGTCTCGCCGATTTTAGTCTGGTCAGAGGCAGGGCGTTGCATGAGTTCATTATCTTCTAACGCTGTAAAACCTTCATCGTACATGAACTTAAGCTGATCTATCAAATTCTTACCCGCATGATGCTCAAACATGCCAAAATGAGGTGCATAGTTGAGATTAAATCTTTGCCTGCGTTGTTCGCCCAATGCTACTTTAGCCAAGGTGGACAAACCCGAACTAGCTACGGCGGTTTTTATTACAAAGTCGCGCCTTTTCATAAGAACAATTTTAATAGCAAAAATACTCTATCGCATCAAGTAATGCCTTCTCATGCTGCAAGATGAACCATTAAAAGGCAACTCAGCTTAAAAAATTGCCTCAACAGAAATTGTTTGACTTAATTGCTTTGCTTCAAGCTAAATATTGTCCTTGTAGGGAAAAGCATGCTTTTACCAGTTAATCAATAGCAGCCCAACTTTTTAGTCAATAGGGCTGTTTGAAAGGATAGCTATTGCTTCTTGCTTTATGCTTTTACTTGCTGACTTGCCTGAACAACCTGTATGGACAGCAACACATCTTCTTCATGCAGAGCCTGCTGAGTGGGAAAATTATCCCGAAGCTCATCAAATGGCTTTGCAGTTTAGTCAAGCGTGGTTAAGGGGTACTAATGCTTTTTGCATCCCTACTTCTGGCTCTACAGGTATTCCCAAGTCAATCAACTTAAGTCGGCAGCAAATAATAGCTAGCATAAAAGCCAGCACTACGGCATTATGCCTTCAGCAAGGACAAAGCGCACTTGTATGCCTTCACCCGCGTTACATTGCTGGTATAATGATGCTAGCACGAGGATGGGAATTAGGTTGGCAAATGTACTTCGTTGCTCCTTCTGCCAATCCACTGGGTTTGTTTGTTCGACAGAGTTGGGCGAAAGGATTTGATTTTTTAGCTTTAGTGCCACTGCAGTTGCAAAATACTTTGGAAAACGAACCCGAAAAGCAGCTACTTGACCGATGCGGAATAGTTCTTGTGGGAGGGGCAGCATTAAGTGCAGTGCTAGAGCGCGCTACTAGACAAGTAAAGCCAGCTATATACGCTACCTTTGGCATGACTGAAACTGCTTCTCATATCGCTTTAAGGCGCCTCAACGGTCCACACCCTGAAGCAGATTACTATTTATTGCCTGGTATAGAAGCCCACGCTGACCAGCGCAGTTGCCTTGTAGTTCGCGGGGAAGTTACACAACACCAGTGGATTGTTACCAACGACGTAGTTCAATTCACTGGCAATAATCGATTTAAATTTTTGGGTCGGGCTGATTGGGTGATTAATTCAGGTGGCGTCAAAATTTTTCCCGAGCAGATAGAACAGCACATTCACTCTCTTCAACTTTCTTTCCTTAAAGAAAAGCGATTTATTATCGCCTCTTTGCCCGATGAGCGGCTTGGCAGTTGTGCAGTACTTGCTATTGAAACAGAATCAGTCCCAGATAAAAAAAACTTGCTAGCAGTTTTGCGAAATAAACTGCCGCGCTACCACGCCCCACGAGATATTTTTTGTCTGCCGCAGTTTCCCACTACCCCTACCGGAAAAATCTCCAGGAAGGACATACAGCAAATGCTCATTCGACTTAGCCAAAGTAGTTGAGATATCTTTAAATAAAACAGCCCGCAACGCTATAGCATGGCGGGCTAGGGTGAATTACTATCTAAGTAAAATCATCCTCCAAAGTCGTCAAAGGCTACATTTTCGGGAGGAATGCCGAAATCATCGCACATTTTGAGTACTGCTGCATTCATGGCTGGAGGTCCGCAGAAGTAAATTTCGAGCTCTTCGGGTTCGGGATGTTTAGAGAGATAATTATCTATAAAAACTTTGTGAATAAAGCCTACAAAGCCATCACCTTCGCCATCGATTCCGTTTTTTACTTTCCAGTTATCCTCTGGCAAGGGTTCTGAAAGAGCTACGT
Source organism: Bernardetiaceae bacterium (assembly GCA_025057115.1). Classification (GTDB taxonomy): domain Bacteria; phylum Bacteroidota; class Bacteroidia; order Cytophagales; family Thermoflexibacteraceae; genus Rhodoflexus. The sequence goes on from JANWWZ010000003.1 coordinate 284,048, forward strand.
AATAGCGGAAGTTGGGAAACTCTTTTTCTATTTTGCGAAAATCTTCAGTGTAAAACAGTTCGCGCCTTGAACGTCCTCCATACCAGTAAGATACTTTGCGTTTGGTCTTCAACGTATGGAACAGATGGAAGATGTGAGAGCGCAAGGGAGCCATGCCTGCACCGCCACCAATGTAGACCATTTCGCGATCAGTGTGTTTGATGAAGAACTCTCCGTAGGGACCCGAGATGGTTACTTTGTCACCTGGTTTGCGACTAAAAATGTAAGAAGAACAAATACCTGGATTGACATCCATCCACTTGTTATTGACCTTGTCCCAGGGAGGAGTAGCGATGCGCACATTGAGCATGATGATGTTGCCTTCCGCTGGGTGGTTTGCCATAGAGTAGGCTCGGAAAATGGGCTCTGTATTTTTCATTTTTAGATCCCACATCTTGTACTTATCCCACTCTGGGCGAAACTTATCTGGACCTGCAGGGTCGCTAGGATGGGGGCTTATATCTATGTCTTTGAAATCTACTTCAATAGGAGGCACGTCTATTTGGATATATCCTCCAGGCTGGAAGTGCAACGTTTCTCCTTCGGGAAGTTTTACTACAAACTCCTTGATAAAGGAAGCTACGTTGTAATTAGATACCACTTCGCACTCCCACTTTTTAATGCCGAAGATTTCCTCTGGAATGCGAATGTGCATGTCTTGCTTTACTTTTACTTGGCAAGCGAGGCGCACTTTTTTCTTTTGTTCAGTGCGGCTTAAGTGCCCTAGCTCAGTAGGTAATACATCTCCGCCGCCTTCCTCTACAATGCATTTGCACATAGCACAAGTGCCTCCACCGCCGCAAGCGGAAGGCAAGAAAATTTTTTGGTTAGATAGCGTAGCCAGCAAAGAAGAGCCTGCTGGTACTACGAGCGGATTGGACTCATTGCCATTGATGACAATTTTTACATTGCCCGACTGTACTAGCTTCTTTTGTGCAAATAGCAATAACAATACTAATAGGACAATTACTACCGCAAAAGCAAGGATAGAGGCAATAACGATTGTTGTCATTGATACAGTTCAAGATTAAACCTTTACAAAGATAGATTGTATGACGAATTTTTAACTGCTTATGCAAGAGCAAAGTTTAAAAGAAAGCACAAATTCCTATCTAATTTTGCGCTAATTCAGCAATGACAGTTTTTCCTGCAGTGGTTTTTTGATGCAGTTGGACGGTAATTTTAGCATTTAGAGGTAAAAATACATCCACTCGCGAGCCGAATTTAATAAAACCGAATTCCGTGCCTTGCACTACGCGTTGACCTTCTTTGACGTAGCAGCATATTCGGCGTGCAAGCACACCTGCAATTTGGCGCACTAGTATTTCTTTTCCATCTCTTTGGCGGATAACCACCGTATTGCGCTCATTTTCAGTGCTTGATTTGGGATGCCACGCCACTAAGTAACTCCCTGAATGATAGCGAACATACTTGACCACACCAGAGACGGGAACCCGATTTACATGCACATTCAGAGGCGACATAAAAATAGAAATCTGTTTGCGCTTATCTTTAAAATATTCTGATTCTGTAGTTTCTTCTATTACTACCACTTTGCCGTCAGCGGGAGCTAATACCTTGCCCTCTTGAAGTTGTATCTTTAAGGGCGGATTGCGAAAAAATTGCAACAAGAACAGAAAAATAATGATACTTGCTACTAGTACAGCATTTTGCAGGACTATCTTTTGAGGTGCTAAATAATATAGCAACATGTTAAGGGTGGTTAATATCAGCAAGGCGATTAACAAAATGGAGTACCCTTCGCGGTGAATAGTCATAGCGCTCAATGTTTGTGGAAAATTAGTTATTAATTGCCTGCCAGAGCATATCCTTGAGTTGATTTAATCCTTCTCCCGTAATAGAAGAAATAAACACTGCTGGAACCCCTTGAGGGAGTTCATGACGCATGGCTTCTTTGAGTTCCTCATCTACTAGGTCGCATTTGGTAATTGCTAACAGGCGTTTTTTGTGCAATAATTCTGGATTGTATTTTTGCAATTCGTTGAGCAGAATTTCGTATTCCCGACTAATATTAAGGCTATCTACTGGTATCATAAAAAGCAATACAGAGTTACGCTCAATATGCCTTAGAAACCGCAAGCCAAGGCCTTTGCCTTCTGCTGCTCCTTCTATGATACCAGGAATATCAGCCACTACAAAGGAACGATCGTCGCGGTAGCGCACCACGCCTAGATTAGGAGTAAGAGTAGTGAAAGGATAGTCAGCAATTTCAGGCTTAGCTGCTGAGATAACAGAAAGAAGAGTGGACTTACCTGCGTTGGGGAAGCCTACTAGTCCCACATCAGCCAATACTTTAAGCTCAAGTATAATCCACGCTTCCTGACCAGGCTCACCTGGCTGGGCATAGTGAGGAGCTTGATTAGTAGAGGTGGCAAAGTGCTGGTTTCCCAATCCACCACGTCCCCCTTTGAGCAAAATCACCTCTTGACCGTCATAGAGTATTTCGGCTAATTGTTCACCTGTGTCGGCATGGCGCGCTACCGTTCCTATAGGCACTTGGACAATTAAATCCTCCCCTTGCTTTCCCGTGCAGTTTTTTCCTGCTCCAGGAGCGCCGTTTTCAGCTTTGAGGTGTTTGGTGTATTTTAAATGCAACAAGGTCCACAGTTGGGCGTTGCCGCGCAAGATGATATGTCCGCCGCGTCCGCCATCGCCGCCATCGGGTCCTCCTTTAGGTACGTACTTTTCACGGCGAAAATGAATAGCACCTGCCCCTCCAGACCCAGAGCGGCAATATATTTTGACATAGTCTATAAAATTGGGCGAGGACATTCTTTTTGCCAAAACGGGGCGCAAGTTACGCATTTATGCCTAATTTCGCGGCGCAAAACTCTTCTCTACAGATAGGACTATTTTTTAAAATTGTCATGACAACTAAGGGACCTGTTTCTCAATTTATTGAAAAACACTACCGCCACTTTAATGCGGCGGCACTCCTGGATGCAGCCAAAGGATATGAGGCACATCTAGAAAAAGGCGGTTTAATGATGATAACTCTTGCTGGAGCAATGTCCACTGCAGAGTTGGGCATTTCTCTGGCAGAAATGATTAGGAGCGGAAAAGTACATGCCATTAGCTGCACGGGAGCTAATTTGGAAGAAGACGTATTTAACCTAGTAGCGCATAATTTTTACAAGCGTATTCCTCGCTACCGCGACCTTACTCCAGAACAAGAATGGGAGTTAATGGAAAACGGCTTTAACCGCGTCACTGATACGTGCATTCCAGAAGGAGAAGCTATTCGCCGGATTGAAAAACACATCTTCCAGCTTTGGAAAGCCGCCAGCGACAAGGGAGAAAGCTATTTACCGCATGAATTTTTTTATCAGTTGCTCAAAAGTGGAGTTTTAGAGCAGTATTACCAAATTCCACCGCGGGATTCATGGCTTTTAGCAGCTTGCGAGCGCAATTTGCCTTTGTTTGTCCCTGGATGGGAAGACTCTACTTTGGGTAATATTTTTGCTTCTTATTGCATTACTGGCGAGCTGAAGCCCACTACTATCAAAAATGGTATAGAATACATGACTGCCCTTGCGAAATGGTATATGGATAATCATCAGAAGGGCAGTGGAATTGGATTTTTTCAAATTGGGGGAGGAATTGCTGGCGATTTTCCCATTTGTGTAGTGCCTATGCTGCGCCAAGACTTGCAGCGCGAAGACATCAATTTCTGGGCTTACTTCTGCCAGATTTCAGACTCTACTACTAGTTATGGTTCTTACAGTGGCGCGGTGCCGAATGAAAAAATCTCGTGGGGAAAGTTGCATGTCCATTCGCCTTCTTATGTAATTGAATCAGATGCTACTATTGTGGCGCCTTTGATCTTCGCCTATGTGTTAGGATTGTAGCCTTAGGAGAGGCAAACATCTTGTTTGAGAGAAAAACGAGGTGTTTGCCTACATGTTGTTGTTAGAATTGTAAACCAGCATCTTGTTCGACTGATAAAGCAAAACTCTCCCGCCTGAAGAAAGCCAGATAATCTACTGTGAGCTTTACACGTGCCTGGGAGAGGATTCGAACCTCCACGCCAGCGCGGCGCCGCCACCTGAAGACGGTGCGTCTACCAATTTCGCCACCCAGGCATATTGCTTCAAAATTACATCATCTTAGTTAAATTCCAATTGCCTTCCCCTGAAAAATTAAACTTCAGCTGTCCTACGGTAATAACTAAATATTTTCAAAATCCAATAGCTTTGCCAAAAAAGAACATCTACCGCACCTTTTATGAGAGTATTACTCACTTGCCCACCTATGATTGGGCAAATACGGGAGTTTCAACACTTGTTTGCAAAAGCTGGTGTAGAGGTTTTTATCCCCGAGTTTATACAAACTTTGCCAGAAGAAAAACTACTTGAACTAGTACCAAAATTCGATGGATGGATTATTGGCGATGACCCTGTAACAGAGCGAGTTCTTGTGGCAGGAAAGGCAGGTAAGCTCAAAGCTTGCGTAAAATGGGGCATCGGAATGGATAATGTGGACCTTGCGGCTTGTAAAAAATTAGGCATTCCCATTTCTAATACACCTTACATGTTTGGAAATGAAGTAGCAGATCTTGCTATTTCTTACCTATTAGCTTTGGCACGGCATACTTTTATTATTCACAAGGGAGTTTTAGAAGGCAAGTGGCCCAAGCCAGCTGGCATCAGTTTGCAGGGGAAAACAGTGGCTATTCTAGGCTATGGCGATATAGGTATGCATGTGGCTAAGCGGCTCGTTGCTTTTGATGTACAAGTTGTGGCCTATGACCCTTATACCCGTTTTCGGGATAAAATACAAGGCGTTGAATTCCAAAGTTTTCCTAATGGGCTTTCCTATGCTGATTTTTTAGTTATCACTTGTGCTCTCACTCCAGAAACTTATCACTTGATTAATGCCAATATTTTGTCATTGGTTAAACACGGCATTCGAATTGTCAATGTATCGCGTGGGGCAGTGATTGACGAGCAAGCTTTAGTGGAAGCTCTGGAGAGCGGAAAAGTAGCCGCTGCGGCTTTAGAGGTATTTGAGCGAGAACCTTTGCCATTGGACTCCCCCCTTCGCAGATTTGAACAGTGCATTTTTGGTACGCATAATGGTTCTAATACAGTGGAAGCAGTTCATCGGGCAAGTATAAAAGCCATAGAGTTGCTGTTTGGGTTTTTGGAAGTCAAAGAAGTAACTTTATGAGTATCAAGTTTTTACTTTATAAGGTTCTGGGAAGGCGCAACACCAAAAAAATTTACTATCGGTTGCGTACTTCTAAAAAGCCGCATTTTTCAGAGGCGGAACTAATCGCCGATTTCTTTTTTGATTTTCTCAAACCTGTTTATAGGTGCGTAATGATAGATGTGGGGGTACATCATGGGGAATCTTGTGCGGAGTATGCAGCGGCAGGCTGGCAAGTCATTGGCTTTGAGCCCGACCCAAACAATCGGGACAAAATTCCTTTTATGAAAAATCTTCAATTATTTCCCTTAGCTGTCAGCGACCAAGACAACCAAATAGCCAATCTCTACACTAGTCGAATTTCCTCTGGTATTTCTTCCTTAACTGCTTTTCATGCTTCACATATGCCTGCTACTCAAGTGAAAACCGTTACCTTGCGCACTATTTTGCGGCAAGAAAAAGTATCGCGAGTAGATTTCTTAAAAATAGATGTGGAAGGGCATGATCTTTTTGTTCTGAAGGGATTTCCTTTTGAGCGCTATACTCCTTTCATAATTCTTTGCGAGTTTGAGGACTATAAAACCGTTCCCAACGGATATACCTACACTACTTTAGGCGATTTTTTAGTGGATAAAGGGTATAAAGTTTATCTTTCGGAATGGAAGCCAATTATAGAGTATGGTATACCACATGAGTGGGATAACATCCGCCCTTATCCTTGTCGGCTTAACAATGCAAAAGGCTGGGGCAATTTCATTGCCGTTTTACCCCATTGGGAACAACCTTTTGAACAGGCTTTAAATCGCTATTTGCGTTTTTTGAATGATTATAACAACTAAGTTGCGCTATGGACAACAAAAGCAAAGATTTTCTTTATCGCTACCTCAACAATGCTTCTCCAACTGGTTTTGAGTCTTCTGGTCAAGAAATATGGCTAGATTACCTTAAGCCATATATTCACAGTTATTTTACTGACACCTATGGCACCGCGGTAGCTGTTATTAACCCAGATCAGCCTTACAAAGTAGTCATAGAAGCTCATGCCGATGAAATTTCTTGGTTTGTCAATTACATTTCTCCAGAGGGTTATATATACGTTATTCGCAATGGCGGTTCGGACTATGCCATTGCTCCTTCAATGCGGGTTAATATCCACACTGAAAAGGGAATTGTAAAAGGAGTTTTTGGCTGGCCTGCGGTTCATGTACGCGAGGAAAAAGACGATCCCAAGCCATCGCAAAAAAATATCGTCATCGACTGTGGATGTGAATCCAAGGAAGAAGTAGAGTCTTTAGGAGTGCATGTGGGCTGCGTAGTAACTTATGAGGACCAGCTCACCGAGCTCAATGGGAAATATCTAGTAGGTCGGGCGCTGGACAACCGCATCGGTGGTTTTATCATTGCTGAAGTTGCTCGAAGGATACATGAAAACAACATCTCATTGCCCTATACACTCTACATAGTCAATTCAGTGCAGGAAGAAATTGGTTTGCGCGGTGCAGAGATGATAGCGCGCCGCCTACAAGCGGATGTAGCCCTCTGTACTGATGTATGCCATGACACTAAATCTCCGCTATACGACAAAATTAAAAGTGGAGAGCAAGCATGTGGCAAAGGTCCTGTGCTGACATACGGACCAGCCGTGCAAAACAACCTGTTGAAGAAAATTATACAAGTAGCTGAAAAAGAGAATATTCCATTTCAACGAGCAGCCGTTTCCCGCACTACAGGTACTGATACGGATGCCTTTGCTTATGCGGGTATTGGTACTGCTTCTGCTTTGATTTCCTTACCACTTAAATACATGCATACTACTGTTGAAATGGCTCACAAAGAAGATATAGAAAACATCATTCGCCTTATGTATCATTTTTTGGTACAGCTGCCAGCTGGCACAGATTTTAGGTACATCAAGTAGCTTACATGGCTATTGTGAAAGCAAAGCGACGGCTTACTTTTTGGCTTGAAAAATTGACGCATTAGAAAACTGAGAAGAAATAAAAAAGCCCTAGTAGTACTAGGGCTAAGTTTTTTGCTCAAAGCGTTACCGCTTAAAACCTAGAACTGCTGCTCCACAGTAGCTTTCTGAGTCTTTAAACGAAAACAAGATGTAGTAAATACCTGTTGAGCGGCAGCGATAGGTCCAACCAGGGTAAGATTTGCCGTTTAAGTTGTTTGTAGTAAGCTCCTGCCGCTGGTTATCCAGCAGTGTAGCCACAATGCCTTTCGCACCACCATCTTTGCCTTCAATTCTAAGCATGTAGTTGGTGTCTTTACTGAATACGCAAGTGTATTCAATGTTTTTTCGCGCACCGTTTTTGCCGTCTATCTTATAGCTTTTGACAAAAGTGTAACCTTGTTGTAGTGCCTTTAGCGCTTTTTGGCTATATACTTCGGCATCACATTGAGCGACAGCCTTAGTAGAGAAAAGCGCCAAAGATAACAGCACTACTAGTGGGGTCAGTACAGCTCGCATATTTGCAAAGTTAGTTAGGTTAAACCTTTACAATTTTGTTTCGAATAGACTTTATCAGGCTGGCAATTGTCTGCACGTCAGTGTCATCGATAATGACAGTACTTATTGTGTTATCTTCGGTGATAATTTCTCCATTAACTACCTTTTGCGTAGGCTTGCCAACAGTAGTTTTGATTTGTACTTTGCTATATACTTTGCTCAATTCCTTCAAATCAGCAATGAGAGTGGCAAAGTTAGGCTTTGTTTTGTAAATATCTAAGATAGTCAAAATTTGGTCTAAAGCAATTTTTTGCTCACCGATGCGCTCTTTTAGCTCTTGGTTGTTGGTTTTTTGGTACACTAAAGTAGTCAAATAGAGCGCTTCCACCCAACCACCTGTTAGAATGAGGATAGTGAGGTTTTCCCTTTTCTGTTCATTGAGATGGTTGTGAATTTTTTCCAAATTTTGCTGAGTAAGTTGGAGTAGTTGCTCTACATTGCCACTGGTAGAAGCGAGTTCTTTGATGGTTTTGTAATCAAAGTACTGACCAATTCCTAAGTTGTCGGCTAGTTTTTTAACTGCGTTGAGATAATTAAGCACATCTTGATTTTTGTCGTACAAATTGGCAAATCCCAAATCCGTACTATAAACGCCTAAGTTAAGTGCTTGGCTGTAGTTAGTGCTATAACTTGCCGCTAGGTTGGGATCGTTTAGGTTAGATACGTTATAAGGTGCCCCTATCGCTTTGATCAGATAGGAAGTTTCGATAGGAGAGGGGATAGATTGCATGATGTTAGCCACTAAATCATCAGAAATTTGTGGCAATTGGTTATCCTCTGAAACCTCTTTGCTTCCTTTTGGACTTAATGATGAATCGACCTTATTATTACCTTGTTCATTTTCAGGTGAATTGGCACTGCATGCGAGCACAAGAATAAGGGCAAATGATACATATAGCCTTTTCATAATCCAAATAAGCCTGTTATTTGTTACAATTCTTTCCACTGTTATCTGCATTTTAGTTTAATCAAAAAGAAAGCCAAAGTTTGAAGTATGATCCCGAAAGGTCATTTGCGCGCTAACTCTAGCTTGCTAAATAGCTTGACAAACTTTCTTAGCCATTCAAAGTAGAGTGCAACATATAGCACTACAGTCATCAGCCAAATAACCAGCAGGTTGAAATAATAAGTACTCATAAAGTGCCCTGCAAAATGTTTGACAGGAGCGAAAAAGTGAGTACGATAATCCCACCACCCTTCTGGTTCTGGCAGATGGAAAACAGGGTCAGTGTTTTGAATAATGCGGTTGCCCTCTATGAAAGTTTTGTCTAGAACATTTTCATTTTTAACGAATTCTGCTAGCTGTTCGTTGTGGTAAAGGTCTTTGAGGCGATTAATAGTTAGAGCGATATTATTTTTCTTGGCACTTTCCTCAAAGGCTATGATAACGGAGTCGCGTTTATCAGCCATTTGAGCTTGAATTTGCCCATAAAATACATTTAATTGCCGATTATAAGCTCTAACTTGCTCGGCAGCCTGCTCATCAAAAGTTGCAGGATTGAGCAAAGCAATAGTTTGTTCTTTGCCAGGCAGGTTTACTTTATCTCTTTTCAGTTCGTTGGCTATAGTGGCAAGATAGGTTCTCTTTTGCTGCTGTTCGGAGGGAATTTTACTGTTGCCAATTTCCGCTGCCAATGTTAGTAATTCGTCTATTTTAGGCAACCAAAAAGAAGTTTTGTAATTGGCAGCGCTCTCCTGCTGGTCTATTTGGAAAAACATCCTTTCATAAGGATTGGTTTTAAATTGCTCTACGCAAATAGCTTCGTAAGCCCAGCGAGAAGCCCATATGTCGGTAATAAGTGGAGTTTTACCTTTGGCTGCAATGGCATTGTTGAGTTTATCAAAGCTAAAGATGCCGCCGCTGAGTATCATTTGCGGTATCAGCAACAAGGGAATGAGCACATATACCGTTACGGCATTATCAAAGGCAGAGGAAATATTCAGTCCTAATACATTGGCAAAACAGGAAACGGTAAACAACATAAGCCAGTAAGTAATATACTGTTCCTGTACGCCTAAAATGAGGTTGCCTATGACCACAAAAGAAAGAGTTTGGATGGCAGAAAGGCTAAACAAAATAATGAGTTTAGAGAACAAGTAGCTAGTGCGGCTTAAATTGAGAAAAGATTCTCTTTTTAAAATTTTGCGGTCGCTGATGATTTCCTCTGCACTTACAGTAAGCCCCATGAAAAGGGCGATGATAATGCAAATGAGAATGTATGCAGGAATGTTGTCGTTATATCGGAATACGTACTGCCCTTTGCCAAGACTGTCTTTATAGCGAATCACCAGCGACATAAGCAGGGCAAGGGCTGGTGCTTCAATTAAATTAACTGTGAGGTATTGTTTATTGCTAATTTTAGCTAAAGCGTCTCGCGTAGCAAATATGAGCGTTTGCTTGATGCGCGAAGGGATATTGAGGTTTTTCGGGGGTTTTTCGCGTACTTCTTCTACTCTGTCTAACTTGAAGTTGGCTTGAAACATTTCATGCCATTCCTCTGGGGTAATTTTTCGTTTATTGGTAAACTCCCCGTACTCATCCACTACGCGAGCTTCGATGATGTTAAAAATTTGTTCTGGATTGACATTGCCACAGGTCATGCATTGACCGCGCTCACTGCCCACTTGCCGAGTAGCCCTCTTAAAGTAAGTAATAGCTTCGATGGGGTTGCCGTAAAAGACAGGGTAGCCTCCTGTGTCAAGGATATACATTTTGTCGAACATTTTGTAAATGTCCGAGGAGGGCTGGTGAATGACGGCAAAGATGAGTTTTCCTTTTAGAGAAAGCTCCTTGAGCAGGTCTATGACATTTTCTGAGTCGCGGGAGGAGAGCCCTGAAGTAGGTTCGTCCAAAAACAGTATTGCTGGTTCGCGAATTAATTCCAAAGCTATGTTGAGGCGTTTGCGCTGTCCACCGCTAATTTTTTTGTTGAGCACGTTGCCCACTTTCAAGTGCATGATGCGGTCCAGCCCTAAGCTCTCCAACACTGATACTACTTTTGCTGTAATTTCCTCTTCAGAAAGGTCGCGAAAACAGAGTTTAGCGTTGTAGTAAAGGTTTTGAAAAACGGTCAGGTCTTCGATGAGCAAATCATCTTGGGAAACGTAGCCAATGACACCTTCTATGTTTTTTTTCTCTATAGGGTCATGAATATTATATCCGTTGATGGTAACTTTTCCTTGAGAAGGCTTTTCAAGCCCTGCCATAACGTTGAGCAAAGTGGTTTTTCCAGCTCCACTTGCTCCCATGATGCCTATGAGCTTGCCAGGACCTTCTGAAATGTTAATATTCCGCAGTCCGATAGTGCCGTTGGGAAAGGTAAACCAGACAGAATCTACATTAAATGAAATGTTGCGTTTGACTTTGTCAGCCGTGTACTTGCTAACTAAATCGCTGTAGTAGAGCGGCGCTCCTTTAGGGGTTTTGATGATGCTGCCATTGGAAAAAAGTACGATACTGTTGCGCTTTACTAACTGACCATTGAGATAAATTTCATCGTGTCCTGTGTATTTGATAAAATATAGGTCCACACTTTTGACGCGGATAAAAATAATCTCTCCGTCTAGTTTACCGCTATCTATGTATCGCTTTTTGCTTCCTGGAGGGGGTGGTTCGTCGTCAAAGATTAAGATATCTTCCGAGTCCAGTGCAGACGAATGCTCCTGCATGGCAAAGGACTCCATCAATTTGTATTCTTCTTTGGGAATATTGAAAACGGAGGCAACTGTTTGAATAATTTCCATGCGTTGTGCTGTAAAGCTGCGGTTCGCGCTAAGCATTTCCAGCAACTTAAACAACACAATCACTTTTTGTTTTTGAGTAAGGGTTTTATTAATGCGGCGACAAATGGAAAGCACCCGCACTGCTTCATTAACGCGGGTTACTCTTCTTTTGCGTTCCACTTTGGTGTCGCCTTCTTCGCTGTCTTCATCAATACCGTACTCTGAGTATTTATCGTAAAGAGCAAGGTACTCTGCCATCGTTTCCGAGTCTAGGTCTTGCTGGTAGAAGCTGATGATAAAATTGCGTTCTGCTTCACTTACCCCCGTATCCTGCTTGGAAATGATGGCAAACAGTTGCGTTAGGGCTTTGAGTATCTCCTCACTCATAGGTGCTGGTAGTCAGCTTTTGGACACAAGTAAAGAAAAACTGCAAAGCCTTGTTATGTTTGTTTTACAGACCTTGCAGTAAATAAAGTTAGTAAGATTTAAATTCAAAGGGCACGGTTTCAACCAGTTCGGAAAATTCTTCTCCTGCTTCCTCCATGTCCTCGTCATCTTCGTGGTAATACCACACTACGCGCGAGCCCGGAATATTGTCTAACTTGGAAAGAATATCCAGTATCAACTTTGAAGAAGCAGTATTAAAATACTCCAGTTTAAAGCGGAAGATAGTTTCTGGATTAGGCGCAGCCTGATAGCGGTCGAGCCATTCCAAAATAGGCGCATAAAATTCCGCTGCATCTTCGGGTAGGGAGCGCCCCGAGATTTCAAAAATTCCCCTTTCTTTATCTAAGATAATCTTAGGGGTATCTTCAGTTCCTTCTAAGTTGATTACTTCCATTGTAGCCATCAGCTCTGTGTTCTTGAAATGGTTGCTCTAAGTGAAAAAAAAGATAGTTTATCATTAATGGGCTCAAAATCATAACGCAATTTATGACCTGATTTGCGCGCCATGTCAATAAACCCTAAGCCTGCTCCTCCTTTAGCAGAAAGTTCGCCGTGCTTGATTACTTCCTTATAGAGTTCTTTTAAACCCTCTTTGTCCAAACTGTTGATGTGTTCCAAGCGTCTGGTAATTTCTTCTACCTTTTCTTTGGGAACAGCATTGCCCGAAGTAATCACATATTCATTGTTATGCTTGCCTATCATAAAAATAGCACTGTTTTTTCCGTAGTTTTCCGTATCATAGGCTTCTGCATGCTTGCAGATGTTTTGCAAGCACTCTACCATGACATTGAACACCTTGCGTTTGACGGCGGCTTCCTCGCCAAAGGCATCCATGTTTCGCTCAGCCATGGCCAGCACTGACTTGGTAATTTCCTGCGTAAACTCGCCCTCATACACCAAAATCAGGTTTTGCCTGAGCATAATCCTATGTAGGTCATATATGTATTTCATTTGGTAAGCAAGCCATTGTTGTCCTTAAAACGATAAAAGAACTAAAAAAGTATATTTCATCTGCAGGGGCTAATTTAGCACTTTTTAGCAATTTCATAGTAGCTGTTTTCAAAATTTAATGCCGATGAGCAATATATCGTCGGTTTGTGCATAGCCGTTGCGCCATTGTTCGAATGCGCGGTCAAAGATAGTCCGTATTTCGGTCATGGGCTTATGGTAGTGATTGGCAATAAGTTCTCGGATTTGCCGAGGGGAAAATTTTTTGTTGTCAGGTCCGCCAAACTGATCAGCAAGTCCATCGGAGGAAAGGTAAATAGAATCCCCTCTAGCAAGGCATAATTCATGGGTAGTAAAACCTTTGCGATTGCGAATTTGCCCTCCTCCGATGGGAAACTTATCTCCCTTGATCACCTTCAACTCTCCTCTAAGGACGCAATAAAGAGGACGATGCGCTCCCGCATATTGTACTTTTCCTGTATTGAGATTGATCTTACACAAGGCAATATCCATTCCATCACGGGTAGTGGCATTGATGTCTTGTCTTAATGTGCGCGTTACTCCTTCATTGAGCAGGTCTAAAATTTGCCCCACTTCTGATACATTGCGGCTATTGACCACGTCATTAAGAATAAAGTAACCTATTAGCGAAATAAGAGCTCCTGGAACCCCGTGCCCTGTGCAATCTACCGCTGCTACATACACCTCGTTGCCTTTTTGTAAAAACCATGGAAAATCCCCACTTACTACATCGCGTGGACGATAGTATATGAATGAATCAGGGAAAACTTTTTGGATAGTAGTAGTGTCAGGCAGGATAGCGCTTTGAATCCTTTTGGCATAGTTGATACTTTCGGTAATCTTGCGGTTGATGGAAAGAATTTCCATTTCCGCTTCTTTGTTCTCGGTAATGTCATGAGATACAATAAGCACCGATTCAATTTCTCTATTTTCGTTCTGCTCTGGAATGGCATTGACTTGCATGATGCGCTTTCCTAAGAGAGAGGGGAAAGGCATTTCAGTTTTAATAATTTTATTAGCCACAATGGCATCGCGGAGCAAGTGAGCCCATTGGCGAACAATTTCTTCCTCAATGCCAGTTTCTTGGATGCGTTTACCTAGCAGTTCGGCGGGTGTTTTTCCCGTGTAAGTAGTAATGACAGGATTGATGTAAAAGATGATTCCTTCAGGATTAATACGGGTGATCAAGTCGGGAGAGTTTTCCGAAAGAGATTGCATTTGTCCGCGCATGCGCGCTTCGCGTTCTGCTAAGCGGCGTTCGGTAATATCTCGGTAGTTTACTACAATTCCTTGAATAGCGGGGTCGGAAAGTAAGTTATTGCCTGTAGCTTCCAGCCAAATTGCCTCACCATTTTTGCGCAGGTATTCAAACTGTACCATTACTTTTTCTTCAGGTTCTTCTAGCAAGTCGCGGAACATCTGGCGGGCAATGTGTACGCTATTGGGATGGACATAAATAATATCATTAATCCCTATCATTTCATCGGGCGTATAGCCCAAAATGGATTCTACCGAAGGACTGATATATCGTATCCGCCCATCTGCTTCATAAATGGTAATGACTTCGGAAGCGTTTTCTAGCAACAACTGCATGCGTTTTTGGGAGCGGTTCACCTCTTGGATTTGGTCTTCTAGTTGAGCATTGATGCGCCGCAACTCCTCCTGAGTAGCTTCCATAATAATAGCGTTCTCCCGCAAGATTTTTTCGCGTGCTTGAAGCTCTCGACTCATTTGTTGGGCTTCCGTCAGCAAGCGTAAGGTGCGCTCATTAACTCGTATGTTAAAAATAGTGCGGGCAATAATAGTGCTCACTTCTTCCACAAAATGGATATACAGGGGAGTAAATCGGTCAAAGCCTGCTAGTTCCACTACCCCGTAAACGGTTTCATTAGCAATGAGCGGCACCAGTAGAAGGCAGTCGGGTTTGCGGTCTCCTAAAATGCCAGAGGAAATGGTAACATAATGGAAAGGTATTTCAGTGCGCAAAATAGTATCTTTTTCAATGGCTGCTTGCCCTACCAGTCCTTCTCCTAGGCGGAAGGAATTTTTGATATATTTTCTTCTGCCGTAAGCGTAAGCAGCTAGTAGTTCAAGCAGAATAGAACCATCGGCTTGTTCGTTAGCCACGTAAATGGCTCCTTGAACGGCTTGGATTCTATAGGTGAGGTAAGCAATTACTTCATAGCTGACTTCTTGCAAATCATTAGAGGAACGCAAAATTTGTCCTATTTCTGCTACCCCTGAAACGATCCAGTTGCGTTCTTCGTCGCGTTGTTCAGCCCGTCGGATGTTATCGCGCATGGTGAGGAGTGCATTGCCTAGCACGTCGTTGGCGCTAGCGGGCTCAAATTCCACATCGTATTTTCCTTCTCCTATTAGGCGAGCAAAGTGGACATTTTTGCGTTGTGTTTCTACTAGTTCTTGCACGGCAAGAGCCATTTCCCCAATTTCATCATTGCTTTTGATAGTAATTTTTTCAGGCAATACACCTTGGGCTACCAAACTGAGGCTTGTTTTGAGAAACTGCAAGGGAGCTACCAAGTAATGGGAGAATATCAAAGAAACTGCAAACGCTACCAGTAAGATAAAAACAGCGGCAAAAAGAAATGACAACAGCAGCCTATCGAGTTCACTATTAAGCTCATCGAGATCTATTTTTACTACCAGTCCCCATTCTACGCGCGGCAAATATCGCCAAATGGCATATGTTTTTTTGTCGCGGTAGTCTTGCATGATGCCGAAGCCTGCTTCTCCTATGGCTGCTAGGTAGGTGGGGTCAGGGTTGATTTCATCTACAATAGTGGATTGAGTAAGCAAAGGAAAAGAAGAAAGGCGGGGTTGGTTGATGTAATCTAGTTTATTGCCAACAAGCTTGGTAAGGATGATTTCGCCAGTTTTGCCCAATCCTATAGTGTCATTGGTGAAATGGTAAACCTTGGCCATGTCGAACTCTGCTACTAGATGACCTATCAGTTGTTCGTCTAAGCCGAAGACGGGAATGGCTACATTGAGCAAGGCGCGCTTTTCCGACACTTTATTAATGGAACCGTAATAAATTTTTTTACTGGCGTAGAGTTTTATTTGGTCGTAGTCAGGAAAATTTTCACCTACTAGTAAATTATCAAGGTTTTTGTTGGTCTTGTAAACAATTAAACCGTTTTTGTTGACTAGCAAAATGTTGTTATAGCCGTAAATTTCTTGGATAGGCACCAAGTAGTCGTTGAGGCGGCGTTCTATGTTGAAATATGCACTGTCCACATTGCTGACCATATTTGCTAAGGAGAGGCTTTGTAAAACTCTGCTAGAGTTTTGTATCATGTGCAGGTTGTGCTCCAGCTGTTCAAACATATCATTGAGCTGAGAGCTGACCACTGAGCTTTTTAAGTTGAGGGTTCGCAAGAAACTCTCTTCAAAGGCATCTTTGCCAAAGCGATAAGAAAGAAAGGTAACTGAAAAAATAACAATAGTAACTACTCCTAACAGCAATATTGATATTTTGCTTCCTATCCTAACTTCGCTGAACATATTGGGCTGAGTGCATGTTTTAGATGTGGGCAGTGCCTTTCAACTGCATTGCACTTGTTTTAAACAAAGGAACAGACAAATCTATAGTTTTCTGAAGGTTTTCTAAAAAATTATTGCTCACTTGTCGGAAAAAACCAAGCTCAAGGATACCTATTACTTGCTGATTTTCCACTACTGGCATACAAACAAGTCTAGCAGGAGAAGCATTTCCCAAGCCACTTTTTACAGGCAAATACTCTTTGGGCACTGTATGAACACACAAAAGCTTACCACTTTTGGCTACTTGTCCTACAAAGCCTTCCCCATAAGCAAAAGGCTCAATAGCAAGAGGTTCACTAAGGGCATAGCCTGCTACAGCCTGAACAGTTTCCGATGCCTGGTTGCATAGGTAGCAAACCCCTACTACTGCTTCCGTTGCATTGCACACCTGCCGCAAAAAAGTTTCTAAGAGTGCATGGATATCATGAGTGGATGTAGAATTTTTTACCAGTGCAGTAATATTATCCGACAGTTGTTTGATGATATGTTCATCAGAATGAAAGGAAGTTTGGTGTTGTTCTGGGAGGTTGTTTTCCTTTTTTTGTACCTGCTCCACGTAAATGACATTCGTTGCCCTCAGGCGACTCATGTAAATTGCCATAACAATAACTAAAAAAAGAGCAAGGAAGAATTCGGCAGCTACATAAGTAAAAATTTTTTGCACAATGGCACTGATCTCTGCCAATTGCTGAGAGGGGCTATGTTGGGACAACAGTACATCATCGATCTGTTGAGGTACTAAATAACCAATGTAGTATAGCAAGTAGAGCAAACCAGCTGCAAAACTTAAAACACTAATAGTTAAAAAAGCTCTCATAGGAATTGGGTAGTTTTAGGGCAATGCCATTTTGCAAGCACGGTC
Organism: Bernardetiaceae bacterium; assembly: GCA_025057115.1. Lineage (GTDB taxonomy): Bacteria > Bacteroidota > Bacteroidia > Cytophagales > Thermoflexibacteraceae > Rhodoflexus. The sequence continues at coordinate 301,336 of JANWWZ010000003.1, forward strand.
AAGTTCGGATAAAAATTCTATAATTCCATCTACTTTCAAAACCAGATCTACCTCTGTTTGAGCCAAAGCCGCACTAGGCATAGTGCTGATGGTGCTTTCTTCAGGGTCTTGAACTATTGTCAGGCCGCCTTTTTGTTTGATGCGCATCATGCCATATGCTCCGTCTTTGTTAGCTCCAGAAAGCAAGATTCCCACTAACTTATCGCGATACACGTAAGCAGCCGTTTCAAAGGTGTAGTCTATGCAAGGTCGTGAATTATTTTCCATCTCTTCGGTGGAAAGTGCAATGCTATTGCCTAATTCTATAGACATGTGGTAATTGGCAGGGGCAAGGTATATATACCCTCGCTTAATGGGTTCTTTGTCGCAAGGCTCTACTACGGGTTTGGAGCTTTTTACCGAAAGTGCCTCTACAAATCCATGCCGTACATGTTTAAGCCGATGCAAGCACAAAAACATAGGTAATGGGAAATCTTTAGGTAACTCTGAAAGAATTCGAGTAATCACTTGAAAACTTCCTGCAGAACCTCCCACTACTACTGCTTTGTATTTCCCGCTTACTTTGTACTTGTTAAATATCATGCTTGCAGAACGGCTGACTTCAATCCTTTATTTTTTTGTAAATTTTTTCTTCGTTATTGACGACAATAAATTTGTTAGCAATGTCGCACCAAATCAGGGACTCTTTAGAGCCAATAGCCAAGTAGCCGTATTTAAACAAACTTTCGTGCAACTTAGCAAGGACCGCATTTTGCAAATTTTGGTTGAAGTAAATCATTACATTGCGGCACAGGACGAGGTCAAACTTGGAAAATACTGGACCTTGCACTAGGTCATGTTTGCGATAGGTCACGTTTTGCAATAAAGATTTATCAAATACAGCCTCTTGCCCTACATCGCGGAAATACTTTCGAAGATTAGGCGGAGGAGCTCCTTCTACTCCAAAAGCAGCTTGGTAATTTTTTTGATTTAGTTCCATATTCTTCTGCGCAATAGTTGCTGTTTTAGCCTTATTGATAATGGCAGTATCTATATCGGTAGCTGTAATTTTAGCCTTGTCCAAAAATCCCATTTCATACAAGAGAATTACCATCGAAAGGACTTCCTCCCCTGAAGAACAGCCTGCATGCCAAATGCTTATCCGGTCATGGTTCATGATGATATTGGGAATAATCTGCTCCTTAAGCACGCGCCAAAAAGTGGGATCGCGGAACATTTCAGTTACATTGACCGTGATTTCTGAAATGAACTCCTCAAAAAAGGAAGGCGTAGTATCCAACACCTGAATGAGTTTATCTACTGTCTTGAACTTGTATAATTCAATCACTCGTTTAATTCGCCTTCGAAAAGACGACATGGCATAATCTCTGAAATCGTAGCCATATTTGTCTTTGATTAGCTCTGTCAATCGCCGGATGTCAGCTATTTCTATATCCAGTTCGGTGGACATACAGGTGATAATTTTTTAAATAATGACCCTTTTTCTGTGGTAACGAATAGGGGCAAAGATTATTATTACCTTGTTTGCTTGAATGCAGGTCTGGGTTTTAAGTTAAGGTGTTGAAATAAAGCTTTGTCGGCATCTATTTCAGGATTAGGAGTAGTGAGGAGCTTATCTCCGGCAAAAATGGAATTGGCTCCTGCCATAAAACACAAGGCTTGCTCTGGCTCGGTCATGTTGATTCTGCCAGCGGAGAGGCGTACCATGGCTCGGGGCATGAGAATGCGAGCTGTGGCTATCATGCGCACCATATCCCATACAGAAACTCTTGGTTGATTAGCCAGAGGAGTACCTTCTATAGGCACCAGTGCATTCACTGGCACGGATTCGGGATGTTCGGGCAAAGTAGCTAAGGTATGCAGCAGGCTAATGCGGTCTTCGTGGCTTTCTCCCATGCCAATAATCCCTCCTGAGCAAACTGAAATTTTTGCCTTTCTTACGTTTTCTATTGTCTGCAATCTATCCTGATAGGTGTGAGTGGTAACAATATGGTCGTAGTAACTTTGGCTAGTGTCTAAATTGTGATTGTAGGCATATAAGCCTGCCTGGCTAAGCCGCTCTGCTTGTTGGGCAGTAAGCATACCTAACGTACAGCACACTTCCATGCCCATTGCCGTTATTGCTTTGACCATTTCTATGATTTTGTCAAAGTCGCGATTGTTGCGCACTTGACGCCAAGCAGCTCCCATGCAAAACCGCGTGCTGCCATTGGCTTTTGCCTGCTGAGCATATGCCAGTACCGTGTCTATATCAAGCAATTTATGAGCTTGTACAGGGGTATGATAGCGCGCTGCCTGAGAACAATAGGCGCAGTCCTCTGGGCAACCTCCAGTTTTTACAGAGAGCAACGTACAAATTTGTATCTCTTGCGGGTCGTGGTAGAGCCGGTGCACGGTAGCAGCCATGTACACCAGTTCTAGCAAAGGCATGTGATAAATTTGGCCAACTTGTTCAACAGTCCAATCGTGGCGGATGATGCCCACTTGACAGGGCAAGGTAGTAGTGTTGGGTATGTTCATTAGATGGTAGTTTGACTGAGAGCAAAAATAAGGACTATTGTTGAAGATTTTGTCGCATTTTGTCCCTTAGCAGAACTCGCTTTGCAAAAAAGATATTCGTACTTTTGCACAAAGCGTTTTTTTAGTGCTAACTGGCTCTATTTAAGCCCATTTTCCCATGCAGAAACAGTATGCCAACCGTTTTTCAGTGCGCGGCTTAACTGATTTTTCAGCCATCGTTTTTGGACTGAGTATTGTTCTTTGCTATGCTTTTACTAACAATTCGCAAACTATTAAAGATGAAATCCTCTTTGGCTTGCTGTTGGTGATTGCATTGATTGCCTATTTAATTATCGTGTACGGGCTTATTAATCCCATGATAAAAATAGCCAACGTAATGGCAGATATCATCGATGGAGACTACCAAGCCAAGGTACCCTTTTACAATAATCGCTTATTTATCCGCTTTCACTTTTTAATTTCTCTCCTTCGGGATAACCTGCAAGCTGCTTACGCACTTGTAGAAGCAATGGCTCAAAAAGCTCAAATAGATCCCCATGCTTCGTACTTACTTTTTTTGCGGTCGCAGAGCAATCCATTGGCAGATGCTTTAAGGAGACTATACGAAAAAGATATAGAGTTTGCCGCCAGAGAAAGAGAACGCTTATGGGAAACACAAGGCGTTGCTAAGTTTGTAGAAATTCTCCGCACCAGCAACCAGAGCATAGAAGAGCTCAGCAACGCTATTATTACCAATTTAGTTAGGTATTTGCAAGCCCAGCAAGGGGCTATTTACGTGGTGGCAACTGATGAAGCAGGAGTGGATTTTTTGCGCCTTACAGGACTTTACGCCCATGACAGAGAATTGCTCGGCACTACCTGTGCAATCGGAGAAGGACTTGTAGGACAATGTTTTGAATCACAAAAAACCATCCTTATTAATGAAATTGCAGAAACCAAATTGCTCATTCGCTCAGGGTTGGGGGAGGCTCCGCCGCGTGCTTTGCTCATTGTGCCTGCTATCATTAATAATGATGCATTTGCCGTGATTGAAATTGCTTCTTTTTCACCTTTTCAGCCTTATCAAGTAGCTTTTGTAGAACGGCTAGCAGAAAGTATCGCTGCTACTATTGCTAACTCCATTGCTGCTATGCGAAACCGCAAGCTAGTAGAAGAACTAAATACCCAAACTGAACAAATGAGAGCTCAAGAAGAACTCATGCGGCAAACCATAGAACAAGCCTTCCAAACACAAGCCGAACTAGAGCAAAAAATAGCAGAAATTAACCGAATAAAAGAAGAAGAACGCAAACGCATAGAAGTTTTCCGCCAAACCCAGCAAAAAATACTACAACGCCTTTTAGAAAAACACAAACAACAACTTGCTCAGAAAGATGCCGAAATAGCAGCCCTCAAAAAACAAATTGAACAATACAAAGCAGGGGTGTAAATTTGTCTTATGAAAAAATTTCTCCTTGCAAGTAGCATTTTCATTACCACAATGCTGTTTGCCTATGGTCAACATGCTGGCAAGATAGTGGTAACCGAAAAAGACTATGACAATCAAGCAGTAGAAATGGCAGATACATTCCGCCGCGAAGGAAAGATTTACGTTGTGGTAGGCACTCTCGGAACTGTACTTACGGGCTTGCTTGTTTACTTAGTGCTTTTAGACCGCAAAATCACCAAGCTAGAAAAATCCGAGCTATGAAAAAATCTTACATTTTGGGGCTTATCATCATCGCAGTAGCTGTAGCGGTTATTATTTCTTCAGCAGGAGATGCGAGCAAATACGTGTCCTTTCGCGAAGCCTTTGCAATGGCTCAAGCGGGAGATGACTCTAAGGTACACGTAGTAGGTCAGTTGCAGCGCAACCAAGCAGGAGAAATCATAGGCATTGAATACGACCCCGTGAAAGATCCCAACTACCTTGCTTTCATGATGGTAGATAACAACCAAGAAGTGCACAAGGTGGTTTGCTATAACCCACCGCCTTCTATGCAAGACTTCAAGCGCTCTGAGCAAATAGTAGTAGTAGGCAGGGTGAAAGAAGGACAGTTTATAGCTAGCCAAATCTTGATGAAGTGTCCTTCTAAATACGAAGACAAGCAAATCAAAGGCTAAATTTTGCCATGCCTGACGTTATCCGACTATTGCCGGATGGTCTTGCCAGTCAAATTGCTGCTGGAGAAGTAGTACAGCGACCTGCTTCAGTAGTTAAAGAATTATTAGAAAATTCAGTTGATGCAGGGGCAACTCATATTCAATTACTGGTAAAAGAAGCAGGCAAGGTACTTATCCAAGTAACGGACAACGGCTGTGGCATGAGTCCTACCGATGCGCGCATGTGCTTTGAGCGCCATGCTACTTCCAAAATCAGACAAGTAGAAGACTTGTTTAATATCCGCACTTTTGGCTTTCGCGGAGAAGCGATGGCTTCCATTGCTGCCGTAGCCCAAGTGGAATTAAAAACCCGACGCCAAGAGGATACTCTCGGAACAAGAGTAGTTATAGAAGGAGCTAAAGTAGTACTGCAGGAACCTTGCCCTTGCCCTAAAGGCACCCAAGTAAGCGTAAAGAACTTGTTTTTTAACGTGCCAGCAAGGCGCAATTTTCTCAAGTCCAATTCTGTAGAGTGGAAGCATATTCTAGAGGAATTTACGCGCATGGCACTTGCCCAGCCAGAAATTGCCTTTGTCTTGTACCACAACGATGCAGAAATATTCAACTTAAAGCCTTCTAACCTTGCCCAGCGCATCGTAGCCTTATTTGGCAAAAGTTACAAGGAAAACCTACTTCCATGCAAAGAGGAGCTAAGTGATAAATCTCTTTTTGGGTATATAGGCAAACCTGAGGCAGCGCGCAAAGCTCGCGGTGAGCAGTTTTTCTTCGTTAACAACCGCTTTATTAAGCATTCTTACCTTCACCATGCTGTTATGACAGCCTTTGAAAGGCTCATCCCAGAGGGTAGTTATCCTTTTTACGTCATCAAACTCACCGCCAACCCCAACACTATTGATGTAAATATTCACCCTACAAAAACTGAAGTCAAATTTGAAGATGAACGGGCTATGTATGCTTTGGTGCAGTCTGCTGTAAGGCAAGCTTTAGGAGTGCATCATTTGAGTCCTACAATCGACTTTCAGCTAGATGCTAACTTTGACCAACCCAAACAATTCTCTGCCGAGCCAGATTCTCTACCCCTATCTTTTGAAGAATACCAGTTAATGCGTTCCCATACAAGAAGCCAGCAGCTTAAAAGTTCATGGGAAACCCTTTATCCGCCTCCTAAACGCACCAGCAAAATACACAGCATTGGGCAAGGTGATTCAAGCTTTTTTTCTCAATCCTCAGCCAGTAGCGATTTTACACAAGAGGAACAAACGGCGCTGTTCACCTCAGAGGAAACCTCTCTTCCCTTGCCTAAACTAATGCTATTACATGGGCAGTATATACTCAGCCAAGTTAAATCGGGGTTGATGGTGCTAGACATTCGCGCAGCATATGAGCGCATTTTTTACGAACAACACCTTCAACAAACCAGCGCCACTGATGCCACTCAACTTTTGCTTTTCCCTGAGGAAATTCACTTTGCTGCAGACCAATTAGCTCAATTGATTGCCTTTGCTGAGGAGCTAAAGCAGATAGGCTTCCGCATCGAGCTCAAGGACGCTAACCAGCTAGTTTGCACTGCTGTGCCTGCAGGAGTTGAACCCTTATCCGTTGGTCAAGTCCTTGCTGAATTGATAGAACAAGCCGCTCACTTTACCAATCAACTCAAACTGTCTCAAAAAGAAACTTTAGCCGCTGTGTTGGCGAAACGTCGAGCCCAAACCGCTCCCCTCCCTTGCGAGCAAGAAGTAATGCAGGATTTAATCAATCGCCTTTTTGCTTGTCAGCAACCCAATTACACTCCTGAAGGTCGCAAAATTATTGCTATCATTAATCTGGATACGTTGGAAAGTTTGTTCGTATGAATGTTGTCTTTTTGGTTTGTTTGCTTATTCCAGGGGCATGGCAAACAGAAATCCCCGGCGATAGTCTTAAGCAGGCAAAGCATGCTCAAGTTTTTACTTTCAAGGGAGTGGTTATCGATAGCCTTAGCCGCAAACCCATAGTAACTGCATGGATTTTTGTCAATAACACTACATTAGATACCGTGAGTGGAAGAAATGGATTTTTTCGCTTGAGCGGCATTCCTTGCGGTCAGCACGAGGTAATTATAACAGCTACAGGATATCTTCCTAGTCGCCTTTCTATCCACACTGCTAAAGATACTCTCTCACTTGACACCATTAAACTGCTTCCCACAAAGCACCTCCCTTTGCAAGAAATGATGGGGCGGACATATCAAAAGCGATGGCAATTTTTTTTTCAGCGATTCAAAAAACATTTTATCGGGGATTCTCCTTTTGCTTCGGAGATTGCCATTCTCAACCCATGGGTAATTTATTTCGAAGAGATTGACAAAAAAAAGTGGCGCGCACTGGCTAATGATTTCCTGTTAATAGAGAACTTAGCCTTAGGCTACCGAATCAAATGCTATATAGAACAATTTGCAGTGGATGGACAAGTAGCTATACTCGACGGCTGTTTGTTTTTTCAACCCATTAAAACCGTTGATCCTAAACTAATTGCTAAATGGAATGCAAATCGCAAAATGGCTTACTATGGGTCTTTGATGCACTTTTTGCGTTGCCTTGCCTGGTCGAAAAACGATTCTCTTTATAAAGTGTATCAATTGCGCGGACTAGAAAATTTCTATCACACCCATGAACCTTCTCCACAATTTTTATCCTCTTTTAGCGAATTAGTAACAAATACACACTATTCTTACGAGTACAATTTCCGATTTGGGCGGTACTATGTGCAAGTAAATTATTACGGTGCTGGTGAAGAAATGGCTTATCGCCGCTTTGTCAATCGCATGACGGGCATTCAACGGTTACCTGCCGCTTTTCGCGCTTCGTGGCTAGCTTCTCGCCATTTGGAAGTAACCTTTAACCAGCTAGGTTATTTTAACCAGCCCTTAGCAGTTGAAGTGTACGGCTATTGGGAATATTTGCGCATTCCTCATCGGCTGCCGATTACTTACTTTCCGTAGGTAAAAATTTTTTAGCGAAATTATTAGTATCATCGAAATGAAAATTTTATCTTGCTTTTGCCTTGAACCAAATCACCAGTAAGTATGAGTCAAAGTATCAACCGAAGCCGTTTGTTTGTAGCAAGCTGTTTAGCTCTTATCACTACTGCTATGGCTTTCGCTATCCGTGCTGGTATTATGAATGACCTGACTGAAACTCTAGGCTTGTCAGACACGGAAAAAGGCTGGATTAATCAGATGGCATTTTTAGGTTTTCCAGTGGCTACCATCATTGGTGGAGCCCTTTACAACAGTTTAGGTCCTAAAAAACTAGGCTACATTGCATTTGTTGGACATTTGTTAGGCATTACCTTTACCCTGCTTTCTAACAGTTTCTGGCCCCTTTTTCTTTCTACTTTTCTGATTGGGTTTGCTAATGGCATGGTAGAAGCTGCTTTTAATCCTTTGGTAGCCAGCATGTACGATGAAAACAAAACTACCATGCTCAATCGCTTTCACGTTTGGTTTCCAGGAGGTATTGTTATTGGTTCATTAATAGCATTTGCCTTAAGCCAAGTAAACGCTTCTTGGCAGGTTAAAATTTCCACTATGTACATTCCCACAATTATTTATGGTTTCTTATTTTTTGGTCAGCGTTTCCCTGAGCATAGTGGTACTATTTCTATGTCTAATGCCGAAAATTTGCGCACTATTTTTACTTCACCCCTGTTTTGGTTCATGATGGTATGCATGACCATGACAGCTACCACCGAGTTAGGTACTCAGCAATGGGTGGAGCGAATTTTGGGTCAGGCGGGAGCTGCTCCTATGCTCGTACTGGCGCTAGTAACGGGATTGATGGCAGTAGGACGTTACTTTGCCGGTCCAATTGTGCACCAGCTTAACATCACAGGAGTTTTGCTAGGCTCGGCTATTATTTCAGCCATTTCGATTTACTTAATGAGCTCAGCCACAGGATTTATGGTGTATGTGTATGCAGTATTATTCGCCGTTGGAGTGTGTTATTTCTGGCCCAATATGATTTCTTTTGTGGCAGAATACATGCCTAAGACAGGTGCGTTGGGCATGTCGCTCATGGGAGGGGCAGGTATGTTTGGCGCCTCTATTTTTCAACCTCTTATCGGTTACTGGCTAGATACTCATCGCAATAAAGCTCTTGTACAGGGACTTTCTAAAGAAGCAGCCGAACTACTAGCAGGGCAAGCTACTTTAGCAAAAATTGCTCTCATACCTACTATTTTAATTTTTGCTTTTGGCTTTCTACTATTTTTGATGCGCAACCGCCAACCAGTAAGAGCGCACACCTAAGACTTATTTCTTAAACTCCATTTTCAGTTAAAGCAGATGCAGAGTAAAAAGCTATTGCTCTGCATCTGTATTTTTTATTAGAACGACCTAGCTTGTAATTTAAAGGCTACCTCTGGATCCAAACCCTGAGTGTTAAGGTGTTTGGCAGCTTTTTCGGACAAACAAATGAAAGATTAGCTAGAAGTTTGCAAGTATGTTTTCGAACTACAATTTTATAGTAGGGTAGAGAAAGTTATAGCTGTGCTACGAACCAACTTTAAGGGCTGTTTTGGTTTTAGGAAGAACAAAAATTATGGATAAAAAAGGAATCGGCTAATCTTAGTGGACCAACCTAACAACGGCACATAGTGGTAGCTGGGGTTGTTACATGCAGTCATAACTACAAGAGCGAATGTAAGCGATGCCAAAGCAGAGTTGAGCCACTTGAAAAGTACAAAACCTTACAACGGATTGCGCTTGATAAAGCGTACGCGGAAGCATTTCTTGATTCCATCAATACATAGATGGGAAGGAGCACAATAACACAAGGTAGAGCTAAGCTCTGCTTAGCTTAACTTACCCCGTTGCATTCATTTGCTTTCGTAAGTATGAATTTGGCAGAATATGACCTTATAAAAAACTGGACAACCTCTTAGAGATGGGTTTTTTCTATAGTGGTCTTTTTATATATCTCCAGAATTTGGCGCGCAGGGCGGTAGTTATTGCACAGCTCAATAACACTGCTGAAATACTGAAACGCCTTTTTAGGTTCGTCGTTTTGCAGCCACGCCAAGCCATAGTTATAGAGCAATCCAATATGGCGTTCGTTGCGCAGCATCATAGTGGAATACAATACGTCTGCTTCTTTCATGTTACCTTCCTGAGCTAGGCGATTAGCTTGAGCCATTTCAGTTAGGGTAGGGTCGCCTTCTTTTGTCAATAAATATTTGGAGTACCAGCTAAAAGGTAGCCCAACTAAAAAAATCGCATTTTTCCAAATATTTTCTTTATAAAAACGCATAGCGCAGGTGTCACAGATGTAATTTTCTTCAAAAGAAGAGATAAAACGACGGTTCCAGAAAAAAAATTTTACCTCTGGATATACTTGTAATCGTCCATAATATTGGCAACGCGGGCAAATGTTGTACTGCTCTGATTTGGGCAGCAGTTGTTGATATTGATTGAATATATTTTCACAATAGCAGCAATAAATCCATTCAGAGCAAATGGCTGTAATATCAATGATTGCTTCGCAAACAGGGCAGGAAATAGTCCTAAATAAACTTGCCTTGCCTTCGGCTTCCCATTTTGCTTTTGCTTGAGCAGCATGTAACCTGCTCAAATGCTGGTCAATAGCGCTTTTTACATTAAACGCAAAACCATCTGCCACTTTGATAAGTAAAGCAGAGGTTTCAGGTAGTACATTTTCTACTAATTTTTTCGGTAAAGCAAGGTAAGGTTTTAGAATAATAGCAATTAAATCTTGGTATTTGTAAACTTGCTTGATATCCTCGATAGGAATGGAATGTTCGGTTAAGCGCAATCCACTTTCGCCGTCTATCCTGCCATTGAGGAGAAACAAGGGTTTAGCTCTGCCTGCAAGGTCTATAAAGTGAAACCTGAAGTTAAGATATGAAGAAGGCATGGCAAAAAAATAGAAGTTCGGTTAAACTAACTACTTTGCTGATAGTCTAAATTATAAAAACCTGCAGTAAAGTGAAGCCTTTTTTAGACTGGGGTCGTATAGGGACAGGTCAAACAACAACACATGGCACTAAGCCTCAGCCTGCCCAAAATATGCTTGCCGAAATTGACGACCGAGAAATTTTAGAAAAATTTAAACAAGACAGTTCAAAAAATTGGGCATTTGCTCAGCTAATGAACAAATACCAAAAGAGAATTTACATGCATATACGCAAAATGGTCATCGACCATGACGATGCCGATGACCTTACCCAAGAGGTATTTGTAAAAGTATGGCATCACTTGGAAAGTTTTCGCAACCATTCGAGTTTGTTTACTTGGCTCTACCGCATTGCTTCTAATGAGTGTTTAAATTTTTTGAATAGAAAACGCCGCCGCTTCTTGGTACCAATTTGCGATGTTCAAAAAGAACTCACTTCTAAGTTAGAAAATCAATGGACCTTTTCAGGAGATGAAATACAGTTAAAACTGCAAAAAGCATTGCTCACCTTACCCGACAAACAAAGACTCGTGTTTAACCTTCGCTATTATGAAGAGTTGAGTTACGAAGAAATTTCTGCTATTACTGGCACTTCGGTAGGAGCTTTAAAGGCTTCATATCATCATGCCGTCAAGAAAGTTGAAGAATACTTAACAAAAAACGAGCTATGAAATTGGAAGATATTCCCAAAAAACAACCTGTATTTGATATTCCTGAGGATTATTTTGAGAATTTGCCTCACAAAGTAATGCGCCGAATAAAACAACCGCGCAGGCGTTCCCTTTCAATGTGGCTGGCTTACGCTGCTTGCCTTGCATTGCTACTGATGGGAATTGGCATTGGCTATGATCATTTTGATGTAGAGAATGACAAATTGGGAAGTTGGCAAACAATAGAAGAAGTTTTGCTAGAAAATGATATTTCAGAAGCAGAGCTTTTAGAGCTGCACTACATGTCTGAGACAATACAAGATCCTTCTGAAATTGTCTTTGAGGAACTTTTGTACGAAGTATCAGAAGAAGAAATTATGGAATTAGCCTATTGAACCATGAAAAACATACTTTATAGCATCATTTGGCTGGGAGTTTTTTGGGGGTTGGTATACAACGATTTACAAGCCCAAAGAAAGATGTTAGACCGAGCCGAGGTAGAAAAAATGCGCAATGAAATTATTCGCCAGCGCTTGCAACTCTCCCCCGAGCAAGAAAAAGTGTTTATACCACTTTTTAATCAATACAAAAAAGAACAAATAGAACTGCGGCAGCAAATTATGAAATTGCGTCGCAAAACTCTTGTTATGACTGACGAAGATTTGCGCAAGGCAATGGAGCAAGAATTTGAACTTCGAGAAAAAGAACTTGCTTTAGCAAAAAAATATCACAAAGAATTTCTCAACATACTTAACGTAAGACAAGTAGCCGAGTTGTACCAAGCAGAATTAGAGTTAAAACGAATTTTGCTAGAGCGGCTAGGAAAAAAGATGCGCATCCCTATTCTGCCTGATATAGACTAAAACTGTAAAGTGAATTTAATTAGCGAGTCTTTTAGTTGGTTAGTATGGGAATGGTAAAAATATTTCAGTGAGTGGTCAACTTTGTTTTTTCAATTCAGTAGCTAGCTGTTCTATTTGTTGCGTAGTTAAACCTGTGTACATGGCTATTTTTTCATTTGCTTCGTTGTTTCTTAGCATAATTTTAGCAATTTCTATTGCCTTTTCTTGTGTTGCTTCTTCTACTGCCGTTTGGATAACTGCCTTCATGTCCCTGTGTTGCAAAAGATTCCGTTCATACAACTCCAACTG
>JANWWZ010000040.1 GCA_025057115.1 Bernardetiaceae bacterium
GGGTATTGGTTGGTTCTAAGATAATTTCAATTCCACAATGGTACGATTAAAACGCCGCAAGAGTGTGGCGGCAATATTATCTTCTGCAAAATTTCAATTCCACAATGGTACGATTAAAACAACGCTCAGTAGCTACCTGTAATTCTTTTTCACGACATTTCAATTCCACAATGGTACGATTAAAACTTCGTTTGCCGTTGTTCGCTTTCACGGTGGCAAGGATTTCAATTCCACAATGGTACGATTAAAACTCGTCTTGCAGTTCGGTAGTAATAACTCGCAAAGATTTCAATTCCACAATGGTACGATTAAAACTCTAAGTGCGCATTGCACAATTAAATGTAAATAGTGATTTCAATTCCACAATGGTACGATTAAAACTTGTTCGTGTAAGCCCTCCTACACTGATGAGAGCATATTTCAATTCCACAATGGTACGATTAAAACTCTGGGAACGCGGCGGACACGCCGTGTCTGCTTGGAATTTCAATTCCACAATGGTACGATTAAAACATACCAATCTTTGCGGCTTTCGTTGCGCTTGGCAAGATTTCAATTCCACAATGGTACGATTAAAACAAGACATTGCGGCTAAGTTATTGTTGCCGCTTTTTAAATTTCAATTCCACAATGGTACGATTAAAACCGTAACTCAAAATGCGTTCGCCTTTTGCAGCGATAATATTTCAATTCCACAATGGTACGATTAAAACTTTCGCGTGTCCGTGCGCGAATCCCAATGGTGATGGGATTTCAATTCCACAATGGTACGATTAAAACTTTTTCAGACAAATGCGCTTCGTATTTGGACAGTAATTTCAATTCCACAATGGTACGATTAAAACATTTGCGAGCAATTAAGGCTTTTAAACTTAATGCAGAATTTCAATTCCACAATGGTACGATTAAAACGTTGATACCAATAACATTCAAGGTTTCCCAGTCTAATTTCAATTCCACAATGGTACGATTAAAACTATATTTGCAGTGAAATCATTTAAACTGTGTAAAAAATTTCAATTCCACAATGGTACGATTAAAACCAATTGCTTAATTTGCGCTTCCAATTCCACCCACTTATTTCAATTCCACAATGGTACGATTAAAACTACACACTTGCACAAGTTGCAAGTTATAATGCGTTGCATTTCAATTCCACAATGGTACGATTAAAACTATTAAGCATTTCAGGGATTGGATTACAAAACATTATTTCAATTCCACAATGGTACGATTAAAACACCGGTTAATTTCTTTGTCGGCGTCAACCCGCTTGCATTTCAATTCCACAATGGTACGATTAAAACAAACGGCGCTGGATTCTTTTTCCCACGTGGCACAGTATTTCAATTCCACAATGGTACGATTAAAACGGTTGCAGGCAACAAAGCAAATGATGAAATTGCCAATTTCAATTCCACAATGGTACGATTAAAACGTTGCCTCTTTGTGTAAGGGAGAT
>JANWWZ010000041.1 GCA_025057115.1 Bernardetiaceae bacterium
GTACTCCCTTCAGCAAGAGATGGATTGCGACAGTGCTGGGGGAGGGGCATATAGCCCCTCCGCTCGTCGGAGTACTCCCTTCAGCAAGAGATGGATTGCGACTCCAAACCAGATTTTTCATCTATGCCTTTTCTATCGTGTCGGAGTACTCCCTTCAGCAAGAGATGGATTGCGACCTCCGCCTTGTTGATTATTATCTTATTTTTCATAGCGTCGGAGTACTCCCTTCAGCAAGAGATGGATTGCGACTGGCAGTTTGCGTAGCATCAACGACAATCTGCTCGGTCGGAGTACTCCCTTCAGCAAGAGATGGATTGCGACAGGATTCCTCCTCAGACGAGTCTTCCCCGAAGATTTGTCGGAGTACTCCCTTCAGCAAGAGATGGATTGCGACCCCAAAGCCCTTTTTAGCCGCCTGACTATTAGACTGTCGGAGTACTCCCTTCAGCAAGAGATGGATTGCGACCGGCGCTAACGCCGGAAAAGCAGCTATTAGTGCTAGTCGGAGTACTCCCTTCAGCAAGAGATGGATTGCGACAACAGCTGACCGACTTTAAAGTCGGGGCTGTGGCTAGTCGGAGTACTCCCTTCAGCAAGAGATGGATTGCGACCCAATTTGCTAAGCATGTAATACATGCCTACATCGGTCGGAGTACTCCCTTCAGCAAGAGATGGATTGCGACTCAACATATTGCTGCACACACTTAATTCAAAACAAAGTCGGAGTACTCCCTTCAGCAAGAGATGGATTGCGACGGGAAGTGAGAAAGCAGTTCCTCGTGGAGGAAAACTTGTCGGAGTACTCCCTTCAGCAAGAGATGGATTGCGACTTTTGTTTTTTCGTAGGTGTATTTCTATACCCCCCGTCGGAGTACTCCCTTCAGCAAGAGATGGATTGCGACCTTCTAAAAGCCTTAGCTCCCTGATAGCTAAGGCTGTCGGAGTACTCCCTTCAGCAAGAGATGGATTGCGACCATATTGCTGCACACACTAATTCAAAACAAAAAAAAGTCGGAGTACTCCCTTCAGCAAGAGATGGATTGCGACAAGCTGATGCGCAATTGCAACAGCTGCCGGTAATGTCGGAGTACTCCCTTCAGCAAGAGATGGATTGCGACTTAAATCGTGGCGCGAAGCCACGAATAGAACTGGCTGTCGGAGTACTCCCTTCAGCAAGAGATGGATTGCGACTTTTAATGGGTGTATTTATATACCCCCCGCACCTAGTCGGAGTACTCCCTTCAGCAAGAGATGGATTGCGACCTTCTGTTCACC
>JANWWZ010000042.1 GCA_025057115.1 Bernardetiaceae bacterium
TGTGTTCGGTTAATGTCGCAATCCCTCTCGTGCTGAAGGGAGTACTCCGACTCAGCAAAACGGGGACGATCCCGACAGCCTCCGGGCTGTCGCAATCCATCTCTTGCTGAAGGGAGTACTCCGACACATTGCTCCGACTCTGAGCAGGAGGGGCTAAGAGTCGCAATCCATCTCTTGCTGAAGGGAGTACTCCGACTCGGTCAGCTGTTGGCTGCTGACGTAGCGTAATAAGTCGCAATCCATCTCTTGCTGAAGGGAGTACTCCGACCAGCCTAACTGCGGTTAAGTAAATAATTTTTTTATTGTCGCAATCCATCTCTTGCTGAAGGGAGTACTCCGACTAGAAATACACCTACGAAAAAAACAAAAAACCAAATGTCGCAATCCATCTCTTGCTGAAGGGAGTACTCCGACACAAAACCAGGAATCATAAACGGTTTATCAAGTGAGTCGCAATCCATCTCTTGCTGAAGGGAGTACTCCGACTTATTGTTTATTTGGTGTATCACAAACGAATTAGGTCGCAATCCATCTCTTGCTGAAGGGAGTACTCCGACCTCGAAGAGAGCTAAACCTCTTTGAAGACAAACTTGTCGCAATCCATCTCTTGCTGAAGGGAGTACTCCGACTAAAAAATATCCTTGCGTAGCACACCCCCTGTAGGGTCGCAATCCATCTCTTGCTGAAGGGAGTACTCCGACGGCGGAGTTTGACTCCGCCTGCAAAGCCTTGGGGGTCGCAATCCATCTCTTGCTGAAGGGAGTACTCCGACGTTAATAAGGGCTTGGTTAAAAGATAACGAAATACGTCGCAATCCATCTCTTGCTGAAGGGAGTACTCCGACCCTCGATGAGGGAAGTCCTGCCAAGCTCTACCGCCAAGTCGCAATCCATCTCTTGCTGAAGGGAGTACTCCGACTGAAATAGAAGCTTTCAAGACGAAGTTTGGAACACCCGTCGCAATCCATCTCTTGCTGAAGGGAGTACTCCGACGGGAAAGGCTGATATAGCGGTAGTGCCGACAGATAGGTCGCAATCCATCTCTTGCTGAAGGGAGTACTCCGACCGACGAAAAAAGAAGAACTCATCGTCGATGAAATGTCGCAATCCATCTCTTGCTGAAGGGAGTACTCCGACCCAAACTTGAAATTCGCCTTTCGAAAGTTAAATCCGTCGCAATCCATCTCTTGCTGAAGGGAGTACTCCGACAGATTATTATGCCATTTCATTTGGCAGTCAACGGCTTATG
>JANWWZ010000043.1 GCA_025057115.1 Bernardetiaceae bacterium
GCGTGAGGACACGCGCAACGGCGAAGAAAATGCTGTTGTTCGTGTTTTTAAAAACTGCCGTTGTTCGCGTCTTTAAAAACCGCTGTTGTTCGTGTCTTCAAAATTGCCGTTGTTCGTGTCTGCACGAACAACTCTTGCCGTTGTTGGTGTCTTTGTTGCGCGTGAGGACACGCGCAACGGCGAAGAAAATGCTGTTGTTCGTGTTTTTAAAAACCGCCGTTGTTCGTGTCTTCAAAACCGCCGTTGTTCGTGTCTGCACGAACAACTCGTTGCGCATGAGGACATGCGCAACGGCGGAAAAACTGCCATTGTTCGTGTCTTCGCTAACGACAACTTATATTTACATTGGCTAATTATTTCAGAATATGAACTTTCCTCGAATGGAATTGGGCGTGGTATATTTCTACACCGCCACCATTTTATGCTGGCAGCATTTGCTCAAACTTGATAAATACAAGGATATAATTATCCGTAGCTTGCAACACCTGACAAAGCATCAGAAAATTCGAGTTTATGGCTTCGTTATTATGCCAAACCATGTTCATTTAATTTGGGAGATGCTCGCAAGCAACGGAAAGGAAATGCCTCATGCTAGTTTTATGAAGTACACGGCGCATCAGTTTTTAGAGGATTTACGGGTTCACCATCCTGAGGTACTGCGCTATTTTGAGGTAACTAATACTACCAGCCGTCGCTATCAGTTTTGGGAGCGCAATAGTTTGCCCGTTCCTTTATTTTCACATGAGGTATTAGAGCAGAAATTGACATACATACATAACAATCCACTTCAGGAAAAATGGCAGTTAGCAGATGACCCCTCTTCTTATCGGTATTCTTCCGCTGCGTTTTATGAAACAGGCAACGACATATTCAATGTACTGACACACTACAAGGAACGGTGGTAGAAGATTTTTCGTCGTTGGTGTCCTCTCGAACAACTCTTGTTGCGCGTGAGGACTGCGCGACGGTGGAAAGATGCCCCGCCATTGTTCGCGCCTTCACGAACATGTTGCGCGTGAGGACACGCGTAACGGCGGGGAGAATGCTGTTGTTTGCGTCTTTACCTGCCGTTGTTTGTGTCCTCACAAACAACCGATTGTTGGGCGTGAGGACACGCGCAACGGCGAAGAAAATGCTGTTGTTCGTGTTTTTAAAAACTGCCGTTGTTCGCGTCTTTAAA
>JANWWZ010000044.1 GCA_025057115.1 Bernardetiaceae bacterium
GTATTCTCTTTGGAAGACCGCACTTTCTCAGCTCGTTCTTGCTTTTTGCGTTTAATCACAAAGGGTTGTTCGTGGAGACACGAACAACGGCGGGTTTAGTATTCTCTTTGGAAGACCGCATTTTCTCAGCTCGTTCTTGCTTTTTGCGTTTAATCACAAAGGGTTGTTCGTGGAGACATGAACAACGGAGGGTTTACGGGCGTGTAGTAATGAATACGCCGGTTATCGTTGTTCGTGAAGACACGAACAACGGCGGGGGAAAATGTTTTAAAAGTAGCGAGTCGGTTTTTGCAGGGTGGTAAGATTTACCGCGCTGCATTTTGCTTACCTGCAAAGCAGACCTGTTGAAAAGCTTTTCTTGCTTGTTCGTGTCTTCACGAAATGTTCATGTCTTGAAACGACTCAACAGCATGGCAGCTCTTGCCCTTGTTCGTGTCTTCACGAACTGTTCATGTCTTGAAACAACCCAGCAGCATGGCTCTTGCCCTTGTTCGTGTCTTCACGAACAAGTTTTGTTCATGTCTTGAAATAACTCAGCAGCATGGCAGCAGGTATTCTCTTTGGAAGACCGCACTTTTTCAGCTCGTTCTTGCTTTTTGCGTTTAATTACAAAGGGTTGTTCGTGGAGACATGAACAACGGCGGGTTTAGTATTCTCTTTGGAAGACCGCATTTTCTCAGCTCGTTCTTGCTTTTTGCGTTTAATTACAAAGGGTTGTTCGTGGAGACACGAACAACGGCGGGTTTACGAGCGTGTAGTAATGAATACGCCGGTTATCGTTGTTCGTGAAGACACGAACAACGGCAGAGGGAAATGTTTTAAAAGTAGCGAGTCAGTTTTTGCAGGGTGGTAAGATTTACCGCGCTGCATTTTGCTTACCTGCAAAGCAGACCTGTTGAAAAGTTTTTCTTGCTTGTTCGTGTCCTCACGAAATGTTCATGTCTTGAAACAACTCAACAGCATGGCAGCTCTTGCCCTTGTTCGTGTCTTCACGAAATGTTCATGTCTTGAAACAACTCAGCAGCATGGCTCTTGCCCTTGTTCGTGTCTTCACGAACAAGTTTTGTTCATGTCTTGAAACAACTCAGCAGCATGGCAGCAGGTATTCTCTTTGGAAGACTG
>JANWWZ010000045.1 GCA_025057115.1 Bernardetiaceae bacterium
ACCAACGATGGGATTCTGACTGCGTATGAAGCGGCGTCGCTGCGTTTGGAGGGTACCGAGTTAGTGGTGCTGTCTGCATGTGAAACGGGTTTGGGTGTAAGCAAGAATGGCGAGGGGGTGTATGGTCTGCATCGGGCATTTCAGACGGCAGGTGCGCAAGCGGTCATATATAGTCTTTGGAAAGTAGCCGACGAGCAGACGCAAGAACTGATGAGCGATTTTTATCGTCGCTGGTTGGTAGAGAAAAAATCCAAGCGGCAGGCTTTCAACGAAGCGCAAGCTGCATTGCGCAAAAAGTACCCCGACCCGTATTTCTGGGGGGCTTTTGTGCTAACAGGAGAGTAAGGCAGCTAACGCTTGCAGACTTTGCAGAAGGTTTTTGCCATCCCTCGCCGTTGTTCGTGTCCCCATGAACAACTCTTCGCCGTTGTTCGTGTCCTCACGAACCACTCCTCGCCGTTGTTCGTGTCCCCACGAACAACCTTTCGCCGTTGTTCATGTCCTCACGAACCACTCCTCGCCGTTGTTCGTGTCCCCACGAACCACTCTTCGCCGTTGTTCATGTCCTCACGAACTACTCCTCGCCGTTGTTCACGTCCTCACGAACAACCGTTTACGATTTGCCGTTGTTCACGTCCCCACGAACAACCTTTCGCCGTTGTTCATGTCCTCACGAACCACTCCTTGCCGTTGTTCGTGTCCTCACGAACTACTCCTCGCCGTTGTTCATGTCCCCACGAACAACCTTTCGCCGTTGTTCGTGTCCTCACGAACTACTCCTTGCCGTTGTTCATGTCCCCATGAACAACTTGTGATGAAAAACGCAAGCACAGATGAGTCAAAGAAAATACTCGCTGCCATGTTGTTGGATTGTTTTTCAAGGCATGAACAAAGCGCATTGTTCGTGAAGACACGAACAATGGCAAAAGAACCGCTCCGTTGTTCGTGTCCCCACGAACAACTCTTCGCCGTTGTTCATGTCCTCATGAACAACTCCTCGCCGTTGTTCATGTCCTCACGAACCACTCCTCGCCGTTGTTCGTGTCCCCACGAACAACTCCTTGCCGTTGTTCGTGTCCCCACGAACCACTCCTCGCCGTTGTTCGTGTCCTCACGGAC
>JANWWZ010000046.1 GCA_025057115.1 Bernardetiaceae bacterium
AACTTTTGCTCAAGGACTTACCAGAGAGCAAGCAGAAAAATTTCAATTCCACAATGGTACGATTAAAACAGTTGTTAGACAACTACGAAGAAACGATTGCCAAAATTTCAATTCCACAATGGTACGATTAAAACTGAAGAAGAAATTATTAGACGATATTACCCAACAAAATTTCAATTCCACAATGGTACGATTAAAACATTGTTGGCGTGTTCATGATAACACGACCATATACATTTCAATTCCACAATGGTACGATTAAAACTACTCAAACTCACTCCCGTTATACTCGATACCAGGTATTTCAATTCCACAATGGTACGATTAAAACGCAGGGGGGGTGGGCGCGGGGGTAATGGTTACCAGATTTCAATTCCACAATGGTACGATTAAAACGAAGAATGGCAAAAAGCTGTTGCTTGGCTAAAAGCATTTCAATTCCACAATGGTACGATTAAAACTTCGGTTTTTAATAAAAAAAACAAAAAACTCCAAAATATTTCAATTCCACAATGGTACGATTAAAACGTACGTTTTGCGTCTCTTGCGCTTTTGTTATTGCTATTTCAATTCCACAATGGTACGATTAAAACACGTACAATTTTAGAGGTATAACGCAAGAACATTTTATATTTCAATTCCACAATGGTACGATTAAAACTTTGTTGGCGTGGAAATTAAACTTGCGCAATACGAATTTCAATTCCACAATGGTACGATTAAAACTGGATTGGTACGTCGGCAAGAAAAAAATGAAACGCATTTCAATTCCACAATGGTACGATTAAAACTGTTAAACATTCGCGCAATGCGGTACTCTTCTGTGCCATTTCAATTCCACAATGGTACGATTAAAACTTTTATCGAGCCGAGCTTATTCTTGGCGCAAAGCCAAATTTCAATTCCACAATGGTACGATTAAAACTTTAAAATACAACCCAAGTGCTTTTAAACTGATGTTATTTCAATTCCACAATGGTACGATTAAAACCATAAAAACCTTGCGCCCATTTGCATTTATTACAAAATTTCAATTCCACAATGGTACGATTAAAACTGAAAATTGTTAAAAAAAGTCTCATAGTCCATTGTATATTTCAATTCCACAA
>JANWWZ010000047.1 GCA_025057115.1 Bernardetiaceae bacterium
AATTCCACAATGGTACGATTAAAACAAATATCAAGAGACCACCAAGTCTAATATTAAAGTGATTTCAATTCCACAATGGTACGATTAAAACCTACAAGCGAAAGGATAAGTGCAAACAAAAACAGATTTCAATTCCACAATGGTACGATTAAAACCGCGGGTCGGTTCAAATAAGCCGCTCGGGGTAAACGCATTTCAATTCCACAATGGTACGATTAAAACATAGTTATCCGACCGCGTATGCACAAGACGGCAATGCATTTCAATTCCACAATGGTACGATTAAAACTGTCCGAGAGAGTAAGGAATATTGCTGCCAGAGTATTTCAATTCCACAATGGTACGATTAAAACTTCTGGAAAAAGACTCTTGTAAAGCGTTGAAAATCATTTCAATTCCACAATGGTACGATTAAAACCCAGCAGGTACAAGCGTTCGCAACGATGTTGGGCAAATTTCAATTCCACAATGGTACGATTAAAACTGTCATCCAATTGCTTTGCTATACCGCTTTGCATTATTTCAATTCCACAATGGTACGATTAAAACATAAGACGTTAGGGTATTTAGTGAAACACCCTGAAATTTCAATTCCACAATGGTACGATTAAAACCATACTATAGAGTATCTACGAAGACACAAGAAAGGTATTTCAATTCCACAATGGTACGATTAAAACCTCCCCGCCGTGCCAAGTGCCGCCGTGCCAAGTGCATTTCAATTCCACAATGGTACGATTAAAACTAGACTCCTACATACTTGATGTTCAAACTAACCGAGAAATTTCAATTCCACAATGGTACGATTAAAACTTGTTGATTGACGTAATCCTTTTCTGCTTCTGTAAGATTTCAATTCCACAATGGTACGATTAAAACAAGGGAGGAAAATATTTCACTTCCGTCTCGCCACACAATTTCAATTCCACAATGGTACGATTAAAACTATAAATTTTATCGCCAGCAACCGTTACTTTAATATCATTTCAATTCCACAATGGTACGATTAAAACTTGAAACCCGCCCCCCGCCAAGTAA
>JANWWZ010000048.1 GCA_025057115.1 Bernardetiaceae bacterium
AAGAGATGGATTGCGACAAACTGTTTATGATTCCTGGTTTTGTTAAAATCCGTCGGAGTACTCCCTTCAGCAAGAGATGGATTGCGACCTTTTTTCCGGGCTTTGGGTTTTAGCCCAAAGCCCTGTCGGAGTACTCCCTTCAGCAAGAGATGGATTGCGACAAACTAAGTAGACTTTCTTCTTATCCTGTGTGTTCTGTCGGAGTACTCCCTTCAGCAAGAGATGGATTGCGACCCGCATCTCTTACAAAGGATGTACTGCCAAACCTTGTCGGAGTACTCCCTTCAGCAAGAGATGGATTGCGACCGGCGTTAGCGCCGGTCTTTATTTTTGACAGTCTTATGTCGGAGTACTCCCTTCAGCAAGAGATGGATTGCGACGGACGGGGTTTTTCATTTTTACTTTTATTTTCATTTGAGTCGGAGTACTCCCTTCAGCAAGAGATGGATTGCGACTTGAATGTTGTCATTTTTTGCCACTCTACTCCCCCGTCGGAGTACTCCCTTCAGCAAGAGATGGATTGCGACCGGGTTGGTAAACCTGTCTCAGACGAAGCTTCCCAGTCGGAGTACTCCCTTCAGCAAGAGATGGATTGCGACCTGTTTCGCCGCAACCCGCGCCCCCATCGAAGAGAGTCGGAGTACTCCCTTCAGCAAGAGATGGATTGCGACATAGCCCCTCCGCTCCCAGCAATTTGCAGGCGGTGTCGGAGTACTCCCTTCAGCAAGAGATGGATTGCGACACTCTCTTAGCCCCTCCTGCTCAGAATCTGAGCAGTGTCGGAGTACTCCCTTCAGCAAGAGATGGATTGCGACACTTCATCATGCGATGGACGTGGGACGCTCCCCGAGGGTCGGAGTACTCCCTTCAGCAAGAGATGGATTGCGACCCTGCGTAGCATCAACGACAATCTGCTCGTTGGTCGGTCGGAGTACTCCCTTCAGCAAGAGATGGATTGCGACAATAGTTTTACA
>JANWWZ010000049.1 GCA_025057115.1 Bernardetiaceae bacterium
TTTGTATGCGTATAAAGTCTACAGCCGCGTGCCTGATTGGAAGGACAACTTATCCATTAGTTTGGCAGATGAAAAAGTCTCTCCTAACAGTTTTTTTATAAACAATTCTTTATTTAACCATTTTTATGGACAATACCTTGTTGGAAAAGATACTAGCAGCTTCTCTGAAGCAATGAAGCGCATAGACAAACTTTGTAGCTTGGATGTTTATCGCCCTTCTTTTTGGGTCAAAAAAGGACATTTGCATTTATTAATCAATCAGCTTACAGAGGCAGAGAAAGCTTTTCAGAAAGCTGCTCACTATCAAAAGCAAAAAGGAAATTCTCTTCAAGCACCAGAGTTTGTTGAAAAACAATGGGAGAACGTAAAATACAAAGCCATAGTAGATTATCCTTCTTTAGCCTATCTTTACAAACATATAGGTGAGCTATTTTTCGATGCAAGAGACTATCGAAGAGCAGCAGATTACCTCATGCTTAGCATAGCACAGATAGAAACAGAAACGGACAGATTCCAAGGTTATAAAGATGTAGGATCTATTTATTCAGAAATAGGTGAATATGAAAAGTCTCTTGAATTTCTTACTAAAGCTCATCAACTTCGCCCTGATGACTTTGATGTAAACAATTCTTTAGGATATGTAAATCTTTACTTGAAAAACTACAAAAAATCAGCCTATCACTTTGAGAAAGCCTTTGAAACCGAACCAATAGAAATGATATTACACAATATTATAATGCTTTACGGCTTAATGAAAAACAAGGATAAAGTCACCTACTATACAAAGCTCAAGAAAACACTAAATAAGCAAAATAACTCCACCAGTATGACGAAATGATAAGTATTTATTTCTTAATTTTGTAAACAGCTTTAATTAGCTTACCCAAATTAAGTTGCTTTTAGGATGAGGAGCTTTTCAGCGATACAGGTGCCTTGTCAATACCTTATTACTTGTGTTCTC
>JANWWZ010000004.1 GCA_025057115.1 Bernardetiaceae bacterium
GGACGCAAGGTCGTCCCCGCACTCATCCATCGTATGCTCAAACCCTGTAGCTTAGCCTACTGGTTCATGGACGACGGCTCCATCAAAGACCAAAACGCCAAAGCCGTCATCCTGAACACACAGGGGTTTACACAAAACGATGTGGCGCGATTGGCGCAAACCCTCTCCAAGAAGTTTGCGCTAGAGACCTATCTGCGTCGTCAAACAGAGGGGTATCAGGTCGTCGTTCGAGGCGCAAGCCTTGAACGGTTTCTCGAACTCACTAAGCCGTACCTGATCCCCGAAATGCGATACAAGCTGCCCCAAGCTGGACGAACGCAATTGCCTAAAAGGTAACGGAGGCGCGCAAAGGTTCCCTCAGGCTGGTTGGAAATCAGCCGCAGAGTGTAAAGGCAGAAGGGAGCTTGACTGTGAGACAAACAAGTCGAGCAGGGACGAAAGTCGGCCTTAGTGATCCGACGGTGCCGCGTGGAAGGGCCGTCGCTCAACGGATAAAAGTTACTCTAGGGATAACAGGCTGATCTCCCCCAAGAGTTCACATCGACGGGGAGGTTTGGCACCTCGATGTCGGCTCATCGCCACCTGGGGCGGAAGTACGTCCCAAGGGTTGGGCTGTTCGCCCATTAAAGCGGTACGTGAGCTGGGTTCAGAACGTCGTGAGACAGTTCGGTCCATATCCGGTGCAGGCGTAAGAGCATTGCGAGGAGCCTTCCTTAGTACGAGAGGACCGGGATGGACAGACCGCTGGTGTACCAGTTGTGCCGCCAGGTGCAGCGCTGGGTAGCCAAGTCTGTAAGAGAGAAGCGCTGAAAGCATCTAAGCGCGAAGCTCGCCCCAAGATGAGGTTTCCCAATCAGGACGGTCAAAGACGATGACCTCGATAGGCTGCAGGTGTAAAGACAGAAATGTCAAAGCCCAGCAGTACTAATGCTCCGAAAGAAGTACCCGCTCCCATAGTAACCCCTCAAGTCAATGTGAGCAACAACCGCATCATGGTGGCTCAAGCGCGGGTGAACACCTCTTCCCATTCCGAACAGAGAAGTTAAGCCCCGCAGCGCCGATGGTACTGCCGTAACAGGTGGGAGAGTAGGTCGCCGCCAGACCTCACCTAAAAGCCCTCCAAAAGAGGGCTCTGTTTTTTTTCTGCATCAAACTCTGGTCAGAAAATATAACCGACGCGCAAATCCATAAAATCGGCAGTGCGGGTATGGGCTTTAAGACTCATTCCAAAAAAAATGCCGTTGGGAGTCTTGTAAGTAAGCTCGTAGCGCTGATACACCGGATGCAATGCCTTAACAGGAGCATAAAAGTAAATTCCCAACTGCTGAGCAAATCCAAATCTGCCGAGCAAAATTTCATGCCCTACTAAAATAGCTGCTCTTGTAAAAAGATGACTTCGCTCAGGTTCGTACCGCCACAGCCTTTCACGCAAAGAATAATCCACAATTACTTCCGCTGCTAAACTTAATGCACTAATTCTTCCTACTCTGCGCGTTCCTCCCGTGGTAGCCCCTACGATCCAATAACGCTGGGAGTCATTTCGTTCAGCAGTTTTTGCAGTTGAAAAAACCGCCGCTCGATAATTCCAGCGCTTTGTGCATTCCTTGCGCCAATCACTTTGCTCAAAAGTGGGAAAAACCATCGGTTGCATGAGGTAATCCAAAGCAATCCCTGCCGTTGGAAAGTTAATTCCTTTGTTAGGTTCTTTTAACCCTCCATTAGAGATATGATTGAAATTGCCGTGTAGGCGCAATGTAATTTGAGGAGTTAGCCGATAGTTAATGCTTACGTTCATCAACAAGTTAAAGCTAATAGGAGTGCTGTAGAACAAATTGAGTGGATTTTCAATAGGGTGATATACCCTTGTCAGATAGCTAACTCCTGCCCCCATTCGGTAAGAAAGGTTTAGCCGCGACGGAGCAGACATAAAAGGCTCTACAAAAGCAGTTACCGACCAAGCACTGCCTAAGATGGCTGGATTATCAAAACTAAAATACCCTGCTGAAATGCCTATGCGCGGATAGCAAGAGCAATACTGCCAATATTGTCGTTTGAGTAACTGTCTGCTTATTTCTGCTTCTATACCTCGTGGGCGAGAAAAAGAAATGCTGCGTATTTCTTCCGAATGAGGCAAAATAAATCCGTAGTGCGTTCTTGCACTAAAAACAAGTGGTTGAATGATTGCTGAGTCCGCTTGCACTTGTGCAAATAAAAAATTGCAGGGCAGGATACACGTTAGTAAACCTCTCACCATAAGTAGTTGTCTAGTTTTTTATAAGGTCACATCTTGCCAATTTCATATTCACGGAATCAAGTTTGATAAATGCAATAGCAGATTGGACGATTCTTCTAAAATTCTTAGAATGTCTTCGGTACAATTTAATTCAAGTGGAGCTTGGCTCAACCTTTGCTGCCACCGTCCTTTTTGAGAAATAAAGCCTTGCGAAGAGGCTGACGTTTGTACTATTTCTTCTTCCTGCATACATTAGACGGAATCAAGAAATTCTCTTGCATATGCCTTGTCGAGGACAATCCGTTGTAAGGCTTGCGCTCCTACTCTGATTTGGCACTCACCACATGCCGCCGTTAGTTGATCCCCTAAGATTAGGCGATTCCTCTTTTTATCCATGATTTTTGTCCCTCTAAAACATAGACACGCTCTAAAGGTCCTAAAATCACCTATCTAAACGGCAACAAGCAAAAAGAAGTTTGCTAGACATTTTTGCCAGTTACTAAGTGTTGTTTTTGTGGATTGTAGCGCATTTTGCTAACTTTCAGTGCCTACAAAAAATCGAGTAACATGTCTCACTTTGAAAAAGTAAAGCGATACTTGTTAGATTTGGGCTACGATATTGCCCGTGAAGATGTCATAGACCAGATTTTCGTTATTAACGCCCCAGAGGATGGCATTCAAAACCTGATTGTGGACTGCAATGAACCCATTTTAGTGCTTGAGCAATATTTGCTCGACATTGATAGCAATGACGCGAATGTACTTCGTGCTCTTCTTCAGAAAAATCGCGAAATTGTGCATGGAGCTTTTGTACTAGACGATACAGGCAAACGCTTGCTGTTCCGCGATACGTTGCAACTGGAAAATTTAGACCTTAACGAGTTAGAAGCAAGTATCAACTCTCTCAAGTTGCTTATGGCGGAGTACGCCAACGAAATGTTGCAATTTGCTAGATAATCTTCTTTTTATTAGCTTTCACTCAAACACAAGCCACATATGAGCATCTTCAAAAGACTTTTCAGCATTGGAAAAGCAGAAGCACACAGCGTGCTAGACAAGCTGGAAGACCCCATTAAAATGACCGAGCAAGGCATTCGCGAGCTCAAGGAAAACCTCAACAAAAGCCTTCAAGGACTGGCTGAAATAAAAGCATTGGCTATTCGGGCTAAAAACGACAATGCTAAGTTTATCAGTGATGCCAAGTCCTACGAGCAAAAAGCTATTATGTTGCTCCAGCGGGCGCAAGCAGGTCAAATATCCCAAGCGGAAGCTGATCGCCTAGCAAGTGAAATGCTGCGCATGAAAGAAAAAGCAGAACAAGAAGCCCAACGCACCGCTAAAGAATTAGCAATGCACGAGCAAAGCATCGCTACGATGGAGCAAAACATCAATACGCTCAAGAGCAAGATTAGTTCCTATGAAAACGAGCTTCGTACCCTGAAAGCACGCGCCAAAGTGAGTGAGGCTACTAAGAACATCAACAAGCAACTAGCACAAATAGACTCTAGTAGCACTATTGCCATGTTGGAACGCATGAAGGAAAAAGTAGCTCAAGATGAAGCATTGGCTCAATCGTACGGAGCTATTGCTTTAGAAAGCAAAACCATCGACGAAGAAGTAGATAAAATACTAGGCACTACTACTCAAAGCAACGCGCTGCTGGAACTAAAAGCAAAGTTAGGATTGTTGCCTCCGACTACTCCTTCTGACACCTCTAGCACAGGAAGTGGTTCCGCACTGCCATAACGATAAAATTTTTTGTTGAACACGAGCTTACCGGCGGCTTTAGCAGCCGTCGGTTTTTTTTGTGGAACTGACATCTAGGTCAATCAGGCTGGCGCTCAAAGACTTGCACAGTGCGCTGAGTATTGTAGATGGAAAGGAACTGATTTTCGCTAGTAAAAAATTCAGTGGTGGAATCTATGCGGTCATGACCTCCGAAAATAGGGTCATCTGAAGTAAGTACAAGGCGATATTTTCCGTGCTGCGGTACCCAAAATTTGTAATCGGGAATGGAAGCAGTCGGGTGAAAGTTAAATACGAAAATCAATCCGCCTTTTTCAAAGCAAATGGTTTGATTTTGCTTATCCTGATTGAGCAAATGAGGATGCAAACCAGGTCGCAATAAGTTGTATTTCTTTACCAGTTCAATCATGGCATGGTCAAAGGTGAGCAGGTACTGGTATCTTAACAAAGGATTATCTGCAAGGCTCCATTGCCGTCGGGCATATTTGAAACTCCAGTTATTGCCTTCTCGAGGGAAGTCGATCCACTCAGGGTGTCCGAACTCATTGCCCATGAAATTCAAGTACGCCTCTCCCCCTAGTACAATGGTAAAAAGCCGAATCATTTTATGCAAGGCAATACCGCGATCAATAATTAGGTTGGGAATGTGTTTGGCCATCGAGAAGTACATTTCTTTATCCATGAGCCAAAACGCAATGGTTTTGTCTCCTACTAAGGCTTGGTCATGAGACTCACAGTAAGCTACTGTTCGCTCATCGTAGCGGCGGTTGAGCATGGTGTAGTACATTTGCACTGGATCCCAGCGCTCATCGGGCAGTTCTTTGAGCAGTTTAATCCAATAGTCGGGCAATCCCATCCCTAGCCGATAGTCAAAGCCGATACCACCGCCTTCTATGGGAAATCCCATGCCTGGCATGCCGCTGACATCCTCAGCAATGGTAATTGCCCAAGGTTTGATTTGGTGAGTAAGCCAGTTGGCTAGCTGAAGATAAGTTACCGCATCTTTGTCCACTGCATCATTAAAATAGTCATCATAGCTGTTGAAGGAAGTATGCCCATGATGCAAGTAAATCATGGAAGTTACTCCATCGAAGCGGAAGCCATCAAAATCGAACTCTTCTAGCCAATAGCGCACGTTGGAGAGCAAAAACTGGAGGACTTCCCATTTGCCGTAGTTGAATAGTTTGGAATCCCAAGCGGGGTGATCGCCGCGCCCGCCGCCATGAAAGTACTGGTATTCAGTGCCATCCCAAAAGTTCAGCCCTTCTAACACATTCTTAACTGCGTGGGAATGAACTAGGTCCATGATTACTAACAATCCTGCTTGATGAGCTTTGTTAATGAGATACTTGAGATCCTCAGGAGTGCCAAAGCGCGAAGAAGGAGCAAAAAAGCTAGAAACGTGGTAGCCAAAGGAGCCATAGTAAGGATGTTCAGCAATAGCCATGAGTTGGATGGCATTATAGCCTGCTTTCTGAATGCGGGGCAAAATCAAGTCGGCGAATTCGCGGTAAGTGCCAATACCTTCGCGTTCTTGTGCCATGCCTACATGGGCTTCATAAATGAGCAAAGGCGTAGTCCCTTGATGGATTGCCCGCGCTAAAGGTTCTACTGAAACCTTTGGCAGTTCTTCTGCCTCTGGAGGATTCCATACCTGCGCTGCAAAATCTTTGGTTTGTTGATTCTGCACCACGCGGCGAATATAAGCTGGTATGCGATCTAACTCCCCTATAGCAGATTTGACTCGTACTTTGAATAAAGTGCCGTGCTTCCATCGGTCTTTATAAGTTTGATCATCGAGGAAAATTTCCCAGATGCCATTATCTAATCGTTTGAGCGGATGCGAAGAGCGGTCCCAACCGTTAAAATCTCCTGTTAAAAATAAGGCTTCAGCAGCGGGAGCCCACTCGCGATAGTACCAACCTCCTGCTTTTGCATCATAGTTAATGCCTAAGTAGTGATGTGCTCCAGCAAAATCGTAAAGGCTGCCGTAGATTCTTTCCAGTTGAAAAAGCAACTGATGAAAGCGCATGAATCGCTCAGCAAGATGGTGATTATGAGGCTCTAGCCATGGATCTTGCCGCACAATGGGCAAATATTTGCGAGCTGCAGTACTCATAGCCACGCAAAAATAATGATGATGCTAGTGGCTAACATACAAAAAAAGTTGCATCGCATCGGCGCCAAGCCAAAAAGTTGTAATAAAAATTTGAAATGGCGTATTTTAGCGTATGAACTATTGGCTTGTTAAATCAGACCCTGAAACATATTCATGGGCAGATTTGGTGCGCCAGCGCGAGACGTTTTGGGATGGTGTGCGCAATTTTCAAGCCCGTAACTACTTAAAAGCCATGCAAAATGGCGATCTAGTGTTGTTTTACCATAGCAATAAGCAACCCGCCGTAGTGGGAATTGCCCAAGTAATCCGCACTGCTTACCAAGATCCTACCACCACCGATCCCCAGTGGGTAGCAGTGGATCTAGCATTTCATAGCGAATTTGCTCAACCTGTTCCCTTAGCCGCTATTAAAGCTGAGCCTCGCCTTGCCAAGATAGGACTTGTCAAGCAATCTCGCCTTTCTGTGATGCCTCTACGAGAAGAGGAGTTTAACTTGATTGTAGCGATGGGAAATCCTAACGCGCAATGAGCATATGGCTGTTGGCTTGTGGTTGTTACACAAGATGAGCTTGCTGATCTTTGTCGTTAGTTTGCTTTGCTACGTTGCCCCTACCATCAAACCCGATTTTTTTCCTTTTGCTGGGTTTTTGGCAATGTGCATCCCCTTGTGCATGATTGCCCATTTGGGTATGTTTTTAGCTTGGCTGATGGTAAAAAAATTTCAGCCAGCCGTGCTCTCTTTGCTAGGTTTGCTAATGGCTTTTCCCTACTGGAACGCTACGGTTGCTTTTCGCTTGTCTTCCGAGCAAAAGCCTGATTTTGAAGTTCTTAGCTATAACGTGCGCCTTTTTAATGCTTATGACCGCCCCGAGCATAGTCCGCAAGCAAAAGCAATTATTCAATGGGTGATTGAAGATTCCTCGCATATTAAATGCTTACAAGAGTACTACCAGTTGGATACCTCCACCTTGTTTAACTTACCGACAAAGATGAGCAGCAAGCTGCGGAAATACTACCACTTTTTTAGTCCTTGTTGCATGAATAACTTGGGCGGACAAATGGGGCTTGCTATTTATTCTTGCTTTCCGATTGTCAATCAAGGAACTATTGACTTAAAAGGGAGATTCCCTTACGGAGCCATTTTTGCCGACATAGTCATCGGAAAAGATACGATTCGAGTTTATAACTTGCACTTGCAATCGATGAGCATTAATGAACATGCTCTATTTCAAAGCAGTAGCAATTGGGAGAAAATCAAGGCAATAGTGAAAGATGTGCTGAAGCGGCTAAAATATGGGTTCCGGCAGCGCAGCCAGCAGGTGGAAATTATTGCTAAGCACGTGTCCGTCTCGCCTTATCCAGTGGTGCTCTGCGGAGACTTGAACGACTTGCCTTATAGTTATACCTATTACCGCTTTAGTCAATTGTTGCGCAATGCCTTTGAAGACGCAGCCATGGGATTGGGGTTTACCTACAACGGAAAATTTTTATCTTTTCTGCGCATTGACAACCAATTTTACAGTCAAGGTTTGCAGCCTACTTATCTGCATACCATTAGGCAAGCTAATTACTCTGATCACTTTCCCCTTAAAGCAGGATATCGCCTTTTAGTGCATTAGTTTGCATCGGATTTGCTTTCTTTATTGCCATTTTAGAATTTCAAAACTATGTTGGACTTGACCTATTATTACAACGTGGTCGAAAACGCCATCAGCGAACTGGGAGTGAATCCATCCAGTGCCCGCACCAAAAAAGCAGGTCAATGGGATTTGCGAAAAGGTTCGGCAAGTGTATGGATTAACGTACTGCTTTCTTCAGAAAGAAAAGACTATGGCTATTTGCAAATTATGTCCCCGCTAATGCGCTTGCCCTCCGCAGAGGTGAGAGCTACTTTTTTTGAAGAATTGCTCCGCTTAAACCATCAACTTTACGGAGTTGCTTTTTCCGTTTACGAAGGGTGGGTATACCTGCGCGCCATTCGCGAGCTAGAAGGATTGAGCAAGCAAGAAACTCTTGCCATGCTCAAGCGCATAGGCACCTACGCCGATGAGTACGATGACTATTTCAAACGAAAATACGGCAGACAACTTTGAAATATCTAAAGCGGCAGGCGGGTAGTGTTTTATTCTGGTCAGTTATTTCTGCAGCGTTCATAGGTCCTGGAACGGTAACTACTGCAGCAATGGCGGGGGCTTCCTTTGGCTTGTCGCTCTTGTGGGCAGTTGTGTTTGCTACTTTGGCTTGCATAGTGCTGCAAGAACACGCAGCGCGGATTGTCATGACCAGCCAGCACTCTTTAGGAGCAGCTTTGAGGCAACAAGTAAACAGCCGTTTTTTACCGCAAGCAGTAGGAGGGATGATTGTACTGGGCTGCGCTGCCTACCAAGCAGGAAACTTACTAGGAGCAGCCACAGGACTGACATTGATTCTAAAAGTACCGCTTCCCGCAATAGCCTTGCCTGTTGCAACAGTGGCAAGTTTGTTCCTATGGCAAGGAACCCCTAAGCGTCTTGCCCAAGCCATGGGGATCCTAGTTGCCTTAATGGGGCTGATGTTCGGATGGCTAGCCTGGAATACCTCTTTTTCCGTAGGTGAATGGCTAGCAGGATTGTTTATTCCTACAGCCCCTCAAGAAAGTTGGCTCTTACTCACCAGCCTTGTGGGAACTACCATCGTGCCCTACAACTTATTTTTAGCTTCAGGCATAAAACATCGACAAACCATTAGCCAGATGCGGTCAGGTATTGCTATTGCAGTTGGTGTAGGTGGACTTATTTCAATGGCTATTCTAGTGGCTGGTACAATAGCTCCCCTTCCTTTCGATTTCGAGTCCTTTGCACAGGCAATTGAGCAGCACATAGGAAAAGGAGGAAGAATCTTGTTAGGCATAGGACTTTTTGCAGCAGGGTTTAGCTCTTGTATGACAGCTCCTCTGGCAGCTGCCATTACCTTGCAATCGGTGTGGGAAAAACCCCTTCCCCTGAGAGCTTTTCATTTGACGTGGGGAAGTGTAATGGCCTTTGGCATTGTGTTCAGTGCAATAGGCGTTAAACCCATTCCAGTAATATTGTTAGCCCAAGCTGCCAATGGCATGCTGTTGCCTTTGCTGGCAGCTGTTTTGTTAATGCTAGCAAACAATCCTCGACTCATGCCAGTCCTGTACCGCAATCGGTTGCTAGCCAATTTTGCTGGAGGAGCTTCTCTTTGGATATGTACTTTCTTAGGTTGCCAGAACCTATTTCAAGTAGGAGTGCATACAAACATCCTAGCACTTTCCCCTGTAGTAAGAGTAGAGCTAGCAACAGCTTGCAGTACAGCAGTAGTACTAGCGACTCTATGGCGAGTTATCAAGGCTAGCTCTGGCAGCAATACCCAAACTTAGCTTTTGTTTGCTTTCTCTTGCTGCTTGGGGCTAAAAAACTTGCTAAAAAGCTGGGAAAGCCATTTAATGCAGAAAATGCCTGGTGCCTGTAAAAACCATTGCCATTTCGTGGGCGTCGCAATAGGCAATTGACTCAGCGTCTTTTATTGAGCCGCCAGGTTGAAGGACAGCGCGAATTCCTACTTGATGGGCTAGCTCTACGCAGTCAGGGAAGGGAAAAAAGGCATCGGAAGCCATCACGGCTTTGCTTAAGTCAAATCCGAAGTGCTTTGCTTTTTCTATAGCCTGTTTGAGGGCATCGATTCGCGAGGTTTGTCCTATGCCACTGGCGTACATTTGTCCATCCGTAGCTAGTACAATTGCATTGCTTTTGGTATGCTTGACAATTTTACTGGCAAAAAGAAGGGCTTTGATTTCTTCATTAGTAGGGGCGCGCCGAGTTACTACTTTCAAGTCAGCTTCAGTTTCTGTTTTGGCATCGCGTTGTTGCATCACCACGCCATTGAGCAAAGTTTTAAACTGCCATTCGGGCAACACTGTCGGCTTTTGTTGTAGCAAAATGCGGTTTTTCTTAGTCTTGAGCACAGGCAAAGCAGATTCGTAAAACAGCGGCGCTACCAGTACTTCAAAAAATAGGTTGTCGATTTCTTTAGCAGTGGCTAAATCAATGGGCTTGTTAGTAATCAGTACGCCGCCAAATGCAGAAACAGGGTCGGCTTTTAGTGCTTTTGCGTAGGCTTCTTTCACGGTTGTTCCTGTGGCTACCCCGCAAGGGTTGGTATGTTTCAAGATGGCAAACGCAGGAGTCTCTCCAAACTCAGCAATGAGCTTTACCGCTGCGTCGATGTCATTTAAGTTGTTGTAAGATAATTCTTTGCCATGTAGTTGTTCAAACATGTTTTGCAATTGTCCAAAAAAATAGCCTCGTTGATGTGGATTTTCCCCGTAGCGCAAGGGTTGGACTTGCCGAATGCTTTGTTTGAAAACCGGCAGTTGTTCTGTGCGATTAAAGTAGTGAAAAATAGCAGTATCGTAGTGAGAAGTAATATCAAAAGCGCGCGCGGCGTAGTGTTTGCGCTGTTCTAATGTAGTATGACAATGCTGGGTCTGCAGGATTGTCTGTACAGTAGCGTACTGCTCGCGGGAGGAAACTACAAGCACATGGTGAAAATTTTTAGCCGCTGCTCGTATGAGTGCAATGCCTCCTATATCAATTTGTTCGATTATTTCTTCTTGGCTGGCACCTGCAGCTACGGTTTGTTCAAAAGGGTACAGGTCCACTACGACCATGTCGATGGGAGGGATGTTGTATTGGGCAACTTGTTGTTGATCTTCTGGCTGATGACGGCGAAAGAGAATACCCCCAAATATAATGGGGTGGAGGGTTTTCACTCGTCCTCCCAAAACAGCGGGGTAGCCAATTAAATCCTCTACTGCTGTAACTGGGAAGCCCAGACTTTTAATAAATTCTCTTGTGCCCCCTGTAGAATATAGCCGAACCCCGTGGCGATGTAGTAAGTTTAGCAATGGAGATAGCCCTTCTTTGTTGTAAACAGAAACAAGAGCGGAGGTAATTTTTTGCATGACGAAATAGTTTTGCCGCAAAGTTGGACAAAAATCAGCAGCTTTGGGCTTGTGCAAAGCTCTGCTTTTATGCCTTCGGAATGATGCGCAAAAATACGCACTGCGTTTTTTAGAGGCTTGATAAGTGCCAGTATCGTACAGGAGTTTAACTTTAGGCACAAAAATCGACAGCATTTCACTGAAAAAACACTAGTTATGCGCTTTAGGGATATAGCAGGCTATCAGTCTCTTAAAAAAACGCTTGTTTCAGCAGTACAAAGCGGAAGGGTTCCCCATGCCCAGCTATGGCTAGGAAACGAAGGTTCCCCTAATCTTACTTTGGCTTTAGCTTACGCTACTTTCCTCAACTGTCAGCAACCTACTGATGACTCTTGCGGCACTTGTCCAGCTTGTTATAAATATGACCGCTTCATCCATCCCGATTTGCATTTTGTCTTTCCAACAGCCACTACTAAACAAATTACCAAGCGCGAAGAAGCCGTTAGCGCTGCCTTTTTGAAACCATGGCGGCAGTTTCTCAAACAAAAGCCCTACGGCAATCTAGCAGACTGGGCAAATGAATTAGGGGCAGAAAACAAGCAATGCATTATCCCTGTACAGGAAGGACGCAACATAATCAAAGCTTTGTCTCTTAAATCTTTTGAGGCTAGTTACAAAGTAATGCTCATTTGGCTGCCAGAGTTAATGAATGTTAGTGCTGCCAATGCTATCTTGAAAATTTTGGAAGAACCTCCCGAACGGACTGTATTTTTGTTAGTTGCCCAGCAAATAGAGCAGGTATTGCCTACTATTCTCTCCCGTACTCAACTAATCCATGTGCGTCCTTTTACCGATGAAGAACTAAGGGAAATGTTGGTGCAACACTATCGAGTACCTCAACAAAAAGCCGTTGAGGTAGTACCTCTTGCCAATGGCAACCTTAGAGAAGCTCTATCTCTTGTTGAAACGGTAGAACACACCAGTGCAGAAAAATTTCGCCAATGGATGCTCAATTGCTTTAAAATGGACATAAAAGCGCTGATCAAAGAATCAGAACAGTTTGGCAATTTAGATAGGGAGATGCAAAAAGCCTTTCTGCAGTACGGAATTTCTATTTTGCGAGAAACTCTCACCATTCAAGTACTTGGGGAAAATCAGGCGCGCCTCCAAGCTGGAGCCCTTAATTTTGTGCGCAATTTTTCCAAGTTTATCAATTATCACAACATCGATTTGCTCTATCAACTCTTTAGCCGCACAATATACGAGATAGAAAGAAACGCTAACCCTCGCATGGCTTTCATGAGCCTTTCGCTGAAGGTTGGTCAAATACTTAAGAGCCAGCAACAAGCTTATAGAACCGGTCAAAACGTTTGAAAGAGGGATTTTGAAAGTATGCAGCGCATTTATTTGCTCGATTTTTTAGCCTCTGCAATAAGTTTTTCATTGAGGCGCACGTAGTCGTTATTATTAGCTTCTCGAGCCATGCTCAAGGAGCGCTCTGCGGTGGCAATGGCTTCTTTGTACTTGCCGAGTCGGTGTTCAATTTTAGCTTTTAGGTGTAGGGTCCAGTATTGGGGCTGGAGCTCTACTGATTTGGTAATCAGGTCGTAAGCCCGCACTATGTCCTTATCGTTTTCGTAGAGGTAGCTAGCTATTTGGTAATAAAGTCCTGCATCGCGCTTGGGGTCTAGCATGCGTTCAATTTGCGCCATTACTTTGCTATCTACTTCAGTTTCTATGGGGAAGCGCACTATTGTTTTTTCCCACATAAGTTCCACTACCATGCGCGTAGCTTTTACCTCTGCAAAGTTGATGGTAAAAGATTCTACAGGGGTAGGCAAGGTTTCAGGCTTTACCTCAAAGCGCAGGGCGTCTTCTTCCTGTTTGTAGTTCCACGTACCTGCATTGGGGTTTTTGTTAAAGATGATAGTCCAGCTTGTTTGTCCAGGAATGGTAAAGAGAGAGTATTCCCCTTTGGGGAGAGGCTTGCCAGCAATAATAACTTCATCGGTAAAGGTAAAACGCGTAGCGGCATTGGCTCCCGTTCTCCACAAAGCCCCATAGGGCACTAAATCGCCGAAAATAACTCTTCCCCGCATAGCAGGACGCGAATAGGATACCGTTACCTCTCCCAGCCCAAATGCTTGAGTTACTTTAGCAGCAGGACTTAACTGAGGTGTATTTAACTGTTGTGCTCTTGCAATGCTAACAATACCAACAGCTATCAGGGCAGCAGCAGAGTACTTAGCCAGTAGTGCTTTCATAAGTGTTGATTTTTAAAACAAACATAGTTGTTCAAAAGTACAGCAATTTTGCAGTTGTTTTGCTTATCAGAGCTAGCTAATTTGGCAAAAAGTTATTTAGCCCCATTCCACTGGGCAAGTTGGTGTTGCCGACAGGCTCAAGTAACTTTCTGTTTGCTGCTTTACTGCTTACAAAAATCCGTAGCTCATGTAATCCAGGCAATTCTCCAGTGGATTTAAGCCTCAACAACTCCTTTTTGAGGAAAGCTAAACAGTTTAATAGCGCTTTTTCGCTTTGTCTTTGAATTCTTTTTGCTGTTTTTTTCTACCATTTTCTTTTCAAATTTTTGTTGCTCCTCTTTTGTCAGGTAATGAGGGCATTTGCTTTTTTGCTGGGCACAAGCGCCAAGCAAGAGAATTAAAAGCAGCAGAGGAGTAATTTTATAAATACTTCGCCTCATAGTCGAAAAAAAGGTTAATTATATTTACAGTTGGCTGGCATGTTTGGTAACCTTTCCATCAAGTATAAAATAACGCTACTGATGCTGGTAGTAAGCGCCACTGCTTTACTTTCAGCAATGACTGTGCTATTTGTTTTCGATCTGGTGTATAAAGAAGAAGAAATGCTGAGTCATTTGCGTCAAAAAGCCGACGAAATTCATGAAAAGAACAAAGATTTTGTGCGATATGGCATCATTTCCCGCGTAGAGCGCAATGTGCGCGCCGCTTTGATTGACCAAGAGGCTATTCACACTGTAATTATATACGACACTGTTGGCAAGGCATTTTTCACCTATCGCAACAAAAAAACTGCAAGGCGTCAGGGATTGCCTCAAGGAGTTGACGCGCGTTTGAGCTTACTGGATAATGCTTTGGAAGTACATATGCGATATGTCAATGAAGAAGGAGTTAAAGAAGGCGAAGTGTACCTCTGTTCTACCTTGACGCCCCTTTTCAAAAGGGCACGGCAGTATAGCTATATCTTTTTAGTTGCTTTTGCAATGGCAGTTTTGCTTTCACTTGTACTGGCTAATGCGCTCCAACAAACTATTTCAAAACCTATTTTAGAACTGGCTAAGACCACCGAGCAGATTTCTCAAAATTATCACTACACTTTGCCCGACTCCCATCTCCAACATCGCACTGATGAAATAGGAGTGCTGTTGAATAACTTCTACCAAATGCTAATGCGCATCAAGGAGCAAAACGATGCTTTGTTACTTGCCAAAGAACAAGCTGAACAGTCTTCAAAAGCCAAAGAACAGTTTTTAGCCAATGTAAGTCATGAAATACGCACTCCTATGAATGCCGTCATAGGCATGACCGATTTGCTGCTAGAAACTCCCCTGAATGAAACTCAAAAAGAATACCTGCAAATCATTCGCAGTTCTTCTGAGCATTTGCTGGCTATTATTAACGACATTTTGGATTTGTCCAAAATTACCTTAGGCAAAATGACCTTCGAAAAACATCCAATTCAATTAAGGCAAATGGTTCAGAATTTAATTATTTCTCATAAGCCGAGAGCAGATGCCAAAAACCTTACTCTCATTGCTCAAATTGATGACACTATCCCCGAAGAACTTTTCGGGGATCCAGTGCGGCTCAATCAAATTTTGTTCAATCTTTTCAGCAATGCCATTAAGTTCACGGAAAAGGGAAGCATTACTATTGGCGCTCATTTACTGCCCTCTGAAGAAGAAAACTCTGTGCGCGTAGAATTTTTTGTAGAAGATACAGGTATAGGCATTTCTCCAGAGATGCAAGAACGCATTTTTGAGCCGTTCACCCAAGCCAGCGGAGAGACTACCCGCAAGTATGGAGGTACGGGATTAGGGCTTTCCATATGCAAACAACTGGTTGAATTACAAGGTGGAAAAATTTACTTGCAA
Source organism: Bernardetiaceae bacterium (assembly GCA_025057115.1). Classification (GTDB taxonomy): domain Bacteria; phylum Bacteroidota; class Bacteroidia; order Cytophagales; family Thermoflexibacteraceae; genus Rhodoflexus. The sequence goes on from JANWWZ010000004.1 coordinate 15,179, forward strand.
AGCCAACTTGGCAAAGGAAGCCGATTTTCTTTTTACTTGCCATTCGATAGAGTGGCGAGGAAAACATCTGCTCAAGAGTCAACTTCTTCCTGCCTTTTGCCAGAAGAGCCAGAGCGCATTTCAAAAGCTCGCATTTTAGTAGTGGAAGATAATCCATTCAATCAGGCTCTTGTGAAGGCATTGCTCAAAAAATGGAATCTGAACGCTACCATAGTTAGCAATGGACGCCAAGCAATTGAAGAAATGAGCCAAAATGATTACGACTTAGTGCTTATGGATGTGCAAATGCCCGAAATTGATGGCTATAAAACTACTGCCTACATCAGGCAAATGGCAGACCGGCGAAAAGCCTCCGTGCCTATTATTGCTTTAACTGCCTCTGCGCTCAAGAGTGAAATTGATAAGTGCTTTGCAGCAGGAATGAGCGATTTCATTGCCAAACCTTTTGACAAACAACTGCTTTACCAAAAAATTGCGCAGCACCTTGGGACTAATCACTACCATTGCGAAAACCCCGCTTAAGAAAATGCTATTAGCAAAAAAATAGTCCCTGTCATTCCTATCAGCCAAAAGCGTTGGAGTAAAGCCATGGAGGACTTCTCCTTAGCAGAGGCTGCCTTCTTAAAAAACATTTCGTAGGGAGCTTTCAGGTAAAAGTAAACAGAAATGATGGTGGCGACAATTCCTACAAAAAATAGCGTTAGTAATAAATAATTAGAAGAATATTGCCACAGCGATAAAAAAACAAGCAACTTAGCTGCAAAACCTGCCGTAGGAGGGAGTCCAATAAGTCCTGCCATAGCAGTGGTCATGGCTATTCCTAGCAAGGGGCAATTAGCACCCCATCCTGCAAAGTAGCTCAGTTGCTGACTTCCTGTCTTGTTCTCTATCCATGCTATTGCAGCAAAAGCCAATGCGTTGAGAAAAAGATAAACCCACAAATAGTAAATCAATGCTCCATAAGAGAGGGTGAGCACAGGCATGAGTAAAAAGCCCACTTGCGCAATGGCAGCGTAAGCCATTAAGCGGCGCGCGTTGGTTTGCCCTATTGCGCTTAGAGAACCTATCACTAAGGAAGCAATAGCGATGAGAGTTAACAATTTCCATTGGTTTGGCAATAAGTTCACAAGGGCAGCTAGCGCCCCTGCTTTGGGGACAACGGTAAAAAAGGCAGCAATCGGCAGAGGAGCGCTTTCTATCACGTCAGGAGTCCAGATATGGAAGGGAGCGGCAGAGGTTTTAAACAGCAATCCAGCGGAAATAAGCAAGAAAATCAAATCATCACTCCATGAAGGAAACTGATTTTTTGTCAATATAAAAGTGCCATTAATGCTCCAATAAAGTGAAATGCCATAAAGCATTAGTGCGCTGGAAAAAATGCCGAAGAAAATATATTTTGCGCCTGCTTCAGTTGCTTTTTTTTCCGAAGCAAAAAACACCAGTCCATAGCTACAGACGGAAGTAATTTCCAGTGCGATAAACAACATGAGCAAATGCAGCGTCCGCACTAGCAACATAAGCCCTAACAAAGAGCCACACAGCAGCAAGTAATATTCTATTTTGGAGCGTGTAGGGGGAGAAAATACCAAACCTAGCAAAATCATCAGCAAAGTGCTTGCAGTCAGGAAGAGGTGTACCTTGGTCACCCAAGGAGAAACAAAAAGCAGATGGCTTAAAATCGTTTGCTCCTTGCTGGGAGTTTGCCAAGTAATTGCTGCTGTTGCAGCGGTTAAACCAATAACAACAAGTTTATCAACAAAGTGTTGAGTTTTTTTGCTTAATGCAATTTCAAGGGCAAATAAGGCTAAGATGAGAGTGGTTACAACAAGCTCTCCTTGTAATGGTCGTAAATTAGGCAAAATATATTCGCCAAAAAGTTGCACTGTTTTTCAAAAGGAAAAGCCACCCTGCAAGGCGGCTATTTTTTAGTGAAAAAGTTTTCACTCCTCATATCTATAAAACACCTCTCACGCCCTAAAGGACAAACCCTAACGCTTCACTAAGAAGCGGGAGCAGCAGAGGTAGATAAAGAAGCAACAAACTTAGTGAGCTTGGATTTTAAATTAGCTGCCTTTTTCCAGTGAATGATATTTTTGCGCGCTAGACGGTCTAGCTTAGAGTACACCACTTTAAGTAGTTCTTGAGCTTCTTGAGGGTCGCGCATAGCGCGCAATCGCTTAATAAAAGTGCGCGCAGTTTTATGTTGATAGCGATTGCGAGCGCGCTTTGCAGCATCGGAGCGTATCTTTTTTAATGCAGACTTGTGATTTGCCATCGCTTCAATTATTTCTCCATTCAAAAACGGACTGCAAAGTTAGCCGCAAGCCAACTAATTCTCAAAAGCTGGATCCAATTTTTTTCCTCAAGCGAATGTTCAACTGCTCAACCACAAATGAATACGCCATGGCAAAGTAAACATATCCCTTCGGGAAATGAACATCCAACCCCTCGCTAACTAGAAGAATGCCTATCATAATCAAAAACGAAAGTGCTAACATCTTTACAGTGGGGTGGCGCTCTATGTAGCTGCTGATTTGATTGACAAAAAACACCATCACAGCAATAGAAGCAATGATGGCAATTGCCATAATGATAATTTCTTTTACAAGACCAATAGCCGTAAGAACGGAGTCAAATGAAAAGACAATGTTGATGAAAATGGCTTGTATTAGCACCCATGCCAGACCTGTTGCTGCTTTGCTTGTAACTTTGATTTCCTCTTCTGACTTGCCAGCATGTTCTATTTTGGCGTGAATTTCCGAAGTGCTTTTAGCTATCAAAAAAAGTCCACCAATAATTAAAATCAAATCCTTGCCACTCAAATGAATGCCAGCTATGGCAAACAATTCTTTCTCCAGCCCGATGATCCATTTGATGATTAACAAAAGCAACAAGCGCACTAGCAAGGCAGAAAGCAAGCCGATTTGCCTTCCTAAGGATTGCTGAGCTTTCGGAAGACGGGAAACAATAATGGAGATGAAAATAATATTGTCAATACCGAGCACTATTTCCAGCGCTGTTAGGGTAGCAAGGCTAATGAGGCCTTCTGAAGTGAAAAGTACGTCAAACATAAGTGCTATAAGGGGAATCAGTATGCAATAAAACAAGTAGCATGAGCTTTTGCAAATTAATTGCTCATGCTGCAAGATCAAGATAATGCTTGCTGTTGTTGGATGGCTTGTAGGACCACGTCGTAGTAATGTTCGTAGTAGTAATCAGCAATTTCGCCGGCGGTAGTTACCCATACATCGGGATGGGAGGTAATGTAGGCTAAGGCTTCTTCAAAAGGCTTAATGCGATGAGGATGCCCCACCAAGTAAGCATGCAGGGGAATGCACATGACGGTTCCGCTTTCTTCGCCTTCGCGATAAAGGGTATCAAACTGACGCATCAGTACTTGAGCATAATGGCGCGGACTGTGAAAATAGCTGTTGTAACAAATAACATCATTTACCTCTAAAGAATAAGGCATGGAAATGAGTTTGCCCTTGCGCACTTTGAGCGGTTGCGGCTGGTCATCTTGGAAAAGGTCGCACGTGTAAATAATACCTGCTTCAGCAATTAGGTCAAACGTGTGTTCAGTATGAGTGAGAGCAGGAGCAAGCCATCCTTTAATAGTTTGCCCTGTAGCTTCTTTGATAGTTCGAAACGAGTCTTCAATGATGGCTCGTTCTTGTTCTTGACTCATGCCGTAGGTATAGCGCGTATTGTAGATGCCGTGTGAAAAGAATTCCCAATTTCGCTCCAAACATGCCTGAATAATTTCAGGATGGTGCTGGCACATGGCAACTGAAAGAGAAACTGTGCCGCGCACACCGTATTTATCCATCACTTCCATCATGCGAAAATGCCCTACGCGATTGCCGTAGTCGCGCATGGCATAGCCCCGTACATCGGGGTGAGGACGCGACCAAGGTTTGCGAAAGGGATTTTGAGGCGGATCGAACTCGTAAAATTCAATATTGGGCGCTACCCAAAAAGCAAGTTTAGCCCCATTTTTCCAGCGAATTTTGGGACGATTTTGATAAGCCCAATAATCGTAAAGTTGTGGATCGCGCATCATATAAGGCCAATGACTTAACCGTGTTGAGTTCTTTTCTTGAGCACAGGCAAATTTTCCAAATATTGAATTACTACCTCTACTGGCTCCACATCGGCGTATTTAAGCAACATGTCAGTCAAGTTAGCGTAATGGAAACTTTCGTGTTTGTCAGCTACGCACTCTTCTGGAATAATGGTTCGGTAGCCATGAGAGAGGCTATCCACTGCAGCAGCGCGCACACAGCCGGAAGTACTTCCACCAGTGATAATAACCGTATCCACTTGATGCCAAACCAGCAAAGCACTCAGCGGGGTACCAAAAAACGGTGAAGGCATTTTCTTGCAGTAAATTACGTCGTTTACGTAATCCACTTCAAGGCGTTGGTCAAATTGTGCTCTTTCAGAACCGATTTTGATGTTTTGAAGAGAATCAGGGGTATTAGTGCGCATTCCCCATACTCCTGCGTCTTCGCCGCTTTCCATGTAAGCCACGTAGGTAAAGATAACTGGAACATTTTTACTGCGCGCAATGCGGTTGATTTGGTTAATAAATTCTATCTGGCGCGGGTGAGTTTGGTAAGCAGTTTTAAAGGTAGCCGTGTCGGTATAAGCCCGCTGGAGGTCCACATTTAAAATAGCTGGGCGCTGACCAAAACCAAACTTTGCTCGTTGTAGATTGGCTTTTATCTCGTAGTAGATCTCTCGGGCAGTTTTGTTAGACAGTTCCATAGCTTGCTTATTTGGGTAAATATAATCAAATCTATAACTTGCCCACCTCAAAAAGTATTTTTTAGGTTCGTATGGTGTTTGAAAACCTATTATTGGTCAATGAAGAGGGCATTTTGACCATTACAATCAACCGCCCTGAAAAACGCAATGCCTTGAATTTGCGCACTATGCAGGAATTAGAAGCAGCCTTTCAACTCGTGCATACTGATGAAGCTATCCGCGGGGTTATCATTACTGGCGCAGGCGACAAAGCCTTCGTGGCTGGAGCGGATATTTCTGAAATTGCTACTCTAAACGTAGCAAATGCTAAAAAATTTTCTATAAAAGGGCAAGAAATTTTTCGCACTATAGAGACTTGCTCTAAACCAGTAATAGCAGCAGTAAATGGCTATGCATTAGGAGGAGGTTGCGAGCTAGCCATGGCATGCCATATGCGCATTGCTTCAGAAAATGCGCAGTTCGGTCAACCAGAGGTTAATTTAGGCATTATTCCAGGATATGGAGGAACGCAAAGGCTTACCTATTTAGTAGGACGCGCTAAAGCATTAGAGCTAATGCTCACCGGAGACATGATAACTGCTGTAGAAGCTTTGCAATGGGGCTTGATCAACCACCTGGCGCCCACTATTGAAGCAATGATGCAAAAAGCGCGGGAAATCCTTCACAAAATCATGCGCAAAGCTCCTGTAGCTGTTGCACAGGTCATTCGAGCAGCCAATGCAGCTTTTTCATTTAGTGATGGCTATGCAATAGAAGCAGAAGCCTTCTCCATTTGCTGCCAGACAGAAGATTTTAAGGAAGGTACTGCAGCCTTTTTACAAAAGCGACCAGCAAATTTTGTCGGCAAATAGCAATTTAATTTTGTACTGTGCATATTCGCAGTGCTCGTTTCATCAGCAGTAATGTGGATGTAAGCAAATGCCCTGCTGGACATTTGCCCGAGTATGCTTTTATTGGCAGGTCTAACGTGGGCAAATCTTCATTGATCAATATGCTTACTGGTTGTAAAAACTTGGCGAAAACTTCAGCTACTCCAGGCAAAACGCAAGTAATCAATCACTTTCTGGTCAATGAAAACTGGTATTTGGCAGATCTTCCAGGGTACGGATACGCCAAAGTAAGCCAAGAGAAGCGGCAACAATTTGCTAGTATGATTGAAAACTATCTGCAAAGGCGCAGCAACTTGGTTTGTACTTTTGTATTGATAGATATTCGCCACGAGCCGCAGGATAATGATGTTCATTTTATGAACTGGATGATAGAAAATCAGCTTCCGTTTTCAATGATATTTACCAAGGCAGATAAAATTTCTGCTACAGCAGCAAAAAAAGCGGTAGAAAGCTACAAAGAATTTTTACTACGGCATTGGGAAGAAGTGCCACCGGTATTCATCAGTTCTGCCCGAACTGGCTTAGGACGGAATGAAATTTTAGCGTATATTGAACAGCTCAATTCTCTCTGGAAAGAACAGAATTGCAAAAAAAAATGATAAAATTGTTATCCAACGCAAAAGAATTTTATGGACTTGACCAACATTGCAGCTATTTCTGGCAAACCAGGTCTTTACCGAGTAATTAAGCCTACTCGCACGGGGGTAATTGTAGAGAGCATTGACCAGCAGCGCAAGCGTTTTGCCGTAGGCATGAACAGTCGTGTATCGGTGCTGAAGGAGGTAGCCATTTATGCGTATAATGCCGAAGGAAGCGTTCCTTTGGCAGAAGTACTTCAAAAAATGCATCAATGGCAAGGGGAGATTCCCATGCCCAATGCTTCGGCTGAAGAGTTGATGGCATTTATGGAAGCCCTTCTCCCTGAATTTGACCGCCAAAGAGTATACCCTTCCGACATTAAAAAGTTGATTTCGTGGTTTAAAATTCTTTCTGCTTTTGAACCAGAGTTATTTGCAAGTCCCTCTACTGCTGAAAGAGATACTAAGCAAAAGTAGAAAGTAATAAGTAGTTTAGCTTTTGTTAAGTTATTGAATAAGATGTGTGTATTGTAAACTAAAATTAGTTTAAAAATTATGAAGCAATCGAATAGTCGTTCTCAAAGCACCTTATACCAAATTAATCAATTTGTTTCCAAATATGCACTTGTAATATCTCTTCTTTTTGCTTTGCTAATTTTTGCTTTTGTACTTTTGTTTCTGCAGATCACTTATCAAACAAATGATGATGCAGGGATGATGCTTATGATACGTGGCATAAGCATAGTAGATAAGCCTTCTGCAAATGTAATTTTTATGAACATTATTTACGCATCATTTATTAAGGCTCTGTATGATTGGATAGATGGAATAGACTGGTATCCTTTGATTTTCTTGATAATACTATTTACTTCTTATTCTTACCTTTCGCATTTGATATTTAAATATGCTTCAAGTATTTATCTTAAAGTTGCGTATATTGCTTTTTTTACTCCTTTGTTCGTCGTGTTTATTGTATCTTTACAATTCACAATTGTAGCAGGGACAGCAGGTGTAGCAGGCGTAGTGGGGTTGCTTCTTTCTAGTAAAAAAAACACTGCTGAAAAAGTCATTGCTTGCATTCTTCTAATCATTTCTTCTTTAATAAGAATCGATTCATTTCGATTAGCAGTGTTAATGTTTTTGCCAGCATATGTGTACAAGGTGTATGTTTATTGGTATGGCGAAAGTGTAAAAAAAGCCGCTCTATTTTCTTTTACGCATTTAAAGAAAAATGATTGGATTATCTATCTCGCTACAGTAATATTTTTGTCTTTTATACTGCAGTTTTATAGTGCAAATGCATATGGGGATTATTATCAATTTAATAAAAAACGCAATATAATATATGATTTTTCTGCTCTTGAAAAAATTGATCCTCAATTGAAGGAACAGATTCTGCGAAGTGTTGGTTGGAGCAGCAATGATTACAATATGTTTAGATCATGGTTTTTCTTTAATGAAAAACTATACAACATAGAAAAGTTTGATCAGATGGCTAAATATGTACCAAGGAAAAAAGTTTATGAAGTTATAGATTTCATGTTAAGTGATGAAGTAATACAATTTCTTAGACAGATGGCGAAAGAACCGCTGATTTTATGTTTTTTCTTTTTGTACATAGGTATATTGCTACACAGCTTTTCTTTAAAAAATTTCATAGCATTATTAGGTAGTTTTGCATATTTGATTATAGTGTATCTAATGGTCTCACTGTTTTTAAGACAACCACCATTTAGAACATTCATAATAATGTATTTAGCAACTTGCATGTTTCCATTTGTTGTTATAGGACAGAACAACGCTTTACGTAATACTGCAAATATGATTTCTTCTATAACTAGTGCGATAGGTATTTTTATTATTGTTTATGCCAGCTTATTATCTTACAAATTGGCTAAAGGATTTTACCAACAAAAAATTTTAAATGGAAAATCTTTACAAGCCTCTATTGATGATCTTCTGCAAAAGTACCCTAATATGAAGTTGCTTGTATCTTGGGGTGCAGCATTTCCATATGAAGCAATTAAACCTTTTGAAGATATTTCGTACATGAAAAAAATTAAAATTCTTGGTTTAGGAACTGGTCAACAAAGCAAAGAAGTAAAAGAACTGCTCAAAAGTATAGGTATTTTTGACCTGTATTTAGCAATAGCTGAACGAAAGGACGTGTACCTACTCGTGTTTTTTGGGTGGGAACTTCAATTATATAAAAACTACATGTGGGAACATTATCAAAAAACCGTTGAGATGAAGTTTTTACCTAATCCACTTGAAAAAATAAAAAATTCTAAGCTTGTAAAAGTTAGTCTCGTCCAGTAGAAGTTATCTATAAAACAGTGCTAGCCTCTTATTTTATCTAACAAGTTAATTCTATTAATTATCACATGAAAATAACAATTCGCAAAGGGATGCCAGAGGACTTGCTTGCTGTTCATAAGCTGATTATAGAACTGGCAACTTACGAAAAAGCAGAGCAAGAAGTAATTACCACACCCGAACAAATGCTGCGCGATGGATTTGGCGAAAATCCCGTTTTTGGTTTCTACGTCGCCCAAGTGGAAGAAAGCAAGTCTATTGTAGGCATGGCATTGTACTATACGCGCTACTCTACTTGGAAAGGACGCTGCCTCTACCTAGAAGACCTCATCGTTACTGAAAACCATCGCGGCAAAGGGATTGGTAAGCTACTGTTCGATGCCATAGTACGCGAATGCCTTCAACAAAATATGAACATGATAACCTGGCAAGTACTTCATTGGAATACCCCTGCCATCGAATTCTATAAACGGCTAGGAGCTCATCTAGATAGCGAATGGCTCAACGGAAAATTACTTCGACCACAGCTAGAACAGTGGTCCTTTGGCCTTTAAAGCTAAATGCTTCCCAATATTGGAAATGATAAATTGCCGTCCTATATTTGCGCCCTGAAAATTGCTTGATTCATAGAGGTTTATATTCACTAACCAGAAAATCTTTTAAGCAGTGACAAAAGCAGAAGTAATTGCAGAAGTGGCAGAAAGAACTGGCATAGATAAAGGCGACGTAGCAGCTACTATCGAAGCCTTTTTAAGCGTAATTCGCCAAAGCATGGCAGAAGGCCATAACATCTACATCAGAGGCTTTGGCTCCTTTATTAATAAGAAGCGTGCTAGAAAAATTGCGCGTAATATTTCCAAAAACATTCCAATGGAAATTGGAGAGCATTACGTACCGAGCTTTAAACCAGCCAAAAATTTTGTCGAAAAAATAAAAAATAGCGAAAAAGTACGACTGGCGCACAATTCGCAATAACTATGCAAGGGTATGCGTTGGCATCAAGGGCTTGCAGGAGGGGTAGCAGTGCTGGCAATTATATCTTTATCAGTGCTGCCCAAATCGGTAGTGGAAACCGATTTGAAAACCATGCAAGCAAGCAGTCCATCACAAATGCCTATCGATGAAAAGGTAATAGAAATGCACTCGGCTACCTTGAGCCAAGAACAAAAAACAAAGCTCAACAAGTGGCGAGAGGAATTTCTTAAAAGCAGTGATAAAGACAGGCAAAGAGTGTTGTTGGACTCGCTGGCAATGTTATATCAGTCTGTCAATCAATTAGATAGCATTGCTTATTACACAGAAATAGCAGCAAAAAAACACCCCTCAGCAAGCACTTACATGATGGCAGCCGACGCATGGTACCAAGCCATGGGATTTGCACCAAGTGCGGAAAAGAGCAAACAACTGGCAGAAAAAGCGCGCAGTTATTATCAACAAGTGCTGGAAATAGACCCTGCACGTTTAGATGCAAAAGTAAAAATGGGCATGACCTTTCTCTACAGTGAAAACCCCATGCAAGGTATTGCCCTCATTAGGCAGGTTCTAGAAGAAGACCCAGAAAACCAACTTGCTTTACTTAACTTAGGCATTCTTTCTATGCAGTCAGGTCAGTATCAAAAAGCTATTGCGCGCTTTAAGCAGTTGCTTGCCCTAGATCCGGAAAATGTAAAAGCGCAGTTTTATCTGGCTGTATCACTGGCAGAATCTGGTGAAAAGCAGGAGGCTATTCAATGGTTTAAGGCAGTGCAAAAAGCTGACCAAGATCCCGCCGTGCAAGCGGCAATAGCCGAGTATCTGCAAAAGTTGGAAAAATAATGGTTTCACATTTAAATTGCCTAACTTATGCCTTGCGGAAGAAAGAGAAAAAGACACAAAATTGCTACACACAAGCGCAAAAAACGCCTCAGAAAAAACAGACATAAGAAAAAACTAAGGTAATCTTTCCCGTTCCGAGCCATCTATGAGTAACGAACTGGTGATTAATTCCACTCAAAATGGCGGTCGGATAGCGCTTTTGCGGGATAAAAGTCTGGTCGAATTCCATTATGATACCCATAGTGGTAACTTCGTAGTAGGCGATATTTTTCTAGGCGTAGTTCGGCGCATTATACCAGGACTCAATGCAGCGTTCATTGACATAGGCTACGAAAAAGATGCCTTTCTGCACTACTTGGATTTAGGTCCTAATTTCCGCTCTTTGCAAAAGTTTGTCAGAATAGCCCAAAACAGCAAACTCGACAAGGCGGATTTGAAGGACTTTAAAATGGAACCTCCACTGGATAAGCTCGGCAAAATTAGCGACGTCTTAAAGGTAAACCAGCCAATTTTAGTACAGGTAGTTAAAGAGCCCATTTCTACTAAAGGTCCTCGCCTTTCTTGCGAGCTTTCTATAGCAGGTAGGCATTTAGTGCTCGTTCCGTTTGCCAATTCAGTGAATGTTTCTAAAAAGGTAACCGATAGTGCAGAAAGAAAACGCTTGATTCGGCTGCTTTCCTCTATTAAGCCAGAAAATTTTGGTATTATTGTCCGAACAGTAGCTGAAGGAAAAGATATTGCCGATTTTGAAAAAGATTTGGACGAATTGTTGGGTATTTGGCAGAAAGGAGTAGAAAAATTACACACGGCTCGCCCCCGCGAAAAAATCATCGGCGAGATGGGCAAAGCCAACTCCATGCTGCGGGATATGCTCAATGAAACCTTTGATAGCATCACGGTAGATGACCGTGAAATGTATGAAGAAATCAAGGCTTTTATCCGCAATATTGCTCCTGAAAAGGAAAAAATTGTAAAGCTCTATACCGGCAAAGCCAAAATCTTTGAAGCATTCGGTATTGAAAAGCAAGTTAAACTGCTTTTCGGTCCTACGGTAAGCCTGCCTAGCGGAGGGTACATTGTCATTGAGCACACTGAAGCGCTCCATGTGATAGATGTCAATAGCGGAAATAAATCAGTGTCTGAAAGTAATCAGGAAAGTACGGCTTTTGCTGTCAATATGGAGGCTGCTACCGAAATAGCTCGGCAACTTCGGCTGCGCGATATGGGCGGTATCATCGTAATTGACTTCATAGACATGAAGTCTCCTGAACATAAGCGCATGCTTTATGAACACATGAAGGCAGAAATGAAATCTGACCGAGCCAAATTTACTATTCTGCCCCTTACCAAATTTGGGCTCATGCAAATTACGCGGCAAAGAGTGCGCCCCGAACTCAATATTTCTACCCTAGAAAGGTGTCCTACCTGCAATGGAACTGGTAAAATTAATGCCTCTATATCGGTAGCAGACCAAATTGAAAGCAAGATCGATTACATTTTGACACGCCAAAACGAGCGCGGCATTACTTTGGTGGTCCACCCGTATTTGTATGCCTACTTTACAGCAGGGTGGCCCTCTATTAGGCTTAACTGGTTCTTTAAGTATCGCCGCTGGGTGCGAATAGAAAAAGACTCTTCTTTAGGCGTTACCGAATTTCACATCAAAAACCAACACGACCAACTCATTGAACTCTAATCCTTAGCCGCTTCTAAAGTAGAAGCGGCATTTTTGTTCTTCACCTGCTTACCCATTTGCCAAAGAAAACAACCTTTCAAACGGAACTTTTCCCACCTAAGCAGTATAAAGCAAAAAAACTACTTCTATGCTTCAACTCATTGGAAAGTTCCTCGTAATGTTGGTTTGCTATTACGCAGGAGAGTTTATTATCGGTGGATTGTTATATGCTCTCTTTGGTGAAATAGGAAGCGACCCCCTTGCTCCTAAAAATGCCATCTTTTCATGGATAGGTAAAATCGCAGGATTGTTGATTGCCATTTGGATTCTCTTTTAACTACTTACCTTGCAACGCCTTCTCGCTTGCTTCTAACATGAGAAGGCGGTTTGTTATGCAAGCTGCATTTGTTTAATTTTTCTAAAAAAGCGAATAGCTAATAATACAGCTGCGCACATAAGCGAAAGTGCTAAACCAAGCCATATTCCATTGACTTGCATGCCTAACTTAAAACCCAGCAAATACGCCACCAACAGACCTACCAGTAAATAAGATACTAATGCAATCACAGTAGGTGCTTTTACATCTTGAATGCCCCTAAGTATGCCCATGCCTACTACTTGCGCTCCATCAAATACCTGAAAAAGAGCTACGTAAATTAACAACTGAGCTGCAATTTCCATCAGCGGTTTTGCATTCACATCATCAAGCTGAAAATACAACGAGGGCAGCTCATGCCTAAAAACTGCAATGCCAATTGCGCAAATACTCATATAAGCTATGCCTAAGTGATAAGTAGCAACGGCTGCTTGCAAAATTGTACTTGGGCTTTTCTGACCCACTCCCTGTGCTACGCAAATAGATCCTGCTGAAGAAATACCCTTGGCTATTGCAAAAGTGACAGTGGCAATATTAAGTGCTACCTGATGGGCTGCCAGTTGTGCAACGCCTAACCAGCCTACGATGATGGAAGCAAAAGCAAAAGCACCACTTTCAAATACTACCTGAAAGCCTGTAGGAAGACCTAATTGAAGGAGTTTTAAAGCATAATAGCGATGATAGCGCGTTGAAAATAACTTGTGCACGTAAGGAGCAAAGTCGGGCAAACTCCAGAGGCGCCATAGAATGGTTATAGTGGCAAAAAAACGCGCCACTAGTGAAGCAATGCCAGCGCCTATAATCCCTAACTCTGGAAAACCCAATTTGCCAAAAATGAGCAGGTAATTAAAAATGATATTTAAAGCAGCAGCGATGAGATTAATGTACATGGGCTGGCTAGTTTGCCCGAGTCCTTCCATGAATTGCTTCACCACTTGGAAGACCATGACAAATGCAATGCTCAATCCAAGAATTTGCAAATAGGGCACTGCTAATGCCAATACCTCAGGACGTTGTCCAAAGTAATGGGCATAATTACTTATTGCAAGCGTAAAGGCACCAAGTATCATGCCCTCGACAGAAAAAATAATTAGTCCGTGATAAAGCCATCTGCGGCATTGAGCTAAATTTCCTGCGGCATGAGCAGCCGCTACCAGCGGTGTAATGACCCATGTACTGGCTATTCCTAACATAACAAGAGTAACAAAAATAGCATTGGCAAACGTAGCCGCTGCCAGAGCCGAGCTACTGTGGTTGCCTAGCATGATACTATCGGAAAGTTCAATGAGAATGTGAGAAATCTGTCCTATGATAATGGGATAAGCTAAGGCAATAATTTTGCGATACTGCGGCAAGTATTGGCGTAGCATGTTTTTTTTACAAAATAAGGCGCAAATTTACCTGCTCTTGTAATGTTTCGCCTTATGAAAAAGTTCTTCCTTTGGCTTTTGGCACTCTGTTCAATAGCTACTCCTTTAAATGCTCAAAGCATTCTCTTATTGGATCGGGTAGAACAAAATCCAGTAGTAGGAGCTTTAGTAACTAACTTGCAAAAGACTCGCCAGGCAATTAGCGATAGCAAAGGCAAAGTAAATTTAGAGGTGTTTGACGAAACAGATACTTTGCTCATTCGCCATGCAGGCTATTTAGAACAACGTTTTACTAAAGCTGAACTAATAGCCGCTGGCAAAGCGTTGCTGGCAGAAAAAGTAATCAACTTGCAAGAGGTCATCTTTTCAGCTAACAGATTTGCTCAAGCGCGCACAGCCGTGCCTAACAAAGTAGAAACCCTTGATCAACGCCAAATTTCTTTCTACAATCCTCAAACTTCAGGAGACTTGCTCAGGCAAAGCGGAAAAGTGTTTGTGCAAACTAGCCAAATGGGAGGTGGGAGTCCTGTTTTACGCGGTTTTGAGGCGAGCCGAATTTTACTGGTCATTGATGGGGTGCGGATGAATAATGCTATCTATCGCGCAGGGCATTTGCAAAATGTTATCACGATTGACCCTAATGTATTGGAAAAAGTAGAAGTTGTTTTTGGACCAGGCTCGGTAATTTACGGAAGCGATGCCTTAGGTGGTGTTATGCACTTTTTTACTCGCAATCCTGAACTTGCCAAAGAAGGAAAATTTCAAGTCAAGGGGTCAGCATTTACGCGGATTGCTTCTGCCAATGGCGAGTGGACTGGCAATGCAATTGTAAACTTAGCCATGAACCAATGGGCTTCCTTAACTAGCATTACCCACAAACATTTTGGTGAGCAACGCGCTGGCAGCAAATATCCACGCGGGTACGAAGGCATATGGGCGCGCAAGGTGTATCCTGTTTTTCTCAACGGACGCGATACGGCTTTAGCCAATCCCAATCCCAATTTGCAAAAGTGGTCGGGCTATTCTCAGTTGGACCTATTGCAAAAAATTGTTTTTCAACCTCACCACGACAATCGGTTTATGCTCAACCTGCAGTATTCTACTTCTTCAGAAATTCCTCGCACTGACCGCTACGGTGAATACGACAATCGCGGTTTGCCGCGTTGGGCAGTGTGGGACTACGGTCCTCAAAAGCGTTTGTTAGCTTCTCTGCAGGCTGACTTCTTAGGAGAAACGGAATTTTACGACAAAGCCAGTGTAATTTTAGCATGGCAAAATGTCTTCGAAAGCCGCATCACACGCCGATTTAGCGCCTCCACGCGCACCCATAGGGAAGAAACTGTCAATGTATTTTCCCTCAATGCGGACATGATGAAAGACCTCAGCCAGCGCAACCAACTTCGCTACGGGCTAGAAATGACTCATAACGAGGTTCAATCCGTAGCCTATGGCATTAATGTGCGCAATGGCAACCGAACTGCTGCCAGTACGCGCTACCCCGATGGAGGAAGTCAAATGCAAAGTTTTGCGCTTTACCTGACTCATGCGTGGGATAAAAAAAGCCTGGTTTTTTCGCAAAGCCTTCGCTATCAATATGTGATGCTTGATGCTCGCTTCATAGAGCGCACTTTTTATCCTTTTCCGTTTGATTACATAGAACAGCGCAACAGTGCTTTCACAGGTAGCATAGGACTAACTTGGAATGCTGCCAATGGGTGGCGAGCAAGTGCCTTACTCTCTTCAGGGTTTCGCACCCCTAATGTAGATGACTTAGCCAAAGTGTTCGACTCCACCCCTGGCAATGTAATCTTGCCCAATCCCAGCATTAAACCTGAATACGTTTACAATGCTGAATGGACCATTTCCAAACACTTACAAGAGCGCCTTCTTGCCGAATTGACTGGTTTTCACACATGGTTTACTAATGCTTTAGTGGTTCGCAATGGGCAGTTTAATGGAAAGGATTCTGTAATGTACGACAATGTAAAAAGTCGTGTACAGATAATTACCAATGCCAACCGCGCTGTTGTGTACGGATTTCAAGGCGCGTTAAAAGCTCACTTGACTGGTTGGCTATGGTTGCAATCCCATTTGACCTGGACCGGCGGATGGGTTACTACTGAAAGCGTTCCTTTGGATCATATCCCTCCCCTTTACGGGCAAACTCAGCTTACCGCCTTGCTTCGAAAGTGGCGCATAGAAGCTTGGACCCAGTACAACGGTTGGAAACGACTCAAAGACTACAGTCCTTCTGGAGAAGATAATTTACAATATGCCACCCCCGACGGCATGCCAGCATGGATTACTTTTAACCTCCGAACGGCTTATCAGCTAAACAGTTGGATGCAATTGCAAGCAGGAGTTGAAAACCTCACTGACCGACATTACCGCATTTTTGCTTCGGGGATTAGTGCCCCAGGTAGAAATTTTTACGCCACTTTGCGCGTTCATTTTTGAACAACTAGTAAAGCGGCTTTTCTGGTGGCTGTTTTGCGGTACTGAGTTATTTAACTTCCTCGTAATCAATATATTCTCCTTCTGAAAAAGAACGGTTGGGCTTACTGAATTTATTAGGTCGGTGGATGATTATTTCGCTCTCAGGTTGAACAATGCGGTGCGCTCGGCGCATTACTTTGACAATCCCTATCACAAAGCGCAACAAGAGATAAGCCAGAAGAAGAAGGAGTATAAAAGAAAATTTTACCATCGCTGAGCAAAGTAATAGACAAAGTTATTTACTCTTGGCTGACTTGGCAAAAGGAAGTGCTTAGTGCAAAAGTTTGTATATTTGCTATCAAGTTATTTGCGTTTGAATATGTTAGAGAGCGTATTGGGATTTCTTGGGAACATGGGCGGACCAGAGATACTGCTCATTTTGTTTGTCATTTTGCTTTTCTTCGGCGCCAAAAAACTCCCTGAACTGGCTCGTGGATTAGGCAGAGGTATTCGGGAGTTTAAGGAGGCTACTCGCGAAATCAGGGATGAAATTGAGCAAAGTGTGAAAGAAGAACCTAAGCGATAAGGCTGTTTTAAGATAGCGATTCTTTCCAGCAAAGAGATTTAACTTTGCAAGCCAAACCAACATTGCTAAAGTTGTATCGTTCATTTGCTGATGTTCGCCGAGCCTTGCAAGAGAGCAAGGTAAGTGTAGTTGCTCTACTCCAGCATTACCTTCATCAAGTTGCCCTACATAATAAGCAGCTCAATGCCTTTTTGCAAACTTATGACCAAGAAGCACTTGCCCAAGCTGAAGCCGTAGATCGCAAAATTGCGCTGGGAAAAGCAGGTCGGCTAGCGGGTATGGTGCTTGGTCTTAAGGATGTGATTTGCTACCGAGATCATCCGCTGCAGGCAGCAAGTCGCATTTTGGAAGGTTTTCGCTCCCAGTTTTCTGCCACAGTAGTAGAAAGGCTCTTGGCAGAAGATGCCATTATCATAGGGCGGCAAAATTGCGACGAGTTTGCTATGGGCTCTTCTAGTGAAAATTCGGCTTTTGGTCCAGTGCGCAATGCTTTAGATACTAGTCGGGTTCCAGGAGGCTCTTCAGGGGGATCGGCAGTGGCAGTTCAAGCAGGGATGTGCCTTGCTTCTTTAGGAACGGATACAGGGGGCTCAGTAAGGCAACCAGCCGCCTTTTGCGGACTGGTAGGACTAAAACCTACCTATGGAAGACTTTCTAGACACGGATTGCTAGCCTATGCTTCTTCTTTTGATTGCATTGGCACTCTCACTCATACAGTGGAGGATGCGGCTTTGTTGCTAGAGATCATGGCAGGTCCCGATGAGTTTGATAGCACAGCCTCAAGGCAGCCCGTTCCATCGTATAGTGCCTTGATTGGTCAAAAGCCTACTCACACTAAAGTTGCTTACCTCCGCCCAACGCTAGAGAGTCAGGGGGTAAGCGTTGCAGTTAAAGAAGCTATCCTCCGTGTCATCGAACTACTCAAAGCAGAAGGATTTACGGTAGAAGCGGTAGAATTCCCGTTGCTGGAATACATCTTGCCTACTTATTACATCCTCACCACTGCCGAAGCAAGTACTAACCTAGCAAGATATGACGGGGTGCGGTATGGCTATCGCAGTGCTGGTGCTACGGATGTAGAAAGCATGTATAAACTAACTCGCTCAGAAGGATTTGGCAAAGAAGTCCAAAGGCGAATTTTATTGGGCACTTTTGTGCTTAGTGCAAGTTATTACGACGCTTATTTCACTAAAGCCCAACGAGTTCGTCGGCTGATCATGGAACAGACGCGAGCCCTGTTTTCTTACTACGATTTTATTCTCTCTCCTACTTCCCCCACTACTGCTTTTAAGATAGGCGAGCTAGCCAACGACCCTCTACAAATGTACTTGGCAGATATTTTTTCCGTACAAGCCAATGTAGCTGGTATTCCAGCTATTTCTATTCCTTGTGGAAAGGATAGTCAAGGTCTTCCCATAGGGCTACAAATCATGGCTGATTGGTTTGAAGAGACAAAAATGCTTACCCTAGCGCGCTTTTTAATGGAAAAATTAAGAACTTAACAGCGGTTTAGACCTTTTGCCTATGCAAAACAACCTACAACCTTCGTGGCTATCGCGAAAGGGATGGATGATAGCGCTGTTAAATATTTTAACAATACCTGCCTTTTCTCAAGCTCCTGTTGCAAAAACGGATACGGTTGCCAAGCGCATCCATGACTCACTTTTAATAACGCAACACTACGAGGTGGCTCTTGCTCTTTTCCAACAATTTATAGGATTGATTCACCCTGTGGAAATAGCCAATCCGCAGCAGGAATACGAAGGGCAAAATGCTATCTCTGATCTTGACAACGATCTGATTTTCAAGCCAATGCCTGACGTCATTCACTTTGAAGACGAAGATGTGATATATGACTACATTCCCCAGCCCGATGCTAATTTAATTGTCCAGCGTTTAACCTGCCTCAATAGCTCTATTCCCTTGACTTTTAACCAACAAGTGCAAGAGTTTATCCACTACTTTACAGTTCGTCGCAGAGATTATACGATGCGGATGCTAGCTCGGAAAAATATTTATTTCCCAATTTTTGAAAAATATTTAGCCGAGTACCAACTTCCCGACGAGCTTAAATACTTGACCATCATAGAGTCTGCACTTAATCCGCGCGCTATTTCCCGAGCAGGAGCAGGAGGACTATGGCAGTTTATCCCTTCTACAGGGCGCATCTACGGACTGAAGCAAAATGCCTTCATCGATGAACGCTTTGATCCTGAGAAATCTACTATTGCTGCTTGCAAGTATCTCAAATCGCTTTATAACTTTTTTGGACAAGACTGGGAACTTGCTTTAGCTGCTTACAATTGTGGGCCTGGAGTAGTGCAAAGGGCGATTCGCCGCTCAGGAGGCAAGTGTAACTTCTGGGAAATTTGGCATTTTTTGCCTAAAGAAACCCGCGCCTACGTGCCCATTTTTACAGCTATCGTTTACACGATGAATTACGCCGAAGAACATAACCTTGTACAAGACCAACCTCATTTTGCCATTGATTACGACGTAATTAGCATTAACAAATACGTTCCTTTGCGAAAAATTGCCGAAAAACTCAACGTATGTTTGGAAGACTTAGAAGAACTCAATCCTGAACTAAAACGCGGCATCGTACCTGGCAGTGTTCGAGAAGCGTATCCCTTGCGCGTTCCCGCTGATCGCATCGATGATTTTGCGGATTACTACGAGTGGATCGTAAGTCCTCAAGAATCTCCTTATGTTGCCACTGCTGCACCTTTAAAAGGAAAAACAAAACCGACCCTGCACAAGGTAAAACACGGAGAATCTTTAGCAAACATTGCAAAAAAATACGGACTTAACATAGATGATTTGAAAAAATGGAACAACTTGCGTTCTGATTATGCTCCAGTAGGTAAAATCCTTCAATTGGTTCCGCCGGAAGCAGACAAAACCCCTTATAGTTATTCTGCCTTTACGCTCTCTTCTCAGTCGTTAGCAGTAGGGAAAGTAAGTGCTAAAAACTCAAAAACATCGCAAAGACCAGCCACCGCTGGCAAAGCACAGGTGCATGTAGTAACCAGTGGCGATACACTCTGGGAAATTGCCAAGCGATACAATACCTCAGTTGAAAAACTCAGGCAACTAAATCGCATCAGGGGCAATCGCTTACAAATTGGGCAAAAAATTATTGTGAGAAATTAAACCGCCTTCCAGATGGAGGAAGGTGGAACCACTTTCCAAGTGGACTTGTAAACTGCAATCAAGGTAGGAGTGAAAGTTCTATTCCTTTGTCTTGGGAAGAAGAGTTAGGTAGTACAGCCATGCTCAAGCGATAGGAAGCAATGCCTTTTTGCACTAGATAATTAACAATTGTAGTGGAACGCTTTTGACCTAGTTTTAAACTGCCGTCAGGGCATCTAACTTGTACTTTGATGTTGCCGTTTTCCAGCAAGAAAGTGCCAAGTTTATCTAAAATAGCCAGAGAAGAAGGACGCAATTGGTCGGAGCGAGGCTCAAACTCTATGACAGAAATTTGCCATACACTTTCGGCGGCAATGGGTTGAAGCCATACATTGTATTCTTCCTTTCCTATGTATTCTCCTAGTTGCCAGTGAGAAAAAAATCCCCGCGAAGAAACTTCGATAAAATACGCGTTGATAGGCTTGTCTAGGTAGAAGTTAAATCTGCCTTGTGCATCTGTGGAAGTAAATTTCACGGTGCGAGTTGTTTCTAAATCTATTAGCCGAATAGTAGCGCGAAGCGGTTGTTTGTTTGTAGCATCTCTTACAAGCCCGTTGATAGCAAATATAACTTCAGCAGAAGTTTCACTTTTTGCTGGGTTGGTGGTATCTTTAGCAATAATTTCTGCTTGCATGTTAAAATTTTTTACTACTGACTTAGCACTACCTTCGTGATGAAGGCGAAAAGTTTCTTGATATTGTATTTTGCCTTGCTGCCAAACGCGCAATTGCACTTCGGTTTCTGTGGGCAACTCTGTTTTATAATGACCTGTTGCATCAGTGCGCAGTTGAATAGTTTTTCCGTGGTAGGTAAATTGCACGATTGCGTTAGCTATGGCTTGACCGTTCTTGCTGCTTATTTTGCCGTTTACTTGTATTTTAGAAAGAGGCATGAGAAAGTAGATGTCGTCTCCGCCTTTGCCTCCAGCTCGATTGGAAGCGAAAAATCCTCTTTCGTTGTAGATCTGTAGCCAGTAGTCATCGCTTGCTGAATTGATTGGGAAGCCGAGATTTTCAGGGGTGGTCCAGCGCTTTTTTACTGGATCATACTGAGTTTTGAAAAGGTCAAAGCCACCGATGTTTTTCCAACCTTTGGAGCTGAAGTAGAGGGTTTTGCTATCATCGGCGAAAAATGGGGTATATTCGTCGCGGTTGGTATTGATTTCAGTAAGGGGAGAGGGAAAGCTCCATGTGCCATCTGCTTTAAGTTCGGTATAAAACAGGTCCAAACTGCCCGACTCAGGGTTAAATGCAGAAAAAATGAGTTTCTTTCCCTGCTCATAAAGAGTAGCTGCCAGAGGTCGACTGGCTTCTCTAAAGGCTACCTTTAACTCGCGCAATGGCTGCCATCCCGTAGAGGTTGGTTGCACGATGTAGAGCTTGCCTGCCTTGAGCGAGAGCATAGCGCGTTCATTTTCAACCCATTGTAAAAAAACGTACTCATTTTGCTCTTTTTCTGTGGTTACTTTTGTCCATTTGCCATCGGGTTGTTTTTGCACCAATAGCCAGCCCTCTTGTTCGTAATCAGTTTTTTTGTCTCCTTTTTTTCTACGCATAAACCAAAATCTTTGTCTATCAGGCAAACTGATGGGAATGCTTTCATGCACGGCCGTGTTGATGCCTTGAGGACTTTCCACCACAAAAGGCGATGGATGAGAGGCTATTTCCGCTACATATTCGAGTTGAGTGAGCAAGTGAGAAGCATCTTGGAAAAATTTTTTATTTCCTTTTTCGGTCAAATAGCTATCGATAGCAGTTTTGCTCTCTTCAAATTTATGCGATAGGTAGGCACTTTTGCCCAACCAGTAGTAGTAGTCGTTCAAAAACACTGCTTGCCCTTTGGGAATCATCTTCAGGTATTCATAAGCGGTAGCAGGTTGCTGAAGGTGCAAGTAGCAGAGGGCTGCGTAATAGAGGGCTTGTTCATCCTGCCGATGTTGAGAGAGGATATTTTCCAAAATAAGAACAGCGTCTGCATATTGCTTGGCTTTGTAGGCACGCAAGGCTTCCTCAAAGGCGGGCAGCTTAGCTTGTGCTTGTAGAGGAACGGAATAGCAAAACAGGAAAAGGATACACACGCATTGCGCAAGCACTATTTGCCAACTTTTTTGACTTTGTAGCCTTGCTCGATTAACCATGTGTAATTTTTTTCTCTAAGATCACCTTGAATGATAATAACGCCGTTTTTGGTATTACCCCCTGTGCTGCAAAGGCTTTTTAGCTGCTTGCTCAGAGCCTCCCTTGTCGGTTTTCCTACCAGTGCATCCTTCTGTGAGAGTAGGTATTTTTCTGGCGCGTTTGTGCTCTAAATAAATGCGAAGTTATTGGCTATCAGGGAGTAAGGTTTCCAGTACGGAAAATTTAGATCGGTGCTGTAATTCCTTGCCTACTGTTGGGATCTTTGGGCACGTTAGCGCAAATCCACTTCCACTACTTTGGGGTACTGCGATTTATCGAAATTGAAAAAGGCATCTGCCACTACGATATCAGGCTGAAACTTAGTAATCACATAAAGGGAACGCCTGCCGTTTTTTTCAAAGATTTGCCAACTTTTTAGGTCGTGTGTTTTTTTGTTGATAGTTAACCTAATTTTGAAATAGTTGAGGTCTTTATTTTCGGGGATTAGGTCAATTACGTCATAGGTTTCGTTGTTTTCGCGTTTTTCTTCCATGTAGTAGTACTTGAAGCCTTTCTTGTACATGTTGTACACTTCTGCAGGATTGATATCGCCACTTTCGGGGTCGTATTCAGTGATAGTTACTTCGTTATCTTCTTTGGAGTAAGTCCACACGGTAGTTTGATTGTTGTATATTTCTTGGTTGCCGAGCTGAAGGCGAAACTTGGCGCCCTTGACAGTAATAACGCCGTTAAAAGTTTCATCTAACTTTTCCTGTGGATTCCGCAAGTGATAGCTAAACTCTGCCCTAAAGGCGCTCATTTTTTTGTAGCGTTCACTCATTGCGTTGAGGATGGCTTCTGCTTTGGGGTCGCGCTTGTAAATTTGGCTGCTTGCTGCGTAAATATTTATTAGGAAGACATTGACAAGTATTGCAAATGGCTTCATAGGAATTGGTCGGGGTTGTAAGTCAAGATAAGGATTTCAATAATTGTTCCAAAGCCTCTTGGTCTTGTATTAAAACCTTTCTGGCTTTGCTGCCTTCAAAAGGTCCCACTACGCCGGCGGCTTCGAGCTGATCCATGATGCGCCCTGCGCGGTTGTAGCCTAAACTAAGTTTGCGTTGAATGAGAGAAGTACTGCCTTGTTGATGAGCTACCACTAACCGGGCTGCTTCTTCAAACATGGCGTCGCGGTTGTTGAGATCAATGGTTTTAGTTTCTGCTCCTTCATCTTCGTATTCAGGAAGCAAATAAGAAGTATCATACCCGCGCTGCTCTCCTATAAACTCGCATATGCGTTCTACTTCGTGAGTATCTATAAAAGCACATTGCAGACGAATGACATCCGATCCATTAGAAAGGAGCATATCGCCTTGTCCTACGAGTTGTTCAGCGCCGTTGCAGTCTAGGATAGTGCGGCTATCGACCCGCGAGGAGACTTTAAAGGAAAGCCGCGCAGGAAAGTTAGCCTTGATAATGCCGGTAATTACATTCACAGAGGGGCGTTGGGTAGCCACTACTAAGTGAATGCCTATTGCCCTTGCCAGTTGAGCCAGTCGCGCAATAGGCGTTTCTACTTCTTTGCCGGCGGTCATCATCAAATCTGCTAGCTCATCTATGATAAGCACGATGTAAGGCAAGAATCGATGTCCTTCCTGTGGGTTGAGCATGCGTTGCCTAAACTTTTGATTGTACTCCTTAATATTGCGGCAGCCAGCTTCTTTGAGCAGGTTATAGCGCACATCCATTTCAATGCAAAGTGAGTTAAGCGTATGAATTACCTTGCGCGTGTCGGTAATGATGGGCTCTTCTGCATTGGGCAGGGTGGCTAAAAAGTGCCTTTCAATCCGATTAAAGAGCGTGAGCTCTACCTTTTTGGGATCGACAAGGACGAATTTGAGCTCGGCAGGGTGTTTTTTGTAGAGCAAAGAGGTCAGTATTACATTGAGTCCTACTGATTTGCCTTGTCCGGTGGCTCCTGCCATGAGTAAATGCGGCATTTTGGCAAGGTCTGTTACAAAAACTTCGTTGGAGATGGTTTTGCCCAGTACAATAGGCAATGCCTTGTCGCTATGGACAAATTTTTCATGGGTGATAATAGAGCTCATGCGCACAATTTCCCGATTTTTGTTAGGCACTTCTATGCCGATGGTGCCTCTTCCTGGAATGGGAGCTATAATCCGAATGCCCAGTGCTGAAAGGCTAAGAGCAATGTCATCTTCTAAAGTTTTGATGCGGGAAATTTTTACCCCTGCCTGAGGCACGATCTCGTACAAAGTAACCGTAGGACCTATCGTAGCTTTAATGCTCGAAATGCCTATGCGAAAATTACTAAGGGTTTCTACAATTTTGTCTTTATTTTGTTCTAATTCTTCCTTCGTAACTCGTACTTTGCTTACCTCAGGGGGGTCTAGCAAATCCACTGTGGGATATTTGTAAGAACTTAGCTCTAAAGTAGGATCGTAGAGTCCATAGCGAATGTAAGCAGGCACTTCAGGAGTGTTGGCTTCTTCTTCCTTTTCTTCTTCCTCTTCTGCAGAGGCAAGTTCTTGGCTGGGTTTGAGCTCTATTTCTAAAGGAGTTGCAGCATTGTTCTGGTGGATAATAGTTGATGCTTCGTTAGGAGTATTTTTTTGAGTTTTTGGCGATTTGTTTTGCAAGGGATTATTGAACACTTCGGACAAATTAGAGCTGTTTGGATTTTTTTCTGCAGCAGGAGCCGCTTTATCGCGAATTTGTTGAGTAGTGTGCTGAGTTTTTTGCCTAAAGTGCAGCAGGGTTTCCAAGTCGAAACTATAAACCATGAACACGACAAAGCAAAGTAATAGGAATAGGGGCGCTGCCCACCCCATGAAATAATGAAGTCCTTGAGCAAAGCTATAGCCTATGGCACCACATAAGAAACTATATTGGCTTTCCGTTTCAGTAATTAGCACTAAGTATCCAAACGAAGTGGATAACCAAAATAGAAAGAAAGTAAACACTTTAGTGGATTGCCAGCTTGTGAACAAACTGCGACGAAAAGCCAGTTTCAAACCTGCGTTCAGAAATATGGGCACAAAGAGAAAAGAAGCAATTCCAAACCAGCGATACATGAAATAGTAGGAGAGCACAGCGCCAAATCTACCTAGCCAATTGCGGGCAAGCCCCTGAGAACCAGAAGAATTATTCCATGATTCCACTAAGCTTTGGTCTGCTTCTCCCGTAGAAAAATACGAAATAAGAGAAAGCAGTAAAGCAATGGCAAATCCTATCATAAGCAAGCCCAGCGTTACAAAGAAACGCTTGTCTTGAAAGAAGTTAGCTATTGCACTACTGATTTGAATCAGCCTACCAAGGCCGCCACTTTTTTTCTTTTTGTACAAATTGCGTTTGACTGCCATTGACTAAGCCATTTCAAATTACCCACTTACAAAAATAGTGCTTATTGCTCAAGTGGTGGAAATTTTACATGGTGCTCGTTGGTTCATGGTTTTGTAGAACTTTGAGCAGTTTCAGCAGGATAAGAAAAAAACCACTCAAGTCTGCTTTGCACTCAAGTGGTTTTTTATGCGTTTAAAAATAGCTTGTGGAAAATGTTGTCGGCTTTCATTGAGTCCTTTCATTGGCTCTACTCCCTCCCAATCACCAACTTACTAAGTTAACTCTTGCCATTTTCCATAGGGATGATAAGCTAAATTGACATTGTAATACCGCTCTTGATGTGTTACCTCTTCTCCTATCCACTCAGGCAGGGGCACAACTTGAGACCAGTTAGAAAGTTCTACTTCTGCAAGAACAAGTCCTGCATTTTGACCTTGAAACTCATCTATTTCCCAAATAAATTCTTCCCAAGGCACGTAGTGGCGAATTTTTTCAACAATTAATTTTCCACAAAAATGCTTTAACATGTAATGGGCATCTTCTGGAGGGATGGGATACTCAAACTCCTCTCTGCCAGGGGCGTTGCTTTGTGCTTTTAAGGTTATAAAAGCCTGATTGCCAGCAACTCGCACTCGAATAGTTTTCTCCTCATCCCTGCAAAGGTAGCCTTGGCAAAAATGCACTGACTTTGTAACTAAGGCTCTCCAATGGTTATTTCTAACTAAAAATTTGCGTTCTATTTCAAGGGGCATAGTTAGGAAGAAGTTTTGTTGGCACTGCGCACAGCTCGTTCTATTTCATCCCACATAGAAGCAGGTAGTTGATTGAGAAAGTTAAACTCTCCTGCGCCGTTGAGCCATTCGCCGCCATCAATAGTAATTACTTCACCATTGATGTAAGCACTATAGTCAGAAATGAGATAGGCGGCCAAATTGGCTAGCTCTTGGTGGTGACCTACTCTGCCCAAAGGTACTTTTTGAGCAATGTTAATTTTATCTTGAACTGCTGGAGGAAAAAGCCGCTCCCATGCTCCTTTGGTAGGAAAGGGACCGGGCGCAATGGCATTGCTGCGAATTTGGTATTTTGCCCATTCCACTGCAAGAGAGCGGGTAAGGGCTAGCACGCCCGCCTTAGCGCAAGCAGAAGGCACTACGTATCCAGAGCCAGTCCATGCGTAAGTAGTGACAATGTTGAGAATCACTCCTGGTTGTTTTTGAGCAATCCAATGTTTGCCCACTGCAAGTGTGCAGTTATAGCTGCCTTGTAACACGATGCCTACGATGGTATCAAATGCCTTAGGTGAAAGTCTTTCCGTAGGACTGATAAAATTTCCCGCTGCATTGTTGACCAAAGCATTAATGTTGCCAAAGCGATTAAGAGTTGCTTCGATTGTTTTTTCTACCTCCGTGTAGTGGCGTACATCGCAGGCTATGGGCAGGACCTGTCCTTTGGTTTCGGCTTGTAGTTCGGAAGCAGCCTGTTCCAGTACTTCTATCTTACGGCTGGCAATGACTACGTTGGCGCCTAATTGCAAGAAGTACTTGCTCATTGAGTAGCCAAGGCCAGTTCCCCCACCAGTTACTAAAATGGTCTTGCCCTGCAGGGCGCCTTCTCTTAACATAGGTTCGGTGTATTTCATAACTTGTGTTGCCTAGCTAAAGGCAAACTTAAGTAATTCCTCCTGTTTACCTCATTGCGCAAAAAAACTTTGCGAACATTTTGCTCGTACTGCTGTTATTATCAAGGCAGCACAACAGCCAACTCATTCTGTAGGCTTCGGCTACTGTGCATTTTTACTTTGTTGCAAAACTAAATTTCAACCAACTTTCGGTTAAAAGTTCAACTTTGCAATATCGGTCTTTTATTGCCAAATAGAAAAATCATTCATGAAAATAGGCATTGTTTGTTACCCAACTTACGGCGGCAGTGGTGTGCTAGCCACTGAACTGGGAAATGCACTAGCTAGGCAAGGGTACGAAATCCATTTTATTACTTACGACCAGCCTACGCGGATGGCTCTACTGGACCAAAATATTTACTATCACAAAGTGGATATTCGCACTTATCCCTTGTTTGAGTATCCTCCTTATGAACTAGCCTTGGCAAGCAAAATGGTTAATGTATCAAAATACGAGCAATTGGATTTACTCCATGTTCATTATGCCATCCCGCATGCTTCTGCTGCGTACATGGCACGGGAAATTCTCAGAACGCAAGGCATCTACATTCCTTTTGTTACTACTTTGCACGGAACAGATATTACTCTTGTCGGCAAGGATGAAAGCTATGCACCAGTAGTTACTTTTAGCATTAATCAATCCGATGGAGTAACTGCTGTTTCTAAAAGTCTGCGAGCAGAAACGTACGAACACTTCCAAATTACCCGAGAAATTGAAGTGATTCCCAATTTTGTAGATTTGACGCGTTTTAAACGACAAAAAAAAGAACACTTCAAAAAAGCAATTTGCCCAAAAGGCGAAAAAATTGTCGTACATGCTTCCAACTTCCGTAAGGTAAAGCGAATAGAAGACGTCATTAAAGTATTTTGTCGGTTGCGCCAGCAAATTCCTGTTAAGATGTTGCTCATTGGTGATGGTCCAGAGCGCCGCCGCGCCGAACAACTCTGCCAAGACAATGGACTGATGGAAGATGTGCGATTCTTAGGCAAGCTAGACGCTATCGAGGAGGCTCTCTCCATCGCCGACCTGTTTTTAATGCCTTCAGAAAAAGAAAGTTTTGGGTTGGCGGCTCTTGAGGCAATGGCGTGCGAAGTACCTGTTATCTCCAGCAATACAGGAGGTTTGCCCGAGTTAATGATTCACGGTGTTACGGGCTTTATGAGCAATGTAGGAGATGTAGAAGACATGGTCAAAAATGCGTTGTTTATCCTACAAGATGACAAACTGCCCGAGTTTAGAGCCAATGCACTGCGCCGCGCTAAAGACTTTGACGTACAAAAAATTCGTCCTTTGTATGAGGCTCTTTACGAACGCGTGTTAGCCGAAGCCGCTGCTCGAAATTTGATGGGCTAAACTTATGTCTTAAATTTGTGTTAGTACCTTAAACAAACCTACATCCATCAAATGGAAATGATAGAACTTCCCGTGTTGGATAATGCACGCACTCGCAAACCTGAATGGTTGCGCGTTAAATTGCCTACAGGTCCTGCCTATGCTAAAGTGCGCAACATTGTGGAGGAATATAAGTTGCATACCATTTGCCAAAGTGGTAATTGCCCTAACATGGGAGAGTGCTGGGGTGCTGGCACAGCTACGTTTATGATCTTAGGAAATATCTGCACGCGCAGTTGTACATTTTGCGCCGTTGCCACTGGACGCCCTACAGAGTACGATACAGACGAACCCCGCCGCGTAGCCGAAGCTATCGCTCTAATGGGAGTTAAGCATGCTGTAATTACTTCCGTCAATCGCGATGAGCTAAAAGACCGCGGAGCAGAAATTTGGTATCAGACAGTAAGAGCAGTCAAGGAGCGCTGCCCGCAAACTACTATTGAAACGCTCATCCCTGATGTCAAAGGCAATTGGGATGCTCTGTATCGCATCATTTCGGCAGGGCAAGAAGTGGTTTCGCATAACATGGAGACGGTAAAGCGGCTTTACCGCCGCGTGCGCCCTCAAGCAAAATACGAGCGCAGCCTAGAGCAACTTCGGCGCATTAAGGAGTACGGCAAACGCACCAAAAGTGGCATCATGGTAGGGCTAGGCGAAACTGATGACGAAGTTTTTGAGATTATGGACGATTTATTGGAAAGCGGGCTGGATGTGCTTACCATCGGCCAGTATCTGCAACCTACTAAAATGCATTTGGAAGTGGTAGAATATATTCACCCAGAAAAGTTTGCCATGTACAAAGAAGAAGGGCTTCGGCGAGGATTTAAATACGTAGAGGCAGGACCACTTGTGCGCTCTTCTTATCATGCTGAAAGACATGTAATATAATCAGGCAAACAAATTTTAGCTGCGCTTCGTTCCAAATTTTTAATCGTTGGCATAACTTTGCCCTCCAAAATTGAGAACAATAGCGATGGCAAAAAAAGAGAAAACTGGCATCGAAATCTTTGAAAGTCCAGAGGCTCTCCAGGAACAGTTAAGCAAAACCGAACAGTTTGCCAGAAAAAATCGCAAATTAGTCATAGGAATCGGAATCGGCATTGCAGCACTGGCACTGGGGATCATAGGATGGAGCTACTATCGGAGCCAAACTAATTTAAAAGCACAAGTTGAACTCTTCCCCGCTGTATTTTATTTGCAGAAAGATTCTATTAACAAGGCTGTTAAAGGCGATAACAACAATACTACTATTGGTCTGGAAAAAATTGTTGAAAAATATGGCAATACAAAAGCGGGAGAACAAGCTGCCTTTTACATGGGAGTCATTAGTCTGCGTCAGGGCAAATACGATGAAGCTATCAATTATCTGAAAAACTTCGATGCGGATGACTGGCTCATCCAAGCACGTGCCTACAGCCTCATAGGCGACGCCTACATGGAAAAAAAGGACTTGGACAATGCTATTAAGTACTACAAAAAAGCCGCAAACCACTATCCTAACGACTTCTTTACACCAGCGTATTTATTAAAACTAGGGCTGGCTTATGAGCTCAAAAAAGACTACGCCAGTGCCCTAATGGCTTACCGCACTATCGTGGAAAAGCATCGCGAGTGTTCTGAGTTTACCACAGCAGAAAAGAAAATGGCAAGAGTGGAATATCTGGTAAATAGCGGCGGAAAATAAGGTAATCCGTATAAGCCTCATCTTTCATTTCCTTTACAGAGCAACGCATCAATAAGCCCTTCAGCTTACTGATGCGTTGTTTGTTTGTGCCTTATCCAGGCAAAGAGAGTTTATTGCAGCAAAGTAGTTGTCAGTGAAGTAGTTTTATTCTTTCTGTTCCAGTTTGAAGACACGTCAAGAAGTAGAAAGGGCAAGGTTAGTTCAGCCTGTGTGCTATTTCTTGCCACTTTGTCTTTTTAACAAACTGCGGTTAGCACTAAGCATTTCCAGCAACTTGCCACCGTTTTTTTGCCACTTTTTCTAACCCGATGTACCTAAAAAGCTATTCAGAAGGGCGCATGGACAAAGCCACTTGCTCTTTGAAGTAGGAAACAAATTCGTTTAAAGGCATGCTGCCTATGTCGCCTTGCCCTTTTCGGCGAACTGCTACAGTGTGCTGGCTTTGTTCTTTTTCACCTACAATGAGCATAAAGGGCACTTTTTTTACCTCCGCATCGCGGATTTTGCGCCCTATTTTTTCATCTCGCTCATCGAGGTACCCTAAGATGTCATGCTGCTGCAGCAAGCTAAATATCTCTTGGGCGTAGTGGTGGTATTTCTCCGAGATAGGCAGCACAGCGACTTGTTCAGGAGCAAGCCAAAGGGGGAATTGACCAGCACAGTGCTCAGTAAGCACGGCTACAAAACGCTCTAGGGAACCAAACGGCGCTCGATGAATCATCACAGGTCGATAGCGTTGGTTATCTGGTCCGATGTATTCCAGTTCAAAGCGTTCAGGCAGGTTGTAGTCTACTTGGATGGTGCCTAGTTGCCAGCGGCGTCCTAAAGCATCTTTTACCATAAAGTCCAACTTAGGACCGTAAAAAGCCGCTTCCCCGTATTCCACTACGGTTTGCATGCCCTTTTCTTGGGTTGCTTCTATGATGGCTTGTTCTGCTTTTTCCCATAACTCGTCGCTGCCAATGTATTTGCTGCGATCTTCTTTGTCGCGTAGGGAAATTTGTGCTACGTATTCCTGAAAGCCCAAAGTGGAGAACACGTATAGTACTAAGTCGATGACTTTTTTGAACTCTTCTTTTACTTGATCGGGTCGGCAGAAGATATGGGCGTCATCTTGAGTAAAGCCGCGCACGCGAGTTAGCCCATGGAGTTCACCACTTTGTTCATAGCGGTACACTGTGCCAAATTCTGCCAGCCGAAGGGGCAGTTCGCGATAGGAGCGCGGCTTAGACCGATAAATCTCGCAGTGATGCGGGCAATTCATCGGTTTGAGCAAAAATTCTTCGTTCTCATCGGGGGTGTGGATAGGCTGGAAAGACTCCTTGCCATACTTGGCATAATGCCCTGAAGTGAGGTAAAGCTGCTTACTGCCAATATGAGGAGTAACTACCTGCTGATAGCCTGCCTTCAACTGAGCTTTTTTGAGAAACTGCTCCAGCCTATCGCGCAAAATGGCTCCTTTGGGCAACCATAAGGGCAACCCTTGTCCTACTCTTTCAGAAAATGTAAATAGTTCTAGCTCTTTTCCTATTTTGCGGTGGTCGCGCTTTTTGGCTTCCTCCACCAGAACAAGGTACTCTTTTAGCTCTTTTTCCTTTGGAAAACTGATGCCGTAAATGCGAGTGAGCATCTTATTTTTCTCATTGCCGCGCCAGTAGGCTCCAGCAGTGTTGAGCAACTTGACGGCTTTAATGAAACTGGTGTCAGGAATATGAGGACCGCGACATAAGTCAGTAAAATTGCCCTGTTGGTAGAAAGTAATTTCGCCGTCTTGAAGGTCTTCTAGCAATTCTAATTTGTAGGGGTCGCCTTTTTGGGCAAAGTAGGCTATGGCTTCTTCCTTACTAACTTGTATGCGTCGGAAGGGATTTTTTTGCCGAGCAAGTTCCAACATTTTGGCTTCTACTTGCTCAAATGCGTCTTGACTAAATTGATGTCCGTTGAAATCAATGTCGTAGTAAAATCCGTTTTCAATAGCTGGACCAATGCCTAGTTTAATGCCTGGATAGAGTGCTTCTAAGGCTTCTGCCATCAGATGAGCAGAGGAATGCCAAAAAGTGGCTTTTCCTTCGGGGTCGTTCCAGGTGAGTAGTTGCACCGTAGCGTCGCAGTCAATGGGGCGAGTTGCATCCCATACCTGACCATTGACTTTGGCTGCTAGCACTTGGCGAGCCAGTCCTTCGCTAATGCTAAGGGCAATTTCTAGTCCTGTTACTCCTTGGGCATACTCACGAATGCTGCCGTCAGGAAGAGTGATTTTGATATTCATATGCCATTGAAAAGTTAATCAACAAAAATGAACCAGCTGCGCTTGCCTACAACTGCAAGCGCCAAAGAGTTAGTTAGTAGCTCCTTACTTAGGAAAAAATTTGTCGCGAATTGCATTAATGCGTTCTTGGGTTTTGCCAGTTTTATCCTCTTCGTACTTATTAGCCAGTTGCAGCGGCGGACCACCAATGTTTCCATAGATGCGCGTATCGTTTTCATTCACTGGCACTAGTTCAGCGCGATTGTGGTTATTGATACCACACGAAGAGGTAGCCCCTATGATAAAGGCAAGTAGAACAGAGCGCAAGTAGTTTTTCATATACTTAGAAAGATTTTTCAAAACTGCTGTACATCAAGGGCAGGCAATCCAGTGTTTGCCATGTTGGTAGTAGCCCGACTTAGTAACGCACCTGCTTGGTTGTAAAGTTCTGCAGTAGCGTTAAGAATGGTTTTGCCAGCGCGAATGACTTTTGAGCGGGCAATTATTGTTTCTCCTACCTTTGCGGGAGCCAAAAAATCAATGTAGAGATTGACCGACACGTATAAATTTTCCAATCCGCAGCAAGCCACGGTCATGCCCACCACGTCGTCCAAAATAGCCGCGTGAATACCTCCGTGAAGCATCCCTGCAGGATTAGTCATTTCCTTCCGCACTACAAATTCGGCTTCTATTTCTCCAGGTTCTACGCGAAGCAACTTGCCATTGAGCCATTGAGTAAACGGCGGCGCGGGAATTTCACCTGCAGGCTTGCCAATATATTGGCGGAAGTATTCTATCATTTTCAATTTTTTTGTGCAAAGATAAACGCTCCTTTTTAAATCAAACACCTATCTTTGCTTTACCATACAACACTTTTCACCCTGCCACGGCGAAAGGGGCATGTTGCTACTAACTTGTGTGTTAAATTAACTCCGTTGACGCCAGACTTATTGGAAAAACATTATTTTTGTAAAGCAGTAGGCAGATTCAAAAGAGAACTAAAAATTTTTTGTAGGTGTTAGATATTAAGACATTGTTGCAGGTTCAAGAGCCTTTGCAAGTCATAGTAGATTACAAGGGCGAAGTAAGTGACAATGCTACAGAGCGCATCTTGAGCGTTGCCCATAAAAAACTCGCCGAAATTGAGCCCCAAACAGGGATTAGAAAGCGGGTCTTTAATATTCTAGTGGAGTTGGTGCAAAATGTTTACCATCACCACGAGGTAATTAATTCTAGTGGATTGCAATTACAACATGAGCCATTTATCAAGCTGT
This sequence comes from Bernardetiaceae bacterium, assembly GCA_025057115.1. GTDB lineage: Bacteria > Bacteroidota > Bacteroidia > Cytophagales > Thermoflexibacteraceae > Rhodoflexus. The sequence continues at coordinate 48,940 of JANWWZ010000004.1, forward strand.
TTCGCTACGATGGGGGCTATTGCCTCGCCACGGGCAACGTGCTAACCAACAGCGAGGTGCCTTTCTTGAAAGAAAAGTTAGAGATGATTAACTCTATGTCTGATGACAAACTCAAACGGTTTTACCTAGATACGTTAGCCAACGGAATAATCTCCGAAAAAGGAGGTGCAGGTTTAGGACTGATTGAAATAGCGCGCAAGTCAGGGAGAAAGTTTATTTACGACTTCTACCCCGTCAATGAGGAGTTTTCCTTCTTTAATCTTATGATTACAATTCCTGTAACATTGTCAGCAGCATAGCATTTAATCAAGGAAAAACCTATGGAGAACTTTTTCTTAGAAGAGACTTCCAAAACACCTAAAATGAGCTTTGATGCACGCACAGGTAGGTTTCTCATGGCAGGGCGTTCTATACCCGAAAATGCCATCGAGTTTTATAAACCTCTTTTTGAGTGGTTGGATGAATATATCAAAAACCCTAGTCCAAAAACCATTTTTGAAATCAAGCTAGAGTATTTCAATACCAGCTCTTCTAAGTGTTTGGTAGAAATTTTCCGCCGACTGGAGAAAATCAAGAGTGCGGAAGTTGTTATTAATTGGTATTACGAAGAGGACGATGAGGATATGCAAGAATCAGGCGAAGACTTTAGAGAACTGATCGATGTGCCGATTATCCTCACGGCAATTCCGAGTTAATAGCTAAAAAAGGTCGCGCAAAGCGGCTTTTTTTGTATATTTGAGAAACACCTTTCCCACCTATGATAAAACACACTGAAAAATACCAGGTATTTGAGCGAGAAAATGAAATTCTTCAACACTCTAAAGCATTATTGGAAAAGCCCGAAATGCTCTTGGAGCGGTCCTGGATGGAAGAATATGAGCGCCTGGTAGAATGCTATGCGCAACTGTTGGGAGAAGTAAAGCTGCTCACTTCAGTAAGCGACCGCTTGCAAAATAAGCTCAATAAAGCCAACGAAAACATTGCTCGCAAAAATGAAGAGCTCACTCAAACTTTAGAAATGCTCAAACGGGAACGCGTTAGCAAACAAGCCACCAGCCTCGTTTTAGTCGTTGCTGCCTTGTTTTTTGTCTTCTCTGAAATAGCCATTGACCCTCAACTGGAAGAAAGCACTCGTCTCTTTGGCTTTTCAGGCGTTATTATGCTCAAAATTATGGTAGCTATTGCACTAAAGCCTTTAGAAGTATTGTTAGAGAACTTTTTGCTCAAAACTGCTGTGCAGAGTAAAAAAACGCTTGCGTATGATAAGCACGAAAGAAATTAAAGCCCTCGTTTCCTTGCTAGGGGATGAAGACGTAGAAATAAGGCAACACGTGGAAGCCAGAATTATGGAAATAGGGGCATTGGCGCTTCCAATTTTAGAAGAACAGGTCAAGAACGAATTCAACCCAGCGCATGCGAATTACCTGCAGCAGTTAATCCGTCAGATTCGCCTCCAAGAGTTAATAAGGGAATTTGCCAAATGGAAAGCAGGAGGGTGTGATTTGGTAACTGGCTTGTGGCTCACTGCTCGGTATGAGTATCCTAATTTGCCTATTTCTGCTTTGCAAAATGCAATCCAGCAGCTTTATATCCAAGCGTGGATTTATTTTAAACCTAACATGCACCCTGTAGATCAAGTGCGGGAGTTTAATCACATCTTTTTCAACAAGCTCAATTTTCATCCTAACTTGAATGATTTCACCGCAGTGAGCAACTCCATGTTTAACCAAGTGCTAGAGACCCGAAGCGGAAACCCTATTAGCCTTTGCATTGCTTACATGCTTATTGCTCGCAAGTTAGGCATGCCCATCTATGGAGTAAATATGCCTAACTTGTTCATTCTCATTTATCAGTCGGAGCGGTACTCGCCTTTCTACATCAATGCTTTTAACCATGGAAGCATTTATACCCAACGAGAGATTAAAAATTATTTAGAACAACTAAAACTGCCGTTGAATCCTGCTTTTTATGAACCTTGTAGCAATTTGGACATCATCCGCCGCATGTTGCGCAACTTAATTATTGCTTTTGACAGAATTGGGCAAAATGTCAAAGCACGCGAAATAAAGAAAATTTTAGTTACCATCTCCCCTACAGAGCCTTTCTAATCTTTGCTAATGTAGAAAAGCGGAGTTGCGGCGGCGTACCAAGTTTATTTCACTTGAAAATCAAAAAACAAATCTTCTTCGATATAGCCTTGCAACCTATCCCCGATGGCTACAGGGGCTACTCCAGCGGGCGTGCCTGTAAAAATGATATCTCCTTTTTTGAGTGTAAAAAAACGCGACACGTAGCTAATAATAGTGGCAAAATCAAACAACATCATGGAGGTGTTTCCTTGCTGGCGAATTTGTCCATTGACTTCTAGCCTGAAATTGAGATTGTAAAGGTTGGGGTAGCGTTCCAAAGGCACAAAGTGAGAAACTACAGCCGAGTGGTTAAATGCTTTGGCGATTTCCCAAGGCAATCCTTTGGCTTTGAGCTTGTTTTGCAAGTCTCGCGCCGTAAAATCGATGCCCAAGCCAATTTCTTCAAAGTACCGATGCGCAAATTGGGGTTCAATATATTTACCTTCCTTACAAATTTTGAGCAAAATTTCTACTTCATGGTGAATCTCATTGGAAAAATCAGGCAAATAGAAGGGCTGGTTGTCTTTTAGCATGGCTGTATCGGGCTTGAGGAAAACAACAGGCTCTTGGTTGCGTTCATTTTTCAACTCTTGGATGTGGTCGGCGTAGTTGCGTCCAATGCAGATAAACTTCATGGCAGTAGTGAAAGGTTTTTTTTCGTTGCCTGAAAAGTAAGCAGAAATTGTTCAAGTACAGTAATGCTTTTTTTGTCAATAGCAGGGAAATTGGCAATGCGCACTGTGGTTTCTTTCCATGGACCGTAGCCATTGCCTAAAACGATGCCATGTTGCAAAGCACATTGTTTTAAGTGGTTTATTTCTTTCGCCTCCGCCTGTAGAACAATGACCGTAGGGCTGCGAAAAGCTGGATTTTTTACTAATAATGTAAATCCATGCTCCTCTAGCCAGTTGTACCATTCTTGCGCTTGTTTTCTCAAACGTTGGTCAATTAGTCCGATGGATTCAATTTCTTGCATCAGTTTCATCAGTAGGCAAATGCCCAAAATGTTGGGCGTATGAGTGGGCTGGTATTGTTTTGCAAGAGGCAAACTAACTGCTAAACTGTTATAGTGCTGGGTATTTGCTTTTTGCAGCGCCCGCTCTACCGCTTGAGGAGAGCAGATAAGCACAGCCATTCCAGAGGGCAGTCCAAAACACTTTTGTACGGAGGCAAATACAAAATCCATTACCTGCCAAGGGATAGCAATGCCTGCCATAGAAGAAGTGGCATCTAGTGCCAAAAGTGCCTGAGGATGGCGGGATTTTATTGCAAGAATCTCGTTTTCAGGAAGATAAGTGCCATTGGAAGTTTCGCAGTGCGTCAAGCAAATCCAATCTGCTGCAGGCAAGGAAGAAACAGGGGGTGGCTCCTCGAGGGCAAAGGAAATGGAATGAACACGGTTGCCTAGTTGTTGGTTGATTGTTGCCCATTTAGCGCCGAAGGACCCGTTAAATACGTGCACAAACTGATCCCCTGCAAAAGACTGACCCAAAATTTCCCAACATTCGGTGGCTGAAGAGGTAAATACAACTGTGTAACTCTCTGGCACAGAAAGTTTTTCATATATTCCCTGCACTGCTTGTTTGTAACACTCCACCACTTGAGGGCTTCGGTGATTAAAACTGACCAGCCCTTTGGAGAAAATCTCGGCTGTCCAAACAGGCACTTGGGCATAAAGTTGTGCTGGACCAGGGTAAAAAAAGTGCATTTTTGTCTGCAGTATAAGGCAAATTTTACAAATTATGCGTAAATTAATGCACCTTCAGGGGCTTGTAAAGAAACAAGGGAAAGTGCCCCTTCTTTGTCGATTGTTAAATCCTTAATTGTAAAAAAGTTATGCTGACCGTTGTAAAAATTGGTGGCAATGTAATAGATGACCCCCAAAAACTCGCTGATTTTTTGACTGATTTTGCCGCTTTAGAAGGTTTCAAAATTTTAGTGCATGGAGGTGGCAAGCTGGCTACGCGCTTTGCCGAAAGGCTAGGGGTCCCTGTGAAAATGCACGAAGGCAGGCGCATCACCGATACAGAAACGCTTGAAATTATTACCATGGTCTATGGTGGGCTAATCAATAAGCAGATAGTGGCTCAATTACAAGCTCGTGACTGTAATGCGCTTGGCATTATCGGAGCGGATTTAGATTTAATTCTCGCCTCTAAACGCCCTATTAAAAATGGGATAGACTACGGCTGGGCAGGGGATGTCCAACGCGTCGATCAGCTGGCTTTTGTGCGCCTCATCGAGGCAGGAGCCGTGCCAGTGGTTGCTCCCATTACCCACGACGGTCAAGGACAACTGCTCAATACCAATTCTGATACCATTGCCTCTGCCATAGCCAGTGCTCTTTCTGGGCATTTTACTACTCGGCTGGTGTACTGCTTCGACAAAAAAGGCGTACTTACTCACCCCGAAGATGAAAATAGCCTCCTTCCCAAGATCAACAGGGCTTTGTTCGAGCAATACAAGGCACAGGGTATTATCTCTGCTGGCATGATTCCCAAAATGGAAAATGCTTTTGTAGCAGCAGAAAGAGGAGTAGAAAAAGTTATCGTTACCCGCTCCGATGCACTAGCATATTTAGATAGTGTCGATAATTTTATCGGCACTGTAGTGGAGTGGTAAAAAACCATCAGTTTCCCCAGCGCCAATCGCCACTGATGAGCAAGGGTTCCTTGAGCCCATTAGCAATGAGAAAACTTTTGAGGGCTTCCTCATCCATTTTTTTGACGGGAAGGGAAGGAGCTTGAGCCAGTTGATACAGCAGTAAGCTAAGGGTGCGCACTGTTTCCATAAGTCCTTGTGGATCAATTAATTCTATGTGATCGCAATCAGCGTGGTAACAGTGAATCACCCGCGAGGGTAAATTGCCTGATAAGCTCATCACGGGAATTCCTTGCAACAAAAAAGGTTGATGGTCGGAGTGCAAGCCCGCAGTAGAAGTAAACAAATTTGCAAAACTTTTGTCAATAGATTTGATTTTTTCTCCTATAGATTTAAAAAATTCTTCTGCTTGAGGTTGCCCTTGCACAGCAAAGCCAAAGGGTTGATAGGTCATATCTACATTGATCATCAATTCTATTTGGTCTAAAGTGCCTTCTGCAAGGGCTTGTTTTACGTATTGCCGCGAGCCGAGCAAGCCTTGTTCTTCCCCCATGAACATGACAAATTCAATAGTGCGTCTAGGTTTGGCTTTCCACTTAGCAAGCAGGCGAGCTACATCTAAGATGGCAAAGGCCCCAATGCCGTTGTCAGAAGCTCCCGTAGCTAAATCCCAAGAATCTAAGTGCCCTCCGATGAGGATTTTTCCCGCTTGGGGGTCGCTGCCTGCGAGAGTGGCTATTACATTGCGCGCCTTGATGTTGCCAATGTGGTTAGTCATTTGAATGCGAGCCTGCAGCAGATGGCGTTTGAGTTCTTGGCGCAGTTGCATGCCATCCTCATTTGTAATGCTCACTGCAGGAATGGGAATTGTTTTGCCTGTAACAGAAGCAGTGCCAGTGAGTAAAATTTTTCCTGGAGCGTTGTTAATCATAATGACACCTACCGCTCCATTTTGAATAGCAAGAGCTGTTTTTTCAGACCGGTGTAAATTTTTTTTACCTTCTACTTCTCCCATCAACCCGATGTTAATCAAGGCAATTTTTCCCTTGACGGCTTGACCAAGCGCCTGAAAGTCTTCGTTCAGTCCGTTGCCTACGTCGATAATGGGAGCGGTTACTTCAGCTTGAGCAGGAGAGTGGGCTAAAGTAGCCACAGGCAGGGGCTGGAAAGAATCGCTCTCTAAAGGAGCAATGCCCAGCCAGACAGTTCCCCGCTGCCAGGATTGGACTTCAAAGGGCTGAAAACGAACTTGTTGTAAACCAGCTCTGCGGAAAAAATCAAAAGCGTACTGCTCAGCTCTAGCACCGTTTGGACTACCAGTCAACCGATGACCAATCGTTTGGCAGGCTTCTTTCAGGGAGGTGTAAGCCTTAGAGTGCTTGGTAACGTAGCGGTACATTTTTCGCAACACCTTGTCGCTGGGCTCTTGTCCAACTGCCTTCCCCACAAGACAAATACAAGTAAGCAGCAGTATTCCCTTTTTCATACCCTTTTCGCTTTTATATCGGTTGGTTTGAAAACAATGAAAGCCTAAAATTAGCCATAACTTTGCTTTATGGAAACCTCTCAAGTGGGAGCGCTTTTTAAAGTAGTAGAAAAATACTTTCCCGACCTTACGCAAGATCAGCGACAACAATTTTTGCAAATGTTGCCAATTTACTTGGATTGGAATCAAAAAATTAATGTCATTTCTCGCAAAGACATTGACCACTTTTACGAAAGACACGTGCTACACTCTCTTTCGATTGCTAAGGTGGTGGATTTTGCTCCAGGAAGCCGATTGGTGGACGTAGGCACGGGAGGAGGTTTTCCAGGCATTCCACTGGCAATACTTTTTCCAGAGGTGGAATTTTTGCTCATCGACTCGGTGGGCAAAAAAGTGCGCGTGGTAGAAGATATAGTGCGGCAAATAGGGCTAAGCAATGTACAAGTACAGCAAATTCGCGCCGAAGAGCTGCGGCAAAAATTTGATTTTGTGCTCAGCCGCGCCGTTGCTCGCATTGATACCCTCTGGCAATGGACAGCTCATCTAATAGCTAAAAAATCCAAACACAACATGCCCAACGGACTTTTGTGCCTTAAGGGAGGTAATTTAATTGAAGAGTTTGAAAATTTTCCGCATTTTTTCAAATTTTACGACCTTAGTTTGTACTTTTCAGAGGAATTTTTCCAAACTAAAAAACTGGTGTACGTCCATGCCTGAAAACGACCTCTTGCGCGTCAGTTTATTGCAAACGGATTTGTACTGGGAATGCCCAGAAGCCAACCGAGCAATGCTAGAAGAGTGGATTTGGAAAATAGAAAAGCCTACTGACATTATCATTTTGCCAGAAATGTTTACCACAGGCTTTACCATGTCGCCGAAAAAATTTGCCGAGCCTCTTAATTTGCACACTCACAAGTGGATGCGGCAAATGGCAGAGCAAACTGGTGCAGCTATCGGTGGTAGCTACATTGTGCAAGAAGGAGGGCATTACTTCAATCGATTTTTATGGGTAGAGCCCAGTGGAGCGTATTCCTACTACGATAAGCGGCATTTGTTTGGCATGGCAGGAGAAGACCAACACTATACCGCTGGAAATCAAGCTATTGTAATACAGTGGCGCAACTGGCGCATCTGCCCCCTAATTTGCTATGACTTGCGCTTTCCCGTCTGGTCGCGAAGGAGAAAGGATCTGGACTATGACTTGCTCATTTACGTAGCCAATTGGCCCCAACCGCGCATTCATGCATGGAATATACTGCTTAAGGCTCGAGCTATTGAGAACCAATCCTATTGCGTAGGAGTCAACCGCATTGGTCGAGATGGATATAATCACCACTACACGGGTGAATCAGCCATTATTGACTACGCTGGCAACGAACTTTTTTACGCAAAAGAGGTAGTGGCTTACCCCACGGTTGTCCTTAGCAAATCCCGCATGGAAAAATTTCGGCAAGCTTTCCCCTTTCAGCAAGATGCTGACCGCTTTAGCATTCTTCCATAAACCAACGGCTGTATAGTAGGTAGTTGTTAGGGGTTCGCTGTAGGATTTCGCGCAATTTATCGTCAATGGGTTTGATTTTTTTGGCAGGAACTCCAGCGTAAAGAAAACCTGCTTGGCAAATAGTATTTTCGAGCACTACCGCTCCAGCGGCCACGAAAGCCCCTTTTTGCACTACAGCATGGTCCATGACGATGGCGCCCATGCCAATTAGCACGTCATCTTCCAAAGTACAGCCGTGAATAATGGCATTGTGTCCAATAGAAACGCGGTTGCCGATCACAGTGGCAGCCCGTTGATAGGTGCAATGAATCACGGCGCCATCTTGGATATTGGTAGTATGCCCAATGGTAATGGTATTTACATCGCCGCGCACTACGGCATTAAACCAGACACTACAATAGTCGCCCAAAGTGACCTGACCGACAATAGTAGCATTGTCAGCCAAAAAGCAATGCTTGCCAATGACAGGCATGATGCCGTTTACAGGTTTAATAAGCGCCATAGCAAGATGGGATACAATGTGATAAAATAGTAGCTTTGCCGCACCAGTGCTACAAAATTACTTTCCTGATGGCAAGAATTCTAACAGGCATTCAAAGTTCGGGCAGACCGCATCTAGGCAATCTTTTAGGGGCAATTATTCCAGCTATTAAACTTTCTCAACAAGCTGAAAATGAGGCATTTTTTTTCATAGCAGACCTGCATTCCCTCACCAGTATCAAAGATGCTTCTTTGCGCAGGGAAAACACACATGCAGTAGCAGCCGCGTGGCTTGCCTTTGGACTTGATACAGAGCGAAATACCTTCTATCGTCAATCCCGCGTGCCAGAGGTCTGTGAGCTTGCTTGGTATCTCAATTGCTTCACTCCTTACCCCATGCTTGCCAATGCTCATTCTTTTAAAGACAAGTCCGACCGGCTTGCTGAAGTCAATGCAGGTTTGTTTACCTATCCAGTATTAATGGCGGCAGACATTTTGCTTTACGATGCTCAAATAGTTCCCGTAGGCAAAGACCAAGAGCAACACCTTGAAATCACGCGCGATATTGCCCGTTCATTTAATTATCAGTATGGGGAAACATTTGTCATTCCCCAAGCTCAAATTAGCGAACAAGTCAAAACTATTCCTGGCACCGATGGGCAAAAAATGAGCAAATCCTACCACAACACCATTGACGTTTTTCTGCCAGAGAAAGAACTCCGCAAGCAGGTAATGAGCATCAAAACCGACAGCACGCCTTTAGAAGCGCCTAAAAATCCAGATACCTGCACGGTGTTTAAGCTCTATTCATTACTTGCCTCCCCTGACCAAGCACAAGCCATGCGAGAAAAATACTTGGCAGGACACTATGGCTACGGCACTGCTAAGCAAGAGCTTTTTGAGCTCATTGTAAATAAATTTGCCACAGAAAGAGAAAAATTCAACTATTACATGTCCAACCGCGCTGCTCTTGAAGCCGAGCTGGAAAAAGGAGAAGCCAAAGCACGCCGCATTGCTCAACAAGTCCTCGACCGCGTACGGGAGAAATTAGGCTTTAAGTGAAACTGGCAAAAGTGCACTTTGTAACAATGTAGCAAAGCCTCGGACTTTTTATTTCCTTTCAGCAAGGAGAGCAAAACGCGATGCCACTTTCATTTCCTTTCCCTGATATTCGTAAAAACCTCTTCCCGATTTGACTCCCAGATGTCCTGCCCGCACCATGTTCACAAGCAAGGGACAAGGAGCGTATTTTGGATTGCCAAATCCTTCGTAGAGCACTTCTAAAATGGCTTTGCACACATCAAGCCCTATGAAATCGGCAAGCTGGAGAGGACCCATAGGATGAGCCATGCCCAATTTCATGACGGTATCTATTTCCTCAACGCCAGCTACTCCCTCAAACAAGGCGTAAATGGCTTCGTTAATCATGGGCATCAAAACGCGATTGGAAACAAATCCTGGATAATCGTTCACCTCCACTGGCGTTTTTTGCAACGACCGAGCAACTTCCATGATGGTTTGGGTTACTGGTTTAGAAGTAGCATAACCGCGAATCACTTCCACCAATTTCATCACTGGCACGGGATTCATAAAATGCATGCCGATGACTTGCTCAGGACGCCGAGTGGCTGCTGCAATGTGTGTAATGGAAATAGATGAAGTATTACTTGCTAAAATGGCATGCGCCGGACAGATTTTATCTAATTGCGCAAAAATTTGATGCTTGATCTCTGCATTTTCGGTTACTACCTCCACTACCAAATCTGCCTCTTTAGCGGCTTCTTCTAACTGGGTGTAGGTTTGTATTCGCGCTAAGGCTGCCTGTTTTTCAGGCTCTGTAACAAGATTTTTAGCAATTTGGCGGTCAAAATTTTTAGAAATGGTTTCCAACGCCTTTTGTAGGGCTTGGCTTGAAAGGTCCATTAGGCGCACTTGATAGCCAAATTGAGCAAATACGTGAGCAATGCCATTGCCCATGGTGCCAGCGCCAATTACAGCTACTTTGTCGATCTTTTCCATATCAAACCAAAGTGAAGTAGGTAAAACAGTCAGGTGCAAAAAAGAAGTTGCAAAGGAAAAACGAGCCTAAATAATTTTGCCAGCAATTAATCCAAGTACTTTGGCAGGGTGCCTTCATAAAGCTCGGTAACTTCCTCAACTGTGGTAATTTCTTGTCCATTGATGATAATTTTTCCGTCCTCTCGCACTTTGCCCAGCAAAGTAAAAGGCGTTTCTCGTTGGCGCAAGAGGGCTTCGAAAGCTGCTTGCTTTTCGGGGCTTACACTTACCACTACGCGGCTTTGGCTTTCTCCAAATAAATAAGCATCTGTGCGAATGGAACTATCCTGAGGCAGTTGGATTTGATAGCCTCGTTTGCCGTGAATAGCCGACTCAGTAAGGCAAACCCATAGACCGCCTTCTGAAACATCGTGAGCTGATTGGACTAGTTTGCTGCCAATCACAGCAGCTACTGACTGCTGGAGCGCATATTCGGTTTCTAAGTCAAAAGCAGGGGCAGGGGAGGCTTTTACACCGCGATAGGAGTACAAATACTCTGAACTGGCAATATCGTTTTGGGCTTGACCGATGAGATAAATCAAATCTCCTGCTTGTTTGAAATGGAGCGTCATGCGGTTTTGCCAGCCTTCTAAAATGCCTAGCATGCCAATGGTAGGAGTGGGAAAGACGGCAAATTCTACTCCTCCATTGCCTGATTTAGGCGTGCTTTGGTTGTAGAAACTCACATTACCGCCTGTTACAGGAGTGCCTAACCGCTCGCAGGCTTTTTTCATGCCCAAAATGCTGCCCACAAATTGCCAATACACTTCTGGAACGTAAGGATTGCCAAAGTTGAGATTATTAGTAATGGCAATAGGCTGCCCTCCCGTGCAGACAATGTTTCGAGCTGCTTCGGCAACAGCAATAGCACAGCCTTGTTCAGGATCCGCTTTGACATAGCGGCTATTGCAATCTACCGTGATGACAATATTTTTATCCGTGCCCTTAATGTTTACCACAGCCGCATCGGAAGGGGTAGTACTTCCTACGTTGGCTGTGCCTACCATACTATCATATTGCTCGTAAATCCATCGACGAGAACAGATGTTAGGATGGGCGATGAGAAATTTGCCCACTTGTGCAATTTCTTGACTACTTTTTAGGTCGGGAACTGAATTGATGTCAAATTTTTTGTATTCTTGGTAGTAGGCTGGCTCTCGATACTCTCGATGGTATTGAGGAGCTCCCCCACCCACTACCAAGCTAGAAGCAGGGACATCGGCTACTAGTTCGCCGTTCATGTAAAACAAGAGTCTATCTTGGTCGATTACTTCGCCAATCTGGGCGCAGTTTAGGTCCCATTTGTCAAAGATTTCTTTAATAAGGCTTTCTTTCCCTTTTTGCACCACCACGAGCATGCGTTCTTGAGACTCGGAAAGCAAAATTTCAAAAGGCTTCATATTAGACTGGCGAGTGGGGACGCGGTCTAACCAAATTTTCATGCCGTGCTTTCCTTTGGCGCTCATCTCGGAAGTAGAGCAAATGAGCCCTGCTGCGCCCATGTCCTGAATGCCAATGACGCAACCTGTTTGGATAATTTCTAAAGTGGCTTCAAGCAGTAGTTTTTCTTGAAAAGGGTCGCCCACTTGCACGGCAGGCAGTCGTTCAGTGGATTTTTCGCTAATATCTTCAGAAGCAAAGGAAGCTCCGTGAATGCCGTCCTTGCCTGTTGCTGAACCGACTATAAAAACGGGATTTCCTGCTCCGTAGGCAATGGCTCTTGCAATTCGGTCAGTGCGCAGGATACCCGCTGAAAAAGCGTTGACCAAAGGATTGATTTGATAACAATCATCAAAATACACCTCTCCGCCCACTGTAGGCACGCCAAAGGCATTGCCGTAGTCGCCAATTCCTTTTACTACTCCTCGAACTAGCCATCGGGTGCGGTCCGTATTTAAATTGCCAAAGCGCAGGGAGTTCAGTTGGGCAATAGGGCGAGCGCCCATAGTAAAAATATCGCGATTAATGCCTCCTACTCCTGTAGCGGCTCCTTGGTAGGGTTCTATAGCAGAAGGATGATTATGGCTCTCAATCTTAAAAGCACATGCAAGCCCATCGCCTAGGTCCACAATGCCAGCATTTTCCTCGCCCGCCTTTGCCAGCATGCGCGGGGAGTCCTTGGGCAACTGCTTGAGCCACACAATGGAATTTTTGTAAGAGCAGTGCTCTGACCACATGGCTGAATAAAGGCATAACTCTGTAAAATTGGGCGTGCGACCTAACAACTGGCAAATGCGGTCAAACTCCTCAGGCAGTAACCCTAACTTAATGGCTGTTTCTACAGTGGGAAGCGCTTCCATGTATTTGAGCAAAAAAGCAAAACTCTTGGGCAAAGGTAGGCTAAAAATGTTTAGGATTTTTGTTGTCGTTGCGCTGGTGATTTATCGGTTGTTTTCTGCCATAAGGTCGCGGAAAGAGGCATTTACTAAGCGCACCCTGCCTTTGCCCTTTTCTGCAAACACCGATACGCCACGGCTTTTCACAGAAGGAAATACTACGTTGCTCATTACGTAGCGTCCTTTTTGGGCAAATACTTCTACTGTGCTGCGGTCAAAAATTACGCGCAACGCCAAGGGCTCACCATTGGTATCAATATCGACACTATCCAGCGTGGTGAATTTAGGACTAAAGGTAGTATTTCCAGAGCGACTGCGATCTAGGTAGAGCTTTTTGCGAGCAGCGTTGTAGCGGATAACGGTTTCTTCGGTATCGCTTTTAAATATTTTGAATCCAAATACAGCATCATCAGCAAATTCAAAAGTACCCTCTGCGTCGTAAAAGTCGTTTTCGCGGTTGGGAGTAGTAATTTCCAGTTCACCTATGCGGTGCAGGTCTATATTCACGTGCTTAATAGCAGAGCGAGCAAGGAAATCAACTGTTGGGATGGGTTGCTGCAAAAGCCGATAGCCTTCGGGTTCTTTTTGTAGGTATAGCATGCGAGGCAATGCCATACCGTTGCGCCAAGGATGAGTAGGCACTTGATTGGCATATGCCCAGTTGCTCAGCCAGCCTAGTAACACGCGGCGATTGTTGGGAGTGTGGTTAAATGTAACGGCAGCGAAATAATCGCGTCCATAATCCACATATAAAGGTTTATCAGGAGGGTTGTCATTCTTGAACCTTACTCCATCAAAATCACCTACAAAGTATTGCATACCTTGAAAGCCGGGGTAAGGTCCTTCAGCGGAGATGAGCAGTACCCATTTTTGCTTGCCAGGCTGATTCTCAACAGGCAGAGAAAATAAGTCAGGGCATTCCCATGGAATTGCCGTGTTGCCTTCTGGACCAAATTCACTAAGCAGATGCCAATTTTTAAGGTTATTAGAGCCGTAGAATTGCGTTTTGCGTTCAGTAGGTAGATTGACTACCATAATCCATTTTTGACTTTCTTCATGCCAAAATACCTTGGGGTCGCGAAAGTCTTTTTTGCCCAGATCTAAGATTGGATTTTTGTCGTATTTGGTCCAAGTGCGTCCTTTGTCGGTGCTGTAGGCAAGGCATTGAGTTTGTCGGTAATGGTCTGGATGAGCGGGGTCTAAAATGCGATGAGCGGTGTAAAACGCTACAAAGGCATTTTCCCCAAAACCTGCGGTGTTTTTTTGGTCCACCACTGCGCTACCTGAAAAAATCATTGCGCTATCTTCTGCAATGGCAATGGGCAGTTCTTGCCAATGAAGTAAGTCATTGCTGATGGCATGCCCCCAGTGCATATGCCCCCATACCTTGTCATAAGGGTTGTGCTGGAAAAACAAATGAAATTCTCCTTGGTGGTAGAGCAACCCGTTCGGATCGTTAGTCCAAAACTTTTGAGGCGTAAAATGGAACCGAGGACGTAGGTGCACAGTGGTGCTATCGGTAGGCAGTTGGTTTTCTTTTACTGCAGAGGTGCAACTGCTCAATGCTAACACACCGACAAAAGCAACGATAATCGTTCTCATTCAGATTAGTTTTGAAAGCTATGCTGGGTCAAATTTACAAGCATAGAAAAAGAATCAAGCCAGCCAGCTCGAAGGAATTGATAAGAATTGAATTTGTTGAGGGCTGTTTGAAAGTTTTAGGTTGTGCAGGCGAAGAGATTAGCTTGCGCACCTCTTGAAATTTTTTTAATGAACATTTTTGGCTAACTTTGCAAGGAGCAAACGGCTCACCGGGGTGTTTCCTGTGCCATTGGCAAGGAGGCTGAGATGATACCCGTAGAACCTGACCAGGGTAATGCCTGCGTAGGGAGTTTACATCTAAGCACTTCAGTTAGGCGTTGCTTGACGCCTAAACTGCCTTCCTTCCTTTCACGGGGCACCGTCGGTTGTTGTTCTACCTAAACACTGACGGAAACCATGAAAAAACACATCTCCACTGCTGTAGCAGCCCTGTTTCCCACTCTCTTATGGGCTCAGTTTTCCATCAAAGGCAACGTTTCTTCTGCTGAAGAAGGAACACCGCTTACTGGTGCATCGGTAGTGTTAAAACAAACAAGTAAAGGCGTGGCTACCGATGAAGAAGGAAATTTTACATTTAACAACTTGCCAGCAGGTAACTACCTGTTGCAGGTGTCTTTTATTGGATATCACACCTACGAGCAGAGCATTGATTTACAAGAAGATGTAACTTTGTCGGTCAGCTTGAAGCCAGCAGCAATTTGGGCACGTGAAGTAAATGTATTCGGTACGCGCCTCTATCCCATCACAAAAACAATCGTGTCTAAAAAAGACATAGCTCCGCAAAATTTAGGACAAGACCTGCCCATTCTGCTCAATTTTACTCCTTCTATGGTTACTACCTCCGACGCGGGAGCGGGCATTGGTTATACAGGAATGCGCATTCGCGGCAGCGACCCCACGCGCATTAACGTTACCATTAACGACGTACCTTTAAATGATGCAGAGTCGCAAGGAGTTTGGTGGGTCAATATGCCCGATTTTGCCACCTCCATAGGACAGATTCAAATACAGCGAGGGGTAGGCACTTCTGTCAATGGAGCAGGGGCTTTTGGTGCTAGTGTCAATATCACTACCCTCACTCCAGAAGACCAAGCCTCGGTAGAAATCAACAATAGCTTTGGTTCCTTTAATACTTGGCGGCACAATGTAGTAGTTCACTCGGGGCTTTTGGCACAGCGCTTCAAAATGACGGGCAGGCTCTCTAAAATTACTTCTGATGGGTTTATTGACCGTGCTTTTTCTGACCTTAAATCTTTCTTTCTATCAGGGGAGTACCTTTTGGGAAAAGGCAGCCTGAGGGCAAATATTTGGAGCGGCAAAGAACATACCTACCAGGCATGGTATGGAGTGCCAGAAGAAGAGTTGCGCAAAGGTAACCGACGCTATAACTCCCAAACTTACGACAATGAAACAGATAATTACCAGCAGGATCACTACCAACTCATTTGGCAAACTAGCATAGGCAAAAATTGGAAGTGGCGGAGTACTTTGCACTATACGCGCGGCAAAGGCTACTACGAACAGTACCGACCCGATGATCACCTGTCGAAGTATTTAATAAATCCCATTCAAATTGGCAATCAAACCATCACCCAAAGCGATATCATTCGACGTCGTTGGCTTGACAACCATTTTTACGGCATTGCTTGGCGGTTAGACTACCAAAGTCCACTGCTTCGCGCAGGGGCTCCCGTGATAGATTTTCAACTAGGAGGAGCCGCCAACCGCTACCAAGGCAAGCATTTTGGCGAAGTCATCTGGGCAAGGTTTGCAGGCAATAGCCAAATTCGCCACCGATACTATGACAACGATGCCGTAAAAGACGATATCAATGCTTATGCCCGAGCTACATGGCAACTGAAGGAAGGTCTGTTTGCCTTCGGCGATTTGCAATTGCGCGGCATTGTTTATGATTTTCTCGGCTATGACAACCGACTGGAAAACGTGACCCAAACCGCACAGCTGTTATTTTTCAATCCCAAAGCAGGCATTCGCTATGCGAAAGGAGCCTCTGAATGGTACGCTTCTTATGCAGTAGGCCACCGCGAGCCTAACCGCGACGACTTCACCCAAAGCAGCCCTGCTAGTCGCCCCCTTCCCGAACAGTTGCACAACATTGAAGCAGGTTATAGCGGCATGCTAGGACCATGGTCTTTTAATGCGAACATATACTACATGTATTACCGCAATCAACTGGTACTCACTGGAAGTGTCAATGATGTGGGAGCTTATATTCGCCAAAACATTCCCGATAGTTACCGCGCTGGCATTGAGCTGGTAGGTTCGTGGCAGATTACTCCCAAATGGAAGTGGGAAGGCAATGCCACTTTTAGCCGCAATAAAATCCGCGCTTTTACCGAGTATCTGGATGACTATGACAAAGGCAAACAGGTGGCTATTCAGCACCGCAACACCGATATTGCCTTCTCCCCTTCTCTCATAGCCGCTTCCCAGTTACATTATCAACCTATGACCTGTTTGCAAATTTCTCTGCTGACAAAGTATGTAAGCCGTCAGTATTTAGATAACACTCAAAACCTAACCCGTAGCTTAGACCCTTACCTGACCAATGACCTGCGCGTAAGCTACTTACTGCAGCCAAAGTATTGCCGTGAGCTCGGACTTCATTTGCTGGTAAACAATCTTTTTAACCATCTTTACGAAAGCAATGGCTACACGTTTGGCTACCTCAGCGGAGGGCAAGCCATTTACGAAAACTTTTATTTTCCTCAGGCAGGAACTAATTTTTTGGCGCAGTTAAGCATTAAGTTTTAGCCTGCGCTATTTACCTTCCCCTTGCCGTTGCTTGCACGGGCAGGCAGCGGCATTTTTTTGAGCAGTAAAAATTTGCGACAGTATTTCTTTTAGCATGCGACTTTGCACACAAAGGAGTAATTTTCAAAATACCTTTCCAGCACACCGATGAAACATTTATTGGCTTTTACATGGTTGTTGTCAATTTTCTTTACTGCTCAAGCTCAACGGATTCGCGGACGCGTAACAGATGAACAGAATCAGCCATTGCCTCACCTTACTGTGTTTGAAGAAGGCACTACTAACGGCACCACTACTAATGCGCAAGGAGAATATTTTTTAGAAGTAAGCGAAGGCAAAAAGCGCATTGTGTTTCGCTATTTGGGCTACCAAACCGAAACGCGAGAAGTAAATCTTGTGAAAGGACAAGTGATAACTCTTGAGGTACAAATGAAACCTCAGCCGATAGTGCTCAAGGAAGTAGAAATAAACAGCCGCGATGAAGACCCCGCATATGCCATCATACGCGCTGCCCAACGCATGCGAAAATTTTATCTTCACCAAGTAGAGCGCTTTGAGTGTCAAGTATATATTAAAGGATTGCAGCGCATTATCAATGCCCCGAAAAAAATTCTAGGACGGCAGGTAACTATTCCTGGACTGGACAAGGACCGTTCAGGTATTATTTACCTTTCCGAGTCCCTTTCGCGATACTATTTTGAAGCACCCGACAAGGAAAAAGAAGTAATGATTGCTTCTAAGGTCAGTGGCAATAACCGAGGATTTAGCTGGAATACGGCTTTAGCCTTCAAGTTCAACCTTTATGAAAATTCACTGCCCAGCATTGCTGACCGCAATTTTATCTCTCCTATTGCTTCCACTGCAATGGTACACTATCGCTACAAGTATTTAGGCGAATTTCGAGATAAAAACGTGGTGGTCAATAAAATTCAAGTTATTCCACGCATGAAAGGCGCTCCTTTATTTAGCGGATTTATCTATATTCAAGACAGCACCTGGCGCATTCACAGCACGGATCTCTATATTACGCGCGACGCAGGTGTAGATTTTATTGACACTTTGCGCATTCGCCAGCAGTACATTCCCGTTACTGAACAAGTGTGGATGCCCAGCACGCAAGTCATTGAAGGCAGCGGAAGCATTAGTTTTTTTGGAGTAAAGTTGAAATTTTCAGGCAGTTATACGGGTGTCTTTTCTTCTTACAAACTTCCTTCCAAGTACTACACAACTTCCTCAGTAGGATCCTCTACTGGAAAGACTACGTCCACTCTGCAAAAAGCACCTGCCAGCTCAGCGCGTTTGACGAGAAAAAATCCGACTACTTGGCAAAAAAAATCTTCTAAAACAGATAAAAAAATAGCCCCTGCAGATAGCGCTGCCAATGTAGCAAGTCTTGACCAGCCTTATGACAAGAATTTTTTCAAAGGTGAGCTCATCAAAGTGGAGCAAGAAGCCAACCAAACAGACAGTGCCTATTGGGAGCAGGTGCGTCCCATCCCATTAACTGAAGAAGAACAACGCGACTACGTGCTCAAAGACAGCATCAGAAGGGTAGTAGAGTCGCCAGCCTATAAGGATTCCATAGATGCAGTGAGCAACAAGTTTACCTTGCTCAACATTTTGGCAGGCTATCGCTACAACAAATCTTCTCGCAGGATGAGTTTGGATATCTCTCCTCCTATCAACGGAATACAATTTAACACGGTAGAGGGCTGGGCTTTAGACGTGAATTTGAAGTTCAACAGCTATGATAGCACGCGCACCCGCTATACTTCTCTGTTGAGCAATGTGCACTACGGATTTACTCTACAGCGTTTTTATGGCAGTATAGGATTTTCACACCGCTTCAATGCCCTTAATCGCTTCTATGTACAGGCAGAAGTAGGCAACCGCGCCGTGCAGTTTCACCCTCATGCAATACCTTTCTCCCACAACACTAGTTACACTCTCTGGGCAGAACAAAATTTTATGAAGCTCTACGAAAAGGCGTATGGATTGCTGCAAAGTGGCATGGAAGTAGCCAGAGGGTTGAACTTGCAGGCATCTCTTCAGTGGGAGCGGCGCAGCCCCCTTACTAATGCTGATGATTTGCCTCGTTTCTGGCAACGCGACCTTCCTCATCGAGAGTTTACCAGTAACGACCCGCAAAATCCACTCAATAACGCTCCTTCTTTTATAGCGCATCATGCTTTTTTAGTGGAAATGCGAGTTAGCTACCAGCCTGGAGCTCAATACCGCACTTTCCCCAACCGGCGAATCTTTTTAGGTTCTCCTTACCCTACCTTTGTACTACACTACCGCAAAGGGATCGGTGGCACCCGCTTTGACGTGTGGCAGCTATCTGTAGAAGATTTAATTAACCTTGGCATGCTAGGAAGTTTGGAATACGAGGTAGCGGCGGGTGGTTTTTTTAACAATAAGCAAGTCCAATTTATGGACTACAAACATTTTAGCACAACGCAAACTATTTTTAATCCTTCTGATTTGAGAAGTTTTCGCGCTTTGCCTTACTACCAATTTAGCACAAAGGAAATGTTTGCGGAAATTCATGCAGAACACCACTTCAACGGCTTTCTTTTCAACAAGATACCGCTGCTGAAAAAACTTCGCTGGCAGGAAGTAATTGGCTTTCATGGTCTGTATACGCCTCAATTACAAGGATATGCAGAACTTACTTTAGGCATTGAACGGATCTTTAAACTCTTTCGCGTTGATTACGTGCTATTGCTGCAAGATCAGCAAGGAATTGCTAATGCTTTCCGAATTGGGCTAGGGTTGTAATTGGCTACAAAAAATTAACCTTTGGGCAATACAGGCGCGCAAGCCATTTTGTAGGTTTGTACAAGATTACACTACAAGTGTTTTGCTGAAACCCTTGCGCCATGAGAACTCTTTTGCTTGTAATTAGCTTTTACTATTTTTCTAATATGTTAGCTACTGCTCAAACGCTTTTGCCCACTATCGAACAATATTGTCGTCAAATTGAAAACGAGTTTGAACTTATTAGCCAAGAGCGAAAGGAAAATTTACATGTCCTTGCCAGTTATATCAGTGAGCAACTCAAGCAAAACAAAGCAGTTCAGTTGAATTTTATATGTACGCATAACTCGCGCCGCAGCCAGTTAGCGCAAGTATGGGCACAAGTAGGCGCTATGTACTACGGCATTTCTAGGGAGAAACTGCAAACCTTTTCAGGAGGTACGGAAGCTACTGCGTGTAATGAACGCACAATAGCTGCTCTGCAACGCGTTGGTTTCCAAATAGTTAAAAATGGTTTCATCACTCCCACCAATCCCATTTACCATCTAACCTATGCTCAGGAAACCTCTCCTCTTGCTTTGTTTTCAAAGGTATATAGCGATGCGGCTAATCCCCAAAGGGACTTTGCAGCTGTTTTAGTCTGCTCCCAAGCCGATGAAGCCTGTCCTATCGTGCGGGGGGCTGCTTTGCGCCTTTATCACGGCTATGAAGACCCTAAAAAGTCAGATGGGACGCCCCAAGAAACGGCTGTTTACGACGCAACCTGCCGCCTTATTGCAAGAGAAATGTTGTATTTGTTTAGCCGAATTGACAAAGATTAACGTCCCTGACCCAACAGCTATTATAAAAGCCAGTTAGCTTTGCGCTTGCATAGGGAGCTATGTGGCGCTTTACGAAGATAGACAAACTGGTCAGCAAGGCATTTTACGGCATCTTTTTGCTCAGTTACGGGGTGGTGCTGTTTATTCTGCTGATGTTTGTCATGTCGCAGTACTTTGAAGATTTGGTCGGCAAGGATTTGGGCTGGGAAGTGTACGCCAAGCTATTTTTTTACTTTGGGTTAGTGCTCACTCCTCAAGCCTTGCCGTTGGCGGTGTTGCTGGCTTCCCTGATGGCTTTTGGCAATCTAGGCGAACACTCAGAAATTACGGCGGTAAAAGCAGCAGGTATTCCCCTGACTCGGCTCATGTTGCCCATGGGCATTTATGCAGTGCTAATTATGCTAGGGGCATTTTTGTTCAACAATTACTTTGCTCCCTATGCCAATTTAAAAGCATACAGCCTCATGTACGATGTGCGGCAAAAGAAACCCGCTCTTGAGTTTAAAGAAGGAGGTTTTTACACCGACTTGCCCGATTATCGAATTCGAATTGAGCGCAAATCGCGCCACTCCGATAGTTTAGTATACGGAGTAATGATTTACGATCACACGCGCCAGCGGGGTAATACCGATGTCATCTTAGCCGATTCGGGCAAGATTTACACCATCATGAACAATAACTTTTTGGTAATGGAACTTTGGAACGGCAACCGCTTTTCAGAGTACTTTGGGCAGGCGCTCGATCACCACGAGTTTATCCGCGACCGTTTCGAGCAAGCCAAGTTCGTTTTTTCTCTAGCCGCACTTGGCATGCAGAAAACCGATGAAGAACTTTTTCTCTCCCACAAAATCATGAAAAATGTAAAAGAACTTGATATAGTAGCGGATTCTTTGGACAAGGAATGGCTAAACTATCAACGTCCTCTTTTCAACGACTTAAAGCCCTATTACGATTATCAGTTTCAGCCTGACCGCGAGAAATACCGCGCCAATCCCAAAGATACCGTACCACCCCATTTCCTGCATTGGAAGGACTCCATTACTACCGCAGATGTAGACATCCTCTTTGAACGAGCCATTACCAAAGCGCGCAATATAGAGTCCCTAGCTAGCATTGCTTTAGAACGCATCCAGTACTTTGACAAAGAGCGCCGCAATTTCCGCCTCGAGCAGCATCAGCGCTTTACTATGTCTGTAGCCTGTTTAATGATGTTTCTCATCGGGGCTCCTTTAGGAGCCATTATCAAACGTGGTGGCTTGGGCGTTCCCGTGTTGGTTTCGATTATCTTTTTTATTGTTTTCTACGTCATTAACATTTCTGGCGGGCAGTACGCTAAAGAGGGAGCCACTTCAGTAGTTTTTGGCGCTTGGGTAGCCGATGCAGTACTGTTTTTATTCGGACTTTGGTTTTTCCGACAAGCTCAACGCGACTCCCGTTTGTTTGATGCCGATGCTTACCTGGTGTGGTTTAACCGCTTAAAGGAAAAGTGGAAAACTAAAAACAAAGTCAGTTGAAGTATGACAAAAGTCATTGGCAACCTAACAGCCGTTGAAGTATATTTGGCAAATTGTAAAGCAGTAGCCTATGAATCTTCTCCAACTTACGCCAAAACAAGGGCGCATGCAAATACTCGTACCCGTTGATTTTTCGGAAAACTCACTGAGTGCTCTGGATTATGCAGTAGAGATCGCTCTGCGCACAGGTTCAGAAATTACTCTTTATCACGGTTTCTACGTATTGACAGAAGCGCAATTTGCTACCATCGACCCTAGCTATCTCAATGCCCAAATTAACGACCAAGAACTTTATTGGAGTGAACGCCTAGAAAACTTAAAAGAAAAATTGGCCGATAAAAGATATGCGGATGGCACTTCTTTGACAGTCAAAACACTGGTAAAATTGGGTTTAGTAGCAGATGATATCGGTGAGATGGTGCATCAAAACGAGTATCAACTCGTAGTAATGGGTACCAAAGGCGCAAGTGGATTGGAAAAAATTATTTTAGGGTCTATTGCGGGTGCCGTAGCTGAGCAGGTTACCTGCCCTATTATCATCGTTCCCCAAAAGGTAACTTATCAAGGTTTGCAACACATTGTATATGCCACCGACTTTGACAAAGCAGATACGGCAGTTATCGACAATTTACTGGACTTTGGTAAGTTCTTTGGCAGCCTGCTGACGTGCCTGCACATCACCACCGACGAAGCAGAAGAAGAAAAGGACCGCTACCGGCTAGAAAAGCTCAAAGAAATTTACCATCACACTCCTGCTACGCGCATTGAGTTCGTTCTGCACCATGCCGATACAGTGCCCTCGGGAATACGCCAGTACATCCACCAACACAGAACCGATATGTTAGTAATTCTCAACCAAAGGCGCAGTTTTATTGAACGGCTTTTCGAGCCCAGCGTAAGTAAGGAGTTCACCTACAGCTCTACAGTACCAGTAATGATTCTTAAAAAATAATCTTTCTTTTTGAAGTGTGGTTTTGTAAATTTGAGTTACAAGCTTCAACTTACAAAATCACATGAAATCCGCTGTAGGACCGATTTGCAAAAACTGCAAAAGTAGGAGCCAATCCTTGTTCAGTTTTTGCCAAGTAGCTGAAACTGAACAAATCAACTCCAACAAATCTACGCAAGTATTTCGCAAAGGGGAGTACATTTTCGTAGAGAACAATGTACCAGCTGCACTTTACTGCATCAACAGCGGTATGGTGAAGCTGAGCAAATCAGTTGCCAACGGCAAAGAGCAAATCATTCGCATTGCGCAAGAAGGCAATTTTCTCGGTTATCGCTCTCTGATTCTCAAAAGCCGTTATCCGTATTCGGCTATTGCGTTGGAAGAATGTCGCATTTGTATCATTCCCAAAGCGGATTTTTTTGCCTTGTTGCGCAATAACAACGACTTTTACCAAGCCTTGATGGAACTCATTTGCAAAGAAGCAGACGAAGCAGAAGCAAAGCTAAGCGATATTGCCTATAAACCTGTTCGCAGCCGAATCGCAGAGGCTCTCTTACTGCTTGCCAACGCCTCTACGGAAGAAGACCATGCTATTACTCTTACTCGCGAAGATTTGGCAAGTTTTGTGGGAACGGTAAAAGAAACTGCTATTCGCGTCATTTCTGAGCTACGCGATGCCAATATTATTAGCATTGATAAGCGAAAAATTCGAATTCTCAATCCTCAAATGCTCACTTATATTAGCAACGTATGTGATTGAGCTTCTTACCAGTCTGGTTTAGTTCTATCTGGTGGGCGAGTAATTCGCCGCTGCAATTGTTGCAGGTATTGCACTTCATTGTTGCGAATAGCTTCGAGAATGTTTTTTGCTTGCTCTTCCGTCATATTAATTTTCTCCAGCCTACGGCTTCGCAATTGGGTATTGCTGGGTTGGCTTTCCTCTCCTTGAGAGTTATCTTGCTGATTTTCTTCTCCTGAGCCAGAATTGCTATTTTGTTCTTGCCTGGTGGCATTTTGCTGCTGTTGTTGGCGGTTTTGGTTTTGTGAAGACTGTTCTTGATGGGTTTGCGATTGCCCTCCTTGTTGTTTTTGCTTTAGCCAAAGGGCATAAACTACTTCATAATTGTGGCGGGCAGCTTGATTGGTGGGTGCAGCCCTCAAGCTGCGGCGCAAGTATTTAAGTGCTTCTTCCATTTCTCCTTTTTGTGCCTTTATGATAGCTGCCTGTTGGAAGGCAATTGTTTGTATTTGCCTGTCTTCTATTCTGGCAGCTTGTTCGTAATACTGCAGCGCCATTTCATAATCAGCTATTTGGAAGTAAGCATGTGCTAAATTGAGAAATACCGCTGGCTCTTTGACTTGGTAGCGGTCAATAAGGGTTCTGTATTTGTCAATGGCTGTATTCCAGAATTTATTATGGAAGGCTATTTCTGCCTCGCGCTTAAGGCGATTGATGGCTGCTATGTCTCCAATGTCATTTTGAGCCAGTAAGCCCCACAGCCATGCCATTGCCACCAAGACTTTGACCATCATAGCGGAAAAATTTTATTTTGTGCTAAGGTACTCATTTGTAGGCAGGAGATGTAAACATTTTGCCGCGACAAACGATATGTTAGTATGCTAAAAATAGCTTGGTCGCCAGTGTATCACCATCCTTTGCCCGAAGGGCATCGCTTTCCGATGGAAAAGTATTCTTTACTACCTGAGCAGTTACTGTATGAAGGTACTGCCAAAGATGAAAATTTTTTCACTCCTTCTCCAGTGAATGAGCAAGATATTTTAGCGACTCATTCTTCAGAGTGGTGGCACAAACTCAAAACTCTTCAACTATCCCCAAGTGAAATTCGGCGCACGGGCTTTCCCTTGTCAGCTTCTTTGGTAGAAAGAGAAACTACTATTGTACAAGGCACCATTCAAGCGGCTTTATATGCTTTACAGCATGGCATTGCCATGAACATTGCTGGAGGAACGCACCATGCCTTCACCAATCGCGGTGAAGGATTTTGTTTGCTCAACGACGTAGCCATTGCAGCGCATTACTTGCTTAACAGGCAGCTAGCCCAACGAATTCTCATCATTGATTTAGATGTGCATCAAGGCAATGGAACTGCACAAATTTTTGCCCGTGAACCTAGCGTTTTTACTTTTAGCATGCACGGTGAGCGCAATTACCCTCTGCAAAAAGAACTATCTGACTGGGATATTGGTCTGCCAGATGGGACTGATGATGCTTACTACCTAAAAACATTGTATAACGCGCTGCCTCAGATTATTGACCGCTTCCAGCCCGATTTTGCATTTTATATTTCGGGAGTGGACATTTTAGCCACTGATAAACTAGGCAAACTAGCGGTAAGCTTACAAGGCTGCCGCGAAAGAGATAGGTTTGTATTGCAAACTTGCAAAAACAATCGTCTGCCTGTTGCGGTAAGCATGGGGGGAGGGTATTCTCCTCGCCTTGCCGACATTATAGAAGCCCATAGCAATACGTACCGCCTAGCACAGCAAATTTTTTTCTAGATTTAGAATCGGATGCCGATGATAGTAATGTCATCGGTTTGCTCTTCAGAGCCGCGCCACATCTCGTAAGTTTCTGCAAGGATGGCTTCTTGGCGGTTTAAATCAGCTTGGTAAATGTCTTTGAGAAGTTGGCGGAAGAATTTTTTGCCCAGTTTAACTGGATGAGCACCTCCATCGGCATTGCCGAATTGGTCGGTATAGCCATCGGTACAAAGGTAGAGCATGTCGCCAGGCAAGCACTGCCAGTAGTGATTGTGTACAGTGCGAGAAGTTTTAGTATTTATGATGCCGCCTACGGAGAACTTATCTCCTTTGATTTCGTGCAAAGTATCTTGGCGCACAATGTAAGCTGATTGATGGGCTCCGGCAATAACTAACTGCCGATGCTGGTGATTATAGGTAATGATAGAAATATCCATTCCGTCTTGGCGATTGCTAGAAGCAGTATCTTGCTTAAGAGTTTTGATAACACCTACGTCCATTTTTCTGATAATTTGAGCAGGGTCTAATATACCTTCCATGACTACTATTTGGTGAAGCAAGTTATTGCCTATCACGGACATGAGCGCCCCTGGAACTCCATGTCCTGTGCAATCTACCACTGCCATCACTGCAATGGGCTCGCCTTGACCGTTTACCGTTTGGCGAAACCAGTAAAAATCCCCACTGACGATATCTTTAGGTTTGTAAAAAATAAACACTTGTTCAAAGCACCGACGGATGGCTTCTTTCTCTGGCAGCATCGCCGATTGGATGCGCTGGGCGTAGTTAATACTGGCGGTAATATTTTTATTTTTTTGCTTGATTTCTGATAAAGCTTTTTCTATTTCGTCTTTTTGTTGGGCAATTTTCTCATTCTGACTTTGAATTTCTTCGGTTTTTTGTTGAACTTCTTCGTACTTGAGGCGAAGTTGTAAGTTTAATTCTTTTTGTTCCTTTATTTTCTTGTCCAGTTGGTAGGACATGTGGCGGAAGCTGCGAGCTAGCTCGCCAATTTCATCCCGCCTTCTGAACATGCTGTCATCAGAAATAATTTCGTTCCATTCTCCTTGCGCCATTTCTTCGGCTGCTTGGTGAAGCGACACAATAGGTTGGGCAAAGTATCTTCCCACCACAATGGCAATTACCACACCGATGCTGCAGACAATCAGTGCGATGCGTGCATAGCGGTCGCTCAGCATGGAGGCAGGTTTGAAAATGATATCTTTGCTTGCCTTAGCAATGATGATCCATCCATTGCCCGTGTAATCGAGATATCCTTTTTGTTGATCTATTACGTAGATTTCTTTTTCTGCATTCAAGAAGCGATTTGCCGAGCCAGCGTTGCTCTCTTCAATGAGTTTTTTTATGAGCTTGATATCGGGGTAGCGCTTAGTGAGGGCAATAAACTTGTTTTGATTGGAAAACAAAATGAATCCGTCAGCATCTACTAGCGTGATTTCCAGATTTTTGCGCAGTTCTTCTTCTTGGGCGCCAAAGCTGGTAATGATGTGATTAAACAGCTCATAGAGCTCACTCATTGCCACTTGTGCTACCAATACACCTGCGTGCTTTTTATTAGTGTCGTAAATTTTTCTAGCAAAATGGATGACGGGTATTTTTAAGAATTCAGAGCGAGAAACTTCTATGGCAAAGTCACTTTGCTGAAGTTGAGGCCAAAATTTTGAAAAAGTATGTTTTTTACCAATATTTTCTTTGTAGGAATCGGCAATACAAGTGCGCTGAACGTCAAAGTAAGAAAGGGTTTTGTAAAGAGGATAAGCGGCGCTCAGCTCTTTGAGGCGAGTTTGGAGCAGAGCGATTTGAGCGCTTCCCTGCCCTGCACTTAGAGAACGCAGTAGCGGGTCTTGGGTCAATGAAAATAAATCTTTTTGCCTTTCGTAAAGAAAGCGGTCAATAGCCGCCATCGTTACGGAAGTTTCGCGTAGCAATGTTTCTCGCACGTTGGATTCAATTGAACGGCGAGTTTCATTGTAGGCAAAGTAAAATGCAGGCAGCCCGCCCAGCAACACCATTGCCACGCACAAAGCGACCATTTGAAAGGAGAGGCTCCGCATTGAAAGTTACCTGTAATCGTCCTTTCATCTTCATATTGCTATACTGTAAAGGTATAAATTTTATTCTTTATAACAATACCCTCACAGTTCAATAACAATGCCGCAATATAGTTAGTTGTCCCCCAAGCGCCATGTGTGTGAAAAATGAGTAGAATTACTTATTTGCTTGTTTTAATTGTTAATAGTGATTCGCTGCAAGGTAGGGATAAGCAAGCGCAGCACTGCCCATGCAAGCGCAAATATTACACCAGCAGCACTAAAAATGAGGGTGTAGTTTCCTGTTTTTTCTAACAAGTAGCCTATTAGATAGGAAAACACGCTTCCCCCTATAGCACCGCTCATTCCTGCCAGCCCTGACATAGAAGCCACTGCCTTAGAAGGATACAAGTCGGTGATGATAGTAAAAATGTTGGCAGACCATCCCTGATAAGAGGCTGCTGCCAATGCTATTATAGCAACAGCGCTAGCGGCGGAAGGCATTTGGGAAGCCAGTGCTACTGGAGCGGCAAGTAAAGCACACACCAGTAAAGTAGTGCGGCGTGCAAAATCTAAAGAGTATCCCTTTTTTAACCAGAAGGAAGAGAGCCACCCTCCTGCAATGCTGCCTGCGTCTGCTACTAAAAAAAGTACAATTAACGGCATGCTAAGTGCTTGCAGCTGCAAGCTATACCGGGCATATAAAAACTTAGGAATCCAAAACAAGAAAAACCACCAAACCGGATCTGTAATAAAACGGACAAAGCATAAGGTCCAAGTTTGTCGGAAGGAGAGCAACTGCCTCCAAGATATTTTTTCTTCAGAGGGGGTTTTTTCTTCTTTGATGTAGGCAAGTTCGGCGGTAGGAATAGCAGGGCGCTGTTCTGGCTGGCGATAGGAAGGAAGCCAAAAAAGAAGCCACACAAAGCCAAGAGCACCTGTGAGAATGAAAGCCCACTGCCAGCTTAATTGTAGGGTAATCCATGGCACGATAAGCGGCGCTAAGATAGCCCCGATGTTAGAACCCGAGTTAAAGATTCCAGTAGCTAGCGCGCGTTCTTTAGAGGGAAACCATTCGGATACCGTTTTGAGGCAAGCTGGAAAATTAGCTGCTTCACCGATGCCCAACATGAAGCGCGCTGCCGCAAAACCTGTTACACTACGCGCCAAAGCATGAGCCATGCCTGCTAAACTCCAAGTGGCAATAGCTACGGCAAAGCCTAACCGCACTCCGAACCTGTCCAACAAATAACCCGTTGAAGCCATGCCCAAGGCATAAGCTATTTGAAAAGCCATGACAATTTGACTATATTCTACTTCGTTCCAACCTATTTCTTTTTGAAGGGTAGGTGCTAAAATGCCGATTACTTGTCGATCAATGTAGTTAATAGTAGTGGCAAAAAACAACAATGCTAAAATGCGCCAGCGATAACTCCCTGTCTGCTTCATAGCGAAACTATTTGACTAACTTTGTTGTTAGAATACTAAGCCAAACCTATCCTGCTAAATATGATTAGCATTACCGAAAAAGCCAAAAATAAAATTACAGAATTGCGCCGTCAGGAGGGTAAAAGTGATAACTATCACCTTCGCGTAGCAGTAAAAGGCGGAGGCTGCTCAGGATTGATGTATCACCTTGACTTTGATGATACAGTGAAACCTAACGACCACGTTTTTGAGGACAAGGGAATTAAAATTACGGTAGATAAACGCAGCCTTCTCTACCTGGCAGGCACTACCTTGGACTTTTCTGACGGTCTTAATGGCAAGGGCTTCCAGTTTATCAATCCCAATGCTTCCCGCACTTGTGGATGCGGAGAAAGTTTTGCAGTGTAACTCCTTTCTTCAAAATAGCGACTGTTTTTAAAGGTCGCTATTTTTATTGAACTAAGTGCAAATAAATTTCATTAAAAAAGCACAAGCACCGTTCTGGCTTGCTCTTGTTCTTTTGGTAAAGCTGTGCTACCCTAGCTTCCTGCAAAGACCTATTTCACATAAAAATTATCGTTTCCGCAACTTGCCAGCAAATACATTTTTCCAGTGAGCTTTTGTGCGTTGCCAATTTAAGCGCCATTCTGTCAAATAATTTTGTAAACGGTCCCAAAGAGTGATTTCAAACAGTCCTTGGCGAATATATACACTATCATTGCTATCTTTGTACCACAGTTGATAGCCGTTTTTTTCCATCCAATGCAAAATTTCGCTTATGAAAGGATTAACATAATGCTTGCCATGGGTTTCCACTGAAATAACAGCAGGTCGGCTTTTCATGTGTTTGAGTACATACCACTCGCAGCCTTCTATATCAATACTAAGTAGATCGATAGTGCCATCGTCAATGCTATCAAATTTTTTAGCAGGAACAGTAAATTTATCTGCATCGCATTTTTGGTAGGTGTCATTTGCTATCGCTGGACTTGTCTCTAAAGTGCTTACAAAACTGGAAGCAGCGCAGTAGTGCAGGTCAATAGTACCTTCCCTGTCGTAAATGGCTACTTGATGAAGCGTAACGTGGCAATGCCCTGCAAAATAGTCCTTGATAATTTGGGCGTAATAAGGATTGGCTTCCACGAGTGTTGTTCTAACTCCTTGCTGGATATAATTGATTACATTAGAAGTTTGAGGTAAATATACACCTACCTCAGCCACGTGCGCAGGATAAAAGCCCTTGCCTTTGAGCTTGCGATAAAGTAATTTTTCTCGAGAAAAATTCATCAGAGCAGTGTATTTTTTTCGCTAAAATAGAAAACTACCAGTACCTGCACCTGCTTACAAAGCAATCAAGCCTAGGGGACCGTTAGCTGGTCAATTTTCCACTTTTAGGTAGTAAGCTATTTGCTTTTGTGGGTTGGCTTTTGTTTCTATGATTTCTACAAGTAAGTGTTTGCTTGGAAAGTACAGACAACGCTCGCTGAGAAAGCGAAATTTGTCAAGGTCGTGGGATAGGTTGTTTAGGTTAATTTCCAAGTGATCAGGAGCTTTCCAAAGGTAAATTTTTTGTTGATTAGCTTGAATGATCAGAGGATATTTGTCAGCTTCTGTGTGAGCTCTGTATTTTATGCGAGTAAAATACGGCGCATCGCTTATGTTACGAGCCACTAACTCGCCGTGAGGAATAGCAGGAACGGGAGGGATATAACTGGACAGTGAATTGTTCTCCTCGCTATTATAATGATGCCTGATAAAATTATAATATTCCAAAATATAGCTAAAAATTGAAGATTTATTTTGAAATATTTCTAAGTTTGCTTTAGCATACCACACCCCTGATTTTTCTGCTTCATGAAAAAGAAATTTGGCATCCGCTTTTTTTTCCATCATGTCATAGGCAATAGCAGTCATTGTCATACAAGCAGGTAATCTTCTAAATTCATAAGGGCTTTCCTTGTATTTTCCGATGACTGCCTCAGGATTAGGAGACTTAGAAAGCAAATGCACTGCCATCCAATTGAGCAAGGCTGGTTGATAGTGGTGATCTATGGAAAGGGCTTCCTCTAAATAATTTTTACAACGCTGTATGTATTTTTCCAAATCGAAATTTGTACGTTGGCTTCTGTATTGATTCATTCTTCGCAGGTGTACTTCGCTTTCTATAGGTAAGAAATAGGGCATTTCGTCTTTGTCGGTGTGTTTTAAAATGTAGTGAAGCAAAGCAGCTGCTGCATTGTTATACACTTCTTTAGGAGCGTGGATTCCAAATTCTTTGCTTTTATTGATCAGGTAAAGAAAAGCATTTTCGGCATGTAGGTAATTTTCTGTAGCAATGAGCGCTAATCCAGCGCGAAAAGCATGAATGAGCTCTTGAGCTTCCGCAAATCCTTCTAAAATATTGTAAATGCGCTCCCTCCGAGAAGGATAACCCTCGAGCTGATCGGGAAGTTGATAGTGCTGATAGATAGCATTAATTAATTTCTCTGCAATAGGATAAGGTTGATAACCTGCTAAATAAGCATAAAATGCGCCCAAATAGTCCGCTTGTTTTTCCGCCAGTACAACAGCGCCGTGGCTAAGAGGGGCAAAGCGTTGAGGTTTGCCAAATCTTACTATCCATTGGTGATTGACGTATAAATGAACTAATTCATGACCCAGTAGCATAGCTAAAGCATCGTGCAGTTGATTGCCAAATTGACTAGCACACAGGTCGTAAAGCGACTCATGAATGTTAATACAAGCTAGATTCTGCTTAGCGTCATATTTCAAATCTAAAATGACGGGTTGCTTCGACTGGTGAGAGTAAACATAAATTTTAGGCAATTGCGCATTTCCAGGAGGCTCCCCTAAAATGTTAGTCAGTCTGCGCAATATTTGCTCGAGAGTACGCGTTTTAGGATGATGTTCTGGCAATAATTGTGCTGTGGCTGTGTTAGCTAGTACAAACCCTACTAACAAAATTGTAACGAACTTATTTTTTCCTATCATATTCGCTTGCTTGAATTCACCGCTGGCAACCTAACAACACTAAGGAAATTTAGTGCAATATTAATTAAATATATGCTGAATTAATTTTTACTTTTTGCTTGCTCGGTGCCAGGTTTACTCTGTAAAAAGCGGGTTTGCTTTCGGACTTTTTAAATTAGCTGCTTAAGTGCGGATTACAGCTACGTGGTGTTTGGAGAGATGTTATTTAGCTTAGAAACTTGGCAAACTTTGGTTCAATGGTGGGTAGTGCGCACATAGTAGGGAGGTGATGATATTCAAATTTGGTGGTTAAAAAGCATTAGTAAAAAAGTCCCTCTAAGCTGAAAATAAAATGGGAGCATTATCTATCCCAAAGGCTCCCTCAAAAATATCCCTTCCATGGTTCTGATTGGTTTAATTGTTTGTTAGATTTGGTTGTAATTTTTTTTTACACCTGAAAACCTATTATCAAAACGTCATCAATTTGCTTGCTGTCGCCTTTCCATTGCAGAAATAGCTCTTTAAGCAAATCACCTTGTTCTTGCATAGGAAGGTAAGAAATACTCTTGAGCATAGCGCGGAAGTTTTTAGGAGTAAGTTTTTTACCTTCGGGATTGAACTGATTAGCAAAGCCATCGGTAGCAAAGTAAAAGCGGTTGGTTTGATCTGGTTGCAATGGAATGCTAATGGTTTGAAAATCTTTTTGCAGGTATGTCTTTAACGACCAGCCTAAAGTATCGCGGCTGCCTTTGTAGTGATGCAGTTCGTTGTGACAAATATAGTACAGCGATTGACGCGCACCACCAAAGTGCAACACTCTCTCGCGTTGGTCTATGATGCACACTGCCATTTCTACGCCGTCGCGAATTATAGGGCTTTCTTCATTCTTTAGTTGCTCAGTAAAAAGGAAATCAAAAGTGTAGAGAATGTGAGCAGGTTCTATTTCCTTGCCTGCTTCTTCTATGAGTTGGTTCAACTGCACTACTGATATTACTGTAAGCAAACTTGCCGGAATACCGTGACCTGTACAATCCCCTACTACTAAATAAATTCTTTCTCTTTTTTGCTGCAAATACACAAAGTCTCCACTTAGCTCGCACTTAGGCAAGTGAAACATAAATGAGTTGGGGAAAACGCATCGCAAGCGCCTTTCGCATGTGCATAGTGCCTGCTGAATCCGTTTGGCGTAGCGCATGCTTTCCAGAATTTGCTGATTCTCGAGGCTTTTGTTTTCCTCTGATGCTTTTTTTTTAAGTTGTTGATTGCTCAAGTAGTAAGCAGTTTGAGTAAATCGTTGAGGAGGATCTTGCATATGTGTAAATGTTTGTTAGTTTACTACCCCTAGTTTACAAATTTTGTTGGAAAAAATTACGCTTAAAAGTGTGGTAGAGGATTTACTTCTGCGTAAGATTTTAGATGTAGAGAAAAAGAAGTAGGAGATCTGTAAGGTTAGAACTGAATATCTTGCATGAACAGGGTGAATCTTTTTGGTTACTTTTTTTTTGAATTCGGTCACTTGTTGTTAGTATAAAATGTAAGTTTACTGATTGCTTGGATAAAATGTAGCTAAAAACTTAGCATGTAATAAAATTTTTACAAATGCAAAAGTTGATAAACCAGTTCGCGCAAAATTTCTCCTTCCTCCATTGTAGTATCAATGCCTTTGGTGCGGCAGTCTGCCTGATAAAGAAAGTGAATGGCTTGTATAGCTTTTTCACGGGGATAACTTTGCGCAGCGGCAAGGTATTCTTCAGCAAAATAGGGATTTATGCCCAACAAAGAGGCCACTCCCTGACGGGTGCGGTCTGAGTGTTCATGTATTTGCAAAATTTTGATAAAATATCCAAAAAGCAGAGCGATAAGGGGAATAAGAGGATTATTTTTAGGATTAGAAGCAAAATAATTGACAATTCGCATGGCTTTTAGCACATCGCGGCGAGCAATGGCGCTTTGCAGTTCAAATGCATTGTATTCCTTACTAATTCCAACGTGGCGTGCTACTTCTTCATCAGTGATAAGAGTTTTAGTATCTGTAAAATTAATTAGTAGCTTGTCTATTTCATTTGCTATTCTAGAAAGATCGCTGCCAACAAATTCAGCAAGCATTTCATTGGCTTTATCAGTGGATTGGTATCCTTTATCAGCAAAATACTGTTTTATCCACTGGGGCAATTGGCTGTCGTAAATTTTTTTGGTTTCTATTACTACTGCGTGAGTTTGGGCAGTTAGCCAGCGAGCCTCTATTTTCTTTTTATAGCAGAATGCCAGCAGGGTAGAAGGCATGGGGCGTTCTAGGTAGCGCGTTAGCATTTGGCGGGCTTTTTCGCTATTCCACTCACTTAGTTCTTGGGCTTCTTTCACTATTACTACTTGCCTTTGAGCCATTACAGGAAAACGCCGCGCTGCATCGAGGATGTTTTGCATACTGGTTTCCCTACCATAGAGCACGGTTAGGTTAAAGGCTTTTTCCTCAGGTCTAAGGAGTTGATTTTCAATGAAATTGCTTATTAAGTCGATGTAGTAAGGTTCTTCTCCATGCAAAAAGTAAAATGGTGCAATTTTACCTGCTCTTAGGTCTTGCAAAACTTGTTTAAGGTTTGTCATTGCTGGTCAAGTCAGAAGTGAGAGGATAGCCGTAATTAGCTATTGCCTTATAGTTGCCTGTCAAGTCGCAGGCTGCGTAGTGAATAGGTACGGGTCCTGTGCCATAGCGGTGTAAAGTAAGGGTGCGCCATTGACCTGTAGTGGTTTCTAGCAATAGTTTGATATCCACTCGTCCCCCCGCTGGCGAATAAACAAAACCCGACTCTATGCGATAAGAATGCAAACATTGAGGATTGGGTTTTATCAAGGTGATGACAAACTCAGGTTTGCGGGTTTGTATCGTTTCCTTGTGCCATCTTGCAACTTCTTCTACCGAAGGAAATTGGTAATCAGTATCATCAACGTATTTTATATAAGCGTAGTGGTTTCCCGTATAATCACAATCGGAGATGTTGAGCGGTACGTTCAACAGACCTGCTGGGTAGCGTCTGCGAATCATGTGAAAAATGCCACTGGAGCGCTCTAAGTACAAGGCTACTTCCACGTCTTTGGTGCGATTTTCTGCAAAAATATTTCCTTGTTCAAAACAGATTCCCTTCTTACTTTGGCAGTCAGTAAGCTCTTTTATGTGAGTGATGCGAAAGCGCAAGGTGTTGGTTTGTCCATGGACGAGGCTGCATCCTAAAGTGAATAAAATTGCGGCTAAGGGTTTCATTACCGTGCATGGGTTGAACTTTACAAGGCGCAGTTTTTATTTAACAAAGTTAAACATTCATTAGAATCTATACCTGATACATAGAAATTTTCACATGGGGAAAATTACTTACTTGCCCTTTGCACAAGTTGGCAAATTTCCAAAACTATTTTTAGACTACGTTAATGGGAAAGAATTCCTCACTTCTTTTATTAGCGCTTGGGCATTGCCAGAAAATTTTGCCGCTCAAGTAGAGCTAAAAAAAGTGACTTTTACTCAACAAAAACGGCAAATACTACATCAAGTGCTTGTTAGGCAATACCAACAAAGCGGCTGCACTCCTCCTGAAACAGTTCTGCAACTGCTACAACCCCATTCCTTCACACTCACTACAGGACATCAGCTGAATATTTTTACAGGACCGCTATATTTTCATTACAAAATTATAACAACCATTAATGCGGCTAAGAAACTCAGTCAATTATATCCACAATATCGCTTTATACCTGTTTACTGGATGGCGAGTGAGGATCACGATGTTGATGAAATCAACCATTTTAGATTGTTTGGAAAAAAATACACATGGCAAACCGACCAAAAAGGAGCGGTAGGAAGGTTTAATCCGCAAAGTTTGGCAGCAGTAGCCCAGCAAGCCCCTGAAATGCATCATGCACTAGTTCAAGCCTATACCCATAGCAATACTTTGGCAGAAGCAACTCGCAAAATTGTTGATCATTTTTATAGAGATGAAGGAATTGTTATCCTCGATGGCGATGACGTTGAACTAAAACGGCTTTTTTTGCCATTTGTCCGCAAAGAAATTACCCAACAACTTTCTTGGAAAGCAGTGAAAAGCACCACAGAAAGGCTAACGGCTTTGGGCTACCACTGCCAAGTAACGCCCCGTCAGGTGAATCTGTTTTATTTGGATCACCAGTTCCGCCAGCGGATTGACATTTATCATCCAGAAAAGAAGCAGTACAAAGTGCTCAATACCAACCTTTTTTTCACCGAAGAAGAATTGCTACAATGGGCAGAAGAATATCCAGAAAAGATAAGCCCCAATGT
Organism: Bernardetiaceae bacterium; assembly: GCA_025057115.1. GTDB lineage: Bacteria > Bacteroidota > Bacteroidia > Cytophagales > Thermoflexibacteraceae > Rhodoflexus. The sequence continues at coordinate 85,209 of JANWWZ010000004.1, forward strand.
CGTTTTGCGTCCTTTGTATCAAGAAGTGGTGCTGCCCAACGTGTGCTATATCGGTGGACCGGCAGAAATAGGTTATTGGTTGCAGTTCAAGGAAATGTTTGCAGCTTTTGAAACACCAATGCCGCTTTTGCTGCCGCGCAATTCTGCTTTGCTGCTAGAGGTGCGCCATCAGCGCAAAATGCAAAAACTAAATCTTTCAGTGAGTGATTTGTTTGCCCCTGCCTTAAAAGTGAGGCAAAAAATTGTCTTTCAGCAAGAAAATCAATATGTTACCATTGGGCAGGAAATGGAGTCCATCATCCAGCAGTGGGATAGAGTAATTGCCAAAGTGGCAGAGATAGATCCCACCTTAAGGCAAGCCGCTATAGCTCAAAAAGTGTTCATGCAAAAAAAATTATTACACTTTGCTGGAAAAATTCGCAAAGCGCAAGAACGCCGCCATGAAACTACCCTTCGTCAATGGGCGAATTTGCAAGAGGAACTTTTTCCTGCGGGTGGACTGCAAGAGCGCAGCGAAAATTTTCTTACCTTTTTGCTCAACTATCCCCATCTGCTCCAAGAACTAAAAGCCGTTTTTGACCCCTTTGACTTTCGTTTTGTAGTTGTTGAATTGTAAGGCAACCAAAGGTGCTAAGTAATTGATTTTTTTTTGACTGAATTTACAAGTCGGTCAATTCTTATTTAATAGTAATGGAATTGCTGGCAGATGGAAAAATCAGAAAATGCCTTGCAATGTAAAAGTGCAACAATTGTGTTTTAGGAAGAGTTCAAATTTGTCCGCGTTTTCCCAACTCAATGACTTGGAGCTGAACAATAGCACTTATCCCTGTTTGCTCGGGGTTGATGGCAAAGCGCAATAAAGTGCGGACAGAGTGAAAGCCTTCCTGTCCTGCTGCTCCTGGATTGAGATGAAGCAAGTTTCTTTGCTTGTCAGGGATTACGCGGAGGATGTGAGAATGCCCACAAATAAACACATCGGGCTGGATATCATCAAGTTGCTTTTTGATTGTCGCCGTGTAGCGCGGCGGATAGCCTCCTATGTGCGTCATCCATATCTTTAGTTTGCCGCAAGTGAAAATTTGGTGCTGGGGAAATTGCTCTCTAATGAGGCTGCCATCTATGTTTCCGTACACTGCGCGCAAAGGCTTCAAGGCTGCTAGCTTTTGAGCAACTTCCAGGGTGCCGATATCGCCTGCATGCCAAATTTCGTTGCAAGAATGAAAAATTTCTGGCAGGCGCTGATCAAAATATCCATGTGTATCAGATAGCAAACCGATGTGAATCATCTTTAAGTGGCATAGTAGCTTTTATTGGAATTGCCTTTGCTACAAGAAGCAGCAATTTTAAATCAACAATTCAAGCACAAAGGTAGCGCGGCGGCTAAGCAACACAACATTGGTTTGCTTCTTTGGGAGTCTATTTGTGCTTGTAAAAACGACTCATGACATTTTTTTCAAAAAGTTAAATTTTTTGCTCCAAATAAGCAAATATATCTTGCACTTTGTCAGGTGCAAACCATTGAATTGGCTCGCGGCTAAACCAGGTAAGTTGCCTTTTGGCATAATTGCGCGTGTGTTGTTTAATAAGGTCAACGGCTTGGTCTAGAGTAATTAGCCCGTCTAAGTAAGAAAACAGCTCGCTGTAACCTACTGTTTTCAAGGGGTGGTAGTGCCGATAGGGTAGGAGAGATTCTACTTCTTTTAGCAGTCCTTGCGCCATCATGTGTTCTACTCGCTGGTGAATGCGCTGGTAAAGCACTTGGCGCGGCAAGTGAAGTCCAATCCAAAGGCTGCGGAAAGGACGAGGAAAGGGCTCTTGTTTACGAAAGCTAGAATAGGGTTTGCCAGTGGCGTAGATTACTTCTAGTGCTCGTTTTACCCGCGCAGGGTTAGATTTATCTACCTGGTGATAATAAGTAGGGTCGTATTGCTGCAATTCTTTTAGCAAAAAAGCCAATCCTCTTTCTTGCCAAAGAGCATTTACGTGCTGGCGAAGGGCTTCATTTACAGGGGGCATTTCATCAATTCCTCGGCAGAGTGCGCGCAAATAAAGACCCGAACCACCTACGACAATAGCTACAGAATGCTTGGCAAAAATGTGCTCTAACACCTTGAGCGCTTCACAGGCAAACTGCCCCGCACTGTAGGACTCCCATACATCTTTGTGCCCAACTAAATGATGGGGAACCATTTCCAGTTCTACGGAGGTAGGTTTAGCTGTGCCGATGTTCATTTGTCGGTAGCATTGGCGGGCATCGGCAGAGATAATTTCCGTTCCAAAGTATTGAGCTAATTCAATGGCAAGTGCAGTTTTGCCAGAGGCAGTAGGTCCCGCTACCACCACTACTGTTTTGGCATTCATCTTAGAGACTCTTACGCTATCTTTGCTGGCAAGGTTCTATAAACACAATTATGGCTTTGGTAGAAATGGTAATGCCCAAGATGGGCGAAAGTGTCATGGAAGGCACTATTCTCAACTGGCTCAAAAAGCCTGGCGACCGCATTGACCAAGATGAAGCCGTTTTAGAGGTAGCCACCGACAAAGTAGATACAGAGATACCTGCTACGCATGCGGGCATTTTAAAGGAAATTTTAGCTCAAGTAGGGGAGGTAGTTCCTGTTGGCAAGCCCATCGCATTAATAGAAACCGAAGAAAATACTCCTCAACCTCTTTCTTCTGAACCTGCTACGCCTTCTGCCGAGCCAGTACAAGCAACTGCTCCATTGGTTAATGCGCATGCTGCTGCCACTTCTAGCCGTTTCTACTCGCCGTTAGTGCTCAACATTGCCCGCGCTGAAAACATTTCTATGCAGGAACTGGAAACCATTCCTGGCACGGGAAAAGAAGGACGAGTGACCAAAAACGATATTTTGGCTTACATAGAACAACGTCGGCAAAAACAGGCTGCCACTGCCGCCACGTCTGAACCTACCTACTCAGAACAAAAGCCTATTTCTCAGCCTGTTTACCAAAAAAAACAAGAACAAGAAGAAAAATCAATTTCAGAAGAACCCCTCATCGAGCAAGTCAAGCCTGCTACTTCGCTTACGGGCAATGTAGAGATTATAGAAATGGACCGCATGCGCAAAATAATTGCTCAGCGCATGGTGGAGTCCAAGCGAATTTCGCCACATGTTACTTCGTTTGTCGAAGCGGACGTAACTAATGTGGTCAATTGGCGCAATGCCCATATGCGCGCATTCAAAGAACGCGAAGGACAATCCCTTACCTATACTCCCATTTTTATTTGGGCAGTAGCCAAAGCCTTGCGCGATTATCCCATGCTCAATTCTTCCGTAGAAGGCGACAAAATCATCATTAAAAAAGATATCAACATCGGCATGGCAGTAGCCTTGCCCAATGGGAACTTGATCGTACCGGTAATTAAAAACGCCGATCAACTCAACATTCGCGGACTTGCCTACCGCGTAAACGACCTAGCCAAACGAGCACGAGAAAATAAGCTCACTCCTGATGACCTAGCAGGAGGTACCTATACAGTTTCTAATATTGGTTCTTTTGGCAACATGCTGGGAACCCCTATTATCCTGCAACCTCAAGTAGCCATTCTTTCCACAGGCGCTATTGTCAAAAAACCTGCTGTGATAACAACCGAACAAGGAGATTTTATCGGTATTCGGCACATGATGTTCCTTTCCCATTCCTACGACCATCGGATCATAGACGGAGCATTAGGAGGCATGTTTGTCCGCCGCGTAGCAGACTACTTGGAAAACTTTGATGTCAAAACAGAACTATAGTGCCACTGGTGAATAAAAAACAATCTGGCTAAGTGGTTGTCTAGTTTTTTATAAAGTCGCATTTTGCCAAATTTTTAAGCCAAGCAGAGTTTGGCTCTACTTTCTCTCAACCTGTCGCTGTCCCTTTCGAGGAATATAAGGCTTGAAAAAATGCCGGTTTTTGTGCCACTCTCCTTCTCATCGATGCATTTTTTGGATGGAATCGAGAAACGCTCCCGCATGCGCTTTATCAAGTGCAATCTATTGCAAGGTTTTTTGTACTTTTCAAGTGGCTCCAACCCCGCTTGAGCATTGTTTGTGTTGGCTCCTGTAACTAGGATTGCATGTAGCAACCCAAATGCCGCTATTAGTGATTCCTTTTTTTCCAACCTGAAATTTGGACATGCTCTAAAACTAGAGCAAAGCTTGCAACACATGGAGCCTGAAGGGAAGCACTTTTCATTTACCGATGTTTTTTGTCGTTTCGCCGCTTGATTTGCGCAACTAGCCGAGAATGTTAAATAAAAAGGCATTTTACGCGTAACTTCGATCTGGCAAAGGTGATAGGGCGCTTTTCAACCTGTAACCCCAAAAATTTAAAAAAGCTAGTAAAACAAACCCCTAAGGTTAAAATGGTGAACGGAGAAGAAAGGCATTAATAATGCCTTTTTTCCTTATGGGCAAATAGCTAAGGGTGCTCACTGGTTAGGCTTGCTGGCTATCCACTTCATGACATAGTCACAAGTAACGGTCTTTCCCATTATAAATTTATCGTTCCCGCATATCTCAAAACCACACTTTTCATAAAAGCGAATAGCGCGTTTGTTTTCTGTCCATGTGGCTAGCCAAATGCCGTATCCACCAGCGTGGTAAACAAAGTCTTTTAAAGCATTCATTAACAGTAGAGCTCCTCCTTTGCCTATGTAGTCGGGCATAAGGTAGAATCGATGTAGTTGCCACCACTGACTATGAGGAGGTAAGCATTGATGTGTCTTGCGAGCAATCAATTTAGCATATCCCGAAACGTCGTGTTTTGCCGTTTCCATGATGAAAAAATAATTGTTACTATCGGAGAGTTCAGCGGTAACTTGCTCAAAACTAAAGGCTTCGGAAAGGTAATTGGCAATGTCGTCAGGGTCGCTGGTATCGGCAAAGGCAGCATAAAACGATATGCGGGCTGCATAACTGAGTAAGGCAGCATCTTTCACGCTGGCAATGCGAATTTGAGTGTCAGTAGCTGTTTGCATTTTCATGTTATTGTTAATCTAATTTTGTTGTTAAGTTACAAACCAACTCTTTACAAATCAATTGGGAATTTTAAAAAAGCTCGGTTCACAGACGGCTATTTACGGAGCCAGCAGCATTGTCGGAAGAGCGGTAAACAGCGTGCTTATGACTCCTTTTCACACGGCTGTTTTTACCAATCCAAGCGAATACGGCATTAATGCTGTCTTTTATGCCTATGCTGCCTTTTTCAACGTCATCTATACTTTTGGTATGGAAACGGCGTTTTTCCGCTTTGCAACGCGCCAACCATCGCAACAACAAGAGTACTTTAATCAAGCCATCACTGCAGTTGCGTTAGTAGCTTTTACTGGTTCTTCGTTGCTTTGGCTGCTTGCCGACTCAGTTGCTGTACTGATTGGCTATCCAGGGCTGGGTTTATATGTGCGTTGTTTTGCCATACTCTTTGCCATCGATGCCTTAGTAGCCATTCCTTTTGCGCGTTTAAGGTTAGAAGGGCGCGCCGTTTTGTTTGCCTCTTTAAAACTAGGCAGCATTGTTTTGTACGTAGCATTAAACTTCTTTTTCCTTTACATATGCCGCAAGGCAGTAGCAGGAGAAGGATTTTTGTTCATGCAACGCTTTGCAAAAGTAATTTTTAAGCCCCAATGGGCTGTAGGATACGTTTTTCTGGCTAACTTAATCGCTAACGCTGCTCAACTGCCTGCTTTTGCATTTGTTTTTAAAGGATTTAGGTTGCAATGGCAATGGAAGAGACTTCAACCTATGTTGCAATATGCTTATCCGCTGCTGTTCATGGGCTTGGCTGGCATTGCAAACGAAGTAATAGACAGGCAAATGCTAAAATGGCGCTTACCTGAGGGCTTTTACGAGGGCATTACTACTGACGGTGCTATCGGCATCTATAGTGCGTGTGTTAAGTTTGGCGTATTCATCACCTTAGCAGTGCAGGCGTTTCGCTATGCTGCCGAGCCATTCTTTTTTACCCACTCCAATTCCCCAGAGGTCCTGGCGCGCCTGATGCATTACTTTGTCATCACTTGCTTGCTGATGTACGTTTGCATAGGAGCCAATATCGACTGGGTGCAATATCTCTTGTTAGGTAGTTCTATTTATCGGCAAGGGCTTGTAGTAGTGCCTATTTTGCTTTTGGCTAATTGTTTGTTGGGTGTGTATTACAACCTAACCGTATGGTTTAAAGTAACTGATAGAACTCACTACGGGGCATGGTTGGCTCTGTTAGGGGCAGTTATTACTGTGATAGGTAATTATGTATTTATTCCTATGGGGGGATACGTAGCTTCTGCCTTAATGCATTTAATTTGCTATCTGGTCATGAGCCTTGCTTGTCTTTACTTTGGGCAGAAATTTTATCCCATTCCTTACCGATGGAAGCCTCTTTTGCGCTACGCTGCAGTAGCTACTGTTGTAGTATATGCAGCGCAAATTTTTCAGGTACAGGAAGCCATTTACCGCACCTTGCTGAATTTGAGCTTAACAGCAGGTTTTTTGGCATGGATTCTAGTTGTAGAAGTGCGTCCATTGCAATGGCGCGTTAAGGAATATCTCTACAAAAAGCATTAATTTTTTGAGGGCAATTCTTGCAGGAATGAATTTTGGTTTTTACCTTTGCCGACAGATTTGCATGGTGGAGTGGTAGTTCAGCTGGTTAGAATGCCTGCCTGTCACGCAGGAGGTCGCGGGTTCGAGTCCCGTCCATTCCGCGAGGAGCCCAATCCACAGGGCTCCTTCTATTTTTTTTGTGGAGATAATTCTGGTAAGGTTTCAGAAAAAGTCCGACTAAAAAAACGTTTCGACTCGCTTTAGCGCAAGTAAACAGCCATCTCAGAAGGATTTTCTAGATGCACTTCTACGTGTTGGCGAACCGTAGTGGAAAGTGCGTATCCTACGTAATCAGCAGCGATGGGAAATTGTTGATGACCCCTATCAACAATGACTGCCGTTTGAAGTTTCTTAGGCTGCATTTCTAAAAGAGAGCGAATAGCAAAACAAAACGTTCTACCTGTGTAAAGCACGTCATCCGTTAGGATAATTGTTTTGCCGTAGAAGATTTCAGCAGGTACATTGAGCGTTACGGGGCTAGTGGCAGGTTGTTGTTTATCAAGTTGTATTTTTGCTAATTTCCATTGAATAGGCAAAATTTTTTGTAACTCTTCTGTTAGTAATTGAGCAAACAAATAACCTTGTGGCGCTATGCCCGCGATGATAATTTCATTTTCACCAAAATTTCGCTCGCAAATTTCAAAGGCTATTCGCCTAATTTTTTGAACAATTTGCCAGTGGCGAAGTATGATATGCCCTTTAGCCGCTAGCTCCATACATAAAAATTTGAGTAATAGTAAAATTGAGTTTGTAAATACTTGGCTTGCAAGCGGGAGTTTATTTCTTGGTTTTGCTTATAAACCGATATCCGCCCTCGTGGCAAGTTCAATAATTTTTCCAAGATAAAAAATTTAGCGCTGCCCTTTTTCAGAACAGCGCTAAAGATGTTAGCAAGAGCTTAGTTGTCGCGTCCGCCACGACCTCCTATGGAACGAGGTGTACTACCACCGTAGCTGCCCCCGCCGAAGCTATCCATCCTTCCACTGTTGAAAGAACCGAAACCAGAGCTGCGGTGGGAATCAAACCCGCTGTTGTATTGGCGCGTTTCGTAGCTAGAAGCTCGTCCAGGCGCCCACTCGCTCTGTCCAGCGTAACCTGACCGACCTGAGTTATATTCATTGGCGATATAAGCGCTTCTTCCTGCACTTGAGTTGTCAAAGTTGCCGTAGCGGCTGCTTCGCACTGCAGAGGATTCTTCTAATCTTCCTCCTTGGAAATATTCCTCTGCGCGAGGACGAATAGGGGTATAAACATTGCTGCGGTCAGCGCGAGAGGTATGTTGTACGTTGCTTGTGGAGGCAATTACTACTGGTCGGAAGAAGGGGTTAGCTCCCCAGAAAGGATCCCACATCATCATGCGGCTTGTCAAGAATGGATCGCTCCATGTCATTATGGATGGATTCCAGAAGGGGTCCCACATCATCATGCGGTTCACGAGCCATGGGTCATTCCATCCCCACAGCATCATTCGATTCATCACCCATGGATCAGTTGCCCACAAGGGACCAAAACCCCAGTTCCAGCGGCTGGTGAGAAAAGGAGTGAAGCCCCAGAAAGCAGTAGAACCGAAGTTCCATGCTGAATTCCAGCAACAAGAACCTGTGGCGTTCCAGTTGCGGAAAGCTCCTGTAAAGGCATTATTATAATCTTTGCGGAAATATGGCAAAATGGAAACGTGGCCTGTTCCTTCTCTAAATTCTGGGTTGGCAAACTTGGATTTTACTGGATCGTTAGCAAGAGTCTGAGCGCCACTGCTCAAAACAGTAGGCTGAGCTACTACTGCATTAGAATAGCTCGTTTGTTTTCTGTCTTTAGCAGTAAAATATACATCGTCATATTCCTGCGCTGCCAGCCAAGAGCTAGAACAAGTCAGGAAAAGGAGAGTCATTGAACTGAACACTAGTTTTTTCATAGCCTGCCGAGCGTTTTGCTATAAGTTACGTAAAATTAGAATTCTTGCTTCACTTTTGCATCTTTTTAACAATTTTTGCGCATGCATTTGTTTCGCAACACCTCGGAAAAAAACTCTGTAAATTCTCATGAAGAGCTAGCTAATGCTATTACGCACGCTATAGGGGTAATATTGAGCCTGCTGGGCGGGGGATTGCTGATTGACAAAGCCATAGGGTTGAAGGATCACCGCATATTAATTAGCTTTATCATTTACGGCAGCAGTGTTTTGTTTCTCTTTCTTGCTTCTACTTTGTACCACAGCTTTACCAATCAAGTACTCAAAAAGCGATGGCGGGTAATTGACCACATTGGCATCTATCTCATGATTGCAGGTACTTATACTCCTTTCGCAATGGTTACTTTAAAAGGATGGTGGGGTAATTTGCTGCTTGGTTTAGTGTGGAGCATAGCAATAGCGGGGATAATTTTTAAAATTTTCTTTACGGGCAAGTTAAAGTTGTTTTCTACTGCTTCTTATCTGGTCATGGGATGGATAGCTGTCATAGCTGTTAAACCCTTGTATGAAACCCTGCATTTTAATGGCTTGTTACTGATGGTAGTAGGCGGATTGCTTTTTTCTGCGGGTGTAATTTTTTACCTTCGAAAGAAAGGGCCATTCAACCATGCTATTTGGCATTTGTTCGTGCTGGGCGGCAGTATTTGCCATTTCTTTGCCATTTTTCTTTACAGCTATCCACAATGATATCGCCTTTTGAGGTCATATACGAAGACAACCACCTGCTTGTCATCAACAAAAAAAGCGGCATACCTTCTCAAAGCGATTTGACGGGTGATTTAGCGGTTACTGACTACGCAAAAAGCTATTTGCAAAAAAAATACAACAAACCAGGCAATGTTTTTTGTGGATTAATTCATCGCCTCGACCGACCTGTCAGTGGTGTAATGGTTCTTGCTAAAACTTCAAAAGCATTGGCGCGAATGAACGAAATTTTTCGCAGCCGAAAGATAAACAAAGTCTATCTTGCTATTGCGGATGCCAGCCCTCAGTTGCCTTCGGGTAAGTTAGTTCACTGGCTTGTTAAAAACGTCAAGACTAATGTAGCTCGAGTGTATGGACGTGAAGTAAAACACAGCAGCCGCGCTGAACTGGAGTACAAGCTAATAGCCACTTTAGAGGATAAGTCTTTGATAGAAGTACAGCCCCTTACAGGTCGAGGACATCAAATTCGCGCGCAGTTGGCTGCCATGGGTTGCCCTATTCGCGGCGATGTAAAATACGGCTCAAAAGTGAGAGAAACTCCAGGAAGCATTTGTTTGCACGCCTATCGCTTAGAGTTTGAGCACCCCGTCCAGCGAAAGCCCATTGTTTTCACGGCACCGCCTCCCTATGAAAACGCTGCTTGGAAAACCTTTGCTAGCTTGATTGAAAAATTATCAGCTTCTTAGGTAATCTTTTTGCCCTTGCGAATTAGATTGTAAAAGTGCTTCTTATTTTGACAGTGAGTAATCAAATTCCATCAATGGTAGGCAATTTCAACCCTCTGAAAAAGGTTCTTTTTTGTAGCTTTGCCGCCACTTCATTTTTTGTTTTTGTCTTTCCAGCATCAAAGCGGCAATGTTGAGGGCTATTGTTTCGCCACTGCCAGAGCAAAGGGCTTTTTTGAGCATTTTTTCGCTTATATCCATTCGGTAGACTGCTGCAAAGAGATAGGGTCGGTGGTGGTCAAGAAGGTACTGCACCAGCCTAGTGAGCTTGCCCAGCAATTGAGCTTGTTCATCGTTGCTTAGTTCCACGGCTGTGGATTGGTTTAAAAGATAGTGCATTTCCTCCTGAGGGCTCATCTTTTTAGCATGTTCATCAAATTTAGAGAATGTAGCTCATATATGCTTTGGCGGTTGTGAAATAGGTTGTGAATGCCTTCAGGAGGTATTTGTTTAATTTCCTCCCAAGAAAGCCATGTTACTTGCTCTATGAGCTGGTCAGTAGGTGCCATTTCGGGGTCAATGCCTGTTTTCAATTTGCCAGCGATAATTTTTACATTGAAGAAAAATTCGATGGCGTGAATGGGAGGAGCAATTACTTGGTTGATGCAATTGAGCTGTTGGATTTGAATTTGCAAGCCTGTTTCTTCTGCAAACTCGCGGTGCAATGCCTCTTCAAGCGATTCGCCAAAGTGAACCCCTCCTCCTGGAGGGAGCCAGAAATAACCCATAGAACCAAAATTTCTCAATTTGACTAGCAACACTTTGCCGTTTTGCAAACAAATCCCGCCTACTCGCACTCTCACTTGACCTTGATAAGAACACATTTTTACTGACAAGGAAATTTTTTCCGTAGCATTGGAATATGCACACTGTCTACGTGCTTATGCTTTCTTTGCTGAGCATTTTGATTACCTCCTCTGGTACTTTTTCAAAATCCATGATAATGAAGCCATCCAGCGCATTGTTGAATTTGGGATCGATGTTAAAGCCAATAATTTTTGCATTCAATTGCAAAATGTATTTTTTAAGCAAGACAGGTAGCTTGCTGTGAGAGGTTTCAATGGAGGAGATGAGCAAGTCTAACTCTTTGATATCTTGATATTTAGGAAGCAACAGAGCATCTGAGCCATCTTTGAACTTGGGCTCAAATTTGCGGCGCGGTTTAACGTACTTGGCCAGTTCGTAGTCAAAATATTTGTTCTTAATAACTTGCACTACTAATTCTTTTGACAAGTGGGAAAACGTATTGCTAATGCTTACGGGTCCTATCAAATAGCGGTACTCGGGGAAGCGGCGCAAGATAAGCAGCACGCCTTTCCAAAGAAGCATCAAGGACAGGTGCTTGCGCTGGTAATCCTTAACGATAAAGGAGCGCCCCATTTCGATGGATTTTTTTAAAATAGGAGCGAATTTTTTATCAATTTTAAACAAAGTGCTCAGGTAAAAACCCTTGATTTTAAACTTAGCATAAAGTTCTTTTCCCTTGCCCATTCGGTAGGCTCCTACAATGCGTTGGGCTTCCTTGTCCCAAATAAATAAATGGTGATAGTGCACGTCGTATTCGTCTATGTCGATGCTGTGGTTAGTCCCTTCACCCTCTTGTCGAAAGGTAATTTCGCGCAATCGACCAATTTCGCGCAATATGTTGGGAATAGCTGTGGCTTCAGAAAAAAACACCTCATAAGGTCCGTGAGCAAAGAGGCAATCAGTAGGTCGGATGTGGTCAATATCGGCTTGTAAAAGTTCCACTGGCACGGGAGGAACAATAGGCTCGGGTTTGGGATTGCGCTTGAAGGGATTTCGAAAAAAAGGCTTTACTTTTAGTGAAGACCCTAAGGCATAGGTGCGCGCTCGCAAATACCGCAGTATTTGGTCGCTGTCGTTTAAAGTTTCCAACTCTGCAAAAGGGATTGGCTTGCCGATGCGTACCACAATTTTGTTTTCTGCTTTGTTAAACATTTCCGAAGGCAGGCGAGCAGTGCGAAGATGGGGATGAATCATGCCCAGCAGGTTGAAAAATACGCTGTTGTGACCAGAAAAATACACTGGCACTACGTCCACTTTAGCCTTCTGAACAATTTTCCCAATGAGGGGATGCCATTGCTTATCAGTAATCTTGTTGCTTTCAGGTTGGTAAGAGGAAACTTCTCCTGCTGGAAAAATACCTACCGGACTTCCTTGCTTGAGATGCTCTAAAGCAGCTTTGACTCCCGCCACGTTGACTTGTCTATTTTTGGGATTGTCAAAAGGATTGACAGGAATGAAATACTGGCGAATAGGTTCGAAGACATTCAGTAAATAATTTGCCATGATGCGGAAATCAGGTCTTATTTTGCTTAAAATAGAAATGAGGATCATCCCATCGATGCCGCCATAAGGATGATTAGCCACCACAATAAAGGGACCTGTGCGCGGGATGTGTATCTGCTCTCCTTCTGGTACTTCGTATTTGACTTGAAACATTTCTAGCGCTTTGTCTATAAACTCCAACCCTGCGTACTGAAGGGCTTGATTGTAAAGTTCATTGAGTTTATCCAGCTTGAGCAATTTCATCAATGGACGCGCCAGCAGTTGTAGTTGCAGTTTGTCTAAATTGAGCGAGCGCGCAAATTCTTCAGGCGTTATGAGCGTCTTCTCTGGCATGCAAGTAATTTAGTGCGTTTTGGGGCAAAAGTCAATTTACAGCAGCCTTTGAATAATATTTTCTACTGAAATGCCTTCTGCTTCTGCTTTAAAATTGCGCACAATGCGGTGGCGCAGTACAGGGACAGCAACGGCTTGCACGTCTTCAATGTCAGGGGAATATTTGCCATTTAGCAGGGCGTTGCACTTGGCAGCTAAGATGAGATTTTGCGAAGCACGTGGACCTGCTCCCCATTCCAAGTACTCATTTGCCAGAGGAGAAGCCATTTCTTTGCCTGGACGCGTTTTGTGTACCAACCTTACAGCATACTCTATCACGTTATCAGCCACGGGCACTTTGCGCACCAGTTGTTGGAAAGCGATGATTTCCTCTGCATGCAACACAGGCACTATAGTTTGGTGATTGACAGAAGTAGTACTTTTCACTATTTCCAGCTCAGCGCGGTAGGTAGGGTAGTCTAGCCATATGTTGAACATAAATCGGTCCAGTTGGGCTTCTGGGAGCGGATAGGTGCCCTCTTGTTCAATGGGGTTTTGAGTAGCCAATACAAAGAAAGGACGGTCTAAAGGATGCCACTGCCCTGCTATGGTAACGCCATATTCTTGCATCGATTCCAACAAAGCAGCTTGGGTCTTGGGAGGAGTGCGGTTGATTTCATCGGCCAAAATGACATTGGCAAAAATGGGTCCTTTGATAAAGCGAAAATTGCGGTCCTTGTCCAGTGTTTCTGAGCCTAAAATGTCCGAAGGCATTAAATCAGGGGTGAACTGAATGCGGTTGAATTTCAAATCCAAAGCTTTGGCAAGGGTTTGAATCATCAGCGTTTTGGCAAGACCTGGCACCCCTACTAGCAAGCAATGTCCTTGGCAAAAAATGGCTGTTATCAGCAGGCGAACTACTTCGTCCTGCCCTATGATCACTTTGGTAACTTGATCGTTGAGCTTGCGAAAGGCTTGGTGAAGTGCTTCTGCGGCAGCTACATCAGAAGTAAACTGTGTGGGTGGCATCAGATTTCAAAATTTAGATGTTCAAACTGAAATGACAATTATCTATCGAACCACTTAGAATCCCTCCAGCAATTTGCAATGGCTATATTCGGGATCTATATCTATAAACAACTGGTTCTTGGCTTTTTCAAACCATTTAATGATAGCTTTTTCGCGTTCCTGTTGCAAGGCCGCTGCATGAATTTTTTGATAGTCTAGGTCCAAACTAAGGGAGTGAGGGGGAATGCTGCTTTTGAAGTAAATCAATCGGACAGCAGTTTTGCCCTCGTCGGTGCGGAAGCGCAAGGGACGGCTAATACTTCCTACTTTCATCGTGTCAATGGTCATAAAAATGGAATACTCTAGTTCGTCTTTCGCAAGGTGAGTGCTTTTATTTTCTGGGTTTTGCAGCATTCCGCCTGAAGTTTTTGTGGATTTGTCATCTGAAAAAGTAAGAGCAGCCTTTTCAAAAGGCATTTTTCCGCTTAAAATCACAGTGCGGAGGCTATCCAAAAAGCGCTCTGCTTGTCGAATATCTTCTTCGGTAGGTTCAGGGCGGATGAGGATGTGGCGAGAGTTGTAGCGGTTGCCTCGCCGTTCAATTAATTGAATAAGGTGAAACCCAAATTCCGACTCCACGGGGTCGGAAATTTCTCCTGGCTCCATGTTCATGGCTGCTGCTTCGTAAGGGGGCACTAGCTCCCCTCTGCCGTGAAAACCTAGCTCACCGCCTCGAGCGCTAGAAGCCAAATCTTCAGAATACATTTTTGCTAGTTCCTCAAAGGTAGCTTTGCCTGTGAGAATTTGCCTTTTGAAATCCAACAAACGCGCTTTTATTTTATCTTTTTCCGCCTTGCTTACTGTAGGAAAGCGCACAATGACCCCTACTTCTACCTCTGCTGGCAAATAGGGCAAGCTATCTTTGGGAATGCTATAGTAATATCGCTTTACTTGGCGCGGAGTAATTTCTACATCTTTGGTAATTTCATTTTGCATTTTGCTAATAATTAACTGCTCTTGAATGGCAGGGCGCAACTCTTCTTTTAGTTGGGCTATGGTTTTGTTGTAAGCCTGTTCAATTTTTTGCAAACTGCCGAGTTGTTGTTCAAAATAAGCCATGCGCCGGTCTAGGTTGTTGTTTATTTCTGTTTCGCTAACGGTTACAGAGTCAATTTCGGCTTTGGCAACCAGCATTTTGTTTAGCAGCAATTGCCGCAGGATTTCGCATTTGGCGTTGGGAGGAAAACCTTGTTTAGCATTTTCCATCGCTTGCCGATAGGCTATTTCCAATTCAGATTTGAGAATAATGTAATCATTTACCTTGACAATAATTTTATCAATTACCATTGCTTGGGACTGAGCCAGCGATACTTGTAGGAGGCTTATCCATCCAATAAATCCGCAAATAAAGAATGGCTTCATAGGCATGTGCATTTTTTCATTGGCTCATTGTAGCAAGTTGATAGTTGCCGCTTTTGCGAGCTTTTTCAAGCAAAGATATTTCTAACTGGCGTTGCAAGGTCATTTTGCGTTGGTTGAGAATAATCTCGCGTATTTGGTCTTTGACAAATTCCAAAGGCGAAATTTGGTCTGCTATCTTGTATTCCAAAATTTTCAACATATACAAATAGTTTCCATCAGAAGCGATGGCGTAATGCTGGGTGGCTAAAAATTGGACTTCGTTTTTTATTTGTTCTTGAAAGGGCGTATTTGCAACCAGCTCGGAAAAAGGTATCCACGTAGTGTCGCTTATCAGGGGATTTTCTGTATAGTTGAGAGCGTAGGAGCGCAGTTGTTCTCCATCGTCTGGGTAGCGGCTTTTGAGCCATCCTAATGCCTTTGCTTTGTCTGGGGCATTATCGCTAAGCTTAAAAAGAATTCCTTTGACGATGTTTTGCTTAAGTTCAAAGTTAGCCTTGTTGGTTTGATAATATTGCCGAATTTGTTGTTCAGTAACTACTGTGTCTAGCCTTTCGCTGATGTATTGCTGCAAGAAAGCATGGGTAATTAATTGGTATTTGTATTCTTTTGTGCGTCTTTCTATTTCGTTGAGGTCTATCTTAGCGTGTGCAACTGCTTCATGGTAAAGCAATTGTATTTTAACCCAACTTTCTACGTAATGGCGAGCAATTTGGGCGCTGTCTTCTGGCGTAGCGGCACCTGCAGTTACGCTTTTAATTTCAGAAGGCATGAGATAAGTGTCGTACACTCGAGCAATGGGTTCTTCTTTGCCACTTTCGAAGTTGCCCACGCAAGCGGCTGTTGATAGGAGCAAACTTACCAGCATTGGTTTTTGCAGTGCACTACTCATTTGAGCAAAGTTAGGTGAGGTTTGTGGATTTTAAAGCTATGTATAGTGCGTGCTTTAATTGCACAAAGGTTTTGTATATTTGAATTTAGAGGCTTTTTTGTAAATACATTAGCATTTTCGAAACAATGATCAACCTCAATGGAATGGTGAAGAGCTCGGCACTTTTGCCAGCGGCGCGTATTATGCAAGCTGACAAACTCCTGCGGCAGGTTGTGCAACGAACCCCTTTGCAATTCAATGCGAATTTATCGGAAAAATATCAAGCAAATATCTGGCTCAAGCGAGAAGATTTGCAAGTGGTTCGTTCCTACAAATTGCGTGGAGCATATCACAAGATGTGTACGCTTACTCGAGAGGAACTCAATTGCGGCGTAGTGTGTGCCAGTGCGGGAAATCATGCGCAAGGGGTTGCTTTTTCTTGTCGCTTGCTCAAAATCAAAGGGACTATTTTCATGCCTACGCCCACTCCTTTGCAAAAAATTAAGCAAGTAAAATTTTTTGGCAGGGAGTATGTAGAAATTATCCTCGTAGGAGATACTTTTGACGATGCTTACAAAGAGTCTGTCAAATTTTGCCAGCAACATAACAGGGTTTTTATCCATCCTTTCGATGATGAAGCAGTAATTGCAGGACAGGGAACAGTCGGTGTAGAAATTTTAGAAGATTCTGCTGAAAATATTGATATGCTGTTTGTCCCCATTGGTGGTGGCGGGCTAGTGGCAGGAGTGGGGAGTTATTTCAAACAACTCAGTCCCAATACGCAAATTATTGGCGTAGAACCTCAAGGAGCCCCAGCAATGAAAGTTGCTCTAGAGCAGGGAAAGGTGATCTCCCTAGATAAAATCGACAAATTTGTAGATGGGGCAGCAGTTCAACGCGTTGGTGACCTTACTTTCGAAATTTGCAAGGAAGTAGTCTCGGAAATTACCTTAGTACCAGAAGGGAAAGTATGCTCCACTATTTTGCAACTCTACAATGAAGACGCCATCGTAGTAGAACCTGCAGGAGCGCTCTCCATTGCCGCTTTAGATTACCACAAAGAAACCATTAAAGGCAAAAATGTGGTTTGCATCGTCAGCGGAAGCAATAACGACATTACGCGCATGGAAGAAATCAAAGAGCGCTCTTTGCTTTTTGAGGGGCTCAAGCATTACTTCATCATTAGCTTTCCGCAGCGCTCAGGAGCGTTGCGAGAGTTTGTAGTCAACGTGCTGGGACCTACCGATGACATTGTACATTTTGAATACACCAAAAAGAACAACCGCGAGCAAGGTCCAGCCCTGTTAGGCATCGAATTTAATCATCCTTCTGATTACGAAAAACTCGTAGCGCGCATGAAAGAACGCAATATTACTTTCGAGCATCTCAATGAAAGACCCGAACTTTTTTCTATCTTGATTTGAGCAAAAGGAATTTGATTTTTTTGCGCGATGTAACCTGGCTTACTTTAAGTGCCTTTGGTGGACCTCAGGCGCATGTGGCTTTATTCTTGAAAATATTAGTTCAAAAACGGCGCTACCTCACGGAAGCAGAGTTGATGGAAATTAATGCCTTGTGTCAGTTATTGCCAGGTCCTTCTTCTACTCAAACCCTTACTGCTATTGCCTACAAGCGCGGCGGCATGCCGTTGGCTCTTTTGGCTTTATTGATATGGATATTTCCCGCCTTCTGCATGGTAACTGTTTTTGCCATTACATTAGTAGCTTGGCAAAATGAGCAGCAAAATCTCAATCTTTGGGCTTATACTCAATTGATGCAACCCATTGCTGTCGGACTGGTAGCCAATGCAGGTATCGCCATTGTGGGCAAACTAGTCCAAACTCGAGAAGCAATTTTGATTACTGCAATGGCTGCTGTTGCAGCTTATTGGTTGCGCACCCCGTTTTTGCTGCCTGTTTTACTGTTGCTTTCAGGACTGGCTACCTCGGTAAAGTATCGGCGGTTTGTGCGCGAGGAAAAAACGCGGCTTTCAGTTAAGTGGAAGTACTTAATTATCTTTTTAGGGCTTTTTGTAGCAATTGCAGCCATTGGGGGCATTACGCGTCTGTTGCCTATACGCATTTTGGAAAATTTTTATCGCAATGGTGCTTTAGTTTTCGGTGGAGGGCAGGTATTAGTGCCTATTTTGTACAATGAATTTGTGGAGTTTAAGCACTACCTTTCTCCTGCCGAGTTTATTTCAGGGTATGCTCTTCTGCAAGTGGTGCCTGGTCCAGTGTTTTCTTTTGCAGGATATATTGGAGCCCTTACCATGCGCGAGTATGGCATCAGTGGTATGATTATAGGCAGTTTGATGGCAACAGTGGGGATCAATTTGCCAGGGGTGCTGTTTATCTTTTTTGCCTATCCTTTTTGGGAGCAGTTGAAAAAATATCGCCCCGTGAAGGCTTCTTTGGAGGGCATCAACGCAGCTGGGGCAGGGCTGGTGATTGCTGCCGTATTTTTGCTCTGGGAGCCGATGCCTATTACTGCTCTCAACCTTATCACAGTAGGCACCACACTGATGCTATTGCAGTTTAGTAACATATCTGCACCTCTGATTGTACTAAGTGGGATTGCAATAGGTTGGCTCATTACTCAATGGACAGTAACTTAAAAGTAGGAAAATTAGCATAGCTTTGCCTTATGGAGTATCCTGCAATTATTGCCAATCCTATTTACGATGTTGTTTTTAAGTTTTTGATGCAAAATCCTCGCGTGTCCTGTATTATACTTTCTACTTTGCTAGACCTTGAAGTAATTGAAGCCCAGTTGCACACTCGAGAAGTAGCTACAGGATTGCCTGCAGCGCTTTTGCCTCATGACAAAACCGCACCCATTACTCTGATGCGGCTAGATTTTAAAGCAATAGTCCGTTTGTCTAATCAAGAGCACAAAGTAGTTATCATAGAGCTACAAAAAGCCAGGACAATAGAATCTCTGCGGCGATTTAGAAATTATTTAGGCTATCAATACATAGACGAAAACAACTACGAACCACACAAAACAAAACCTGCTCAAGTTGATTTTGAGTCGCCCTATCCTATTGTATCGGTGTATCTTTTGGGATACACTTTAGAGGGCTTTGAGGATGAACCCGTAATTCGGATTAATCGACAAGTGATTAGTCATTATAGCAAAGAAGTATTAAGAAAGACCCATCGGTTTATAGAAGCATTGACGCACGATTGCGTGATTGCACAAATACCAGCTGCACGCGGCAAACGTCGAAATAAATTAGAACGCTTGTTGAACTTATTTGCTATTAAAGAAGAAAGTCTACAAATAATCGCTGCTCCTGAAGAGGATAGAGATTTAGACGCTGTGGTAGAAGTACTCTACCGCGCCGCCAGAGATAGAGAGATGCAAAGCATCCTGCGCGAAGAACAAGCAATGGTGGATGAATACGTGCAAACTGTTAAAGAACTTGTAGAGGTAAAAGAAAATTTGGAAGAAACAAGTAAGCAACTTAAGGAAACAGAAGAACAGCTCAAGGAAGCGGAAGAACAGCTCAAGGAAACAGAAGAACAGCTTAAGGAAGCGGAAGAACAGCTCAAGGAAACAGAAGAACAGCTCAAGGAAACAGAAGAACAGCTTAAGGAAGCGGAAGAACAGCTTAAGGAAACAGAAGAACAGCTCAAGGAAACGGAAAAACGAGTAGAAGAAGAACGTCGCCTTCGTCAGCAAGTAGAAAGTGAAAAAAAACAAATTGAGCAAGAACGTCAGCAGGCTCGCTACGCGATAACAGCTTCGGTGAAACTAATGCGCGAACTGGGATTAGATGATGAAACTATTATGCAAAAACTCGGCTTGCGCCAAGAGGATTTGCAGGACATACAATAAAAAACTTCTCTCTGTAATTTATCAAGTCTAATGCTGAAAGACACTATTATAGCACCTGCTACACCACAAGGAGTGAGTGCAATAGCAGTAATTCGGCTTTCAGGAAATGAAGCTATTGAAATTACTGATAAGTTCTTTCGCAAAAGTAGTAAAAAATATCAACCACTTGCAGCGCAAAAAAGTCATACCGTTCACTTTGGCAACATAGTAGCAAAAAATGGTGAAATTATTGACGAAGTCGTAGTAACTATTTTCAAAGCTCCGCATTCGTTTACAAAAGAAGACGTAGTAGAAATTTCTTGTCATGGCTCTCCTTTTATTGTAGAGCAGATTATTCGCCTTTTTTTAGAAGCAGGTGTGCGTCTAGCTCAACCTGGAGAATTTACTCAAAGAGCGTTTCTCAATGGGCGGTACGACTTGGCTCAAGCCGAAGCAATAGCCGATTTAATTGCTGCTACTAATGAGGCAGCGCGGCGGGTTGCTTTATACCAAATGCGCGGCGGATTTTCTAATGAAATTAAAAAACTACGCCAAGAGTTAATCCATTTCGCTTCTTTGATAGAGTTAGAGCTAGACTTTGGAGAAGAAGATGTAGAATTTGCTGATCGTCAGCAGCTTACTGCTTTAGTAAAGCAAATTATCGCCTTCATTGAGCGTTTGACAAATTCCTTTGCGCTAGGGAATGTGCTAAAAAATGGAGTTCCTACAGTAATTGTAGGCAAGCCTAATGCAGGTAAGTCCACATTGCTCAATGCTCTTCTTAATGAAGAGCGCGCCATAGTTAGCGATATTCCGGGCACTACGCGCGATTTTATTGAAGACACTATCACTATTCAAGGTATTCAGTTTCGCTTTATCGATACTGCTGGTTTGCGCCAAACTTCAGATTTCATAGAAGCAATGGGCGTAGCGCGCACCCGCGAAAAAATGACTCAAGCCGCTTTAATCATTTATTTGTTTGACATACTAGAAACTTCCGATAGTGAACTGGAACAAATAGAGCAAGATTTAAAACAGTTAGGAAAACCTTATTTACTGGTAGCTAATAAGATTGATAAGACAGTGAAAGATTTGTCTCATTATCCTAACATCTTGAAAATTTCAGCAGCTTATCGCATTGGAATTGAAGAGTTGAAAACTGCTCTTTTGAAAATTATTAACATTAATCCAGTCATAGAGGGTGAGATTATTCTTACTAATCTCCGTCATTACAAAGCACTTAAAGAAGCTCAAGAAGCGCTAAAAAATGTTCTTCAAGGATTGCAAAATGGCATCACTGCTGATTTTATAGCGATGGATATTCGCCACGCCTTGCGCGCATTGGGAGAGATTCTCGGCGAAATTACATCAGAAGATTTGCTTA
Source organism: Bernardetiaceae bacterium (assembly GCA_025057115.1). Lineage (GTDB taxonomy): Bacteria > Bacteroidota > Bacteroidia > Cytophagales > Thermoflexibacteraceae > Rhodoflexus. Next base: position 106,342 of record JANWWZ010000004.1, read on the forward strand.
GTAATATTTTTAGCAAGTTTTGCATCGGAAAGTGATAATAACTCGACTACTTCCTGATTATAAGCGTTTTAGTTAATCTATTCCATCAAAAAGTCCTACTAATTAGCAACAGGACAATTTGCTCATTTTTCTGAAAAGATTGAACCATTGTGAAATGTTGAGAAAGAAATTATAATTCACTCTATCTCAATTGCTAAAAGCATTAGGATTTATTTCTCAAAAGCGAGAAGGAATAATCAAGTAAGTGAAATGGGGGAATGAATTTCAAACAAGTTTTATACTCCAATTTATGCTTTCATGCCGTTCACAAAACAGCATTTTAACTTTTAGGTATTGACTGATTTTTTCCAACTTGCAAAATAAAGACCTCTTCAAAACAGAAAAGCACCCCGAAACAGAAATACTCCTTTCAGGGTGCTTAACAAGTATAGCGATATTATCCGGCAACACTAATTCGCTTAAAATCAATCACTGTCAGACCTTTTTCAACGCTTTCTAAGTATTGCCCAACGGTTTGAGTGTTGTCTTTTACAAATTCCTGCTCTAAAAGGGTGCTTTCTTTGTAAAATTTGTTCAGTTTGCCCATGGCAATTTTCTCAAGCATTGCTTCTGGCTTGCCTTCTGCGCGAGCTTGCTCTTTGGCAATTTCCAGCTCGCGGGCAACAATAGCAGGATCAACACTTTGGCGATTAACAGCTATAGGACGCATGGCTGCAATCTGCATTGCTACGTCCTTCCCTGCTACTTCCGCTGCTTGGGAAGAAGAGTTAAGCGCCACCAGCACTCCTACTTTCGCTCCCATGTGCAAATAACTTACAATGCACTCTCCCTTGAGGTGAGCATAATTAGCTATCTGAATTTTTTCGCCAATTTTGCCCATCAGCTCAGTTAAGTGGTCAGCAACGGAGCGGTTATCTTCCAGCAGGAGAGAGTGAATGGCTTGAACATCAGAAGGCTGATGCAACGCTATTAAGTCTGCTATTTTGTTGCCTACGCTTAAGAATTCTTCATTTTTGGCTACAAAATCAGTTTCACAGTTGAGTGAAAAGGCAAAGCCTTGTTTTTTATCTGCACTTACGCGCAAAAACACAGTCCCTTCACAAGATTGGCGGTCTGCTCGCGAAGCAGCTACTTTTTGCCCTTTTTTGCGCAAAATATCAATAGCTGCTTCAAAATCGCCGTTAGCTTCTATGAGAGCTTTTTTACAATCCATCACTCCTGCACCGGTCATTTGGCGCAGCTTATTTACATCTGATGCAGTAACAGACATGGCTATTATATTTAAGAATTTAGCGTTGTAAACAAAGGCAAGTGAATGTTTTCTAACAAATTATGCTTTGAGTTGTTGCTTGAGCTGGTTCATTTCTTGGCGAACAGCCTGGAGCTCTTCCAAATTGCGATTGGCTTTCTTTTGTTTCATAATTTCTCCTTGCCTTACTTTGAGCTCATGTAAGCGCTTTTCAATATCGGCTTTGTTCATGGGTGTAGTATAGTTAGCTTGCAAAAATGCGCCACAAAGTTAAGTCATCAATATAGCAAAGCCAAAACTTGGTTATATCTTTGTTAAAATATCGCGGGTTCATGGGCAATACGTTTGGAAAAATTTTTCGCATTACCACTTTTGGGGAATCCCACGGTCCAGCAGTGGGAGTAGTGATAGATGGGTGCCCTGCAGGAATGCCGTTTGACTTGGAGTTTATACAAAAGGAAATGAATCGCCGCAGGCCAGGGCAGTCTAAAATTACTACCCAGCGGCAAGAAACAGACCAAGTACAGGTGCTTTCTGGCGTGTTTGAAAACCGCACCCAAGGAACCCCTATTGCACTATTAGTCTGGAATGAAGACCAAAGAAGTAAAGATTATACACATATTGCTGATAAATTTCGCCCTTCTCACGCAGATTACACCTGGCAAGTCAAATATGGCGTGCGCGACTATCGCGGAGGAGGGCGAAGTTCTGCTCGTGAAACCCTTGCCCGCGTAGCAGCAGGGGCAGTGGCCAAGTTATTACTTGCTCATGTAGGCATCCAAATACGCGCTTACGTTTCTCAAGTGGGACCTATTAAACTCAATACTCCTTACCAACAGCTCGACCTGAGCTATGAAGCCATTGAAAGCAATATAGTCCGCTGCCCCGACCCAATACTTGCCCAAGAAATGATTGCCTTTATTGAGCAAATACGCAAAAATCGAGATACTATAGGCGGCGTTGTAAGTGGAGTTATTTCAGGAGTGCCTCCAGGGCTAGGCGAGCCCGTATTTGATAAGCTACACGCCCAGCTAGGTAAAGCGATGCTGAGCATTAATGCGGTAAAGGGATTTGAATACGGCAGCGGATTCGAAGGCGTTGTTATGCGAGGCTCTCAACACAACGATGCCTTTTATGTTGATGCATCGGGAAAGGTCCGCACCCATACTAATTACTCTGGAGGCATTCAAGGTGGCATTAGCAACGGAGAGGATATTTATTTTAGAGTAGCCTTTAAGCCAGTGGCTACTATCATGCAAGACCAGCAAAGCATCAACCAAAATGGAGAACAGGTAGTTATCTCAGGGAAAGGCAGGCATGATCCGTGTGTTGTGCCACGCGCTGTGCCTATTGTGGAAGCGATGGCAGCTCTCGTAATGGCAGATTTTGTTCTGCGCAATCAGCTTGCTAAATTGGAAAAAGTCCTATCGGCATATGCTACCTTGCCTACTGTAAATGTGTTAAACTCAACGTTCAATGACAATACAACTGCGTAGGTATTTACTTAGCGGATTGGCATGGTTACTGATGGGTTCCTCGGTACAAGCTACCCATATCCGCGCAGGTGATATCATAGCTCGTAGGCTACCAGGTACTTCCCTCACTTACGAGTTTACAGTAACCATTTACACTGACGACGAAGGCGTGCCTCCCGATGAAGAAATAGAAATGTTCTTTGGTGATGGTTCTCCTTCGCGGATGGTGCGCCGCACCGCATTCCGCCCTATCGGAAACCTGACTACGGAAAATATTTACCGCACTGTGTACACCTTCGCTGGACCGGGAGAATTTAACGTAGGGGTTGTTATTCGAAACCGAAATGCAGGTATTGTTAATATTCCTAACTCCGTTAATACTGCGTTTGCTATTCAGTCCACCTTTCTCATATCACCCTTTTTGGGGTTGAATTCTTCTCCTATTCTGACTAATCCTCCAGTGGATTTTCTTGCCTGTTCGCGGCGGCGGTTTAGGCACAATCCTGGTGCCTTCGATCCCGATGGAGATAGTCTTTCTTACCGATTTACTATCTCAAAGAAAAGCCTTAATCAAAACGTTGATATTTACTATCCCCTCCACCGAGTGCCAGGAATTGATGCCACTACCGAAGACGGATCTAGACCTGCTACCCTTACGTTAGACCCCATTACTGGAGATTTAATATGGGATGCGCCCTTGCAGCCAGGGGAATACAATGTTGCTTTCTTTGTCGATGAGTGGCGCAATGGCATTCGCATCGGCAGTGTAAACAGGGATATGCAGATCATTGTTCGAGAGTGCGTCAATCAACCTCCCCGTTTCACTAACCGCGAAAAAGATACCTGTGTAGTGGCAGGAGCCTTGGTACAAGATCTCATCACAGCAAACGACCCTGACCGAAACCGCATGTCTATTTTCGGCACAGGACAAGTATTTAACCTCACTCCTCCAAGCAATCGGGCTACATTAGATAGTTTGCCTTCTCCTGCTGGAGTGGCTCGCAGTCTCTTTCGCTGGCAAACTACTTGCAACGACGTAAGCCGACAGGTGTACGTAGCCACTTTTATTGTCCGAGATTTTCCTAACCCTATTCGCAACCAGTTGGCAGATTTTCTTACCTATCGCATCAGAGTGATAGGTCCTGCACCCATATTACAGCAGCCAGTGTATAACCCTGCCACGCGAAGCGCCACCTTGACGTGGAACAACTACGTTTGTCCTAATGCCAGCACTATGTTAGTATTTAGGCGCGTTGGACCTTCTGGGTGGCGTCCAGGTCCTTGTGAAACAGGTATTCCTGCTTCTGCTGGTTATGAATTAGTAGGTAGGGTAGATCCTACTACAGGTCGTTTTATAGATACCAACGGCGGAAGGGGATTGCAACCTGGCATTACATATTGTTACCGCATCTACGCCATTTTCCCAGAACCCAAAGGTGGAGAAAGCATTGCTTCTCAAGAAGTATGTATTACGGTGCAAACTAATGCTCCCTTAATCACCAATGTAAGTGTGGAACGGACCGCTACTACTAACGGGGAAATTTTTGTGCGTTGGATAAAACCTATCGGCATTACGCCAGAGCGTTTTCCGCGTCCATGGACTTACCAAGTGGCTCGCGCTGAAGGATTGGGCACCACTACTAATTTTACGCGTTTGCCTCAACTATTTGCCGAAAATGACACCTTTTTCACTGACCGCAATTTGGATACAGAAAATCGGGTGTACAACTACCGAGTGTACTTTTTCTCGCAGGGAAGGTTGATCGATAGCTCAGCAGTAGCCTCTTCAGTTCGTTTGTCGGTGCGCTCCTCAGCCAGCAGCATTACCCTAACTTGGAATGCCCAAGTGCCATGGAATAACAACTCTACGCGCTTTCGGCGCCATTTAATCTACCGCGAACGCCTTTCCCAACGCGGCACCTTTGACTTGATAGATAGCGTAGATGTAATAACCAACGGTTTTACTTACACTGACCGCGGGCGCTTCCAAAACCAACCTTTGCGAGAAAGAGAATTGTATTGCTACTATGTTACCACGCGCGGAACCTATGAAAACTCCAACGTGTTTGAACCTCTACTAAATAAATCCCAAATTGCTTGTGCCGTTTTGCGCGATACCACCGCTCCTTGTCCGCCTACGCTAAGCCTTGCGCCTTTGGATTGTTCAAAGTTCAACCCTCGCGACCCTGCCACTTGCTCTGACTCGATTTATGAAAATGAACTTTCTTGGAAGCCCAATCTGGCTCCTCCCTGTGATAAGGAAATTGCAGGCTACAACCTTTACTTTGCTCCTTTTGAAGATGATACCTTGCGCATTCTGCGGCGCAACATCGTTAGTACTACCTTTATTCATCAGCAGATTAATTCGGTAGCAGGTTGTTATGCCGTAACTGCTTTGGATAGTGCAGGTAATGAAAGCAGACTCAGCAACGTTGTTTGCAATGACAACTGCCCATTTTACGAATTGCCCAATGTGTTTACCCCTAACGGCGATGGCAAAAATGATACTTTTCGTCCTTTGGTATGCCCGCGTTTTGTGGAACGGGTTGAGTTTCGCGTATATAACCGATGGGGAGGGCTAGTATATGAAAGCAACGACGACATTTTTATTAACTGGCGCGGCGTGAGTCGTTCTGGAGCGCGATTGCCAGCCGGGGTGTACTACTACGAGGCCGTGGTTACTTTTCGCCGCTTGAATCGCCAAGCAAGTCAGCAAATTTTGAAAGGTTGGGTGCAAATCATTTTGCAGGAGTAATCCTTTTTGTAAATTCGACAACTTGTTTTACTTACCTATTAAAGCTATGAAGATTGTCATTCCGATGGCGGGCAAAGGCACTCGAATGCGCCCTCATACCCTTACCTTGCCTAAACCCTTAATCCCTATTGCTGGAAAACCCATCGTACAACGCTTGGTAGAAGACATTGCCACTGTTTGCAATGAACCTATTTCAGAAATTGCCTTTATTATTGGGGATTTCGGCGCGCAAGTAAAAGGAGAGCTAGTAGCCATTGCAGAGCGCTTAGGAGCCAAGGCGAAGATATATTACCAAGACCAGCCTTTAGGCACGGCTCATGCGCTCCTGTGTGCAAAAGAATTTATCACTGGACCTTTGATCATTGCCTTTGCTGACACCCTCTTTAAAGCCGATTTCACTTTAGATACATCCTACGAGGGCATTATCTGGGTACAGCGCGTAGAGAATCCTTCCTCCTTTGGCGTAATCAAAGTAAATGAACAAGGCTACATTACTGACTTTGTGGAAAAACCTTCTCATTTTGTTTCTGACCTTGCCATCATTGGCATTTACTATGTCAAAGACGGAGATATGCTACGCCAAGAAATGCAATACCTCCTAGACAACGACATCAAAGACAAGGGCGAATACCAACTCACCAATGCCCTAGAAAACATGAAGCGCAAAGGAGTTAAGTTTGTCCCTGGCCGAATCACGGAATGGTTGGACTGTGGCAATAAGGACAGTACCGTTGCTACTAACAGCCGTTATTTGGACTATTTACAGGAGCGACAAACTGCAGGTACTCTCAAAGAAACCCTTATTGCCTCTTCTGTAAAGAACTACAATAGCGTCATCATTCCGCCTGTTTACATCGGCGAGCGCGTAGAGTTGCACCACAGCGTAATAGGACCGCATGTTTCCTTAGGCGCCAACACAGTGGTAAAAAATAGCATTATCAGTAACTCACTTATTCAGCAAAATGCCTTAATTGAAAACGCCGTGCTGGGAAACTCTATGCTAGGCAACCATGTTAAATATCATGGACATGTGGCAGATGTAAGTATCGGCGACTACACCCAAGTAAAAATCTAATGAACTTTCGTTTATTGTTCAGTTTAGTTGCTGTAACATTGCTGGCGGAAGGAAAATTAATTGCTCAAAATCCCTCTGAAAGAGAAAGGCGCGCTTCCGTTGATTCTTTAGAAACAGAACGAGAGCTACGCGAAAATAGTGCCGAGTATCTTTTCATAGAGGCAATGCAGTATTTTATTTCCGAGAATTACTCCCAAGCACTGCGCACTTTAGAAGAAAGCCGCAAGCTCTCCCCTTATAACTCGGCTATTCTTTACCAAATAGCCCGCACTTACGCAAAGCTAGAAGACTACAACAACGCTTTGCGCTACATTCATCAAGCAGTGCATTTAGTCAATGACCATCCGCATTACCTTAGTTTGCTGGCAGAGATTTACCAAAAACTACAGCGCTATGCAGAAGCAGAAAAAACTTATGCCCGTTTGGTGGCATTGCGCCCCGATGAAATAAACTACTACTATGACTGGGCTAATACAATGCTTCATCAAAGCAAGTACAAAGAAGCAATACGAGTGTATGACCAGTTGGAAAAGAAAATAGGGCTCGACCCCCACCTCATTCAGCGAAAGCAAAGCCTTTACTTAGAAATTAATCAGCCAGAAGGAGCTTTAAAAGAAGGCAAAAAACTCATCGAAGCTCTGCCAGATGAAATAGAAAGCTACTTAACTCAAGCAGAACTGCTTCTTAACCTGAAGCGAATGGAAGAAGCGCGCAAGTTAATTGCCCAAGCAGAGCGTTTATTTCCCGATGACCCGCGCATCTTACTGCTTTCCGCTTCTTTAGCAAAAGAAAGTGGCAATCAACAAGAATGGCTGAAGAACCTGGAGCACGCCTTTGAAAATCCTTCGCTGGAAGCAGAACTGCGCTTGAGAATTCTCACTTATCTCTACGAAGAATCTCTTGCTAGCAAAGATGCTCAACTAAGGCAAGTGGCGCTTTCACTGGCAGAAAAAACCATCCAATTCTATCCTGATCATCCTCAGTTGCAAAGTGCATATGCTGCTATTTTGCTGGAAAATGGCAAGTTGGCAGAAGCAAAGGTTTTTTACCAAAAAGCGGTCCAACTCAATGGTGATAATTATCAAGCATGGGTAGGGCTGATTCGGATCGATGTAATGACGCAAAACTACAAGGACTTAGCCCTACACACCGAACAAGCCTTAGAGTACTACCCCAATAACGCTACTTTTTTGCTTTACAATGGCACAGCGCATTTAGTCCATCATCGCTACGACGAGGCAGTAGAAGCCTTAGAGCAAAGTTTGCTACTGGCTGCAGGCAATCGCGAACTGCTACAAAACATTTATGCCCAGCTAGGAGATGCCTACAATGGACAAAAGCAATATCAAAAGTCCGACCAAGCGTATGAGGAAGCACTTATGTACGATCCTAACAATCGACATGTACTTAACAACTACAGTTACTTTTTAGCTCTTCGTCGCCAGAATTTAGACAAAGCCAAAGAAATGTCTTCGCGCTTGGTTAAGTTAGAGCCTGAGAATGCTTCTTATTTAGATACCCACGGTTGGGTATTGTACGTGCGCGGTGAATACCAAGCGGCTTTGCCCTTCTTAGAAAAAGCAGCGCGTTTGAATCCTTCTCATCCTACCATTGTAGAGCACTATGGGGATGTACTTTTTAAAATCGGCAAGGCAGAGGAAGCCCTTAAGTACTGGCAACTGGCTCAGAAAAACGGAGGAGATAGTCCCCTGCTCAAGCGCAAAATAGCTGAAAAAAAGTTAGTGGAATAGGCAAATCGCGTTAAGTTTGCAGCATCTTCAAGCTATACACTCATGCGAATCATTGGCATCAATATTTGCCTTTTACTGGTGGGGCTATTGACTCAAGCCTGCCAGAAACCACCTGCTGCTACTACTCCAGACAATACCCCTACTAAGCCCCTTTCTGCTCGTAAGGAAGAGGCGAGCTATAGCTTTCAACCCTTTGAAAATTTTACTTATTTAGTCATCAAAGGGCGGTTGGTCTTTGTTAACAACGGTCGAGATGTTAATACCAATGCAGATATTCGCATAAAAAAAGATAGCGCTATCTGGGTTTCGCTGCGCCCTGGATTGGGTATAGAAGCAGCGCGCGTGTTTATTACGCCTGATTCTGTGCGCATCTTGGACAAACTCAACAACGATTTTTTAGGCTTTACTTTTGACTCCTTGAGCAAACGCCTCAACATACCCGTTGATTTTCAACTAGTTCAACATACCTTGCTAGGCAATCTTCCCACTGACTTGCGCCAAGCCAGTCCTATGCTTGAAGGGGAGCAGTTCATTTTGCGCCGTCAAAAAAGCAACTTGGACATGATAGGGTATGTAGGTACGCGCACTGCTAAACTGGAGAAACTCTCGCTGAAAGACCAAGCGGCTTCTAATTTTTTAGAAGCAGTGTACGGAAACTTTACAACGGTGGAAAATATGCTGTTTCCTTTCGTGTGCAATGCCGATGTTTCTTTTGAGCCTCCTGGAGGAAACCGCACTTCTCTGGCATTTCGATTTACGCACACTAAGGTAGAAATCACTCAAGAGCCTTTACAATTTCCCTTTTCTAGGGGCAACCGATAAAAACAAGCCTTTTCAAGAAGTTGCCTTGTGCTGAGTGGCAGGCTCGGGGAGTGCGTCTTTGGCTCCCTGATCCTCTGATACAAGCCATGCCACAGCTTCTTGCTCACTGGTAAAAAAGCCGCTTTGTAAGGGTAAATTACTTTCTCGAAACTTATAACGGGCTTGTATTACAGATACCTGACCAAAAACAGAGGTAGGGTGTAAAATAGCTACTTTTGTTAGACCTGCTTGTACTGCTCGAGGCAACCAGTCGGTTACCAACCATTCTAACGTAGCAGGGTTAACCGCTTCCAATTTGCGCAGGTCTTGCATCATGAGCTTGCCTCTACCTACTGTAAAATGAATCAGTATCTGTTCCATAATTTCTTGCATTGCTTGAGCTGGAACGAATCCTTTCCATTGATAGTAAAAAATATTGTTTTCCTCTAACCATCCCGCTAACACATGCGAATTATCTAAGACTGCTAGCCTCATCATTTTCAAATTTACCGCTATTAACTGTACTTAGTATGTGAAAGTTATTAAGATGAAATGAACCTTCGGTAAATATTTTTGGCATCTATTCAAAGGCAATGAACCCTTTCGCTGCCCGACAAATGGGGAGGTAAAAACGCCTTTAGGTTTTAGTGCCCTAGAATTCTTCCTTGCTAACGCTTTTTTCTAAAGCTGACTCTTTTTCGCCTTATGCAATCCAAAGCTCAAAAAAATCTAAGCCAATCCCTTGACTTTACGAAACATTTCGTATAGCTTCGTGGTACGAAAGTTATCGTATTACATTACTAATCGAAGCTATGAAAGCTGATCAGTTAAAACCCACGGAAGCCGAGCTAGAAATTTTGCAGGCACTTTGGGAAAAAGGACCTTGTACAGTTCGGCAAGTGCATGAACACCTTTGCCGCCGCAAAGAGACAGGTTACACCACCACGCTGAAAATCATGCAAATCATGACCGAAAAAGGCTTGCTAAAGCGCGATGAAACTCAGCGCACCCATGTTTATCATGCCAACGTAGAAGAAAAAGACGTTAAGAGGCAGTTATTAGACCGCTTTTTGGAAACAGTGTTCGGCGGTTCGGCTACTGCTTTAGTCATGCATGCTCTGGGCAATAAGCAACCTTCTTTGGAAGAGCTCCAGCAAATTCGCCAATTAATAGACCAAATAGAGAAAGGAGGTGCGCAATGATTCGTAACCGCTTGCTTGTAGAGGCATTAGGCTGGGCTATTGTGCATTCGCTCTGGCAAATTGCGTTGCTAGCATTGCTCTGCGCTATCGCTCTTAGCTTGCTGCGGAATTTCTCAGCCAATCTTCGTTATTGGATTGGAATGGGCTTCATGACTGCTTCATTGATTGCTTTTGTTGGTACGTTGGGTTGGCATTACAGCATCGCAAGTCCACCTTCGCAAGAGATTGGAATGACAAACCAGTTCATGAGTTTGCCTACAACTGTAGTAAATGAACATGCTCTTAATTACTGGCATCTCCTTCTCAACTGGATCGATGAGCAACTGGTCCTGATAGTTACTTTGTGGTTAGTAGGAGTGGTGTTTTTCTCCATCCGCTTAGGAGTTGGTTTGTGGCAAACGCAGCGGCTGCGCACTGTAGGTGTCAGACCAGTGGATCCCCTCTGGGAAGAACGCTTGCAGTCCTTAATAAGAGCCATGAACTTGCAACTACCTGTTCAACTAGCTGAATCTGTGTTAGTACGCACTCCTGTGGTAGTAGGATGGCTTCGACCTGTTATTTTGTTGCCTGTAGGTCTGCTCACTACTCTTTCGCCGTCAGAAATAGAATGCATTTTAGCCCACGAGTTAGCCCATATTCGCCGCTGTGATTTTTTACTCTACATTTTGCAGTCTGTAGCAGAAACGCTGCTTTTTTACCATCCCGGGATATGGTGGCTATCGGCACAAATCAACCAAGAGCGAGAACATTGCTGTGATGATATTGCTATCGGCGTTACAGCCAGCAAGCTCACTTATGCCAGAGCATTGGCTGAACTGGCGCAGTGGTCTTTATCCACACAAGGTAAAGCAATGTTGGCAGTATCGGCGGCGGGTAAATCGGAGGGTAGTCTCTTTGAGCGCATCAAGCGCATTTTGCAGCCTAACCAATCTGTTGATGACGCGCTGCGGCGTTTCCCTTTGCGTTTTGTTATCGCTTTGGTGCTTTTCGCAGGAGCATTAATGCTTTCTTCTTTCAAGGAGCCAGCGGAAGCAGCCGAAAAAGCCGTTGTGTATGCGCAAAAACTCATCCAACAAGCAGAAGAGGCGCTCACTGATTGGGAATCTCCTTTCCAAGATACTACCAAGAAAAAGACTACTACTAAAGTAACAGTAATTAAGCAAGAAGGTCCGCAGCGCGATACAGTAGTAGTGGAAGGCGATGAGGTAATTATCAACTTGGGGCATAGCGGTCCGGTAATTTCTCACCCATTCATTAAGCGTGTAGATTCCCTTCGGATTAAGTTAGTTCACATAGATAGCCTTATGCGAAAGTTGAGTTTATCGGATAGCAGCCTAACCAATCGCTGGGACGCCACAATTATTATGGCTAGACCTTCAGAAAAAATGCTGCTTAAAATAGATAGCCTGCAGATGAATGCCGATCGCCTCCATCGAGAAATTGACAATCTGCACATATTCATCGATACCGTTCTAACGCTTCGCCACTTGCGTTCTTCTGGAGAAGAATCAGAGCATCAAAGGCAATTACTAGAAAAAACGCTAGAACAGTTGCGCAAAAATCAACAGCTTAGCAAAAAACAACTCGAACAAGTGGAAAAAGCCTTGCAAAAAGCCCTTGAAGAAGCCAGCAAGCAACAGCATCAGAGAACAATGCCGAAAGATGAGTTTATCAAGATAGATAGTTTGCTCAATCTTAGGACCAAGCTCTTGCAGGACAGTGTTTTGGAGAAGTTAAGAAACCTCAAAACGCAATGGCGCGTCAAGATTTCCAACAACAGTGAAGAATATTTTTTCATAGCTGATGAAAATTCTGATTACTTTATCAACGGCAAGCCAGCAACTAAGGAGGAATTTAAAAAGATTCCTCTTCAACAAATCAAAGAAATTGCCATAGAGAAGAAAAATGGCAAAAGCATAGTGCGGATCATCACCAAATAACTCTTGCATTAATGGCGATCGGTCAATTTCCAGCAGTCTTTTTGGGCTGCTGGAAATTTGTAATTTCAAGGGGTTAATTTTTTTACTCCTATGTTTACAATTGGTTACGACGTAGGCAGCTCTTCAATTAAAGCTGTTTTATTTGATGTTGCCAATAACGTGGCAGTGGCTTCAGTGTCGGTTCCGAAAGAAGAAATGCCGATGGAAGCTCGGCAACCAGGATGGGCAGAGCAATCGCCATTGATGTGGTGGGAATACGTACAGCAAGCAACTCGTCAATTGTTTGAGCAAGCTCCTCAGATTGCTCCTGAGCAGGTGCGCGCCATTGGTATTTCCTACCAAATGCATGGTCTTGTATTAACCGATCAGCAGGGCAATCCACTGCGACCAGCCATCATTTGGTGTGATAGCCGCGCCGTTCCCATTGGGGAAAAAGCCTTGCACGCCATTGGAGAGCAGCAATGTTTATCCGCTTTGCTCAATTCTCCAGGCAATTTTACGGCTTCTAAACTGCGCTGGGTAATAGAACAAGAGCCAGCGATATATCAACAAGCCCGCTACTTTATGCTGCCTGGCGACTTTATTGCCTTCAAAATGACTGGCAAAGCTACAACTACCGCTTCAGGTCTTTCAGAAGGCACTCTTTGGGATTTTCAGCAGCAACAGCCCGCATTTTGGCTTATGCAACACTGGCAAATTGCTCAAGCAATGTTGCCCGAAATAGTTCCTACCTTCGGAGAGCAAGGCTATTTAACTCAAGAGGCTGCACAACTGTTAGGGCTTTCTGCAGGTATTCCCGTTGCTTATAGGGCTGGAGACCAGCCTAACAACGCTTTTTCGCTCAACGTGCTTCATCCAGGGGAAGTAGCAGCTACAGCAGGTACCTCAGGGGTAGTGTATGCCGTTGGCGAGAAAGCCCAGCCCGATATGCAAATGCGTTTTAATACTTTTTTGCATGTCAATCATACTTCTCAGTCGCCTCGGTTGGGAGCCTTGCTGTGTGTTAATGGAACAGGTAGCCTTTATGCATGGTTAAGACGCACCCTATGCCCCGAGCTCTCTTACCAGCAGATGAATGAATTAGCCGCTACCGCGCCAGCGGGTGCTGACGGAGTGCGACTATATCCCTTTGGCAATGGTGCGGAACGCATGTTAGGCAATCGCGACGTAGGAGCTTCCGTGGCTGGGTTGCAGTTCAACCGCCATCATCGAGCTCACTTGTTGCGAGCTGCTCAAGAGGGAGTCGTATTTGCTCTATGGTATGGCATGAAAGCTATGCAAGAAAGTGGTTTTCAGTTTCATACCATTCGCGCTGGGCACGCTAACATGTTTTTGAGTCCGCTTTTTGCCCAAACCCTTGCCAGCCTTAGCGGAGCTGTAATAGAGTTGTACAATACCGACGGAGCGCAAGGAGCGGCTCGAGGTGCTGCCGTAGGGGCGGGTTGGGTCTCTATGCAAGAGGTTTTCAAAGGGCTGCAAGTAATTGAAAAAATACAACCAGATAGCGCCCAACAAGTAACCTTAAAGCAGGTATATGCGCATTGGGAAGCAGCTTTGCAATAAAAGTTGCCAAATAGATAAAAAAATATACGTGCTTAGCAAACATACCCATCAGCTATTTCATTAAGAGCGCACTCTTTGATGGGATGCGGTGTAATTTTTTGTATTTTGCTGTCTTATTATGCTGCACAGAGTGGTTATCAGACTTGGCGTTGAAGTGGTTTTTGGACCTAGCGCCTTTCAACAAACTTTATTTGGGAAGTTAGTGGTGATAGAGGGTTATTTATGAGTGCTGGAGCTGTCTGAGAGGGGAATTTTCAAGCGGTAGGTTTTTCCTTTGGGCACTTTTAGCTGCTCGCTGAGTAACCACTCGTTCATATGGCGGAAGGTGCGGTAGTGAATTCCTCTGGCAGCAGCAAACTGGACCAAGCTAGGGATATCCTCTCGGACTTCTTCTATTGTAAAATGAGGCAAGGGCTGTTGAGGCAACAGGGGAATTTTGTATTTCTCTGGATGGGACATGATTTCTTTCAACGCTAAAGTGCGATAGACAAAACGCGTAGTTTGTACCCCCAGTTCGAGGTCGTAAAAGCTATTTTTCCTTTGCCGTTTCATTGCCCAGCTAAATACCTCTGCTCCCATGTTATAAGCTGCCAGGGCATTGGTCCAACTACCTACTTGTTGGTAAAGCATTTTGAGGTATTTACAGGCTGCGCGGGTGCTTTTTTCCACGTCTAGGCGTTCATCCACTTGAGGAGTGACTTCCAACCCCATAGCTTGGGCAGTAGCTGGCATGAGTTGCCAAAATCCTGCTGCTCCTGCTGGCGAAAATGAGTTGGTAAGTGCACTTTCTACTACAGCAATGTATTTTAAATCTTCGGGTAGTCCTTCCTGCTTTAAAATTTGGCTAATCAAGGGCAGCCAAATGGAGGCACGGCGCACAAGCAAAATATTATTGGCGCTCCAGTAGGCATGTATATGCAGCTCGCGGTCAAAATATTCGCGTACTTCGGGGCGTTTAAGGGGTACTACCTCGCCACAAAATTCAAAAAAGTCAGGGACATATACATTGAAAATTGCTTCTGTTTGTTTATATCCACCCGAAAACTCCCATTTCTTAAGCTCGTAAATAGCTATGGCAATGACAACCAATAAAGTGATAGTAATGAATACACCTTTGATGTTCTTCATTCTTGTCCCCAAGTTTTGGAAAAAAACTTGCACAAAATGCGAAACAATTGCCTAGTGGGATTGAGCGCATTAAAAATTAGGCGAGAGCAAATATTTGGAATAAAATTCCTCAATCACTGCTACTGCTTCGTCAGCGGTGTCCACTAAGGTAATTAGATTTAAGTCTTCTGGGTTAATGTTGCGTTCTTGTTCTAAGACAGTAGTTTTTAGCCAGTCAATGAGTCCAGACCAGTATTTTTTACTCACCAGCACGATGGGGAAACGACCAATTTTATGGGTTTGGATTAAAGTATAAGCCTCGAAAAGTTCATCTAAAGTGCCCAATCCTCCGGGCATGACGATAAAACCTTGAGAGTACTTAACAAACATGACCTTGCGGACAAAAAAATAGTCAAAGTTGATGATTTTGTCAGGGTCTATGTAGGGATTGTGATACTGTTCAAAGGGAAGTTGTATGTTTAAACCCACGGAAGTACCGCCAGCAAGGTGAGCACCTTTATTAGCTGCTTCCATAATTCCTGGTCCACCTCCAGTGATTACTCCGTATCCTTTGCGAACTAATTTAGCGGCGATTTCTTCTGCCAGTTGGTAGTAGGGATTATCAGGCTTGGTGCGCGCTGAACCAAAAATGCTGACGCAAGGACCTATCTTAGCTAGCTTTTCTAACCCTTCTACAAACTCGGCCATGATTTTGAAAATCATCCAAGAGTTTACGCTTTTGATCTCACTCCAAGTTTTTTGCGTAAATGCCTTGCGAATTCGCTCTTCATTGATGAGTTGTTGATCGAAATTTTCCATACTAGTTGTCAAACAAAAGTTGGACTAATTGTTTCCTTGCCCTGTTTAGTAAGCCACAGCAGTAGCACTACAAAGAAGCAATGGGCTTGACTATACGCAAAAAACGCTTAGAAGGTTGAATGTATTATTTAATTTTTGCTAACGTAGCTCCATAGCCAAATTTTTCTTTACGGGCATCTTGGTAGTAAGCAATATGGGGATGCTTACTCAAGCGCTTGTGAATTTGGTAGCGAAGGGTACCGTTGCCTACCCCATGAATGAAAATCACTTCGTCATAGGATTCTACAATGGCTTTGTCCAAAGCACTTTCGAAGGCTTTGAGTTGCAGTTGGAGAATTTGAGCAGGGCTCATTTTGCTATAGTCAGGCGCGAGTTTGTCTATATGCAGATCTACTTCCATTTGACGGGGCTTAGAGGGGGCTTTGTCAGGTGAGGGGGTTGCTGGAGGGGAAAAGGTGGCTGGGGCAATTGGCACCTGTTTTTCGGCAATGTTTTCTTTTATCTGCAGTGGATCAATGCTAATAATTTGTTGATCAATTTGAAAAAGAAATCCTTCTTTCTCCAGCAATGGCAATTGTTTTTTGCTTTTGAAAAAAGTAGCTGCTGCAAAGGTGAATTTTCTTACAAGAGGCTCTTTCAGGCTGGCAAAACCAGGTTTGAAGAAAAGGGCTTGCACCAAGAGCGGAGACCACTTTTGGAAGTTGGTCAAATCTGCATCTGTAATTTTTTGATATTGCCGTCCTTTTAAATGCCCGGCGGCGTAGCCGTAATAACTTGTATTTTTTACTTCGCCTACTGTAAACAGAATGTCGATATCGGTATTGTTAATCAGGTAAAGGCTAAGTTGCTGGTCATTGATAGGCAGAAAAGCCAGAAAAAAGCCTGTCTCTGCGGTTAAGGTGGGGACTGCAGTTTGTTCTTCCTTGCGTTTTTGTCGGAAAGCTATTGTTTCTTCTTTAGCAATAGTTACCACTTCTTGCCTGAGAACGGGAATTTTAAAGCCATCTTCTATTTCAACTTCTACTATGTCTTCAGAGAGGAAATTGGTGATGATGCCTTCTTGCTTGTCATGGAGCAAGCGAACGCGATCGCCTATGTTCATCGTTCTTTTACAAATTACAAAAAGCCCTTGCTTGTTTTTGAACAAAGTTAGGCAAAAATGCCAAAAATGGATTGTTCGCCCTAAAAGGATGAGGAGAAAATGGCTTGGAAGCACTACTTTGCAGCTCATGCCTTGAGTAGCAGCAGGTAAGGTTGCTCAGCAGGGGGTTTTTGCGTACCTTTGCAGGTAACTACTCAAAAACATGCTGGAAGCAACACAAGCAAGCAATGCTGCTACAGGTTCTCAAGGTACGTACTCAGCAGATAGTATTCAAATTCTGGAGGGATTGGAAGCAGTCCGCAAACGCCCTGCCATGTATATTGGCGATATAGGGGCTAAAGGATTGCACCATCTGGTATGGGAAGTGGTAGATAACTCCATCGATGAAGCACTGGCAGGTTATTGCGACACTATCCACGTTACCATCCACAAAGACAATTCCATTTCTGTGCTTGATAACGGGCGTGGCATTCCCACCGAAATCCATTCCAAGGAAGGTCGCTCGGCACTTGAGGTGGTCATGACCATGCTCCACGCTGGAGGAAAGTTCGACAAGGACTCTTACAAAGTCTCTGGAGGCTTGCATGGGGTGGGGGTCTCTTGTGTCAATGCGCTTTCCAAATATTTAAAAGTAAATGTATTTCGCAACGGAAAGATTTACCAACAAGAGTATAATTACGGCAATCCACTTTATCCTGTCAAAGAAATTGGCACTACTACCCAACGCGGTACCTTAGTCCATTTCCTACCTGACGATAGCATTTTCACTACAAAAGTTTATAAATACGAAACTATCGCCACTAGGCTGCGCGAACTAGCATTTCTCAATGCAGGCATCCGCATTTTCTTAACTGATGAACGAGAAATAAACGAAGACGGCACTTTTTTAAGTGAAGTGTTTTACTCTAAAAAAGGACTGGTAGAATTCATCGAGTACATCGAAGGGACGCGCCAACAACTCCTTCCTCGCCCCATTTACATGGAAAGCGACAAGGGAGGCATTCCAGTCCAAGTAGCCATGACCTATAACACCGATTATACAGAAAATATTTTCTCTTACGTCAATAATATCAACACTTATGAGGGCGGCACTCACGTGGCGGGCTTTCGGCGCGCCTTGACGCGCACCCTCAAAAACTACGCGGACCGCAACGGGCTGCTTGAAAAAGCCAAAGTAGAAGTAACAGGCGATGACTTTCGCGAGGGACTCACTGCGATCATTTCAGTTAAGGTAGCAGAACCGCAGTTTGAAGGACAAACAAAAACTAAACTGGGCAACTCGGAAGTAGCTGGAGCAGTGGACGCTATTGTGGGAGAGATGCTCAACCAGTATTTGGAAGAACATCCGAAAGAAGCACGCAACTTAATAGAAAAAGTCATCAATGCGGCTCGTGCCCGTGAAGCAGCGCGCAAAGCTCGCGAGGCAGTACAGCGTAAAACTATTCTAAGCGGAACGGGTTTGCCTGGCAAACTAGCCGATTGCGCAGAAAAAGACCCCGCCCTGTGCGAGCTTTACTTAGTGGAAGGCGACTCAGCAGGTGGCTCGGCTAAGCAAGGTCGCGACCGCAATTTTCAAGCAGTATTGCCCTTGCGCGGCAAAATTCTCAACGTTGAAAAAGCTCAAGAGCACAAAATTTACGACAATGAAGAAATCAAAAATATCATTACCGCACTGGGGGTGAGCTTCGGCAAAGACGGCGATGAAAAAGCACTCAACTTAGACAAACTTCGCTACCACAAAATTATTATCATGACCGATGCGGATGTGGATGGCAGTCATATCAGAACCCTTATTTTGACCTTCTTTTTCCGCTACATGAAAGAATTAATAGACCGCGGACATCTTTACATCGCTCAACCTCCTCTTTATTTGGTCAAGAAAGGAAAACAAGAAATATATTGCTGGAATGACGAGCAACGCGATAGGGCAATTATGGAACTTGGGGGTGGTAAATCCGATAGCGTAGTGGTTCAGCGCTACAAAGGTTTAGGCGAAATGAACCCCGAACAGCTATGGGAAACTACCATGAATCCACAAAAGCGGAGCTTAAAACGCGTGGATATAGAATCCGCTGCCGAGTGCGACCACTTGTTTTCTATGCTCATGGGCGATGAAGTAGCGCCTCGCCGCGCCTTTATTGAAAAGCATGCCCGTTATGCCCGCGTAGATGCTTAATCAGTGGCAAACAAGATGGCTTGCAAACCTTGCTCTGGTACCAAAACAAAGCTGCCTACTAATAAATAGCAGGCAGCTTTTCATTTCTCTGCCTTTGTTCTTGTTCTAGCAAACAACCTCTCGTGATTAAAAACGCAAAAAGCAAGGAAGAGCCTAAAAAGCACAATTTTATTGTAACTCGCTGCCACGCTGCTAAGTAGTGTTAGGTTGTTCATGAAAACACGAGCAGTGGCAAAAAACTCAGGCAACTACAAGTTCATCAGCAAGCAAGATGGCTTGCAAACCCTACTACTCCTTATTTAGCTTTTTAATCCTGTTTTGCAATTGAGCTGTCAAGGGTTGGCAAGCAATCCTGAGCGACGCAATAAGGCTTTAGGAGAGGGCTCTCCTCCGCGGAAGCGCTTGTAGAGCGTCATGGGATGTTCACTGCCTCCTTTGGAGAGAATGTGCTCTCTGAAGGCATTAGCTACTTCTTTATTAAAGATGCCTTTTTCTTTGAAGACTTCAAAGGCATCTGCTTCTAACACAGCAGCCCATTTGTAGCTATAGTAACCCGCCGAATAGCCACCAGCGAAGATATGGCTAAAAGAAACGCTAGTGTTAATGCCTTCTACTTCAGGGAAAAGGTTCGTTTTAGCGATGGCTGCCCGTTCAAATGCGTCTACATCGTCAATGGGTTGAGGCTTGTCGTGATATGCCATATCCAGCATGCCAAAGCTAAGTTGCCGCAAAGTGGCATAGCCTTCCATAAAATTGGCACTGGCAACGATTTTTTCAATAAACTCTTGCGGAATAGGTTCTCCTGTTTGGTAGTGGTGTGCAAATAAGTCTAGCGCTTCTTTTTGATAACACCAGTTTTCCATAATCTGGGAGGGCAACTCTACAAAATCCCAATACACGCTAGTGCCTGAAGTAGCTTGGTACTTACAACGGGAAAGCATCCCATGTAAAGCATGACCAAACTCGTGGAAAAGGGTAGTTACCTCTTCAAAGGTCAGCAAAGAAGGTTGGGTTTCGGTAGGTCTGGTAAAATTGCAAACAATAGACACATGGGGGCGAAGGTCTTTTCCATTTCTTACGTGCTGATCGCGATAGGTAGTCATCCATGCACCAGCGCGTTTGCCTTCGCGAGGGAAAAAGTCGGCATAGTACACAGCAACAAAATTGCCCTGCTCATCGAAGACTTCATAGGCTTTTACTTCAGGGTGATAGACTGGAATGGAAGGATTTTCTTTAAATACAAGTCCGTACAGTTTATTGGCAATTGCAAAAGTGCCCTCGATGACTTTTTCCAATCTGAAATAAGGCTTTAGCACTTGGCTGCTAATGCCAAACTTTTCCTGCTTGAGCTTTTCGGCATAATAAGCGTAATCCCAGCGCTGCAAGCGGTCTTCTGGAAAGCCATTTTTCTGGGCATATGCCAACAATTCTGCCATTTGTCGGTCTGCGACGGGCTTGGCATAGCGGTAGAGTTCGTCTAAAAATTCATTGACGCGCTTGGGAGAGCCTGCCATTCGCTCCTCTAGCACAAAGTGAGCATGAGAAGGATAGCCTAGCAATTGAGCGCGCTGGTGCCTCAGTTGCACAATCTCCTTTACGATGGCTTGATTGTCATTTTCGTTGCCTTTGAAAGCACGCGAAGAAAAAGCCATGAACATCTTTTTGCGCAATGATCGGTTATCGCTATAGGTCATAAAGGGCACGTAGCTAGGCTGATGCAAAGTAAATACCCACCCTTCTAGATTTCTTTGCTTGGCAGCAAGCCGCGCCGCTTCGCGGACAAAATCGGGCAGCCCTGCCAGATCTTTTTCTTCAGTGATGTGCAAGACAAAGTCATTGGTTTCTTTTAGCACGTTTTCGCTAAAGCGCAAGGAGAGCTCTGCAAGGCGCTTGTCGATTTCCCTCAAGCGAGCTTTTTCCTGAGAGGGTAAATTAGCCCCATTGCGGGCAAACTGGCGATAAGTTTTCTCCAACAAAGTAGCGCCTTCAGGGTCTAAGGAGAGTTTATTGCGCTGCTGGTAAAGTTGTTTAATGCGGTCGAAGAGTTTTTCGTTTAGCAAAATATCGTTCTGGTACTCAGTAATTAGCGGTGAGGCTTCTCGCACAATGCGCTGTAATTCAGGGCTGGTTTCAGCGCTGTTGAGGTTAAACATCACTGCTTGCACGATGCTGAGCAGTTCGCCAGCTTGGTCTAAAGCTACAATAGTGTTTTCAAAGGTAGGAGGTTGAGGGTTGTTTGCAATAGCTTCTATTTCCTTTCTGCCTTGTGCTAAGGCTTCTTCAAGAGCTGGCATCAGATGCTCAAGCCGAATTTTATCGAAAGGAATGGTTTGATGAGGCGTCTCAAAAGGCGCAAGCAAAGGATTAGAGCTATTTGTCATAGTTTGTTGGGCTTTGGTTAGCATGTGTGACAAGAAAATGCCTACTGCAAGGAGCAGGCATAGCGTTTTTGATGGTCTTGTCATAAGATGGAAAAGGTTTCCACAAAAATAGACAAAAGGTTAAGCTGTTACTCACTGCCTACATTCATACCGCTGACCTGACGCCGATAGGTTTCCAGTGCCATCACATTGCTGCGAGCCACGAGTATTGCCGGCGGTGCACCGTTGGGAAAGACAATTTCAGTAAGGGTATCATTTGCGTGCCCTGTGCTTACTTTATAGCGGACAATTCTAAGTTTGCCTTCTGAGTTTTTTTTGCCGTCGCTTACAAAAACATACGTTTGGTCATCTTCGCGCATCAGGGCGGAAAGGGGTACAGTAATGGCTCCTTTAATGCCTTCTTTCCTCATCACTACAGCGCGGACGTTCATTCCTGGCAGGATAAGGTCGCCTTTGCGGGCAGCAAATTGCACAAATGCCGTAATAGCCCTAGTTTCGGGATTGATGGTGCGGGATACGCTCACTACCTTTCCCATCACGTTTTCAAAAGCATTGTTGATAAAATCAATTTCCACTTCTTGTCCTTCACTGATGAGGTCGAGGTCTTTTTCATAGATAAAAATTTCGGCATAAAGTTGGCTATTATCTACAATTTCAGCTAATTTAGTTTGTACAGAGGCTAACATTCCGATGGTAACGGGCAAATCAGTAATATACCCCTCTATGGGCGAGCGAATGGTAACCGTCGGGGTAATGACAGAAGTCTTGGGGTTTTTAAACTGCTCGGGATCGATATCCAAAAGTTGCAACTTTGCCCGCAGCGCCTTCTCGCGACTAATGGCAGCATTATACTTAGCTTCCGTAACTTGAAAATCCGCCAGCGCTCCTACATTGTTTTTGAGCAGTTCTTCCTGGCGTTTATACTCAACAGCGTAAAAATCTACTTCAGATTTAGCAGCAAGGTACTCATTTTGCAACTCGATCAGTTGCATGCTGCTTAGTTGCATGAGAGGTTGCCCTTTCCGCACTAGACTGCCTTTGCTGACGAAAATTTTTTCTACTTTGCCTTCAATATTACTACTAACGCTTGCGCTCAGATTAGGCAGAGAAGTTACCTTGCCATTAAGGTACACATAAGAGGTAATCGACTGACGACTAGGGGGTTGGAAATGAATTTCCATTGCTTGCAACTGCTCAGGGGTCAATTCAATAGTTTCTACTTGGCGGATTTGAGACATTTGCAGCGTGCTATCCTCTGGGCTACTACATCCCCAAAGGAATAGCACAACAATAAAGTAATGCACCAGGCGGTTCATTTTTTAGTGTTATTTAAGGTGTAAGACATAGCCACTACTGTTCGCCGCGCAGGTATTTAAGGTAAATGATGGAGTAATTATAGTCGCGCAGCGTAGTGAGATAGTTCATTTCTATTTGGAAAGCTAGCTCGAGGTTTTGTAGGTACTGGTAATAAGTGATGCTACCTAGTCGGTAACTAGTGCGCGCATCGCGTACAATTTCTTGTGCTTCGCGCAGCCCAACGGTTTCAAAGTAGTTGAGGTTTTCCTTCGCTTGGCGATAAAGAGCTACCGCCTTTGCATATTCGGCACTAAGTTGCAGGTTTGTAATTTGGGCTTGCAGTTGAGAGATAATAACTCCTTTTCTGGCTGCCTTGATGTTAGCTTTGTAACTCCATAACCCAAAAGGCAGGGTAAGCCCTAGACGAAAACGGGAAGCCATCGGGGTGCCTCCCATCACTTCGCTGCCTGGAGTGCCTTGATTGAGAAAACCTACCTGTAAACCAGGAAGGAGTTTATTTCGCTCTATGCGCAACAGGCTTTGTTGTAAGCTCACGTTGCGCAAGTTGTAGTTTAAGATGGGATTGGTGGCAAAAGCGAGGGTATCGCTGGCATAGAGAATTCCCAAATCAGGAAGTTTAGCAAGGGGCTTATCAGGCAAGAGCGTTGTATCGCCTGCGCGTCCCAAAAGGGCTGCTAGCATCGCCCTGCCTCCTCTTAACTCTGCTTCTGCTTGCTTGAGGTTGTATTGTATGCGTTTATATTGGCTCTCTCCGTTGATGCGTTCTAAGTTGCTAATTTGCCCTACGCGATAGCGCACCTCATTGATGCGCAAAATATCATCGTAAATAGTATCTTGCCGAGTTAGCAAGAGGTATTTGGCAAGTAGAAACTGCAGTTCGTTAAAGGTTACTTTGGTCCTGAATACTAGCCCGTTAATGGTAATATCTTTTTCGGCTTTGGCTAGTGCTACGCGCCTTTGCTGGGCTTGAGCCTGAAAGGCGTACACAGTGGGAAACTCAAAAGTTTGCAACAGACCTGGGCGCAGGTCTTCTCCAGTGGGAGCTTCAAAGAGCAAATCCAAATTGGATACGTTGAATGCAGCAGGTTTGAGCAGTTGTTGTTGCTCAATGCGATAATCTGCTTGGCGTATTTCTGGATTTTTTGCCAGTGCAAGGCTAACAGCCTCTTCCATGCTTAAAGTAACTGCATTGCGAAATAACGGCGCTTGTGCTTGGGCAATTCCACCGAATATAACCAGAAATAAAGTCACAGTTAGCACTTTGGTGTTGATGTGTACATGTTCTATTTCTTCGTCTGCCTCTGGCGAAATATTCTTTGTGCGGTTTTTATTGACAATGCTGTAGAGCACAGGCAGCACGATGAGAGTCAAAATAGTAGCAGTAAACAACCCGCCAATTACTACTGTAGCTAAGGGCTTTTGCACCTCCGCTCCTACGCTGGTAGAAAGAGCCATGGGCAAAAACC
Organism: Bernardetiaceae bacterium; assembly: GCA_025057115.1. GTDB lineage: Bacteria > Bacteroidota > Bacteroidia > Cytophagales > Thermoflexibacteraceae > Rhodoflexus. Next base: position 130,521 of record JANWWZ010000004.1, read on the forward strand.
CTAGTGCTGCCACTGCAGAAGTCATCAACACGGGTCGGAAACGTTCTTGCAAGCCTTTGATAACAGCATCTTCGGCACTCATGCCGCGTCTGACCAGTTGATTAAAATGACTCACCAGCAAAATGCCATTCAGTACCGCGATGCCAAAGAGAGCAATAAAGCCCACTCCTGCGGAAATGCTAAAGTTCATATCTCGTAACAGGAGAGAGAAAACTCCTCCTACTGCTGAAAGGGGAACTACGGCGTAAATCAGTAGACTATCCCGTACATTGCCAAAAGAGGCAAATAAGAGCCCAAAGATGATGGATAAGGCAATAGGCACGACAATGCCTAGGCGTTCTTTGGCGCGGCGCAAATTTTCAAACTCGCCTCCAAACTCGAGCCGATAGCCAGGAGGTAACACTACATTTTTGTTGATTTTGTCTATTGCTTCGTAAACAAGGGACTCTATGTCGCGCCCGCGGACATTGAAGCCAATATTAGCGCGGCGTCCTAAGTTTTCGTGCCCAATTTCAGAAGGTCCAATGTTTTCTTGAATGTCTGCCAGTTCTTTCAAAGGAACGGGATTGCCGTCTTTGCTTTCGATGAGCAGGTTTTTAATGTTTTCTGGGCGTACGCGGTCAGCATCTGAAAGGCGCAGCGTTAAATCAAAACGCTTGTCTTTTTCATATACCAGCCCTGCGGTAGCGCCTGCAAAGGCAATTTGTATGGCGCGATTCATTTGCTCTACTGTAATGCCGTAGGTAGCCATCTGCCGACGGTCGTACTTGATATTAATTTGGGGCAAGCCAAAAATTTTGCTTTCTTGTACATCTACTGCCCCAGGAATGGTGCGCAACAGGCGAATGATTTCATTAGATTTTTTTACAAGAGTATCCAAATCATATCCATAGAGCTTTACGACAATATCTGTCCGCGCCCCTGCCATTAATTCATTAACTCGATTTTCAATAGGTTGCTGAATGGAAAGGACCAACCCAGGAAACCTGCGCATTTGTTCAGCTACCATTTCAGCGAGTTCTTCCTGCTTTTTGGTTTTTTTCCAGACTTCTTTGGGTTTGAGTACAACAATAGTTTCCATTGCCTCCATCGCCTGGGGGTCGGTAGGTACTTCAGAAGTGCCAATTTTGGAAACTACGCGCTCTACTTCATCGGGGAATTTTTCCAGTAACATTTTTTCCACCTTAGTGGCAAGTTTGATGGATTCAGTCATAGAAGTGCCTACAGGAAGGTTCATTTCTACTACAAGGTCGCCTTCTTGCAGTTTGGGAACAAACTCTCCCCCGATGATTTTAAATCCTCCAATTCCCGCCGCCAAAATGCCAACGGCAAAAACAATAGTAGCGGGTTTGTATTTAAGGGCTAAGGTGATTAATGGCTTGAAAAGTTTGTAAGCGGCTTGGACAATTTTTTCAGAAAATCCGTGATCATGAGGGTCTTTAGGAGGACGCAAAACAAGAGCGCTCATCATGGGCACGTAAGTAATTGCCAGCAACAGCGCTCCCAAAATGGCAAAGCTCACCGTTTGCGCCATAGGAGTGAACATTTTTCCTTCAATGCCTTGTAAGGTCATAATGGGGAAGTACACTATCAAAATAATCGCTCCCCCAAAGACCACTGATTTTTTTACCTCTGAGGCTGCTTGAATGACTATTTCTTGACGCTCGCGATAAGTGAGCTTTGTGGGTTCCTGACTTTTGCCATTGAAGTTAATCCGTTGTTGAAAAGCCAGTGCCAAAAACAATACTACTGACTCTACGACAATGATGGCAGGATCGACCAACAAGCCAAAGTCTATAGCTCCCAAACTCATGATATTTCCCACCACCCCGAAGTAGCGCATTAAAATAAAGGCAAAAAGCATTGCCAGAGGAATGACTGAAGCAGCCAGCAAACTTGCACGCCAGTTGCCCAAAAACAGGATAATGACAGCAACAACAATCAAAGCCCCTTCGATGAGGTTGGTGGCTACGGTCCTGATGGCATTGTTTACAATTTTGGACCGATCGATAAACGGCTCAATAACCAACGAAGGAGGTAATTGCTTTTCTATTTCTGCCATTTTGGCTTTTACTCGCTGAATGACCTCATTGCCATTGCCTCCTTTTACCATCATAATAATGCCTCCCACTACCTCGCCTTGTCCGTTCATCGTCATGGCGCCGTAGCGGATAGCGCTGCCAAATTCTACCTCTGCCACGTCTTTGACCAACACGGGCACTCTGCCATTGTTTTTAACTACTGTGTTAGCAATATCTTCCAAACTGGTAGCTAACCCAATGCCGCGAATGGTAAAGGCTTTGTTTTCTTTTTCGATGTAGGCACCGCCAGTGTTGCTGTTGCCTTCTGCTAGTGCTTTGTACACATCTTCAATAGTTACCCCTAGGGAGCGCATTTGGTCTAGCTTCAGTTTGGCTTGGTATTCCTTTTTGTACCCTCCGAAGCCACTTACTTCTGCTACTCCTGGCACCCCAAGCAGTTGCTTGCGAATAAACCAATCTTGCAAGGTGCGCAATTCCATGGGCGAAAAAGATTTGTCTTTCAGGTCGCGAGGGCGGATAACGTACTGGTATACTTCTCCCAATCCCGTAGAAACGGGACCTAAGTAAGGTTCACCAGCGGCTTGAGGGATTTCATTTTTGATTTGTTGCAAACGTTCAAAAACTTGTTGGCGCGCCCAGTAAATATCCGTGTCATCCGTGAAAACCAGCTTGACCACCGACAAACCAAATTTTGAAATGGAACGGGTTTGCACCAAGCCAGGAATATTGGACATAGCCATTTCGATAGGCGAGGTTACAAACATTTCCATTTCCAAAGACGCCAAGCTAGGGGTATAGGTAATGATATCTACCTGATTGTTAGTTACATCTGGTACGGCGTCGATGGGCAGATTTTTTAGCGAATATCCGCCAGCAATTGCCATAAGAAGCGTCAGGGCGCCAATGGTTAAAGGATTGCGCACACTGTAAGTAATGATTTTGTCAATCATTTTTTATGCTAGATCAGTTTTTCGAGAAACGCGCTAAACGATAATGCAGGTATAAAGGTTGAAGTAGCTCTTAAAGCGGCAACATCAAAGGCGAAGCTGGCAAGCACAAATAAAAATTTTTCTACAAAAGTCAGTGGTGTTTTTGGTGAAATATGCGTTGCTGGAGGTAGAAATTAATAATGCTTGCACGAAAGGTACGAGCATGAGAACGTGATTGCAGGACTGCCAGCGAGTATTCTGCTGTAAGAAGCGATGCCTTTTTTCGATTCGGTTAGTGCTGAGTTGATGATTCTGATGTTCTAGCCATGAGATAGGCACGGAAGGAGGGAGATCTTCCTGCCAAGAGCAATTTTCGCAACTAGCCAGTTGATGTACCCAGTGAAACTTGTAATGCCCTGTGTGGAAAAAACACACTAGACACCCCCAGCTGATAATAACAAACAGAATCCGCAAGACTGATGTTAATTCAACGGTGCAAAATTAGCTAGAATACAAGTTATAACAAAAAGGCTAAAAGAGAGCCCTTTACATTCGAAAGATGGCTTAGCGTTGGGAAAACTCCTTACAATTTTGAGTACTTTCAACCATTGCCTTTGCATTCCCCGCCGTTGTTTGTGTCCTTGCAAACAACCCCTCTCTGCCGTTGTTCGTGTCCTCACGAACAACTTTCCTACTATTTCATGTCCCCACGAACAAAGAAAATACTCGCCGCCGTGCTGTCGGGTTGTTTTTCAAGGCGTGAGTAAAGTACATTGTTCGTGAAGACACGAACAATGGCTAAAAGTACATTGTCCGTGAAGACACCAACAATGGCTAAAAGAGAGCCCTTTGCATTCGAAAGATGGCTTGGTGTTGGCAAAATTCCTTCAATTTTGAGTACTTTCAACCATTGCCTTAAAGCGTTTCCAATCAGCAAGGGGAAGTGTTTAAGCATTAACTTTGTTTTTAGATAGTTCCTTCTTTTATGCAATCCTTCTCCCATTTGCATTGCCATACCCAGTTTTCTCTCCTTGACGGAGCAGCGAGCATCTCTGGGATGATGAAAAAAGCCCTCGCCGATGGCATGAAGGCAGTAGCCATTACCGACCATGGCAACATGTTTGGCGTGTTTAAATTTGTCGCCGAAGCCGAAAAACATGGCATCAAACCCATCGTGGGATGCGAATTTTATCTAGTAGAAGACCGCCATCGCAAAGAGTTTGGTAGGGATAGCAAAGATGTCAGATATCACCAATTGCTACTGGCTAAAAATCCCGAAGGTTATCGCAACCTTTCTAAACTTTGTTCTTTGGGCTACATCGAAGGCTTTTACGGCAAATATCCACGCATCGACAAAAAACTCATCGCCCAATACCACAAAGGACTTATTGCTACTTCCTGCTGCATTGGGGCAGAAATTCCCCAGGCTATTTTGCATAAGGGACCAGAAGAAGCCGAAAAACTACTCCGTTGGTGGATAGACCTTTTTGGAGAGGACTATTACATTGAACTACAGCGGCATCACATTGAGAACATAGACCATACTGGCATGAGCCAAGAAGAGGTCAATCAAATCCTTCTTGGCTTTGCCCGAAAATACAACCTGAAAATTATTGCTACTAATGATAGCCACTACATTGACCGAAAAGATGCCGAACCCCATGATATTTTGCTCTGCATCAACACAGGGGAAAAAAAATCTACTCCCATTGGCGAGGGCAAGGGATTTCGCTTCGGATTCCCCAACAGGGAGTTTTTCTTTAAAACGCAGGCGGAAATGAATCAACTCTTTAGCGACCTGCCCCAAGCACTGGACAATACCAATGAGATTGTCGATAAAGTAGAAAAGCTCAAACTTAAACGCGATATATTGCTTCCCAACTTTCCCTTGCCTGAAGGCTTCCGTACACAAGACGAGTACCTTCGCTACTTGACCTTTGAAGGCGCAAAGAAGAGATACAGCACTATTACGCCTTTGATAGAGGAACGCCTCAGCTACGAACTAGAAATTATACAAAAAATGGGATTTTCGGGCTACTTCCTCATCGTACAAGACTTTATTGCTGCGGCACGCCGCTTGGGAGTCTCAGTAGGACCTGGGCGCGGTTCGGCAGCAGGATCGGCAGTGGCTTACTGCATCGGCATTACTAATATAGACCCTATTCAATACAATTTGCTCTTTGAACGCTTCCTCAACCCTGAGCGCGTTTCCATGCCTGATATCGACGTAGACTTTGACGATGTAGGTCGCCAACGGGTAATTGACTATGTAGTAGAAAAATACGGTAGAAATCAAGTAGCGCAAATTATTACTTATGGCAGCATGGCAGCTAAAATGTCGGTAAAAGACGTGGGACGCGTGTTGGATTTCCCTTTAGAGGAAACCAATCAACTAGCTAAACTCATTCCAGAAAAGCCCGGCATTACGCTGGCAAAAGCTTATGAAGAAGTACCCGAGTTAGCTGCCATTCGAAAAGGCAATGACATGCGAGCAGAAATCCTTAAAAATGCAGAAATACTAGAAGGATCAGTGCGCAACACGGGCATTCATGCTGCAGGCATCATTATCGCTCCCAATGACCTGACAGAGTACATTCCCGTTTGCACTGCCAAGGAATCTAACTTGCTCATTGCTCAATTTGAGGGCAAGGTCATTGAAGAAGCAGGCATGCTGAAGATGGATTTTTTGGGACTGAAAACCTTGACCATCATTCAGGATGCCCTCAAACTCATCGAAAAAAATCACAACAAAAAAATTGACATAGATAATATTCCCTTAGACGATCCCAAAACCTACCAACTCTACCAACGCGGTGAAACCATTGGCACGTTTCAATTTGAGTCGGAGGGGATGCGCACCTACCTGCGCGAGCTCAAGCCCACTAACATTGAAGACCTCATAGCCATGAATGCCCTGTATCGCCCTGGCCCGATGCAGTTTATTCCCAACTACATTGCTCGAAAGCACGGTCGCGAAAAGGTAGAGTATCCTCATCCCCTTTTAGAGCCCATCTTGAACTACACCTTTGGCATTATGGTGTACCAAGAGCAAATCATGCAGACGGCACAAGTGCTAGCAGGCTACTCCTTAGGCGGTGCAGACTTGCTTCGCCGAGCAATGGGCAAAAAGGACAAAGAAAAAATGGCAAAAGAAAAAGATAAATTCATCGCTGGGGCTAAAAAATTGCACAACATTCCAGAAAGCAAAGCCGAAGAAATTTTCGGCATTATGGAAAAATTTGCTGAATATGGTTTTAACCGCTCTCACTCAGCTGCTTATTCTATTTTAGCTTATCAGACCGCCTACTTAAAAGCCCACTATCCAGCCGAGTACATGGCTGCGGTGCTTACTCATTCCATGGGTAAGATGGAAGAAATTAGCTTGTTTTTAGAGGAATGCCGCCGCATGGAGCTTACTGTGCTCGGTCCAGATATTAACGAGTCCGATGCTACTTTTAGCGTTAATAAAAAAGGTCAAATTCGCTTTGGACTGGCTGCTATTAAAGGCACTGGCGAGGCGGCTGTAGAAGCCATCATCCAAGAACGAACCAAAAACGGACCTTTTAAAAGCATGTGGGATTTTGCCCAGCGGATTAACTTGCGCCTTGTAAACAAAAAAACCTTTGAAAGCCTTGCATATGCAGGTGCATTCGACTGTTTTAGCGATATTCACCGCGCACAGTATTTTTACACGCCCGAAGGAGAAGGTTCCGGCATTGAAAAAATTATGCGCTATGGGCAGACAGTCCAAGCCTTGCACCTTTCAGCGCAAGCCTCGCTTTTCGGTAGCGCTACTGCAGCAGTGCCTCAGCCTAAAATGCCTTCCTGCCCGCCTTGGACAGAGTTGGAAAAACTCAAATTTGAAAAAGAAGTAGTGGGATTTTACCTCTCAGGTCATCCTCTCGACCCATTCAGTCAAGAAGTGAAAGCCGTTTGCACATGCAGCCTTGCAGAAGTTCAACAGTTTAAAAATCAAGAAATTAAAATTGCTGGGGTGGTTACTGCCGCCAGCAATCGCACTAGCAAAAACGGCAAGCCATTTGGCATTTTTTCTATTGAGGACTACAATGGCACCCTTGAAATAGCTCTTTTTGGAGAAGATTATTACAAATACCGCGATTGGTTTTCAGTAGGCAATCTTTTGTTTTTAAAAGGCAAAGTGCAAGAGCGTTATGGGCAAGCCAACTCGTGGGAGTTCCGACCTACCCAAGTGATGCCACTCCAAGAAGTGCGAGAAAAAATGACGCGTTCTTTGGAAATTCATATTTATCCTTTACAACTATCACCTCAAACAATAGCAACCCTTCACCAAGTTATTCAACAACACAAAGGTAGTTGTCCTTTGCAAGTGGTTTTCTTTGATTACGTACAACAAATACAAGCAGTAAGCACATCGCGCAAGTATAGCGTAAGTCCTACCAATGAGCTGTTGAAAAAACTAACTGAATTAAACCTTTCATTTCGCTTAGTGATGTAACAAGGGGAGTTGCGCTTGCAAACCAGAAGCAGCAGAGGCAGCTTTCCTGCCTCTCTTTTGACTATCATCGAGGCTCTAACCAAACTATTTTATTGCTAGCAATTCAACTCGTGCATACCTGCTGGAGGGCGGTAGTGTACCATATACGTATCGGGAATCTAACAAAATCAAACAAACTAAGGCAAATAAATGCGGGTTGATATGCGGATGTCAATTTTACCAAAAGCGTTTAAAAGATGCATGTAGTTTTTTGTCAAAAATAAACACGCCACACTTGCTTGCTCAAAAGAATTCTTCTTTCCACCAAACTACTTTTTACAGCTAACTTTGCTGCAAACACATGCAAGTACTCCACAAACATGAAAGAGGTTTATATCGTTTCAGCCGTAAGAACGCCCATAGGAAGTTTTGGCGGTAGTTTATCTAGTCTGACGGCTACTCAACTAGGAGCAGAAGCAGTTAAGGCTGCCGTAGCGCGTGCTGGGCTAATAGGAGAGCAAATACAAGAAGTGTTCATGGGCAATGTAATTGCCGCTGGTTTAGGACAAGCTCCTGCAAAGCAAACAGCTATTTACGCTGGTTTGGGATATCACATTCCATGCACTACTGTTAATAAAGTGTGTGCTTCGGGCATGAAAGCCGTTATGCTAGCCGCACAAAGCATCATGAGCGGGCAAAATGACATTGTCGTTGCTGGAGGAATGGAGAGCATGAGCAATGTACCTTACTACATTCCCAAGGCGCGCTACGGCTATCGCTATGGACACGGCGAACTGCTCGACGGACTTGTTCACGACGGACTTACTGACCGCTACCATGGTTGTGCAATGGGAGTGTGTGCTGATGCAACTGCTGCTAAATATCAAATCAGCCGACAGGAGCAAGATGATTATGCCATCCAATCCTATAAACGCGCAGCAGAAGCTACTGCCAATGGCTATTTTAATGCCGAAATTATTCCAGTGAGCGTTCCGCAAAAAAAGGGCGAACCCATTGTAGTTCATCAAGACGAAGAATATAGAAACGTCATTTTTGAAAAAATTCCAACGCTAAAACCCGTATTTACCAAAGATGGGACAGTTACGCCAGCCAATGCCAGCACTATCAATGATGGAGCGGCGGCGCTGGCTGTGGTTAGTGGAGAGCAGGTAAAAGCGCTTGGTTTGAAGCCTTTGGCGCGCATTGTATCCTTTGCCGATGCTGCCCAAGAGCCTGAATGGTTTACTACAGCTCCCGTTCCAGCAACCCGCAAAGCCTTGCAGATAGCAGGTCTTCGCCTTGAGGAGATTGATTATTTTGAAGTCAATGAAGCCTTTGCAGTAGTGGCTTTGGCATTTATCAAATTGCTAGGACTCGACCCCTCTAAAGTGAATGTCAATGGCGGGGCAGTATCCTTAGGGCACCCTATTGGCTGCTCAGGAGCGCGCATTTTGACCACGTTAGTGCACATCCTCCACCAGCGAAATGGAAAATATGGGCTAGCTGCTATTTGCAACGGAGGAGGAGGAGCTTCAGCAATGATCGTGGAGCGAGTTTGATGTGCCGCATTGCCGACAACTGCATTGAAATTTAGCTTACTCCAATTGGGCAAGGGCAAGAACTGCTTTGCGTTCGATGCTTTTTTTATAGGGATGGTGTTGATATTGTAGGGCTTGTTGAAAATAAAAACGCGCTTTTTGACAGTCTTTTTGGCAATCGCGGTAAAGATAACCCAACTGCAAGGCAGCATTGGGCAAAAAATACCAACTGGCACCTTTGGCTTGTGCAAGGCATTGATGGTAGTAAAAAATAGCCTTTTGCCATTGCTCTCCTCGATGGGCATTCCTGGCAAGGCGATAGAAAAACTCGCTGCGGTTCATTGCGTCTAAATCATGCCAGTTGACGCTTTTTAGCACTTGTTCTGATTTTTCTAAATAACCTCCGTCGGTGAACAATCTGGCTTGCAATAGGCGCTTGTCGGGCAAAGGTCGCAGAGTAGCAAAGTAGGCGGCATGGCGGTCGGCTTCTGTTTGTAGCCTGCCGAGAGTAGCAATGCTTTCCAAGGCGCTTTGGGCTTGTGCGTGCTGGTCAAGTAGCCATAGGCACCAAAAGCGTTTCAAACAGGCATCCTTTCGCAAATCTGCTCCGCGATGCCGCTTTTCAAACAAGTCTAACCAATAGAGAGCTTCTTGGTAGCTACCGCTGTACATCAATGCAGTAGCTTTTTCCCAGCAAAGCCATGCTGGCGCATCTGACGGCAAATCCTTGAGCAGTTCCAGTGCCTTGCTGCTGTTGCCTGCCTTTCTAAAAGCCGCTGCTACTATCCATTTTCCTACAAAATGGTTGTCAATACTAATTGCTGGCACGGTTTCTTTTAAGTGAACATGTAAAACAAAAAGCCAGAGGCGTGCTTCCCATGCAAAAGGAGAGGTGCCATTGGCTGCTTGTTGCAACATGTCAAATCCTTCGGTCAGGTTGCCAGAGACTCCCCAAAGAGAAAGGAGCCATTTGTATTGAGCAGGTACCACTCCTAGCAGTATCTTAAGAACCCCTAAAGATTTTAGCGTGCCTTCAAAGGAAGGGAATAATTGGTAATTTTGCTCCAAGAGGCCAAAGGCATGGCGCACATTCCAAGCAGCTGACCAGAGCTCTCCGCAAACTATCTGTGCAAGTGCCCATTGCAAGGTAATTTCGGCTTGCAAGAAAAGCTGATAAGGCGAACCTGCTAAGTGCTTTTTTAGGCTTTGCAAGCGTTGGTCTTTTTTCTGCACATAGTTGGCGTACAGCACTTTGTCCTGATTGGCTGCCACTTCTAGCACTTCAGCCCAGTTTTCCAGATAGAGGCGCAATAAGTTTTCTGAGGGAATGCGGTAGATACTAGCGCGGGCTTGCGATAGCTGCAAGTTGAGCAGGTGGCAATAGGCTTGGCGTTCAGCTGCCTCAAAAGTGCAATAAGGCTGGTGAGCTTGGAGGAAACGAGGAAAAATACCTGAAAATGAACATAATAAGCAAAAAAAATAGCCTTTTACCCAAAGATTTTCCCCAAAAAAGCGTACTTTTAGCATCACCCAAAGGGCTGCAAAAACTGTGCACTGCCAATGAAAACCAAGCCAGACCAGCCAGAAAAGCGCTACTATAGCATAGGAGAGGTAGCTCAAATGCTTGGCATAGCTCCTTCTAAGATTCGCTTTTGGGAAACGCAGTTTGAAAGCATTCGCCCACGCAAAACTCGAAGCGGCGTGCGCCAATACACTAAAACTGAAATAGAAAACCTCAGAAAAATTTATCACCTGGTGACAGTGGAAGGCTATACCCTACAGGGTGCTAGAGATGCCTTAATGAACAAAAACAAATCCGTTTCTCTTCCCACTTTATCTGCCTCAGAAATCCACCACATCATGGACCAACTTCAACAAGTGCGCCACTTTTTAGTGGCTTTGAAAGAATACCTCGATTAACTTTTTTTGCAATCATTTCAACATCTATGAGCTCTTTTAAGCGATATACTGTTACAGCAGCACTTCCCTATGCCAACGGACCTTTGCACATCGGGCATATTGCAGGGGCTTATCTTCCAGCAGATACCTATGTTCGTTACTTGCGCTTAAAAGGCAGAGACGTGGTATTTATATGTGGAAGCGATGAATACGGAGCTGCCATTACTATCCGGGCTAAGAAAGAAGGCGTTACTCCGCGCCAAATCATAGACAAATACCATGCTATCAACAAAAACGCCTTTGCGCGCTTTGGAATTAGCTTTGACATCTATCACCGCACTTCCGAACCTATTCACACAGAAACTTCTCAGGCATTTTTTCTTCGCTTGCATGAAAAGGGCTTGTTTGAGGTGCAAGAAAGCGAACAGTACTACGACGAGCAAGCCCAGCAGTTCTTAGCAGACCGCTACATCACAGGCACTTGCCCTAAATGTGGTTATTCTAGAGCCTATGGCGACCAGTGCGAACGATGTGGAAGCAGCCTCAGCTCTCTGGAGTTGATTAATCCCATTTCTACCCTTACGGGAACTACCCCTGTTTTGCGGCGCACAAAACACTGGTATTTACCTATGCAACAGTTTGAGCCTTGGTTGCGCAGCTGGATTGTGGAAGAAAAACAATATCAGTGGAAGCCTAATGTATATGGGCAATGCAAATCCTGGATTGAGCAAGGGTTGCAACCCCGCGCCATGACTCGAGACCTAGACTGGGGCGTTCCCGTACCTCTACCCGAAGCAGAAGGAAAAGTCCTTTACGTGTGGTTAGACGCTCCCATTGGCTATATTTCCGCTACTAAAGAATGGGCAAAAAACGTTGGCAAAAATTGGGAAGATTATTGGAAAAAAAGCGATACAAAACTGGTGCATTTCATTGGAAAGGACAATATTGTTTTTCATTGCATCATATTTCCCATCTTGCTAAAAGCACATGGTGAATTTATTTTACCTACAGATGTGCCCGCCAACGAATTTTTAAACTTAGAAGGTGATAAAATTAGCACTTCGCGCAATTGGGCTGTTTGGCTCGATGAATACATGGATGACTTTCAAGACCGCACCGATGAACTCCGCTACGTGCTAACGACCATTAGCCCAGAAACTGGAGACAGCGAATTTACCTGGCGCGATTTTCAGGCAAAAGTTAATAACGAACTTGTAGCAGTATTGGGCAATTTTATTAACCGTGTATGGATACTTTCTCATAAATATTTTGCAGGAAAACTCGCCGGTGAAGGAAAAATTGACTTTACGGAAGAATATCTCCAAAAGGCAGTTGAACAGGCCCGCCAACACATTAGCGATTGCCTAGAAAACTACAAGTTCAAAAATGGATTAGCTGCCCTGATGGATCTGGTTCGGGTAGGCAATAAGTACCTGACCGAGTCCGAACCTTGGAAGAAAGCCACCGATCAGCCAGAGGAAGTAGCTAATGTTATTAACAATTGTATCCTTTTGTCAGCCTATTCGGCAATTTTTATGCAACCTTATTTGCCCAAAACTGCTGAAAAGATTTTTAACATGCTTAACTTTTCTCAACAGTTTCATTTATGGGACCAACCGCCTTTGCTTGTGGGTGGGCATCTACTCAAAGAGCCGCAGTTGCTCTTTGGCAAGATAGAAGACAGAGAAATACAATATCAAATTGGAAAATTAGAGCGAAGTAAACTCATGCAGCAGCCCCCTCCACCACAAAAAGAGGAGATTGCCTATGAAGATTTCCAAAAACTCGACTTACGCATAGCCACTGTAGTGGCGTGTCAGAAAGTGCCTCAAGCCAAAAAATTGCTTCAATTGACTTTGGACACGGGTTTAGACCAACGCACTGTAGTCAGTGGCATTGCTGAGTATTATCAGCCAGAGGAACTCATCGGTAAGCAAGTACTTTTAGTGGCTAACTTAGCTCCTCGCCACATGCGCGGCATTTTGAGCCAAGGAATGATACTCACCGCCCAAGACCGCGACGGAAGATTTGTATTAGTGAGCCCTCAAAACACGGTAGTAAATGGTTCGCAAGTGAGTTGATGTGCAGGATGTGCAAAACGCTGGTAAAAAGTCAGGGGAAATGAAATGGAAAGGTTGGCAAGGCAAATTTTATTGCGTTGATAGCCAAACATTTACTTGTTTTTTTAACTTTTTTAAGAAATGTGGGTTACCTTTTGGCTGTTTTAGGTATTAATTGCGGAAATTAAAACGACTTGCTACTATGAAAACCCTGAAACTATTCATTCTTGCTAGTGTGGTTGGCATGATGGCTGCCTGCGGTGGTCCCAAAACTGAAGAAACTCAACAACAAACTACCCCTGCAGCTACCGAAGCTCCAGCTGCTCCTGCTCCTGCTCCGCAAGATACAACAGCTGTTAAGCAAGATAGCGCAGCCGCTCCTGCGAAGCACTAATTCAAAGCGTAAACCTATTAAAACGGCTCCTTCCCGTACTGCAGCAATGCAGGCGGGCTTTTTATTTATGTCCTTTACTCCTCGAGCTGTTTTTCCTCTTCGGTGGGCTGGCTCAAATGAAATCATGCAATTTTGCTAACCTGCTACTTTGGAAGCATTAATCAAAACTGAAATTGAGCCAACAAGAAGGTTTTAACTCTTTACTTTTCAATTGGCTAAGTTATGCACCTTGCTTTAAACCTCAAGCAAATGGCAGCTCTGCTGAGAAAAATTTGAAAGCACGAGGTCTTTTGGAGGTTTCTTTAGCACGTGCCATTGAAGCAAGAGGCAAGAAATGGTAATGTTATTCTTGGCACTATGGAAGTTATTCGCTGGGGCATTGCAGGACTAGGAAAAATTGCTAGCCGCTTTGCTGAAGATCTACAATTGCTGCCAGGAAATGTATTGATGGCAGTAGCTTCGCGCAGCGCAGAAAATGCTCGACAGTTTGCTGCAAAATACCGCGCCACTTACTGGTTTAATACTTTTGAAGCCCTCCTTACTTGCCAAGAAGTAGATGCTGTCTATGTAGCTGCTCCTCACTCTGATCATTTTCCCATTACTATGCTAGCCCTGCAACACGGCAAGCACGTCCTTTGTGAAAAACCCATGGGCATCAATAGCATGCAAGTAGCTGCAATGCAGCAATTAGCCCTTCAAAAAGGCTTGTTTTTAATGGAAGCCCTGTGGACGCGTTACATGCCTTCTTTTCAAAAAGTGCTGGAGTGGTTACCCTTGATTGAACCCATAGGAGAAATCACTGCAGATTTTGGTTTTGCTGCTCAGGTAGATGAAGGACATCGCTTGCTAAACAAAGCCAAAGGAGGCGGTGCGCTGCTGGATGTTGGCATTTATCCAGTATTTCTGGCGCTGCAGTTGTTACACGTTCCCGAACACATTTTCGCTGAGGCTACTTTTACCGCTACAGGTGTAGATGCCTCTTGCCGAATTCGCTTTGAATATCCTCAAAAAGCTGCTTTTGCTTCTCTTTCTTGCAGCATTGTAGAACACACCCCTTCTCAAGCCTTAATTAAAGGTCAGCGAGGAACTATTCACCTGGCAAAGCCATGGCATGGCTGGGGAAGCGTTACCCTGCATTTAAATGACAGAGAGCCTATTGTATTTGTACCCGAAAAGCAAGGCAACGGGCTGTGGCTGGAAACGAAAGCCGCTTCTTTAGCCATCCGCACTGGCAAAATAGAAGAACCCCTTATGCCTCACTGGTTTACACTCCAACTTGCTCAAACGTTAGATGCCATCCGCCAGTTAATAGGTCTAAAGTATGAGCAAGATAGGATTTCTTTTTAATGTCTGGCTTGTGTGCTTAGCGCAAATGGTGAGAGGAGAGAATTAAAATAAAGGCTCTGAACGCATCAACTTACCGCAGGTCAGTGATTGCGAAAGTTTCAGGGTTGAAAAACAGGCAAGTAAAGACAAAAAGCAAGCCTGCCTACTTGAATGCAATAATGCCTTAGGGTTTCATTTTTACTCCTGCTTCTACATCTTTGATAAAGGAAATCAAGCCAGGAAAGTAGTGTTCTTGGTCGTCCCACATGGCGCAGTGGCTTCCATTAGGGCAAATAAGCGCTCTTCCTTCAGGGAGCATATCAGCCATTTTTTGCATGAAGGCAGGGTCCATAGTGTCATGCGTAGCCCCAATGACTAAGGTAGGCACTCGGATAGAAGGCAAGTCAGCAGTGCGTTCCCAGCGAGCAAGCCGTCCAGCAATGCCAAACTCACTAGGTCCTTGCATGATGCGGTAAATATCTCCATTGATTAGTTCTAAGGCGCGTTGGAGAGAAAAAGGCCATTCTTCCAGCCTGCAAACGTGTTTTTTATAAAAATGCGGAATAAGTAGCTCCATGTAGCGCGGATTTGCAAAATCGCCTTTGGCTTCTATGGCTCTAATTTCTGCAAGAACCGCTGGAGGCATCTGAGGGGCTAACACTTGTTGGGCGTAGCGGTCGTATTGGATACAGCTGCTCATCATATTGCTGATAATCAATCCCTTAATGTGCTCTTGATACTTAAGAGCATACTCCATTGCCAAAATACCGCCCCAGCTGTGCCCCAGCAGGTAAAAGTTGTCTTTATTGAGTCCTAATGCTTGGCGCACTTGTTCAACTTCTTCTACAAAGCGCTCTATAGTCCACAAGCTTGAATCTGTAGGTTTGTCTGAAAGATAGGAGCCTAACTGGTCGTAGTAATAAAATTCAATTTCGTGTTCTGGCAAAAAGCTCTCAAAAGGTTCAAAAAAGAGATGGCTGCCTCCAGGTCCTCCATGAAGAAGCAGTAATTTGACTTTGGGATTATTGCCAATGCGTTTGGTGTAAACATGAAACTTGCCAATGGGAGTTTGGATGGGTATTATCCGAACTCCTCCTGTACGCACCCCTGTTTCAGGACTTTTGAGGTATTCGGAAGTAGTCTTGCTTTGCTGACAAGCAATCAAAACCAACAGAAGTAATCCTAAAATGATTCGCACAAGCATAGCGCTGTTGATTTGAGCAGAAAAATAAAAAAAACCGCATCGTTTTAGGATGCGGTTTGAAAAAATTATTCTTTTTGGCTACTGGTGCTTGGAAAGCGGCTCAATTTGGTGGTCATACACTAGACGATACTCTCCTTCTTTCAAACGACTCATGTCTAATGTATAGCCCCTGCCTTTGAGCACTATGTTAAAATACTGATCCAATAACTGGTATTCGGTTTCTTGGCTAAATTCAATTTTACCTGATGGATGTTGCGTTTTTGTGATTTTTATTGCATGTGGCAGGAATTCTAACTGATTGGAATACTGAGATTCACCCGTAAGGCTGTTGTAGTACTTAATCCGATACAAGCAATTATTTCCCATATGAGTAACAGGCACGGAATAATAATGATTGCCTGCTGTACCATCGCATTGTTTAGTGGCAATAGTATGCCATGTATTATTCCGATATACTTCGACAAAATATTTGCTATCTTTTTGCTCGCCTCTTCCTACCCATTCTATGGTATGAGCTGTAACTTCACTAAATCTAAATTGAAAATTTTCTCTTTCCGCCACTGCAGAGGGGTTGATTACCTTAGGCTGGCAATCTTCGTTGTGAATAATGCGAAGTTCTACTTTTTCCCTGAGTTTTAAGTGAGAAAGGTCTATTTCTATAGCTGAAGACTTAGGCGCTGGCAATGGTTGATCGTTGAGGTAAATGCCACTAATACAAGTACTAGCCCCCTTCACAGGATTGTGAATGTACAAATTTTTGCCGTTGTAAACTCCTGTAAGCACAATTTCACCCCCTATGCAGTAAGTAGGCAAAGAAATACCTACCATCATCAAGGCACTCAATCTCTTAGCAAATCCAACAAGTAATCTTTTTACTTTCATAGACCGCTCCTGTTTGGCGTACTTTGCAATATAAAGAGACAAAAAAGTGAGTTTTATCATCAAATACTTCTAAAAAAAATCGTGCCACAAACTTACTAGCTAAAAGAATATTTTGCTTGTTTTTTAAACGTTTTTTGTTTGCAAATTACATGCAAATAATCCGGCACCTTTTGCCGTGCTTGCATTTGAAACACCAGTCAAAAGAGCTAACCAACCCCAAGCATTTAACAACTTTGCAACTGAATTATCCTTATAAGCTAATTAATTTGCAGCTTAATAAATCCTTTCGCTGATGCAGTACATAGACTTAATTAAACAGACTTTCCACTTTCCCACTGAAAACTTTCGCGTGGAAAATAACCAGCTCTACTTTAACGACGTACCTTTAATGGACTTGATTAAGCAGTATGGAACACCGTTGAAAATCAACTACTTGCCAAAGATAGGACAGCAAATAGAACGCGCAAGAAACTACTTTAAGACAGCCATGGAAAAATGCGGCTATCAAGGCAGCTACACTTATTGCTATTGCACCAAATCTTCCCACTTTAAGTTTGTGTTAGAGCAAACGCTCAAGCATGGAGCCCATATAGAAACTTCCTCCGCCTACGATATCGAACTGATCAAGAAACTCTATCAAGACCGCCTAATAGACAAAAATATCTTGGTTATTTGCAACGGCTTTAAACGAAAATCTTACACCGATGGCATCAAAGAACTCATTCGGGCGGGTTTTAGCAACGTAATTCCTGTTTTGGACAATATTGAAGAAATTCATGCGTATGATGACCTAGAAATGCCTTTTCCAATAGGCATTCGCGTAGCCTCTGATGAAAAGCCCAATTTTGCCTTCTATACTTCGCGACTGGGTATTCGCTATAATGATGTAGTAGACTTTTACAAAGAAAAAATTGCCACTCACCCCAAAGCCCAGCTCAAGCTCCTGCATTTTTTTATCAACTCTGGCATTCGGGATGCTGCTTATTACTGGGCAGAACTCAATCGATTCATATATAAGTATTGCGACCTAAAAAAAATTTGCCCCAATTTAAATGATATCGACATTGGAGGAGGATTACCTATTCAAACTTCTCTCCACCATGATTTCCCTTACCAAGAAATCATTACCGAAATTGTTCGCACTATTAAATACGTGTGCGATAAAAATTTTGTCTCAACGCCCAATATTATCACCGAATTTGGCAATTTTACTGTCGGTGAAAGCGGTGCCATCCTGTTTTCTGTTCTAGGACAAAAACTCCAGAACGAGCGCGAGCGCTGGTACATGATTGATGGCTCTTTTATCACGCACCTTCCCGATACCTGGGGCACGGGGCAACGTTTCATTATGCTGCCCATTAACAATTGGGACCACGAATATCAGCAAGTCAATTTAGGCGGGATGACCTGCGACAGTGATGACTACTACAACTCTGACACGGTAACCATCAACATCTACTTGCCCAAAATTGAAGATGAGCACGGCAACCCTACTAAGCAGTACATTGGATTTTTCCATACAGGAGCTTATCAAGACACTATTGGAGGATATGGAGGATTGCAACACTGCCTTATCCCTTGCGCCAGACATGTGCTAATTGACCGCGATGAAAATGGCAACCTAGTTACTCGCCTTTTCCGAGAAGAACAAAGCAGCGAATCCATGCTTTCTATTTTGGGTTATAACTGAAAATAATAATGCAACTCCCTGATTACGTGCGCATTGGTCAGGTCCAGAAAGGACTAGCCGAGCTGTTGCAGCACTCATTTTCTGCCATTGCTGTTCTTGTAGATGAAAATACTTACCAGTATTGTTATCCCATTGTGGCGCCGATACTTCCGCAAGGGCATCAAATCATTGCCATTCCCTCAGGAGAGCAACACAAAAACTTGCAAACCTGCCAACAAATATGGCAAGCCCTTACTAACATGCAAGCCGACCGAAATGCCCTGCTGATTAACTTGGGCGGCGGCGTGATTAGCGATATGGGAGGCTTTTGCGCAGCTACCTATAAGCGAGGCATACGCTTTGTGCAAATTCCCACTACCTTGCTAGCCCAAGTAGATGCCAGCATAGGCGGAAAACTAGGCATTGATTTTCAGGGATTTAAAAATCACATTGGCGTTTTTCAGCTTCCTTTTTGCGTACTGATAGACACCAGTTTTCTTGCTACGTTACCATGGCGCCAACTGCGCTCCGGCTTTGCCGAACTGCTCAAACATAGCCTCATTGCCGACTGGCAAGCGTGGCACGAACTGACTCGGGCTCATCACCTGCAAGACGTGGACTGGCAAAAAGTCGTACACCACTCTATTGCCATTAAGGAGCGCATCGTATCCCAAGATCCCCATGAAAAAGGATTGCGCAAAATTCTCAATTTTGGTCATACGCTGGGGCATGCTATTGAAACTTACTTTCTCGAAAATCGCCCTGCTGAACAAGGATTGTTGCACGGGGAAGCCATCGCAGCAGGCATGATAGCCGAGGCATGGCTAGCAGTGCGCAAAACAGGACTTCCTCAGCAAGAATTTGAAGAAATCAAATGGCATTTACTCCAGCTTTATGGCAAGATAGCTATTAGCCAGCACGAAATTGCCTCTATCGCTCAACTTGCTTTGCAAGACAAAAAAAATCAAAACGGCATCATCCAACTGAGTTTGATCGAAGCTATCGGCGCTTGCAAGTATAACGTACCAGCAACGGTGAAAGAACTAAAAGAAGCCTTGCTAGCCTATTGTCAAATGCCTGCAGAAATTCATGACAACAATGGTACTTCCATTGACCAAGTTGGCATGTAGAGCAGATTTGTAGACGACTACCCCATGGCAGCAGAATATTTTTCTGCAAGCAACAAGGTTAGCTAGTCTACGGGAGGCAACATATTTACTTTTTTTACCCATGGCAAACTGCCAATGTAGTCGATGGTCAGTGAGCGTGGTGCTGAATCCATTTCTATGAAATGGCAAGCCAGGTCGTTTTTGGCTTTTCGGGAAACGGACATGTTGGCAATATTGCAGTTTTCATTTGCCAAGATGCTGGCAATGAAGGCAATAGCTCCTTTGATATCCTCTGCAAGCACAATGAGAGTATGCAAAGTAGCACTTAAGTTAGCCACAAAACCATTGACCCGCTCAATAGCAATCATGCCGCCGCCTTTGCTTACACCAATGACTTCCACCGTCTCTTGTCCATGTTGTAGCTTGAGTTGGATAGTATTAGGATGAAAAATAGAGGCGTTGGCTATACTCTTAAAACTATACTGGAGACCTTGTTGTTGAGCATACTGGAAGGAATCGCGAATGCGGATGTCGTCGGTGGAAAAATCCAATAAGCCAGCTATAATGGCGCGGTCGCTGCCGTGTCCTTCATAAGTGCGGGCAAAGGAATTGTAAAAGATAATTTCTGCCTTTTGTGGGATATGTCCTAAAATGCGCATGGCAGTGCGCCCAATCCGCACCACGCCCGCCGTGTGAGAACTGGAAGGACCAATCATGATAGGTCCTATCATGTCGAAAATGCTGCGTTGGGACATAGAACTCAAATTTTTAAGCCGTAATTTTTCAATACTTGGCGCGCTACAACGTACTTATGCACCTCATCAGGTCCGTCGTAAATGCGAGCACCGCGTTCATGGCGATACCAAAAGGCAAGAATAGTGTCATCAGTAATGCCTAAAGCTCCATGCACTTGAATTGCTCTGTCCAACACTTGCATTAAAGTTTGGGCGACGAAAAATTTAATAGCAGAAATCTGGGCGCGCATTGCTTGGGCACCATATTGGTCTATGCCCATTGCTGTGTGCAGTACCATAAGGCGGGCAGCATCAATTTGGGCGCGCGATTCAGCAATCCACTGTTGTACTATTTGTTTGCTGGCGATGGGTTCATTTTCTGTTAGGTTTCTGCTTACAGCATAGCGGCACATGAGGTCAAATGCTCTTTCGCAAATGCCAATCCAACGCATGCAGTGGTGAATGCGTCCTGGTCCGAGTCTTTCTTGTGCCAGTTGAAAGCCTTCTCCCTCCTTGCCGATGAGGTATTCCACTGGAACGGTGCAATTTTCATAGCGTATTTCGCTGTGGCTCATGTATCCGCTTCCTGTTTCGCCCATGACGGGAATGCGGCGCAAAAAGACAAATCCAGGGGTATCCGTTGGGACTAAAATCATGCTAGCACGTCGGTGGGGCGGTGCCTCGGAATTGGTAACAGCCATGACAATGGCAAAGGCAGCCCCTTCTGCTGAAGAAGTAAACCACTTGTGTCCATTGATGACGTACTGATTGCCAATTTTCTTTGCAGTAGTCGCCAAGCGCACTGGGTTAGAGCCTGCAAATGCTGGCTCAGTCATGGAGAAGCAAGACCGAATTTGACCTTTTACCAGAGGCTTGAGGTAGCGCTCTTGTAACATGGCAGAGGCATGCCGTTGTAGCAATTCCATGTTTCCAATGTCGGGGGCTTGGCAGTTAAAAGCATAATGCCCTAAAGGTGAAGTACCTAAAAGTTGGCTAACCAGACCAAATTCAGTAAGAGTAAGCCCCATGCCTCCATCCTTTTCAGGCAAATGAGGGGTCCACCATCCAGCTGATTTAACTTTTTGCCGAAGGGTTGCCAGTTCATTCTTTTCTAAATCGGCGAAAGGGCGCGAAAAAAGTAGCTTTTCCAAAGGATATACCTCTTGATGGAGGAATTCTTCCAGCAGAGGCAAAAAAGACCGAAGGCGCGGCGTAACAAACAAAGAGGGAATCGTTTGCATTGCTGTTTGGAATAACACTTTACCGTACAATCGTAGCAATTGAAACGAGGTTTGAACAGGAATGCCTTTGGCAAAGGCACTCCTTACTTTGGCTTACGCAGACCTGTTTTTGCTGTTTTTGCTAATCTTCATACAGCAGCTCATAGTAGCGTTTGAAAGCCTCTTCGTATTCTTCAAACTTTTTCTTAAAGAATTCGTGGCGCTCTTTGGCTTTTTGAACGTCTTCGGACTGGATATTAGTAAAGGTTGGGGAAGCTTTTTGAAGAGCAGCAAAAGTATCTGCTAATTTTTTTTGCCGTTCTGCTTCTTCGGCGTACAAACTGCGGAGTTGGTTGAGCATCACCATGCTGCGATCTTTAAGAGAAGAATGCTGGAAATCGTCTAAATGGTAGCGCAAGAGGTAGTCGAGGTTTTCTTTGGCGCGCCTGCCTAGGGTATCAGCAAGTCCGTTAGCGCGTTCGTATTCATTAAGAGCGTAAAATAGCTTCGCGTAACGCGGAGTGTAATAATCGTAGGGAATAGTTTTGTCTGGGATGAGTTTCAGGCTAGTTTCTAAAATTTCTTTGGCTTTGTCGTCTTGCTTGTCTAGGTAAAACTGCATGGCAAGGCGATAGTAGGCATTGCGCGTATTAGCGGCGAATTTGCGATATTCCTCATCGTGATACACCTTGGGATTATCAAAACCGCGAAATTGAAACTTCTGAACGTTTTGGTACATGACTTCCTTGTTTACCTCGCCTAAATCGCCGCGGTTGTCTGCTCGCACTGGCATGAGGCGGTAGGTCATGCCTTCCATGTGTAGCCATTCGCGCAGTTCTATGGCTGTGGTATTGGCGGAGGTATTGTTGAAATAAATAGGTCGCTCCCAATTGTTAGTAGCAATCAGGTCCAGTAGCATTAAATCGCCCTTGTAGAGAGCTCCCATTCCTGGGCGGAGCCCAAACTCCATGCGGCGCACTACTTTGTGAGCCTTGCCTTTGGGAATCCATGGTTTTTGTGCTAAGGCAGCGCTATCTACCTCTATGAACACGCGCTTGGTTGGAATAGCCGACGTGGTGCCTCCTCCTTGCAGTTCTACCTGAATGGCGGGATTGTTTTCTTTGACTAGCTTGAGAAAGTTCTTCAAATTAATTGCTTCGGTCTTGAGGGCGGGATTTTCTACGTAGGGCACAAAGTCGTTCACGCCGCTTTTGTAATTGTCGTAAGTAAGGCTAAAAGGCAAGGGGTCAGATTGATAAACTTTGCGGCGCATCTGCTCAATGTACCAATCGGTGTTGAAATAACTCAAAACGATAACGCGGACGTCGGTGCGGAAGTTTTCCACTTCTTGCACGTACCAAAGCGGAAAAGTATCGTTATCGCCTCCAGTAAACAAAATCGCATTGGGGGCACAACTTGCTAGCATGTTACGGGCTTGGTCCACTGAATGATAGCGCCCTGAGCGATCGTGATTGTCCCATCCTTTCACCCCCATGATAGTAGGCACGACGGAACCGATGACGGTAGCCACGGCAGTAGCTGGAAAGAGATTTTTTATCAATCGCGTTAGGGCTTCAGCTATGGAGAGCACGCCGAAACCTATCCACATTGCAAAAGCGTAAAAAGAGCCTACGTAGATGTAGTCCCGCTCGCGGGGTTCTACCGGAGGCGAGTTCATGTATATCACCAGGGCTACACCCATTAAAATGAAAAGCAGCCCTACAAAAGCAAATCCCTTTTCATCTTTTTTGAGTTGGTAGAGCAAACCAACAATGCCGAGCAGCAAAGGCAGCATGTAAAAGTTATCGCGGGCTTTATCGCGGGCTACTTCTTCGGGCAAGCCTCGGGAAGGCGACCAAGGCAACAGCCAGCCTGATTCCTTTTCATCTCCATCGCGGCCGGCGAAGTTCCACAAAAAATAGCGGAAATACATATGCCCTATTTGGTAGCGAATCATGTAATACATGTGGTCCCAAAAGGTAGGATCTTTGCCTTCGGGAATGTTTGCCCATTGTCGGTAGAGTTCAGGATGATCCTCGCTGTTGCTGTACATGCGCGGCAGTAAAATTTCTTTGGTGTACTTAATCTTTAATTTATAGTCATACACTTCGTACTTGTCCTTGCCTTTGCGGTAAATGGGCTCGCCTTGTTCTACGGATTCGCGCTCAGAAACGAAAGTTCTTCCGTAGAGCAAGGGTCGATCGCCGTACTGCTCGCGTTTGAGGTAAGAGACAAAGCTCATTACATCGGAAGGATCGTTTTCGTCGATGGGAGGGTTGAAGTTGGAGCGAATAATGATTAGGGCATAGGAGGAATAACCGATGAGAATAAAGGCAAAACAAAGCAAGACAGTGTTGAGCAATGGTTTTTGCTCGCGGATAGAGTACCGAATGCCCCATACTAGTGCGGCTATTAAAGCAAAGGCAAAAAATAAGGCTCCCGATCCGAAGGGCAGCCGCAAGGAATTAACAAAAAATACCTCAAAATCTCCCGCGATGGAAGGCAGTCCAGGGATGATGCCTACCATGATAACCCCAATAATGAAAAGCCCCACTGCAAGGGTTGCAAATACTCCTCTTTCACTGGGCCTGGGGTATTTTTTGAAGTAGTAAATAAGGGCCAAAGCGGGAATGGTCACTAAGTTGAGCAAATGAACCCCTATGGAAAGCCCCATGATGTAGGCTATTAAAATCAACCAGCGGTTTTCTTCTGCTTCATCGCTGAGGGTTTCCCACTTGAGCATTGCCCAAACTACTACGGCTGTAAAAAAAGATGACATGCCGTAGACTTCTGCCTCTACAGCCGAAAACCAGAAGGAATCGGAAAAAGTATAAGCAAGTGAACCGATGGCAGCTGATGCCAGCAAGCCAAAGGTCTGGACAGGGGTAGGGGTGTCCGTAGGATTGAGCCCCATCATTTTGCGCCCCAGCAAAGTCATTGACCAGAACATAAACAAAATGGTCAAGGCACTGCTGAGGGCAGAGAGCATATTGATCCAAAAAGCAACTTTTAAGTTATCTCCCAATGCAAGGAAGGAGAACATCCGTCCTAACATCAAAAACAGGGGTGCGCCAGGGGGATGAGGTACCATCAACTTGTAAGAAACTGCTATAAACTCGCCGCAGTCCCAGAAACTAGCCGTATCTTCTACCGTAAGTCCATACACCGTAAATGCTACCAAGAAAACGACCCAGCCAGTTGCATTGTTAAGTGTCTTATAGTTCATTTTTCGCTTGGTTTATAGAAAAAAACTCACGCAGCAAATATTCCGCTGCTGTGCTTTCTATCGCGAAACTACAACGATTTTTCTGAATACGGCATGGGGTTCTACTTTTCATAGTACTGCATTAGGAAGTTTTTGAAAGTGGCAAAGTCCTTAGGCAGGGGGATGGACAATTTGGGCAGTGTCATTAAATGTTGAAGCCGTTCAGGGACGGTGGGCGTTTGCCCCAGCGTTTGAGTTACTACCTCGCTAAACTTCACTGGGTGCGCTGTTTCTAGAATAATCCCCACAGCATTGGCAGGTTGGTATTCTTGACAAAAGGCTTCCCATGCCAGATATCCCACTGCGCCGTGAGGGTCCATCATATAGCCATACTGTTGGTACACTCGGCGCATAGCTTGGCGAGTTTGTTCATCAGTAAAAGCATAGCCGTACAGGTTTTGCCGCATGGCTTCCCAGGTCGGGAACCATTCCGCCAGGCGTGCAAAGTTACTCGGATTGCCAACGTCCATTGCATTAGAAATAGTGGGTATAGAGGGGCGCGGCTCGTACTTTCCCGTTTGCAAATATCTAGGTACCACGTCGTTGACATTAGTGGCAGCTATAAAACCCGCAACAGGCAGCCCCATTTGGCGGGCAAGAACTCCTGCTGTAAGGTTGCCAAAATTCCCACTGGGAACGACAAAGTATATCTTCTCCTGCTTTCTTGTCCGAACTGCTTGTGCCCAAGCATATACGTAATAAAAGGCTTGTGGAATAAGCCTTGAAATGTTAATGGAATTTGCTGAGGAAAGCCTCAACTTTTGGTTGAGTTCTTTGTCCAAAAATGCTTGTTTTACAAGAGCTTGGCAGTGGTCAAAGGTGCCATCGATCTCCAAAGCAGTAATGTTTCGCCCTAACGTAGCAAACTGCTTTTCTTGAAAGGGGCTTACTTTTCCTTTGGGGTATAACACAGCTACGGTGATGCCTTCTACTCCTAAAAAGCCGTGAGCCACAGCGCTGCCCGTATCTCCTGAGGTGGCTACTAAAATGTGCAATGGACGTCCGTCACCAGGCAGGAAGTATGACATTGCTTGCGCCATAAACCTTGCCCCAAAGTCTTTGAAAGCTAACGTAGGACCGTGAAATAACTCTAAGATGCCTGTTTGCTGAGAAAGCCATACTACTGGTGCATCAAACCCCAGCGTTTTTTGCACCATGCGCCTTAACTCTTCAGGGGGAATATCTTCTCCTAATAAAGCGGAGGCAACCCCGTAGGCAATTTCTTCAAAAGAAAGCGAAGGCAATTGTTCGATGAATTGGCTTGAGAGTTGGGGCAAGCGCTCAGGCATGTAGAGCCCGTTGTCTTCTGGCAATCCTTTTAATACTGCTTCGGCAAGGCTAACCAAAGGGGATTGGCGGCGTGTACTGTAGTAGCGCACTTTGAAAAAGTTTATCTACTTTGGCGCAAAAGTAACTCAATGGCGCATTATCTCATCATAGGGCAAGGCATTGCAGGAACGGTGCTTGCTTACACGTTGCTTCAGCGTGGACATCAGGTTCAAATTATTGACAACGACCAACCACAAACAGCTTCCAAAGTAGCTGCGGGGCTTTTTAATCCCGTAACGGGCTATCGCATGGTCAAAACGTGGCTCGCTGACCAACTCTTTCCATTTCTGCAGGCGTTTTACCCCGCTTTAGAGGCGTACCTGGAAGCAAAATTTTTTTACCCCTTGCCCATGTACCGACCTTTCGAGTCCGTCGCTCAGCAAAATGAAGTTTTAGCAGAAATATCAGACGAAAAATTTGCCGCTTATGTAGAAAAAACCTTCTTCCCTAACGAATATGGCAAAAAAATTAAGGATCCTTTCGGAGGAGTGTTGCTCAAAAAAAGCGGCTATGTAAACTTGCCCGTGATGCTATCCGCTGCGCGAAAAAAATGGCAAGCCGATAATATTCTCCACAATGCAACATTTTCAGAAGCGCAAGTAGAATTGGACAAAGAAAAAGTGCACTATCAGGGCATGGCAGTTGATTATTTAGTTTTATGTCGTGGCTGGCAGGAAACCCAGAGTTCATGGTTTGCACTCCCTTTTCGACCTGTGAAAGGAGAAATACTACAGGTGCGATTTACGGATGAAACATATGGGCACATCATCAACCGAAGTTGTTGGATTTTGCCTCAACCTGACCAATCTTATCGCATCGGAGCAACGTATTATCCGCAGGATGTGAGTTTGGAACCTTCTTTAAAAGGTAGGCAAGAACTCACCGCTAAACTGCATTCTTTAACTGGTGCTAAGTGGGAGATTATGGGTCACTTAGCTGGCGTTCGCCCTGCCACCTTTGACCGACGTCCTTTCATCGGCTTGCATCCAGTTTATCGGCGCGTATGCATCTTTAATGGATTGGGCTCTAAAGGTGTTTCCCTAGCCCCTTACTTTGCTGCCGTATTGGCTGATTTTTTGGAAGGGAAAACGCAATTCTTGCCCAAAGAAGTAGATATTGCTCGTTGTGGTAGGATTTGAATGTTGTTCTTGCTAAAGAAGGGATAACAAGTAACTAACTCGTTGCCCTTCTCCCAAAGTGGCAGTGGCGTCAAGAAAAAACGGCGCGGCTTATGCTAGATTAGCGAAAAATTCTTGACTAAGCAGTTTGTTTTGCGTATTTTGGCTCAATTTTAACAACTTTGCAAAGAGGTGCGTTTTTATATAGAGAAACGTTAGCCAAACAACATTTTAGCCGCGTAGTTGATAATTTTTGCTATGAAAATTGAACCTTTGGAAAATTGGGGCATGCCCTCGACAGCGGAGATAGAAGTGGCAGTAGCCAGCCGCAAAAAGCCTTTCATCATTGCAGGTCCTTGCAGTGCAGAAACGCCAGAGCAGTTATTGGAAACCTGTAGAGCTCTGGCTCACACGGGAATTAATGCTCTTCGCGCAGGAATTTGGAAGCCTCGCACGCGACCCAACAGCTTTGAAGGAGTAGGAGAAATAGGGCTACAATGGTTTAAAGAGGTGCGCGATGAACTAGGCATTCCCATCGCTACCGAAGTGGCAACGGCAACCCATGTAGAGCTGGCTCTCAAGTACGGAGTGGACCTCCTCTGGATTGGCGCTCGCAGTACAGTCAATCCCTTTACTGTCCAAGAAATAGCCGATGCCCTGCGCGGAGTGGATATTCCCGTCATAGTTAAAAATCCGCTTAATCCAGAATTAGCTTTGTGGATAGGAGCTCTAGAGCGAGTGGCTAATGCAGGAATTACAAAGCTGGCAGCCATGCATCGGGGCTTTTCTACCTTTGAAAAGACAAAATACCGCAATCAACCTATGTGGCAAGTGGCAATAGAGCTGCGCAGCCAAATGCCTGAACTTCCCTTGTTCTTTGACCCTAGCCATACTGGAGGCAAACGCGAGTACATCTATCCCCTTGCACAAAAAGCTCTCGACCTAGACTACGATGGACTCATGATAGAAGCCCACATCGACCCTGATAAGGCATGGAGCGATGCAGCCCAACAAGTTACCCCAGCCATGTTTGCCCAGATCCTTGGTCAGCTAAAAATTCGCGAGGCGACTTCTGATAACGTAGAATTTCAAAATGCAATAGAGGAAATGCGCAGCAAAATCGATGCGATAGATAGAGAAATTGTGGAATTGCTAGCTGCGCGAATGAACATTGTTGAAAAACTAGGTGTTTACAAGCGCGAAAACAACGTGGCAGCCTTTCAAGTAGATAGATGGATTAAAATTTTCCAGTCTCGTCCAGAGTGGGGGCAAAAAATGGGCTTGAACAAAGATTTTGTAGGGCTTGTCTTTAAAGTTATTCACGATGAGTCCATTCGCATCCAAACTGCTAAAATAAGCGATTAAGCCTGTGCGCTCTTCTGCTCAATAGCAATCCACTTCGAATACAACCCTTGCTTTCATAGTACTTGCGCAAGCAGTAGCTTCTTTAGGGTGGTAATCCTTCGCGAAAGGGTAATATTTTTGCGCTTAGTTCCGTAAAACGACCCTGTTAGGTGGAGGCAAGTATAAAAGCACTTATTTTGCGGCAAAAAATTGAGGGGAAGCAAAGTTTGCATGCACTGGATCAATACATGGGCTCTAAAAGGGCTGCTACTGCTTGCCATACAAGTACAAGGGCAGACCTTTTCACGCGACATGTGGCACGAGGGAGAAGCCAATTTGTTTTCAGGAGAAACCCTGCGCGGAAAACTGAAGTATGATTTGGACAACAATTCTTTACAGATAAGTACAGCGGGAGTAGTGCGCTCGTTCAGCTCGTATCAAGTAGAATCCTTTGAAATATTTGATGAGCTTCAAAAAGTGCCTCGCACATTTTTTACCTTGCCATACCGAAAGTCGGGCAATTATGAAGCACCTTTCTTTTTTGAGCTGCTGTATGAAGGTAAAAAACTCACCTTGCTCAATCGCGAAGTGTTCGTACAACGCATCATAAGTGGTCCTACGATGTGGGGATGGTGGGGACCTCGCGTAGCGATGGGCACTACTACCGTCCAAGCAGATAGTTACTACTTGCTAGATATGCAAAAAGAACAAGTGATTAAAGTAGGTCAGCAGCGTTCTGATTGGCTGGCGTTAATGAAGGATTTTCGCGATGAAATGAATGAGTTTATACGAACCAATAAACTCTCCTTCACTCAAAGAGCAGATGTACTGAAAATCATTGCCTATTACGATCAGCTTGTTCAAACTACAACAACTAAGTAAAGCAAAAAAAAAAAAACTACTAACTTATTGATATATGAAAATATGTTAATACATTTGCGGCAACGTTGAACTTAGTCATGAGCACTGAAGTAATGACTTTGCGAGTAGATGCAACTAAACTGGAAAAGGTAGCATACATGCTTAAGGCGGTTGCTCATCCGGTACGCATTGCAATTATAGATTTGTTAGACCAGTGTGGGCGGCTCAATGTGAGTGAATTGCAAACCAAGTTAAACATAGAGCAAGCGCTCCTTTCCCATCATCTAACTAATATGCGCGATCGAGGCATCTTAACCGCTTCTAGGGAAGGGAAATGCATGTATTATGCCCTCGCTGATGCAGCCATTACCAATATTATTCACTGTATCAACAACTGCGCTAAAAAATTATGAAAAGATGATGTAAGTCATCTTTATCAGCTTTGATTTTTTCAACATTTACGTGTGTTTATTTTTTAAACTTCTTACTGTGATGAAAGTAGAGCAGTTGTACACAGGTTGCTTAGCGGAAGCAGCCTACTTCATTGAGTCTGCTGGAGAGGCAGCAGTTATCGACCCTATCCGGGAAATTGAACCTTACTTGAAACTGGCTCGGGAACGCGGGGTAAAAATCAAGTACATTTTTGAAACGCATTTCCACGCGGATTTTGTATCAGGTCATTTGGACTTGTCTCGCGCTACGGGAGCCCCTATTGTGTTTGGTCCTACTGCAAAAGCGAATTTTGATTTCATTGAAGCCAAAGACGGACAAATTTTCGAAGTAGGTAATGTAGCCCTTAAAGTGCTTCATACTCCTGGTCATACGCCTGAATCCATGTGTTTGCTACTTTACGACGAAAATGGAAAAGAACATGCTATCTTCACTGGTGACACGCTCTTTGTAGGGGATGTAGGACGCCCTGACCTGCTAGATGGAGTTATTATCTCCAAAGAAGAGCAAGTAAGCAATCTCTACGACAGTCTTAACAAAAAGATCAAGACATTGCCTGATGATGTAATTGTTTACCCAGGTCATGGTCCAGGTTCCTTGTGCGGCAAGAGCATTGGCAAAGAGACCCAGTCCACCATTGGAAGGGAAAAAATGTACAATTACGCTCTTCAGCCTATGAGTCGGGAAGAGTTCATGAAGCTAATTTTGGAAGACCAACCACCAGCTCCCCAGTATTTTGTCAAAAATGCCATGATTAATCGCATGGGATACGAGCCCATCGATGAAGTATTAGAACGAAATGTACGTCCCCTTAGCGTAACAGCCCTTGAATTGGAAGCCGAAGCGGGTGCTCTAATTTTGGACACTCGGAATGCCAACGATTTTGCAGCAGGTCATATTCCCAATTCTATGAACATCGGGCTGGATGGTTCCTATGCAGTTTGGGTAGGTACTTTAGTGAGCGATATTAAGCAGCGCATAGTGGTGGTAGCAGAAAAAGGACGTGAACGCGAAGCAATTTTGCGCCTGGCACGCGTAGGCTACGAAAACGTAGCAGGTTACTTAGAAGGCGGTTTTGATACTTGGAAAAATGCAGGCAAGCCCACTGCTACCATTAATTGCATTAGTGCCACTGAATTAGCTGAGATCTACCAACCCGAAATGCCCATTTTAGACGTGCGCCGGGTAAACGAGTTTAGAAACGGGCACCTTCCCAATGCAATTAACATTCCCCTGCGCGACTTAGAGCAAAATCTCCATCAACTTAATCCCAATCAGCTCTATTACGTTCACTGTGCAGGTGGCTACCGCTCTATGATTGCTGCTTCTATCCTTGTGCGCAATGGCTACCACAAGGTAGTAAATGTCAATGGAGGAATGGATGCTATCGCCAAGACCCAGTTGCCCGTAGTAAAAGAGGCAAAAGTTGCCTAAAAGTTGCCTAAAAAGTGTGAATTGAAACAGGGAGGCAGCAAAATAAAAGCTGCCTCAAATTTTTCTTAATAAACTTTTGTACATATGAGTATATATTTTTATTTTAGGGGGTCTCAATCACACCAGTAAATAATGTCATATGAAAACCAACTACAAATCGCACTATCAAGTGCTCATTGCAGGCGGCGGAAATGCAGGTATTTCGGTGGCCGCTCAACTGTTGCGCAAGGATTCCAAGCTAGATCTGGCTATCATCGAGCCCTCTGACAAACACTACTATCAACCCGCGTGGACTTTGGTAGGCGGTGGCGACTACGACATTAATGACACTGTTCGCAACGAAGCAGACTTTATCCCCAAAAAAGCAACGTGGATTAAAGATAAAGTTACAAAATTTGACCCCGATAATAACAGAGTAGTTATCGGCAATGGTGATGCTATTACGTATGACTGGCTGGTGGTATGCATTGGCATTCAGCTCAATTGGTCAGCTATCAAAGGACTAGAAGGCAACTTAGGTAAAAATGGCATTACTAGCAACTACACCTTCCAAACAGCTCCCTATACCTTTGAGTGCATCAAAAACTTTAAAGGTGGGAAAGCCATTTTTACTAACCCCAACACACCCATTAAGTGCGGTGGCGCCCCTCAAAAAATTATGTATCTAGCGGCAGACTATTTCCGCAAACACGGAATTTTGGACAAAGCAGATATCCATTACTACTCGGGTGGAGCGGTAATCTTTGGCGTGAAAAAGTACGCTGAAACTCTTAACAAAGTCATCCAACGCTACGGCATTAAAACCCATTACAAGCACAACCTCGTAGAAATTCGCGCAGACCGCAAAGAGGCTGTCTTTGAAACAGAACAAGACGGACAGAAAAAGTACGTAGTGCAAAGCTATGACTTTATCCATGTTACTCCACCGCAATCCGCTCCTGATGTTATTCGAAATAGTCCGCTTGCTGTGCCTGATTCTCCGGGAGGTTGGGTGGACGTAGATAAGCATACCTTGCGCCACAATCGCTACAAAAACGTCTTTGGCATCGGCGACAATACCAGCACTCCTAATGCCAAAACAGGAGCAGCCATCCGCAAGCAAGCTCCTATATTGGTAGAAAATCTCTACCGCAGCATTAATGGACAAGAAATTTCAGCTATGTATAATGGATATGGCTCTTGTCCACTAGTTACAGGATACGGCAAGCTAGTGCTGGCAGAGTTTGACTACAGCAACGAACCTATCGAAACCTTCCCATTTGACCAAGGCAAAGAACGCTGGACTATGTATCAACTCAAAAAGCGCATCTTGCCTTGGTTGTATTGGAATAAGATTTTAAGAGGAACAGCTTAATATCTACGCTAACCAAGCATAGAAAGCAACTGTTTGCGTTAGGAGGAATCTTAAGAGGAGGTGTCAGTGGTTGGGCATACTGGTACTACATCGGTTGCGAAAGTGGTACCTGCCCAATCACTTCTAACCCTTATGTGAGTACTCTGTACGGAGCTTTCATCGGATTGCTGTTATTCTTTCCCGCAAAAACAGGTAAGTCCCTTTAAAATATCTACTAAACTCCTCCAACTTCAATTCTCTAGACTTTCTCCTCCTTTATCCCTGAAAGACACACAGCGCAAATTGCATTGAAGCTATCTAAAAGTTAGCTCAGCGCACGTATACACAAAGCAAAGAGAGAGCAACTGCTATCTTTAGGAAAGTTGCGTGCCTGGCGTGTAGGTAACCTCTTCTTAAGTAGTTTGCATTTGGTATACTTGGAGTGCGAATTACTCGAAAGCCAAGCTATTATTATGATGCTGCTAATAGCCCACTGGGACAAACAAATATCCACTTGTGAGCCAATAGACATCTCCTTGCCTCTGGTTCCCAACGGAAAAAATGTTAATTGTTACAATGCCGAAGAGCCCACTGCAGAAACTATTCGTTTAGGGAATTTTATAGGCAGTGTGGCAGAAGGAGGGAGTTGCAACTACCAGCGCTTGCATCTTACTCCGCATGGCAACGGAACACATACCGAATGCTACGGGCATATTTCAGATGATGGAGCGACCATTCACCAATGTTTAAGAAAATTTTTGTTCATGGCTCGGCTAGTGAGCATAGCTCCTCTTCCTCAATCCAATGGCGACTGTTGCATTATGCCAGAGCAACTAGCCCCAGTGATTGAGAAAAATCCTCCCGAGGCGCTTTTAGTTAGGACTTTGCCCAATCCAGAGGAAAAGAAAACGCGGCGCTATTCAGGTACTAACCCGCCTTATTTTCACCCTGAATGCGGCAAGCAACTAGCGGCAGCCAAAGTAGAGCATTTGCTTTGCGATTTGCCTTCAGTGGACAAAGAACAGGACGGCGGCAAGCTACTCATGCACCGCTATTTTTGGCAGTATCCTCATGCTACTCGTAGCCATTGTACGATTACCGAGCTCATCTACGTGCCTGACTGCATTCCCGATGGCGAATATTTACTCCAGCTGAATATCATGAGCCTTATGTTGGATGCCTCGCCCAGCAAGCCCGTGCTATATGCTTTAAAGTGAGCTAGTCCATGCTTTTGCTTACTTACTCGCTCCACACGTTGCTAATTTCTCGCATCGTTGAAAGAACACTCAAGCAAGTCGATGACGATGTTGCGAAAGTCATCTACGTATGCGCTGGCATGGCTACCCACAATAGTAGTTGATTCCATTTCTTCAATCACTGCTGGACCTTGCAAATTGTCTCCTGGCTGAAGCATATAGCGATTATAAACAGGGCACTGACGCGCTACAGGCTTGTTCTCCTCCATAAAATACACGGTGCGGTAACCTTTCAAAGCCTGCATGCCCCTTGTCTCTACTGCCTGACGCGGCTGCAATGAAGGAGAGGGAACGCTCACTATCACGCGCCAGGTGACAACTTCTATGCCAATATCGTCTATGCTTCTACCATATCGCTGGCGATAGGCTTCTGTAAAGCGATGGTAGATTTCTGGTATGCTTTCCTCAGACAACCTACCGTTGGGCATACTAACGGCAATTTCATGTCCTTGCCCTGAGTAGCGCATGTCTGCAAGGCGCGCAATTTGTGCACAAGCTCGGTTGAAGCCTGCTTTTTCTACAAAGCGCATGCCTTCTTCTTCCATTTCAGCCAGCAAGTCATTGAGTTGTTGCCAATTTATTTCTTTTATAGGACAAACCCAACTGCGGATTTGCTCACTGGCTACGGGGGAAACCAAAAAGCCGAGCGCGGAAACTACTCCCGCCCCTACGGGAATGATCAAACGCGGCACGTTGAGCAGGCGCGCCACTTGAAAGGCATGCACGGGTCCAGCACCTCCAAAAGCTAGCATGGCATAATGGCGCGGGTCGCGACCTTTTTCTAAAATATGCACCCGAGCGGCATTAGCCATATTTTCATTTACTATGCGGTGCACACCCATGGCCGCTTCTTCTACAGTAATTCCTAAAGGGCGGGCAAGATGCATTTCTATGGCTGTGCGAGCTGCTTGCAAGTCAAGTGGCATTTTGCCGCCTAAGAAATAAGTTGGGTTTAAATAGCCCAGTACTAAATCGCAATCGGTAACAGTTGGGCGAGTACCTCCGCGTCCGTAGCAAGCTGGTCCAGGCTCAGAAGCGGCACTTTCTGGACCTACTTTGAGCAATCCCAAAGCATCTATGTAAGCAATGCTGCCACCACCTGCCCCAATTTCAATTAAATCTATTACGGGAATTCGCACTGGCAAGCCGCTGCCTTTTTTGAAGCGCCTTACTCGCGCTGCTTCAAACTGGTTTGTGATCTCTGGCTGGTAATGGTTGATGAGGCATGTTTTGGCTGTAGTGCCGCCCATGTCAAAGGCTATTAGATTGGGTTGATTCATCAATTTGCCGTAAAAAACCCCTGCCATAGCTCCACCTGCTGGACCAGACTCTAACAACTGAATGGGATTTTGACGCGCTCCCTCAACGGTGGTCAGCTTGCCGCTGGAAACCATGATGTGTACCGTGCCCCTAAAGCCCATCTGCCGCAATCGATTTTCTAAGTTAGCTAAGTACTGGTCTGTAATGGGCTGTACGTAGGCATTCATTGCTGTGGCAGAAGTGCGTTCATACTCGCGAATCTCAGGCATTATTTGGCAAGAGAGGCTTACATAAATGTTGGAATGGTGTTTTTTAATATACTCGCCTACTGCTTTTTCATGCACGGGATTGACAAAGGAATGCAGAAAACAAACGGCAATAGACTGCACGCCAGCCTTTACTAACTCATCCACCACTTGGGCTATTTCTGCTTCCTTGATAGGGGTAATCACTTCGCCTTTGTAGTTGATGCGCTCTGTGATGCCTTTACGCAAAGATCGAGGCACTAAAGGTTCTGGCATGGCAATGTGGAGGTCGTAAATATCGTAGCGCAATTCGCGCCCAATTTCTAGGACATCTTCAAAGCCTTTGGTGGTAATCAAGCCAGTAAGGGCACCGCGTCGCTCAATGACGGCATTTGTTACCAGGGTAGTGCCGTGTACGATAGTAGTCAGTTGAGAGGGACCTACTCCTACGCGCTCTAACAGTTCAGTCATTCCTTTGATGATGCCGTTGGAAGGATCGTCGTAGGTAGTCAAAGTTTTGCCGAAGTGAAGTTGGCCTGTTTGTTCATCCAGTAGAACAAGGTCAGTAAAAGTGCCACCGATATCTATGCCGAGTTTCATGGATGAAAAATTTCGAGTAATGACAAAACCAATTATGAGCGACCTTTTTCCAGAGACGGCAAAGGTCGTAAGGTAGAAAATGTTTCCAAAGTAAAGATTTAATGGTATTCTTCTCCGCCGCTGACATTCATTGCCTCGCCTGTGATGTAGGCTGCCATGTCGGAAGCCAAGAACAAACAGGCTTTGGCGATGTCTTCCACCATGCCCGTGCGCCCGAGTGGATTGCGGTCGCGGATGCCTTGCAGATAGGTATCGTAGTCCAAGCCAAATTTTTCGCTAAAAAACTGATTTTGCCAGTGCCCAAGCCCTGTAGTGATGTGATTAGGACAAACGGCATTGACGCGAATGCCATATTTCCCTAGTTCAACTGCATTTGAGCGAGTAAGACCTACTAGTCCATGCTTAGAAGCTGTGTAAGCAGCCGCGTAAGGAAACCCCGATTTAGCTGCCTGACTGGCAATGTTGATGATGCAACCACCTTTACCTTGCTCTATCATGCGGATAGCCGCTTGCTGGCTGCACAGGAAAGCGCCTTTGAGATTGACATCCAACACAGCATCCCAGCTAGATTCTTTGAATTCAGTAAAAGGCTCCATCAAATAGCCTACGCCAGCATTGTTGATGAGCACGTCAATACTGCCGAAGGTTTCAACTGCTTTGTCAATTAAATTTTTACAATCAGCGGCGATGCGTACATCACAAGGCACGGCGATGGCTTTTGCCCCGCGAGCTATGCAATCTTGAACAATGGCATTCATCTCTTCAGTAGTGCCAATGTGTTCAGCACTAAACTGCTCACCTTTGGGTTGCCCTAAGTCAGAAATGACTATGTTGGAACCCATTTCAGCAAAGGCATAGGCAATGGCTTCACCGATCCCTTTTCGCCTGCCTGAGCCTGTAATAACCACAGTTTTGCCTTTTAAATCTTCAAAAGGTTTCATACTCCTTTGCCATTTGGGATGGGAAAACTATTCAGGTCAGATAATAACCAAGCGCGCGCATCTTCCAAAGTAGTAAAATAGCGCACTTGGAGGTTGCCCGATTGAGCCAGCCGCTGGTTTTCTATCTTGACAGAAAACTCACTAAAAAGGTTTTTCGCTGGAATAATGGCAACTTTTCTACTACAGGGCATTGCCTTATCGAATGAAGGTTGCCAGTGTTGGTAAAACCATTGGTGGTCATGGGGATGTAAGTTCATGTTTCGTTGGTCCAATAGCCAGCGGCGCACTTTGTGAGCAATGGCAAACTCTCCTGCTTTGCAGGTAGCTGCTTTAAATTCTTCCGATTTTGTGATGATGCCAAAATAAGACACTGCGATAATTTCACTTTGTGGTTCAAAGCATATCTGTAAAGTCGTTCCTTTAAAGATGATTTCCATGCAAAAAGTTCGTCCTCTGGGTTAGATACAGGTGTAAAAGCTAAATTTCTTCCGTGATAATGAAAATGGGATTATCTGCAAATTGGCGAAATTTTGCTGGAATTTCTGCCATTTTGGGCTCGGCTTGGATATCTGCCAGGAGATTTTCCACCGAATCAAAATGAATCACTTCAAAATACTTGTAGGGCGGTGTGCCCTCTGCTCCGAAGAGTCCTGAAGCTTTGTACACTTTAAAGTCGCTAACAGACTTTAAGCCTTTTACTGTGGGAATGTCTAATTCCCGTGCAAACTGTTCGTAGTCAGCTTCTGATACGCCTTCTTTCAGGTTAAAGAGCACGATAAGGGTTTTCATAGAGGTGTGATTTTTATGGATGAGAAGAATAAAAAATTCTTTGCTCACTTGCCTGCGGCGGCAAAGGCTTTGGCAGCAGCTCCTAGCATAGCGCCAGTGTAGTGCATGATTATTTTTGCGCCTTTGGAAATGAGAGCTTTGGCTTGCTCAGCATTACCAGCAGTAGTGCCTATAACGAGATGGTGAGCAAGGACTATTTCTATGATGCGGTCAATGGTTTGTTGGACTGCAGGGTGGTTCGGTCCATCGTAATAGCCCATGCTCATGGCAAGGTCTCGCGGACCAATAATAAAGCCATCAATGCCTGCGACGTTGCACATTTGGGGCAAATTTTCGACGGCTTTGAGATCTTCTATTTGAGGCAATACAAGGATCTGCTGGTTGGCGAATCGTATGTAATCGGCTTGGGACATGGGTCCTATTCCAAACTCCCAGGCGCGCACTGGACCTAGCCCGCGCTCTCCTTCTGGAGGGTATTTCACCGCCTTTACTAAGGCTTCTACTTGGGCTGCCGTGCTTACCCCAGGCATCATCACGCCTACAATGCCAGCATCTAAAAACTGCAAAATCAGTTTAGGGTCTATGCTTCTGATGCGCGCCATAGGGGCAATACCCGCTGCTTGGCAAGCTCTAATAATTGGCAAGGCTTCTGCAGGAGTAATTGCCCCGTGCTCGGCATCTATGATGTAGAAATCCAAACCAGCATAGGCGCAAATTTCTGCTACCATAGGGTCGGAAAAATTGGAAATGACTCCTATGGCGGCTTGCCCTTGTTGAATTTTGGACTTGACAGGATTAATTTTCATAAACCATGTGTTGGCATAAAATTAACCCTAACGCAACAAATGAGCTGTGCCGTCGGCGATTTTTCGCTTGATAAATTCAACCAATCCTCCCGCTTCTGCAATTTCTAGCACGAAGGGGGCAAGAGGAGCCGTCTCCTTTACCTGACCAGTGCGAAGGTTTTTTACCGTATTGGCTTGCATGTCGTATTCGAGTTCATCGCCAGTTTGGCAAATGGAAACTAAATCTTTGACGGTAATAAAAGGCAAGCCGTAGTTAGTAGCATTTCGAAATTGCAAGCGCGAAAAAGAATCGGCAAAGACAGCTTTAATGCCCGCTCCCATCAGTCCTGTTACTACGTGTTCGATGCTCTTGCCTCCTCCTGCAAAGTTGTGACCTGCTACGATGAACGTGTAACCCGCATTTTTGAAGGCATTGTCAGCCTCAAACTCGGGAGCAACTCCACTCATGATATAACGGCTGTTGAGTTGCTTATCTACGGGGTCTGTCCAATACTTTTGGACTACCATGTCATAAGCCATTACGTAGCCAGAAGCGACCCAGCATTTTCCGCGAATAATTTTTTCCCTCATAGGAAGATGCAACTTTGTCTGGTTTTTGTAAATATGTCAATTGAGGAGAATTGCTCAAGAGTTGAGTTACAGCTGGCTCACAACAAACGAGGGTCAGTAATGACGCCTGTAAGGGCTGAGGCGGCTACCACTGCTGGCGAAGTGAGGTAGATTTGAGCATTTTTGCTACCCATGCGCCCTTTCATATTGCGGTTACCAGCGCTTAGGATAATGTCGCCATCGCCTGCCACGCCTGTGTGAATGCCTGCACAAGAAGCGCAACTGGGCGTATCTACGGCTACTCCTGCTTCTATCAAGTCAGCAATGTAACCAGCTTTCACTGCTTCTAAATACACCTGCTGACTTGCTGGCACAAGGATAAAGTTTACTTCCGGGTGCACTTGCTTGCCGCGCAAGATTTGCGCTACTATGGCAATATCTTCTACCCTGCCATTAGTGCAAGTGCCCACAAAGGCTTTGTTGAACTTTCTTCCTACTACCTTTTCTATAGGCACTACGTCATCGAGCTTATCAGGCAGGGCTACAGTTGGACCTAAATTGGTAATATCTATTTCGTAAATGGCTTCATACTGGGCATCGGGGTCGCTGGCAATCATTTCCCAGTTGTCTTTTTGAACGGGTCGAAGGTATTCTACCGTTTTTTGGTCTGGAGCGACGATGCCATTTTTAGCTCCTAGATCTACGGTCATATTGCAAAGGGTCATGCGCCCAGCTATATCTAACGCTTCGATGGCAGGACCAGCAAACTCAAGGGCTTTGTAAATTAAATGTCCGTTCCAGTGCATCATGCCCATGATATGTAGGCTGAGGTCTTTCGCCATGACATAGGGTTGCCACCGACCTGTAACGTAAAATTTCACCGATTCAGGTACTCGAAACCAACACTTGCCAATAGCCATTGCCACTGCCGCATCGGTTACCGACACAGCATTACCCACGGCTCCTACTGCTCCGTAGGTATTGGCGTGGCTATCGGTTCCAATGCTAATTTTGCCAGGCAATACGTGTCCATTTTCTACCATCACTTGGTGGGCAATGCCTTGCCTGCCTAAATCGTAGAAGTACTTGATGTGGTGTTGCCTAACCAGTTGCCGCCATTGGTTGAGCATGGTAGCAAAAGCAGGGGTAGGCGGGGGCACCAGATGGTCAGAAACGCAAATTACGCGTTGGCGGTCGAACACCTCGGTTTTGCCTAATTCATGTAAGGTTTTAAAAGTGGACTGTCCCAGATAGTCCATTGTCATGACCGAGTACACATCAGCCCATACCAGCTCGCCAGGCTTGACTTTATCCCGACCGCTGTTGTAAGCCATGATCTTTTCGGTGATGGTCATTCCTGCCATAGGCACCAGTTAAGTTTAGTGTTTTCATTTTCAGATGCATAGACTATTAAACCGCCACAGGAGCTTGGCGTATTTCGCTTGGGAGTTTGTATTGCGCTATGGCGTCGTAATCAGTTTGTTCTTGGGTGGTTACTTGCCGTTCTTCGATCATGGTGAGCCCTTCAAATTGACCGTTGCGGCTCCATTGCCATACGCGCATGCGATGACCAGGCTCAAGCAGGTTAATGAGTTCATAAAGTTGGGTACCAGGTTCAGCTTTGTAGGTCCATTGCAGAACAATCGAACCATTGCTTTCCCATGCCTTGCCATAGATGCGGTCATTGTCGAAGGTCATCACGCCATTTTCATCAAAATAGCTCTGACCGAAGTTATGCCGTTCATAGCGTCCGTTATCCCAGAAGTACTCATTCATCTGTTCCCAGCAGTTGCCTTGTAGTCTTAGCGTCAAGCGGCTTTTGTGGTGGTCTATGATTTTGCCTTCAGGGCTGATGCGAGTATAAGTACCTTCCCATACCCCTGTGTGAAGCGGAAAGAGTTTGAGTTCCATGTTACTTTGCGGTTTTGTTGCACTTTCAAATGTACTCAATTAGTTAATTCAATTAACTATTAAACTCGAAAAAAGTTTAGCTTTAGCGGGCATACTGGCGATTATAAGCCTCCAGCAGTACCAGAAAGTAAGAAATGAGCAGCGGACCAATGACTAGCCCAAGAATACCGAAAAAATTGACGCCGAAAATAACCCCTAACACTGTAATGAGCGGATGGATATTTCCGATTTGGCGCGCAATTAAAAACCTCAACAAATTGTCAATGTTTAGAACTAAAATAGCTCCATAGATGATCAATCCTATTCCGCCTACCGTATTTCCTTGACCGATAGCTGTTAGTCCTGCAGGTACCCAGACCAAAGGCGTTCCCAGCACTGGAATGAAAGCCAACAAAGCGCTAATAACTCCCCAAAAGAGCCCGTCGTTAATGCCGAATATTTCAAATCCCAACCAAACTAAACTGCCTTGTACCAAAGCAATCATTCCCTGCCCCAGCACATTGGTTTTTACGTTGTTTTCCAGTTCCGCAAACATCTTCTCTACAGTCTCCTTTTCGAAAGGAAGGTAATAGTAGAGGCTTTTGATTACGTTGGATTGATTGACAAGTAGGTAATACAAAACAAAGTA
This sequence comes from Bernardetiaceae bacterium, assembly GCA_025057115.1. Taxonomy (GTDB): domain Bacteria; phylum Bacteroidota; class Bacteroidia; order Cytophagales; family Thermoflexibacteraceae; genus Rhodoflexus. The sequence continues at coordinate 172,102 of JANWWZ010000004.1, forward strand.
CATGATAGTAATGCCCACGAATAAGTTTAAAGTGCCAGAGACCAGTGGGGTAAACAAACGCGTGGCAAACTCGCCAATCTTGCTGACTACTTTTTGCAATAGTTCTGGATTGTGCAAATCTATCCCCGTAAACCTTTGAAACTGAACAATAGCTGCACTTTTTAGCAATTGGTTGATATAATTGACAAAAGTGGAGGTATAAGTAGCGTAAAATATCGCTTTTCGGGCTATCATGATAGTGGTGGCTACCAAAGGCAAAATGATGATAAACAAAGAAACAACGATGATCAAAAAAGCGCTAGCTTGTGGTTTCCATTTGCACTTTTCGGTAAGAAAGGTATGCAAGCGGCGAAAAAGGACATATAAAATGATACTGCCTATAAAAGCAGGGAAGTAATCTGCTAAGCCATAAAAAATAGCTCCTCCCAGCATTAGCAGAAGAATGATATGTAATGCAAAACGCTGCTGCGGCGTGTATATTTGCATGGCTCACCAAGCAAGGTTACTTTATCAAACGCAATTTAAAAAATAGCAAAACAAGGAAACAGAACACAAGCAAAGTATCACCAAGTGGTTTGAAAAGGTAATCATTCAAACAAAGATGCATACCATGCAATGGCTGTTTTACCCAGCAGTGCTTTTCTTGTTACTACTAATGGGGTGTTCTGACAAAGCTGAGCGAGCTAAGCGCCAAGCGAGTAGTTTTTTTCTTCGCGGCAAAAGGGCACTCCAACAAAAAAACTACGAAGAAGCCATTCGCTTTTTTAAAGAAGCAATAAACAAAGACAGCGCTTTTGCCGAAGCATGGAATAATTGGGGCGTAGCAGAGGCTGCTTTGGGGCACTACCAAATAGCCCTCCAAGCCTATGAAGGAGCCCTTAAGGCAGATAGCCATTTCACCGATGCTTACTACAACCGCTCTAACGCCTTTTTTGAGTTAGGTCAGTTCAAAGAAGCTCTTGCAGATATAGAACGCGTAGCGGCTGTTTATCGCGACTCAGCTTACGTGTTTGTCAGCCGAGGCATTGTCCTTTCTCGTTTAGGACAAACTCAAAAAGCGCAGCGAGATTTTATCACTGCTATTGCCCTGGATAGCAGCAATACTGACGCTTACATTAACTTGGGCGTGTTATTTTTCGAGCAAAAAGACTACGCAAAAGCCTTGCAAAATTTTGAGAAGGCATTGGCTTTGCAACCCGATAGCGATTTTGCTCTCAATAATTTAGCTATGGTGCAAATAGCACAAGGAGCCTATAAGGAGGCATTGGAAAAACTCAATCGCGCCATTGCAAAGAACCCGCGCCAGCCTTATTACCTCAACAACCGCGCTTTTATCCATTTGATGAACGGTCATTTGCAAGCTGCTGAAGAAGACCTTCGGCTATCACTTTATTACGACCCCGAAAACAGTTGGGCTATTCGCAACGCTGGCATTCTTGCCCTACAAAAAAACCTCCCTGACAGCGCTCTGAGAGCCTTCCAAAAAGCCTACCAAATAAACCCCTCCACTGCTGACATTCACTATTACATGGGCATGGCTTACTTGGCTTTAGGCAATCGGCAACAAGCTTGCCAGCAGTGGAAAGCCTCTCTTACCAAAGGTGAACGAACCCGGATACCTGAACTGGTGCGTTATTGCCGTTAGCTATAGATCGATAACAGCAAGGGTAAGCCGACTTACGCATACCAGCCGTTGCTCTTGGTCGTGGATTTTGATTTCCCACACGTGGGTGGTTTTGCCTATGTGGAGCGGCACCGCTTTTCCAAAAACATACCCCTGGCGCACACTTCTGATGTGGTTGGCATTAATTTCCAGCCCTACGCAGGCTTTCCCTTCAGGTAACATAAGGTAACCTGCAAGACTGCCTAAGGTTTCAGCTAAGGCAACAGAGGCTCCTCCGTGAAGCAAACCCAGAGGCTGACGCGTGCGCTCATCCACTGGCATTTTGGCTGCCAGCCAATTTTCTCCCACTTCCGTGAATTCTATTCCCAAATGCGTAGTCATATCAGGGTGGCGATGGGTGTTGAGCATTTCCACTGTTACTTGTTTGATAAATTGCATGTTTGATTATTGGTTTTAGCGCGATACTGGCAAAGATGTACATAAATTTGCGCCGCCTACAGCAAAAAGACAACAAAGCAGCGTATCAATCCGTTAAAGTAGCAAAATTCATCGGGGTGGTTTAATATAATTTTTAAAAAAGTTTACAAGTGGTTGCCAAAGAGCTTTACATTATTCGCCACGGCGAAACGGAATTTAACAAGCGCGGCTTCGTGCAAGGCAGCGGAATCGACTCCAATCTAAACGATACTGGCAGGAGGCAAGCCCAAGCATTTTTCGAGCACTATCGCCATGTTCATTTCGACAAAATTTATGTTTCAGCCTTGCGAAGGACTTGGCAAAGTGTAGAACCTTTCTTTTTAAGGGGAGTTCCCATGCAAGTGTTGCATGGGCTTAATGAAATTAGCTGGGGGTACAAAGAAGGCAAAGTATTGAGTCCAGAAGATGACGAGCAGTATTTTGATATGCTCAAGTCGTGGCGCGAAGGAAATTTAGATGTAAAAGTCCCTGGAGGAGAGAGTCCTTTAGAAGTAGCAGCCAGGCAAAAAGTGGCTATTGATTACATCATGAGCCAAACTCACGAGTATCGGGTCTTGATTTGCATGCATGGGCGAGCTTTGCGCATCATGCTTTGCCAGCTACTGGGCACTCCTCTAAGCCAAATGGACGACTATCTCCACACGAATTTATGCTTGTACATCCTACACTACGATGGGGCTCAGTTCACTATCCAATTGGCTAACAACACTGACCATTTCATTCATTTGCCCCCTATGATTGTCAGCGATAAACCGCATGATTTTCATGCCCACCGAATCATTCCGTGATGAGCTGTTGAAACGCCCACCCACCGAACAAGATTTACCAAGTGCCTAAAAGAAAAACGGCAGGTACTTTGCCCAAGTGGGGCTTTTGAGCTTGCCACTGGCTAATGGTTTTGGTGCAGATTAACTCCTCAGGTGCAGTAAGTTGGGCGGCAATGCACAAGAGGGTATGAGGGCGCAAATGAGCAAGCATGTCTTCGATGATGTGGTCATTGCGATGAGGCGCCTCGATAAAAATCTGCGTTATGCCTTGTAAGGCTTCTTTTTCGAGGCGGCGCAGAGCTGATATTCTTTCCTGACGAGCCACCGGTAAATACCCATGAAAAACAAACTGCTGTCCATTTAATCCAGAAGCCATAAGTGCCAAAACAATAGAGGAGGGTCCCACTAGAGGAACCACTCGTCTGCCTGTCTGGTGAGCATATTTTACTGCCCACTGTCCAGGGTCAGCAATGCCTGGACAGCCCGCCTCAGACATCAGACCTACGCTAGCTTGAGGAGGAATTTGCTGGAAATAACTGGCTACCTCTTCTGAAGAGGTGTTTTTATTGAGAAGGAAAAAATGCAACGCATCGATAGAACGCCCTGTTTTTAGCCATGCAATAAAACGCCGAGCTGTTCGCAGGTTTTCTACTAAATAGTAATCTGTAGTGGCAATGACCTGGCGCACTTGTGGTAAGATGAATTCATGAGCGTTTTGCAGGTCGGCAATTGGCAAAGGAATTAAATACAGGGCAGACATTTGCACTCACCATCAACGTTAACAATAATTTCAACAAAGAATTTGATTACCTCAAACAGCCTTGCCATACCTTTGAGCTTTAGAACTTTGCAAACTATCTTCTCTAAAGCTGCTAAAAAATCGCCAAATAACTGTCTTGGAAACATGTCCGTTGCTGCTGAAGGTAACCATTCAACCAAAGCTAACCTGTTTCAGAGAGTATGGCAAAAGATACGCACCACTTCATTTTGGAAAATCTTTTGGCTTAGTGGACCAGCTTTGTTGTTCCTTTTTTCTCTTGAGCTGCTAAGCGCTGCTTGTGCCCACTTGAGCAAAGACTTGATAGAAAACGTATTGCATGCTACTAGCAATCCTTTCATAGGTTTGTTCATTGGTTTGTTGCTCACTGCTATTATTCAAAGTAGTTCTACTACTACTTCTATGATGGTAGCAGTGGTTTCCAGCGGTGCCATCAGCCTTGAAACAGCCGTGCCTATCGTCATAGGAGCCAATATAGGTACTACCATTACTGCTACTGTAGTAGCCTTTAATCATATCTTTCGGCGGAAGGAGTTTCAGCGCGCCCTTTCTGCCGCTACCCTCAACGGCTTTTTTAATATTCTGACGGCTAGCATCGTTCTGCCTCTAGAATACTACACTCGTTTTCTAAGTCAGCTTTGTACTCAAATTACTTCATGGCTTCTTCCTGAAAAAAATTTGTCCATCAGACAAGAGGATAATTTTACGCTCCATCACCTGGCAAAATACATAGCAGCACAATGGCCAGAGTACGACCTTTTGCTAGTATTGCTAGCTATGGGGATGCTTTTTTGTGCCATTTACTGGCTAGTGGTAGTGCTCAAAAGTCTTTTTATGTACAACGTAGGCAAAAAAATGGAACAGGTGTTATTCGGCACTCAATATAAATCCCTATTCTGGGGCGTTTTTTCAACCACTTTGTTGCAATCTAGTTCAGTTACAACTTCTTTTACCGTTCCGCTAGTAGCCAATAAAAAAGCCTCTTTGCGACAAGTATTTCCCTTTATCATGGGGGCTAACGTGGGCACTACTTTTACTGCCCTAATTGCCTCCTTGAACAATTTAGACGCCTCGGTAGGAATTGCTATTGCACACCTTTTGTTTAACCTAATTGGAGTAAGTATTTTCTTCTTCGTTCCAGGAATGAGGGAAATTCCTCTTGCCTTTGCTCAATTGCTGGGCAAAACGGCTATGCGCTACCGACTGGCAGGCTTTCTGTACTTGTTGTTCACTTTCTTTGCTCTTCCTTTTTTGTTGATTTATTTTTCCGAAAAGTAAAGCAGACACCGAAAAGCTTTGCCAGTGAAAAAATAGTTTGTATCTCTTCCCTTTTGCTTGGGTGCTGCTTCAAGTCAGTTGCTTTACGTTCTTGGCAGCCACTTGATTTCTTCAGCGCCTACTTCTTGAGCCATTTTTCGAGCAAGGACAAATAAATAATCCGAAAGGCGGTTTAAGTAGGGGATGATGAGAGGGTGTATTTCTATTTTTTCAGCAAAAGCAATTACGTTTCGCTCGGCGCGTCGGCAAACAGTGCGGGCAATATGGCAAAATGAAACGGAAGGATGTCCACCAGGCAGGACAAAGTGGCGCAAAGGTGGCAAGGCAGCTTCCATCTGGTCGATGGCTTGTTCTAGAGCTTGAATATCTTCTTCTTTCAAATCGGGGAGGACTTTTTTTTGTTGTTCGGGCTCAGCGGCAAGGTGGGCACCAATAGTAAAAAGTCTATCTTGTATTTGTTTGAGCAAACTGCGAGAGGATTCCTCTGTGTTTAGGTCGCGCACCAGCCCTATGTGGCTGTTGAGCTCATCTATGGTGCCATAGGCTTCGATGCGTAGGTCTGCTTTCGAAATGCGCGTGCCTCCTATTAGGGAAGTGTAACCTTTGTCGCCCGTTTTGGTATAGATTTTCATTTTTCTTTTGCGGCTAAGGAGAGCTTCATTTCGGTGGGGTTGGTAATGTGAGGATTGGGTTGGTCGGATTCTATAAGTCCATCGCGCAGGCGTACAATTCGGTGCGCGTACCGAGCAATGTCATCCTCGTGAGTAACTACAATGATGGTGTTGCCTTTTTTGTGCAACTGGTCGAAAAGTTCCATGATTTCGTAAGAAGTACGCGTATCTAGATTGCCTGTAGGTTCATCAGCCAAGATGATGCTAGGATGGTTCACTAAAGCGCGGGCAATAGCTACTCGCTGCCGCTGACCTCCAGAGAGCTCATTAGGCTTGTGTTTAGCGCGGTCGGCAAGCCCTACGCTAACAAGGGCTTGCATGGCTCTTTCCATGCGTTCAGCTCTGCTATAGCCTGCATAGACCAAGGGCAAGGCTACGTTTTCTAGAGCCGTGGAGCGAGGCAATAGGTTAAAAGTTTGAAATACAAAGCCTATTTCGCGGTTGCGCACATCGGCAAGCTCATCTTCTGTCATATTGCTCACATCCTTGCCCGATAAAATGTAAGTGCCCCCACTGGGGGTATCTAAACAACCAATAATATTCATTAGAGTCGATTTGCCCGAGCCAGAAGGTCCCATAAAGGCTACGTACTCCCCTCGATGAATGGTAATAGTAATAGACCTAAGAGCATGGATAATTTCGCTGCCCATTTTGTAGCGCTTGGAAATGTTATAGGTTCTAATGACTTCTTGCGCCATGCGTAATTTTTTTAAATATCTTAGCTGCAAATTACAACAATTCGATGAGAGTCGGTATCTTTTTCGGGGGTCCTTCGCGAGAGCGAGAAATTTCCTTTGCAGGTGGCAAAACAGTGTATTACCACTTAGACCGCACATTGTTTGAACCCGTTCCCGTATTTGTGGATAGCTTGGGCAATTTTATTATTACTGACAAAGATGTATTTGACTACCAGCGCATTTGGGATTTTTACCCGACTGAATCTTTTATCAAAAAGTGCGGCAAAAGTACTTTGTTTAAGATATACGCTGAATCATTGGGCAAACTCTCTGCCGAGCAACTTATCGAACTGACTAACACCATCGGGCAACCTGTCCTGCCCCACGATTTTAAAAAATACTTTGACTTTGCTTTTTTAGCCTTACACGGATTAGGAGGCGAAGATGGAAGTTTACAAGGCTTGCTAGAGTGGTATGGTATTCCCTATTCTGCTCCGGGCATTTTTGGTTCAGCAGTAGGCATAGACAAAACGCTGCAAAACGAACTCATTCAGCGGATTACAGGTGTTGAAAAACATCAAATGACCATTCGCAAAGCTACGTGGGACACAGAAGCTAGAGAAGAACTCTTTGAGCGCGTCAAATCCTTTTTAGGACTCCCCTTTGTAGTGAAAGCACCTCATGGAGGTTCTTCCATTGGAATGGCTGTGGTCAGGGAAGATGACCTTGCAAAGTTTATTCGCAGCGTAGAACAGTGCTTTTTTCGCCTGACTGTTACTAAATCTCAATGGGCTGCAATGAATAGGCAAGCTAAAATCGATTTTGTTCAAAAAATTGCCTATGTAGAGGAAAGTATTGGCTATCCGGTAGTCTTTGAAGCCGATTCTTTAGTAGATAAAGGGGAAATCGTCTACTTCCATCCGCAGGATTTGCTGGATAAACTAGAAGACTACTTTTCTTACTCCGACACTAATGCCATTCTCACTTCCGTTCATAGCGAATCTTCGGTGTTAATTGAGGCTTTCATAGAAGGCAAAGAATTTTCCTGCGGAGTGATTCAAGACCAGGAAGATCGCCCTATTGCCTTGCCTCCTACAGGAATAGAGTATTGCGCACCAACTTTTGACTTTCAGGCAAAGTACCAAAGTCCTACAACGCGCAAGAAAGTGCCTGTAGAGGTTCCACTGGATCAATTGCGCGAAATTCATCGGCAAGTGAAAGCTGTTTCAGAAGCATTGCGATTTGGCGTGTGTGTCCGCATTGATGGCTTTGCTCGCCCCGATGGCAGTGTTGCCCTGCACGACCCGAACACTATTCCTGGCATGTCTCCCACTTCTTTGATTTTCAAACAGATGGCAGAAATTGGGCTCAATACTACCCAGTCCCTTACCTACCTGATTCGCGCTTCTTTGCAAGATCGCTGCAAAACGGGCAAAAACACATGGCAGGCAGAAAAAATGCTCGCCAGGCTAGATTGGCAAATAGACAAGGCTACCGCACAACTGGCAGAAAAACCACGCGTAGCTATTCTCTTCGGTGGATTTTTGGACAGCAACAGCGATTATTCTTTTTCTATAGCCCAGCGCTTGTATGCTCAAATCACTTCAGAAGGCAAATATTATCCTATACTCGTGCTGCTTTCTGGTAGTCCAGAAAAACACGTGCTGCACCAGATTCCTATTAACCTTTTTTTCAGGGAAAACATATCCGTCATCAAGCAAAACCTGTATGCTGAAAAACATCCTTTTATTGTAGAATGCATTAACCAAGCGGAAGCTATTATTGCCAAGTATGCTGGTTATTTTGACCAACAAGTACGTCAACTGTCCTATGAAGACCTTGCCCGTTCGGTAGTACGGGTGTATATAGCCACTTATGACTTGCCTGCAGGAACGGAGTACTCCCCACAAACTTATTTGCAAGCCTTAGAGCTGGAGTACATCGACGTGCAGCCTGAAAATTTTGGTATTTTTCTTTGATTATTTTGCAACATATTAAGGCTCTCTGCGTTATAGAAGGAAAAACCTAAACCTATAAATCCTAGAGCCATGAAGAGAAATAGCAAAGAACATATATTCATTATTTTGCTAATAGCCTGCATCCTTATTCAATTCATTCATGCTTTTGCAAATGCGCAACCGCCTTCCAAAAGAGGAAAAACTAACATAAAGCCTTATAAAGAAGAGTTAAAGCGCGCCAGAAAAGGCGACGTAGCTGCCATGCTCACCCTAGCAGCTGTTTATAGAGGGCAGATGCTCGATAGCGATCAGCAAAAAGATTACAAAAACGCTCTCAAATGGTATCAAAAAGCCCTTGCCAGCAATCCTACTCCTGAACAATTGTTCGAAATTAAGTTAAACTTGTTTAGGCTTTACTTTACAGGAGGCTATGGCATTGAGCAAGATTTAACAGATGCCAAAACCTATCTTGCAGAAGCCACTGCTCTTAACCCCCTTCCTCTAATTAGCGAATATCAGCCTAATTTACATCTTGCGGAATTTTTCAACCTTTACCATCGAGCCCAAGCAGGAGATAAGTCGGCTGCTGTTCTAGCTGCTATGATGGCTTTCCGCTACCATATCGATTATCGCACTGCTATCCATTTACTCCAGCTTGCTGCTGATGATCCCGATGCAGCTTATTTAAAGGAACGCTACGAAGCCGAAATGCTCAGATACAGGCAAAACGGCCATATGTACTTAGAGCGAAGTGCATTGTTACCCCTCTTACGCCGATATGCTCAGCAAGGCAGTATGCTTGCCAAAACTGAGTTTGCATACGAAGTGCTTCAACCTTCTCAGTACGTAGGTCCGCGTTTGAAATCAGAAGAAGTGAATGCATTCATGAGCGATATGAAGCAGTGGAAGGCTTCTTACGCAGTTGAAATGCAGCTCAAAGCCCTCTGCTTGCTGACTTACTACCAAACAGGCAATGAGAGAATCTTTACTTTGCAAAAAATAGCTGCAATCAATGCTGGTTTGCCAAGCGAGGAGCTCAAATTCGCCCAGCCTTTTATAAAAGAACTCCGCCAGTTTGAGCAAAAAGCTAGCACCGTGGAAGGCTTAGCTGAACTTCAGCAAACTCATCAGCTCACTGGGTTTAATATCGACTTGCAAGCATGGAATCATCACTTCAATGGTGAAGTAAAACAACTTTTATCCCAAAAAGCCGAATTAGAAAAGCCTATCGTTGCCCAGCTAGTAGGTAATGCTAATGTGGAAAACTACCGAGTGCAATTGCAGAGAAAAGCTATAGAGACGCTTGAACAAGCCACTAGCCCTCGTCGCTTGATTGCCTTTTATGATGAAATTAAGAAAAATACATGGTTACAAAGTATTCGCCCCTCGCTGCTATCGCAAGCGGAAGCGCAACTTTCTCAACTTGGCGTTGACCAAACCAATATGCTATTTTTCTATGCCCAGAGTACTATAGAGGAAACTAAGTTCACCAGCCTTGCAGAAGGGCAGCAAGTAGTAAGTCGTTTGCTGGCGCAGTTGCCTCAGCCTCAGCCTGTTCCGTCTCATCTTTCCAAAGTGGAACGCCTTGCGCGGGAGCAGCAAAACCGCAAAATTGCCACCGAACAAGCGCGCCTTATTAGCTTTGCCAAAGTAAAAATTATTCGCGACCTACTGGGTGAAGCACCTACCGTAGAGCAAATAGAACGCGCCAAGTTCACTATTTTCTATGATCCCTGGTTGCAACCTGAAGGGGAGCAGATGTTCTTCTACTACACTTCTAATAGCCCTAACTGGTTTTCTGGAGAGGTTAAGCGCGGCAATCTGTTTTACTACTACAAAGTAACTCGCATTGGCACGAGCGACCGCTTTAGGCTTGAAATTCAAGTAGTGGCTAATAATAAATCTAACTTAGTCTTTAACAGCATAATTAAAACCACTCACTCAGCAGATGGCACTATTGAGGTGGATATCATGGGCTCGCGCATGACGGGTTATGCGTGGGATATTAGCGAGAACGATTACTTGACTTGCATTTTCCGACCTAATCAACCTACGTTAGATCTGCAGCCCTTTGGTTATGTAGCTCGTTGTGTGGATCGCAACCATGGCTATACACCAGATTTTCCGCGCCAGAAAGTGGACCCGAATGATTTTTCAGAGCGCAACGCCATCAGGTCAGCTGTGAGAGCGTTTATTTTAGAATACCACAACGCCCTTAGACCTATCTGAGTTGGTAAACATTAAGCCCGATTGGTGTTGCAATCAATCGGGCTTTTTTATTGGCATGGAAAGAAATCGGACACTATCTAGCTTTAGTTTGATGAGGTAGATAGTTTTTTCCCTCGCTGCGTTTGATTGATGGCAGCTACTTGCAGATGCTAACTTTAAGCCATTTGCCTTACAACATCGTACAAAAAAAGATTAGTTTGGCATTAAACTATCCTCGTTTTACTTTGTCCTACTTTAAAACCCAAAAGAACTATGCAAGCAACACAATGGTATGCAGTATGTTTAGTAGCTGGCCTGTTAGGGCTGATGGCTTGTAACAAAAACCAAGAAGCCGCAATAGAACCCGATGCAGAAGCAGTATCAATGCAAAATAGCGAGTCAGAAGATGTTGTGCAGGATGCCATTGATGCGGCAGAAGATGCCTTCGACGGAGTAGATGACGGTCTGCGCAATGGACGCACTGAAGAGCCAGAGCGTTGCGCTACTATCCGCATCAACGAAAATGCACGTACTATTGTAGTGGAGTACGGAAATGGCTGCAATATTGGAGGTAACCGCACTCGCAAAGGAAAAATAACAATTACCTATCGCGGAGTGCGCAACTTTTTGGCAGAGCGCACTGTAGTGCTGGATAACTACAGCAATGGCATACACACCATTAGCGGCACCATTACCATTACTGAGCGCGTTATGTCGGGGAATGTGCTTAGCTACAACGTAGTAGGTAGCAATCTTGTCATTACGCGCCCTAACGGCAAGCAAATTCGGATTAGTGAATGTCGCCGCACTGTACGGTATGATTTCGGCACTCGTTTGCTAGACGTTGCCGATGATCAAGTACAAATTAACGGCTCTACGGTAGGCACTACCGATGAAGGACGCAACTTTAGGGCTACCATCGTTTCTCCTGTGATAATGAAAGGTTCATGCCTGCGAGCTGCTACCTTTTATCCTGTAAGTGGTCGCTATGAAATTCGCACTGGCGATTGGACCATTTTTGCCGACTGGGGAGAGGGTGAATGCGACAAAAAAATTAGCATCACTGTAAACAATCGCACTGTAACGCGTACCTTGCCGTAGTAGAGCTATTCTTCTGCGCGTTGTAAATCTCGCTCTTTAATTACTTGGCGCTTGTCATAGAGCTTCTTGCCTTTGGCAAGCGCAATTTCTATTTTCAAATATCCTCTTTCGTTAATAAAAATGCGCGTAGGAACGATAGTCAGTCCTACGTCTTTCACACTAGTGCGGAGCTTGCGAAGTTCGCGCTTGGTGAGCAATAGCTTTCTATCAGCGCGGGGATCGTGGTTGTGAATGTTACCCTGCTCGTACTGAGCAATGTGAAGGTTGCGAATAATGAGCTCGCCTTTTTCATTGAAAAGACAATAAGCATCTTCCATGTTAAATTTTCCCATCCGCATGGATTTTATTTCCGTGCCGCGCAGCACAACGCCAGCGATGTATTTGTCTAAGAAAAAGTAGTCGTAAGCGGCGCGCCGATTGTAAACATTTAAGTTTTTAATGTACTTGTCTTTTTGCTTTGCCATTATTGAAAAAAAATTACAGTTTGCTGTTGATTGATTTGCCATCAAGCCAATATAATTTCGCCATTAGCCAGTATTGGCACTACGTGAAAGCGATCTATTTCAAGGCAGAAGTGCAGGTCCTGTTGGGCTCCTAAATGCGCTAGCCGTTGATAGTGAGAAGAACTCTTGAGGTGTTCGTGCAAGTCTGCCCGCATGTGGGCATAAAGAGCCTTAGCAGCTAGCACTGAATCATCTTTCCAGGTGAAAAAATTTTCTAGCTTGTGAGCCAGTGCGCCAGCCAATAGCGTGTCTTCTAGATTGACCTTCCCTCTCCAGCCAGCACAAATTACAACGGCAGACCGAGAGCGCTGCAGTAAGTAGGTAGCTACTGCTGAAAGGTTGAGAAAGGCACCGATGACAATTTCACTAGCCGCAAGGGAGCGTTGAATTGCCTGCGTTCCATTGGTGGTGGTGGTAACTACTTTTTTGCCTTTTAAACAGGGCTGCATGTAGCTAAAAGGCGAGTTACCTAGAGGAAACCCTTCTACTTGCTTGCCTTCGCGCTCGCCCGCTCCAATGTAGCCTGCCGCCATCAATACTCGAGCTTCTTCAAGGGAAGCAACGGGGGTAATGCTTGCAATCCCACAAGCCAGCCCTGCTACTATGCAGGAAGTAGCGCGCAGCACATCTACTACCACAGCGGTTTTGCCCTCTAAATTGTACAAATGCAGCAACTCAGGAGAAAGGCAAATTTCTAGGGTAAGTTCATTCATTTTCCTTCATCAGTTGCTCGAGTTGTTGTTCTGTAGCGCGAAGGCGTTCTTTGCAAAAGCGCAGCAAAAGATAAGCGCGCTCTACCTTAGTGGCTAGATCATCCATGCTCACTTGGTCGCTTTCTATGGCATGGTAGATTTCTTGCAATTCTTCTAGAGCTTTCTGATAAGTGAGTTTTTCAGTGCTGGTCAATTCCATTGACTTGAAAATAGATTTTCATTTGGTTGCTAATAATTTTGGTAAAACCCTTGACATCTTCGCCCGTCCATGCATTGTTCATTTCTCCATACTGCCCAAAACGAGCTGCCATTAGGTCGTGGGGCGAACGGATGCCTTGGATTTCGAAGCGATAAGGCATGAGTTTGACATATACTTCTCCACTTACATTTTGTTGAGAGTCTTCTAAAAATACCTCAATGTTGCGCATGAGGGGTTCGAGGTATTGTCCTTCGTGGAGCATCATGCCATACCAATTGCTTAGTTGCTCTTTCCAGTAGGCTTGCCATTTGGTAAGCACGTGTTTTTCTAGAGCGTGATGGGCTTTAATAATAATCAATGCAGCGGGAGCCTCAAATCCTACGCGCCCTTTGATGCCGATGATAGTGTCCCCTACGTGAATATCGCGCCCAATAGCATAGCGGCTTCCTAGCTGGTTCAGGGCTTTAATCACTCCTACGCTACCTCCATGCGACTCTCCATTAATTGCCACGGGCTCGCCTTTTGAGAAAGCAAGCGCAATAGTTTGAGGTTCTTTAGCTTCTAATTGGCTTGGAAAAGCTTCCTCTGGCAAGGGTAAATGGGAAGTAAGGGTTTCTTTGCCTCCTACGCTAGTGCCCCATATGCCTTGGTTGATCGAATAGCGCGCTTTTTCCCAATTGCCTTCTATGCCGTGTTGCTGTAAGTACTCAATTTCTGCTTGCCGAGAGAGCCTCAGGTCGCGTATAGGGGTAAGGATTTCCCTATCAGGAGCGGCAATTTGAAAAACTAGGTCGAAGCGCACTTGGTCATTGCCAGCTCCCGTGCTGCCATGAGCTAAGTATTTAGCTCCAATTTTTTTGGCGTAGTTTACCACTGCCAATGCCTGAAAAACTCTCTCGGCACTTACCGAAAGGGGGTAGGTTTGGTTGCGCAGTACATTGCCAAAAATCATGTAGCGGATGCATTTTCGGTAGAAATTTTCTACTTCGTTCAGGCATACAAAGCTAGCCACGCCTAAAGAGCGGGCGCGGGCTTCTATCTGCTCAACTTCTTCGACCTTGAACCCGCCCGTATCCACTAAAGCAGCGTGCACCTCAAGCCCTCTTTCTGCGGCAAGATATTTAGCGCAAAAAGAAGTATCTAAGCCCCCACTAAAAGCTAGCACTACCTTTTCTTTCATAAGCTTTTAACGGTTATGGTAGTTTTTTCAGGAGCCTGATTTACGTGGCTGCCATTTTTCTGCTGCTCGTAATTGTTTTTATCGCGGTCTTTGAGCAGAACAAAAGCCTTGAACCGCAACCAGCGCTCATAAATTTTTTCCTTGAGTTTGAAAACTTTTTTAGGTTCGGGTTCATCTTTTTTCTTTTCTTTTTCCCAGGCGGGGTCGTAGAGCATACCTGTGCAAAGGCAGTGCTTGCGGTTAGTGCGCGTTAAAATATCGTAATTGACGCAGCTTTGGCATCCTTTCCAAAATTCCTCGTCGCTGGTGAGTTCGGAGAAGGTAACGGGTCGATAACCCAGTTCGGAGTTAATTTTCATTACAGGCAAACTGGTAGTAAGTCCAAAAATTTTAGCGTCAGGATACTTTTCGCGCGAAAGTTGAAAGGCTTTTTCCTTGATTTTTCTGGCAAGTCCATGTTGGCGAAACTCAGGTTTTACAATCAATCCTGAATTGGCTACATATTTAGCATGGCTCCATGTTTCTATGTAGCAAAACCCAGCAAACTCACCAGAGTCAGTAAGAGCAATGATGGCTTTGCCCTCGCGCATTTTTTGCCTGATATACTCCGGGTCGCGCTTGGCAATTCCTGTACCGCGTGCTTTGGCAGATTCTTCGATCTGGCGGCAAATTTCTTCGGCATACTTGAGGTGTTCTTGGCTAGCAACCTGAACAATAATTTCCATTTTTTGACGATGATTTAAATGAGTGATAAAAAAACAAACCGAGCACACATGTCGAGATAGTATTTACACAGACGCGGCTAATGAAGTTACTGCAGCCCGTGGAGCAATTTCATTAACGACAGCCCTTTTCAGGGCCTGGGAAGGAAAGGAGGAGTGATCGCTTGCCTTGAACAAGGAAGCAGGAGGATAATTGGTGGAATATGGCCACTGACTGTTAACATGAGAGTGCAAAGATATACACAATTGAAAATTTTATTCAAGTTTTTGCCTCATCTTTTTGTGGCTCTTGAGAGGACGCCGAGTGCGTTTGTGTGTTGCTGCTGAGACTTTGTATCAACACTTCAAATAATTGATACAACTTGTCTTTGACAAAGCTCATTAGCAACAAAGCCAGCTGTTCTTTGAAAAAATCTATTATTGAAAACCTCGACTCTGCCCTAGGAGGGGGACTTGATTCAGTTGCACTGGCTGCGGAGGAAGTTTTTTTAGGAGTCTCTTTTTCAGTTAGCTGGTTAATTCCTTTTACTATCAAATAGCCCAGCAAGAGGGCTCCTACTCCAAAGGCAACCGCTTGAAGTTTGTTGCTCACGGCAGTGGTGGTCTCTTCTAATGAGGTGGCGATGGCGTTTTTGTACTCTTGCCTGCGCTGAGTGAGTAATTGGCGCTGCTGGTCAAGATTGAGCCTTTTCATTGTTGAGTAGTTCATCGATAAGTTTTTGATTGTAAGGAATGTATTTTGCTACAATGCGCTCAAAAATTGGACGCAACTGCCTGCGGACAAGCATAAAAATAAAAGCAGCTAACAAGTAAACTGCTCCTACCAAGCTAAGACCGACGATAAAGCTCCCTGTGAGTTGGCTTATCCAAAAACTCAAAGCGATGCTAAGAAACACTACTCCCATGCTTACCAAAAAGCCCATAAAGACAAGTTTGACAACATCCACGATGAGCTTGGCAGCAATTTCCTTCACATCTAGCTTGACTAGCTCTAAATTAATTTCCAAATACTTGATAAGGGTCTCAATCATACGCCTCTAAAGCTACAAAGATAGCACTGGCAAGGCAATTTCAAGGCAGATTGCATGGTACCAACCATGTAAACAAAAATAGCCTTGTCTGGTAAGACAAGGCAGTTTTGACACTTTCAAAAATCCGATTAGTGTATGTTTACCTCGTAGGGCAACCTTGCTTGCACGCCTTGGTAGGAAACGAGTTCTTTAATTTGCTTAATCAATGGATAAAGCGAGCCTGCTCTTTGTTTCCACTGCTGTTCTTCCATTTGGTCGCTAACGGACTGCAAGGCTTCTAGAAAACTCTTTTTAGCGGGATAGTAACGCACCACGTATTCGCCTTCTTTTAGTCCTGCTTCTTTAGCAGCAGCCTTGATAGCCTCTTCCAATCCGCCTAGTTGGTCAATTAGTCCTATTTTGAGGGCTTGCTCGCCGGTCCACACTCTGCCGCCGGCGTATTTTTTAAGGGTATCTAAAGGCATATTGCGCCCTGCAGCGGCTTTGGAAGTGAAGGTTTCATAGCCTTCGTTTACAGAGCGCTGAATAATTTGGCGTTCTTGGTCAGTGAATTTTTTGGTGGGGTTGCCTAAGTCAGCAAATTGGCTTGTTTCGACCCTATCGAAGGTGATGCCGATTTTCTCAGAGAGCAATTTGCTGGCGTCGAATAATAAACCGAAAATACCGATGGAACCCGTGATAGTGGTAGAGTGGGCAAAAATTTTATTGCAGCCCATTGCCATGTAATACCCTCCTGAGGCTGCTACGTCCGACATGGAGGCAATGACGGGTTTTTTCTTTTTGGTTTCCACTACCTCGCGCCACATGACATCAGAAGCTAGTGCACTGCCCCCAGGAGAGTTAATCCGCAGCACTACTGCTGCCACTTTGTCTTCTTGACGGGCTTTGCGCAATTCTTCGGCGATGGTTTCCGAGCCAATTTGGTCCTGACCTCCTTTACCGGTGCGAATAGAACCCTCTCCAAAAATCACTGCAATGCGCTTTTTACTATAGCTGCCTGGCTCTTCAGTAGGTTGTTCTTTCGCATATCGCTTCAGGGAAATAAAATTGATCTTCTTTTTTTGGTCAATGCCTAATTTAGCGCGGATGAGGTTTTCTACTTCGTCGTAGTAAGCAGTGCGGCTGATCAAGTTGTAAGCAGCAGCCTCTCGCGGCAGTTGCACCAGCATGCCATCGGCTATTTGCTTGAGTTGTTCTACTGGAATATGGCGGCTTTGGGAAATGCCTTGTAAATAATGGTTGTAAATGCTATTGAGGTAAGCGGTAACTTGCAAGCGATTAGCCTGGCTCATTTTATCCAGCATGAACGGCTCTACAGCACTTTTGAACTCACCCACGCGAAAAATTTCGGGTTTAACTCCAATTTTTTCAAAAAGTCCTTTGGCAAATCCGATTTCAGCTACTAAGCCATTAAACTCTATGCTGCCTTGCGGATGTAAAAAAATGGAGTCAGCTACAGAAATGACATAAAGTGCTGGCTCGGAAATAGTTTCCGAATAGGCGTAAATGAATTTGCCCGATTGTTTAAAATCTTGCAATGCTTGGCGGATCTCCTCTAATGTAGCCCAACCTGCTTGGATGTTGCCAGCATCAAGGTAGATGCCTTTAATTTTAGCATCTTCTTTTGCGCGGGCAATGGCTTGGCGAAGTTCTAACAATCCAATCGTTTTTAATTCAATAGGAGTGGCAAAGGGCAGGTCAAAGTCTTCGAGTGGATTTTCTTGGCTTCGTTCTGAAATTGGTACGTTGAGCGATAGCTTCAGCACGCTATTGTCTTCTGTTTTGCTTTCTTGTTTACCTCCTACCGCTACGGCTGCCACAAACAGCCCAATAATTATTGCCATCAGCAGTAAAATACCCACTATGGTAGCTAAAACAAACTTGAAGAATTGAGCCATAGTTTAAAAGTTTGTCCGAATCTAAAACTTTTCTGCTTTCTGAAATAAAAATGTTACAAAATTGCCTTATTGCTAAGTTAACGCATCGAAATTAGTGACAAATTCCCTTTCCTCGGCTGGAACTGGTTCGCACACTTCCATATATCCCTTGTCGTTGATGGCTGTCATTTGTACCGTTTTCATTTCGCCAATGAGCAAGGGGTCGTACTTGGCGCTAACGCGGATGTAATTTTCTGTAAATCCGTGCATGTTGCCTTCTTCGATATCGTCTTCAAACAATACAGTTGCCTTCCTACCTATGTTTTGTTGATAAAAGTAACGGCGCTTTTTATCGGAAAGAATGTGGAGCATGTGGGATCGTTCGCTTCGCACTCGCTCAGGCACTCGACCTGCCATTGTAGAGGCTGGTGTATTGGCTCGCTCTGAGTAAGTAAACACGTGCAAGTAGGAAATGTCTAATTCACTCAAAAAGTGGTAGGTCTGTAAAAAGTCCTCGTTGCTCTCTCCAGGAAATCCTACAATGACATCCACTCCTATGCAGCAATGAGGCATTAGCGACTTGATTCGAGCTATGCGCTCAGCATACAACTGGCGGCGATAGCGGCGGCGCATCAGGGCTAAAATGCGATCGCTGCCCGATTGCAACGGAATGTGAAAATGAGGCGCAAATTTTTTTGACTGGGCTACAAAGTCGATAATTTCATCAGAAAGCAAATTGGGTTCGATGGAAGAAATGCGAAAACGCGCAATGCCTTCTACTGTTTCCAGCCGAGTAAGCAGGTCAATCAGCTTGTAGATTCGCTTGCCGTTGATGATGCCGTAGTCTCCCGTATTGACCCCTGTAAGGACAATTTCCCGCACCTGCCCTGTGGCAGCAATTTGATGCACCTTAGCAAGAATATTTTCAGGCGTATCGCTGCGGCTGGCTCCTCTGGCAAGCGGAATAGTGCAAAAAGAACAGTGATAATTGCAACCATCTTGCACTTTTAAAAAGGTGCGCGTGCGATCGCCATAGGAATAGGCCGCATCAAAACGCAAGTTTGCTTTTTCTATAGGACTGGCGAAGACCTGTGCTTTCCCAGAGGGTTTGAAATCCTCCAACAGGTCCAGCAAGCGAAATTTTTCTGCTGCTCCTAGCACTGCATCTACCCCAGGAAGGGCGGCAATTTCGTTAGGCTTCAGCTGGGCATAGCAACCAATCACAGCGATGTAGGCGTTGGGAGCGATTTTGCGCGCTTCTTTGACAACTTTTTGACATTTTTTGTCAGCATTTTCTGTTACCGAGCACGTGTTGATAATAAATATGTCAGGCTGGTCGGTAAAATCTACTTTTTTGTAGCCGCGCTGCTCAAACATTCGGGCAATGGTGGAGGTTTCCGAAAAATTGAGCTTGCAGCCCAGTGTGTAAAAAGCCACTTTTTTCATATTGCAAATTTGAGAAATAATTTGTAGTTTTGCGCATAGGCTAAATAATAACGGTTTGCATGCGGTGAGCCGTTATTATTTTTTTCATTTCGAACTCTAAACAAGTCTAAAGAATATGCCGACCTATTACACAGCTGAAGGATTGCAGAAGCTGAAAGATGAATTGCACGAACTGCGCACTAAAGGACGGGCGGAAATTGCTCGCCAGATTGCCGAAGCACGCGACAAGGGCGATTTAAGCGAAAATGCCGAATACGATGCAGCAAAGGACGCGCAAGGATTGCTAGAGCTCAAAATCGCTAAGCTAGAAGAGTTAATTGCCCAAGCGCGTATCATAGACGAGTCCATGATTGATACTTCGAAGGTGTCTATCTTGTCCAAAGTGAGAATTAGAAACAAAGCCACAGGACAAGAAGTAGAGTACACGCTTGTATCTGAAGAAGAAGCAGATTTGAAGCAAAACAAAATTTCTGTAAAATCTCCTATTGGGCAGGGCTTGCTAGGAAAGAAAGAAGGTGAAATTGCGCAAGTAGTCACTCCGCGCGGCAAAATAGAGTTTGAAATCTTGCAAATTAGCCGTTAACCTTAAATTTTCATTCTCTTTGTAAAAGGACTACTGCTGCAGCAAGAGCAGTAGTCTTTTTTTTTTGCTCAACAGGGTGCAGTACACACGGGCAAAGTAGCAAGACTTTTGGCTACAGACAATAAGGTTATTTTGTGCTCAAAAAGTTGGTTAATCATACGCAATGTTGTATCATAGCGCAAAAAACTAAAACGCATATGGAATTTGACTTGGCATCTTTAATTACCATTTTGGTGCTGGTTGTAGTTGGCATTCTGGTGCTAACTTATTTTGTGCCGATAAATCTTTGGATTACTGCTATATTTTCTGGGGTGCGCGTGAGTTTGTTTGATTTAATTTTTATGCGCATTCGCAAAGTACCTCCGCGCATTATTGTCGAATCGCTGATTACTTCTACTAAAGCAGGTCTTAACCTTACTTCTAGTGATTTAGAAACCCATTACTTGGCTGGAGGGCACGTTCCTTCTGTTATCAAAGCCCTTATTTCAGCCGATAAAGCCAATATTAAATTGACTTTTAAACAAGCAGCAGCCATAGATTTGGCAGGCAGAAATGTATTTGATGCCGTTCAAATGTCGGTTAATCCTAAGGTAATTAACACACCGCCTGTAGCTGCTGTTGCGCAGGATGGCATTCAACTCATTGCTAAAGCACGCGTTACAGTGCGGGCTAACATTGAGCAGCTAGTAGGAGGTGCAGGAGAGGAAACTATTTTAGCACGCGTAGGAGAGGGAATTGTTACCTCTATCGGTTCTTCTAAGTCGCACAAGGACGTATTGGAAAACCCTGATAAGATTTCTAAACTAGTTCTTTCCAAAGGATTGGATTCGGGCACTGCCTTTGAAATTCTCTCCATTGACATTGCAGACATTGACGTAGGAGAAAACGTAGGAGCTAAGCTGCAAATAGACCAAGCCAATGCCGATTTGAAAGTAGCCGAAGCCAAAGCCGAAGAACGCCGCGCTATGGCAGTGGCGGTAGAACAAGAAATGAAAGCTAAAGCACAGGCAGCGCGTGCAAAAGTTATCGAAGCAGAAGCGGAAGTACCTCTAGCCTTAGCAGAAGCCCTTAGAAGTGGTAGGTTAGGCTTTATGGACTACTACCGATGGCAAAACCTACAAGCAGATACGGAAATGCGCGAAGCGATTGCCCAGCCTATTAGTTTGAAAAAACCTGAAAATCCGCGATAATTGAGCCATTTAAAAAAGTGTTCACTATGCAAGTAATACGGCTAACTCCCGAGCAGTTCAAGGAAATGCAAGCACAAGATCCAGGTGTGCTTATCGATGTGCGCACTCCTTCGGAGTATCAAGCAGGTCATATTGCAGGAGCGAGCAATGTGGATTTTTTAGCAGGTCAATTTGCTGCTGAGTTCCCGCAGTATGACAAGTCTAAAACCTACTACTTGTACTGCGCTTCAGGCAACCGAAGTGGAAAAGCGGCTCAACTTATGCTAGAAGCGGGCTTCCCCAAAGCCTACAACGTGGGCGGCTTTGCTGAACTGGCAGGAGCAGGTTTTCCCGTAGAATATTAAATTAGTGTAAACTCCATTGCATATTAGGGCACGTGTAGTAACTTACGCAAATTTTGAAATCAACCATAATAAATTGACATTATTTCGTCTAAGTATGCGCAGGAAAGTTCTTGTGCTAAATGCCGACTACCGAGCACTTACGGTCTGTAGTGTGTACAAGGCTTTTAGCTTAGTGTATGCAGAAAAGGCGGAAATAGTAACCATAGTTGAGAATCTGTATTTGCGAAGTGTTACACGTGCCTATGAAGTGCCCTCTATCATTCGCTTGTATCGGTATGTAAGTGTGCCTTTCAAAAATGTTATGCTCAACAGACATAACATCTTTAAGCGAGATGGAGGATGTTGTGTGTATTGTGGTTCGCGAGAAGACCTTACTTTAGACCATGTGATTCCTCGATCTCGGGGCGGCAAAAGCACTTGGACTAATTTGGTAACTGCTTGTAAAAAATGCAATGCAAAAAAAGGCGACTATACTCCTGAGGAAGCTAATATGCCTCTTCCTTACCAGCCTTTTAAACCCTCTTACGTGGTCTTCCTACGCGACTTCTCTGGCATTAGCGATGAAAGCTGGAAACCGTATTTAATACACAGTGACTGCTGAATTGGTTTTAAATCAAAATAATTCACAAATGAAACGACTTGTTGGTATCCTAGCCCTTTTCTTTGGTATTTTGGCAAAGTGCTATTCGCAATCTACTCCCATTTCTGTAGGGCTTAGAGGAGGAGTGAGTTTCTCCAACTTTGCAGGGGAAAACGTCAATACCGATGCCAGAACGGGAATCAACTTTGGCGCTTTTCTCACCTATAGCACCGATTACAATTTCGGGGTTACAGGAGAGGTAAATTACGCACAGAAAGGAGCTAAAACAGCCAATAGTAAGCTCAACGTCAATTACTTAGAAATTCCCATTCACCTTACCTACTTCTTCGGCAAAGGAGGATTCCGCCCTAAAATTATGGCAGGTCCTTACGTGGGTTTTCTGATGAACTCGGAGTTAGAAATCAACAACGCCAAAGTAAATGTAAAGGATTTGTACAAGAGTGAAGACTTTGGTCTTAGCGTGGGGGGTGGCTTTCACTTGGACATAGGGGATGCCAAGTGGTTTTACCTAGATGGACGCTACGGCATTGGACTTGCCGACGTTACGAAAGCAGGAGGTAATGTGTATAACCGCGTTTTTAGCATCAATATCGGGATTAGTTTCGGTTTGGATCAGTAACCTTACTTTCCTTTGCCCCTTGTCAAAAAAGTATTCATCGAAAATTATGCAGTGTGGGGAATCTGGCAAATTGACGAAAATATCGACCAACTGCATGAATTCTTAGCTACTCTGGGAGTAAGTTACTCCTGTTTACATATTCAGGCGGTAGAAAAGCGCAAAGAAAGCCTTGCAGCAAGAGCATTAGCTCATGTTCTAGCCAGAGACATTCAGCTAAATACGGGCAAAATTGTTCTGGATCGATGGGGTAGCCCTTGCTGGGAGTGTGCTACCGCTGCGTTGTCTCTTTCCCATACGCGAGGCTTTGCTGCTGCTTTTATCCATTGCAGCGCTACTTCCTGTGGTATTGACATTGAACGACCTACTCCCCGATTGCTCAAAGTAGCCACAAGAGTTTTTTCCCCACAGGAATTAGCTTGGGCAGACAATCGCATAGAGCAGCTTACTGTATTGTGGTGTGCCAAAGAAGCCTTGTATAAGTGGTACAAAGTAGGTCATCTCGATTTTCGCACACACATTGCCGTGCATTTGCAGGACCATCCCATCCGTGGATTAGTGCATCATCTACAGCCCCACCTCCAGTATGTTTACTCCGAACCCCTAGTGGTGGCGTACTGTTGGCTGTAATTTTTTTTGCTTTTATTTTTTTTGGTTTGTTGATTGAGTCAAATTTATTGTAGCAAGCGCGATTTTATTGGCTCATTCTTTCGATATTGCTTGTGAGCTCTCACCTAACTGAGCAATAACTAAAAAACGAATATTTTCACAGGTATATATTTGCATCAGCTTTAACCATTAAACAACCATGTCGTTTGGAATTTTTCAAGTGCCAACGCCTTCGAATGAGCCTGTAAAAACTTATGCTCCTGGCACTCCAGAGCGCAAAGCACTCAAAGATGCTATTGCCGACCTTAGAAACCGCGTCCTTGATATTCCCATGTACATTGGAGGACAAAAAATGTACACTGACTGCAAACAGCGCATTGCTCCTCCGCATGACCATCGCCATACGCTGGGATATTTTTCCGTAGGTGATAAAGGACATGTAGAACAAGCCATTAATGCTGCGTTGGGCGCTAAAGCATTGTGGGCGGCAATGCCTTGGGAGCACCGCGCTTCCATTTTCTTGAAAGCTGCTGAGCTTATTGCAGGTCCTTATCGGGCTAAACTCAATGCAGCTACTATGCTGGGGCAATCTAAAAACGTTTTTCAAGCTGAAATTGACTCGGCCTGTGAAATGGTTGACTTTTTGCGCTTTAATGCGTATTTCATGGAGCAGATCTATCGCCAGCAAGTAATAAGTGCTCCTGGTACCTGGAATCGCCTAGAACATCGCCCGTTGGAAGGATTCGTATTCGCCATTACGCCTTTTAATTTCACTGCTATTGCAGGTAACTTGCCCACCGCTCCAGCCATGATGGGTAACACAGTGGTGTGGAAACCTGCCTTTACTCAAATCTACTCCGCTTGTGTACTAATGGAAATTTTCATGGAAGCAGGCTTGCCCGATGGGGTGATTAACTTAATTTACGTAGAAGGATCTCAAGCGGGAGAGGTTGTTTTTCAACATCCCGATTTTGCTGGCTTGCATTTCACTGGCAGCACGGCGGTCTTTAGGCATCTATGGCAAACCATTGCCCGTAACTTGCCCATTTACAAAAATTACCCGCGCATTGTAGGCGAAACAGGAGGAAAAGATTTTGTTGTAGCTCACAAATCTGCTGATCCTAAAGCCCTAGCCACAGCTTTGGTGCGCGGTGCTTTTGAGTATCAAGGGCAAAAGTGCTCGGCGGCGTCCCGTGCTTATATCCCTAGTAACCTTTGGCAGCAAGTGAAACAATACATGATAGAGGATCTAGAGAGCATGCGCATGGGAGGAGTAGAAGATTTTCGCAACTTTATCAATGCCGTCATAGATGAAAAAGCCTTTGACAAAATTGCTTCTTATATAGAACAAGCTAAAAAAGATCCCAGAGTAGAGCTGGTATGGGGAGGGCATTGCGATAAATCTATAGGTTACTTTATCCAACCTACTGTTTTGCGCGTGGAAGATGGCCAATATCGCACAATGGTGGAAGAAATCTTCGGACCAGTGCTCAGCGTTTACGTGTATCAATCCGAGCTGTTTGAGGAAGTCCTTGAGCTAACTGACCAAACTTCTCCTTATGGACTAACAGGTAGCATTTTTGCGCAAGACCGCTACGCCATTGAACTGGCTTGCCGAAAATTGCAACATGCTGCAGGCAATTTTTACATCAACGACAAGCCTACAGGGGCAGTAGTAGGGCAACAACCTTTTGGCGGCGCAAGAGCCTCTGGCACTAATGACAAAGCAGGAGCAATGTACAATCTCTTGCGCTGGACTTCTGTTCGCTCTATCAAAGAAACCTTTCTCCCCCCAGTAGATTATCGCTATCCATTTATGGCGGAGGAGTGAAGAGAATTTTATTTTTTCGTGTGATTTTTTTGATCTGTTTTATAAAAAACGCGTGAGGCGGTAAAGATATTTTCCCAAGTGTGTAAGGTAAATGGTTGAAAAGCACAAACAAGGGCAAGAGAGCATTATGTGTGTAAAAACAACCTCACTTTATACGCACATTTTGGATGCCACTGCATTGGGGTGCTTTTATTTTTATCTTCTTATCATTAAAATGGGCAAAAAGTAGCTTTGGTTGACATGCCATAAGTAAAGCGTCTTCCCAGTAGGTTTTAGATGCATCTTCAGCATTTAGGTTGAAAAGGACAGTTGGTTTATTTTGCGCTCTTTGTTAAGGAGACACCTTGTCAAAGGGAATAAAAATTACACTACCAGGGCTGACTTTATGGTTGAACAACTGAATAAGAACCGAATCAGCAGGATTGCGGTAGTAAATGCGGGCAATGCTGCCTGCTGTTTCCCCTAACCTTACAAAGTGAACTCCTTTGACAGGAACGATATACCAGTTTTTCCCTTCGACCTCGCTGATCTTGATGGAATTGGGATTGGAAATATTAAACTGCTCTGCTATGGTGCTTAAAGTATAAACGTTGTTGACGTCTTTGAACAGCCCGTATAAGCGAAATCCATTAGTTACTAGAGGGTCGTACTGATTGTGGCGAAAAAATAACTTTTGCAAGGAATCATACTGCGCACTTTCGCGTGCTTTGGGCAGGTTATTCAATTTTACTATTACAAGCAGGCTGTCATAACGGCTTTCTAAAGCATGTTTTTCTTCAATCCAGCGGAATTTGTTGACAAGAAAAAGCAAAATGACTGTTAGCATGAAAAGTGCTACAAGAATTGCAGTCAGCAAGGTGGTAAAAACATGCTGTGTGTTGTTCATGGATGGCGGCGCAGAAAATCTTCTACGTAGTAATTAAAAAGAGCGGGGTTTTCCATCATGGGGGCATGTCCACAACAATCAATAAAGCGCAGTTCAGCATGAGGGAGCAGTTCCTCAAATTCGTGGGCTACGTTAGGAGGAGTAATGGTATCATTCAATCCCCAAATCAATAGAGTAGGGGCTTTAATCTTGTGCAATTCTTTGGAAAGATTATTTCTCTGGGCAGACTTGGCAATAGCTACTATGCGCATGCATTTGGGAATGCTTTTAGTTACCTCAAATACCTCATCTATTAATTCTTTAGTAGCCACATGAGGGTCGTAAAAAGTGTATTCCACGCGTTCTTTGACAAACTCATAGTTGCCACGCTTGGGATAAGAGCCGCCCATTGTATTTTCAAATAACCCTGAACTGCCAGTTAAAACGATGCGCTTTACTGCTTGCGGATGTTGAAGAGCAAGTAAAAGCGCTATGTGGCCTCCTAGAGAATTGCCTAGCAAGGTGAGATTATCCAGCCGTACTGCCTTGAGAAAATTAGATACAAAACCGGTTAGTCCCTCTAATCCTGCTTCGCTGAGAGGCATCTCGTAAATGGGCAACATGGGAATAACTACCCTATAGCGATGAGAAAAATATCGCAGCACATGTTCCCAATTGCTCAAAGCACCAAAAAGCCCGTGTAATAGTAGTAGTGTTTCTCCCTGTCCCTCGTCTATGTAGTAAAAGTTATCGCGTTGATGGATGGAGTATTGCATGTTTGTTTAATTGTTCACCAAAATAATTACTTGATTTTAGAGCGCCACAAAGCGATAGACTTTTCTAGGTCTTTTTTGTAAAAGAAGTTGTTTCCACTTTCTGCTATTCCTAGACGAAGGGCTTCTTCGGCTGAGGCAATGGCTTCTTGAAAATTGCCTTGCAAAGCTGCGTAGTCCGCCCTAAGCCAGTGAGGCAAAAAGTTATCGGGTTTGAGTTCAAGGGCTTTTTCGATCCATTGCTTGGCTTCGTTAAGCCGAATGTGATTGCGCAAGCAATATTCAGCTACGTTGGCATAGACGCGCCAGTTATTGCCTGCAGTTGCAATGGCTTGGTTGATGTTGCGATTGACTTTTTCATCTACCTCTACGCGAATGGGAATGCTAATTGCCAGTTTTTCCCAACGCATTACCAAATCTGCTCCTGTGCGAGTGATGTTCTCTATGTCAATGGAAAAGGTTTCGGTAAAGGGAGCCCTGCGACGGCGTGCTTTGAAAGCCAATACATTATCTTCTGGGCGAAAACCCGTAGTGCCCCATGAGCGAGTGTTTTTGTTCAGGATAACATCCCATTCGCCTCTGCGGTGCGGGATGGTGTAAAGAGCATAACTCCCTGCTGCAATGCGCAAATCGTTCAGCCATACATCATCGGAAAAGGTAATTACAGTGGCTTCGTTGGCACCTGTTCGCCAGACTACATCGTATGGCACCAGATGACCCCAAATCTTCCTGCCCTTTACCCCTGGACGGCTGTAGCGAATGGAAATCTTCGTAAGCCCTACTACTTGGCTATATTCACAACGAGGACTTGCCAAAGGCAACTCTTGGGCTTGCAAGGCACAGCTAGCAATGAGAAAAAACAACTCTCCTAAAGCAAAGCGAGCTTGTTGTATCATGTAAGCAAAATTAGCAATCAAAAGCAGTTCTTTTATTGCCTCAAATCATCCAATCATAGTGGTTCAAAACCCTACCAAAAAAATTCCCCTGCCACCATGATGCGGCAAGGGAGGTTTGCTCTGCAGTAACTTTTTTCAAATAGCTAGTATAATGCTTGCTTTTACTACTCCTGTTTCATTGCCATACTCGTCTTTGAAGCGCACGTAAATGGTTTTTTCTCCATTTTCTTCAGTAAGCCTCCATTTAGGTACTACTTCTCGGAAAGGTTCCCAGCGCGCTCCAGCAAAATTGAGGTAGTTGCTTATCATCATAAAGACGGCTCCTTTTGCCGAAAGCCGAAGTTCTACAAACCTGTCGGGGTCTTCGGCGTATTTAGCCCCTCCATTGATAATTAAGCTGCAATTTTCAGGGGGAGTGTTGTCAAAGATGATATTGTCAGAAGCTACTGTGGACTCATTTTGAGCCTGGTCGCGAAACTTGACATAGACAGTGCGCTCCCCTTGAGGTTCTTGACTAAACTTCCAGTCTAATGTGGTTTTGTAAGGTTGCCATTCAGCATCTGAAAAATCGCTTTTTTCGCTTACCTTCATTTCTGTGGCTCCGCGTGCAAAAATGGAAAGCGTTACTTTTCCTTGTGGGTCGTTGGTAAATCGCTGGTCGCCATTGATGCTAATGCGAGGGTCTAAGGGAGGAATGTCATCTACCATGATTTCTGCAGAGGCTACGCCAGACTCATTACCTGCTTCGTCGCGAAACTTTACGAATACCTTGCGCAATCCATTGCCTGCCTCCAGTTTCCAGTTAGGCACATGGGAGCGATAACCTTGCCAGCGAGACTCTTTAAAAGTAGAGGAGTTGCTTATCATCATATACTTGGCGTCTTCCGCATGCACCTCAAGGCTTACTATGCGCTCAGGATTATTGACAAATCCTCCTTCGGCATTAATAGTTACTTTGGGATTTTTAGGCGGGGTGCGGTCCAAAATAATTTTTCCTTCTATTATCGGCGATTCATTGCCGTACTTATCCTTGAGTTGGACATATACCTTCTTTTCTCCCTCTTCTTGACCTAAGTGAATGGCCCCGTAATCTGCTTTAAACTCTTGCCACTCTGCTCCGTCCAAATTAGGGAATCGGCTTACTTTCATTTGGCGAGCTCCTGCTGCCTCTATCTTGAGCGTTACAACATGGCTTTGGGTGTACTTATTACCCCCGTCTAGCAACAATCTTACATTTTCTACCGAAAATGATTCTTGCGCAAAAGTGTAAGAAATTGCTCCCAAACCTATTACTGTCCAAAGAGTGCGCAACATAGAACGATATAGGATACACGTTTTCATAAACAGCAACGGATTTTTCTCCACCAAATTTTACTTTTTGCTCATTTGTGCAGTCAATTCGTTGATTTTTTTTAGCGTGGCTTGATAATCTGGACTTTGTTCTCCTTGTAGCTTGCGTTGATTTTCTAAAATGCTTCTGTATAAACGCAAGGCTTCGGGATAATTTTTTCGAAGCGCTGCCAAATCTGCTAACTTGAGCATACTGCGCGTGAATTCTATACTTCCTCTGCCGTAGTAAGCCCCATCAATGGCATTGGCTTGCTTTAACAGCGATTCGGCTATTTCTGGCTTTCCCTGAGCAAGGAGAAAATCGGCGTAATTGGAAAGCGACATGGCATAGTCGGGATGTTTATCGGTGAGATTTTTGCGCCTTACTTCTATGTTGAGTTTAAAAAGCGAATCTGCTTTAGCGGTTTGACCTGTTGAATGATAGTAAAAAGCCAGCGAGTCGATAGCTCTTGCGTAGAGCAGTTGTTTGTCGTTAATTTTTTTTGCATGTTCTATGGTATTATGCAAAGCTGTTTCGGTGTTTTCTTTGTCGCCAGTTTGGCGAAGATACGAGGCTAGCTGAGCCATCAGCTCTACTAGCGTTGCCTCATGCTCTGGCTTTTTTTTGCTCTGATTGACTATTTCAATCCCCTTTTGAAGATCGGCTATTGCTTTTTGCTGCTGCCCTGCATGGAATTCAACCGTTGCCAGTTCACCTATTGCTGTGCCGTATTCCATGCTTTGTTCTCCGTAGGAGGTTTTGAGTGCATCGGCTTTAATGGGCAACAAAACTGCTGCCGCCTGATAGGCATTCATCTCTTTAAAATTTTTAACTACTTTGTCTAATTCTTCGACTAGTTTGTCGGAGTTGTACTTTTTTACGCTCTCTACATAAGCATTGCCGTAGCGAATGCTTTCAGCTGGCTGGTTGAGCGACTTATGGTTTACGTGTAGCTGATAGTAAGCGGTATAATATTGACCTTCAGGTATTTGCTGCACCTTGCAGAGTTCTATCCACTTCAAGTAAAATTCGTTGGCTTTGGAGTAATTCTTCATTTTAGCGTACAGATCAGCCATTTCGCTTGCCATTTCTGCCAAGCGCGGATTTTTGTTTCCCAGCAATTTAGCACCTTGTTCAAATGCAGGAACGTAGTAAGAAGCTGCTTTGTCTAAGCGATTAGTGGATTTAAACAAGCGGGCGTACTCATGTTGGGTTACGACAAAATCAACGGTTTCCTCTTGCTTTAAACTGCGCTGCAAGGCAAGCGACTGGTTGAAATAATTGTCAGCATTTGCATATTCTTTTGTTTGTAGGTAGCTCAAAGCAGTGTTGAAAAGCAATTTAGCAAATTCAACTGTGCGCTCTTGTTTGAGATCTCTTTTAATGTTGATTAATGCAAGGTAGCAGTTGCGTTCTTTTTTAGGTTCGTTAAGCGCTTTGTAAGTTTCTGCCAGAGCATAAAGAGTTTTGACGTAGTTGGGGTGTTGAGCAGTAAATTCTTTCTCAGCAGCAGAAAGGGCTTGCTCCAGGAGAGTAGCTGCCCCTGGGTGGTCTTTTTTCTCTAATGCTTGCTGTCCTTGCGTAAATAAGGAACTCCAACTTTGGGCAAGTACTGGCAAGGTTCCACAAGCAAGCAAGCCAAGTAGCAAAAAACGAAAAGTAAGGTTTTGAAACATTTGAAAACTCAACTGGTAAGCATCTTTAAGAAGGCAATTTTTTTACCAAATAATACGGTTTTGCAAAAATTAGTCTAGCAATCGAGGACCTTCGGTATTGATGGGCGAAATGTAACAATCGGTTTGGATGTTTACTGCTGCGAAGGCTTGTTTCATGGCATGGGCAATGTTTTGTCCTGTGTGGAGGGAAGTGCTCAGGGCAAACATAGAGGGTCCAGATCCAGAGATGCTACAGCCTAGCGCTCCTGCTTCCATGGCGGCTTTTTTCACTTGGGCAAAGTTGGGAATGAGCAAAGATCGCATCGGTTCTACGATTTGGTCGTGCAAAGATCTGCTAATGAGAGCGTAGTCCGCCATGAGCAGCCCTGCTACCAAGCCACCTACATTGCCCCACTGAGCAATGGCATCCTTAAGCGGTACGGACTTGCGCAGAATGCTGCGGGCGTCTTCTGTGCGGATTTCTATATGCGGGTGCACTACTGTAGCAAACAATTCAGAAGGCACGGGCAATTTAACCACATCCAAGGGATCGTAGCTGCGCACTAGGGTAAAACCTCCCAGCAAAGCAGGAGCGACATTATCAGCATGGGCGGTGCCGCAAGCCACTCGCTCAGCTTCTACGGCAAAAGGCAGCAGTTCCATTCGCGTAAGGGGCTGCCCCATCAGTTCGTTGATGGCAAACAAGGCAGCTACTGCACTGGCGGCGCTGGAGCCCAATCCACTTCCAAGAGGCATTTTCTTATGCAACTCAATAGAAATGCCTATTCTTAAGCCTAAGTGCTTTAGAAAAGAATCGACCACTACTCCAGCAGTGTTTTTGGTTGCGTCGCGGCTTAATTTGCCCTCATCGCCAGTGATGAGGATGATTTCTATTTTGCCAGTGTGGTTTTTCCGCAAAATGACCTCGTCGCCTGGTTCGTAAAGTGCAAATCCCAATACGTCGAATCCACACGCCACATTAGCTACTGTAGCGGGCGCATATACGCGTACCGAATCCCTTGTCATAGCTATTTTTAATACTCAAATATAGCAGCAATCTCGCTTTGCTCACTGACCTTCGTACTCTTGAGTAGGCAAGCGACGCACTTTTCGCTCTTGCCGGCTGAAGGGAATTCGCAAACGAATGGAAATATGATGCAGGTTGATGTTGGAATTTCGTTTTTGACCAATGATAAAGTTATAGCCATATGCCAGATGCAATGAATAGCCTTCGGGCATAAATTGTTTGGCAGTAATGCCTAACGAAGGGCGAAAAAAAGGGAAAATATTTTTCACATCGTAGTAAGTGCCGACTGCTCCACCGTAGAAAAAACGCTTATCTTCTAACCATCCATTAGCAATAAGTCCATAGATGCTATTCCAAGGAGCAAGTTCTAAATGAGCCCCATAGGAGTACAAAATCTTATTCCACGTAGTCAGCTCGCCGCGAGCAATGCCTATGTCTGCCAACCCCGACTGAAAATATTGCCCTCCAGCTACTAGGGACCAAGTTTCCAAGATCGTGAACTCGGGTCGCGAATCTTCAAAAGTAACATCGTTAGGTCGGCAAAGGTTAAAAGTTTGTATAAAAATGTCTTTGTTTTTGACAAAATCGATAATTACTAAACTATCAGGGCTTAGGTAGCTAATGCGAGCAGTCATGATTGTTGCCCCAGACGACTTTTTAAACAAAACAGTAGAGTCGTCTATTATTTGCCAAGTACCGGGCTTGCGCAAATTGGAGGAGATAAAAGAGCCATTAGGCAGTACTTCTAAGAATTCGTTAGCACAATCATGGACGCGTAGGATAGTGTCTCTTCCTAAAGGAGTATCGGCAATGTAAAGGGCTAACGCCCAACGTTTGCCAGGCAGTAACTCTCGGATTAATTTCTGGTTGATTTGCGCATGTGTTCTGCAGGTGAGCAGAGCCATAACAGCCAAAAAAATGACAACATGATTAGTCATATGGCTTAAAATTTAGGATATGGCAAGCGAAAAGTATTCCAAACAAGGGTTATGTTTACTAGTCAATCCCAATCCAAAGAGGGCGAAATCGTAGCGCACAGGGTCATTTTTGTCCAAAAGGCGCAGATTTTCAGTTAATTCCAAGGCAGCTTTCCAATCCGTTTGTCGGCGTTTGAGCAATCCCAGTTTTCGAGCTACTCGTTCTACGTGTAAGTCGAGAGGACAAACCAACTGGGCAGGTCGGATGCTTGGCCAACAGCCAAAATCTACTCCTGCTTCGTCGCGGCGTACCATCCAGCGCAGAAACATGTTTAAACGCTTGCATGCCGAGTTCCGCTCTGGAGTGGGAATGTGCTTGCGAGTTCTTGCAGGAGCTTCTGCTAAACTAAAAAAGAGCCGATGAAAGTGAATGAGTCCCTTTTCTACTGTCAAGTCGTCAGGACTGATAGCATTGCTAAAAGCGGTCTCTAAACTTTCGTGGCGCTGGTAGTACCACTTTAAGAAATGGACAAAGTAGAGCAAGTCTGTTCCGTTAAAGGTGCGGTGTACAAATTGTGCCAAAGGTCGTAGCTCTTCAGGATGGTGGTTCAAAACAAAGCGATAGGGCTGCCCCTGCATGAGAGCAATTATTTTTTGAGCGCTTTGAATGATGGTTTTGCGCTGTCCCCAAGCAATTACGGCAGTGAGCAAGCCTATAATTTCCCTATCTTGCAGCAATGAAAAGCGGTGGGGGATTTGAATGGGGTCTTCTGCAATAAACTCTGGGCGATTGTATTGACAGGCGTAATGGTCCAGCAATGCTTTTATTTGTTTCAAACCCATATGCAAATATTGGGAATGCTTAGGGAATATTCATGAATTTATGCGTTTGCAAAGAAATTCGCCATTGGGGATTTTTTTTGACATATTCCACAATAAACGGCATCATTTGCGAGGATTTTTCCCACTCGGGTTGCAATAAAAGTTGACAATGAGTAGGTACCACTTTAGCAAACTGCTCAGCAAATGCAAAGTCGCTTTTGTTGTAGATGATTACTTTGAGTTCGTTAGCATGAGCATAAATTTCTGGGCAAGGTGCCATAAATTTCTTAGGTGAAAAGCAGATCCAGTCCCAAGTACCAGAGAGGGGGTAAGCACCTGAGGTTTCTAAATGCGTCCTAAACCCTGCTGCTTTAAGGGCTCTTGTAAGAGGAAAAAGATTGTGCATCAATGGCTCTCCGCCTGTGATGACGGCAATGCGCGCAGGGTACTGAACGGCTTGTTGAAGAATCTCTTCCACTGTTGCTGTGGGGTGTGCATCTATTTGCCAGGATTCTTTTACATCGCACCAAAAGCAACCTACCTTACAACCCGCCAGCCTGATAAAAAAAGCAGCATGACCCTGCCAGCAACCTTCTCCTTGAATGGTGTAAAACGCTTCCATGAGCGGAAGCGTTGTTGCTGCAGCAGCATCCATAGTGCAAAGGTATGCGTTGCAGTTGAGAGACTATTGCTTTTGTTAGAAAACATTGGAAGAAATAATTCTAAGCACTGGGTGAATACGACCCGCTAAATGCCCCTAACCAGCAAAAAGATTCTTGCAAGAGGTTCTTTTACTACAGTCTTAAGAATCTGTATCGATATACCTGAGGTTCTATTTTTTGGCTAAGGTTTGGAGACTTTCGCGCAAATTAGCCATTAGCTGATTATAGTTTGCATCCCTGCTTTTGTTGTTCATTTTGCTTTTTCATCCCTGCCTTGAAAGTACTCTCTAATGTCGTATAACGAAGCGTTGGGGTTGTAAGTGCCTTCTACTGATATCCAAGCAAGTCGCTATCTCTTCTACCCTATAATTCTGATGCAGCCTCGGCAACATTGTTACCTTCTTACTAGCTTAGGCATATTGAATTATTTTTAGAAATTTTATAATTTGCTCTACAAAACTTTTGCTTTTGTATGTGATTTTAGTCTATGATTGCGGTGAGAAGCCAGTAGGCAAAATGCTCAAACTGCGCGGACGATACTTGCATTGGATACAAAATTCAGTCTTTGAAGGAGAAATTACCGAAGTGAAACTTATGGAACTTGTTAGCAAGGCTTCCAAAATTATGGATTTGGAGGAAGATAGTTTGATTGTTTTCAAAAGTCGAGATCAAAAATGGTTGGAAAAAGAAATTGTAGGCAAAGAGAAAAACGCTATGGAGAATATTTTGTAAGTTATTTTTGAAGTTGAAATTTCCAACTGCTGATAAAGATTACATAGAGATTGTCCGAATATACCTATATGACTGCTTCTCATGAAAATACTTTCTGTTGAAATACAGAATATTCAATCGCTGAGAGGCAAGAATTATATTGATT
>JANWWZ010000050.1 GCA_025057115.1 Bernardetiaceae bacterium
AAGACAAAGCATTTAATTTCAATTCCACAATGGTACGATTAAAACATTTCTTGGCTGGATTATTTGATCGGCTGCAATTGTATTTCAATTCCACAATGGTACGATTAAAACAAGTCACTGGAAATCAAAATATGAAGTTTTAGAAAGATTTCAATTCCACAATGGTACGATTAAAACACACAAACGAAAAGGGATACTGCCGGAGCGCGTTATTATTTCAATTCCACAATGGTACGATTAAAACTCCCCGTCGCGGGCGGTTGCATTTCCATTCCTAATTATTTCAATTCCACAATGGTACGATTAAAACTCTGGCAAGGTAGCGTATTTAGACTTAAAAAATGGATATTTCAATTCCACAATGGTACGATTAAAACTACGTTACGCCGCCGCAACAACGACAAGTTATTGGCAGATTTCAATTCCACAATGGTACGATTAAAACGAGCGTCTTTACGCTCGATAAACTCCATAAAATGCGATTTCAATTCCACAATGGTACGATTAAAACAAAAAGTAAGCGCAATCACATCGTTTATCGCAACATTTCAATTCCACAATGGTACGATTAAAACATCTATTTTGAATAAGGCAGCCAATTCAACTGGCAAATTTCAATTCCACAATGGTACGATTAAAACGTGGGAAAAAGAATCCAGCGCCGTTTGAACTTGCACCATTTCAATTCCACAATGGTACGATTAAAACTAACGACACTGCCAATACAATTACCATATCAAGCAGATTTCAATTCCACAATGGTACGATTAAAACTTGAAAAGACTTGCGTATGATTGCCCAACGACTATTATTTCAATTCCACAATGGTACGATTAAAACTTCCAGCGCCAACAAATTTTGACTTATTGCAGTTGCAATTTCAATTCCACAATGGTACGATTAAAACTTTTAGAAAAGAGCGAACTGAGTGGATAAATGCTGGCATTTCAATTCCACAATG
>JANWWZ010000051.1 GCA_025057115.1 Bernardetiaceae bacterium
AACAGGCTTACTGGGCAAAATTGGGCTATTTGCTGCGCGATATTGCTGCCTATGAAGCACAAATAGCCGAACGCGAAGCACAACGCATCCAAAAGGCATATGCCTACAAAGCAGCCGAAGAAGCACGGCAGCGCTTTGAACAATACAGCCAACAGGCAGACGCCACCGAAGCCCCCCGACCAGCCCTGAGCGAAGAGGCAGCCCAAACCCTGCGCGACCTGTTGCGCAAAATTGCCAAGAAAATCCACCCTGACCGCTACGTCAACGACCCCGAAAAGTACGCACAGGCCAACCGACTGATGGCAGAAGCCAATGCCGCCTACGAGGCGCAGGATTTTGAACGCCTGCAAGATTTGTTAGACCTTCTGGAAAATGGTTTGGCTTTTGGCACCGACACACTGCCCGACAATCTGGAACGTTTGCAGCAGTTAGCCGACACCCTCACCCGTCGCCGCGATGAACTGATGCTGGAATTAGCACACATCCAACAGCAAGACACCTACCGCGCCGCCCAATCCCCCGACTGGGAAGCGTTTTTTGCAGCCGAAGCAGTGAAGCTGGAAGTACGACTGGCACAGTTGAAAGCGGAAGTGGGGAGGGGGTAAGAGATGGATTGTAATAGTAGAGGCAGGTAGATGGCCTTACAACAGGCATGGAAAGAAACGGTGCAAACCGAACTGGAAACCTTGCACGAGTTTATAACAGAGCAAACGCCTACGGCAAAGATGGCTCAGGCGTATTATGATTATGTGTATGGGATAGGAGAATCTTGATTTTTACCCCGCCGCTCTCCTGATGAAGGGCGGCGTAGGATTTGTTTACTGCTTTTTGATTAATAGTCTTCACAAGACTTTCAAACTTATCAATGATAGGACCGAATTCGTTTTCCTTTGCTTCGCTGAGAAGTCCATTGCTATTTCCAAAATACTTTTCTACCAGCTTTTCTTTAATAGCCTGT
>JANWWZ010000052.1 GCA_025057115.1 Bernardetiaceae bacterium
CAGATTCATAAGGAAAGTTTTGAGAAAAGTCCAAGGGCTCAAAAAGACTTCAATTCCACAATGGTACGATTAAAACAGATATAAGTTACAGCATGCACACGAGTTTGAAACTATTTCAATTCCACAATGGTACGATTAAAACAATGCCAGCAATAAACATTGTCCACTCTTGAATAGATTTCAATTCCACAATGGTACGATTAAAACTTTGATTCGGTATTCGGTTCCGCCCCCTATATATATATTTCAATTCCACAATGGTACGATTAAAACTGTAGTCTGATACAAGCGTTTGCAGCCTGCCAGCATTTCAATTCCACAATGGTACGATTAAAACCTCTCCTTTTTTCCAGATACCGGCATACCAAGTTCATTTCAATTCCACAATGGTACGATTAAAACACGTGTAGGTTCAAAGAGCCCGCTCGGAGTGAATCCATTTCAATTCCACAATGGTACGATTAAAACTAAATTCTATTACCAGCCCAATCAAAGCACAAATAAATTTCAATTCCACAATGGTACGATTAAAACTTAGCGTAAACACTACTAATACAAGTTATACATTCACATTTCAATTCCACAATGGTACGATTAAAACAAAATAACAGATAATCCTTATTTGCCAGCAGGATACTATTTCAATTCCACAATGGTACGATTAAAACTAACGTTCACCGTATGGTTCCCAAAAGTAAAGCCAAATTTCAATTCCACAATGGTACGATTAAAACAAAGTTAACGATTTTGTACAAAAACTGTCTGCTTATTTCAATTCCACAATGGTACGATTAAAACTTAAACATTCTGGCAATGCGGTACTCTTCTGTACCATTTCAATTCCACAATGGTACGATTAAAACGCAAGACGTCTGCAACAGAGCGATCGTCTAAATGTATATTTCAATTCCACAATGGTACGATTAAAACTTTTACCTTT
>JANWWZ010000053.1 GCA_025057115.1 Bernardetiaceae bacterium
ACGCCGGGTCGGAGTACTCCCTTCAGCAAGAGATGGATTGCGACATGAGGCAGGTCCATTAAGGAGCACTACCTTACCGGTCGGAGTACTCCCTTCAGCAAGAGATGGATTGCGACAAAAACTTAAAAAGTTTTTCTTCGATAATCCTTAGCGTCGGAGTACTCCCTTCAGCAAGAGATGGATTGCGACGCATCATCTACCAAGTAAATAAGGTGAGATTTACTTGTCGGAGTACTCCCTTCAGCAAGAGATGGATTGCGACCATCTCTTACAAAGGATGTACTGCCAAACCTTTGCAGTCGGAGTACTCCCTTCAGCAAGAGATGGATTGCGACGAATAATTTTTTTATTCTTCGTCTGAGGAGGAATCGTCGGAGTACTCCCTTCAGCAAGAGATGGATTGCGACTTGACAAGTTGAAAGTTGCCATTACCTTTTGCTAGTCGGAGTACTCCCTTCAGCAAGAGATGGATTGCGACTTGCTGCCGGATTTAACTTTCGAAAGGCGAATTTCAGTCGGAGTACTCCCTTCAGCAAGAGATGGATTGCGACAAAGTTGGGATTGTGGCTTACGCTGATCACGTAGCGTCGGAGTACTCCCTTCAGCAAGAGATGGATTGCGACTTTTGTACACCCCTCGGGCAGGGGTACGTTTTCAGTCGGAGTACTCCCTTCAGCAAGAGATGGATTGCGACGGAATGTATTCGGACTCGAAACGAGTCCTTTCCCCGTGTCGGAGTACTCCCTTCAGCAAGAGATGGATTGCGACGGCAATGCTCCCGTTAGCGTAGTGTCCAGGTACTACGTCGGAGTACTCCCTTCAGCAAGAGATGGATTGCGACTAATCGAGTTGGGATGCTACCGACTCTGCAAGTTGGTCGGAGTACTCCCTTCAGCAAGAGATGGATTGCGACCTGAATCAATTAATAATGATGCTTC
>JANWWZ010000054.1 GCA_025057115.1 Bernardetiaceae bacterium
ACACCCCTTGCCACACCCCGACCCTCCACCCCCCGACTCCCTTGTATCATCGTCGGAGTACTCCCTTCAGCAAGAGATGGATTGCGACCGGAGGCTGTCGGGATCGTCCCAGATTTGGTTATTGTCGGAGTACTCCCTTCAGCAAGAGATGGATTGCGACTATGCGGCTGGGGTACGCTGCGAGTGGACGTCGCATGTCGGAGTACTCCCTTCAGCAAGAGATGGATTGCGACAAATTAATCCTTGTTGTGATTGACATCATAAAAATTGTCGGAGTACTCCCTTCAGCAAGAGATGGATTGCGACTGCCTTACCGGCGTTAGCGCCGGTTTTGACTTTGGAGTCGGAGTACTCCCTTCAGCAAGAGATGGATTGCGACCATTTTGGCCGGTTTTGATTTTTGTAACTCTTAAGTCGGAGTACTCCCTTCAGCAAGAGATGGATTGCGACACGGACAACGGCGAATTCGCCGTTGGTGGCAGCAACTGTCGGAGTACTCCCTTCAGCAAGAGATGGATTGCGACACGACTTACAGGCGGAGGTAAACTCCGCCTTCGTAAGTCGGAGTACTCCCTTCAGCAAGAGATGGATTGCGACCCGGCGTTAGCGCCGGACTTTACTTTAGTCAATCTTGTCGGAGTACTCCCTTCAGCAAGAGATGGATTGCGACAGCTAAGGATTCACCAAGGATCACCCTGGTCACTATTGTCGGAGTACTCCCTTCAGCAAGAGATGGATTGCGACAAATTAGTGGAAGTGAAAGGAATTGAACCTTTTCCGTCGGAGTACTCCCTTCAGCAAGAGATGGATTGCGACTATAACCCGAGATACAATGCGATATGTGTCATTAGGTGTCGGAGTACTCCCTTC
>JANWWZ010000055.1 GCA_025057115.1 Bernardetiaceae bacterium
GGCAGTAGTGACAGCGCAAGTAACTTTTTTAATTGCTGCTTCAGCGGCTTTGAGTTGGGCTATCAACATTGCCGATTTGCCACAAAGCATTTACCAAGCTGCTGGTGTTTTCATGCAAAATAAATGGCAGTTTTTGTTAATGCTCAACTTCTTGTTGTTAGTAGTAGGCATTTTTATGGATATGACTCCAGCCATTTTGGTGTTTACGCCTATTTTTTTGCCTATTGCCCTAAAATTGGGCATTGATCCCATTCATTTTGGCATTGTGATGGTAACTAACCTATGCATCGGCTTGTGCACGCCGCCAGTAGGTACGGTTCTTTTTGTAAGTGCGGGCACTTTTGGGGTAGATGCCCTTAGCATGGTGAAACGACTCTTGCCTATTTATGTTGCAATGCTAGTAGCTTTGGCACTAATTACAGTATTTCCTGAAATTTCTTTGGCACTGGTACGATAAGGGTTGTGAAGGTTTACCATGCCTAGTAGTTGGCTAGTTTTTTATAAGGTCATATTTTGCCAAATTCATGTTCATGAAAGCAAATTTGATGAATGCAAAGAGGTAGTTAAGCTAAGCAGAACTTGGCTCTATCTTTCCTCCCGCCACCGTCCTTTTTGAGGAATGAGCCTTAAAAAGGCTGACTTTCATGCTTTTCCACTCATAGGCTTTGATGGAATCGAGAAATGCTCCTGAATATACTTAAAACGCAATCCGTTGTAAGGTTTTGCACTTTTTAAGTAGTTCCAACCTGCTTTGGTATCGTTTACATGGACTCCTGTAGTTAGAACTGCATGTAGCAACCCCAGTGCATCCACCACCATGTGCGGTTGTTGGGTTGGGTTACTACGATTAGCCGATTCTCCTTTAT
>JANWWZ010000056.1 GCA_025057115.1 Bernardetiaceae bacterium
GTTTGTGTCGGAGTACTCCCTTCAGCAAGAGATGGATTGCGACAGTAATCAATAAACGAGAGGTTACCGAGTCGCAATGTCGGAGTACTCCCTTCAGCAAGAGATGGATTGCGACTTTTTATTCTTCGTCTGAGGATTCCTCCTCAGACGAGTCGGAGTACTCCCTTCAGCAAGAGATGGATTGCGACGCATGTAGCCGAGTCGATAGTCACAACCCCAGCCCGTCGGAGTACTCCCTTCAGCAAGAGATGGATTGCGACTTTTCTTGTCGGCTTCAATGCCGACAAGAACTTGAAGTCGGAGTACTCCCTTCAGCAAGAGATGGATTGCGACACACCCCTCGGGCAGGGGTAATGTTTTCAGTGCTGTCGGAGTACTCCCTTCAGCAAGAGATGGATTGCGACTTGTATTGTCCAGTTCTTGTTTCTTTAACAGGATCTGTCGGAGTACTCCCTTCAGCAAGAGATGGATTGCGACCTTTCAAAAAAACGATCTTCATATTTGTTATTTTTTGTCGGAGTACTCCCTTCAGCAAGAGATGGATTGCGACCTCTGGCAATGCTCCCGTTAGCGTAGTGTCCAGGTAGTCGGAGTACTCCCTTCAGCAAGAGATGGATTGCGACATTTCATGATGTAGCTCAGGGGCTACATCTTTCAAGTCGGAGTACTCCCTTCAGCAAGAGATGGATTGCGACTGGTTGCAGAGTTCGTTGTCTATGATTTCATCGACAAGTCGGAGTACTCCCTTCAGCAAGAGATGGATTGCGACAATCGCCGCTTTACCGGCATTGCTGCCGGTTTTAAGTCGGAGTACTCCCTTCAGCAAGAGATGGA
>JANWWZ010000057.1 GCA_025057115.1 Bernardetiaceae bacterium
AAACCAGCTTTTGTAAATAAACTTAAAAAGATCAAGCAACTTTCGCTGTTGTACGTTGTGTAACTTAGGTAATTTATTCTCAATTGAGTTATTCCTTCCACTGGAGAAACATAAACAATTTTTTGCCAAGGTTATCTATTTATTGTTTGCTTGGTTTGAATTTGTACTAAAATTTTTATTTTACCTCTCCTCTCTTATTGTTAGTGTTCTCATGAACAACTCGTTGCGATTAAAAACAACAAAAATTAAATACGAATCAAAAAAATATAATTCTATTTTTCACTTTCCAAATAAAATATTCGCTTCCATGCTGCTGAACTGTGTTTTAAGACATAAACAAGAGACGTTGTTCGTGAAGACGCGAACAATGGCAAAAAATGACCCTAAGAATCACAGTACTAACTTGTATTTTGCTTTATTTGAATTTGACTTTGTAAACCCAAAAAGTTATTTTTGGAAAGCTCAATTTCTGTTTGTTCTGTGTTGTACTAAAATCTTTTCTCTACCTCTCTACGGCAATTTTTTTACAATAAAGCTAGTCAGAAGAAAATGCAGATGAAAAATTGTTATCAGGGGATTTTTCTTTCCCTATGGTTAGTGTTGGCTTTCTGTCGAGTGCACGTGGCGCAAACACCACTGAATGCAAACGGATGGCAACCTGCTGGTGGCAACGTGCTCGCTGTAACACAGGATAATAACTACGTATATCTGGGCGGCACCTTTACGCGCATGATCAAACATGGCACGGCAGGTGCTTTTACTCGTGGTACAGGTGTGCAAACTAC
>JANWWZ010000058.1 GCA_025057115.1 Bernardetiaceae bacterium
TCCTTTTAGGGCATCGCGCTTTTCGGTCAAATTTGCAAGCTCTTCTTGAACTTCTTTGAGTTTTTCTTCATCGTTTTCGCGTTTTAAGGCTGCTGCGGCAATTTCTAATTGAGTAATTTTACGTTGAATTTCATCTAACTCTTCGGGCATAGAGTTAATTTGTAAGCGAATATGCGCTGCGGCTTCATCCATAAGGTCAATAGCTTTGTCAGGTAAAAAGCGGTCTGTGATGTAACGTTGGCTTAGCTCTACCGCGCTAACAATAGCCGCATCAGTAATACGTACAGAGTGATGAATCTCGTATCTTTCTTTAATGCCGCGTAAAATAGCAATGGCATCATCTACATCGGGTTCATCAATGTAAACAGGTTGAAAGCGGCGTTCAAGGGCTTTATCTTTTTCAATGTACTTTTGATACTCTGCCAAAGTAGTAGCACCAATAGCGCGTAAGTCCCCTCGGGCAAGGGCAGGTTTAAGGATATTAGCGGCATCCATAGCCCCCTCAGTGGCTCCAGCCCCAACTAAGGTATGGATTTCATCAATGAAAAGCACAATTTCCCCATCAGAGTCTATGACCTCTTTAACTACGGCTTTTAATCTATCTTCAAACTCACCTCTATATTTTGCACCTGCTATCAAAGCCCCCATGTCTAAACTCATGATGGTTTTGGTTTTGAGGTCTTCGGGAACATCCCCAATAACAATCCGATGCGCTAAACCCTCTGCAATAGCTGTTTTACCTACTCCAGGTTCGCCAATTAAAACAGGGTTATTTTTAGTT
>JANWWZ010000059.1 GCA_025057115.1 Bernardetiaceae bacterium
AACCATTGATAAAATCTTCAATGGGCGAATAAACCTCTTCGGCACGCAGTAAAGATTTGGGCGACATTACCACCAGAGGTTTGCGAAACTCCCAAGCAAGTTGCCTACGTAATGCGTGGAACAAATTGGCGGAAGTTGTAAAGTTGCCAACTACCATATTGTATTCGGCACAAAGTTGCAAGAAACGCTCTAAACGTGCCGAACTATGTTCGGGTCCTTGTCCTTCGTAGCCGTGAGGCAACAAAAGCACCAAAGCATTTTGCTGATTCCACTTACTTTCAGTGGCAGAAATGAATTGGTCAATGATGACCTGTGCCCCATTGGCAAAATCCCCAAATTGAGCCTCCCAAATTACCAAAGCATTAGGGTTTGCCATAGAATAGCCGAATTCAAAGCCCATTACCCCAAACTCCGAAAGATGTGAATTGTAAATGCGGAATGGTTGTTTTTGATTGGGTACAATGTGGTCTAAAAGAAAATAAGGCTCATTAGTTTCAGCATCGCGTAAAACTGCTTGGCGGTGCGAAAAAGTGCCTCTTCTTACATCTTGCCCACTCATACGCACAATTTTTTCCTCCAAGAGCAAAGAGCCATACGCCAAAAGTTCGCCACAAGCCCAGTCCAAACGTTTATCTTCAAAAAACATCTTTTTCCTATCCTGCAAAAGTTTATCAATTTGCTTGATAGTCTTAAAGCCTTCGGGAATGGTGG
>JANWWZ010000005.1:0-12897 GCA_025057115.1 Bernardetiaceae bacterium
GGCAAGTTAGCAGCGGGAGCTTATGTAATTAGCGCCATCGGCAGGCAAAAAACCTTCACTGCAAAAGTGGTAGTGGAGTAGTTGAGCTCGGCATGCTCAAATGAGGGAGGCTTCTTTGAAAAAGAAAGCCTCCCACTTTTTTATTGCCAGGAGACTGAATCGGTTATTTTTGCATTTCCCTACCAGAGCGCGTTTTTTTCATATGCAAATGTTGCTTTACCATACCGAAGATAGAGTAGCTTACATTACTCTCAACCGCCCCGAGAAGCGCAACGCTCTCAACCGCCAGTTAGTAAGCCAACTCAAAGAGGCTTTTACACGCGCTGAAAGCGATACAAAAGTGAAGGTGATTGTGCTTAAGGCAGCAGGAAAAGTTTTTTCTGCTGGTGCTGATCTGGACTACTTGCAAAGTTTGCAAACGTTCTCTTATCAGGAAAACTTAGAGGATTCTACTTTCCTCAAAGATTTATACTTGCAAATCTACCGCTTGCCTAAGATAGTCATTGCTCAAGTGCAAGGGCATGCCATCGCTGGCGGCTGCGGATTAGCCACTGTGTGTGACTGGGTCATTACCGTTCCAGAGGCTCAATTTGGATACACGGAGGTAAAAATTGGCTTTGTCCCTGCTATTGTGATGGTGTTTTTGCTTAATAAGATCGGGCAAGGTCGCGCCAGGGAATTGTTGCTCTCTGGCAAACTCATTACTGCCCAGCAAGCTTTAGAATTGGGTTTGGTCAATGAAATAGTGCCTTTGGAAGAGCTATCCCATCGCACAAAGCAATTAGCCGAACAGCTTTGCAGAACCACTTCTGCCCAAGCAGTTGCCATTACTAAAAGCATGATTGCCCAACTTCCTTCCATGACCTTAGAAAAGGCGCTTCACTACGCTGCAGAGCAAAATGCTTTAGCACGCACCACTGCCGATTGCCAACGAGGCATTAGTGCTTTTCTCAACAAACAAGAGCTTCATTGGTAAATCCGAAGAAATAGAAAAAATTCACCAATAGTATGCAAGCATAATATTTTTGCGTACCTTTGGCGGAAATAAGTCACCCTAAATTTAGTTTATGATAGACAAGCAAGACAAGCGCAAGTACTCTGTAGATTTTAGTGTAAAAGCCACATGGCTAGCCATTGCTAAAATGTATAACGCGCTGGGAGCAGCGTACGGCATTACCCACTCGATAGGATTTGTCTTGCTTAACATAGATAAGGACAACGGTACACCAGCTACC
This sequence comes from Bernardetiaceae bacterium, assembly GCA_025057115.1. GTDB lineage: Bacteria > Bacteroidota > Bacteroidia > Cytophagales > Thermoflexibacteraceae > Rhodoflexus. The sequence continues at coordinate 1,236 of JANWWZ010000005.1, forward strand.
AAAATTGCTCCTTTAATGGGCATGGAAGCCAGAAGCCTAAGCCGCATACTCAAGGCTATGGAAGAGGAAGGGCTTATTTACCGCAAGCAAGATGAAAAAGACCGGCGCAAGGTGATGATTTGTCTTACAGAAGAAGGTCGGACAAAGCGCGAAGCTTCTAAGCAAGTTGTAAAAGAATTTAACAAGCGAGTGCGTGATATAGTAGGAGAAGAAAAAATGCAGATTTTTTTTGAAGTAATTGACAAAATCCACGAAGTAGTGGACGCTTATAAACTTCCTGAATTTTCCATCAACTTAGACGAGCAAACCTTAGCCATCTAAATATGAAAAGAATCGCAAGCCTTGTAGGTATTTTCATTACCGCTGTGTGCTCAGCGCAGGATATTACTGGCAAGTGGAAAACCATTGATGACCAAGATGGAAAACCGCGATCCGTGGTAGAAATTTACAAGCAAGGGGATAAATATTTTGGCAGGATAGTAGAAATCTTCTACCGACCTGACGAAACCCCTGATCCTGTATGCACTAAATGCCCTGATGAACGCAAGGGTACAAAAGTAATTGGCATGGTCATCATTCGCAACCTGCAAAAGCAAGGCGATGAATACAAAGGAGGCGATATCCTAGACCCGAAAAGTGGGAAAATCTACGATTGCAAACTTTGGCTAGAAAACGGCACTCTAAAAGTTCGTGGTTATATTGCATTTCTTTACCGCACTCAAACTTGGTACCGCTACCCATAATAAACCCCATGTAAAGCAATGAAAAAACGCAACATTAAAAAAGTAGCCGTATTAGGCTCTGGAGTGATGGGCTCGCGCATTGCCTGTCATCTTGCCAATATTGGCGTAGAAGTACTTTTGTTAGATATCCTTCCCTCAGAACTCAACGAAACTGAAAAAGCCAAAGGTCTCACCCTTGAACACCCTCTTGTGCGAAATCGCATTGTTAATGACTCGTTAGCAGCGGCTGTTAAGTCAAGTCCTTCGCCTGTGTTTCACTCAAAAGTGACGGACTTGATTCAAACCGGCAATTTTCAAGATGATATGAAAAAAATTGCCGAATGCGATTGGGTATTGGAGGCTGTAGTAGAGCGCTTAGACATTAAAAGGCAAGTATTTGAGCAGGTAGAAAAGTATCGCAAAAAAGGCACTCTGGTTACCTCTAATACCTCAGGCATTCCGATGGCGCTCATGTGCCAAGGACGTAGCCAAGATTTTCAGGAACATTTCTGCGGTACACATTTTTTTAATCCACCTCGTTACTTGCCTTTGCTGGAAATTATTCCTGGACCTAACACTAAACCCGAAGTCATCGAGTTTTTAATGCACTACGGCTCCTTATTTTTGGGCAAGGAAACGGTGCTTTGCAAAGATACTCCCGCTTTTATTGCTAACCGCATCGGCGTATATAGCATGATGTCGGCAATGCATAAGCTGGATAGCTTTGACTTAACTGTAGATGAAATAGATGCCCTTACTGGTACGGTAATTGGACGGGCAAAGTCCGCTACTTTCCGCACCAGTGACATAGTAGGGCTGGATACTACCGTCAATGTAGCCAATAACCTTTATGCCGCCCTGACTCACGACGAGAGCCGCGAAGTATTCCGACTGCCGCGCATCATAGAAGAACTTTACGCTCGCAAATGGTTGGGCGATAAGACCGGTCAAGGCTTCTTTAAAAAAGTCAAAGATGCGGAAGGCAAAACCCAAATCCTCACCCTGAATTTAAAAACTTTTGAATACCAGCCACAAACAAAGCCTCAGTTGCCTTCCTTAGAAGCAGTTAAAGACGTAGAAGACCTTCGCCAGCGCATTCCCAAACTAGTTAATGCCAGTGACAAAGCAGGAGAGTTTTACCGCGCCATGTTTTATGACCTTTTCCGCTACTGTTCTTACCGCATCCCCGAAATTGCCGATGAACTCTATCGAATTGACCAAGCGGTAAAAGCTGGCTTTGCTTGGGAACTAGGACCGTTTGAAACTTGGGATTTGCTAGGAGTACGTCAAACCGTAGCCAAGATGGAAGTTGCTGGAGAAAAACCCGCTGCATGGGTCTATGAAATGCTATCTTCTGGCAATGAGTCATTTTACAAACTGGAAAAAGGAAAGCGATACTACTATGATATTCCTACCAAATCCTACAAAGCAATTCCAGGCAGTGAAGGTTTTATTATTTTGGAACATCTGCGCCCTACCAACAAAGTATGGGGCAATTCAGGGGCTACGCTATTTGACATAGGTGATGGCATCTTGTGCTTAGAATTCCACACTAAGATGAACAGCATCGGTCCTGAAGTTATAGAAGCCATCAACACAGCTATTACTAAGGCTGAAGAGAACTTCCGCGGCTTAGTCATTGGCAACGATGGACCCAACTTTTCTGCTGGAGCTAATCTAGCCACTCTTTTCATGGCAGCCAGCAACGGCGATTTTGACGAAATCAACTTTTCTGTGGTTGCCTTCCAAAATACCATGATGCGAGCCCGTTACTCTTCTATTCCTGTAGTGACGGCACCTTCAGGGCTAGCTCTAGGAGGGGGATGTGAATTGCAACTTCATGCCGACCATATCCAAGCTCATGCAGAGACGTATATGGGACTGGTAGAAGTAGGAGTAGGGCTCATTCCAGCAGGGGGCGGCACGAAGGAAATGACTATGCGCGTATCAGATAGTTTCGTAAAAGGCGATGTAGAACTCAACCGACTGCAAGAAGTATTCATGAACATCGCTACGGCAAAGGTTTCTACTTCCGCCCATGAAGCTCGGCAGTTAGGCTACTTACGCCCTTCTGACGGCATCACCATGCACCGCCGTCGCGTTATTGCCGATGCTAAGAAAGCAGCTATCGAACTGGCGGAAGCAGGCTACACCAAGCCCGTACCGCGCAAGGATATCAAAGTATTGGGCAAAACGGCTTTGGCTCTCTTTGAGGTAGGCATTACGAGCATGATTTACGGCAATTACATCAGCGAACACGATGCAAAAATTGCCCGCAAAATTGCTTATGTCATGAGCGGAGGAGATTTGAGCTATCCTCAGCTAGTCAGTGAGCAATACTTACTCGACCTTGAACGAGAAGCATTTCTTTCCCTTTGCGGAGAGCCAAAAACATTAGAAAGAATTCATAGCCTCTTGTTCAAAGGCAAGACCATTAGGAATTAATCCCTTACAGAAGGAGCTTCATTTTTAGTCAATAATTAGACGCCCTGCTAGCGTTACCACGCTGGCGGGGCTTTTCTCTTTTCCTGCCGTTTTCCAGCCCTAACAAACAAACCCTTGTAATTAAAAGCGAAAAAGTGCAATTTTATTTTACGCTTTCCAAAAAATACTAGCTGCCATGCTGCTGGGCTATTTTTCAAGACATGAAAGACAGACTGTGAAGACACGAGCAATGGCAACAGAGCTTTTCTCTTTAAAGCGTTGACAACTAGGGGCAAAGTTTGTTGGTCTTTTAGGAAAGATAAAAAGATGGACAAGTTCTCAATTTGCAACAAAAATTTGCAACTCACAACAGGAAGCACATTTTAAAAATAGGCAATTTTCATTTTGGCTTGCCAATCATCTTTTAAGCCCTGAATTTTTTCTTACCATCACAATATTAGATGAAAATTGCTAGAGGGTTCGTTTATTTTTACATTGTTGTGTGCTTGTTGTAAACGCTATCCAATTTAAAACAATTGTAGCTATAAGTGAGCATTTTTTTCTACTAAGTTTCAATCAAGTGTAAGCGGAATGAACTTTACCAAGCAACTTCACTAACCTCAAGAGAGAATATTACAAAAATGTTAATTTTTCTAAACGCGGATAACAATTTGTTGATTTTTATGTATATTCAGACCTGTCTATTGCTCTTTCAACCGTACCTCAACCTAGATTTTAAACTACACTTCAAACAACCAACATGTGCATTTGAAATTTAAACACAAGTCAAACTATGACCCCAATCACAAACTTGCCAAAAGAGGCTATTACACATCAGCTTTTTCCTCCTTATGACGTATTGCAAGATCCTCGGGCGCGAAGCGAGCGCAAAATGCAAATTCAGAAAGCAACTGCATTGGGCAATATTTATCACCACAAAGTAAAAATTATTTGCCAGACAGCTGACGGACGACTCGTGCAAATTGTAACCACCATTTGGCAATCAGATGACAAATATATTAGCCTCAAGGGAGGCAGGGTAATTCCCATATCTGCTATTTTGCGCATAGAATATTAGCCAATCTGCAATTTCTCAATCTGGCGCAGAGCCGCAAAACAGCTCTGCGCTCCTTGCTTTTCTGCCGCTGCTGGCGCTATTCAACCTCTGCTATTTGAAACACTGCCGTTCCCAGCACGGGCAAACTAAGTTCAATTCCTTCTCTATCAGCTTGCTCGGGGCGGCATATAATTTCCTCCTGGGTAAACAAGACTCCTTTAAGCAGGCATTTTTCCGCAAGAACGCCCATGGCTTGCCATGCCGCTTGAGGAATTTTCAAGCGAAATTTTTTTGCATTAAAGGCATCAAAATTGACCAGTACCAGTAAGCGTTGCGCTTTAGTAAATCGCAGGAAAGCATACTGATGCACCTGATCATAACCTGAACTGCTGGCATTAGCAGGCTGCAGATCGTAGAGTGCTCCGTTGGTAATGGCTGGGTTGTTTCTGGAGAAATTAAGCAGGGCAGCATAGCGCATGCGAAGGCTTTTTTGCCAATCTTCTAGCTGCCCTCCGTCAAATCGACCGCCGTTCATCCAGCGCTGGTGCATAGGCACGCCCCAAAAGTCAAAAATGGTAGTGCGTCCATCATCCCCAGAGAAGCCTTCGGCTCCGATGGCAGGTTCTCCTACTTCTTGCCCAAAATACACCATTACTGGACCGCTTCCTAGCAAAGCACTTACTGCCATCAAGGGAATACCTTTAAAAGAATCGATAGCGAAAAATGAACTTGCAAGCCGTTGTTCATCATGGTTTTCCAAGAAACGCAACATGTGGTTGCTAAAAGCATTTACACTTTGCCAACACGCAGTAATCGCATTGGCACTTGCTCGCCCTTGAATGATTGCTTTGAGAGTATCGTACAAACCTACTTTGTCATAAAGATAATCAAATTTACCTTTGTAAAGGTAGTTTTCATACTCGGCAGGGTTGTAGATTTCAGCAATAAATATTAGGTCAGGGTATTGCTGTTTAACTTGTGGAATGCACCAGTGCCAAAATTCCACGGGGACCATTTCAGCCATGTCGCAACGAAAGCCATCTACCCCTTTTCCAGCCCAAAAAAGTAAAATATCGCGCATTTTGAGCCACGTGTTGGGCAAAGGATCAAAATGCTTACTGCCGTTGTTAAAATAATTTACTCCATAGTTGAGCTTTACGGTTTCAAACCAGTCATGTACAGAGGGAGCGGGAGAGAATACATCATTGCCAGTGGCTTTGGCGGGATATTCGTCAAAAAATCCATCTTTGCCAGGTATTTGCAGCCATGCAGGAAGTTGATACTCTGCTGGCACCTGAAAGGCTTTGCCAGGTAAGTAATAAAAATTGTTCTGCGGGGAAAAGGCTTGAGTAGGATCGTCGTTTTCTCCTAAGTCAGCCACTCCCGCAGGTTTGGCATCGGAGTGATAGCGCCGCGCAACGTGATTGGGCACCAAGTCTATAATTACTTTAAGTCCTTCAGCATGAGTGCGTTCAATAAGAGCTTCGAACTCTGCCATGCGATGAGCAGGATCGTCAGCTAAGTCTGGGCAAACATCGTAGTAGTCCTTAATAGCATAAGGAGAACCTGCTCTTCCCTTGACCACGTCAGGATCGTCTAAAGGAATGCCCCAAGCAGTGTGGTCGCTCATGGTTGCATGTTCAATGACTCCCGTGTACCATATGTGCGTAACCCCTAGTTCCTTAATGCCTCTCAGGGCTGCTGGAGTAATGTCGCTAAATTTTCCTACGCCATTTTCTTCTTTGGAGCCGTAAAATTTGTTAGTGGTATTTTTGTTGCCGAAAAGACGCGGCAATAGTTGATAGATAATGATTTTGTCATTTTTAGACAATTCTAACAACTGGTTCATGAGAATGCCAACTAAAAAGACTGCTAAAAAACCACCTAAAACAAACCCGACAAGGCGACTGTCAATTTGCATATAAGCCTAACTCGGTTTGAATTTCTTCAAGAGATTTACCCTTAGTCTCTGGGATAAATCGCAATACAAAAACAAACGTAATTGCGCTCAAGAGAGCAAATATTCCAAAGGAAATGGCGCCTCCTACGTGTTGTAACAACCATGGAAAAGTTTGCACGACCAAAAAGGTAGAGGACCAATGCAAAAAAATGGAAAAAGACATAGCCGCTCCTCGAATGCGGTTGGGATACATCTCCGCCACTACGACCCACATTACTGGTGCCAAAGAAGCGGCAAAAGAAGCGATGTAACCTAAAATAGCCAGTAGCACCCAGTAACCTTGTAGCTTGTCGAGGGCGAAAGCAGCTACCAGTACTAGCAAAGAGAGCGCCATCCCTGCCGAGCCCCATAGCATCAACGCCTTGCGTCCAAGACGGTCTATAAGCCCAATGGCTACAAAAGTGAACAAAAGGTTAGTAAGCCCAATGATAACCGATTGCCAAAAAGCTGAGTTTACTCCCGCTCCTGCTTTCATAAAAATCGTTGGGGCATAGTAAATAATAGCATTAATGCCCGTAATTTGCTGAAAGCATGCAAGGGCGGTTCCTATTGCAATGACATAGCCTGTCCTGCCTTGAAAAAGCTCCCTCCATTGCACTTTTTCTTCTTTCGCAGCCAGCAACGAAAAGCGGATTTCTGCAATCGCGCTCTCAATCAAAGTCGAATCCATAATCTTGCTCATTATTTGGGCAGCCTCTTCCTCTCGATGGCGCTTGACTAACCAGCGAGGGCTTTCAGGTACCAATAGCAGCGCTATCAGAAATAGGAGCGCAGGCGCAGTTTCTACTCCTAACATCCAACGCCAGTTGTTTTGACCTGTATCCACCAACAAGTAATTAGAAATATACACCATCAAAATGCCTATCACTATCATTAGTTGGTTAAGGGAGACCAGCCTGCCTCGCAGGTGAGGGGGAGATATTTCGGAGATATAAGTAGGACACAGCACCGAAGCAGCCCCAATGCCTAAACCACCTACAATGCGAAAAATGATAAATAGGTCAAAAGAGGTGGCCACTGCCGTTACAATAGCCGAAATAGTAAAGAAAAAACCTGTGAGAATGAGAATAGGTTTTCGCCCCCAGGTGTCACTTAGAGCTCCAGCAGTAGCTGCCCCAACAGCACATCCGATGATAGCGCAACCTACCGCCCATCCCTGACCCAATTCATCTAACTGAAAATAATCTTTGGCAAAAGGAATCGCTCCTGCAATTACTGCAGTATCAAAACCAAACAAAAAGCCCCCGAATGCAGCAATGAAAGTGATAAAAAGTAGATAGTTTTTCTTCATTTTCTATTTCTATAGCACTTATGCCGCCCAAGATAAACAATAAAAAACCGCCCCGCAAAGCAGGACGGCTTTCCACAAATATGAATCAGCTTTAAAGATTTTCGTTCTATTTCATTTCCACCCCCTGAGGAGCTTTAGCATTCGGCGGATTGCTTCCCTCTTTCGATTTGATGTAACTGGCAAGTTGCAAAATTTCCTCATCGGAAAGCTTGCCCTTCCATGCAATCATACCTTTGGCAGGTACTCCCTCGCGAATGGTGTTAAAAATATCTGCCAGTTTTCCGCCATGTAGGTAATATTTATCAGTCAAATTAGGACCTACGCCACCTTCTAAGGCTTTGCCATGGCAAGCAGCGCAGTTTTGTGCAAAGATTTTGGCTGCATTATCTAATTGTGCCTTATCTGTAATTGGCACAATTGGGATTTTGACTTTGTCTTTGCTTTGACCATAGAGCATAGTAGCTTCCGCCACTTCTGCTTTGTATTCAGCTTCTTGCAAATCCCCCAAACCCAACACGTGATAGTTGAGCATGTAAACTACGCCAAATATAATAGTTACATAGAAGAAATAAGCAAGCCAAGGAGGCATTCCGTTATCCATTTCTTGAATTCCATCGTAAACGTGTCCTTCCATGAGCTCGTTATTGGCAATGCCACTGAACAAGCCACGGATATCGGACCATATTCCTTTGCCCAGTTCTGGAATGCGTTTTACCACCGCAACTGGCTGAGGCACTTGCTGGACTTGCTTGCGAGCCTCCAAAGCCCGCTGTAGACTTATCAACTGACTTACTAATGCTGCCAGTATGGCTAACACTACCACTACAAAGGCAGCAAAGACAGAAAGAATGATTTTGTCATTATCTGAGAGTTTGAAGCTGGTTGAGCTTGCTGGAGCAGCTTGAGAGGCAGCGTTGTTGCTTCCAGATGCAGTAGCTGCTGCAGCTTGGACAGGAGGAGCTTCGGGCTGGGCTACTTTCAAAAAGCTAACCAGAGCTTCTATGCCTTCTTCAGAAATAACGCCTTCAAAGGCTGTCATTTGTATTTTGTTGTATTTCTCATAAACAGCCTTGGCCTCGGCATCTCCCTGCTCAATCAAGCGAGTAGAGTTTTTAATAAATGCCTTTACCCACTCGGGTTTACGGCGTTCTAACACTCCTACTAAATTAGGACCGATGAGATCTTCGCCTAACTTATGGCAAGTAATGCAGTTTTCTGTAAAGAGTTTCTTGCCTTCGGCTACCTTCGCTTCTTCTTGCCCTTGTGCCGGTAAAGCGAAAGCAAATGCGATGAACAATGGCAATATTATTGTTTTAAGAGGCAATTGAGTCGGCATATGAGATAAAATTTTTAGCGTAAAGAATGTTTGTTGTGTTGATGCTTTTCATGTTCATCCTCTTTTAGAGGCAATTCTGCAAGCGCATCAAGGGATTCTTTCCTTTGGCTACATGCGTACACCACCGCTCCAATGAAGAGTGCCAAAAATATGAGCAGCGAAATGGTAGGATAAATACCTACTCCTTCAATGGATTCCAACACGTTGCGAATCATAGTTAGTTAGCGTTTTTCTTAATATCTGTTCCAAGCCGTTGCAGGTAAGCAATTAAAGCAACGATTTCTTTATCGGGTTTGACTTCTATACCTGCTTCTTTTAAATTCTGCACAATTTGATTTGCTTGCTTTTTGAGCTCTTCACTGGCAGTGGCTTCATAACCTTCGGGATAGGGTACCCCCAGTTTTCGCATGACTTTGATTTTATCAGCAGTTAAGTCAGTATTGAGTGTGCGCTCAAACAACCATGGGTAAGGTGGCATAATAGAGCCAGGCGACATGCTAGTAGGGTCTAACATATGGTGATAGTGCCATGAATCGGGATATTTTCCACCCAAGCGCAACAAATCTGGTCCTGTGCGCTTAGAGCCCCAAAGGAAGGGATGTTCATATACATACTCGCCAGCTTTGGCATACTCTCCGTAGCGTTCAGTTTCAGAGCGGAAAGGACGCACCATTTGCGAATGACAACTTACACAGCCCTCGCGGATATACAAATCCCTACCTTCCAATTCCAACGGAGTATATGGCATGATGCTAGCAATGGTAGGTACGTTAGATTTTACCAGCCATGTGGGTACCAATTCTACCACACTGCCGATGAGGATCGCTATCGTAGCCCAGAAGGTCATTTGTAAAGGACGGCGCTCCATGCGGCGATGCCAGAAATCTCCTGCATGAGATACTTGCAATACACCGCGCGCATAGGCTTGAGCAGGTTCGTTGGCAAGGAAGCTACCTCTGATAGCAGTCATGGCAAGGTTAAAGGTCATCATTAATACGCCAGTCAAGTACAGCAGTCCCCCTACGGCACGCATTGCATACATGGGAATGACTGCATTCACTGTCTCAATGAAATTGGGATATTGTAACATGCCTTCCGCATTGAACTGCTTCCACATCAACCCTTGTGTAAAACCAGACCAATACATTGGAATTGCGTAGAACAAAATGCCTAAAGTACCAATCCAAAAATGGGCGTTGGCTAGCTTGGGAGAATACAGCTCAGTGCGGAACAGACGCGGGAAGAGCCAGTAGAACATAGCAAAGGTCAAGAAGCCGTTCCATGCTAAACCGCCTATGTGCACGTGTCCTACTACCCAGTCGGTAAAGTGGGCGATAGCATTTACATTTTTCAAAGAGAGCATGGGACCTTCAAAGGTAGCCATGCCATACCCTGTAAGGGCTACTACAAAGAATTTGAGCACTACGTCTTCGCGTACGCGGTCCCACACACCGCGCAAGGTCAACAAGCCATTGACCATACCACCCCAAGAAGGAGCAATCAGCATGACAGAAAATACCGTTCCAAGCGATTGTACCCAATCAGGCATGGCAGAGTAGAGCAAATGATGCGGTCCTGCCCAGATATAAATGAAAATCAGCGACCAAAAGTGAACGATAGAAAGGCGGTAGGAATATACGGGACGTTGGGCGGCTTTGGGCAAGAAGTAATACATCAAGCCCAAGTAAGGCGTAGTGAGGAAAAACGCTACTGCATTATGTCCATACCACCACTGCACCAGTGCATCTTGCACCCCTGCAAAAAGTGAATAACTCTTCAAGAAAGAAACGGGTACTTCAAACGAATTGACAATGTGCAATACGGCTACTGTTACAAAAGTGGCAATGTAAAACCAAATGGCTACGTAAATATGCTCTTCGCGGCGCTTAATTAATGTTCCAATCAGGTTGATACCAAACACTACCCATACAACGGCAATGGCTATATCAATCGGCCATTCTAGTTCGGCGTATTCCTTAGAAGTAGTAATGCCCAGCGGCAAGGTAATAGCTGCTGATAAGATGATTAACTGCCATCCCCAGAAGTGAATTCGGCTTAGCAAGTCGCTATACATGCGAGCTTTGCAAAGCCGCTGTACAGAATAGTAAACCCCAGCAAAAATGGCATTTCCTACAAAAGCAAAGATAACAGCATTGGTATGCAAGGGACGAATCCGACCAAAGGTAGTGTAAGGAATTCCAAAATTCAGTTCAGGAAACACAAGCTGTAGCGCCACTAGCAACCCCACTGCCATGCCGATAATGCCAAAAATGATAGAGGCATATGCAAAGTTGCGCACTATCGCGTTGTCATAACTGAACTGCTCCAATGCTGCCCCTACGGGGACTTTCTTTTCCTCTTGAACAAGTGTTTGCGGTGTCATCATAGTATTAGCAGTTTTTTTTACTATTTTTTCTCATTGGTTGATTGCTTTGTAATTAATTCATCATCGAAGAGCATGCGAACGCTAGGTGTGTAACTATCGTCGTACTGCCCGCTGCGCACCGACCAAATAAATACTCCCAAAAACACTAGGGCTACTGTAAGACTAATGCCTATTAGCATGAATATGACACTCATAATTGCCTTGATTCTGGTTTCAAAAAAACAAGGTGCAAGCAGCAAAAAAGATGATGCAGGTCATCAATTGCTAATTTTTTTGTTACTAAAGCCGTGTTAGTTTGTGCTTTCCAATCCGTTTTTGCATAATTTTTCCTTGTTTACTGTAGACTTTATGGCAACTACTATTAGCAGTTTCTCACAGCTCAACCCCGAAGGCATCTACACCTATGCCGACTATTTGCAATGGCAGCTAAGTGAATACGTAGAACTTATCAAAGGAAAAATTTTCCGCATGTCTCCAGCGCCAAGT
>JANWWZ010000005.1:12994-174896 GCA_025057115.1 Bernardetiaceae bacterium
GGTGGTGGAAGTCATCTCTCCAAGCACTTCCTATAAAGACCTCAAGGTTAAATATGCTCTCTACGAAGAAAACGGCGTGAGTGAATACTGGGCAGTTTTGCCTGGAGAGTGCACCCTGCTGCAATTTGTACTCAACCAAGCAGGAAAGTTTGAACTAAAGGGCATTTTCGCCGGTCAAGACTCTTTTTCCTCTCACCTCTTTCCCGACTTGCAAATTTCTTTGAGCGATGTTTTTCAGCAGTAGGGCAAAGTTGTATTTTACTTCGTTTGAAAGTCCAACGCAATCATTAGAACCAAGAAAGGAATTCTGTTTATATTGTATACACACGGCGCGAGTTCGGACATTTTTTGACCATTTCAACTTATTTGTGCTATGGCAGTAATTAGCAGTTTCTCACAGCTCAACCCCGAAGGCATCTACACCTATGCTGACTATTTGCAATGGCAGCTAAGTGAATACGTAGAACTTATCAAAGGAAAAATTTTCCGCATGTCTCCAGCGCCAAGTACTCAACACCAAAGCGTAGTACGGGAGTTAATGCGCAGTTTGCTAAGTTATTTCAAGAAAAATAGCCCGTGCAGCATTTTTTCCGCTCCTTTCGATGTGCGTTTGCCTGAGAAAAAACGCGCTACGGGCGATGAAGACATTTACACCGTAGTACAACCTGATATTTGCGTCATTTGCAATTTGTCCAAAATAGACGAACGCGGCTGTATAGGCGCCCCTGACCTGGTGGTGGAAGTCATCTCTCCAAGCACTTCCTATAAAGACCTCAAGGTTAAATATGCTCTCTACGAAGAAAACGGCGTGGGTGAATACTGGGCAGTTTTGCCTGGAGAGTGCACCCTGCTGCAATTTGTACTCAACCAAGCAGGAAAGTTTGAACTAAAGGGCATTTTCGCCGGTCAAGACTCTTTTTCCTCTCACCTCTTTCCCGACTTGCAAATTTCTTTGAGCGATGTTTTTCAGCAGTAGTTGTTAAAGCTAACTACTTGCAATACTGACCAAATTTGTTGTGAATAAATTCTGCCAGATCGTTTTTATGTTTTGCAATGCAAGAAGATAACAATCCAAAACCCCAAAGGACAATTCCTGCTTGTATCTTAGCAATTTTCCTACTCTTTCAGCCAAGCAAGCACAGAATTTTCAACTTTATTTAGCAATTCAAATTATCACTTCAACATTATGCATTGGCAAGCCACTTTGAAAACGGTTTTAACTTTTTGCAAAAGCGTTCTCAAACAATTCATTTTAATTGTAGCAGTCGGCACCTTAGTAAACTGGTTTTTCGCAGTTGCTTTATTTGTGCTTGCCTTTTCCGAATGGACAGCCTATAAAACTATAGGGATGTTTCTGATTTTTGCAGTAGGTTTTCCCCTTGCTTACTTACTGGTAGGCAAAACTTACATCCTGCGACAAGCTATTTACGAACTAGTGACTACTTATAAAATCATGCTATTGGAGTACCTTCTGCGCCAAATTTTAAGTTATTCCCAACCCAAGAGCGCTAAATGGCAACAGGTATTCCAAAAAGGCAGCCAGTGGCTTGCTGGCACCCCTTTTCCTATTCGTTGGGTTATCACAGGGTTGGTAGAGAGCTTGCCCATTGGTGAGGTATTGCAGCAAGTAATTCAAAACCAAGAACTTAGTAACGAAAATATAACGCAGCTCAGCCAATTAGCAGCCCAAAAGCTCAGTGAGCACCTCAACGTAGAATTATTAGAGCCTTCTCCCTATCCACTAATAATTTTGGCAGCGATCAACTTGGCGGCAGTAACAATAGAGATAGCGCTGTAAAGATGGAAAGCTACTTTGTAAGGGAAAGTAGGTAGGCATTTGGAACAACTTGTAAGTAAGGCATTTCTTCACTGCGCTTGATTTTCTCGGCTTACCTGATAAAAAACTCCAGTGGATTCGTTTTCTGCTAAAGTTGATAAAGTTGGCTTTTACTATGATTTTTTGCCTACAAATTTCAAATTTTTTGCATGAGTTCGTTTTTGATAGCTTCAAAGTTCAAATTTTGCCAACAGTGCTCAATGTTTTCCGTTTGCATGACGCGCTGCATGATTTCGTCTTGAATTTTCCCAATGTGCATGGCTTGGCTGTAAGGCATGTGAGAAAAAGTAACCATAGTGTAGAGCGGGATCCACTCATTAGGGAAAAGGGCATGCAAGTGGGCTTCTATTTTTTTTCGCAGCAAAAATTTAGGGTCGGCTACGTAGTCGCGCATTTCTATAAAGTTCATCAAAGCCAGATCGGCAATGGCGTTAGCATTTGCAATGCGAGCGCGTTCATACGCTCTTAGTGCTGTGTTCCAATTTCCCTGATGATGGTTTAGTAACTCTGTCAAAATGCGACAATCTTCAAATCCTGCATTCATGCCTTGCCCATAGAATGGCACGATGGCATGAGCTGCATCGCCCACTAAGGCTACTTTTCCTCGATAGGTCCACGGCTGGCATCGCACTGTAATAAGCGAAGAGGTAGGATTGTTAAAAAACTCTTCCACCAATAGCGGCATGAGCATTACGACATCGGGAAAGTTGCAACGGAAAAAGTGCAATACTTTTTCTTGTGAAGTTAGCTGCTCAAAAGAAACTTCTCCCTCAAAGGGAAGAAATAGCGTGCCCGTAAAACTTCCATCTATATTAGGCAGAGCAATGAGCATGTAATTGCCTCTAGGCCAAATGTGTAAACAATTTTTTTCCATCTGAAATTGTCCCTTGGCATCAGGCGGAATGGTGAGTTCCTTGTAGCCGTAGTCTATGTAATGTTGGCAATAGTTAAAGCGATCAAGGCGCATCATTGCTTGCCGTACAGTAGAGAAAGCACCATCGGCACCTATCAAAATGTCAGCTTGGACAGTAGTGAGAGTGTTGCTTTTCAGATGTTGGAGCGTTACTTGGCAAGTTTGCAAATTCACTTCTACGCTGCGGTAGCCGAACATGAATTCCACCCCGTACTTGAACGCTTCTTTGCACAAGGCTGAGTTAAGAATGCCTCTGGTGACTGAGTAAATGGCCTTACCCGTATTGTCATAGGGCTGGAAAACAGGCGGGGCTCCCAAGGGGTGAATCATGCGTCCATACATAGGAATGGCAATTTCTTTAACGGCTTCGGCGATACCTGCTGCCGCTAAAGCACGCCATCCTCTGTCACTTAAAGCCAAGTTAATGGAGCGACCACGTTGATGCCCCTTCTCTCGCGGATCAGGGCGCCATTCATACACCGTTACCTTATACCCGCTTTGCGCAAGCAAAGTAGCCAGCAGCGAACCTACTAACCCCCCTCCTATTATGACAATCTGTTCTGGTTGCCTAAATGCCTGCTCCATGATTGCTATCTTTCTACGATAAAATAAAAAACCTCCTAGCAGCAAGCAGATGGACTAGGAGGCATGCAATTGACCTCACTTGCTTACCCCTTGTTTTGTTTTTCGATCATGGCTTGCCGGTAAATAGCCCGTAGCCTTACATTGCGCCTGCGAACTGAAGGTTTTTCATAATAGGTACGAGCTCTTAGCTCTTTCATAATCCCTGTCTTCTCAAACTTTTTCTTGAAGCGCTTGAGTGCTTTGTCAATAGACTCGTTTTCCTTAACGTGTACTACTATCATATCACTTCCTCAATTTTTTTTCTGGCCAGAAACGAAGGGCAAATATACAAAAACGCTGTTTTTTTCATAAAGCCCTCGCAAGGTTTCTGGAAAAAGTTACTACCTTGCAGATCGGATTTTATCGCAAAAGAAAAATCAAATTTTGCTTGCCTTGCAAAAAGAAATTCTGCATTTTAAAGAAATAGGAGAGGCTCATCGCTTCAGAGGAACGTTATTAATTTTGCATGGGCTTTTCGGCTCGTTGGACAACTGGCAAACTGTAGCTAGAACGTTGGCTGAAATTTACCACGTAGTGCTAGCGGATCTGCGCAATCATGGGCGAAGTTTTCGCGCCGAAAGTATGTCTTATCCTGAAATGGCTGCCGATGTAGCCCACCTTATCGAGTACCTTCAACCCTTGCGCACAACTGTGGTAGGTCATTCCATGGGTGGCAAGGTAGCCATGCAACTGGCAGCTGATTTTCCTAACCACCTTCAAAAATTAGTAGTGATAGACATAGCGCCCCGTGCCTATCCACCTCACCATCAACATATTTTAGAAGGGCTCAACGCAATTCCCCTTGATAAATTGCAAAGTCGACAACAAGCAGAGGAAATTCTCAGTCATTACGTTGACCTGCCCTCTATCAGACAATTTTTGCTCAAAAACCTCTACCGAACTGAAGACAACCGCTTTACATGGCGTTTTCACTTGCCCGTTATCACGCGAGAAATACAGCAAATTGGTGCACCATTAACCTACAGTCAACCTATTAATATTCCTGCTTTATTTGTTAAAGGAGAGCGCTCCAGCTATATCACCGATGAAGATGCGGTGCAAATTGCTAATATCTTCCCTCATAGTCAGCTAATTACTATTCCTAATGCTAGTCATTGGGTGCATGCTGAACAACCTACAGCGCTTATAAAGGCGTTACATACTTTTGTAGCATTATGAAAATAGACCTGACACAACCTTTTTGCGTAGTATATTCTCTGTTAAAACACGAATATTTAGGCTACTTGATAGAGCCTTACGTAGTGCAATTAGACGCCGATGGAAAGCCTTCGCTGCGGTATCAGAAACTTTCTTCTATGAATGCTACTGATTTTGCAGCGGCATTGGATGAAGCTGATTACCAGTTAATTAAGCTTTCCGAAGAAATGCATCCCGACTCGGTTGCCAGGCGATTTGCCAGCAAAAAAATTTCTACTGCCGAGTTTTTTCTAAAAACCTACGACAAGGAAAAAGGCAATCGGCAAGTACAGGAAATTATCCATGAAGCAATGGAAAAGCGCCGAGCCGCGTATTTAGCCCAGTTAGAAGGAAAGCAATTTTTTATCATGGCTAGTGATGGCAATCCTACTTACAAACCAATTACCATAGTTGCTGAGCCAATTCAGGTGAAAGCTCATTACCACCGCCATAGCGAAGGCACTACTTTTTTTCTTCAACTTTTTCACCATGGCAAGCGCTTGCAAATGAGTCCCGAAAATAGCGGCGCTGTGATTTGTACCTCGCCAGCGTGGCTGCTTATAGGACAATGCCTTTACCGATTTGCTCAACCTATTGATGGAAAAAAACTTTACCCTTTCCTTAAAAAGGACCAGTTGCGCATTCCTCCACAAGCAGAAGAGCAGTATTTTAAGAATGTTCTACCGCAATGGCTGAATCAAGTAGAGGTAACGGCAGAAGGCTTAGAAATTCGCTTGCATACCTATCCCCTGCAAACTGTTTTGAGCTTTGCCGAAGTGCCTGCTATGGTACAAGCTGAATTATTTCCCTCAGAGGTGGCAGACGACTCTTCTACTGAATTCAAAATCCAGTTTGATTTGCAGTTTCAGTACGGGGAGTTTCGCTTCCCGCCTGGAGAACCACAACCCTGCACGATAATAGTAGAAAATCAACAAGGGAACTACGTATTCCACAAGATTTTGCGCCAACCAGAACAAGAACAAACCCACTTGCAATGGTTGCTCAGCAAAGGGTTAGAAATCAAAACTGGCAAGGTAACTCTTCCTGGTCCAGAAGCGCTGGAGTGGTTGCAACACTGGCAAGAACAAGCTGCAAAGGAAGGCATTTTGTTGCATCAACTGGGGCAAGATTCCAAAAAATACTTTCTCGGCGAAATTGGTTTTGACCTGCAAATCAAAGAAAATAACGATTGGTTCGACATCCATGCAACAATTCGCTTCGGTCCTTACGAAATCCCCTTCATGCAAATCCGCAAATATATTTTAACTGGCACGCGTGAGTTTAAATTGCCCAACGGCGAAATTGCCCTTATTCCTGAGGCATGGTTTGCTCGCTTTAGCGACTTGATGCACTTTGCTCAAGATAAACACCATCAACCTGTTTTGAAAAAATATCACGTAGCCTTGCTAGAAGAGCTAGAGCGCCAGCAAGTGGCTAGCATTAACATAAGTCGCCGTCTAGAGCAGTTGCGCCATTTTGAGCGATTGGAAGACTATCCGTTGCCTCAACATTTCAAAGGCAAGTTGCGCCCTTATCAGAAAGCGGGATATAACTGGCTTCATTTCCTGCGCCAATACGGCTTTGGCGGTTGCCTTGCCGATGACATGGGACTGGGCAAAACCGTACAAACCCTTGCATTGCTACAGGCGGAAAAAGAGCGCTTTGCCAATGAAGGAGGACATTTTCACGCTTCTTTGCTCGTGTTGCCTACTTCTTTAATTTACAACTGGGAAATGGAGGCGCGCAAGTTTACTCCTACACTGCGCATCTTGAAGTATACAGGGGTATTCCGCTACAAGAACACGGCTGTTTTTGACAAGTACGACCTGGTGATTACCTCTTACGGCATCCTTCGGCAGGACATAGAAGGACTCTTAGAAAAGTACTATTTCAACTACGTTATTTTGGACGAGGCACAAGCCATTAAAAACCCCGACTCTGCCATTGCCAAAGCAGTGCAGAAACTGCAGTGCAAGCACCGCCTTACTCTTACAGGAACCCCAGTGGAAAACAGCACGATGGATCTTTGGTCTCAGATGGCTTTTGCCAATCCAGGTTTGTTAGGCTCGCAAAGCTATTTTCAACAGCAATTTGTAGTGCCCATCGAAAAGAAAAATGACTTACAACGGCTTAGCAAGCTACAAGCCCTGGTAAAACCTTTCATTTTGCGGCGCACAAAAAGCCAAGTAGCCGCCGACTTGCCAGAAAAAACTGAACAAGTCTACTTCTGTCAAATGACTCCTCTGCAAGAGGAAATCTACGAAAAAACCAAAGCTAAATACCGCAACGAGATTCTATCCCACATAGAGCGCAATGGACTTGCCAAGTCCCAAATGCTCATCTTACAAGGACTGACCCGGTTGCGCCAACTAGCCTGTCATCCTAAGATAGTTCAACAAGAGTACGAAGGAGACTCTGGTAAAATGCAAGAAGTGATGCGCTTGCTGGAAAACGTCGTCGCAGAGAGACATAAAGCATTGATATTCAGCCAGTTTGTTAAGCATTTGGAGCTTGTTCGCGCCTCAGTGGAACAAGAAGGATACCAGTATGCTTATCTAGATGGCAGTACGCGCAACCGACAAGCAGAAATAGAAAAGTTTATGCAACAAACCAACGTGCCCATTTTTCTACTTTCTCTCAAAGCAGGAGGAACAGGGCTTAACCTTACCGCTGCAGATTACGTTTTTTTACTAGACCCTTGGTGGAACCCTGCAGTGGAGGCGCAAGCCATAGATAGAGCTCATAGAATCGGTCAGGAAAACAAGGTGATGGTTTACAAATTCATTGTGCAAAACTCAGTAGAGGAAAAAATATTAACACTGCAGCAAAAAAAACGCAAATTAGCCAATAGTCTTATCTTTTCAGAAGAAAGTTTCGTCAAACAACTTACTGCTAAAGATATCGAAACTCTCCTTTCTTAAATCGGTCAATGTATGAAAGGCAGAAAGGCAGGAAAGTGGCTTTGTGGGCTGCTTGTATGGGGAGCAGTTAGCCTGAATGCCAATGCCCCCCATCGTCCTATTCCTTCTTTGCTCAGTGACCCTATCTCCATAGAATTGCTCAAAAAAGGACTGCCCTTGATGTATGGGCATGAATTCACCCAAGCAAAAAGTTACTTTGCCCAAGTGCAAGCACGGCATCCAGCCCATCCCGTAACACCTTTGCTAGAAGCTCTTATACTGTTTTGGCAACACATGCCTTTTGATGATTTTGAAAGTCGAGCTTTTCAACAACATGTCAATTTTTTAGAAAAAACGATTGCTGCCTCGGAAAAATTACTTGAGATAAATCCCAACGATGTAGAGGGGGTATTTTTTATGCTCACAGCGCGCGGACTGCTCATGTTGCACCACAATGAACGTGGGCAAGCCCTTCAAGCGGTAGCAGAAGCTAAAAGGCTTTACGACATGATTCAACAAGCCTTTCAATTGCGCTTTCAAAACATAGAACTCAATTTCATGACGGGTCTTTATGACTATTATCGGGAGTATTTTCCAGAACGCTATCCCATTTATCGCCCCTTTACGGTGTTTTTCCGACCTGGAAGCAAAAAAGAGGGGCTAGAAAGTCTGGAAACTTGTACGCGCAAAGCAATTTTTACTGCCAATGAAGCTGCGGGCTATTTGACTCATATCTACCTGCGCTACGAAAATGACCATGAAAAGGCTTTGGCTCATAGCCGCCGATTAGCTCAGCAGTTTTCTGGTAACCCGCATTACGTGGCTTCTTTTATTGAAACGGCGTTGCTTACCAAGCGCTACGAAGAAGCAGCTCAATTTTTGCCCCTGCTGCAAAAGCACACTCGCCCCCTTTTCAAAGCCGCTGCGTATGTATTTGAGGCTATCCTCGCCGAATTTTATTACAAAGACTTACAAGGAGCCTTTGCTGCCTATCAGTCGGCCGAAAAGCTCTTGCTGGCAGAAAAAATCAACTATGCCAAGCCTTATAAACTTTACACTTTTGCAGGACTCTCCCGTCATTACAAACGGCAAGGTGAGTTTGCCCTTGCTCGGCGTTACTACCAACAAGCAAAAGCATTAGACGAATACGAATATCTCAAAACTGACTTTTGATTTTTTTCCATTTACGCGTTTGTTTTGTGTGGTGTAATTGGGCTGATTTTTAACAGAAGGGCAAAATGATTAATCTGGTTTTATTTGGTCCGCCTGGGGCTGGCAAAGGCACTCAAAGCCAAAAACTGATTGCCAAATACGGACTAGTTCACCTTTCAACTGGCGATTTGCTGCGCGCTGAAATTGCCGCACAAACTGAGTTAGGGCTTGCTGCCAAAAAGTTGATGGACCAAGGCATCTTAGTACCCGATGAAATAGTAATCGGCATGATTAGAAACAAAATTCAGGAAAACCTAAATGCCAATGGATTTATTTTCGATGGATTTCCTCGCACAGTGGCCCAAGCAGAAGCCTTAGACAAAATGCTAGCAGAAAATGGACTTGCCATTTCTGGCATGATTGCCTTACAAGTAAGTGAGGAAGAATTGACAAAGCGATTGTTGCTGCGCGGACAAACTTCAGGAAGAGCAGATGATCAAAATGAAGCACTCATCAGAAAACGCGTAGAGGAATACAATCACAAAACGCGCCCCGTTGCTGATTTTTATGCTGCACAAGGAAAATTTACCGCCATCAATGGAATCGGCGAAATTGATGAAATTTTTGATACTATTTGCAAAGTAATCGACAGTTGGAAATAAGCGTTGAAAAAGCTAAATCCCCGTAGAACTCCCCTAAGACCACGCCAAAGTCCACAAAAACCTAGTTCTTTTGACTTGTACTTGACTTTGCCTACAACGGGAAACAGGTCGGGCATTTTGATTTTTATTACCAAAAATCGCACTGTGCTTTACAGGCTTACCCGCTAAAGGCAAGTTAGTTTCTGCCACATTGTGGTAAAGTTGCCGAAAAAGTATCAAGTACAAACCAGCGTATGCAGTAGTTTTTCCACTTGCATGCGCTGGTTGCCAAGCAATTGAAGCCAACTGACGGGCTTTAAAATACAGAAATATTTTCTAGCTCCTGTAGATGAACTTTGAGCAGTTTCATTGGCTTGGCGATGGCAATCCTGCCTGAACGGACAAAACTAAGTACGCCGTAAGGTTTAAGTTCATTGAAGAGCTTGGTAGTCTCTTCCTCATGGCCAGTTTTTTCAATAACAATAAATTCAGGTTCAATGGTAATTACGCGCGCATGATTATCTCGCAAGATTTTTTCTACCGCTTTACTGCTGGCAAATACCTCTGTAGGGAGCTTGTAAAGTGCTAGCTCTTGGTAAACTACCTGATCATCAGTGTAGTAGAAAGCTTTGAGCACTTCTACTTGCTTTTCGATTTGCCGAACAATAACGCCGATGCGGTCAGGGGTGGTGCGGATAACCACAGTAAAACGACTAATGCCTCTATTTTCTGTTTCCGAAACAGTAAGGCTATCGATATTAATTTTGCGACGCGTAAAAATAGCCGTAATGCGGCTTAGCAGACCTACTTTGTCTTCGGTAAAGATGGAGATGGTGTAGCGTTGCTGGTTTCCTTCTAATGGTTGCATAATTTCAATGATGTTAATATAATGGATAAAAAATTGATTTATTTTATTCTAAGCGAATATCAGCGATACAGGTTCCCGCAGGCACCATAGGGAAAACATTGTCTTCCTTTTCTACCATTACTTCCAAGAAATAAGCACTGTGGCTGTTGAGTAGCTCATCTAATGCTTGGCTAAGTTGCTCGCGCTTCTCCACCCGACGGGCAGGAATGCCAAAGGCTTCAGCAATTTTTACAAAATCAGGATTTTGGATATCCACGTTAGAGTAACGCCGATCAAAGAAAAGTTGTTGCCATTGGCGTACCATGCCTAAATAATTGTTGTTCATTACAATAATTTTAACCGGGATATGGTACTGCATAATAACACCCAGTTCTTGCATAGTCATTTGGAAGCCGCCGTCGCCAATAATGGCAATTACTTCTCGGTCAGGGCGTCCAATTTTTGCACCAATGGAGGCAGGCAAACAAAAGCCCATTGTGCCCAGCCCTCCTGAGGTAACATTGCTATAAGGTTCGTCAAACTCGTAATAGCGCGTTGCCATCATTTGATGCTGCCCTACGTCGGTGGCGATAATAGCTTTGCCTTTTGTCTTTTGCGAGAGCAAGTGCACTACCTCTGCCATCTTCGGCAAAGGCGTATTAGGGGCAAAGTCCTTTGAAATGACTTTTTCGTATTCGATGGCGTTATATTCTCTAAAGCGCGCCATCCATTCTGGATATCGCTTGACTTCTAACAAGGGTAAAAGGGCTTGCAAGGCTTCCTTTGCATCGGCAATAATAGCTACCTCTGTTTTAACATTTTTGTCAATTTCAGCAGGATCTATGTCGATATGAATGACTTTTGCTTGTTTGGCATAGCAATCCAGCCTACCAGTTACCCGGTCATCGAAGCGCATGCCTACCGCAAAAAGCACGTCGCATTGATTAGTAAGCACATTAGGACCATAGTTGCCATGCATGCCTAAATAGCCCACGTACTGAGGATGATGCACGCTCATGGCGGAGAGCCCCAGCAAAGTACTCGCTACGGGAATGCCTGCTTTTTCGGCTACTTCTTGCACTTCTGCTTGCGCACCTGAAAGAACAACGCCTTGCCCGATGAGCATAAAAGGTCGCTGCGCATTATTGAGCAACTCAGCTGCGCGCTGGATGGCGTTCATATCCACCTTGCGCTTGGGAAAGTAGCTGCGAATTTTAAGGCATTTGCGATATTGGAAATCGAAAATTTCAGTCTGGGCATTTTTGGTAATATCTATCAACACAGGTCCAGGGCGACCACTTTGAGCAATGTAAAAGGCTTTAGCAATTGCTTCGGGAATTTCCTCGGCACGGGTTACTTGATAGTTCCACTTGGTAATGGGCATAGAAATGCCGATAACATCAGTTTCTTGAAAAGCATCCGTGCCTAGCAAGTGCTTTCCTACTTGCCCTGTAATACAAACGATAGGAGTAGAATCGATCATGGCATCGGCAATGCCAGTGATGAGATTAGTAGCTCCTGGTCCTGAAGTAGCCATGCATACTCCTGCACGTCGCTTGACGCGGGCGTACCCTTGGGCAGCATGGGCAGCTCCTTGCTCGTGGCGGACTAGGTAATGCGTCAAGCGGTCGCGATAGTCATACAGGGCATCGTAAACTGGCATAATAGCCCCTCCTGGATAACCAAATACGCATTCGACTCCTTCTGCCAGCAGCGAAAGCACCACTGCCTCTGCGCCAGAAATACCTTTTTTCTCTATAATGGGCGGACCCATCTGGTTTTGCGAATGAATAGCCGTATTCAACTCGGCTTCATCTAATTGAACAAGTGTGCGCATACAAATTGCTGCCAAATGGTTAATTAAATTAACTATTGTTGTAACATAAGGTTTTCTTAGCGGCTATGCATCAGTAACGCATCCTTCTGAAGCAGAGCTAACGCTTTTAATGTATTTCCACAACACTCCACTAGTTACCTTATAAGGAGGCATTTGCCATGCTTTGCGGCGCTCTTCTAGCTCTTGAGGGCTTACTAGTAGCTCAATACGGCGGCTAGTAGCATCGATGAGGATGCGGTCGCCATTTTGCACCAAAGCAATGGGTCCTCCTACTTGTGCCTCTGGGCTGATGTGTCCTACCACAAATCCGTGAGTGCCACCAGAGAATCTTCCATCAGTAATAAGGGCTACTTTGTCTCCTAGTCCTGCTCCCATGATAGCAGAAGTAGGCTTGAGCATTTCGGGCATTCCAGGAGCTCCTTTGGGACCGCAGTAGCGAATCACCACTACTTCACCAGGTTGAATTTCACCCTTGGCAATGCCTTCGTTGAGATCGCGCTCAGAGTCGTATACTCGAGCAGGACCTTCAAAGCGCTCTCCTTCTTTTCCTGTAATTTTGGCTACCGCCCCTTGAGGAGCGAGATTGCCATAAAGGATTTGAATATGCCCTGTAGGTTTGATAGGGTGGCTCAAAGGGCGAATAATTTCCTGTTCGGGAGGCAACCCAGAAGAGACCTCGAGGTTTTCCTTCACGGTCTTACCGGTGATAGTCAAGCAATCTCCATGAATAAGCCCTTCTTGATATAACAATTTCATCACTGCTTGAACGCCCCCGATGTTGCACAAATCTTCCATGAAGTACTTGCCGCTGGGCTTGAGGTCGGCAATATAAGGAGTGCGGTTGCTGATGCGCTGAAAATCATCAAGGGTGAGTTTGATGCCTACAGCTTTTGCCATTGCGATTAAATGAAGAACTGCATTGGTGGAGCCGCCCAGAGCCATGACCATCGTAATGGCATTTTCAAAGGCTTCGAAGGTCATAATGTCACGCGGTTTGAGGTCTAGCTCCAAAGCGCGCAACATCACTTGCCCTACTTGATCGCACTCAGCTTGCTTCATAGGGCTTGCTGCTGGGAACGAACTGCTATTGGGCAAGCTCATGCCTAACGCTTCGATAGCAGTAGCCATTGTATTGGCTGTGTACATTCCCCCGCAAGCTCCTGCCCCAGGTATAGCATTGCGAATAACGCCTTGGTATTCCTCTTCGGTAATAGTGCCAGCTACTTTTTTTCCATAAGCTTCAAATACCGAAATAATGTCAAGTTTTTTGCCTTTGTATTGACCGTAGTCATAACGACCCGAATTGATAGTGCCGCCATAAATGACAATAGCAGGTCGGTTGAGCCTGCCGATAGCCATCATGGCACCAGGCATGTTTTTATCACAGCCTACGAGGGCTATAATGCCATCGTAACACTGAGCCGCTACGATGGTTTCTATAGAGTCGGCAATGACATCGCGGCTAGGTAAGGAGTAGCGCATCCATTCTGTGCCGTTGGTCATGCCATCCGATACGCCGATGGTGTTGAAAGTTAGCCCGATGAGGCGGTCGGTAGCATTGAGGCTCGCCTTGACCCGCCCAGCAAGAGCATTGAGATGCATGTTGCACGTATTGCCATCATAACCAGTGCTAGCAATGCCGATTTGGGCTTTGTTCATGTCTTGGTCGCGCAAGCCAATGCCGTATAGCATAGCTTTAGCAGCAGGCAAGCTATCGTCTTGGGTATAAGTGCGGCTGTACTTGTTCAATTCCATACTCAAATGATAGTGTAAGCAGGTTCGTGAACAGAGTGCACTAGTTCGTCATAGGCTTCAGCAATGCGAGCACATTGAGATTTGGCGTATGGCAATTTAAGTGGTTGCTCGTTAATAGTAGCAATGCCAGCAATTTCTGTAGCCGTTCCAGTAAACATGGCGGCATCGGCTTGTAGAAGTTCTTCTACGGTGATAGTTCTTTCGCGGACTTCTATTTTCAACTGTCGGGCAAGCTCTATTACTGTGGCGCGGGTAATGCCGGGCATGATATAACCTAAAGGTGGTGTAAGGAGCATGCCTTCTTTTTCGATAAAAATATTAGCTCCAGGAGCTTGGGCAACATATCCATTTTCGTCCAGCATAATAGCTTCATCAAAGCCGTGCTTTTTGGCGTGGGTGCTCGCCATGATGTTGGGCACGTATGCTCCGCTAATTTTGCCCATCACTGGCATGGCTTTGGGGCTAATGCGCGCATAAGAGCTAATGCACACCTTAAGTAGTTTATCTCCTAAGTAGCGCGGCCATTTCCATGCTGCCATAAATAATTTTGCAGTGTTGTTGCCCGTGATCAAAGCCATGTGATCCCCAGCAACTAGGAGGGGGCGGATATAGGCATTTTTGAGCTTATTGTACTCTAGCAATTGATAGGCGATCAACTCTAGTTCTTCCAAAGAGTAGTCAAAATTCATTTGCAATGCTTCGGCGGTTGCTTTCATGCGCGCAAAATGCTCCTTAGGCTTAAAAATGCGCACACCGTGTTGGGTGTGGTAGGCTTTGAGTCCTTCAAAAACGCCTAATCCATAGTGCAGTGTTTGGGCAAAAGGACTGATGGCAATGTCTTTGGCTCTTAAAAAGGCTCCATCGAAAAAAGCTACACTCTTATCGCTGTAATACATAAGTTTGTAAAGATTAACCCCATAAATCAAAAAAGCCTTTTCATCTTGCTCGGATGAAAAGGCTTCTTGTCATACGTGCAGTCAAGCGCTTCTCATCCGAGAGGCGTGAGAAGAATGACTAGCACCATAATGACATTTCTGAAAAACATCCTGCCTTGTAATTTGCTTCAATTTTAGGCATTACTATTGAAAAATCCAAATGCTTGGCGCTACTTTTTTGCAAAAAAATTAAACTTCTGCCTTGAGCTTCATTTTTTCCATTAGCTGGCATAGTTGGTCGTCATCAACGTTCTTGCATTGGTCAGCGATGATGAGGAATTGCTCATAAGCTATATCCAATTCTTCGCGAGTGAGTTTAAAGCCCAACTTTTCCAAGCGGAAATTCAAGGCGGCTCGTCCACTGCGCGCTGTTAGCACGATTTTGCTGCCTTCGGCACCCACATCAGTAGGGTTGATGATTTCGTAGTTTTCGCGGTGTTTAAGGACTCCATCTTGGTGAATGCCAGAAGAGTGAGCAAAGGCATTAGCTCCTACAATGGCTTTGTTAGGCTGTACGGGCATGCGCATGAGCCGCGATACTAGTTTGCTCACCGGACATAACTGTTGAGTTTTAATATTGGTTTCTAAACCCAAATACGCATGCGTTTTGAGAATCATCACAATTTCCTCTAACGAGGTATTGCCTGCCCTTTCACCGATGCCATTAATAGTGCATTCTACTTGACGAGCACCGTTAATGAGCCCGTACAGGGAGTTAGCCGTTGCCAATCCCAGATCGTTGTGGCAATGCACTGAAATAGTGACCCTATCAATGCCTTTTACGTTTTCAACTAGGTACTTAATTTTTTGACCATATTCATGAGGCAGGCAGTAACCTGTTGTATCGGGAACGTTAATGACGGTAGCTCCAGCAGCAATTACTAACTCTACCATTTTGGCTAAATAGACAGGGTCAGCCCTTCCGGCGTCTTCGGCAAAAAATTCTACATCCTCTACAAGCGATTTGGCGTATTTAACCGCTCTTACTGCTCGCTCCAACATTTCTTCGCGATTAGAGCGAAATTTGTGCTGGATGTGAAAATCTGAAGCCCCTAGCCCTGTGTGAATGCGCTTGCGCTTGGCGTACTGCAATGCATCAGCAGCAGCTTTGATGTCTTTTTCTACTGCTCGG
This sequence comes from Bernardetiaceae bacterium, assembly GCA_025057115.1. GTDB lineage: Bacteria > Bacteroidota > Bacteroidia > Cytophagales > Thermoflexibacteraceae > Rhodoflexus. The sequence continues at coordinate 28,765 of JANWWZ010000005.1, forward strand.
CTCAAACCACACACAATAGCTTCTTTGACAACTTTAGAAATTTCCTGTACGGAACGAAAATCTTCAGGACTGGAAATAGGAAATCCTGCCTCAATGACATCCACGCCCAGCGCTTCTAACTCGCGGGCAAGCATAATTTTTTCCTGTGTGTTGAGCTGACACCCCGGCACTTGCTCACCATCGCGCAAGGTGGTGTCAAATACATAGACTCGATTGTTCATTTTTTATGAAATTAGATTACATTTGTTGGTTGCAACAGAAAAATTTTAAGCATTGGCGACTTGGGCAACTCGTGCAAGATTTTGAACTATTTTGCTGCCTATGGCATCGGTACTGAGAATGTACTCTTGGGGAGTGGAAGCATCTGCAATATCGCTTGTGCGCCATCCTTGTTGCAATGTTAACGCCACTGCGCGGCGAACAGTGCGAGCCTCTACCGTTAGTTCAAAAGCATATTCTAACAACAGGGCTGCGGAAAGAATGCTTGCAATGGGGTTGGCAATGCCTTTTCCTGCAATATCAGGTGCTGAGCCGTGAATAGGTTCATAAAATCCCGTTCCCTCGCCAATAGAAGCAGAAGCTAGCATGCCCATAGAGCCAGCAATTTGCGAAGCCTCATCGGTAAGGATATCTCCAAAAAGGTTGCCCGTGAGCACTACATCAAATTGCCTGGGATTTTTGATAAGTGCCATTGCCGCTGTATCAACAAACATGTGGTGCAATTCTACATCGGGGTAGTGTTGAGCTACTTGAGTTACTGTCTCGCGCCAGAGCCTGCTGCTTTCCAGCACATTGGCTTTATCTACAGAGTGAACTTTTTTGCGGCGCTCACGAGCTGCTTGGAAGGCTTTGTGGGCGATCCGCTCTACTTCATAGCGGCTGTAAGACATGGTATCAAAAGCGGTTTGTCCATCTTGAGACCTGCCACGAGGTTGCCCAAAGTACACATCGCCAGTTAATTCGCGGAAAAATAGAATATCGGCTCCGCGCACTACTTCGGGTTTAAGACTAGAAGCCCCGATGAGCTCTTCAAATAAGAAGATAGGACGTATGTTGCAGTACAAGCCGAGTGCTTTGCGCAGGCCTAATAGTCCTTGCTCAGGACGCACCGTAGCGGAAGGATTGTTGTCATACATGGGATGCCCAATAGCACCGAATAAAATGGCTTGTGCCTGCTTTGCCTTCACTAGCGTTTCTTCAGGCAAAGGGGTGCCTTCTGCTTTTATAGCAGCATGCCCTAGCAAAGCGGTATCAAAACTAAACTGATGCCCAAATATTTCACCGATGGTTTGGATTACCTTTTGACCCCAGTAAGTTACTTCCGTTCCAATGCCATCTCCTGGAATAACTAAAATTCGCTTAAACATGAAAGATTGGGTTTATCCATTTGCATACACGAAATAAAGGTGCAGTTTTACTGTGTTGTTTATGGCAATAAGTGTTCAGTAGGTTGGAAGGATTATTTGCCGTGAAGTTGTTCATAAGTTTCAATTTCGGTTTTTAGCGATAGGAGGTAATCAATATCATCGTAGCCGTTGAGCAAGCAAGTTTTTTTGTAAGGGTTGATGTCAAAACTTTCTTGTAAGCTGTGCGCTAACAAAGTAATAGTTTGCTGCGCTAGGTTAATTTCTATCAGCGTTTGAGGGTCGGCTTCTATAGCAGCAAAAATTTTTTTCAAAAATTCATCAGTAACTACCACTGGCAGAATGCCATTGTTGAGGGCATTATTTTTGAAAATATCAGCAAAGAAGCTAGAGACAACAGCGCGAAAACCATAGTCAGCCAGGGCCCAGGCTGCATGTTCGCGGCTGCTGCCACAGCCAAAGTTTTTGCCAGTTACTAGTATTTCGCCTTTGTAAAGAGGGTTGTTGAGCACAAAATCAGCTTTGGGCGTACCATCGGGATGATATCGCCAGTCGCGGAAGAGATTTTCACCGAAGCCCTCACGCGTAGTAGCTTTTAAAAATCGGGCAGGCACAATTTGGTCCGTATCTATATTTTCCACTGGCAAGGGAACGGCACGGCTGACTAGGGTAGTAAATTTTCTCATGGCTTGCAACGGTGTTTTTTGGTTGGTAACACGTGGAAATCTCGTTAGCTATTTTTGTCAATAAAATTAAGCTACAGCATTTCGCGCACGTCGGTAATGTAGCCTTTAAGAGCTGCTGCCGCTGCTGAAAGCGGGCTTGCAAGAAAAGTACGCGCTCCAGGTCCTTGCCTGCCTTCAAAGTTGCGGTTAGAGGTCGAAATGCAGTATTTACCTGCTGGAATTTTGTCCTCATTCATGCCTAAGCAGGCTGAGCAGCCTGCCCCGCGCCACTCAAAGCCAGCTTCGGTAAAAATTCGGTCTAACCCTTCTGCTTGTGCTTGTTTGCTTACTTGTTGAGAGCCTGGAATGACCCACACCTCTACATGAGGGGCTTTTTTCTTTCCTTTCACAATAGAAGCCACTAAACGAAGATCCTCTATGCGCGAATTGGTGCAAGAACCAATAAAAACGTAATCCACTTTTTGCCCTTGTATGGGCTGACCTTCACAAAGACCCATGTACTGAAGTGCTTTGCGGAAAGAAAGTATTTCAGCGGGATTGGACAACTCTTCAGCCGTAGGAATGCGGTCAGTGATTTTGATTCCCATTCCTGGATTGGTGCCGTAGGTGATCATGGGTTCTATGTCAGAAGCATCGAAAGTGAGGATGCGATCAAATGGGGCGTCTGGGTCGCTGTAAAGCGTTTTCCAATAGGCTAAGGCTTTTTCCCATGCTTCTTCCTTAGGAGCAAAGAGGCGCCCTTGAAGATAGTCAAAAGTAGTTTGATCAGGAGCGATGAGTCCGCCGCGAGCGCCCATCTCAATGCTCATGTTGCAGATCGTCATGCGCCCTTCCATGCTCAAGGAACGGATAGCACTTCCGGCGTATTCCACGAAATAGCCCGTTGCCCCTCCTGCGGAAATTTTAGAAATAATGTAAAGAATGATGTCTTTAGCAGTTACCCCTTTGCCCAAGCTGCCATTGACTTCAATTTTCATTCGCTTGGGCTTATACTGCAAAATGCATTGAGTGGCTAGTACTTGTTCAACTTCGCTGGTGCCAATTCCAAAGGCGATAGTACCGAAAGCCCCGTGCGTACTGGTATGGCTATCTCCACAAACGATAGTCATGCCAGGCTGAGTAATGCCTAGTTCTGGACCAATGACGTGCACAATGCCTTGATACGGATGCCCTAACCCATAAAGCTCTATGCCGAAATCAGCGCAATTTTTTGTTAGGGTTTCCACTTGCATGCGCGAAAGCGCATCTTTGATGGGCAAGTGTTGATCTTTAGTTGGGACATTGTGGTCAGCGGTGGCTACGGTGCGATGAGGTCGGAAAACGGGCAAGCCACGCCGACGCAATCCAGCAAACGCTTGGGGACTGGTTACTTCATGAATAAAATGCCTATCTATGTAAAGGACATCGGGATAGCCAGGTTGGCTTTTGACTACATGACTATCCCAAATTTTATCAAACAGCGTTTTGGGCTCCATACCTTGTTAGGCAACCGCAATTAGTTAATTTGATTAACTATTTTAAGAATCATCATCCCTCAAGAAGTTAATCCGCAATCTACTAAAATAAAGCCGTAAAACTGCAAGTTTCTGCAGGATAATTTGCACAAAGAAAGGCTACGAAGTTTGCACCCATTTGTTGCCCGCACTATCCCAACGTTTTAAAAAGGGATAGCTGAGTACAGCAAAAAGGATAATAGCAGCACCTGCGTAAAATCCTACAGTCAGTTGTTGATATTCGTGAAAAATGGCAGCCGCCAGCGCAATTCCGTACACGGGTTCTAGATTCACGGTCAAATTAACAGCAAAAGCCGAGAGGCGTTTCATGAGTTCAACGGCAGTAGCATAAGCATACACAGTGCAGATCCATGCTAATATGGCTATCCAGATCCAATCAATGGAACTAGGTGCCATTTGCAGCGGCTGGCTGGTAAAGATCCCGTACAAAGGAAGGCTTATCAGTACTATTAGCCAAGCACCCACCATTTCATAGAAGGTAATTATATGATGGTGGTATTTTCGAGTAAAATGGCTGTTGATAACCGTAAAAATAGCCGCAAGGAGCGCTGAGCCTATTGCCAGCAATAATCCAGCAATGTGGTTGATTTCGAATCGGAAGATTACATAGAGCCCTGCGATGATGAGCAGTCCGCTTCCTACCTCGTACCATTTCACGGACTTTTTACTGGCAAGAGGTTCAATCATTGAGGTCCACAAAGAGCCCGTAGCCATTCCTGCCAAGCAAATGGAAGCGCTAGCAAGGCGGGCAGAGGCAAAAAACAAAACCCAGTGCAGTCCTACCAAAGCCCCTGTGAGCATCAGCCGACCAACAGTAGAAAAGGGCAAGCTAATAGACCGTTTTTGTATCTTCAGTAAGATAGCCAACCCTATCACTGCCATCAAGGTGCGATAAAAGACTAGCTCCAGGGCTGGGATACTTACCAATAACCCTAAAATAGCCGTAAATCCCCACAGTAGTACAATCAAGTGGAGTTGCAAATAGTCTCTTAACATGATGCAAAACTAACGCGGTACAGTTTTATACATTACTACAGCTACCAAGCCGAAAAATAGAGGCGGTCCCCAAGCGGCCCAAAAGGGAGATACAGAACCTGCTTGCCCTAAACTCATAAACATGCGCGCCATGATAATAAATAAAAACGCTATTAAAAAACCGATGGCAATTTGCACCCCTGAACCTTGCCGAGACTTGCGCGCAGATACAATCACTCCCATGAAAGTAAGAATAATGATAGCAAAAGGATATGCAAAAGCCATTTGCCTTTGGACCAAAAAGATGCCCAAGGCAGTATTGCCGCGCATCCTCTGTTCAGCAATGTATTCATTGAGCTCTGACCAAGTAAGCTCTTCATGCAACAGGTGCGTGCTTTCAAAATCTTTGGGCGAAAGGCGAAGCGTAGTGTCAATTTTTTCACCGAAACGCAACTCTTCCCGCTCACCACTAAAACGATGCAAGCGATAGTTTTCAATAATCCATTTGTGAGTGGTGCTATCCCATCGGATTCGCTCTGCACTTAGCTTCTCTAACAGTTGATTGCCTACGATGCGCTCTAAAGTGAACAAATACCCCGTTTGCATGAAGTTGTTGTAATTTTGCATATAGGCGTATACATCTGGTCCAATGCGGAAATGCACATTGGTGCGGTCGTAAAAGTAGCGTTCCTTGATAAATGCCCGTTCAAAAGCCACGCGTGATTTATTAGTAATAGGTACAAGGTAAGTAGTCCCGAAAATGCTAATGATTGCCAGTAAGGAAGCCCCTATCATGTAAGGCACCAACAAGCGCCTAAAGCTCACCCCTGCAGAAAGCATCGCAATGATCTCAGAGCGGTTTGCCAGCCTCACGGTTACAAATACTGTTGCCAGAAACACAATAATCGGGCTGAGCAAGTTGGTCATGTAGGGAATGTAATTGATGTAGTAATGCTTGACAATAAAGCTAAATGCCAACTTATTGCGATAAAAATCTTGACTTTTTTCACTGTAGTCGATTACGCAAATGATGGCGTTGAGCAAGATGACCACGTATGCAAAGGTGCTTAAGAACTTGCGCAAAATGTAAATATCGATGAGCTTAAGGCGCATGGCAGGTTAAAACATGTTAGTCCAGTGCAAAAATTAGGTTCATGGCTTGATTTTGTCCACCAATGACGAAAACGCAACTGCCCTCCTGGTTTTCGAGCTTTGCTAGCTTTCTCTACTCAAGCGCAAAAGTTTGTCCTCGTTCAGGTATGGTGATAGAACGGTACCCCTCTGCGTGCAATGCGTTTTTGAAAGTTTCCATTGCCTCTATCTCGCCATGAACTAAAAACAAGTGCTTTAACTGCTCTGGAGACTGTTGTTTGACAAAGTTGATAAGGTCGTTTTGGTCGCCGTGCCCGCTGAAGGCATCGGTGTATTTAATTTTGGCAAGCACTGGGATTTCCTTGTTGCCCAGGCGCAAGGAAGGAATACCTTCCAGCAGTTGCCTGCCTAGGGTGTTTTCAGCGCTATACCCCACCATCAAAATAGTGCAATAAGGATTAGCCAGATTGTGTTTAATATGGTGTTGAATCCGCCCTCCTTCTAGCATTCCCGAGGAAGAAATGATAATGCACGGCTCGCGGTAATTGCTAATTTCTTTGCTCTTTTTGAGATCTTCCACAATTACCAAGTTGTCAAAGTCAAATAAGGTGTCGTGCGCGTCCATAAACTGGCGGGCTTCTTCATTGAGCATGCGGCTGTAGCGAGTGTAAATGCGAGTACTCTGCAGCGCCATCGGGCTATCAGAAAATATTTTAATGGGCGGCAATCGCTTTTGCATAGCTAGTTTATTAAAGGTGTAAAGCAAGGACTGAGTGCGCCCTACGCTAAAAGAAGGAATAATCAGCCTACCTGGTTTTTCTACACAGGTTTCATAGATGGCTTTCTCTAGTTCGGTTTCTACTTCCAGATGCGGGGTATGAATCCTATCCCCGTAAGTGCTTTCGCAGATGAGGTAGTCTGCTTGTGGAACGGGGTCAGGGTCTGGCAATAAAGGATAATTGCGCCGCCCTATGTCGCCTGAAAAGAGAATTCGCCGCCGCTTGTTGCCTTGGCTTACTTCGATGAGTATGTTAGCCGCTCCCAGCAAATGCCCTGCTGGAATAAAAGTAATTTCCAGCCCTTTTTTGACGCGAAAGCGCTGGTTGAATGCAATTCCTACAAAATTGTCTATCGCCTCGCTGACTTGCTTTTCCAAGTACCATTCATTGACTACATTGGGAGGAGGTAGGTTGTTTTTCTTTTTCATTCGGGCTAGGTGTTGCAAACGGCGGCGATGCAACAAAGCTGAATCCATTAGCAGCAAGTGAGTTAAATCAATGGTAGGGGAAGTGCACAGCACTTGACCTTCGTATCCTTCGCGGTAAAGGTTAGGAATATTGCCCGAATGGTCTATGTGCGCATGGGTGAGCAATACTAAGTTGATTCGGCTGGCATCAAAGGGAAAAACGGAACCAGGAAATGCCTGAGGCAGTGGATCTTCTTTGCCGCGCTCGCGGTCCATATCAAAACCGCAGTCAATTAAAATGCGGTAGTCGTCTTCCAACTCTAGCAAATACATGCTTCCTGTAACTTGCCGCGCAGCGCCCCAAAATGTCAGTTTCATGGTTGATGGAATTAAGGACTGTTTGAGAAGGATTTTACTGGCAGGTTAATACTTGCCCCAATCCGCCAACTTACTAGTAAGCTCGTTCATGTGAACCTTCCATGAACTTAATAAACGCTTTATTAACAATGTAATTACCTCCTGGCGTGGGGTAATCGCCAGTGAAATACCAATCGCCGAGGTGGTTAGGGCATGCCTTGTGAAGATTTTCTACCGTTTGATAGACTATCTTGATTTCTGCCTTCACGTGAGGTTGCTTAACAATTTGCGCTACTTTGTCAGAAATTTGTTCATAGGTAAAAGGAGCGTAAATTTCCTTGACATGATTGACAATTTTGTGTTTTTCCAACTTCACTGCATCTAAACATTTTTGATAAACTTCCTCTAGCAAGTATTGAAGTTTGTGTTCTTTGAGTAGTTCTAAGGCTGCTCGGAAAGCGACAAACTCGTGCATGCGCGACATGTCAATGCCATAACAGTCTGGAAAGCGGATTTGCGGCGCCGAAGAGACAACGACAATGCGCTTGGGTTCTAATTTTTCTAGCATGTTGATGATGCTGCGCTCTAAAGTGGTGCCGCGCACAATAGAATCATCTATGATTACAATAGTATCTTGCCGCTTTTTGATGACTTCATAGGTAGTGTCGTACACGTGTTCTACCAAGTCATCGCGGTGCTCGTTATCTGTAATAAAGGTGCGAAGCTTGACATCTTTAATGACCAATTTTTCCACTCTGGGGCGAAAAGATAGGACCGCTTCCAGGTCCTGCGGGGAGAGTAGCTTGGAAACAATGGCTTTTTTGCGCTGTTCTACCAAAAAATCCTCTATGCCTTTCATCAGCCCCAGAAAAGCAGTTTCTGCCGTATTGGGAATGTAAGAAAAAACGGTGTTGTTTAAGTCGTAGTCAATGGCTTTGAGTACTTGGTCGCGCAGCAAGTAGCCTAACATTTTGCGTTCTTGGTAAATTTCTGGATCGTTGCCGCGGGAAAAATATATGCGCTCAAAACTACAAGAACGCTTAGGAAGGGGTTCAGTAAAGGGCAATACGCGGTATTCCGCTTCTTTGTCGATGATGAGGGCATGCCCAGGAGGAATTTCCTGAATTTGGCTATATTGGCAACCGAAAGCGGTTTTAATGGCAGGTTTTTCTGAGGCTGCTACGATTACTTCTTCATCGGCGTAAAAGTAAGCAGGTCTAATACCTGCAGGGTCGCGCGCTACAAAAGCAGCGCCGTAGCCCGTCAGCCCTACCATTGCATAGCCTCCGTCAAAATCTTTACAAGAGCGCTGCAAAACTCTTTGAAGGTCTAGATGTTTTTCCAAAAGTTCTGTAATTTCTTGGTTATCAAATCCTTGCGCATTATAGTGGTCAAACAGGCGCTGGTTTTCCGAGTCTAGGAAATGTCCTATTTTTTCCAGCACTGTAACCGTATCGGCTTTGGCTTCGGGGTGTTGCCCTAAACTGATGAGCTTTTCAAATTGGTCATCTACGTTGGTCATATTGAAATTGCCGGCAATGATCAAGTTGCGGCTGCGCCAGTTGCTTCGTCGAATAAAGGGGTGCACGCTCTCTATGCCATTGGTGCCGAAAGTACCGTAGCGCAGGTGACCTAGCCAAAGCTCGCCCGTGTAGGGCACGTTGTTTTTCAACCAGTTGGCATTGAGGTACTTATCAGGATGTTTTTTCTGTACTTTGCGAAGAGTTTTGCTTATTTTCCTGAAAATGTGGGCAATAGGCTGGGATTTGACCGAGCGCAAACGATGCATGTACGCATTGCCAGGACGGGGATTGATGACAATATTAGCCACCCCTGCACCATCTTGCCCTCGATTGTGTTGCTTTTCCATCAACAGATACAAGCGGTTGATGGCGTAAGCAGGTGTTCCGTACCGTTCAATGTAGTAGGAAAGAGGCTTGCGAAGTCTGATTAATGCAATACCACATTCATGGCTTATGAAATCGCTCATGTAAAAAGCCTACCTATCCGAAAAAGGCATGCAAAGCTAATCTTTTTTCTGTAATGTTAGTTTTGCTTTGCAAAGGGCAAAGACCAATATTATGCAAGCATACTGCTTGCTGGCAAAACCGCGTAAATTTGAACACATAAACCAATTGGCTATGAACTTTGAATTAACTGAAGAACACCGAGCAGTTCAACAGGCTGCTCGCGAGTTTGCTCGCACAGAATTGCTTCCAGGGGTCATAGAGCGCGATGAGCACCAACTATTTCCTGCCGAACAAATCAAAAAAATGGGCGAATTGGGCTTTATGGGCATGATGGTATCTCCACAATACGGCGGCAGTGGTATGGATACCATTTCTTATGTGCTGGCAATGGAGGAAATTTCCAAAGTAGATGCCTCGGCTTCGGTATGCATGTCGGTAAACAATTCTCTAGTATGCTGGGGCATAGAAACCTACGGCACTGAAGAACAAAAGCGCAAGTACTTACCTCGCCTTGCTCGAGGAGAAATCATCGGCGCCTTTTGCCTTTCCGAACCAGAAGCAGGCAGCGATGCCACTAGCCAACGCACTACTGCTATAGACATGGGAGAATATTACCTGCTCAACGGCACTAAAAATTGGATTACCAACGGCAATAGTGCTTCCGTGTATATCGTTATGGCTCAATCCCATCCTGAAAAGCGGCACAAAGGCATTAATGCTTTTATCGTAGAGCGCCATTGGTCAGGTGTAGTAGTGGGTAAAAAAGAAAACAAAATGGGCATCCGAGGTTCGGACACCCATTCCATCATGTTCACGGATGTAAAGGTGCCCAAAGAAAACCGAATCGGCGAAGATGGTTTCGGCTTTACCTTCGCTATGGAAACCCTCAACGGCGGTAGAATCGGCATTGCCGCACAAGCCTTGGGAATTGCCTCTGGCGCATATGAGCTAGCCCTTAACTACGCCAAAGAGCGCAAAGCTTTTGGACAAGAAATTTATAAACATCAAGCCATTGCTTTTAAACTCGCCGACATGGCTACGCAAATTGAAGCTGCTCGATGGCTTTGCCTTAGAGCGGCTTGGCTCAAGGATAACCACCAAGACTATGCTGCTGCCAGCGCTATGGCAAAACTCTTTGCTTCTCAAGTAGCCATGGAGGTAACCACTGAAGCAGTGCAAATACACGGAGGGTACGGCTATGTGAAAGAATACCACGTAGAACGGCTCATGCGCGATGCTAAAATTACTCAAATTTACGAAGGTACCTCTGAAATCCAGAAAATTGTCATTTCCCGAAGCATTTTGAAATAATCGGGCAATCTGTTTTATCCGATGTTTAGCCATTTTCGTCGGATTTTACAGCAAATTCGTCGAATAGTTCAAAATCGAATCAGGTGAGTTGCTAATTTTGACCCAGAGAGAGTTGAAGAACAAGATTCGACATTTTTCAAGGATTATTTGGTTTAATTGTAGCATTAGAACCTGCCCTTGCTAAGGACAGGTTCTTTTTTTATGCCAATTGGTGTAAATTTGGCTATGGCACTTTACCGATTTGCTATTCTATGCCTCGCAATAGGAGCACCTATTGCTTCTCTTTTGGCTCAAGCCCTTGCCCAAGGTCCAATTTACAAACTAGCCATTCCTCAAACAGGCATCTACCGCATCGACTATGCCTTTTTGGAAGCAATTGGCATTCCAATAAGGCAAATAGATCCGCGCCAATTGCAAATTTTCAGCGCGCAAGGAGGCATGTTGCCGCAAGCCAATCGCCAGCCGCGTCCTTCCCTTGCTGAACTCCCTATCTTTGTGCATGGAGAAGCCGATGGGCGCTTTGACCCACAAGATTACCTCCTCTTCTACGCCGAAGGAGCAGATAAAATCACCGCTGATCTTTCAACTGGAACAATCCGACACCAAAAAAACTTATACGACAATTGGAACTATTGCTTCCTGATCGTTGGAAACCACAAGGGCAAGCGCATCAACCAGCAAGAGGTTATCGCGCAAGAAGGAAGGCTGATTACTACTTTTGAAGATTTTTACTACCACGAAAAAGACGAGTTCAACTTGCTCAATTCGGGGCGGCAGTGGTTTGGCGAACGCTTTGAAGTAATTAACGAACATACTATCCGTTTTCCAGCAGCAGGATGGGTAAGCAACACCCCTGTTCAAATTCGCTCAGCAGTCATGGCGCAAGCCTCCAGTGAAACTTCTTTCAGCTGGGAGCTCAACGGACAAGAACTCGGTAGCCGACGCATAAGTCCTGTACCTGCGGGCACGTACATGCGGCGCGGAAACATTGCTCAAGCAACCTTTCAATTTACTCCTACTTCGGGGCCTGTTAACGAATTTGCAGTGCGCATTCGCTATAATAAGGCAGGCAATCCCCAAGCTTTCGGACATTTGGACTACGTGACAATTCAGTTTCGGCGGCAACTTCAATTTTATCAAAATCCTACTTTTTTCCGCTCTTTTGCTGCTGCTCAAAGTCCCGTAGCCACTTTTCGGATTGCCTCAGCTCCCGCCGACTTACAAGTGTGGGAAGTTACTGATCTGTTCCATCCCGAGCTAATTGCCACGAAATTTTCTAACCATGAAGTATTCTTCAATGCAGCTAATCCTCAAGGGTTACTGCGCCAATACGTCGCTTTTCGCCCAGCAGGGTTGCCTACCCCGCGCTTCGTAGCTAGAATAAATCCACAAAATCTCAAGCAACGCACTGTCAACCCAGAGTTGGTAATTATCACTGCCCCTGCCTTTCTTGCTCAAGCCAATCGCCTTGCCGATTTTCGCCGCCGCCACGACCGCTTGGCAGTAGAAGTAGTTACCACAGAACAAATTTACAACGAGTTTTCTTCAGGTAGACAGGATGTAACCGCCCTGCGGGACTTTGCTCGCTGGCGTTACCAACAACCGCAAAGCCGTTTAAAATATTTGCTGCTGTTCGGCGATGCTTCTTACGACTACAAAGACCGAACAGGAAGCAATACTAACTTCGTTCCCATTTATCAGTCTTATGAATCCCTGCACCCCGTTTTCAGCTTTTCTTCTGACGATTTTTTTGGCTTTTTTGACGAGGAAGAAGGAGAATGGGAAGAAGATTTCCACCAAATGGACGACATGGAAATTGGCATTGGTCGGTTGCCAGTGAAGAGTTTGCGCGAGGCTGCTGCGATAGTAGATAAATTAATCCACTACAGCCAAAGCAATACCTTAGGACAGTGGCGCAATAGAACAATTTTCATTGCTGACAACGGCGATTTTAACATCCATTTAATTGATAGCGAGCAACTGGCAAACCAAGTGCAAAAGCTAAACCCTTCCATGCAATTGCAGAAAATTTACGTTGACGCCTTCCCGCAAGTGGCAACTCCTACTGGAAGGCGTTCTCCAGCAGCTCGCCAAGCCCTTTACCGCCACATGCAGGAAGGTGCATTGATTATCAACTACATAGGTCATGGCTCAGAAACAGGGTGGGCATCAGAAGCCATTTTAGACGTAGTGCAAATCAACAGCCTGACTAACTACGACTGTCTGCCGCTAATGGTCACGGCTACTTGTGAGTTTGGACGCTACGACAATCCCTTTCTTACCTCTGGAGCAGAATTTGCCTTGCTCAACCCCAATGGCGGTGCCATCGCCCTGCTGACCGCTACTCGCCCCGTGTTTTCTAGTACAAATTTTATCCTCAATCGCGCTTTTTACGAAGCTGTTTTCACTCCAATAGCTAATCAAATGCCTCGCTTAGGCGATATCCAGCGATATACCAAAAATAAGAGCATTAACGGAGTCATCAACCGCAACTTTGCCCTGCTGGGAGACCCTTCCATGCAACTGGCTTACCCCCAGCAGCAAATTGCTTTTACCATTCAGCCTGATACTCTCCAAGCCCTGGCACGCGTCAATATCAGTGGGCAGATTCTCAAAACAGGCGCTTTAGATGTTCATTTTAATGGAAAGCTACACTTAGAAGTCTTTGAAAAGGAGTTCGAGCTGTTCACTTTGGGCAGTGAAGACCCTCCCGCTGCGTATAAGGACTATCCCGTAGTGCTCTTTCGCGGCGAAGCTACTGTAGAGCAAGGGCGTTTCTCTGTCAGTTTTATAGTGCCTAAAAATATTAACTACACCTTCGGACAAGGGCGCATTGTGGCTTATGCATGGGACTCTCAACAGCGCACTGATGCTGCAGGTGCTTGCCAAGTCCTTGTAGGAGGAACAGCTCCGCGCTTTGCCGTCGATACTACTCCACCTCGCATCAGGCTTTACATGGACCACGAACATTTCCGCCATGGTGGAACTACAGCCAAGAATACAGAACTGTTGGCATTCTTTGAAGATGAAAGTGGCATTAACATCAGCAGTGGAGCTATAGGACAAGATATTGTAGCTACCTTAGACGGAGAGCAAACCTTTGTGCTTAATAGCTTTTATCGCGCTGCTAGCGACGATTTTCGCAAGGGAAGTCTTCGTTTTCCTCTAAAAAACCTCGCCAAAGGAGTTCACCGCCTTCATCTGAGGGCATGGGATGTACACAACAACGCCGCTGAAGCAGAATTGCACTTTGTGGTAGTAGAGGAACCTTTTCAAATCAATTACTTAACTGTTTTTCCTCAACCCTATACAGCAGAAAACTCGATGCTTTGTTGGCGTTTTCAACACAACCGCTTGGGTGCAGATCTTACCATCACCGTAGCCCTTTACGACCTGACAGGCAAGTTAATCGCTCAACAACAAGCCGAGTTTTACAGCACGCGCACCCAACTTATAGAAGTTGCTCTTGAACAAGAACAAGCCCAAGCCTTGCTAGCCGCTGGCGGTTTGTACTTATACAGGATAGCAGTGGAAAGCCGTTTAGAGGACCAAGTAGAGCAAGCTGTAATAAGTGGCAAAGTGATAGCAGTCAAGTAAAGAGAATGTTTTTTGATTTTTGAGGGCAAAGAGCTAATATTGCTAGAGTATTTCGCTGTTTTTGCAAGAGTTGCTATGGGGCATCTCTACGCTGGTTTGCATCATTTATGTTCCTGAGAAGAATATTGATTGCGCTGCTCATCGGCGGATTTTCTCTTTTGTCAAAGGCGCAAAACTCTGGTAGTGTACTGGGGCAAGATAGAACGCGGCGAGTCATTCCCGTTGCAGTGCCTTTTTTAAGTATTACCCCTGACTCCCGTTCAGGAGCTATGGGAGATGTAGGGGTAGCCATCTTGCCCGATGCGAATGCAACTCACTGGAATCCTGCTAAGTTAGCTTTTATTGAAGGTCAAAGCGGTTTTAGCCTTTCTTACAATCCCTGGCTTGTGCGGCTGGTGAATGATATGTGGCTAAGCTATCTTGCTGGCTATAAGCGCCTTAGCAAGTTAGAAACCATCGGCGGCTCCATTCGCTACATGAACTTAGGCAGCATGCAGTTTACCGACTTGCTGGGCAATCCGTTGCAAGAGTTCAATCCGCGCGAAATAGCCATCGATGTTACCTATGCTCGCAAGCTCTCCAGTACGTTGAGCATCGCTCCCGCTTTCCGATTTATTCACTCCAATCTAGCAGGAAACATTAGCAATGCAGGAACGAATATCAATGCTCAGCCAGGCAACACGGTAGCTGTAGATCTGGGGATATTTTATCAAAAACCCGCTAATTTCGGCTTGATTCCAGGCACTGTTGCTTTCGGATGCAATATTTCCAACGTAGGCTTAAAGCTTACTTACAACGACCCCCAAAGCCGCGATTTTATTCCTACTAATTTGCGCCTTGGCACTGCCATTACCGGAGAGTTAGACGAATACAATAAACTCACTTTCGCGTTAGACTTGAACAAATTACTCGTTCCTTCTCCCGTAATGCAAAATGGCAGACTGAGCATGCCCAACCGAACTTTAGTCTCGGGCATTTTCGGCTCCTTTAGCGATGCTCCTTTAAGGGAAGAATTACAAGAAATTATGATAGCCACCGGCGTGGAGTATTGGTATAACGACATTTTCGCCTTGCGCGGGGGCTATTTCCATGAAGCTGAAATCAAAGGCGGGCGCCAATTTGCTACCGTTGGAGCGGGGATAAAAGTTCGCTCCTTTAATATCAATTTTGCGTATTTAATTCCCATGCGCCAAAACATGCCTCTTGCCGATACGTTGCGCTTCTCACTCTTGTTTAATTTCAGCGGCAAACAGATAGAAACCGGAGATGATGAAGCCACTCCCGCAGAATAATGCCTCTCCAAAACCTCTACCAATCGACAAAACGCCTTGCTTTATACCACTTTTAAATTCAAAAAAGTTGCGTTTTTGCACAGCATCCAGATACTGGACTCAAGTGCTCAAACAAAACTGCTAGGGTACAAGTAGTATCTTTGTAGGGGTATGCGCTTGTCATAAATCCAAAATCTTCAACATGAAAGCCATTGTAATCGGTGCGGGCATAGCAGGCATCGGCGCTGCAATTAGATTGCAATGCATGGGATTTGAAACCGAAGTATTTGAAGCCAATCCCTTTACAGGGGGAAAACTCTCTGAGATTGTGCAAGAAGGCTATCGTTTCGATGCTGGTCCTTCTCTGTTTACCTTGCCTGAAATGGTAACTGATTTATTTCGCCTTGCTGGAGAAAACCCCGAAGAACACTTTCCATACATCAAACTCCAAACTATTGCACACTACTTTTTTGAGGATGGCACTTTTATTAGAGCTCACGCCGATCCTCGAGCCTACGCCAACGAGCTTGCTGAAAAATTAGGCATAGATCCCAATAAAATTATCCGATTCTTGAAAGCCAGCGCGGAAAAATACGAATTAACTGCTGATATTTTTCTCAAAACCACGTTGCATCGCCCCCAAAATTTTTTGCGACCTGCTCTTTTTAAAAAGGTAGTAAAAGCAATTGCCCACATTGGCAAACTAGATTTTCTGCGGACAATGAACCAAGCTAACCAAGCAATGCTACAGCATCCCAAATTAGTACAACTATTTAACCGCTATGCTACTTACAACGGTTCTGATCCCTACCGCGCTCCTGCTACTTTGAACGTCATACCCCATCTAGAGCATGGGATAGGAGCTTTTTTCCCAAAGGGTGGCATGCATCAAATCAGCCAAAGTCTGGTGGAGCTAGCTAGGGGCAAAGGAGTTCGTTTTTACTTGCAAAGTCCTGTTAGTCAAATCATTACTCAAGGTATTAACGGCAAAAAAGTCGCCACTGGTGTTCTGGTAAACCACCAACTAAAACAAGCAGAAGTAATTGTTTGTAACATGGATGTCAACAATGCATATCGCCAGTTGCTGCCTCACCAGAAAGCCCCTGCTAAAATTCTCAACCAACCCAAATCCAGCTCAGCATTGATTTTTTACTGGGGGATCAAAAAGACATTTCCACAACTGGATTTGCACAATGTATTTTTTAGCCAAAATTATCAACAAGAGTTTGCACACATTTTCGACAAAAAGACGATTTATCACGATCCTACTGTTTACATCAATATTACTAGCAAGTATAAGCCTGATGATGCCCCACAAGGGTGCGAAAATTGGTTTGTCATGATTAATGTTCCCAATAATACAGGGCAAAACTGGGACGAGTTAATTCCTCAAGCGCGAGAGTACATCATTGCCAAATTAAGCCGCTTGCTGAATATTTCCATCGCTCCGCTTATTGCTACTGAAGCCGTTTTAGACCCAAGAGGAATAGAGCAGCGCACCTCCTCCGCCATGGGCGCCCTTTACGGCAATAGCAGTAACAACCGCTACGCAGCCTTTCTCCGACACGCTAATTTTTCCAACAAAATAAAAAATTTGTATTTCTGTGGTGGTAGTGTGCATCCCGGAGGAGGCATTCCACTTAGCCTTTGCTCGGCAAAAATTGTAGCTGATTTAGTAGCTGAAGATTTTGGCATAAAAATTAGTAAATTGTAAATATAGCTGGCGATGAATAAAAAATTTACTTTGCCACCAGTTTTTATTTGGCTTTTGGCAACCCAACTTGAAGCCTTTCCCGATCATTTGAAAATAGAAGATTTTGTTTATCAGCCAGAGATTCGCACTGTGCAGCTTTATCCCATCACGGGCAATCCTTGGCAAAGCCAACTACTGCCTCCAGTTATTCTCAAGGATGGAAAATTATTACTGACTTTTGACAAACTTACTGACCAAATGGAGCGACTGGCAGTAAAAATTATCAACTGCACAGCGGACTGGCAAATATCTCACCTTAGTCCTGTAGAATATTTGCAAACTTATAACGAATTTTTTATCACAGATAGGCAACTTTCGTTTAACACGAAGGTAAATTTTGTGCACTACCGCTTTGAGGTTCCGCCAGTGCAGCTGTCGGGCAACTATCTGTTAGTGGTCTACGAAGAAGGAAATGAGGAAAATTTGTTTCTCTCGCGTCGGTTTATGGTTTATGAGCCGCTAGCAGGTATCAATGCTGTGGTAAAAAATCCTGTGGGTGTGGAGGAATCTTTCCGCAATCAGCAAATAGATTTTACAATTAGCTATGGAAATTTACCAGTAATAACCCCCCAGCAAATTCGCGTCATGGTGCGCCAAAATTTTCGCTGGGATAACATGCAGCGCGACTGGCAACCTTCCTTTGTACGAGCTTACGAAAAAGTATTGCAGTTTGATAACTTCATGCCAGAACGGCACTTTAAAGGCGGTAACGAGTTTCGTTCTTTCAATATTTCTAACTTAAATACGCCTTTGTTCAACGTAGCTCAAATTAATTTGCATCCTCATGTAAATAAAGTTTTCATCGCCGCCGACCAAAGCCGCAATGGCTGGGCATACAATCGCCTGTTTGCTGACCAAAACGGAAGATTTGTAATTGCTACCGTTCAAGGTAACCGCGACTCTGGCACTGAAGCTGATTATGCCGAAGTTGTCTTTACCTTAAAAAGCCCTCCCCTTCAGGAGGGCAAAGTATTCGTCACGGGTAGTTTTTCTGACTGGCGCCTCGAAGAACCCTATCAAATGAAATACTATCCTGATGAGCAAGCCTATCGATGCGTTTTGTTGCTCAAACAAGGAATTTACGATTATCAATACTCTGTTTTGCGCCACAATGGCATGCGCGATGACGCGTTGCTCGAAGGCAATCACGGGCAAACACAGAACACTTACGAAATTTTTGTTTATTTCCGTCCCTTCGGCGCTCGCTCCGACTTTTTAGTAGGCTACAAAATGCTGTAATTTTTTTTACAAAATACTAACTGTATAGCAGCAAAAAGACTCACTTTGTCAATAAAGCGTACAAAAAATGCAAATTTTGCCAAATAAAAAAGCCAACGGCTTTTAAGCAGTTGGCAATGAGTTAGATTGGCTAGGTGAAAGAAGTTAGTTGAGCTTTTCTTTGATGCGAGCTGCTTTTCCAGCAAGACGACGCAAATAAAATAGCCTAGCTCGACGTACCGCACCGCGGCGCACTATTTCAATTTTGTCAATGCTAGGTGAAAGCAGGGGAAAAATGCGTTCTACTCCTACTCCGTTAGACACTTTGCGAACCGTGAACGTTTCACCGTTAGTGCCCTTATTTCTGCGCTGTATTACTACTCCTTGAAATTGTTGAATGCGTTCTTTGTTGCCTTCTACAATCTTGACGTGTACATTGATAGTATCCCCTGCTTTAAAATCAGGAATTGATGCCCTTTTGGCTGCATATTCCTGCTCTACTAGCTTTATTAAGTCCATGGCAATTAACAATTTACCAGCCCAAAAAAAGGAGTGCAAATTTAGTGCTTTTGCCGAAAAACCGCTTTTTTAGTTTTGAAATTTCTTTCAAGCACAAAGAAATAGCCAAAGGCTTGTAAATATGGGAAAAAAGTTTTTTTAGAGTACCTTTGCTGATTCAAAACACAAACCGCACTTTATACATGGCGTTCAAAAAAAACAAGAAGATTAGCAACGACTTTACCAGAATTACCATCAGTCTTGCTTCTCCCGAATCCATCAAAGAAAGCTCCTACGGTGAGGTTACGCAGCCTGAAACCATCAATTACCGCACTTACAAGCCCGAAATGGGCGGTTTGTTTTGCGAACGCATCTTCGGACCGGTAAAAGACTGGGAATGCCACTGCGGTAAATACAAGCGCATCCGTTACAAGGGCATTATCTGCGACCGCTGTGGAGTAGAAGTAACCGAAAAAAAAGTCCGCCGCGAGCGCATGGGGCACATCGAACTGGTGGTTCCCGTGGCTCATATCTGGTATTTTCGTTCCCTACCCAACAAGATTGGTTACTTGCTAGGCTTGTCTAGTAAAAAGCTCGACCAAATTATTTACTATGAACGTTATGTAGTTATTCAACCTGGAATTCTCAAGGACCTCAAAGGACTCAAAGAAGGCGATTTTTTGACCGAAGAACAATATCTTGAATTATTAGACTCCCTGCCGCGCGAAAACCAACAGCTAGAAGATACTCATCCCGACAAATTCATCGCCAAAATGGGCGCAGAAGCACTTGAAATGATGCTATCGCGCCTTAACCTAGACGAGCTTTCCTATGAACTGCGCGACATGGCGGCTAATGATACCTCCCAACAACGCAAATCAGAAGCCTTGAAGCGACTCAAAGTAGTAGAAGCCTTCCGCAGTGCTAACATGCGCATAGAAAACCGCCCTGAATGGATGATCATTCGCATGGTGCCAGTGATTCCGCCTGAGTTGCGCCCTCTGGTGCCGTTGGACGGTGGTCGCTTTGCTACTTCTGACCTCAATGACTTGTATCGCCGCGTTATTATCCGCAATAACCGCCTTAAGCGCTTAATCGACATTAAAGCCCCAGAAGTCATCCTGCGCAACGAAAAGCGCATGCTTCAAGAGGCGGTAGATTCGCTATTTGACAATTCGCGCAAGGTCAATGCAGTGCGCTCAGATGGCAACCGCGCTTTAAAATCCCTCTCCGATATGCTCAAGGGCAAGCAAGGACGCTTCCGACAAAACCTGCTCGGCAAACGAGTCGACTACTCAGGCCGTTCCGTGATTGTAGTAGGTCCAGAACTCAAATTGCATGAATGTGGCTTGCCCAAAGATATGGCCGCCGAGCTTTTCAAGCCGTTTATTATTCGCAAGCTCATTGAGCGCGGCATTGTGAAAACTGTCAAATCAGCCAAAAAGATAGTGGACCGCAAATCCCCTGTAGTATGGGATATCCTCGAAAATGTGCTCAAAGGGCATCCTGTGTTGCTCAATCGAGCTCCTACCCTGCACCGCTTGGGCATTCAGGCATTTCAACCTAAACTCATTGAAGGAAAAGCTATCCAACTTCACCCGTTGGTATGCACCGCTTTCAACGCCGACTTCGATGGCGACCAAATGGCAGTGCACGTCCCACTAGGGCAAGAAGCTATTCTGGAAGCTTCTCTAATCATGCTTTCTTCGCACAACATCCTTAACCCTGCCAACGGCTCCCCTATTACAGTGCCCTCCCAAGACATGGTATTGGGCTTGTACTACCTTTCTAAGGGTCGCAAGTCCACTCCAGAGCATCCTGTGAAAGGAGAAGGCAAATCATTTTATTCACCAGAAGAAGTAATTATTGCCATCAACGAAGGCAAACTAGACAAACATGCCTTCATCAAAGTGCGGGTGCAGGTGCGCAATGAGCAAACCAAGCAACTGGAAACTAAAATGATCGAAACTGTTGCCGGCAGGGTGATTTTTAACCAAGTAGTGCCAAAAGAAGTAGGCTTTATTAATGAAGAGCTCACTAAGAAAAAGCTACAAACTATCATCGGACAAGTGTTCAAAATCGTGGGCATGTCGCGCACAGCCCAGTTTTTGGACGATATCAAGTATCTGGGTTTTCAAGCCGCTTACAAAGGAGGGCTTTCCATTGGCTTAGACGATATCAAAATCCCTCAATCTAAGAAACAACTCATAGAAGAAGCCCAAAAAGAGGTAGACGCCGTCTGGAATAACTACTACATGGGCTTAATTACTGACAATGAACGCTATAACCAAATTATTGACATTTGGACGCGGGTCAACAACAGCATCAGCAATACCTTAATCAAGGAATTAGAAGAAGACCGCGCTGGCTTTAATCCCATTTACATGATGATGTACTCAGGGGCACGTGGCTCGCGTGAACAAGTGCGCCAGCTAGGCGGCATGCGCGGACTGATGGCAAAGCCGCAGAAAAACCTTCAAGGTTCAGTAGGCGAAATTATTGAGAACCCCATCCTATCCAACCTAAAAGAAGGTCTCGACGTAGGGGAGTACTTTATTTCCACTCACGGTGCGCGCAAAGGTCTTGCCGATACAGCCCTCAAAACTGCTGATGCTGGCTACCTCACTCGCCGTTTGGTGGATGTTGCTCAAGACGTAGTGGTCAATGAAGAAGACTGTGGTACCTTGCGCGGTATAACTATTACAGCACTAAAAAATCAGGAGGAAATTATAGAAAAGCTCTCCGAGCGCATTTTGGGACGGGTATCAGTGCATG
The DNA here is from genome assembly GCA_025057115.1 of Bernardetiaceae bacterium. Taxonomy (GTDB): domain Bacteria; phylum Bacteroidota; class Bacteroidia; order Cytophagales; family Thermoflexibacteraceae; genus Rhodoflexus. The sequence goes on from JANWWZ010000005.1 coordinate 50,332, forward strand.
ATATTCACCACCCCACCACGGGAGAACTCATTGTAGAATCGGGTCAAGAAATAGATGAAGATATTGCATATCGCATCGAAGAAGCGGGCATAGAAGCAGTAGAAATTCGGTCCGTGCTCACCTGCGAAACTCGTCAAGGCGTTTGTGCCAAATGCTATGGTCGCAACTTAGCCACTGGCAAACTGGCTCAAATTGGCGATGCAGTAGGTGTTATTGCAGCTCAATCCATTGGTGAACCAGGTACGCAACTCACCCTGCGCACATTCCACGTAGGTGGTGCGGCTTCCAATATTGCTGTAGAGTCTAACATTGTGGCCAAATACAGTGGGCGAATCAAGTTTGAAGAAATGCGCAAAGTAACTACGCTAGCTCCTACAGGAGAGCAACTTGAAGTAGTAATGGCTCGCTCAGCAGAAGTAAGCATTGTCAATCCAGAAACAGGGCAAAATTTAATTACCCATAACGTACCCTACGGCGCCTTCCTTCGCGTAAAAGAAGGCGATATAGTAGAAAAAGGTCAAGAGATTTGCTTTTGGGATCCATTCAATGCTGTTATTTTGTCTCAGTACGATGGCATTGTGGAATTTGAAGCCATCGAGGAGGGTATCACTTATCACGAAGAATACGACGAGCAGACTGGCCACCGCGAAAAAGTAATCATTGAAACCAAAGACAAGTCTAAAAACCCTGCTATCATTATTCGCAATCCAGAAACCAAAGAGCAATACAGCAGTAACTTACCCGTAGGAGCCCACTTGGCGGTAGAAAATGGTCAACGAGTTCGAGCTGGTCAGGTATTGGTAAAAATTCCGCGCACTATTGGCAAAACGCGCGATATTACAGGTGGTTTGCCGCGAGTAACTGAATTGTTTGAGGCGCGCAACCCCTCTAATCCTGCTATCGTGAGTGAAATAGATGGCGTAGTAAGCTACGGCGGCATTAAGCGCGGCAACCGCGAAATTTACGTTAAAAGCCGCGAAGGAGTGGAAATGAAGTACATGGTGCCGCTTTCAAAGCACATTCTAGTACAAGAAAATGACTACGTGAAAGCAGGAACCCCTCTTTCCGATGGTGCCATTTCTCCCGCAGACATCCTGGCAATTAAAGGACCTACTGCCGTTCAAGAGTATCTAGTAAACGAAATTCAAGAAGTGTACCGCTTACAAGGGGTAAAAATTAACGACAAACACCTTGAAATTATCGTCCGCCAGATGATGCAGAAAGTAGAAATTACTGATCCAGGCGATACTACTTTCCTACCTGGGCAGGTGGTGGATAAATGGACCTTCCGCGAAGTTAATGACTCCCTTTTGGACAAGAAGGTAGTAGTAGATCCAGGAGATTCCACTGTGATGAAAAAGGGAATGATTGTTAGCGCCCGCAAGTTGCGCGAGGAGAATTCTAACCTCAAGCGCAAAGACCTTAAACTGGTGAAGGTACGCGATGCACAACCTGCTGTTTCTAAGCCTACCTTACAAGGCATTACGCAGGCTTCTTTGGGTACTAAAAGCTGGATCTCTGCTGCTTCTTTCCAAGAGACCACTAAAGTGCTGAGCGAAGCAGCCATTCGCGGCAAAACTGACTACCTCACTGGTTTGAAGGAAAACGTCATCGTAGGGCATTTAATTCCTGCCGGAACAGGTATGCGCATCTTCCAGAAAAACCGCGTGTACTCCAAAGAAGAGTATGAACAGTTAAAAGAGTCGCAAGCTTCTCTCAAAGCGCGCACAAAAGACTATCAAGAGTCTTGAGTAAACTTTGAACAATGCTAAAAAGTCTTGTGCCCAATTAAGCTAAAGCCATCCCTTTTGCTAAAGGGGTGGCTTTGACCTTTTGCAACGAAATAAAAAACAAACTTTGCCAGACACCAGCAACTCAATCTACACTAGCACCCTTGTTTTGGACCCAGCACCTTTGCAAGTTGATTCCATGCCAAAATACAAAAGCAGTGTTGGGCAACAAAAAACTAACAGAAAATGTTATTTTACCGCCTTGCTTTCAAGGCAGAAGAGCAATATGAAAAGTTACACGGCTGTTTTGTTGGTCAATTTAGGCACTCCTGACTCGCCTGTTCCCGTTGATGTGCGCAAATACTTAAGAGAATTTCTCTCCGACAGGCGAGTAATGGACATAGGAACGGTGAGCCGATTTCTACTCGTCAATTTAATTATTGCCCCCTTTAGAGCTCCCCGTTCAGCTAAAATGTACCAGCAAGTATGGACAGAACGCGGTTCGCCATTGCTGGTCTATGGTCAAGAAGTTTGTCAGATGTTGCAAGAAGAGTTAGGCAATCAGTACGTAGTGCGCCTTGCCATGCGCTACCAAAACCCAAGTATAGAAAGCCAGTTAGAACAACTTCGCCGTCAACACATTAGGAAAATGATCGTCTTGCCGTTGTTTCCTCAGTATGCATCGGCTACTACAGGCTCGGTGCATGAAGAAGTAATGCGTTGCCTGAGCAAATGGGAACAAATTCCGCAAATTACTTTCATCGACACTTACGCCAATAACCAAAAAATGATCTCCGTTTATGCAGAATTGGGTCGAAAATACCTGCAAGAGCACCAATTTGACCACGTCATTTTCTCTTATCACGGGTTGCCAGAGCGCCAACTACGCAAAGCAGACCCTTACCAGCGCTGCATTATAGACAAACACTGTTGTGATACTTATTACGAAGTAAATCGACTTTGTTACCGCGCTCAGTGTTTTCATACTTCGCGATTGTTAGCACAAGCCTTAGATCTTACTCCCGACCAATACACTACTTCCTTTCAATCGCGTTTGGGAACAGACCCCTGGATTCGCCCCTATACCGATGAGACTATTAAAAAATTAGTTGCCGAGGGCAAAAAACGCGTCCTCGCTTTTTCACCTTCCTTCGTTGCCGATTGCTTAGAAACTACAGTAGAAATTGGCAAGGAATACAAAAAGCTATTTGAAGAAGCAGGCGGAGAGCATTGGCAAATGGTGGAAAGCCTTAACAATCATCCTCGCTGGGTAGAAACGCTCAAAGATATTGTGCTGGCTAACTCCTAAAACCCATGAGAAAAAACTTGCCATTGTGGATTTTGATAGTCTTTCAACTGTTCATTTTAGCAGGGATGTTTGTCAATGCCTTTTATCCAATCTGGTTGGGGCAAGAAATAAGGTTGCGCGTTACAGCCCACAAGTGGCATGATGTAGTTCGCGGCAATTATGCAAATCTCACCTATCCTTTTTCCTCTCTGCAAATTGATACCTTGCCAAATGATTTGCAACAAGGCAAACTCTATTACTACGGAGATGTTCTCTATTTGCAATTAGAAAAAAAAGGCAACTTTTATGAACCCGTAGGATTGTACCACCAATGTCCGGAGGGAAGCCTTTGTTTGCGCGTGACTCCCACCCATACTTACGTACACGATAAAGCATACTTATACTTACACATTAATTTACAAGCAGGCATAGAATCTTATTTCATTGACTATTCACGGGCTCGTTACTTGGATAGCATCAATAGTTTGCCTCCAGACTCCAACAGTAGCCAGTTAAGTGTACTGGTGCGGGTGGCTCCCAATGGCACAGCGCGAATCACAAAACTGCTTTTTTAGCTTTTTGCAGTTGGGTTTTTTGAGTTGCGCTTTCGAAGCAATTTTTCACTAATTGTATCAGGTCCTAGCTATTGCCATTATGGAGTTGGGTTGAGTCTACTAGCACTTTATCAACGACTGGGGCACCTCTTCAAGGAAGGTGTTGGCATCATCAAATCTATTTTTAAGGCAAAGTTGTTTGTATTCTTTGTAAGCCATGTAGAGATTTTTGACAGCGCGCATCCACCTACCTGTAAAAAGCAAATTGAGAACAGTCAAAGCGCGCGGCGAGAGTTCCCCAATGCGAGAGGAATGAGTAAAATGGTCGTTTTCAAACAAAATGCGATTGCGGCGAGTGGGTGGATACATGCTAGGCAATACGTTATCCTTATCTCGCACAATGATATTTACTCCATTCCACCAGTCTTGCCGCGCTCTTTCGGCTTGTTCTGCTGTCATATTAACAGGATGGCAAGGCGTGTAGGATTGGAAAATGAGTTTATACTCAGGATGGGTCATCAAAAAATCGGTGTTGGCTTGCCGTACATGGAGGTAATTGCTATCATCTACCACAATCACGGCATTTTCAGAGAGATAAGGCATCGCCAACATCAATCCCATGAGTTGGCTGCGGTAGTCATGAGGTCCATCAATGAACAGGAGACCGATTTTGCGTCCTTTGGTGTGAGCGTATAAATTTTCAAAGGCATCTTCATAGTCTAAGTTAATTAAGTGCGCATTGTCAAGCCCTAGTTTTTGGCGGCGTTCCATGAAAATGCGCATGTTTTGTTTTTCCGGGTCGTAAGTTTGAAAGTTATCTATGCCAAAGCAAGCTACTTCTGGATTGGCGCCTGCCACAGAAAGCAAGGTTAAACCTTGAAAAACACCAATTTCCAAGTAACAAAGCTGTTGATTTTCCCTAAACAAGGAAGTCAATCCTTGTAGAACGGCAATGAGGCGCTTTCCGGAATAACCCGTCAGCAAAGGAGATTCAAAGGCACAAACTGGATTGGCATTTTCCACTGTTTGAATTACTACTTTGATGCGCTCTATCATGCTTCTTGCTTGGCTAGTTGGTTTTTTAGCTGATGAATTACGTCAATTTCATAAGCATCTACGCCGTTGATCTGGGCAAGAAAGTAGGAAATCCAGTCAGTTAGGTGAATAAAGTACAAGGTTTGAGCTAGCAAAGAGCTTCCCTGCAGAAAAATGTTTAGCACCTTTGCAGCGCGTTGCTGGAAAATGGAGTGGCACAGTTCTAAACGCGTTTCTACACGCGGATGATTGTACTGGGAGCGCAACAAAAACACCACTGAACGGCTCAAGATTTCTTCTGGCAGTCGCCAGCCGACCAGTTCATTGTGGTTCATTTCTGGAAATACGTTTACGTGGGCTATTTGCTTGGCGTTTTCGTTGAGTTGTTGTTGAAAACGCACAGCTAAGGCTGCCAGTCGTTCATCGGCGTAAATAAATACTAACCTGTCTTTGCATTCTTGAGCCATTTTCTCAGCTTGTTGTGGCAACGCCCCTTCTGCAAAGACCGTTTTGACAAAATTGGCTCCCTCTGCTAGGTCATCGACAAAGCTACTGGAAATAAGTCTAGCATGAACTAAAACCCACAATTGTTGAACAAGCGAATAAGCCAAGTACTGCCTTGGACAAGGGTGTTCAAAGGGCATGAGTACCAAACCCCAGCCATTGGTTTTTGCCATCGCTTCTAGTTTGCCTCCCGTAGTAATGGCAATAATTTTTGCACCGCGTTGGGCAGCTATTTGTGCAACAGTGAGGGTTTCTTCTGTATTTCCTGAGTGAGAGGAAGCTATTAGTAAAGTATGGCTATCAATCCAAGCAGGTACGTCATAACTTTTAAGCACTTCTAAAGGAAGAGACAAACTTTGCGCTGTGAGCATTTTCACCAAACTGCCGCCGATACCTGAGCCACCAAGCCCTGCAATAGCAATATGGCGAATTTCTTCAGAGAGAATTTTTATGCGCTGACTCCTTCCCAGTTCAATGGCATTTTGCACTTGCAAGGGATAGCTCTCAATTAATGTGCGGATGATTTGACTCATAACTTGGCTTTAGCACAAAAGTAGTTACTTTACTGGCAAATTGCTGTTTGGTTCATGTTGCCTGCCATTTTGATTCTAAACGCCCAGTTGGTCAATGAAGGGAAAATTTTGCAAAAGGACGTGCTTGTTAAAAATGGTCGAATTGAGCGCATTGAAGGGAGTTTAGCCCATGTAAAAGCTGACTACCTAATCGATGCCGCTGGCGAATACCTTTTGCCTGGCGCAATTGATGATCAAGTGCATTTTCGCCAGCCAGGATTGACTCATAAAGCCACCATTGCCACTGAGTCTAAGGCAGCGGTAGCAGGCGGGGTTACCTCTTTCATGGAAATGCCTAACACCATGCCCCCTACTCTTACTCAAGAATTGCTAGAGGAAAAATACGCTATCGCAGCAAAGACTTCTTTAGCCAATTACTCGTTTTTCATGGGCACTTCTAACGATAATTTAGAAGAAGTACTGCGCACCGACCCGCGCCGAGTGTGTGGCGTCAAAATTTTCATGGGCTCTTCTACAGGTAATATGTTAGTGGACGATCCCAATACCTTAGAAGCCATTTTTAGCCAATGTCCTTTGCTGATTGCCACCCATTGCGAAGATGAAGCCACCATTGCAGCCCAAACAACCCTTTACCGACAAGAGTACGGAGAAAATGTGCCCATTTACTGCCATGCTGATATACGCAACGTAGATGCCTGTTTAAAATCTTCTACACTAGCTATTGAATTGGCTCGGCGCCATGGCACTCGCTTGCACATTTTGCATATTTCCACTGCTGAAGAAACAGCGCTTTTCGACAATCGCGTTCCTTTAGCTCAAAAGCGCATCACTGCAGAGGCTTGCGTCCATCACCTTTGGTTTGATGCTCAACATTATTATACCTTAGGCACTCGGATTAAGTGCAATCCTTCCATAAAAGAAGCTCGGCACAAGGAGGCAATCCTGCAAGCTGTTTTAGACAACCGAATTGATGTTATTGCTACAGACCATGCCCCTCACACGTGGGAGGAAAAGTCACAAGGCTATTGGAAAGCGCCTTCGGGCTTGCCACTGGTGCAACACGGCTTGCAAATGATGTTAGATTTTGTTGCGCAAGGCAAAATTAGTTTAACACAAGTAGTGGAAAAAATGAGTCATGCTCCTGCCATATGTTTTCAGATCAAAGAACGCGGTTTCATCCGCGAGGGATACTGGGCTGATTTAGTGGTGGTAAACTTAAACTGCCCATATACTGTAAGCAAGCACAACTTGCTTTACAAATGCGGTTGGTCGCCTTTGGAAGGACATACTTTCAGAGCTACTATTTCCCATACTATTGTTTCTGGGCATTTGGCTTTTTCTAAGGGCAAGTTTAATGAGAGCAAAATGGGTGAAAGAATTTTGTTTGACCGCTAAGTTTGATTTTAGGGGCTTAAACGATATTTTTGCTGCTAGATTTACGGAGGATGTAGCTCAGCTGGTTAGAGCGCCAGATTGTGGCTCTGGAGGTCGCGGGTTCGATTCCCGTCATTCTCCCGATAGAAATACTGCCAGCGCTCTTTTAGCACTGGCAGTAGGGACCGAAAAGCAGGCTATTGAGTTTTAGTTACCACTCCGCCTTTCATGCTATCTACTTCCACAGTGTACTTCTCTGCGGTGCCGCGCACAATCCAGCGAACTTTTACTGCGTAATTGCCACCACTTCCCCCAAAGCCACCTCCTGCTGTGCCTGTAAGCGTACCAGGGATGTTGGGCACTTCAATTGTCTGTGGATTGTACTTTTGTTCGCGGGTAATGTTGAGGTCTTCATCTTCCACAATCATGCCGCTGATCACCTGCGCATTTTTAAGAGTAATGTAGTCAGGTCGTTCAATTTTATACTTGAGGTCATGGGCTGAATGCGTTGGAATAGCGCGAGTGTTGATAACTGTGGCAGTAACTTCTGTCAGCCCTCCCGGCAAGCGCTTGGACTTAATTTCAGTAATTTCCAGCTTAGGCAAGTGATAGGCATGCAGCAAAGTAAAAGCCATGTTGCGATGTCCTTCCTCTTCCAGCATAAAGCCAGGCGTGTTGCGGATGTTGTTTTTCTTATTGCCGCCTATTTCTATCTCTCCATATTGGGGATGCTTGTAAGGCTTCCACTTTACATAAGCATCTCCAAAAAGCAAGTACTTGTCAAACTCGTTGAATTCTTCATTTTGGAAGCGGCTTTCGTTAGAACGTCGGTTGAAAAGTCGGTAAGAGGTGTTGATTTCGTTAGAGAATGCAAACACGCCGCGTGCTAGGGCAAGCCAATCCACTGCGCCGCCATAAACAGTGTAAAGGTCTTTCCAAATGACGTAGTAATTATATCCTGGAATCATCTTTTCTCCTTGCTTGCCGATGAGGTCATAAACAGCAATGTCGCTAGGCAAATAAAAACTTTGGTCTTCTTCTGCACCTGGTCCGCGCAAGAACATTCCTCCAAAGTTGTGATAGCTTTGAGAACCTGCAATGTTGCGGTGGTTGTAAATAAAGTTTTTCACATTGCGGGTTTCAACCAGAGTGCCAGGATAGTAAAAAGCACCGTTTTGGATGTAGTCAGGTTGCCAGTTCCAGCCCCAGTCGCGATTGGGATCGTAGGTGCCTGGTCCATCTTCGTTTACTCTTCCATCTCCATCGTTATCGATACCTTCGAAACCAAGCATTTCGTATTCTCCTTTTTCATCAGCTTTAGCAGGAATCATTCGTCCTGGGTAGTTGGGGTCTTCTTTCCAACGACCATTCGGAGAGCGGCGGCGCATCATGGTAATATTTCCGTCGCCATCAAGGTCGTCGTAGTCGTCTTCATCTATGTAGCCATCCCCATCGTCGTCAAGGGGTACTTGCCCTGTCCGAGAGGAGTTGGGAGTATTGGGCTTGAATAGAAAAGCCTCGCGTGAGTCAGGGCTAAGAGAGGGTAAAATGTAAAAAATCCTATCGCGCAACAGCTCGGTAATGAATTCTATTTTGCCAAAGTTTTCGGCTAAATACCACGCAGTGTACATGGCAAATTGGGTTCCCTGTAACTCATTAGCGTGGATGCCGCCATCGATCCAAAAACCGGGCTTGCGGTCTGGAATGCCCGTTTGATAATCAGTAACGGCGAGTACAATCATATCCCGCCCTTGAGTGGACTTGCCAATATTTTCGATTTTAACCAAGTTAGGATGGGCTTTTGCCAGTTCTTGGGAAAGACGCATGATGCTGGCATAGTCCATGTAATAGTTCCACGACCATTTTACTTTGGGATTGGCAGGAGTTCCCAAAGCACGCATGCCTGTAAGGTCCGGGTCTATTTGCTGAGCAAAAGCGGCAATGCACCAAATGCTGGATAACACTGCTGTAGAAAGTGTTTTGTTCGTCATATGCGTTAAGTGGTTTAAAGTTTCTCATTAGCGCAAGGTAACTTCTGCGGTAGCCATACCGGCTGTGGGGCAGCCAGCTTGGATAGTCACCTTGCCGCTGCCTGAAATAAGCCAGCTGTATTCTTCTGATTCGCCAGCAGCCAAAGCGTTGCGCAGGTTAATTTTTTTGCCAGCGAGAATGGACTGACCATTTGCTAGAAACAATTCTGTTTTAATTTTTTTAACCCAGCGAATGCGGTCGCCTATATCGGCATAGGTAGGCAGTAATCCTTTGTTTAGCACTTTAAGCGTAACTCGATGCAGTCCATTGCCTAAGGATTCAGTAGAAAGGTTGACAATTTCCACCTGAGGCATTTGCATAGCCAGGCTGGCGATAAATTTGACGTGCTTGTCAGTTGTTTCCTCCAAATACTTTATAGGTGGATTGAGTTTAGCATAGGGAGCTATTCCACCTACTTCTGCTTTCTTATCAGGAAAGTCAGGATGCCGAATTTCTTTCCATTGCACAAATACGTCAGTAAGTTGCTCCTTGTCCGCCCATTTCAGAAAGCGGATTTCATCATTTTCAGGAGTGGTAGTGGAAGTAGCTGTACTGCGCGTGCTTGTAGTTGCGGAAGCAGTAGCCTCTGCCTTTTTAGTAGTGTCCTTAGGAGCTTCTACCTTAGGAGCCCACCAGCCAGGAGTGGTAAAACTAAACCTTCCTGCGTGAAAGTAGGCAGTTTGGGCAAAATTGCCTTTGGTCTGCGGCATGGAAGGAGCCTCTTTGAACCCTAACGAGTTATAGAGCTTAGAGACCTGCTCCATTGCACTGACATCTTTCTGGGTAAATCCAGTGATAACTCGGCGGTTTACTTTAGCTTGGTCGAATTTGGGAGCTTCACTAAGATTATTAGCAGGACCAAAGGTAAGCACTGCAAAAATATTGGGCGAGTTGTACAGAAAATCTAGCAAAGCTCGTGTTTCTGGCTCGGAGGCTGCATAATCTCCCGAGCCATCTGTAAAAATGGGATAGTCAAAAGTAAAATTTTTGTCTATGTGAACTCCGCCAGCGCCGTCTTCGTTAAAATTGCCATCCTTGTCGTTGTCTATTCCTTCGGTGAGGAGCAAGTATTTTCCTACTTCGCCTTTGGTAGGGTCGGCTTTTACCAGTATGCGCGGCTCTTCACTGGAAGGAACGAAAGTACCACTAGGGTCCTCTACGCGCACCATAGTAATTAGCCCATCTCCATTGAGGTCTTCAAAAGGGTCTTCGTTGAGCCTTCCATCGCGGTCATTGTCGTAATCCAAAGCATTTTCACTGCGAGCGTAGCGCGGGCGAGCGCTCCATTGCTCTTGTGCATCAGGATTAACTGAAGGAACCACGTAAAGGGTTTTGGTTTCAAGTAACTTGGCGATGGAGTCCTTGGAAACGTTAGCAAGTATTTTCTCCGCCATGCGGATGGCCATTTCCGTTCCAGCAAGGTGAGCTCCTTCTATGCCAGCGGCAATTAGCAAAGCAGGTTTTTTACTAGCTTCTCCCTTGCTTAAAGTCAGCAGCCAAATATCGCGTTGGCCACGACTTTTGCCAATGGACTGCAACCTTGCCAGTGCGCTGTTTGCTGAAGCAAGGTTTCTCAAACGTGCAGTGCGTTGTTCATGGTTTTGATAAGAAGAAGGCTGAGCTTGTAGAAAGAAAGTCCATAACAAACCTACAAGCCCTGCCGCAAGTAAGGATTGTTCTTTCATGTGCGTCAAAATTAGTTGTTGAGCCATGTAATTTAGTGCAAATTTGAAATAAGCAAGTGCTTAAGAGGCGCCATAAGAAAGATTTAGCTTATTTTCACCTCAATGCAGCGATTAAAAAATTTACCAGGTATGACAGTCGTTTTAGATTAAAGGCAAAAAAGTAAAAATGCCCTTGCCATTACTGACAAGGGCACATATCAACTTTGGAAAAAGCAATTACCAGCGGAGTTAGAAAGCAAAGCCCAGCGTAATGCCGAAGCGGAAAGAAAAATACCCCAAATTGCCCAAAAAGAAATCTTCACGGGTAGCGCCGTTGCGGGTAGTCAAAGAAGTGGCATTGAATGATGGTCCACCAAATAAATCTAAACTGACTTGGTTTTTGAACAGCCATTGATTGCCCACACATACCCCTCCGCCGAAGGAAGTATAATCTGCAGTCAGATTGGTGTTGTCCTTGTCAATCAGCCTAAGGTTTTGATAGCGCAAAAAGGGAGCAACGTAAAATCCTGCAGGTGCTTGTTTGCTTTCTGAGACATAGAAGCGATACTCTGGAGTAATGCCAATGCCACGAAACAAAGTGCCGAAAACTGAACTTCCTGTGTAGAAAATTCCTAGCTGTAGCGCGCTTTTTTCATTCAAAGCGCGCTCGTAAAAAAACGAACCTGTCCGCACTACGGGGCTGAGCAAATTTGCCTTGATTAAATTTTTAGCAGGTTCCTCACTTTGTGATTTTGCCTGTTGTGCTTGCAATCCTATTAATGTAGCCCCAATGCAACCGATTAAAAAACAACGCATCCTCATAACAAAAAGAGTTTATAGTTTATCAATTGGCTTGCTGAACTTGGCGACTTAGTTCCACTAAACAAGTTGCAATGTGCTCCACATCGAAGCGGCAATAACGATATTGCTGAGCGGGCTCGCCATGAGGAATAAATTCATCTGGTATGCCCAGCCGCTTGACTGGCAAATGATAGCCGTGCTCGCTGAGCCACTCCAATACTGCAGAGCCAAAACCTCCCATTATAGTACCATCCTCTACCGTTAAAATGGCTTTATGGGCAGCGGCTTGATGCAACAACACTTCATCCAATGGCTTGACAAATCGCATATCGTAATGGCTAATAGCAAACCCTTGGCTGTTAAGTTGCAAAATAGCTTGCTCAACAAAATTTCCCACCTGTCCGATGCTTAAAACGGCTATTTCTCCGCCCTGTCTTAACACTCTCCCTTTACCGACAGGAATTTTTTGAAAAGGTTGCCGCCAGTGAGACAAAACACCATGCCCTCGTGGATATCGAATAGCAAAGGGTTGTTGTATTGCCTCCGTTTGGGCAGTGTAAAGCAAGTGGCGTAGCTCTACTTCATCCATAGGAGCGGCAATTATTAGATTGGGAATGCAACGCAAAAAAGCAAGGTCAAAAGCTCCTTGGTGAGTTGCGCCATCGGCTCCTACTAGCCCTGCGCGGTCAATGCAAAAAATTACTTTGAGATTTTGTAAACAAACATCGTGAATGATCTGGTCGTAAGCTCTTTGGGCAAAAGTGGAGTACAAATGACAGTAAGGCAACATGCCCTGTGCAGCCAGTCCAGCGGCAAAAGTAACTGCGTGCTGCTCGGCAATGCCTACGTCAAAAGTTCGCTCTGGAAATGTGTGCATCATCTGGTTGAGAGAGGCTCCTGAAAGCATAGCTGGAGTAATAGCCACAATACGAGGATTTTGCTTTGCCAGCTCCAGTAGGGTTTGCCCGAATACTTCTTGATATTTAACAGCAGAGGAATTTTCTTGCCCCAATGCCTTGCCAGTAACTTTGTCAAATTTTCCAGTGGCATGCCAACGCGTTTGGTTTTGCTCAGCCAGTTGGAGCCCTTTGCCTTTCACGGTGCGGCAATGAAGCAATCGCAAGCCATTTTGTTGCCGCAATTTCCTCAACAAGTCCACCAGTTCAATTACCTCATGTCCGTTAGCAATTCCATAGTAAGGAATCTTGAGCGAGCGAAAAAAATTGCCACTGCTGTTGTTAGTTCCCCATTGTTGCATTTCTTCGTGAAGCGCTCCCACATTAGCATCAATTGAAATGCCGTTGTCATTTACAATGACAAGCAAATTTAAGTGCCGCTGAAGATGGCTTGCTGCGTGGTTGAGTGCTTCAAATGCCATCCCTGCAGTCAGTCCGCCATCGCCGATAACGGCTACGTGCACTCGTTGGTGATTTCCCAAAAGCCACGAGGCATTAGCCATGCCCAAAGCAGCTGAAATGGAAGTAGAGGCATGCCCCGTTCCAAAGGCGTCGTAAGGACTTTCTGAACGAACTGGAAAACCTGCAATGCCTTTCCATTGTCGGTTGGTATGAAATTGATCTCGTCTGCCCGTAAGAATTTTATGACCATATGCTTGATGGCCTACGTCCCAAATGAGAACATCTTCAGGCGTTTGTAGCACGTAGTGCAAAGCCACTGTAAGCTCTACCGTGCCCAAACTTGCTCCCAGATGTCCTCCGTAAACAGATACGTGGTCTATGATAAACTGCCGCAGTTGGCTACAAAGCTGAGGCAATTCCTGCAACGGAAGTTGTCGGAGGGCTTGAGGGGAATTAATGCGAGCTAGTAGAGGGTACGCTGTGGCAAATTCCATGAACAAAAATAGGGGTTTAGCGGCTCAGGCAATCGATAAAGCTGCCAAGAAGTAGAGAGAAAGGATTTGAGCAATTTTTGTCAAATTATTTTACAGAGGTAGCATCACTCTAAACAGAGTTCCTACTGCTGGCGTACTTTCTACGCTAATGGTTCCGCCCAGTGATTCTACTTGTGTTTTCACCATGTATAGCCCTAGTCCTTTGCCTTCTACATGGGTGTGCATGCGTTGGTAAAGACCAAAAATTTTATAGGCGTCAATTTTTTCCAAATCAATGCCTAAACCGTTATCAGCCACATTAATGCAGCAAAAATTATCAATTAGGTCGGCAGAAACGGCTACTATGCAGGGGCGAGCCTCTGAGCGGTATTTAATAGCATTGGAAATGAGATTGTGCAAGATGCTATGCAAATAGCTTTTAATGGTATACAATACAGGAACTAGGCTGAAGTCATATTGAATCACTGCCTGCGCTTCTGTGATATTAGCTTCCAACCCTTGTATCACTTGTCGAATCAGGTTTTCCATATCCACTTTTTCCTTGATGGCATCAAAGTTCTGGCGAGTGGAAATAATGATATTTAAGTCTTTGATGACTTGGTCCAAATGATTGGTTGCTCGTTGTAGGTTGAAGAGTATTTCTTTATAAGAAGGATCGCCAGTAGGCAGGAAATTAAGCAAATTGACCAAACCCATAATTTGCGCAATAGGAGAGCGAATGTTATGGGAAAGAATGTAGGAAAATTGCTCTAAGTCTTTATTGCGGCTGTTGAGCACTTTGATAGTAGCTTCTAGTTCCCGTGTGCGTTCTTTTACCAGTTGCTCTAAAGTGGAGGTCTGCTGGGCAATTTGTTGATTTTGCTTTTCTAACAGTTGATTTTTTGTTCTAATTTCTGCTTCACTGCGTTTAAGTTCTTTGTTAGTGTTAGCAAGCCGTCTATTGAGCCGAACAAGAAAGAACAGCGTAAAAATCGCAAAAACTGCCAGTAGGCTGCTGCCAAACAAGAAAATATTGCGCTTATCTTCAAAGGCTTCTGCTTTTTCCTTGTTTAATTTGTTTTCGACCTTTTGCAAAGCAGTTCTGCTTAAGGTATATACTTGTTCAAGTTGCTTTTGAGCGCGGAAATTTTTTACTGAGTCCTCCAGTTGAATGTATTTCTCATAAGCAGCAAGAGCGTTGCGAAAATTGCCGATGGATTTTTCATAATAGTACTGACAGTGCCAATATGCTATCTGGGCTTCTGGTTTTAGGGAAGCAAGGTGAAAGTGTCGCACTCGCTCAAGTAATTCCGTGGCGCGCCGGGGCTGCTTAAGATGAAGATAGGTTTCTACCAAGGCACAGTTTTCCACCATCGCAAGGGTAGTATCCTGACTCTTCAAAGCAGAAAAATAACTTGTTTCCAACAAGGGAATCGCTTCCTGATACTTTCCCTTGAGCAGGTAAGTTTTTCCGACATTTCCTTTGGCAACGCTAAACCATTGCGGTCTATTGTACAGCTGGGCAAGTGTGGCTACTTGTTCAAAGTAACCGATAGCAAGGTCGTACTTACCTAAGTACTGATAAATGCGCCCTATTCGATCATAAGCATCAAGGGTGTTTTTGATATTATGGCGTCTATCTGCTTTGATAAAATCGCCCAAGTAACTGAGGGCGTGAGGGTAATCGCTGGCATCGTAGTAAAGATTTCCAATTTGGTACATCATTACCCCTACAAGGGTGGGGTTGTTCAACTGCTGGTATTGCACAAGGGCTTGTATTTGATAGTGCAAAGCTGAGTCATACTGCCCTTTTCTGTAATAAAAATCAGCTAACAAGCGAAAGGCTGCTGCTCGGCAATAATCGTTGTTGATTTTATTAGCCCATTTAAGAGCTAAGTAAACATAATCAACAGCATCTGTCAAATCCTTTTTGCGGTAAGCACTTAAAGCTAACAAGTGATTTCTTGCAAAATTCTCATGGGGCAAATTAGGTCCGTAGTAATTGGCAAGCGCTTGGTAAGTGAGTTTATCGACTTGTTCAGGAGAGAGGGTGTCGTAGTCGCCGCCATTTGCAATAAACCGCTGATAACCTAACACTGCATCAGCTTCGGTATGCCATGCTGATAAGCGTTGAAAATCAGTTTGTTGAGCAAAATTCAAGCAACATATTCCCACAAAGCCAAATAAAAACAAAAAGTGTTTGTGCATGTTAAAGCAAGGAGCATTGATGCATAATTTAATGCGCTTTATACAAAAATAGACAAACAATTCAAGTGCAAACAAGAATACAAGTAAAAAAGTTGGCTACTTTCACGGGGCATGTAGATAGCGTATACGCCTTAGCACTGGCTGGAGGGGATAGTTTCTACTCAGCAGGCAGCGACGGCATGCTAGTGCAGTGGAATAAACATCAACCTGAAAAAGGTTACCTTTTTGCTCGCCTTAGCGGAACTGTGTATGCCTTGTATCACCTTTTGGAAGAGCAAGCCCTTTTTGTAGGTCAAAACTATCAAGGCATTTACCGCATTCAAACTGACGCGCGGCGCGTGGTAGCTTCAAGTGCTATTCCTCATGCTGCCATTTTTGACATAGGTTATTTTCATGCAATACTATTTGTCGCCACCAGCAGCGGTGAACTAATTGCCTTTTCTGCTGACAAATTGCAAACTACCTATAAATGGCAACTTTCTCAAAAAAGTTTGCGCTGCATCGCCTTGCACCCCTCCTTGCTGCACATGGCAATTGGCAGCAGTGACCATCAAATTTACATACTCGAGCTACCTAGCATGCAGCCTGTGGCTACTTTGTGCGGACATACCAATTCTGTATTCTCCCTTACTTATTCGCCTTGTGGTAAATACTTGCTCAGCGGGAGCCGCGATGCACACCTGCGCATTTGGCAGGTGCATAAGCACTATGCCCTTGCTGAAAGCATCGTAGCTCATATGTACACCATTAACCATATTGCCTACAGTCCCAGCGGCAAATGGTTTATCACCTGTAGCAAAGACAAATCCATTAAACTTTGGGAAGCCTCTACTTTTACCCTCCGCAAGGTGATTGACCGAGCCCGCCACGCTGGACATGGGACTTCAGTCAATAAGCTACTTTGGCTTAATGATTGCCAATTTATTTCTGCCTCCGATGACAGGACGCTCTCCCTCTGGGAATTTGAGGAACTATCGACAAGAGAGTAAAAATTCTGGCAAACTTTTCTATAATTTGCACAAGGTAACTAACAGGTTGATTTTACCACAAACTGCCCATGCTAAGCTAGTAAAGATATGAAAATTACATCGCTGGATATCCGCAAAAAATCCTTTGAAAAAGTCACTTTTGGCGGCTACAGCAAGGAAGAAGTTCATGCTTTTCTCAATTCCCTTTCGCAAGCATGGGACCAGCTTTCTGCACAAAATCGCGATTTAGAAAAACGCCTCGCCGACGCCACAGCAGAACTAAACCGCCTGCGAAATTTAGAAGTCTCTTTCATTGAACACATTAACAGATTAGAAGAAAGCAACCATCAATTGCGCGAAAACGCCAAAAAAGAAGCGGAACTGCTGCTTCATGAAACCCGTATAAAAGCCCATCAACTGCTGGAAGAGGCGCGGTTAAAAGCCAAAGCTATGATTAAAGAGACTAACCACCATACCTATCAATCCCTTTGTCAAATGCGAGAAGAATTGCGCAAGCTAGACTACACCTGCCGACTGTTGGAAAAATACCGCAACACCTTGCTGCAAGAAATCAAGCACTTAATCGGTCAGATAAAGGAAAAAATTGAACCCTTGGAAAACGTCAAACGGAATGTAGTTTATGAAGAAGAAATTAGAAGAGCCAACGAGCTCATGCAACAGCAGAACCAAAGCGCGCGCCAATTCTTAAAAGAAATTGACGATTCTTTCGCTCCAACTGAAAGTACTCTACAAACCCATCTTGCCTCCAACGATTCGCCTACCGCTGATCCTTTAAAGGAAACTTCCTCCTTTTTTGATTCTCTCACCTAATGATCTCCAAAATAAAAGGGCTATAACTTTGAGCCATTAATATTACCTCGTTTTATGCACAATGATACGGTAGCCCTTAAAGGTTTGATGTTTTTTGCTCGGCACGGGTATTATGAGGAAGAGCGAAAAATAGGCAATCGCTACGGAGTGGATATACAAGTAAAAGCCGATCTGCGCCGCGCAGCTAATCACGACTCGCTGAAGGACACCATTAATTATGAAACGCTCTACGATATTGCTAAAACAGAAATGGAAAAACCTGCACGGCTTCTTGAACATTTGGCAGAGCGGATCATCAAGCAAATTTTTAACCATTTCCCTGCTGCCGAGCAAGTGAAAGTAGTTGTTCGAAAATACAATCCGCCGGTGGGAGGTGTTTGCCGCGCTGCTGAAATTATTCTCTGCAGAACAAGACAGGAATACGAGCAAGTGTTATCTTAGTGTTTGTAACCCCGTGTTAAGTTATGTCACCGCGCATTGCTGTGTTTCCTGGCTTTTTTGACCCCTTCACTAAAGGACATGAAGATATTGTAAGGCGCGCTAGCCACTTTTTTGACCATATTGTAATCGGCATTGGGCACAACAGCAAAAAGCAGCGCTTCTTCCCCGTAGAACTTATGCTAGACTGCATCCGAGAAACTTTTGCCGATACCCCTAATGTAAGTGTAGAAGCCTTTCAAGGACTCACGGCAGTTTTTGCCAGAAAAAAAGGTGCCCAGTTCCTCTTACGCGGATTGCGCAACACTACAGATTTTGAATATGAAAACTCCATTGCCCAAGTAAACCGCAAAATCTCTCCAGGATTGGAAACTGTGCTGTTAATCACTTCTCCCCATCTGGCCTATATTAGCTCTTCCCTTGTGCGGGATATTTATCGCTACGGACAAAACATAGATGAATATCTCCCCTATTCCTTAGAAGCGGTAATGGCAAAGTATGGACACAAGCCCATCAGGTAGGATTTTATTTGACATATGCTAGCCAAATTAAGGCGGTGCAAAATTCCCCCTATTGTGCAAGCAACACTCAATCTGGTTTGCCATAGCCGCCACCGCCAGGGGTATGTATGCAAATTAAATCTTGGGGTTGGAGTTCAGCACTGTCGATGCCTTGTAAAGGAATTACCCGCCCTTTGCGCACAATCCACTGCTTTCCAGTAGCTCCAGGGCTGCCGCCTGCCATGCCATAAGGAGCTTGTTGCCGATGCTGGCTAATCAAACTAAGCGAGACGGGCACCAAAAAGCGAATGTGTCGTTCAATGCCGTTGCCTCCTTTCCATTTGCCATTTCCTCCACTGGCGCACCTGATGGCAAACCGCTCTACCTGTACTGGATAGCGCTTTTCCAATACCTCTACATCAGTAATGCGGGTATTGGTCATATGAGAATGCACTGCATCTGCCCCATCGAATCCTTGACCTGCGCCTGTTCCTCCACCTATGGTTTCGTAGTAGCCGAATGAGTCGTTGCCAAAAATGAGGTTGTTCATCGTACCTTGGCTACACGCCATTAACTCCAAAGCCTTAATAAGGGTATCAGCAAGCCGCTGACTGACTTCCGTATTTCCCCCTACTACGGCAGGACAATTTGCGGGATTGAGGTCAAACTTAGGGTTGAGCAGCGAACCTTCGGGTAGGTACATGCTAACCGCTTGCATAATGCCTTCATTGAGCGGCACGTATTCATTCGGTAGCTTGGCAGCAATCAACAAGCGCAATACGTACATGACTACGCTATTGACAATAGCAGGAGTTGCGTTTAAATTGCCCGCGTGCGCAGGTGCCGTTCCGCTAAAATCTATCACTATTTTTTCCCCAGAGAGGTCTATTTTTACGCAAAGCGGACTACCATCGTCCAAATATTCTACAGCGGAAAAGGATTGAGCAGGAAGTTGCTGCAAACTGCGCTGCAAACACTGGTAAGCGTATTCTTTGAGCTTCTCCATGTAGTAGGTTACCTGCTCGGTCCCATAGTTGGCACATAACTTTTGCAGGCCAATAACACCTGCTTGGATAGAAGCTAATGCAGCTTGCAAGTCTGCCAAATTTTCTTGCAGTGCTCGAGTGGGATAGGGAGCTTGCGTAAATATTTTTTGTATCACTTCCCATTGCGCAATGCCGCCTTTGACCAAGTAAGTGGGAGGAATCACTACGCCTTCTTGAATTAATTGGCACGCGGTAGGCGGCATAGAGCCTGGTCGAGTCCCTCCTATCTCTGCGTGATGGGCTCTGTTGGCAAGATAACCTACGAGTTGCTCGTTGAAAAAAACAGGTGCAATCAGAGTTACATCGGGCAGATGAGAACCTCCAAAAGCAGGATGGTTGGTAATGACTACGTCGCCTGGTTGCATAGGCAACAAACTCTTAACGCTGCGCACGCAAACTCCTAAGCTACCTAGATGCACTGGCACATGAGGAGCATTAACTACCAACTCTCCATGCGCATTTAGCAAAGCACAAGAAAAATCAAGCCGCTCCTTGACATTCACGGAAAAGGCTGTGCGCTGCAGCACAGCTCCCATTTCTTCTGCAATGGCTGTGAAGCGGTTGGTAAACAGCTCTAAAGCAGCCGCTTGTACCGTGGTTGAGCAGCTCGGGGAATGTTTTTTTAGGCGATACAAAGCAATATCGCCATTGGAGAGCCGTTCCCAACGCCAGTGAGCGGGTACGTACACAGTGTGGTAATGGCTTAGCAAAATGGCTTCGCCTTCAGCAGTAGCACCTGTAGGCAATTGGTCAGGTCGAAAAATGGTCAAGTTGTGGTATTTTTCTTCGGAGGTTACTTCTATTAACTCTTCTGCTGGCAAGGGAGGGTATTGTTGATATTCTTGCTTTACAATCATGGTCAGCCATATGGCTACTACCTCTATTATTGGTTCATCTGGAGGAAAATAGCCATATAATTGCTTGTATTGTTGCTTAAACAGGTTAGCTACTTGCTCCAGTGAGTCAGTAGGAGCAAGTTCAACAGCAAGAGTACTTTCCTGACCTTTGAGGCGCAACTCGCCACTTGTTGAACCAAGCACAATTTGCTCTTTGCGATAACCTTGTGAAAGCAGTGGCTGAACAGCTTGTGTTTTGAGTTGGTCAAATATTTCGTCTCGATATTGGAAAAAGTCAGGCAAAGGCAATAATATTTGCATAGCTTGCGTATGGGCTACCTCAGTTTGACCGATGCCGTAAGCGCAAAAAAGTCCTGCGTAACGGGGCACGAGAATTTGGCTAATATCCAGCAAGTCTGCTACGTGGCAAATGTGCTGCCCTCCAGCACCGCCAAAGGCAACTAGAGTGTATTCAGCAGGATTTTCTCCTTTTCGCGTAGTGATGAGCCTGATGGCTTCCGCCATCTTTTCATTGGCAAGTTGTAGCAAATTTTGCAATAAAGTGGCGCGGTCGACTTCCTCGCCCGTAGCAGCAAATATTTCTTGTTGGAGTTTTTGGAGGGCAACTTCAGCGGCATGGCGATTGAGAGGAATAGAAAAATTATCAGGCAAGAGCCGACCCGCCAGCAAATTGACATCGGTAATAGTGAGGGGTCCACCGTTGCCGTAGCAAGCTGGTCCAGGGAAGGCACCCGCACTTTGAGGTCCCACGGCCAGCCGATGTCCATCAAAAAAGCAAATAGAGCCTCCTCCAGCCGCTACGGTTTGAATGCACACGGCGCGGTTCATGAGCCAAAGACCCCCCACTTGCGTTTCCGCTTTCCACTCCGGAATCCTATTAATGCGTGCCACGTCCGTGCTAGTGCCTCCCATGTCAAATGTGATGCAGCGAGCAAAAGGCGTATCTTTTGTATGTTTCCATGCACCAATAACCCCTGCTGCCGGACCGCTCAGCAGGCTATCTTTAGGAGCAAATTGGCGATAGTTGCTCAAGTTGCCAGCACTGCTGATAACCTGCAACTGCTCTACCTTACTTCCAATAGCATCTAAATAGTTGCTAATCACAGGAGCAAGGGCAGCGTTAGCCAAAGCAGTAAGGGTGCGCCATTCGTATTTAATGAGAGGCATTAGCTCGGCGCCTGAAGAGAGGTAAAGAAAACCCACCTGCTGCAATTGATTTATTAGATATTGTTCGTGAACGGGATTGAGATAGCTGTTAATAAGCGAGACGGCCACCGAGGTTGCGCCAATGGCTTTGAGGTGCTCAATTAGGCGAGAAACCTCTTCTTTTTCAAGGGGTTTGATCACTTTGCCCAACGCATCGATGCGCTCATCAACTTCTACTACAAAATGCGAAGGCAAACTAGGCTTTCTAATTTGGAGAGCAAAGATATCAGGGCGTTGCTGGCTTCCAATGTTTAACAAGTCAGCAAATCCTTTAGTAACCACTAATGCCACTTTTGGGGTTTTGCCTTCTAGCAAGGCATTAGTGCCTTTAGTAGTTCCCAGTTTCATAACCATGGGAGGAAGAGCTTGAGAAAGGCTGGTTCTAGTGAGCAAACGAGCCGCTAACAGAGGTGCTTCTTCTCCTGCAGTTAGTTCAAAGAGCGCTCCTGCGGGCAGAGGCGGCAATGTTTGGTTTAAAAACAAAAGCCCTTCTTCAAGAGAACTGCCTTCGACCGTGTACTGCTCTCCTTCAGGCAAAAGGCGAAAAAAATACCCCTGAAAAATATCTTGTCGAAAAGGAAAATGGACTTTGCATGCCTTGCCTTCAGCGCAAATTACCTGACCGCGCACTACGCCACTACTAAGTACTTTGCAAGTGTGCCACCTGCCATAAGGGTCAAGGGCAATGCAATCAGTGAAAGTGCCTCCTGTATCTACCCAAAAATGCCAACAGCGATTCATAAAGCTAAATATAGTACTGCTTCTAACTTGCCTTTAGTTTTCCGACGCCAATTTTAAAGCCCAATAATTAGCATAAAAAATGAGGTTGGCAATTGATGCTAGCGAATAGGTTCAGGAATACTCATGATCCATTCCTTCTTTAGTTGGCTTTAGTCAAGAACGCGCCTGACTTTGGTGCTGCTTGCTATCATATTTGCCTAACTTTGAAGCGCCTGTCAGCTGGCAAATACTTCAAATCAAAATGGCTTCTCTTTCGGTAAATCATTTGCTGGGCATTAAGGACTTAACCAGACAAGACATAGAACTCATTTTCGACACTGCTGATAAGTTCAAAGAAGTGCTCTACCGCCCTATTCGCAAGGTGCCTTCCCTGCGGGATATGACCATTGCTAACGTATTCTTCGAAAATTCCACGCGCACACGCATTTCTTTTGAACTGGCAGAAAAGCGCCTTTCGGCAGATGTAATCAATTTTACTGCTTCTGGTAGCTCGGTTAAAAAAGGGGAAACGCTGCTAGATACAGTAAAAAACATTGTAGCAATGAAAGTGGAAATGATTGTATTGCGGCATAGCAGTCCGGGGGCGCCTCATTTCCTTGCCCGCCAAACTAATGCTTGTATCATTAACGCTGGAGATGGCACACATGAACATCCTACGCAGGCTTTGCTAGATGCCTACTCCATTAAAGAAAAATTAGGAGCGGTTGCAGGAAAAAAAATAGCCATCATCGGCGATATTAGCCATTCTCGGGTAGCACTTTCTAATATTTTCTGTCTTCAAAAGTTAGGAGCTGAAGTCATGGTGTGCGGACCTGCTACTCTGATTCCCAAACATATTACCAGCTTGGGTGTTAAAGTAGTACACAATACGCGCCAAGCTCTTCTTTGGTGTGATGTAGCCAATGTCTTGCGCATTCAACTGGAACGCCAGCAAGATAAACATCTTCCTTCATTGCGAGAGTATGCTCGCTATTTTGGAATTAATGCCGCCCTACTCAAGGAAATTGGAAAACCTATTACTATCATGCACCCTGGTCCCATTAATCGCGGCATAGAACTTACTAGCGACGTGGCAGACTCCGCCCACTCCATCATTTTAGACCAAGTAGAAAATGGCGTAGCCATTCGAATGGCGGTGCTCTACTTATTGGCAGAAAAAATTAAAGTATATGGTAGGGGTGAAAAGTTGTCGTAATACTACTTTATGCTTACTGCGCTTATTGCCAAAATCATTAGTGGAGCTTACGTAGGCTACAAAACCAATGACTTGGCTATCCAGATGCTTTTCCGAAAGCGCTTCGGACTGGGTGGGGTTGTCCTGCGCACACGCCAAGAGTTTATCACCAACATCAGCCAACTAGTAGAGCGCGATATCATCAATCACCATACCCTAAGCCGCGAACTGATTGAAAACACGGGAGCTTTTCAAAAAAGCATTGCTGAGGCGGTAGAGGATTTTTTCGAGCGCAGGCTATGGTTGTACCTTCCCGAAGATGAACCCATTGCCTCTATCGCTGGCTTTCAAAGTTCCCTCGATGCCTTTCTTTATTCAGCCAGCCAAGTCATAGCCCATCCACAACTGCAGCGCTCCTGGCACAGAACCATCCATTTAATAGACTGGGAAATTGTATGCACCCCTATTCTTTTGCAAGCCTTAGAACAACTTCTGCAAGAGCTTTTAGAACTTTCCCAACGCTCCCGCCCTTTCCTATCTCACACCTTGCCCTACGAACTATTGCAAAGCATTAGCCCTGCTGCTCTTTTTTCAGCAGAAGAGTTTCAACAACTAGGTATTGTTCTTTTTCAACCTCTTGAAAATTTTCACCTTGCTGTCCAGTCAAAGCAAGTGGCCAGATGCGCTGAGCGCATTGAAGAATTGCTACTGGATGATTCCCTACTCACGGCAATAGTAGCACCCTTGCTCGAACTTACTCTCGGCGCGCTGCTGGGTCAAGAAAATGGCAAAACTTTAGTGCGAACCCTAGCCAGCCGACTCATTCTCGTAGTAGAGTCTTCGGAAGGCTTGCAGTTAATGGAAAACCTTGCCGATGCCTTTGGTCGCCTGCTCAGGCAAGAACAAACTACTATTTACGACTTATTGGGTCAGAATCTTGCTTCTAAGTTTGATGCTTTTCTTGGCAAATACTTGCCGACTATCCTTTCCCAAATCATTGAATGGCTGCAAGCGCGACGCTTCCAATTAGAAAGCATGATAGATGAAACTTTCCGAAAGAATATCAAGTGGAAGCTGCAGGATATTATTTTGCAGCTTTTCGTAGGTAGCGTAAGCCGCTATGCTGATGTAGTCAAGCGCATTACAGATGTGCTCAATGAACACAGCCAACACCCAGCAACCACTGCCGCCTTGCTCACCGAACAAATTATTCGCTTTTTGAAGCAAAACAGCATCGGGCAAATTGTGGAACGCCTCCAGCACAATCAAAAGCGATTGTCTTCTCCAGACAAGGCAAAAAGTCCCGATGCAGTAGCGCTACTACTCCAAAAAGCCATTAAACAAATTTTACAGTCCCCTGCAGATGAATGGCTGCAATTTTCTGCCCTTGCCGAGCGACCTTTAAAAGAGTTAGTTACTCCTCAACAAGCAAAATTTTTGGTCAAAGAAGGTCTGTCTTACCTTTGGCATGCATCTTTTTTGCAAGGTTGGTGTTATCAGCCCGCGGCTAGCGCATGGATACAACAACTATTGTTTGCACAATGGGAAAAACTCTATCAACTTCCCGTAAGTGCCTTAGTTACCCAAGCTCAGTTCTATCAACTAGTAGCCCAAGCCGATGCCAAACTACCTCAGTTATTGAAAGGCATTTTACTCAGTCATCGGCAGGGTATTGTTAACCTTATGAGCCATTTTGCGGCAAGAGCCCTTAATACAGCTCAATGGAGCTTGTTAATTGCCACTTATTTAGCCAGCAGCTTAGAGCAACTCGGAAAGCAACCTTGGAAAACTGTCTGCAGTGCTTTTAAAAAATGGTCGGTAGCCTTGCCAGCCCAACTCCAACAGTTGTTGCTACAAAATTTAGAATTTCTCCTAAAAGGCAAAATTGAAGCAGTAGTGCACAACAGTCTCCAAAAAATGCCTAATGAAAAGTTGTTAGAGTTGGTAGAACGCTTCATGGGACGGGAGTTAAAGCCCATTACGCTATTAGGTGCCTTGCTAGGTGGGATAGCAGGAGGCATTTTGTCATTTTTGCCCTCTTTTGGTACCGTTTCCCAACTGGCTTGGCAAGATGCCCTTCTAGCAGCCTTTGCTTATGGACTTACTGGATACGGCACTAACTGGCTTGCTCTGCAGATGATTTTTAAACCTTATCGACCTATCCGATGGGGAGGATACGTGCTCCCCTTCACCCCTGGAGTGGTGGCAAAAAATCAACTGCGCTTTGCTGAAAACATGGGCAAGTTTGTAGCTGGAGGATTGCTCAACGCTCAAAACATTGTTGCTGTTTTAGAAGACAAAAAAGACCAGATTTGCCAGCAAGTAAATGACTATGTCAAAAATACAGCCCTATCCATCCCTGAAGCATGGATTGCTAAGTATGCCCCTGATTTAGCGACTATTCTGACCGATTGGGCAGGGCAAGCACTGGAACAACATCAAACATCTCTTGTGCACTTTTTTGCCGAGCAGCTGGGCAATATCTCCTTGCAAGACATGCCTTGGGAGAGGCTTTTCGAGCAGTTAAAAAATCGGTTACAAATTTCTCAACATCGGATGGGCTTGGCTAAATGGATTGTTCAACAAACAGGGGAACGCCTTAAGAAAATGAATCTAGCTACCTTGTGGTCCTCTCCTGACTGCGCCGCTGAAATTGCTTCATGGGCATTGCCCCTTGTAGCCAAAGCAATTGAACAACTCGACCCTAAGTCCTTCTTACTGCTTGCCATCGAACAATTCCAAAAACAACTTTGCCACGTACCTCTGAAAAGTTATCTTACCCCACACCAACAAGAAAAATTAACAACGCACCTTTATGCAGCTTTTAAAAAGCAGTTGCAAAATCCTGCTTTGAGGCAGTCCATTTATCGCCTTATAGAAAGCCGTTTAGCTGCCGAGCTACACCCTGAACGTCCTATTAGCCAACTCTTCGGCGGAAAGCTCCTTGAACTGATGAACAACAACTTGGACCACTTGATGGAGGGCATCATTACCACTGGACTGGCCTGGCTAGAAGCCAATAAAGAAATGCTAGCACAAAAAGTGTATGAAGAAGCCTACGCGCGCAACAAAACAGGTGCCTTTTTTTACAAAAGTACTATTCAGGATACTGTCAAAGAGCTGGCAGAAAGGGGTATCCCAGAGTTCTTCAAAAAAGAAGCCGAAGGGTTAAAAGCTCTTGTGGCCGCCCAAGTACAGCGTTTAGGAGAAACTCCCTTAGGTGCCTTAGGCATCCAAATCGATGAAAACCATCTCAAGCAACTCACTAATAAACTGTTAGAGAGCCAACAACTGCACCAGTCCGTTAAACGCATTTTGAGCCTGCTCATCGATGAAGTAGTGCAAATGCCAGTAGGTTACTGGATAGGACTACTTCCCTTACAAGAATTAGTCGAAAAATCAATATCGGCTTTGATTTGGAAGCCGCTTCAAAAAGCAATTTTAGAACGCTTGCCCGAGTTGCTGCCTATTGCAATAGAGGGAATTTTGCAGATAGCTCAGAAAATATACAGCTCGGCTCCTGGCGAAACCTTCGCTACTGGGTCAAACTACCAAACTTTTCAAATTCGCTGCCAAGAAGCAATAGCCAATTTTCTGGCTCAACCAGAGTTGAACACATGGATAGAGCATTCCTTGCAACAATGGAAGGAACATCTATCCCTTTTGCGAGTAAAAGATTTGCTTCCCGTTGAACACATGGCTTTACAGGCAGTTGAGATCTTGAAAAAACTCTACGCACAACAGGCAAGTCGGGCGGTGCTACGCCACCTTGTCGAACAACTACTTAAAATTACTTTGCCTCAGCTGCCCAAAAGCCTCGCTCCAGAAACTTTACAAGCCCTTGCAGGTATACTTGCAGCTGCTTTTGTGGATACAGCTCGGGTACATTTGCCTGCGGTAGTAGAGTCAATTGATATTCGCAAAGTGGTAGTGCGCCAAATTGCGGAAATGAATCCTCAAGAAATTGAAGAGTTATTTTACAGTTTTGCTGCCAATTACTTTCGGCAGCTGATCAACTACGGTTTTGGTTTCGGCATTGCCTTTGGGCTTGTGATAGATGTAGCGCTAAGCATAGGACTGAGTTACTTAGTAAAAAGTGGATAGGGGTGAAAGGGGTGTTAGAGGCTATAGGCGCACTGCTATCATGGTCATATCATCGCGAGTAGGGGTGCCGTTGCTATGCCGAGTCAATGCTGTAACCAGTTGGTAACGCTGCTCTGCCATAGGGCTACTTCCGAAGCGCATCACTATTTCCTTTAGTTGTTGATAGCCAAATTTATCTAGCTTCGGATTCGGCTGGTCTGTAATTCCATCGGTGAACAAATACAAGGCATCACCTGCACTAACAGAAAAAATGTGTTCACTGTACCGATGAGTAGGGTCCTTTTTGAAGCCACCTACTGGTTTGCGGTCTCCGCGAATTTCTTCTAAAGTGCCAGTTGCTTTGCGATAAATCAATAACGCTCGCTTGGCACCTGCAAAACAGACTTGGTTTCCTTCTATTAAGCAAAGTGCTACATCCATGCTATCGTTATTAACTTTTTGCTCTTGGCGCAAGGCTATGCGCAAATTTTTATCTAATTCTTCTAAAATATGAGCTGGCTGCCATAAACCTTCGTGTTTAACATGCTCGTTGAGCAAGCTATACCCTATCATAGACATAAAAGCTCCTGGAACGCCGTGACCTGTGCAATCTACCACAGCCAGTAAAGTTTTGCCATTTTCCGAGTAAAGCCAGTAGAAATCCCCCGATACGATGTCCTTGGGTTGATAAAATATAAAGTGGTCGCTAAAAACGCTTTGGAAAGCACTTTCAGGGGGCAGAATCGCATTCTGAATAGACTCTGCATAGCGAATGCTGGTAGTAATCTGGTGATTTTGGCGCTCAATTTCAGCCTTTTGGTTCTTGATCTCTAAGTAGGCTTTCTCCAGATTTCTGTTTTTCTCCTCAATGCTATTGCGCTGGGAAATAATTTCCTCTTTTTGCTTTTTAAGCTTCTGAGAAATGCGATAGGAAGCAAAAGCAGCCAGAGCTAAAATGGTAGCTATGATGATAAAAATAGTAAGCCTTGCTCGGTAGAGGGCTTCGATAGCCTCTTTTTGCTTAATAGCCGCTTCTTTTTCTGCGGCGATAGTTTCCATTTTTTGGGCAACGGCAGCCGTTACAGAATCTTTTGCTATAATTTCCTGCCGCATGCGATCAACTACGTTCCGTATTTTTTCTTGGGCACTTTCATAAGCCAGGTCGTTTTCTATTAACTGTTTTTCCAAACGACTGAGATATTTGCGCAGTTCATTTTTTTCTTGTTCTGAAAGAGTTTCATTGCTTAGCCGCTGAGCGATTTTTTCTATCTCATTGCGAATGAGCGTGCTTCGCTCCATGAGAAATTGTTTTTCCATTTCCAGCTCATTGAGCACTTTGTTCAAATCTTGCTTAACTACGTCAGTCAAGGGATTGACGTTTGCCTCAGTTTTTGCTACGGGTTCAACAGTAGGCTTTTGCAACAGGGTCGAAGGCGCTGGGCTAGCAGAGGGTTCCTTTGCTGGCTTGGCTTGAGCTTTAACGTACACAAAAAAACGTTGCTGATTGGCAGCATAGTAAGTGCTGCTAAGTTCATAGCCTTCTATGTTAATTTGCCCTTCTTCTAATTCGACAACTTTTAGGTACTCTTTCTCAGGAAGCAAAATTTGTCCACGTTGATTGGTTTTGTACCTTTTATTTCCAATAGTAACTATTGTTTCTGGAGGTAAGGGTTGATTATCTTGGTCAAACAGTTCAATGGTGTACACGGCACCAGCAGGAGCTTCCTCTTTAACTTTGATAACTAGCATATTATTTGCTTGATTTAAAGCATAGCTGTGGCGAGGAATTTTCCGAGCTCCTACGTAAATAGCCGTCTGTTCAGAAATATTAAAAGAAGGCGGCATGCGTAGTTCAAACTGACCGTTAGCATCTGTTTCTGCTGTAATAGACGGAAAATCCTCGAAAAACACCTTGACACCTTTTATGGGCGAATTTTGTGCATTAACTACTTGGCCAGAAAAAACCTTACTCTTGTTACTTTGTGCCTGCAATAGCGGTTTTTTGCCGCTAAAAGCAAACAAACAACAAAGAGTAAAGTAGAAAAATCGAAACGTTGGTTTCATATCTTTTGGACTGATGTGCTAAATTAGCGACTAGCCAAATAAAAAGGAAAGGTTTTGCCAACTTCCTACACAGACCCTATGGTAGTACTAATTCTCTATGTTGCTGTACAAATTCAGACTTGTTATGAGAAAAACGCTTATTTTCTGCGGAATAATAACTGCTTATTGCTCCTTTTACTGCTCCTTTGCCCAACCAGGCAGTGGACTAGATTTTTATGTAAAAGCCGTACAGGCTAAAAAAGCTGGCCAACTTGAGGCAGCAATCCAAAATTACGACATGGCAATCCAGCGCGAACCTGGCAACCATTTTTATTTGTATGAAAAGGCTTTGTGCGAATATATCCTCAGGCGCTACCCACAAGCTAAAAACACGCTCGCTTCAGTAACTAAACTACGAACTGATTACGTACCTGCCTATGTACTCTTGGCTAAAATAGGGCTATCTACTAATGAAACCAAGCAAATTGTGGAAGCCTTGGACTTGGCTATTAAATACGAGCAAGACAAAGCTAAGAAGGTCAATTACAAGCTAATTACCATTCTCCGCTTAATAAAAGAAGGGGAGGTGGACAATGCTTATGAAAGGGTCAAACAGGCTTACCAGCTTGCCCCAGAAGACACCACAGTGGTTTACCTCTACTCCAGAATTGCTAATACCCTTGGCAAGTATGCTGAAACAGAAGGAGTATTGCAAAAATTTGTGCCCAAGATAAACAACCAGCCTCTTCCTTTTAAGGCAAGGTATTACTACGAGTTAGGCTTTGCCCAGTTCCAGCAAGAGCAATACGAAAAAGCATTAGCAAGTTGGAAAAATGCAGACTACGGCGTTTATAAAAATAAAATAGAACGTTTTTCGCCTAAAAATTACGCAGCTGCTGCTCTTACTTACTACAAAATCTATGAAGATAGTTTAGCGAACTATTACGCACAGAAAGCCTTAGCAATAGAAAAAGGATTCCCCGCCGCTCACGTTATTCTGGTTCAAATTGCTAAGCGAAAAGTGGATCACAGCGCTGCCCTAGCCCAGCTACAGAGTGCCGTCCAACATGAAACAAATATAGCAAGGAAAAAAGATATGCTAATGAACATTGCCGAACACCAACTTCAAATGGGCAAATACGAAGAGGCAATGCAAATGGTTAACCAACTGCTTAGTTTAGATGCAGATAACCAAAAAGCGCAACTTCTTCGCTTGGTAATTCCTTATCATCAGCAGAAGTACCAAGCAGTAATTACAGCGGCAGAGCCCGTGATAAAAAAAATCCCTGAAGAAAACGCACAGGCGCCTTTTATTTTTTTGCAGGGAATGGCTTTTAAAAAGAGCGGTCAAAAAGAAGGAGCTATCAAAACTTTTCGTCGGTTGCTTTCTACTTCTTTAGCTCCCGCCGCCTCTATAGAGTTAGAGCAACTTACTCCCCGCAACGTGCTTGACGAAGAAATTCGCTTGCAGCTTATGGACCCACCAGAAGCAGCAAAGTAATGTTAGGAATTTTGATAACTTTGTCAGTGCCCAAAGCAGGGTCCGTGAGTGCTTAAATTTTTATGGAGAAATACGTATTGCAAATTGCCAGTGAGCTCAGCATAGCTCCTAAGCGAGTTCAGGCTACAATAGAACTGCTGGATGGTGGCGCTACAGTGCCTTTTATTGCCCGTTACAGAAAAGAGCTTACTGGTAGCCTTGACGAAGTAGCTATCGCTGCCATTCGCGATAGGATAGCCCAACTTCGCGAATTAGACAAGCGCCGCGAGGCAATTTTGGAATCCATGCGCCAGATGGGCAAACTCACCCCTGAACTGCAAGCAGCTTTTATGGCTGCTGACACTTTAACCCGTTTAGAAGATCTGTATTTGCCTTTTCGCCCCAAGCGGCGCACCAAAGCTACCGAAGCCAAAGAAAAGGGACTTGAGCCTCTGGCAGATATCTTAATGGCACAAGATGACCAAATTGACCTATTGCAAGCTGTTTTGAGTTTCATTAACGAAGAAAAAGGCGTCAAGACCATAGAGGAAGCCCTGAGCGGTGCGCGTCACATCATTGCGGAGCGCGTTAGCGAGGATCCGCAAGCCCGTGCTAACATGCGGGAGTTATTCCTCAAAAAAGGAAAGTTTAAAGCCAAAGTCATTCCTGGAAAAGAAAGCCAAGCCCAAAAGTACAAAGACTATTTTGACTGGGAAGAAGACATTGCTAGCGCTCCTTCTCACCGCATTCTAGCCATGCGGCGCGCTGAAAAAGAAAATTTTATTACCCTTTCCGCTTTGCCTGAGGAAGAAGAAGCACTTGCTATATTATGTAGCCAGTTTGTCAAGGGAGAAGGACCAGCTTCAGAACAAGTTAAAATGGCAGTGATAGATTCCTATCACCGACTGTTGGGACCTTCCATAGAAAATGAAGTGCGCGCCATCACCAAAAAACGCGCTGATGAAGAAGCCATTAAAGTCTTTGCGGAAAATTTGCGGCAACTCTTGCTTGCTTCTCCCTTAGGAGAAAAGCCAGTCCTGGCCATTGATCCTGGTTTTCGCACAGGCTGCAAGGTAGTATGCCTCAACGAGCAAGGAAAATTACTTCACCATGATACTATTTATCCTCACGAGCCTCAAAAACAGATTCAAGAAGCAGGAGAGACAATCCGCCAGCTTTGCCAGCAGTACCAAATTCAAGCAATTGCCATAGGCAACGGAACGGCTAGCCGAGAAACGGAGCAGTTTATTAAAAGCCTGCAGTTGCCAAAGCATATTTTGATAATAACAGTCAACGAAAGCGGGGCTTCAGTGTATTCTGCTTCAGAAGTAGCACGTCGTGAATTCCCTAATTATGATATAACAGTGCGCGGAGCTATCTCCATTGGACGCCGCCTCATGGACCCTTTGGCAGAGCTTGTGAAAATAGAACCCCGCTCCATCGGCGTGGGACAATATCAACACGATGTAGATCAAACCGCTTTGAAAAAGTCCCTTGATGATGTGGTAATTAGCTGCGTTAATGCCGTAGGAGTAGAGGTAAACACTGCCAGCCGTGAACTGTTGATGTACGTTTCTGGTTTGGGTCCCACCCTGGCACAAAATATTGTAGATTATCGCAACTTGTACGGTCCTTTTAAAAATCGGCAGGAACTTAAAAAAGTGCCGCGTTTTGGCGAAAAGGTCTTCGAGCAAGCAGCAGGTTTTTTGCGCATTCGAAATGGAGAAAATCCCCTTGATGCAAGTGCTGTTCATCCAGAAAGTTACCACATCGTGGAACAAATGGCTGCTGACTTAAACTGCACCGTGCAAGATTTGATGCAAAGCCAAGAGCTGAGAAACAAAATCAATCTCAAAAAGTACGTTACTGACAAAGTAGGTCTTCCCACCTTACAGGACATTCTCAACGAATTGGCAAAGCCTGGACGCGACCCACGCCAACAATTCGAGCCTTTTTCTTTTGACGAACGCATTAAAACTATCGAAGACCTTCGCGTAGGAATGCGATTGCCTGGCATTGTAGCCAATATTACTGACTTTGGTGTATTTGTAGACATCGGCATTCACGAATATGGGCTCATTCACCGTAGCCAACTAGCAGACCGTTACGTTGAACATCCCAGCGAAGTAGTAAAAATCTACCAGCACGTCATGGTTACCGTTACGGAGGTGGATCTCCCTCGCCGTCGCATCAGTTTAAGCATGAAAAGCAGTGCTCATGGACCTGCTACTGCTTCCCCAAAAACAAAATCGGATGCTAAACCTTTAGCAAAAGACAAAAAAGGCAAGCAGTCACCACCAGAAGAAGATATGGCTGCTCTGATTGCAAAACTGAAAGCTAAGTTCCGCTAATTAAATCTTTCAACCGTGAACCGGCACATTACGCTTTACGTTTCTGTAGTCATCCTTTTTACGGCAATCCTATGGGTAATATTCCAACAAGGGAAAGCCCTTGAGCAGTTCAAGAAAGTTTCCTCCTCGGCAGTGGTTAGTTCAACTACGACTGCTGTAGTAGAAAGTCCTTGGCAGCCCTTTGCTGAGAATCTCCACCATCCAGTAGCCTTGTTGCTAGTGCAGGTGATTATTATCGTATTTTTTGCCCGAATCATGGGCATTATAGCCACGCGATTTGGACAGCCCTCAGTAGTAGGAGAAATTATCGCTGGTATTGTGCTAGGTCCCTCTTTAATAAGTGGCATCTTTCCGCAATTTGCAGCAACGATTTTCCCTCCTGAGTCGCTGAAAAATCTCCAATCGCTGAGTCAATTTGGGCTAGTACTTTTTATGTTTATTATCGGCATGGAGCTAGATATTTCTATTTTAAAGCGCCAAGCCACTTCCGCTGTTATTGTAAGCCATGCCAGCATTTTATTTCCCTATGTACTAGGAGTAGCCCTTGCATACGGTTTGTATATTGATTTTGCTCCTGCGGGAGTTTCCTTTACCTCGTTTGGTTTATTTATGGGCATTGCCATGAGTATTACCGCCTTTCCTGTACTGGCGCGCATCGTCCAAGAAAGAGGGCTAAGCAAAACTCCCGTAGGAAGCATGGTAATTACCTGTGCAGCAGCGGACGACGTTACTGCATGGTGCATATTGGCTGCTGTCATTGCCATTGTCAAGGCAGGCACAGCCATCAGTACCCTCACTATTATTGCCGCAGCAGTGGTATATGTACTGTTTATGTTCTTTGTGGTGCGACCTTTTTTGGTGAAGTTTTCTGAAGTTTATGCTTCTAAGGAAAATATCAATCGCACTGTCATTGCTTTTATTTTTCTCTTGCTGCTAATTTCTGCCTTTTTAACCGAACTGATTGGCATTCACGCCCTTTTTGGAGCTTTCCTCGCAGGGGCAATTATTCCGCATAACATCAGATTCAAGGAAATTATTGCCGAGAAAATAGAAGATGTCAGTTTGGTGTTACTGCTGCCTATCTTTTTTGTATTTACAGGACTTCGCACTCGCATCGGACTTCTTTCGGATGGGAATTTATGGTTGGTGTGTTTAATCATCATTTTAACAGCAGTAGCGGGCAAGTTTTTAGGCAGTGCTATTCCAGCGCGGCTTACTGGTCAAACCTGGCGCGACAGTTTCATCATCGGCACTTTGATGAATACGCGTGGATTGATGGAATTAGTGGTGCTCAACATTGGTTATGAACTAGGGATTCTATCCCCTCCGGTCTTTGCCATGATGGTACTCATGGCGATTGTAACCACGATGATGGCCGGTCCAATGTTGGTGCTCATAGAAAAACTAACGGCGCGCCCTCAACCTGTTAGCCTTCAAAAAAGAGGCAAAGCAGCTCAATACCAAGTACTTATTTCCTTCGGTGTGCCAGAAATGGGGCGAAAACTCCTTCATCTCGTCGCTCAAATGAGTGCACCGCCTTACCATAACCTTTCTGTTACCGCTTTGCATATTACTCCCAATGCCCAAGTGAGTCCTATTGACGCGGAGATATTTGAACAAGAAGGTTTCGCTCCTGTTAAGGATTTAGCTGAACAACTTCGGCTTCCGCTTCAATGCATTTACCGCACTTCGGATGACTTGGTTAAAGAGGTAAAAGAAACGGCAGAAGAAGGCAACTTTGACCTGTTGCTAGTGGGAGGAGCTCGCTCCTTGTTCACAGCCGACAAAATAGGAGGAGTAGTACAGCGATTTTTACAAGAAATTCACACTGAAATTGGCATTTTAATAGACCGAGGCATAGATAAAATTAAAAATCTGTTGGTCATATTAGATGCGCCTGGGGATCTGGTCCTGCTTCCCTATGCAGAGCGCTTTGCCAGTGGAGGAATACCACACTTGACCATACTCCAAACTGGCAAATACTTAACCCTTGAAAAAAAATCTTCGCTGGTGAACTTCCGCGAATCCTTTTTTGTTATCAAGGATGTGGACACGCCAAAAGAGTATCTGTTGGAAGGATATGACTTAACGCTCGTTACGCGAAGGACTTACGAAAAATTAGTTGAACACTCAGCAAACCAAGTGGCAAAATGCGCCAGCATATTAATTGTCAGAACGATAAACTAAACAGATGCCAAGGCGAAGAATGGTGCTTTGTTAGTTGCGTTCCTTAACTTTGCGCCTGTTGTTTTATTGTTAACAAACAAACTCCCTTACTGCTTGCAATCGAGGTTCCCTTAAGATATTAAGGACGAAACTATTGCGTGTGCTACTGATGTTTTAATGTAAATCATATTAAAAATCTGCAAGCCAATGCGTCAGTTAAAAATTACCAACACAATCACTGACCGTCGCGAAAGCGCTACGCTGGAAAAGTACTTTACAGAGATTAGCCGCATTGAAATGCTGACGGTAGATGAAGAAGTGGAGTTAGCACGCCGTATCAAGCAAGGCGACAAAGAAGCCTTAGACAAGCTCACCAAAGCCAATTTGCGTTTTGTGGTTTCGGTGGCTAAGCAGTATCAAAACGGCCATATGCCGCTTAACGACTTGATTAACGAAGGCAATTTAGGCTTGATTAAAGCTGCGCAGAAGTTCGATGAAACACGCGGCTTTAAGTTCATTTCTTATGCGGTTTGGTGGATTCGCCAATCTATCATGCAAGCTATTGCCGAAAATGGTCGTATAGTGCGCTTACCTGCTAACAAAACCAATGCCCTCAACAAACTCAAAACAGTAACAGGTGAATGGGAACAACAATACGAGCGCGAGCCCACTCCGGAAGAACTGGCTGAAATGCTGGAGATGGATTTGAAGGAGATCAAGGGCATCATGACCACCTCAGTGCGCCAGGTATCAGTAGATGCACCTTTTGACAATGAAGATGGCGGTACGCTGCTGGATGTAATGGCTGATGAATCTATAGAAAGCACTGATAGGCAAGTAGAATACAACGAGTCTTTGCGCATCGAAACAGAGCGCGCCTTGTCCATTCTCAGTGAGCGCGAGCGCAAAATCATCAAGTTATTCTTTGGCATTGGGGTAGAGTCACCCATGACACTGGACCAAATCGGCGAAATCATGGGTACCACCCGCGAAAGAGTGCGCCAAATTAAAGAAAAGGCGTTGAAAAAATTGCGTGCCTCTTCCAAAGCCAAGCAACTGGCAGAATACTTAGGCTAAAAACTTATCCAAGCCCTGAAGCAATTCCCTTCAGGGCTTTGTATTTTGAGAAGTAGGGCGAAAATCTTGGTTGGGCAGACCAGTATTTTGCGGCACGAGAATGCGGATAAAACTTTTGCCTGCCGACTGATGGCATTGATTGCAAGAAAGAGTAAGCCGTTCAAAAGCAGTGCTAAATGCTACCACATCTTTCTGACTTATGGCTTCTTCTACTTTTTCTACTGAAGGAAGTGCTATGGCTTCCACTAACTGCCCTACTTTAATGCCTTCATGCACTGGATGAAATTTTTGCACTTCCTCTAATGCTTCTTCTAACTCATGGACGTAGTAAGCTGCTAGTTCCCAATTCTTTGCCGCTCCAGCAAAGTACAACTTGGCATGATAGGTTTGCAACTGTACCATCGACCAACCCAGATGAGGAACGTACTGCTTTTGCTCTAAGGCAACTTGCTTTCGTTGTAATTCTTCCAGCTGATGATTGAGCCTTGTTTGCTCGGGGGTAGTGGATTGGCAAGAAAATGCCAGCGCTATTGCTAACAGAAAATAGAAAAATTGTATCATGGGAAGGTGAGTTTGATTTGCATAGCAAGCAAAATTATGCTAATGCGATTCAAAATTTACGGCAAGTTCAGATAGTTTTGCATTAAGTTCGCAAGGTAAACCAAAAGCTTGTAGAAAATATGTCGATGTCCAAAACCCCGATTACAGTAGCCTACGGCGATGGTATCGGACCGGAGATTATGCAAGCCACGCTGGACATTATTTTATCAGCGGGCGCCAGAATACAAATTGAGCAAATAGAAATCGGTGAAAAAGTGTATATGCGCGGCATCACCGCTGGCATCGAGGATTCAGCCTGGGAATCTCTAAGGCGTACAAAGGTGTTTCTCAAAGCTCCCATTACTACTCCTCAAGGAGGGGGTTTTAAAAGTCTTAACGTAACCACTCGCAAAACACTTGGTTTGTACGCCAACGTGCGCCCGTGTGTGAGCTATCATCCTTATGTAAAAACTAAGCATCCTACCATGGATGTGGTAATCATTCGGGAAAATGAAGAAGACCTTTATGCTGGTATCGAACATCGCCAAACTGACCAAGTATATCAATGCCTTAAACTCATTACTCGTCCTGGAACGGAAAAAATCATACGCTACGCGTTTGAATATGCCCGCGCCAATAATCGCAAAAAAGTTACTTGCTTTACCAAAGATAACATCATGAAGTTTACTGACGGGATTTTTCACAAAATTTTTGACGAAATCGGAGCTGAGTACCCAGAAATAGAAAAAGAACATTGGATTGTAGATATTGGCGCTGCCAAACTTGCCGATACACCGGAAGCCTTTGACGTAGTGGTAATGCCTAACCTATACGGAGATATTCTCTCCGATGTAGCGGCGCAAATTGCTGGCTCTGTAGGTTTGGCTGGCTCTGCTAACATTGGCGACCATTGTGCTATGTTTGAGGCGATTCACGGTTCAGCGCCGCGCCGTGCAGGTCAAAACCTCGCCAATCCTTCCGGACTTTTGCTAGCAGCAGTGCTAATGCTCAACCACATCGGGCAAAACGACGTAGCTACTAAAGTGCACAATGCATGGCTAAAAACTATAGAAGATGGCATTCATACTTATGATATCTACAAAGAAGACACCAGCAAACAAAAAGTAGGTACTAAAGAATTTGCGCAAGCGGTAATTGAGCGATTAGGTGAAAAACCCGTTCACTTGAAAGCGGTAGATTATGGAGCCCCTCGCCCTGTAGAACTCAAGCCATTTGTCTTTCGCCCTCACACGCCTGCTAAAAAGGAAACCATCGGCGTGGATGTTTTTATCAATTTTATTGGCTCCCCCGATGAACTGGGCAACAAACTAAAAACTTGCAACACAGATCGATTAGAACTAGTAGTAATTAGCAATCGGGGGGTAAAGGTGTATCCCGATGGATTGCCAGAGACTTTCTGTACAGACCATTGGCGTTGTCGTTTCGAAAGCCCTGACCACACCTCCATTACTCACGACGACATTATCAACCTGCTCATAAAAGTAAAAGATGCGGGGTTTGATTTTATTAAAATCGAAAACCTCTGCAACTTCAACGGAGAAAAAGGCTATTCACTGGCACAAGGTCAATAAAATCCGATACGCGCCACTTAATAAAGCCATTCCAAAGCTGACAGTGGAATGGCTTTTGTTTTGCCAAATTTATTCAACACAAATCAACTTTATTGGCGTTTGTAACTTTTTTGTAATTTTTTTTGCTGATGTGCAAACAAATGCCGAAAGGCAAGAAAGCCAACGCCATCTTTCCTTGTGAACGATTACAAAGTGATAAAAAAATTGACTCGCCAAAAAAAGCTGTAAGTTGCGATTTTATTTAGCAAACTGCCGCAAATCTTGCCAAGTAATGCGCTCCTCATAGAAGGCTTTGCCAATAATAACTCCGTACAATTTCAAAGGCTGCAGGGCTTCTATATCGGCAAGGCTACTTACTCCCCCGCTGGCAATGAGTTGTATATGAGGCAAGTGCTGCAAAATATCTTCATAGAGTTGGCAATTCACTCCTTGCAAAGTACCATCGCGTTCAATGTCAGTGCAGAGCACGTATTGCACGCCGAGTTGGACTTGTTGGCTAATAAAATCTATTACTGCCAAAGGGGTAGTTTCTTGCCAACCGCTCACGGCTACTTTGCCTTGCCGAACATCCGCAGCCAAAATGATAGACTCACTGCCATGGCGGGCAATCCACTGGCTAAATAAGTCGGGATTTTTTACCGCTATGCTTCCAATAGTAGCTTGGCTAGCTCCCGCGTCAAACACTCGCCGCAAGTCATCGGTTGTTTGAATGCCACCGCCAAAATCTATTCGCAAACTAGTGCGTCCAGCAATAGCTTCTAATACCTTTAAATTAACTGGCGTGCGGGCTTTAGCTCCTTCTAGGTCCACCAAATGCAAATGGGAGATGCCTGCATCTTGAAAACGCTGGGCTAGTTCCAGTGGATGATGGTGGTAAATAGTTACTTTTTGATAATTGCCCTGTAGCAAGCGAACACACTTGCCGCCCATGAGGTCTATTGCTGGAATTAAGTACATACCTGCTAATTTTATTGAAAAAGTTACTATCCTTTTTTTAAAATTGTCTAACCGACCTAAGAACTTTGCTAAGCATTGTCAGCCTTACAAATGAGTATCGATCAGCCGTTGGGTAATGGGAGCGTAGCTATCAATTCTTCGGTCGCGCAAAAAAGGCCAATGGGTGCGATAGTAGTCGCTCTCTTGCAAGTCAATAGGAACTACTTGCACTTCTTCTTGGTCGTGGCTGGCTTGGTAGAGCAGTTTGCCGTAAGCATTAGCTACAAAGGATCCTCCCCAAAAAATCATTTCCCCTTCTCTTCCTACGCGATTGACTGCCACTACCGGAATACCATTGGCAATAGCATGGCTGCACTGAATCATTTGCCAAGCTTTGTACTGCTGGCAGTTTACCTCTTCGGTTTGAGAAATAGCCCAACCAATGGCTGTAGGATAAAATAAAATTTCCGCCCCCATCAAAGCAGTGATGCGCGCCGCTTCGGGATACCACTGATCCCAACAAATAAGCACCCCTAATTTGCCAAAGCGCGTGGAAAACACCTTGTAGCCTAAGTCGCCAGGGGTGAAGTAGAACTTTTCATAATATCCTGGATCATCAGGAATGTGCATTTTTCGATATTTGCCCAAATAGGAGCCATCTGCATCAATGACCGCAGCAGTGTTGTGATAAACTCCGCGTGCCCGTTTTTCAAACAAAGAAGCAATGATGACAATGCCTAATTGGCTAGCAAGCTGCTGCAACTGCTCTGTGGTCGGTCCGGGAATAGGTTCGGCAAGTTGAAAATGCTCGTAATTCTCCGTATCGCAAAAGTATAAAGAGGCAAAGAGCTCTTGCAAGCAGACAATTTGCGCTCCTTGCTCCGCAGCTCGACGAATGTTTGCTATCGCTTTAGCAATGTTTGCAGTTTTATCGGCAGTGCAACTCATTTGCACAAGCCCTACGCGAACTGTATTCACAGCCCAACACTTAGTTTAAGTGCAAAGATAACATGCAACTAGTTCAGAAAGGGAGAGGACAGTTGTTAAACCCGATGCCTTGCTGGCGAAGTTGGAATTTTGACAAGTGTAAGTAATTGCAAATCAGTAAGTTGATTGATTAACAAACTGTTAAGGTTGTAAAAAATCGCTCAAAATTTCAACTTTGCATTATGGCAAAACGCTGGGTGATAAAGCCCATTCCCGCAGAGGAACGCATTTCTTTGCTCTCTTCAGCAATTAATGTAAGCCCGCCACTGGCTATTTTACTGCTTCAGCGCGGCATTACCACTTTTGAAGAGGCACGAGCCTTCTTCCGTCCTTCTTTAGAACAACTACACAACCCTTTCTTGATGAAGGACATGGACAAAGCTGTTTGGAGGCTGGAAGAAGCCATTCGCAACCAAGAACGCATTATGATTTATGGCGATTACGATGTAGATGGCACAACGGCAGTGGCAATGTTTTATACTTTCCTGCGCCGCTACTATACCAACATTACTTTCTACACCCCTGACCGCTACACAGAAGGATACGGAATCTCCCTCACGGGTATTGATCGGGCTAAAGAACAAGGCGTTTCTCTGGTCATTAGTTTAGATTGTGGCATTAAGTCCAATCGGGCTATTAGTTATGCTGTAGAGCAAGGCATTGATTTTATCGTATGCGACCATCATTTGCCAGGAGAAGTGCTTCCCCCCGCCTATGCTGTGCTAGACCCCAAGCGCCGCGACTGTCCGTATCCTTATAAGGAGCTCTCCGGATGCGGAGTAGGCTTTAAGTTGCTACATGCTTTTTGCATCAATAACAATCTGCCCATAGATTGGCTCTATAGCTTTTTGGATTTGTTAGCCGTCAGTATTGCTGCTGATATTGTCCCCATCACTGGTGAAAACCGCGTACTGACTTATTTTGGACTCAAACAGCTCAACAGCAATCCGCGTCCAGGGCTCAAAGCCCTCATTGAAGTTTCTGACCTGCGTGGTGAAATTGAAGTGGCAAATATTGTTTTTGGCATCGGTCCGCGCATCAACGCCGTGGGGCGCATAGCCCATGCGAGTCACGCCATTAAACTGCTCTGTTGCGACAATTTGCAAGAAGCCGTTGCTTTAGCTGCCACTGCTAACGCAAACAATGAAGAGCGCCGCGAGTTTGATAGCCACATCACCCGTGAAGCCATCGAAATGATTGAGCAGCACTTCCTTCACCGAAAAAGTACAGTTCTTTTCAAAGAAGATTGGCACAAGGGTGTGATCGGCATTGTTGCAGCCCGCTGCATTGAGAAATACTACCGTCCTACCATTATTCTCACCAAAAGCGATGAAAAGGCGACGGGGTCGGCGCGCTCCATCGTCGGTTTTGATATTTACGAAGCCATTGCCGAATGTGCCGACCTGTTGGAGCAATACGGCGGACATAAATACGCCGCTGGACTGACTTTGCCTCTTTCCAATTTACAAGCCTTTCAAGAGCGCTTCGAGCAAGTGGTGGCTGCCACCCTTCGCGAAGAAGATATGCAACCTCAAATTGAAATCGACTTGGAAGTATCTCTTTCACAGCTATCTTTTAAATTTTTCAACATTATCAAACAAATGGCTCCTTTCGGACCGCAAAACATGCAGCCTGTCCTTGTAGCTCGGCGCACCGAAGTCATTCCTGAGAGCGTACGCGTATTAAAAGAAACCCACCTCAAATTTGCAGTTCGCCAAGCAGATTCAATCGTCTATGACGTAATTGGCTTTGGAATGGCAGCTGAATACGAAGCACTTGTCCGCAGCGGAAAACCTTTAGATATCGTCTTCAGCCTGCAAGAAAATGACTATAAGGGACGCAAATCCTTGCAGTTGCTGCTTCGCGATGCGCACCTATCTGCTTAGACTAGACCAGATCCACTTTTCCTTAGCTCTTCTACAGGTTACTTATTCAGGAGGCAAAGAATATCCTAACCAGCTAAGCGCCTTTTCTACCTTGATGAAAAACTTAATGGGAAGGATGCCTTCGGTTTGTTTTTCATCTATCGTTTGTTCTACAGAAAGTTGAGTAACTAAGTCAGGAGAAACCATTACGGCAATTCGCTCCACAGTGGGTATTTTACTTAATAAGTTTTCATTTGTCCACTGTTGCAAGTCTGGGGTAATGATGAAGAAAAACAAACGCGTATCAGAAAAAAGCCCTTTTACGCCATACTGGTTGATATGTTGTTGCAACATAGTGAGCTCGTGCTTATATTCTTCTTCAGTCATTTGACCGCTGGCTGCTTTGTATTCATGACACATAATCTTACTGTTGGGATCTAAATAAGTGGTAGCAAAAGGCGTTTCGTACACTTTAGAGAAAGAGGCACTCAGCGAAGACTCCATGATTGGGTATATTTACACATTTTTCGAAAGCTAATAAAAAAATTGCTTGCTAGCAAAAAAATTCCCATTTTTGATAACAAGAATTTGCCATTTTTTCACCTGATGAAAGCCATCAAGCTTCTGCAACCGCTTGGCAAATTTATAAGCCAACTAAAAGGCAGCGTGTCATTTATGACGCAAATAAACGACAGCGCTGCTCAAAATAGTTCATGCTAATGAGCATTAATTAGCCTTTAGGTTATAGCACAATAGTTTCACCCACTGCAGGAAGAATTAATTCTTTGCCTTGCGCTGCAAAATGGGCTTTGGCTTTTTCTACGTCGATGGTAATGGGTGGGAAGGTGTTGTAATGCACTCCTACTACGCGGTTGCACTGCACAAAATCTGAGGCAAGGACTGCATCTTCGTAACCCATTGTGTAATTATCCCCGATGGGCAAAATGGCTACGTCTAACTTGGGGCAGGTCAAGGGAATCAGTTTCATGTCCTCAGTCAAAGCGGTATCACCTGCTACGTAGAAGCAGCCTGCTTGTCCCCAAATGACAAAGCCTCCTGGATTGCCTCCATAACTGCCATCAGGAAGCATGCTGGAGTGAATAGCATTGACGTACTTCACCGTTCCAAATTCAAACTTATACTTGCCGCCATGATTCATGGAATGGCTTTTGTGGAGTCCTTTCCCACCAAACCATGTAATAATCTCGTAGTTGGAAATGAGTAGGGCATCTGTATTTTTGGCAATAGCTTCTACGTCCAACAAATGGTCTTGATGTCCATGCGTAATAAAAATGTAATCAGCTTTGATTTGCTGCCAATCGATATTTTTGGCTAGTGGGTTGCCGGTGATGAATGGGTCAAAAAGCAAATTTTTTTCGCCAAACTCAATTAAGAAGCAGGCATGTCCAAAGTAAGTAAGTTTCATAGGTACAAGCAGTTGTTGAGGGAACTAATTTAATGGATTGCGAAATATTTTTTGCACTGGAACTAAGTGAGGCTCTCCTTTTGAGTGGATAATTCGCTTTGCTCGCAAATATCGCTTGTATTCGTACTGGTCAAAATGAGGTGCTTGGGGATTCATACTGCTAATGCGTACTTTCCCTGAGGCGTGAATAAATTCGCCGTTGCCTATCCACATTCCTACGTGGACGACCTTTTCAGCGGTGGTATCTGTGGCAGGTTTTCCGAAAAAGAGCAAGTCTCCTGGGCGAAGGCGAGCGA
Organism: Bernardetiaceae bacterium; assembly: GCA_025057115.1. Taxonomy (GTDB): domain Bacteria; phylum Bacteroidota; class Bacteroidia; order Cytophagales; family Thermoflexibacteraceae; genus Rhodoflexus. The sequence continues at coordinate 94,488 of JANWWZ010000005.1, forward strand.
AATCTCGCCTGCTATCTACCTCTTCCCCTACTCTTACTTGTTGAGAAGCATCGCGAGGAATTATGAGCCCGTTGAGCCAGTACACAGTTTTAGTAAAGCCACTACAGTCCATACCTTTGGTTGAAGTGCCACCCCATAAGTAAGGAATGCCTATCATGCGCTGGGCAGTGGCTACCAAAGATTGCTCAGTGGGATAGGTGTTTGCCATCCATGCATGAAGCATTTGGCACTGGCTGGCGGGCAAGTAAGCCTCTTTGCCATCTGGTAAGGCTATTTGCCAAAATTGTGATTTATTTTGAATCACTGCAAAAACATTACCTGCTACAAGGTCGGTAACTGGAATGCTCTCTTTGGCTGCTTTTTGGTATGCCATCCCAAAAAGCGGTAAGAAGATGGCTTTGGGTTTTTGATGCCATTGCACTAGCTGGCTTTGCGTCATGGGTTGAATACCGCCTCCATCTACCCATCCTAAGTATTGGTCAGGAGTTTGGACTAGGTACCAATTGCCTTGTTTTTTCCAAATCTTAAGCGGCATGCCCATTAGGGCTTGGGTAACCAGCTCTGCTGCATGGTCGGGATGGCTGCGGATGTTGCAAACGGAAATATTGACTATAGCAGTATCTTTATCACCTACGGACCGGTCAGGCAGCAAGTGGATATGCCATTGCACAGGTGCATTTTTCAAGGTCAAGGCGAAACTATCTAAAGCTTCCTTGGCTTGTAGCCTGCCTACCTCAACGCGAATGACAAGCGAATCGTTTTTAGGTTTTATCTCTGTAAGAAATAGTTCTGTACGCTTATCTGGGGCAAAGCGCTGTTGAATGGTTTGAAGTCCTGCACGTACTTTTGCCTCAAGTGCCTCCTGCGCCTCCCGACAAGCTCCAAGTCCTGCTGCAAGCGCACCCATTGCAACAATCCAGCGGCACGCTAATGGCATGTCGTTCATAAATTGATCTCTATTTTTGTTTTTCAGTAACAAAGGCGATTTTTTGGGCTATCAGTAGCAAAAGCAAGCCAGCAACGCCTGAGAGGAATACATTAATCAAAAAGAATTCGTACAAGTTGGTGATTGGGAAGCCGAGAAAGAAAGTGCTCTTGCCAGGCTGAGGATAAAAGGCAGAAATCATTCCTGCTGCTTTGTTGGCAATGGCGGGAGCCAGAAACCAAACAGCCATCATCAAAGAAATAAACTTAGGAGGAGAGAGTTTATTGACCAGAGAAAGCCCAATGGGGGAAAGGCATAATTCGCCTATGGTGTGGAGAAAGTAAAGCCCCACTAAATAAAACATGCTTACTTTTACATTAGGTTGCAAATCTTTCACAGCAAATAAAATGACTACATAGCCTAACGCTACCAGGATAAGCCCCCAAGACATTTTGATAGGAGAACTAGGCTCTATCTTGTAGCGGTTGAGCATGCCCCAAAAAGCAGCCATTGGAAGGGAGAAAATGATAATAAACAGGGCATTGAGGTTTTGAAATAAGCTAGGGGGCACTGTCCAGCCAAATAGTTGGCGGTCAGTTTGTTCATCGGCAAAAAAGGTCAGCGAGGCAGGGGCTTGCTCAAAAGTAGCCCAAAAGAAAATTACAAAAAAAGAAATGACAAAGATAGTCGCTACCTTTTGGCGATCTTCTGGGGTGAGAGATTTATCCATGAAAACAATTACCACTATGACAATTCCTGAAACAACTAAGATGGGGAAAACAATGTTGTAAACAAAAGCATCTACGTACATAATGGCTAAACTTATTACCAACAAGATAGGCAACCAGTAGTAAATTTTTTTGACATCGCCCAACGCTAATCCTGTTGGTGTAATGCCGACGGGCTTGTTTTCCCATGAAACCAACAACTTATTTCTTCCCCAGTAAAAGATTACCGTTCCAAGAGTCATAGCGATTCCTACAGCCAGAAAAGCCCATTTAAAGTCATCGGGATTGCCAGTATCGCCGACAAGGCTGGTGACCAAGTTGCCTAAAAAGGCTCCAATGTTGATACCCAAATAAAAAATGGTGTAGGCGGAGTCTCGGCGAGAGTCGTCAGGAGCATAGAGCGAGCCTACCATAGAGGAGATATTGGGTTTGAAGAAGCCATTTCCTAAAATCATTAGTCCGAGCCCTAAAAACAAAAACGGCAAACTTAGATGCTCTACTTGCCTGAATAAAGCAGAGGTAAATAATGAAAACTGTCCTAATGCCATTAAAATACCTCCTACTAAAATAGAACGGCGATTGCCCCAGTAGCGGTCAGCTATGAATCCTCCAATGAGCGGCGTTAGATACACTAACCCTACGTAACCGCCATAAATGTGAGAGGCAATCTCCTTGTTAAATGCAAGTGCTTTGGTGAGGTAAAGCACTAGTATAGCGCGCATGCCGTAGTAGCTAAATCGCTCCCACATTTCACTGGTGAAGAGCAGGTAAAGAGCGGCTGGGTGAGATTGAGAGGAACTTCGTTTTTCCATCTTGCATTAATAGTTTACAAGCATGTTTAGACTTTAGAGGGGAAAAAATTATGGATAAAAAGGGGAATCGGCTAATGTTAAGCGACCAAACTTATTAGATTGTGCAAAAGTCTCAACAACTTCTTCCCGATTCCCAACAGGAGTATACTAAAACATGACAAGAGTAGCAAACGCAAAACATGCCTGAGAAAGGCAGTACAGCACAGGGCAAGATTGACAGCCGACATAAGCTATAAAATCAGGTAGTATCCCGAAACGGGTGTAGGAAATGGGCTGCAAACATAATGCTTTTTTCAATGATGAATAATTGAATGGAACGAAGCAAAGGCGTGACAGCTTAGTTTACCAAAATACAAAAAAGTTAAAAAATAACAAACATTTACGGCTCACCGAAAAACAATAGGCATTGTATAACTCGACTGCTTGCCTATTACTTGCAGCAAATAAGTTCCAGATAAGGAAAGGTGTGGCAGCAGCAGAGGCTCAGCAGTTACTTTTACAACAGTTTGCAAAACACTTCGCCCAAGTACATCTGTTAAGATGAGAGTGGCAGTTTCTCCTTGCCAGCTTGGTGGAAAGACAACTTTGCAATCGCCACTGGCGGGATTGGGATACACTAACAATTCTGTTTTAGAAAGTAGCTCTTCGGGCAAAGAAGTGAGCAAAAGTTGCATGCGTTCAAAATGCGGTATGCCATAGCCTATAGAGTCATTAGGGTGGCGCCAACGCGTGCCTGAACGCCGAATGATGTCTATTAACTGCATGTTAGTAAGCCTAGGATGGGCTTGCCAAAAACCCGCTGCTAAGCCTGCTATCAAAGGAGCGGTGAAAGAAGTACCTACATCGCCAGTAATAGTTCCAGAAGGAAGGCTTACGATGGTACCTTCGCCTAAGGCAACTACATCAGGTTTAATTCTGCCGTCAGCAGTAGGACCTCTAGAGCTAAAAGAAGAGTAAATGCCAAGTCCATTGACTGAACCTACAGTGAGCACTGAGTCCGAATCGCCGGGAAACGTGATGCGTCCCCATGCTCTATTACCTTGATTGCCAGCACTTTTGACTACTAACATGCCAACTGCTGCCGCTGCATTGGCAGCTTGAGTAATAAGAGCGGTTCTGCCGTTAAGGTCGTTGACAGAGTAATTTTGCGCAGGATCGTCAAAATGATAATATCCCAGAGAAGTAGAGATGATATCCACTCCTAAACTATCTGCGCGTTCGGCAGCTACTAACCACCATGCCTCCTCTGCACGTGTTTCGGTTTGGTTGTCTTCTGTTTGGAAAAGATAATACGAAGCCTTTGGCGCTGAGCCGATAAGCGAACCTTCTTGAAATGCTGCTAACACGGAAAGCACTCGCGTGCCATGAGTGCAAGAATTGATCACGTTAGTAGTTCTTTCCACAAAATTAAAAGTACCCAGCAAGTTCATGCTTCGGAAAGGCAAGGCAGTGTTGAATCCCACAAAACCACAATCTAGCACAGCAATATGAATACCTTCGCCTCTAAAACCAGCACGATGCATGGCATCTATTCCCAGCATGCTTACTTGCCGCTCAGAAAAACCATAGTTAAAAGACTCAAGATCCTCGGTGCGAGTAAAAGGCAACAGAGGTGATAGTTGGCTAGCAGGTTGGTCTTCTTCTAAACGGCTAAGGCGCTCTGTGGCATTGCCTCGTACCACACTCAGCCGATTTACTGCAGCTAGCTGGGCATCAGTAGCCCTGATAATGGCTCCATTAAGCCAACGGGTGGGATAAAGCACGCGCGCCCCTGTTTTCCGAATTGAGTCTAGATAAGCAGGTGTTACAGGCAAGTCTCTAGCTGTAAAGGGAATATTTTGGCGACGGCGGCGCTCAATAGAGCGTTGAGAGAGAAATTCCTCAGGGCGGCTCAGGCTGAAAGGAGAATTTCGCTTATCGCGGAAAAATACCATATGTATGCGTTCCTGTGCCCAGATGGGAGCCGCCCAAGCGTAAGCCCATGCAATGACGAGGATAGTAATGCGCAAGATTGGCACCAGCATTTGAGTTTTAAAGGAATATTTCAACAAAGGTGCATTTTACCAGCAACAAACTCAAGAAGGCAGCTGCACACTGGTGTATAAGAAAACCAGTATTTTAGTTGAATATCAACTTGTAAATGTCATTGCCGAAGGCGAATATCATCAACACTAAAAGTAGTATCATGCCCACTTTCTGCGCTCCTTCTAGGAAGGCTTGCGAGGGAGCGCGCCCTGAAATGATTTCATAGGTTAAGAATACGGCATGCCCGCCATCCAAGGCTGGAATGGGCAGCAAGTTCATTAGCGCCAGGACCATGGAAAGCAACCCTACCAAAGACCAAAAGCGCACCCAGTCCCAAGTGCCGCCGAATACCTTGGCAATGCCTATGGGTCCGCTAAGGGACTTGCTCACAGAAATTTCGCCGCGCAGTATTTTGCCAAACGCCTTTAATTGTACAAACACTACTTCAAAAGCATTAACTGTTCCCCGAACAATGGCTTCTCCTAAGGAGTATTGCCGCACTGCACTTTGCAGCAAAAATTCAGGACGGAACCCTAGCAGTCCTTCAGGGGTAATTTGTGCAGTTATTTCCAAAAGGTTGCCTTGGCGCTCTATGGCAAGATGTACTTGCTTGCCCTTGTTTTCCTCTAAAAATTTCTTTAAATGTTGGAAATACTTCACTGGAGTACCGTTGACAGAGAGAATTTTATCTCCTGGTTGCAATCCTGCTTTGGCAGCGGGCATATCGGGCTGCACTTGGCTGACCACAAAAGGGTATAAAGGCTCAATAAATGACTGTCGGTCAGAGAGTTTGTCCATTAAATCCGCTGGGATAGGTATCATCATTTCCTTTCCATCGCGCACAATGGTATAGTAGCTGCCTTGTTCTAAAAAGAAAGACGGATTGCGAACATCTTCAAACCGTTCCAAAGGCTTGCCATTAATAGCAATAATTTTGTCGCCTTCTTTGAGTCCAATTGCTTCTGCTAGAGGGCTTACGTAAATGCCATGTTTGTTTACTTCTTCAGCTGGCAAATAGGTCTCTCCTAAAAAGTACGCCAATCCGATAAATACAACAATGCCCGTTAATATGTTAAGCGTAATGCCACCTAACATAACTATAAGGCGTTGATAGGCAGGTTTGGAACGATATTCCCAAGGCTTAGGGGGAGCACTTAGCTGAGCAGTATCAAGAGATTCATCTACCATGCCAGAGATTTTGACAAACCCTCCCAGCGGCAAGGCACCTATCATGTACTCAGTTTCTCCTTTCTTGAAGCTAAAAAGTTTAGGAGGAAAGCCGATAGAAAATTTTTCTACTCTCATTCCAAACCATTTGGCGGGCAACATATGACCCAGCTCGTGCAACCCCACCATAATGGTGATTGCCAAAATTAGCTGGGCGGTCATGATCATTCCTTCCATGTACAACTGGTAAGCAGATAGATAATGTGTTAAAACTTGATTACTAAACGCATTGCAAAACCATAAAGTTCTTAGTAATCGCCGAATTCAGTAGGAGGCAGTTGGGCTAAAGCTCTAGCTAACTGCTCGTCATTGGGAGCTATGCCATGCCATTTATGGGAGTTCATCATGAAATCTACGCCATAGCCCATTTGAGTGCGCATGAGCATCATAACTGGTTTGCCTTTTCCAGTGAGGGTTTGAGCATGTTGCAGGGCAGCGATTACCTCTTCTAAATCATTTCCATTGTGGCAGTGGGTTACTTCCCATCCGAAAGCAGTGTATTTAGCTCCCAAATCGCCTATATTCATCACTTTGCTTACAGGACCATCTATTTGCTGACCATTCAAATCCACTGTAGCGATTAAGTTATCCACTTTGTGATGGGCGGCATACATAGCAGCTTCCCAAATTTGTCCTTCTTGCTGTTCACCGTCGCCCATGAGTACGTATACCAAGCATGGGTCACCATTGAGCTTTTTGGTTTGGGCTGCACCGATAGCCACCGAAAGCCCTTGCCCCAAAGAGCCTGAAGCTACTCGAATGCCTGGCAAGCCTTCCTCTGTAGCTGGATGCCCTTGTAAGCGGGAGTTGATCTTGCGGAAGGTAGCTAATTCTTTCACATCGAAGTAACCAAAGCGAGCTAAGGTGCTGTACCACACAGGAGAAATATGCCCGTTGGAAAGGAAAAATAAATCCTCGCCAATGCCATCAGGGTTAAACTTGGGATCGTGCTTCATGATACATCCATATAGGGCTACGAAATACTCCGTGCAGCCCAAAGAGCCACCCGGATGGCCTGACTGCGCTCCGTGCACCATGCGTACTATGTCCCGCCGAATTTGGCGAGCAAGTGTTTTAAGAGTTGTTAAGTCACTCATGTATCTTGTCAAACAAGGCGCAAGTTAACAAAACTTGTAACATTTAAGAGGCTCGCGCTACTTGCCATGCAGCGCCACCAAGGATGAGAAGCCAATAAAGCACGCTGGCAATAATCATTCCGATGCCATAACTTAACATGGCATAAATCATAGCTCTGCCCCAAGACCATGAGCCGAAATGCCTGTAGACAATTAATACATAAATAAAGTTCCCTGCCATAACAAGGATCACTAGAAAGGTGAAAGTTTGCGGATAAAAATAAAGTAGTGGGGAAAACAGCACCGTTACGAGGTTCCAGCTTGCTGACAAGTAGGAGTGAATAACCACGTGTTCGCCCAAAAAGAGTATTCTCCTTGGAAAAAACAGCCAAGAAAACAGAGCAAGGATGGGAATTATCAACATGTAAGAAAAAGCATAAGTATCGTTAATAAGTTGATAAGTGGCATGGACAAACTTTTCATTTAATTCTTTTTGACTGAGGTCCTGTTCAAGCTTAGCATCTTCTATGATCGCATTTTTAAACAAGTCGGTATTAAATAGCACAATAGCGCTTAGAGTAATGCTGATGGCTAAAAATTTAAATGGGTTAGTCAAACGCGTGCGGTCTTCAAATAGGTAGGTGCGCACTGTCCAATAAGGACGCACCTTTAACATGAAGAAAGTATATAAAACGCCTCTTTCAATGTCAAATGCCTGCAGTACATCTTCCCAAAGCCGATTCATAGTAAGGCGTTCAGGAGCATTAGGAGCATTTTCAGGAAGGAATGACATATGTAGTAAGCAATTTAGAGGTACAAAATTAAATAGCATTTAGCGCATCATCGCTGAGAAACAGTACATTAACACAATCAGCAACAACAGGTAAACAATCAAAGCAATATACATTTGCCGCCATGAACGAAAAAACGGCGGCAAGGAATCTTGTTCCTGCGGTTCTGTAGTCATTTGCCGTAAGAAATCAAGTTAGTGAACAATCTGTAAGCCCCCGAAACGCCTGCAGGTAATTGTCTAAAAAATGCGTAACCAGTGTAAATAAAGGCGCCTTTTCCGTAGCGAGCAAAGAGCAATCCTCCGGGCAGGGGAGGGTCGTTGCCATCGGCGCAAGCAAGAATAGTTTCATAGCGGTTATCCCAGTGGTCGGCAAAATACAAACCGCGTTCTTGCACCCAGTCTCTGAAATCTTCTTGGGTGATTTTGTTGGGATAATTCAACAAAGGATGATGAGGCTGAAGAAAAGTAACGGGCGCGTCTTCCAAGGTAACTCTTTGGCGTGAAATGCGAAACGGATAAGGACCAATTTGATTGGTAGCCAGCCCAAAACTGATGTTATACTGCACGACCAAGGTGCCGCCTTTTTCTACGTATTCTAACAAACGCGGGCTATGAAACTTAATCCGCGAACGCGCATTGTAAGCCCTAACGCCAGTAATAATTGCATCGAACTGAGAAAGATCTGTATTGTCAAAATTTTCGTCAGTCAAGTGCACTACTTGATAGCCAATTTGTCGCAAACTGGCGGGAATTTCATCGCCAGCTCCATCGTAGTAGCCAATTAACTGCCCGCGTTTTTGAATTTCTAGTTTGACCACCTTGGCAGAAGCAATAGGAAAAAGCAATTGGATAGGAATATGGGGATAGTTGATTTCTTCTCTTCCGTAAGCGGGCTGACCGTTGATAAGCACGCCTATTTCCGCCGTAACTGCTTGAGAAGGAGGAAATAGCTGGAAGCTAACGGTTTGTTCTTGCTCTTTGGCTTCCAGCGAAAAGGCAATGCTCTCGGGATGGCTGCCCCATCCTTGAGGCAGTTGCAGAGATACCTGACCACTAACTTTAGACCGACCTGCTTTCAGTGTAATGTCAACTTGCTTGGGTTGCTGGTCTGGAAATATATACACCTTGTCGGCAATGTTAGCCGTTACAGCAGGTGCAATAGCAAAGGGTCGGTAGCGTTCTCCATCTACGCGGTGGGTCCATTTGTACATGATGGGAATGCGATACGTGAGCAATACGCCGTTGAGTTCTACTCCAAACAAAGCCGTATGCAGCGGAGGATTTTCAGGAAGCCCTACCAAAGACCAGTCGTTTACTTGGTACATGCCCTTGCATAGGGGCTTAACCAGCCAATAAGGTTGCGAAATGGGCAATTTGTCTGACAAACGACGCTTTTCTCTGACAATGATAGGAATGTTATTAGCCAGTAATTCATTTCGGTTAACTTTTTCTGCATCATTGTAGTTAAAATTTTGTTCAAACTCGGGGTGATACATCCGCCAGCGAAAAGGCAGAGGACTGCGATTGAGAACCGTGATGGTAGTTTGGATGCTATCCCCTGCTACGGCGGAGTAATCCTCAGCTACAATTTCAAACCATAGCCCAGCGCATTGCCGAATTACTTCTTTGAGTTCTTCTTTTTTTACTGCTAGCCAATAGGCTTCCTCATCGCTAAGGGCTTGCCAATTCTGCATCAGGGAATAGGCTTGCAAGAGCAGAGGTACAATAGCAGCGGGATCTTCTGGCTTAAATTGAGCAACGGCTTTGCCAAGTATATTGCCAATTTTTTCGCCTTTTTTGATGCGTTTCCAAGTAGTGGTAATACCTTCAAAAAGGTCGTTTTGGGCTCGGCTGCCCATGAGGTGTTGGAGGTATTCCATGCGCGAGCCGCGTTCTTTAGCAGCGCCAAAACCTTGACTCTTATGCTGGCTGCGGCTTTCCATAGCAATGTCGTAGTAGCTTTCCCCTAGCAGGGGGCTGTAAGTACCCACGTCCATAGCCAAAAACTCCTTTTCGTCGATCTTGGCTGTGTCGCCTACGCCACGCCATTTATTCCACAGCAGGCGCTTGGGTTGCCAAGGTCGAACATAAGTGAGTTGCTCGGGAAAGGCATCTGCTCTGCCAGCCAGGCGAAAGGCTTCTTCAGCAAGGAGAGCGGAAGCGGTGTGATGTCCATGTCCACCGCTGCCGTCGGTTGGAAAGCGGGTAATCAGTACATCAGGGCGAAATTTGCGGATAACCCAGACGATATCGGCAAGGACGCGGGTGCTATCCCACAGCAGCATCGTTTCGCGGGCATTGCGCGAATAGCCAAAATCGTTAGCAGTGGTAAAGAACTGTTCTCCCCCATCGATGCTCCGAGCCGCTAACAGTTCTTGAGTGCGAAGAACACCCAACAAATGCCCTTGTTCACTACCTATGAGATTTTGTCCTCCATCGCCCCGCGTCAGGGACAGATAAGCGGTCTTGTAGTGCTTGTGTTTAGCAAGATAGGCGATCAAGCGGGTATTTTCATCGTCGGGGTGAGCGGCAATGTACAACACTGAACCTAAAGTGAGCAGTTTTTTAAGGGCAATTTGCAACTCCCCTGAGTGCATAGGCTTGAGTGCTTGCCCATAAACAAGCGCCTGCAGTGCACCTGCTAAAAGAAAGCCAATCCATGAAAGTTTTTTCATTACTTCTTTCGCTTATAGCAAAGCGAAATTAAACGCTTGCTTGCAATCCTGCACGTAGTCCAAGGACGAGTAAGGGTAGTGTTTTTAGATGAAAATTAACCTTTCTTGCCAGCAATAGAACTTTTTGGCGTTGCGTGCAAGTGCTAGGCGTGTGCCACTTGCAGTAGTTTCTTTATCTGCTTGATATGCTCCCCTTTGGTAGCAATTTCACCCGTTTGCGTTTTCCATTTGTGCCCTCTACGATAGCTTAGTAACACTTCTCTTAAAATTCACTCTGCTTCTTCTATTGGAAAGGCAAGTTGCACGTTTTCCCACATGAAAACCACCTTTGCCATGGATGGCCCTTGAGGTTTGCACTGAAAAGTAAGGCGCCAGACTGTATCAGAGAGTACCTGCGGCACGAGAGAAAACCTCAGCACTTCTGCAGTTTCATCGTAGAGCTTGTTAGAGTTTTTCCAATGGTGATTGAGCAAGACCGTCCATTTCTTTGGAGAGGGTATCACAAAAATGCCGTAAGTTCCTGCTGCTATCCATTGTCCGTTGATTTTCATGGATCTTTCAAAGTTAATAGCTGGTGCGTGAGGCATCTGAGTTCCCCATACTTCTTCGTAGGGAACTACGCCTCCCCATAAAGGCTTGCCTTCTGGTAGCTTGGGAGAGTAGTATCGAATAGCTACTGTAGTTTGTCCTACCCTAAGCGAAGTTTCGCGCAGCAAACTATCCTTTGCCATGTCTTTTTGATAGGGGTTATCAATGGGATCTAATGGCTCTACTCGGAAACTAATGACTTTGGGGGATTTGCTCTCTGGTTTAGAAGAACATGCTGCCAGTAAGCACAAGCAACTTAAAATTAACGTCTTATGCATGGGTGGTTATGGAGAAAGTTGAGGAAAGCATCCAAAGCGCGGCGGCGATGGCTAACTTGATTTTTTTCTTGAAGAGACATTTGTGCAAACGTCAAATGATGTCCTTCGGGTTGGAAAATGGGGTCATAGCCGAATCCTTGTTCTCCGCGAGGGACTGGTGTGATCCAACCTGATACAGTGCCAGTAAAGGTATGCAACTCTCCATGGGGCAATATGAGAGCTATAACGGTTCGGAATTGGGCTTTCCTGTTGCTGATTCCTTGCAACTCCTTCAAAAGGCGTTCAATATTAGCTTTGGTATCAGGAGGTATGCCAGCATAGTGAGCCGAGTGCACTCCAGGGGCTCCATTGAGGGCATCCACTTCTAAACCACTATCTTCGGCAAAGCAAGCCATGCCGTAGCGCTGCCAGACGTAGCGCGCCTTGCAAATAGCATTTCCTGCAATGGTAGAAGCAGTTTCTGGAAGTTCTTCCCTACAGCCGATCTCATCTAAAGTAAGCAATTGAAAAGCATCGCCCAATATGTGAGCTATTTCCCGATGCTTATGCGGGTTGCGAGAAGCAAAGCAAAGCTTCATGGTTGGCGTACGATGGCAACTATTTCTATGTCAAAAATAAGGATGGCATGAGGAGGTACTACTGTTTGACGAGTAGCTTGGTCCATAAATCCATTTACCCCGTAAGCCAGTCGGGAGGGGATCACCAGCAAGGCGCGTTCTCCTGGGCGCATTAGTTGGAGTCCTTCAGTCCATCCAGCAATGACGGGGGTTCGTCCAAGGCGCACCCCAAAAGGTTGCCCGCGAAAGCGGCTGCTGTCGAAAACTTTGCCATACAGCACACTGCCTGTGTAGTGCACTGCTACTGAATCATTTAAACGCGGTGGCTGTCCACTTCCTGCCACTTGCGGAATGTGAACCAACCCAGAAGGAGTGCGCTGGAAATTAGTAATGTTGTTTTCTGCTAACCAGTCGCTAATAATGCGGTCTTCTCTTTCGCGCTGGTTTTCCGAGCTAATGGTGGACATTTTCTTGCATGCTGGCAAAGCCATCACCAGCCCTATCAGCATTCCCATCCAAGCCAAGCGCGTCCATTTCATAGGCATATGCCTTGCTACTGGACAAATATACGTTGAATGCCACTGCTGCCAAAGAGATGCTAATAAATTACATTCGCTCAGGAGCTTGAATGCCCAACAGATGCAACGCTGCGCGAAGCACTCTTGCCGTTTGCGCCGAAAGCTCAATGCGAAAGTGGCGGCGAAGCAAGTCAGGTTCATTGAAAATAGATAGCTCAGCATAAAAACGACTGTAAGCTTTGGCAAGCTCATAGGCATAACTGGCTATCACGGAAGGAGCATACTCTTGTGCGGCTTCTTTGACCCGCTGGGGATAAAACTGCAGCAACTCAATAAGCTCAATTTCCTGCTGAGAAAGTTGCTCTAAAGCTCTTAGAGTTTCTAGAGAATAACTAATGCCTTCCAAGCTAGCTCGGCGAAGAATGGCGGCAATTTTAGCGTGAGTATATTGGAGATAAACACCCGTATCGCCCTGAAAATCAATAGATTCTTCGGGGTTAAAAAGCATTTTTTTCCTAGGGTCCACTCGCAAGAGATAGTATTTCAAAGCCCCCAGCGCTAGCATTTGATACAAAGCCTCTGCTTGGGCATTGTCGAAGTCATCTATTTTGCCGAGCTCTCGGGTGCGCTGGCGAGCAATCTGTACCATTTCTTCTATCAAATCATCGGCATCCACCACAGTTCCTTCTCGGCTTTTCATTTTACCTGAAGGCAACTCTACCATCCCATAGGAAAGGTGAAAAATGCCATCAGCGTAGCTTCTGCCCAATTTTTGCAAAATGAGTTTGAGCACTTTAAAATGGTAATCTTGTTCATTACCCACTACGTAGATGGATTTTTGCATGGGGAAATCGGCATATTTCATATCAGCCGTTCCGAGGTCTTGGGTAATGTAAACGGAAGTACCGTCAGCGCGGAGAAGAAGTTTTTGATCTAACCCTTCTGAAGTCAGGTCTATCCATACTGAGCCATCTTCCTTTTTAAAAAAAATGCCTTTAGCAAGCCCTTCTTCAACCACTGCTTTGCCTAGCAAATAGGTCTGGCTTTCGTAGTAAGTTTTGTCAAACTCCACACCCATTTTGCGGTAAGTAGCCTCAAATCCTTCATAGACCCAGCTGTTCATAGTGCGCCATAGCTGTAGCGTGGAGGGGTCGCCTTCTTCCCACTTGCGCAGCATTTGCTGGGCTTCAAGCAACCAAGGCGATTCCTTAGCGGCTTTTTCTGCTAACGTTTCTGGATTTTCATCGGGGAAAATGTTTTTGTATTGCTCAAATAGTTCGGCGGTAGCTTTCTTGTTTTCCTGCTCAAAGAGAACGTAGTAATTACCTACGAAATGGTCGCCTTTGATGCCTGTGGTGTGTGGAGTTTCACCTTTGCCAAACTTTTGGTAAGCGAGCATGGATTTGCAAATATGTATCCCGCGGTCGTTGACTAGATTTACTTTCATGACTTGGTAGCCATTGGCTTTGAGAATATTTGCCAGCGAATCGCCCAAAAAAATATTGCGCATATGCCCCAAATGAAGCGGCTTGTTAGTGTTTGGCGAGGCGTACTCCACCATTACTTTTTCTCCATTAGAGGGAAACACGCCATAGTTTTCTTGCTGGGCAAGCTGAATCAGGGTTTCAATCCAAAGCCGATGGGAGAAAGAAAGATTCAAAAATCCCTTGATGACATTAAACTTAGCTATTTGAGCGTGATGGCTACACAAGTACTCTCCTATAGCTTTTCCCAATGCCTCTGGAGTTTCTTTGACCTTTTTCAAAAAGGGAAAAACAATGAGGGTAAGGTCGCCTTCAAATTCTTTGCGAGTGGTCTGAAAAGTAATTTCACTTTCACTTATCGAGAGGCTGTATTTGTCTGCAAAAAACTGCACAACCGTAGGCACGAGTACTTGCGCAACGTTCATAGCTCCTGATGAAATGCGGCTGCAAAGTTAGCAGAAAGCAGCAGAAATGTTTTCAAGGCAGCTTGCAAGAGAAATTTTTGCCATTTAGAAAAAAAATATTGCTTCGATTAAATTTATTGGACTATTTTGCTCCAGTTCATCGTTCTTCTTACAGCCTCTTGCCAGCCGTGGTAGCGCTTTTCGGCTTCGTAGCTATTCATTTGTGGGCGGAAAGTAGTTTCTACTTTCCAAAGTTGAGCAATTTGGTCTTTGGTCCAAAGCCCGATTCCTGCCCCCGCAAGGAAAGCTGCCCCTCGGGCAGCGGTTTCAATCACCTCGGGACGTTGCACTTCCACCCCTAAAATATCAGCTTGAAACTGCATGAGCAAATTATTAGCAGCCGCACCTCCATCAACGCGAAGGGTTTTCAGGGCTAGCCCGTCGTCTTTGGTCATGGCATCGAGCACGTCGCGAGTTTGGAAAGCTAACGATTCTAAAGTAGCTCTAATCAGGTGGGCTTTAGTAGTGCCGCGAGTCAGCCCAAAGATAGCCCCGCGAGCATACATATCCCAGTAAGGAGTACCCAACCCTGCAAAGGCAGGCACGACATATACTCCTTCAGAGTGAGGCACTTTAGAAGCAAAATACTCCGAGTCAGCGGCATGGTCGATGAGTTTGAGCCCGTCGCGCAACCATTGGACAGCTGCCCCTGCAATAAACACACTGCCTTCTAAAGCATATTCTATTTGCTGGTCAATACCCCAAGCAATAGTGGTAATTAACCCGTGTTTAGATCTGACTGGAGTTTTGCCTGTGTGCTTGAGCAAAAAACAACCTGTTCCGTAGGTATTTTTCGCCATGCCTGCTTGGAAACAAGCATGCCCAAAAAGGGCTGCTTGCTGATCGCCTGCCACACCTGCAATAGGGATTTCTGCTCCCTCAAACAGGGACTTATCAGCAATCTCTAATATTCCTGCTGAGGAGCACACCTCTGGAAGCATAGCTCTCGGTATATTGAAATACTCAAGCAAAGTTGCATCCCACTCTAATTTGTGGATGTTATAAAGCATGGTCCGAGAGGCATTGGAATAGTCGGTAACGTGTAGCCAACCTTTGGTTAAGTTCCAAATTAGCCAGGAATCGATAGTGCCAAATAGCACTTGCCCAGCTTGGGCTTTTTGACGCACATGGGGGAAGTGCTCTAAAATCCAGTGTAGTTTGGTAGCTGAAAAATAAGCATCTGCTACCAGCCCTGTGTTTTGGCGAATGTAGGACTCCAGTCCTTCGGCTTTGAGCTTATCGCACAGACTGGCAGTTCGCCTATCCTGCCATACGATAGCATTACATACGGGCTGCCCTGTTTTTTTATCCCACACTACAGTAGTTTCCCGCTGGTTAGTAATACCAATGGCAGCAATGTCTGAAAACTTTAAAAAAGCTGCTTGCAAGGCATCTCTGATAGTTTGCAGCTGAGTATTCCAAATTTCTATAGGGTCGTGTTCTACCCAGCCTGGTTGGGGGTATATCTGTCGGAATTCTTTTTGTCCTATGCTGACTATGCGCCCTTGCTGGTCAAAAATAATACTGCGACAGCTAGTAGTGCCTTGGTCGAGACTTAAGATGTATTTCATAACTCAAAGCCGACGGATTATCTCTTTCTTGCTTAAGATGATGCTCCACATGCCCACAAAATTGCCTTTTTGCACTATTGGAACGGTGTAGAGCAAATTTCCATCCTCTAACTTTTGGATGTTTTCACTTAGAGCAATATTTTGCTTTAGATTGTATTGGTAGGCTTGCCATACGGCAGCTATTTTAGGCGGCAAGTCGGTTTCAGAGCGGCATATAAAGCGATAATCAGTTATCACCTCGCTTTTCAAAGCGCCATTAATGCGCACACTATCGCAATTGCCTGAAGGGGGAATATATAAAATGGAACTCAATTGAGCGGCTGCTTTGCTGCCTTCCTCCATCGCCGCTGCCATGAGTTGAGAGTCTGTGACGCGTTTGAGTTTGCGGGCGCGCATTTCTCGAGCAAGAGCAGTGCGGTCAGTGCGATCTTCGGCAGGGCTACAGTGTAACAGCCCTACCAAGCTTCCTAATAAGCCCGCCTTAAAGATCCATTTCATGCTCATGCTGCAGAACCTGCATGAATTGCAATGACGGATTTGATTTCAGGAGCCTCTTTAATAATTGCTTGCTCTATGCCTGCTTTCATGGTCATGGCTGACATAGGGCAAGA
Source organism: Bernardetiaceae bacterium (assembly GCA_025057115.1). Lineage (GTDB taxonomy): Bacteria > Bacteroidota > Bacteroidia > Cytophagales > Thermoflexibacteraceae > Rhodoflexus. Next base: position 110,820 of record JANWWZ010000005.1, read on the forward strand.
ACTACAAGAGCCCAGTAGTTCAAGGACAACGGTATTTTCTGGCGTAATGTCGCGTATCTTTACATTGCCGCCATCAGCCTCCAGATAGGGGCGAATGCTATCTAGTGCCTTTTCTACTTTAGTCATTAATTCCTTGCGGACTTCTGTTTCCATATCTACCTTCATCGATTACTTCCATTTGAGCGTTGCGCAGGGCAATGCGTTGTGCCAATGCTGCTGCTATTTGCTTAAACGCCTTTGCCATCATATCGTTACTCATGGCAATAGGTTTGCCACTGTCTCCTGCTTCTCTGATGCTTTGCACCAGTGGAATTTCTCCTAGAAAAGGAACTTCATTCCGCCTGGCAAGCATTTTTCCGCCATCTTTGCCAAATAAGTAATACTGATGGTCTGGCAATTCAGCAGGGGTAAAATATGACATATTTTCCACTATTCCTAAAATGGGCACATCAATAGGCTTTTGCCGAAACATAGCTAGTGCTTTTTGAGCATCGGAAAGGGCAACTTTTTGGGGCGTAGTAACAATTACTGCCCCAGTCAAGGGAACAGTTTGCACTAAAGTAAGATGGATATCGCTTGTACCAGGAGGCAGATCTACTAAGAGGTAGTCTAGCTCTCCCCATTCTGTATCGGTAATAAACTGGCGCAGGGCAGAACTTGCCATGGGTCCGCGCCACACCACGGCATTTTCAGCAGGTGCTAGAAAACCAATGGAAAGCAGTTTAATTCCGTATTGTTCTACGGGAAGAAGATAATTGCGGTCGCCTTTGCGCACAATGCCTGGATGAGCTGCCTCGCAATTAAACATCGTGGGGATGGAAGGACCAAAAATATCTGCATCAATAATGCCCACTTTCGCCCCTGTTTGTTCTAATGCTATGGCAAGATTTGCCGTAACGGTAGATTTGCCTACTCCTCCTTTTCCTGAAGCAATAGCCACTATATTTTTAACTTTGGGCAACAAGGGCTCTCCGTTGCGAAGCGTGGTCACATCAGCCATAAAATGAATATGTACTTTAATGGAAGGGGAAAGATGTTGGGCAATGGCTTGCTCGCACTCCTGACGAATGACTTCTTTCAACGGACAAGCAGGAGTAGTAAGTACGATAGCAAAACGAATGGAGTCATCGGCAATTTCAACGTCGCGCACCATGCCTAAAGAGACAATATCGCGCTTTAAATCGGGCTCTTGTACATGCGAAAGGGCTCGCAAGACTTCTTTGGTAGTATAAGTCATATGCAGTCTAAAACGCATTGCAAGTTAAGGCATTTGCTTAACCATTTCTAAGCCAAATTAGTTTTAACAAAATTTGCACTGTCCGATAGCGGACAGTTAATTGTTCACCAGAGGGACAAGTGAAGTCCTTGCAGGGGCATATCAATTTTAAGTGCCTCAAAACCAGCTTGTTTACAAGTGGTATTAAATTAGCTTTAAACTAGATGATGAACTATTTACTTCGGGCGGTAAACCTTTCTAAGGTGTATCACAATGGCAATGTGCAAACTATTGCGCTGCGCCAGGTTCATTTTGCCCTTCAAGAAGGAGAGTTTGTAGCCATCACTGGACCTTCAGGATGCGGGAAATCGACCTTGTTGCACTTGCTTGCGCTGATGGACAAACCCACTGGCGGGGAGATTTACTTTATGCACCAACCTACCTCTGGGCTAAGCGATAAACAGCGCGCTCAGATAAGACGCTATCACTTCGGGTTTGTATTTCAGAACTTTAACTTAATAGAAGAGCTCACCGTAGCCGAGAACATTGCCCTGCCTCTGATATATCAACGCCTTCCAGAACCAGAACGCAAACACAAAGTGTGGCAAGTGATGGAACGGCTAGATGTGCTGCACAAAGCTAATTTCTATCCCATGCAACTTTCTGGAGGCTATCAACAGCGCGTGGCTATTGCCCGAGCTATCGTAGCCCGTCCCCAGATTCTCTTTGCTGATGAACCTACAGGCAATTTAGATTCCCAACGCGGATTAGAGGTAATGGAGCTACTTTCTGAACTCAATCAACAAGGCATGTCAATTGTGATGGTAACTCACTCGCAACAATGTGTTAAGTTTGCTCATCGGGCAGTACATTTGTTTGATGGTCAGATAGTGAGCAGCGTTATTAGCCACTTGCGTTAAAATGCAAACCCTCCAAGAATGGTTCAAGTTCGCCTTAGGTAGTTTGCTGAGAAATCGACTTTATGCCTTGCTCAACATTGTAGGGCTTTCGGTAGGTATTGCTGCTTTTACTGTGTTGTTTTTGCTTTTCATTCACGAAACCCAGTACGACAATTTTCATCCTCACCTTCGCTACTTATACCGCATTACAGAAGAGATCAAACAAAGTGGCATAGGAGAACACGCTGCTAGTGTTCCTTTTCCGTTGGGTCCTACCTTGGCAGCAGAATATCCGCATTTGATAAAAAGGGTTACAAGGCTGTTTAATTTTCAGTCGCCCTCTCTTGCAGTCAGCTACGGTCAAAAGAAGTTTAATGAACAACGCTTTTTCTTTGCCGATAGTAGCTTTTTGCAACTTTTTGGCTTCCAGCTCATAGAAGGGGAGGCATCCAAAGCCCTTTCACGTCCAGGAAGTGTTATCATTACCCCCTCTACTGCAAAGAGATATTTTGGCAACTCAAAAGCAATGGGCAAGCGGCTCATTTTTAGAGACAAGTTCACGTTAGAAGTAACTGGCATAGTAGCAGAACCTCCTCGCCGCTCTCACATCGATTTCGATTTTATCGCTTCTTTTTCCACTTTAGAGCAAATGCCAGTGAAAGCAGCTTTCGAAAATTGGATATGGAATCCGTGCTGGACTTATGTGCTGCTGGATCCTGAGGCTTCTCCTGAGATGGTGCAAAACTGTTTTCCTGATTTTGTTCAAAAACATTTTCCTGGCAACCTTGCTCCCCAAGTGAAACTCCATTTGCAGCCAGTGCGCCAAATTCACCTTTACTCCGATTTAGACTATGAAATTAGTGCCAATGGCGATGTGCGCTATGTTTACATTTTCGGCGGCATGGCGGTGTTTATCCTGCTGATTTCAGTTATCAATTTTACCAATCTTAGTACAGCCATGGCCTCGGCGCGGGTTCGTTCTGTGGTAATTATCAAAGCAATGGGAATCTCCCGCGGCGAGTTGTTTTATTTCCATTTGCTAGAAGCTGCCCTTATGAGCAGTTTTGCCATCTTGGTCGGTTTTGTGATGGTGGAAATAGTATCTCCCTTCCTCACTGACCTTTCGGGTAATCCACTGCAAGGTTCCGTATTAAGTGAAAAAAACATGCTTGCTGGAATTTTGCTAGCGGGCATCTGTGCAGGAATTATATCGGGTATTTATCCAGCCTATTACCTTGCCTCCTTTGAAATTGGCAATTTTTACCAAGGACACTTGCAACAACTTCATCTAGGCAAGCGATTCAGAAATCTGCTTTTGATAGTTCAATTTAGCATCTCAATGTTGTTTTTCATTGCCATGCTAGTCAGTGGCAAACAACTGGACTTTCTACAAAACGCAAAACTGGGCTTTGACAAGGAACAGGTAGTAGTAGTGCCTGTAGCAGGTAGCCGCATCGTGCAAGTATATCCAGAGTTTAAAGAGAAATTGCAGCGCCATGAAGCTATTGCCTCCGTAACGGCAATGGAAGAAGTACTGGGCAAAAGCTATCAAACCCATGAGTTTTACAGTCAAGAGAAAGGTAATCAGTTTTACCCTTCCATTGTAGTAGGGCACGATTTCATACGCACTTTTAACATAGAAATTCTGGTGGGAAGAGATTTTATTTCCCGCAGTGGTAAACCCTCAAGTAGTGAAAATGACTTCGGCGTAGTAGAAGATATGTTTAACTACTTTGACGAAGATGAACACAATGCAGTCATTATTAACCAAGCAATGGTAGAGTACATGGGCTGGGGCAATCCGCTCAACGCTATTGGAAAAACACTTAGCCGCAAAACGGGCAATGAAAAAGTAGTAGGAGTGGTAAAAAATTTCCATTTTTCCTCTCTTCACAAGCAAGTAGCTCCTTTCGTAATTGACCTGGCGGGGGATAATATCCACCGCACTTACATCAAATACGTAGCCGTAAAAATTAAACCCGATCAAATCGCTGCAGGATTGAAAGCAATTCACCAAGTATGGAACGCGCTTAATCCCTCCCAACCGCCTGATATATTTTTCCTTAAGGAAAAGTTAGACAAACTCTATATCAAAGAAGAGCGCTTTAAACAGCTAAGCACTTGGCTTACCGCCATTGCGGTTTTGCTTGCTTGCATTGGACTTTTTGGCATTTCTTCATTTGTAATCCAACAACGGCGGCGCGAAATTGGCATCCGAAAGGCAATTGGGGCTTACGACTACCAACTGGTAGGGCAAATCGTATTCGAATTCCTTGCCACCATTGCCATTAGCATTTTTATTACCGCCCCAATAGGCTACTTGCTCATGAGCAATTGGCTTAATATGTTTCCCTACCGAATTAGCCTAACGGCAGATATTTTTTTGATTGCAGGAGGAATCATTATCTTAGTTAGTGCGCTGGCGGTAGTGCACAACGCCTTTCAAGTTACGCGGTTCACTCCTATGGAAACCCTTGCGCAGGGGTGGTGAGTTGCTTAGATGTCCCCCAGTGGAGGGCGTAGAAGCAATTCTTCTACTACTGTGTAGCGAGAAAGTTGCCAAGCACCCACTACTGCTTTCCCGATATCCTCTGCAGGCATAAAACGCGATGGAGGGAGATTAGTTCCCGCCCAGCTATCAGTAAGAGTAGCCCCTGGAAGCACTGCTGTTACGCGTATGTTGTAGGGCTTCATTTCTTGGCGCAACACGCGAGTCATGCCAAGAAGGGCATACTTAGAAATGCAGTAACTCCCTCCATTGGTGTAAGCCATGATACTTGCGGTAGAGCATATGTTGAAAATATGTCCTTCTTGCTTTTCCATCATCATGGGCAAAAGCGCGCGCGTTAGGTGGTAGGCACTATACACGTTAGTAGCCATGAGCGTTTCTAGCACCCCTTCTGCTTCATTGTGAATTTGTCCTGGGAGAAAAATGCCTGCGTTGTTTACTAGAACATCTATTTTATCAGTGGTTTTTTTGACAAATTGCGATAATTGCTCAATCTGCTGCCGCTGAGAAAGGTCTGATGCAAAGGAATAGACCTGCACTCCATACTGCTGACTGATTTGCTGAGCAGTGTGATGTAGAGGTTCTTGATGCCGAGCACTTAAAATTAAGTCAAAACCAATGCGGGCAAATTGTTCTGCAATCGCTCTCCCAATGCCGCGACTTCCTCCAGTAATTACCGCAACGCAACGAGAAGCCATTTGAGGAATCAATTTGCCACTAATTTACGCCAAATGCATTGAGTTGTACCTCCACTAACTTACAAACTGGCAAGAGGTACAGGATGAGCTTTGAGGCTAGGTAACTAAGCTACACTTTGCAAGAAACGGCAACCACCTACTGAGCAGTTGTTTAGGTTTCCACAAGGTCATTTTTTGCCCTTGTTCGCGTCTTTGCGAACAATTTTTTTCATGTCTTGCAAACCATCCAACAGCATAGCAGCGAGTATTTTCTTTAGAAATTCTGCCAGGAAACAAATAACAGTAGGAGAGGACCTCTGCTGCTAAATAACACGGCAAATGCCTAAGTTTTTGCTTTTTCTTATGGGTTTCTCAGTTAGCTGGTTGCTTCTCTTTTTCCCTCTACCCTATGGCTAGGCAATTTATGCATCTTTTGCCTTCTTGGTGTCTTGCAAATAAAGCTAGCCAAATGATAAAAAAACAGCACAAAAGCTATCTTTTTTACATATGTAAACAAAACACGAATATGGCGCTATTTTTTTCAATTTTCTAACAAAAATTTTAATCGCGCTTAATGAAATGCCGTCTCCATTCAAGTTGCTACCGGGTGCAGCTCTACGCCTGCCCTCCCAACCTACATGCTGTAAAGGACAAATTCTGAAAAAATAGTTAGCATTGTGCGCATCAACATTTAACTACCATGAGACAAGTTTTTCTTTTGTCGTTTGGAGCGGTTTTTAGCCTTACAAGTGCTGCCCAGGTGCAATCTCCTGAAGGATTTTTGGGCTATCGTCTAGGCAAGCAGTTTACCCCTCATTATCGGGTAGTGGAATATTTTCGCCATGTTGCTATGCAGGCTAGCAATCAAGTCAAGATAGTAGAATACGGCACCACTTATGAAGGACGTCCTTTACTAGCTGCTATTGTAACTTCTCCTACTAACATGGTGCAGTTAGAAGAAATTCGCCGCAATAATCTGCGCCTTACAGGACTAGAAGAAGGGCAAGGTAATCTCAATGGTCCTGTAATTGTATGGCTCACCTACAATGTGCATGGCAATGAAGCCGTTTCCACTGAAGCAGCCATGCTTACCCTTTACGAGCTACTTAGCAAATACACAGCTTGGCTTAAGGAGGCGGTAGTCATCATAGACCCTTGCGCTAACCCCGATGGACATTCGCGATATGTGAATTGGTACATGCAAATGGTAGGCGTACAACCAAATATAGATCCCGATGCCCGAGAACATCATGAACCCTGGCCTGGAGGGCGTTTCAACCACTACCATTTTGACCTCAACCGCGACTGGGCTTGGCAAAGCCAGCGAGAGACTCAACAACGCATCGCCTTCTATCAGCAATGGATGCCACAAGTACATGGCGACTTTCATGAAATGGGCGTAGAGCAACCTTATTACTTTGCTCCTGCCGCCGAACCTTATCACAAGGAAATTACTTCTTGGCAACGCGAGTTTCAAAGCATTTTAGGAAAAAACATCGCACAGTATTTTGACCGCAACCATCGCCTTTATTTCACTCGCGAAACTTTCGACTTGCTCTACCCCAGCTATGGGGATACATGGCCTACTTTCAACGGAGCCATTGGCATGACTTACGAGCAAGGAGGCTCTGGACGTGCTGGGCTAAGCATTCTAACGAATAACGGAGATACGCTCACCCTTAGCAAGCGCATCGAAAACCAACACACGGCGGGAATGGCTACTATAGAAATAGCAGTGCAGCAGAGAAAGCGCTTATTGGAAGAATTTCGAAACTACTTTGCCCAAGCACTCACCTATCCTACAGGTGCTTATAAATCTTTTATCATTTCAGCCGGTAACGATCCTCATAAACTCAAAACCCTTACAGAATACTTAGACCGCAACCAAATCCGCTATGGATTGGCAGCTAATGCCATGACAGTGAAAGCCTTCAACTATCGCAACGGAAAGGAAGAAACTGTTAACGTTACGCGTAATGATTTGGTCATTACCATAGCACAGCCCAAATCTGTACTAGTGAAAGTGCTTTTCAACCCTCGCACTGTCCTTGCCGATTCGGTTACTTACGATGCCACTGCTTGGGCTTTGCCTTATGCGATGGATTTAGAGGCGTATGCTGCCGCTGAACGAATTGCCTCCACCGCCTACAAAGCACCTGAGTTTGTTAAAAACCAACCTCCTCAAGGGGGAGCATATGCCTATCTAGCGCCGTGGCGCCATTTCAACCATGCTCGTTTGCTGGCTGCATGGCTCAAAAATGGTCTCAACGTTCGTTTTGCAGAACAGGCTTTTACCCTTAACGGGACTGCTTATCAAGCGGGTACCCTTGTAGTAAGCAAAGCAGATAACACCCATGTTAATAATTTTGACCAGTTAGTAAATAATATCGCCAACAATTTACAAGTCAACATACAACCTACGCAAACAGGTTTAGTTGCTTCAGGCATTGATCTAGGTTCAACTGCTTTTAGACTTGTTCGACCTTTTAAAGTGGCTTTAATTGCAGGGGAGGGAATTTCTCCTACTGCCTTTGGCGAAGCATGGCATTTTTTTGACCATTGGCTGGCATATCCCGTAACGGTAGTTCATCACTCCATGATAGAGAGGATGGATTGGAACAAATATGACGTAATCATTATGCCTTCGGGAAATTATCGCAACTTAGATATGAATACAGTTAAATCATGGCTGCGCCGCGGCGGCAAGCTCATCGCTATAGAAGATGCTATTAACGCCTTTGCCGATAAGGAAGGATTTTTCATCAAAACCAAAAAAGAAGAAAAAGAAAAAGACGCCAAACCACCCAAACCTGAAGAGTTGATCAAAAAATACGGCGACCGCCGACGTGATGAACTAACCAATAGCGTAGAAGGAGCTATTTTTCGCGTTGCGATGGATACTACTCATCCTCTAGCCTTTGGGTATACCCCCACTTATTTCACCCTTAAGCATACTAACAACTTTTACGAGTTTTTAGAAGAAGGCTGGAACGTAGGCGTGCTTAAACCTAACTCCCACGTAGATGGCTTTGTAGGTAGTAAAGCAAAGGAAAAGCTTAATAATACCCTTGTCTTTGGCGTAGAAAACTTCGGCAGAGGTACCTTGATCTATCTTGTGGACAGTCCCATTTACAGACATTCTTGGCAAGGTGGGCACTTGCTCATGAGCAATGCTATTTTCTTAGTAGGCAGATAGTTACGCATTTACATAAAATAGCCTCATAATATCCATAAAGGCAGGGTTCACTTCCTCTCTGCCGAGTAAGTTATTTAATCAAAATCAGCCATCAGCAGCCTTTGAACTCACAAGCTCTGGCAGGTTAATAAATTGTTACAGCAGTTTATCAGGGCTATCAATTATTGATAGCTAACTATCAATTACTTCAAAATTTGACCGCTTTCAGACCTGCAAAAGCAGGATGGAAAAAATTTTTACCCCTTCATTATCAGGTATTTATACTTTTTATCTCAAAATGGGGGGACCTCTGGCACCATTCTGCTATTAATCATTGGCCAGCCAAAGGTCTATGTTATGAACAACTTCAAAATCCTGCGTACAAAATGCCTTTCTTACCTAAGAAAAATGGTTTCGGCAAGCAATGGTACTGCAGAAGATGCAGAGGAACTTTTCTCTGAAGCTGTGTTTATTTACCTTTCTAAAAAACCTGCTTACTTAACAGCTTCACTGCATACTTACATTTGTTCAGTTGCTAGAAGGCTATGGCTCAAGGAGTTGCGCCGCCGCAAAATCGCCGCCCAAAATGCTGATTCATTCTTAAAAGAACAACAAGATTTCAACCTGCGCACTGCTGAAGAAGAAGAAATCGTATTGCGTGCTTTTGAAAATCTGCCAGAAAGCTTTCGCGGAAAGCAAATTTTAAATGCATTTTATTTTCAACAACTAAGCATGAAAGAAATCGCCCACCGCTTTGGGCTCCCTTCAGAAAATGCAGCTAAAAAACAAAAGTTCCATGCTATTCACCAACTGCGTTCTTTACTGCGCCAACAATTACCTGAAGTATTCGACGCTGCATAATGCTTTTTGTTTTAATTGCTTGCATCAAAGCTAAACTTCAAGATAAATCATGAAAACTGTTTCCGTTCTCATTACCGCCTTGCTCTTTGGGTGCAGGTACAAAGTCATAAACCTAGTAATGCCGCGCCACGCAGTCAGTTGCAAACTGATACCTTATCTATGGGTGAAAGACCTGAACAGTCTTATAACAATACAAAATTTAAAGTTATGAAATCTTACTTGTTAGTGTGGGCTATGGGCATATCGTTCATCGCCTTTGCCCAAAATGACAGCGATACTCCTCCAGGCTTTTTTAGCGACGAAGAAAATGAAAATTTGCCCGTTAGGATTCAGCCTACTCCTAATGATCAACGGTCAAGTCAGGAACAGGATGGGCAACACGCACCGCCTCCCCCACCTGACCCAGAAACATTGCGGACATATATTCGCGTAGGGGCTATTTGCAAAGACGGCACGCGAAGCTATTCCGTCAGCAGCGGTACTTGCTCTGGTCATGGCGGTGTTGCTTTCTGGCTGTATGGACCTCCTGGCACGCCGCCTGATACGCCATTAGAACAACTCGTACAAATTGCGCCAGGGCAACGCCGCCGCACTAATCATCGCGTTATTCCTCTAGAGCCTTCTCACTACTATCAACAAGCAGTGGTAGAAAGCGACCCAATGTACGGATGGATTTACCGCAGCCGACATCCGGCTGCCATCTTTGTAGATATTCTTATCATCGTTCTTGCCTTTTTGCAAGTGGGGTGGTTTATCCGAAAAGCTATTGAACGTTATCGCTCTGGTAACCAACAACAAAATTCACCAACATGACACAGATTCACATCAATACTTTTGGTGCTTCTGTTCATAGAGTGCAAGGTAGTTTTGAAATTATTACCCAAGAAGGCAAAACGCGCATTTCACCAGAGAAAATACGCAGTTTAGTAATTAGTTCAGCAGCGCACATTAGTTCTGATGCTATTCTGCTTGCCATTGAACACGAAATTGAGATCCTCTTCACTGACCGACGTGGACAGCCCATTGGACGCGTATGGAGTTACAAATATGGCAGCATTAGCACTATCCGAAAGCAACAAGTTTTATTTTCCAAAAATGCTGCTGGTGGGGAATGGGTGAAAGACAATGGTATTAGGCGCATTAAAGCCCAGCAAGCTATTTTAAAAGCCATTGGGCGCGATAGACCTGCTCATCAAAACGCTATTCATGAAACCATTGCGCGGATGGAGGAATTTGCCAATGCCATCGCTCAACTTCCTCAAGCCCCTGCCTACGAATGGGCTGCTACCCTGCGCGGTTATGAAGGCAATGCTTCTAAGCTCTACTTTGAAATGCTTTCTGATCTACTTCCAGAGCAGTACCAATTTAAGGTTCGCACGCGCCGACCCGCTCAGGATATCTTTAACGCTGCATTGAATTACCTCTATGGTATCCTTTATGGCAATGTGGAAGGAGCGCTTATTAAAGCAGGTATCGACCCTTACTTAGGAGTGTTGCACGCCGATGAATATAACAGACCCGTGCTAGCATTTGATATGATTGAGCGCTATCGACATTGGGCAGAGGCTGTTCTGATGCAAATCTGCTTCCGAAGGCTTTTGCTTCCTTCTATGGCAATTTATCAGCAGGGAGGATGGTGGATGGAAAACGAAGGCAAGCGTTTACTTGCTACTTCTTTCAATGACTATCTCAACGAAGTCATCACTCATAACAACAAACGACGCACTCGCCTTACTCATATTCAAGAAGATGCCAACCAACTCGCTCAGCAATTGCTTAAAATGGATATGGAGCATGAAACTCAATAGCCCATGAAAGACCCCGTTGAGATCATGCGGCGGCTTAACAAAAGTCTCCAACTGCGCAATCAAATGATTCATAACCGTTTGTTGGGATTGGACTCCTCTTCACCGCAAACCCGCTCAGAAGAGGAAAAGCCGCCTTCTGGTGATCAAGACGCCACTCCGGTGGATGATTTCAGTTTGCCATTTTTCTTGATAGATGAAGAAGCCCCACCTGAGATTGAGCAAGCATGCGTGAATCAGACAATTGATCTTGGTGGTGAAGCATCGCAACCTGCTGCTAAGGTTAGAAAGCGCGGCATGCCCAAACCCAATGAAGAACAGATAGCCGCGGCTACCGAAAGAATTGAAGCCCTGAAAAGTTATTTTGCTCAACTCAAACCAAAACCTGCTGGATATATGCTTTGCTTTGTCATGTATGATGTCGAAGATGATCGAATTCGCAAAAAAATTGCCGATTATCTCATCGAAAAAGGACTGCAGCGCGTGCAAAAGTCTGTTTTTCTAGGTCAGCTCAGTCAGAAAACCTATGATGAGATTTATCGCACTATGCATGCGCTGCAGGCAACGTATGAAAACCAAGATTCCATTATGATAGTACCCATAGCTGAACAAGAGTTGCGCTCTATGCGACTCATCGGGCGCGACATTGATGTGGAAATTACTCTAGGAAGAGCTCACACTTTGTTCTTTTGAAACGGGTTCATCCATGTAAAACTTGCCGCTAATGCACGAAATGCAAGTTTCATCTGCGCGTTCGTGGGTAAATTAAACTTTTTATGCAACCCCTACCGTTGTTCGCCTGCCCACGAACAACCTTATTGTGATTAAAAGCGCAAAAAGTGCGGCTGGGCTGTTTTTCACAAATAAAGAGCATTGTTCGTGAAGACACGAATAATACTCTTTGCCATTGTTCGTGTCTTCACGAACAATGGCGAAAAATTAAACAAACGAACAATGGCAAAGGTTTCATCTGTGCATTCGCGGCTAATTTTCATGTATTTGTAGTTGAATTAAAAATTTCATTTTACCCAAACTGCATTACAATGCATGCAACTTTTTCTAGCAGCTAATACTTGAAATGGAGAATAACCTAAAAAAGTTTTGCATTTGGGACAAACGTAACTAGCTCTAAACTCGACATCTAAAGCTTTTAGTTTTTCTTCTTCGCTTATGCTTTCGCAAACTATGATAGCAATAGCACTCCCTACGAATGGAATAAGCGATAAACCTGCGCGCAAAATGGTTTTTTTCCATTTCCCCCTTCTACTAATGGCTCTTTTCATTTTTTCGTAATGAAGATATACTTCCTCCAACTGGGCAAAGGCTTTTGTATAATCATTAGGATTAGAGGCATCGGGCTGCTCGCTGGCAGGTAGGCGAAAGTAGGGAGATAAATCTAACCTAATGTTAGCGATTTTGACTTCATCTCCTGGTTTTAATACACACCGCTTCACCTGCAACTGATTAACAAACGTCCCATTGGCTGAGCCTAAATCTTCTATCAGCAGAGAAAAGTTGCCCAACACCGTTAGCTCAGCATGAGTGCCACTCACCTGCGGAAAATCCAAGACAATATCGTTATCAGGATGCCGACCTATTCGATACTTTTTCATAAATATTTAAATTAAAACTTTTAGCCGCGTATGATTTCCGTACAAATTATAGTTTTTTTCTTTATATTCATGCCGTTAAAATAATTCGACTATGACACCCAAAGACCAAGAAAAAACTTCGGCGATTCACAACAAAAGTCAAAGTGCAGAAGGAAATGCTTCGCAAAGCAGCAATCAAGTTAGCAACGTAACTGGTGGCACAGTAGGAGGCGTAATTGCTACCTCAGGTGTTTTGGCTGTTGCATGGGGAATGAGCCAGCAAGGAGAAATAAACCCCCAAATAGCAAAAGCTGCTCAAGATGAAAGTTCTCCAAAGCAGTCTCCCGAAGCAGAGCAAGTAAACCAAAGCCAATGCAGTGAAAGCGACCCCGTATTTGAAAGCACTCAAAAAACTACTAACCACTACAGCAATGACGCACCAATTTCCGCAGCCACTTCTGTGCGCGATGATATGAGTTTCTCGGAAGCATTTGCTGCTGCTCGGCAGGAAGTAGGTTCAGGAGGAGTATTTATTTGGCGAGGAAACCTATATGGCACTTACTACAAAGAAGAATGGGAAAACATGACCTCCGAACAAAAAGCGGAATACAATCAAGCCATCAGCCAATATGCTGCCCAGCATTTGCCCAACACCTCAGAACCTTCCACACCAGAAGAGGAACCCCTTGAAAATCGAACGCAAGAGGAAGTATATGCTGCCCTGCATCAAGCAAATTATGCCTCTGCGAAAGAGGAAAGAATAGTCCTTGCAAGAGCCGATTTCAACGAAGACGGTGTAATCGATGCCGTGTTGATAGACACTAATAATGATGGAGAGCCTGATAGAATAGCAATAGATAGCAACTACGATGGAATAGTAGATGCCGTAGCCGTTGATCACGACTATGATAATATAGCAGATGCCATCTACCTGGACTTCAACCAAGACGGTACTCCTGATTTAGTTACTGATACAAATAACATCATAGACCCTGAAATGAACATTACTCAAACGATGGACAACAGCGATGACTTTGACAACGATGCAGATGTATCGGAGTGGATGTAAGCTATGGCTTTTACTGTGTTTTTGCCAAATAGGAGCAAGAACGTATGCGCAAGACTCCCGAATATATGCAGTAGTAGTAGGCATAGCTGACTATTTGCACAATAATCCTGTGTCGGGATTAAAAGATTTAAACTTTTGCGATGACGATGCAAGAGCGATGCATCAATTTTTAAGTCGTACTAATGCACACGTAGTCTTGCTTACGGATGCCCAAGCTACCAAACGCAACATTTTGCAAGCCATGACCCGCGTGTTTGGAATGGCTTCCGAAAAAGATAAACTATTGTTCTTCTTTTCAGGACATGGGTCCCCGCAAGGGTTTATTCCTCATGACTTCAATAGCAATAACTTCCTATTTCACAGTGAGATTAAAGCTCTCTTTAAACAGTCAAAGGCTCGGCTGCGCGTATGCATTGCCGACGCTTGCCACGCTGGAAGCATCAAGCAGAGAACAACCCATTCCCGCGCTCCTGGTGACAATCAAAAAACACTAAAAAGTAGCCCCGAAGTAGTGGTGATCATGTCATCCAGAAGTGAAGAAGTGTCGCAAGAAGATCCTCAATTACAAAGAGGCGTATTCACTTATTTTTTGCTGAAAGCACTTAGCGGAAGGGCGGATGCCAACAACGACCGAAAAATCAGCATTACAGAACTGTTTAACTACCTAAGCAATCAAGTTGCTATCTATACAAACCAAGAACAGCATCCAATCATTTTTGGTCGATTTGATAAAAATATGATCATCGTAAACTACTAGCTAAAAAAATGAACATCATCGTTACTGAATGCACCAATTGCAAGTTGAAGATTAAGTTCGATGAAGACAAGGTAAATCCTACAACGCCACTGGTGCGCTGTCCTGCATGCCGCGCTATTAACAACATAGCTGCTCAACTGAAACAAAAAGAGGACTGGCAGCAATCTTTACAAGAACAAACCCTTGTAGAACAACCTCCTACAGAAGAGGTAGGGTGGATAGTAGTACACGATGAAAACACACCCGTACAAACCCTCCCTTTAAAAATGGGAAAGAACGTCATCGGCAGAGCAGCTCGAAGCAAGCTCGCAGATGTGCCAATAGTAACCGAAGACCGATACATGAGCCGTAATCATTGCACAATAGAGGTAATTAGACGAGCCAATGGGCAGCTTCAATACGTCATTTATGACAACGGCAGTACCAACGGCACTTACATCAATGCTGTAAAAAGCTCGCGCTTGAAACCTAACATGCAGGTGATCCTACACGATGGCGATACCATTCAAATAGGAAGAACAAAAGTGGTGCTGAAAACCAAAGAATGCGCCGCTAACGCTGCACAAGCCACAAGTACGGTTGTCATGTCTAGTTACATGCCCACTATTATCATGTAAAACATGAAAACGTTAAAAATAACCATAGCTCCCCCGCTTGCTTTTAATGAACAGGGCAAGCGGGCTAACAACGAAGACAGCATTTTTCCTCCTCTTGACCAAGCTGATATCCATAGCCGCTTATTTATGGTATGCGATGGAGTAGGCGGTGCTGAAAAAGGAGAAATTGCAAGCCAGATCGCCTGCCAAACCATTAGCCAGTTTTTTGCCAAATACTGCCCTGACTTCTCCAATGAAGAACACGTGCAAAAAGCTGTGCAAATCGCACAACAAGAAATAGAAATGTACATCAAAAGGCATCCCGAAGCGCAAGGTATGGCAACTACCCTTGCATTGTTACACCTACACACACAAGGCGCTACCGTAGCCCACATAGGGGATAGTCGCGTCTATCACATCCGCAATGGAAAAATTCTCTACAAAACACGCGACCATACCCTGGTTAATGAATGGCTCGCCAATGAAATCATTACCCCCGAAGAGGCTAAAAACCATCCTAAAAAAAACGTGTTAGTCAGAGCCCTGCAAGGAACCAATCAGCAAAAAGCAAAAGCAGAAGTAAAACTCATTACTGACCTGCAACCTAATGACTATTTTTTACTATGCTCTGACGGGGTGCTTGAACACTTAGAAGACGATACCTTATGCCAAATCCTCCAAAGTAACAACAGTCTCGAGCAGAAAATAGAGGTCATCAAAGAGTATGGAAGAGACATCAACCGAGACAATTACTCAGCATACCTAATAGCGCTCGAAAGTGTAACAGACCAACCACCCCTCTCTACCAGCATAAAAGCCCCCGCCAGTAAACCCCGCACGGCAAACTACAACCAAGCAGATAAAAGCTCTCCAACTAAAGCAAAAAAATTCCAACTGCTCAACCTACCTAAAATTAAAAAAGCCGAAGCAACACCGCAGCAGGACTTGAACCAAATCCAACCTACTAACAAGAGTAAAAAATACGTAACTCTTTCCGTTCTTGCAGCCATCTTACTTCTAGCAGGCGGACTGTACGCCTTTTTTGGTAGCAAAGAACATGTGCGCACATTTAAAGGACACACCGCTTATGTTTGTTCCGTAGTCTTTTTCCCTGATGGACGCTATGCTTTGTCAGGAAGTGGGGATAGTACCTTGAAGTTATGGGATATTCCTACAGGGGAGTGTTTGCAAACACTGAAAGAGCATGGCGGTGTAGTTTATTCCGTAGCTTTTTCTCCTAATGGACGCTATGCCCTCTCGGCAAGTGAGGACAACACTTTAAAGCTCTGGGACCCCCCTACAGGGCGATGCCTCAAAACAATGAAAGGACATGATAATATAGTTCGTTCCATAGCTTTTTCTCCTGATGGACGCTATGCCCTCTCGGGAAGCGATGATTTCACTTTAAAGCTCTGGGACATACAAACAGGTCAATATCTCAAAACACTGGAAGGACATAAAAACATAGTTCGTTCTGTAGCTTTTTCTCCTGATGGGTGTTATGCCCTCTCGGGAAGCGATGATAAAACGTTGAAGTTATGGGACCTGACTACAGGTCAATGCCTAAAAACCATGCAAGGGCACAGAGATGTAGTTCGTTCTGTAGCCTTTTCCCCCAATGGGCGGTATGCCCTCTCAGGAAGCGACGATATAACGTTGAAGTTATGGGACTTGACTACAGGTCAGTGCCTCAAAACGATGGAAGGGCATGAAGGTTGGATTAATTCCGTAGCCATTTCTCCTGATGGACAGTATGCCCTCTCGGGAAGTGTTGATAAGGCTTTGAAGCTATGGAATATACAAACGGGTCAATGCTTAAAAACAATAGAAGAGCATGGCGGTACGGTTTACTCCGTAGCCTTTTCCCCCGATGGCCGCTATGCCCTCTCAGGAAGTTTAGACAAAACGTTGAAGTTATGGGATATAACCAAGTAAAAAGATAAGCAAAATCTCGACACACCTTTTGCGCAATTTGCAAAAAGTCAACTTTTTGCCTTACATAACTGCCTCAAACATTTCAAACCTTTCCAAACTCACTGATATGACCCAAGAACTCCAAAAAGGCACTACGCTCAAAAATGGTAAATACGTCATAGACCAAGTTCTCGGAAGAGGAGGTTTCGGAATCACTTATAAAGCGCTCATGCACACTACCATCACAGGACCGCTGGGAAAAATAAATACCGTTGCTACAGTGGCTATCAAGGAATTTTACTTTGCCGATGCCTGCCAAAGACACACCGACGGAAAAAACGTCCTCATCACCTCCTCCTCTAAAAAACTTCTCACTCAACGTCTCAAAGAAAAATTCCTTAGAGAAGCTTACATCCTTGCCCGACTCCAACATCCTCACATCGTCCAGGTACTGGAAATCTTTCAAGAAAACAACACCGCTTACATGGTTATGCAGTACATCGATGGTCCTTCCTTAGCCACTCGCGTCCAACAAAGTTTGAGCGTCAAAGACAGCGTGTGTCTAATCAAACAAGTCCTGCGAGCCCTTGACTTCGTACATCAAAACAAGACCCTCCACCTGGATGTAAAACCGCAAAACATTCTTTGCACCAAAGAAGACCAAGCCATTTTGATTGACTTCGGCATTGCCAAGCACTACGACGAAGAAGGACAAGCCACCAGCACGGTGTTAGCTGCCAAAAGTGCGGGGTTCTCGCCTCTTGAGCAGTACGGGGCGGTGAACTTGCAGACGTTTTCTCCCGCTATTGACATTTACGCCGTTGGAGCGACACTGTACTTTTGTTTGACGGGCAGGGTGCCAGTGGAAGCGCATTTGCGAGCTATTGGTGAAACGATGCTCGAGCCGATGGAGCTCAATGCCGCTGTTCCGCGACAGCTCAACGCAATTGTCATGAAGGCGATGGAGCTAAACAGAAGCAAGCGTTTTTCTTCTTGTCAGGACATGCTGCATGCCCTTGAACAAGTAAGTTTTGAGCAGGAGGAAGCAAAAGAAGAAAAAACGCTTATTTCTCCCACTGTCCCTACCCAAGTATCAGAGAAGGCGTACCAGAGCGAAAAGCACGAGCAGCAGGAGGTAGGTTCCATTTTCGCTTCCGATGCAAAAACAAACGGAGAAAGATGCCTATGCACTTTAGAAGGTCACACCGATGTAGTCCGTTCTGTAGCCTTCTCTCCTAATGGGCGGTATGCCTTATCGGGAAGCGATGATAATACTTTAAAGTTATGGGATACCACTACAGGGGAGTGTTTCAAAACAATAGAAGGGCATATGTGGGAAGTTTATTCCGTAGCCTTCTCTCCTGATGGGCGTCGGGTTTTGTCAGGAAGTAAGAATGGTGATTTAAAGTTATGGGACCCTATTGCGGGAAAGTGCCTAAATACAATGAAAGAACACCAAGGGGCGATTTACTCCGTAGCCTTCTCTCCTGATGGACAGTATGCCTTGTCAGGAGGCACTGATGAAACTTTAAAATTATGGGACCTGACTACGGAAAAGTGCATCAAGACAATCGAAAGCCACGGCGGTGTGGTTTATTCTGCAGCTTTCTCCCCTGATGGACGGTATGCCTTGTCAGGAAGTTTGGATAACACGTTAAGATTGTGGGAAATCGCCACAGGTCAGTGTATAAAAATATTGGAAGGACATAGGTGGTGGGTTTATTCTGTAGCCTTTTCTCCCGATGGACGGTATGCCCTTTCGGGCAGTTATGATAACACTTTAAAACTATGGGACCTAATTATAGGAAAGTGTTTGACAACGATGGAAGACCATGGCGGTGTAGTTTATTCCGTAGCTTTTTCTCCTAATGGACGCTATGCTTTATCGGGAAGTGCTGATACAACTTTGAAACTATGGGACCTACAAACAGGTCAGTGCCTCAAAACGATGGAAGGGCATGGTGGTACAGTTTATGCTGTAGCCTTCTCTTTTGATGGATGTTATGCTCTTTCAGGAAGTGGGGATAACACTTTAAAGCTATGGGATATGCGAGAGTGGGCAGAAAAGTAAGCAAATCCATACGGCAAAACGCATCTTTTTCTCACTTGACAAACCCTCTTTTTCACCGCATACTACTCTAACTTATGACTCAAGAACTCCAAAAAGGCACTACGCTCAAAAATGGCAAATACGCCATAGAGCAAATTCTCGGAAGAGACCTCCCAAGAAAAATGTGCACAATGGCTTTTATTACCGCTTCAATCTCATTTTTAACAGAAGGAGTGTACCCCATGTTTAAACCAGAAAATGCAGGAAAGTGCCTACGAACCTTAAAAGGACACTTTGATATAGTTCGTTCTGTAGCTTTTTCGCCTGATGGGCGCTATTCCCTCTCAGGAAGCGACGATAAAACGTTGAAGTTATGGGACCTAGCTACAGGTCAGTACGTCAAAACAATCCACGCCCATAAAGACTGGGTTGCTTCTGTAGCCTTCTCTCCCGATGGGCGTTACGTTCTCTCGGCAAGCTGGGATAAAACATTCAAGTTATGGGACCTGACTACGGACCAATGCGTCAAAACAATAAATGGGCATCACGATAGGATTCATTCGATAGCTTTTTCTCCTGATGGGTGCTATGGCTTGTCGGGAAGTCAGGATAAAACTTTGAAACTATGGGACATTGCCTCTGGAGAGTGCATTAAAACGATGGAAGGGCATAGCGGTTCAGTGTATGCTGTTGCCTTTGCTCCCAACGGACCTTATGCCCTCTCTGGAAGTGAGGACAATACCTTAAAACTATGGGACATCAGTACAGGCAATTGTTTAAAAACACTGGAAGGGCATACAAACTTGGTCAATTCGGTAGCGTTTTCTCCCGATGGACGCTATGGCTTGTCAGGAAGTTTTGACAATACCTTGAAGCTGTGGGACCTGACTACAGGTCAGTGCATCAAGACAATGGAAGGGCATAGCGGTGAAATTTATTCTGTAGTTTTCTCCCCCGATGGGCGTTATGCCCTCTCGGGAAGTTGGGATGCTACATTGAAATTATGGGAAGTGAGCACGGGAAATTGTTTAGAAACCATGGAAGGGCATAGCAGCGGGGTTTACTCCGTAGCCTTTTCTCCCGATGGGCGCTATGTTCTCTCGGGAAGTAGTGACCTAACTTTAAAGTTGTGGGATGTGCAAAAATGGGCAGAAAAGTAAGCAAATACCTACTGCAAAAATGCATCCTTCTCAAATTTGGTAAACATCTCCCCGGTGGCTGGTACAAAACCTTTCCACATTCACTTGCTACATGACCCGAGAACTTCAAAAAGGTACCAAACTCAAAAATGGTAAATACACCATAGAGCGCCTCATCCACAAAGGATTTTTTGGCATCCTCTACAAAGGAACCCTACATGTCCTTGCCAGAGGGACTCAAGGAGAAATAGAGACAACCCAAGCAGTTGCTATTAAAGAATTTTACTTTGCCAACATCTGCAAAAGGCACAGCGATGGAAAAACCCTGCTAATTATTTCTCCGAGCAAAAGACAACTAACTCAAACAGCCAAGGAAAAATTCCTCAAACAAGCCCATACCCTTGCCCGCTTGAAACATCCCCACATTGTAAAGGTGTTGGAAATTTTTGAGGAAAACAATACCGCCTACATGGTCATGCAGTACATCGAAGGTCACCCATTGGCAGTCTGTGTAAAGCGTGGTTTAAGTGTTAAGGACAGTGTAAGTATCATTAGCCAAGTCCTGCGAGCCCTTGATTTTGTACACCAACACCACATACTCCATCTCGACGTAAAACCGCAAAACATTCTTTGCACCCAAGAAGGCAAAGCAATTTTGATGGGTTTTGGCATTGCCAAGCAATACAGTAAAGAAGGCAAACTAGCAGGCACAGTGATTACTGCCCAAAGTGCAGGATTTTCACCCCTTGAACAATACGGAATAGTGGGTTTGAGAAAGTTCTCCCCTGCTACTGATATTTATGCCGTCGGGGCAACATTGTATTTTTGCTTGACGGGTAAAAGACCGATGGAAGCTACCTTGCGCCTCCACGAAAAAATGCCCGAACCAATAGCACTTAATGCCGCCATTCCAAAGCCCCTTAGCCAGATTGTCATGCGCGCTATGGAACTAAACAAAGCCAAGCGTTTTCAATCTTGTCGAGAAATGCTTCTTGCTCTTGAAAAAATGGGGCATCAGGGAAAAGGGTTTAATGGAGTACCCACCAATGGGGTGCCTACAAAAAAGAAACAAAAAAAAGAAACAGAAGGAAGACCATTTGAGCCCAACTACGCAGCTCAAGTCATTGCCGATGATATAGAAGCAAACGCAGGAAAATGCTTACGTACTTTAGAAGGACATAGCGATATAGTTCGCTCCGTGGCTTTTTCTCACAGCGGTCTTTACATCTTGTCAGGAAGCGATGACAACACTTTAAAGGTATGGGATCCTCTCACAAGCAAGTGTTTAAAAATACTGAAAGGACATAGCGACGTAGTTCGTTCTGTAGCTTTTTCCCCTGATGAGCGCTATGCCCTCTCAGGAAGCGATGATAAAACGTTGAAGGTATGGGACACTGCTACAGGCCAGTGTTTAAAAACGCTGGAAGGACATGGCGGTAGGGTTGCTTCCGTAACCTTTTCCCCTGATGGGCGACATGCTCTTTCAGGAAGTAATGACCAAACTGTCAAGTTGTGGGACCTGATTACGGGCAGATGCGTAAAAACCCTGACAAAACATCGCGGTCCAGTTTATTCCGTAGCTTTTTCTCCCAATGGACGATATGCCCTTTCAGGAAGTGGCGACCAAACTGTGAAGTTGTGGGACCTGCCTACAGGTCAGTGCCTAAAAACATTAGAAGGGCATAGGAATTTGGTTCACTCAGTAGCTTTCTCGCCTAATGGATGCTATGCCTTGTCGGGAAGCGGAGATAATACATTGAAGCTGTGGGATGTAACTACAGGTCAGTGCCTAAAAACACTGGAGGGACACACTTCTGAGGTAACTTCTGTAGCTTTTTCTTTCAATGGTGGCTATATCTTGTCAGGAAGCTGGGATAAAACTTTGAAGTTATGGGAAGTAAATACGGGCAAGTGCTTAAAAACAATACAAGGGCATAGCAGAGAGGTGTATTCCATCGCTTTTTCTCCTGATGGTTACTACGCCTTATCGGGAAGTGGAGACAGAACTTTAAAGTTATGGGATACAACTACAGGCCAGTGCCTAAAAACACTGGAAGGGCATAATGACTGGGTTAATTCTGTAGCTTTCTCTCCCGATGGTTGCCATGCCTTGTCGGGAAGTGATGATAACACTGCAAGGTTATGGGAAATAAGCACGGGCAATTGCTTGAAAATACTGGAAGGGCATAACGACTGGGTTACTTCTGTGGCTTTCTCTCCTGAGAAGCCTTATGCTTTGTCAGGAAGTTTGGACAGCACTTTGAGACTATGGGATGCAAGTACAGGTGAGTGTCTAAAAATATTGAAAGGACATCGCAGAGGAATTACTTCTGTAGTTTTTTCTCCTGATGGGCGGTATGCCTTATCGGGAAGCGCTGATACAACTTTGAAACTATGGGACCTACAAACAGGTCAGTGCTTAAAAACAATGAAAGGGCATAAGGATGAGGTTAGTTCTGTAGCTTTTTCTCCTGATGGGGGCTATATCTTGTCAGGAAGCAAGGATAACACATTAAAGTTATGGGATCTTTCCACAGGGCAGTGTGTCAGAACAATGGCAGGGCATGTTAGTGGAATTCGTTCCGTAGCTTTCTCTCCTAATGGGTGTTACGCCTTGTCAGGAAGTGAGGATGAAACTTTGAAATTGTGGGAAGTGAGCACGGGAAATTGTTTAGAAACCATGGAAGGGCATAGCGGCGGGGTTTGCTCTGTAGCTTTTTCCCCCGAGGGGCGCTATGTTCTCTCAGGAAGTTTGGATAATACGTTAAAGTTATGGGATGTGCGAAAGTGGGCAGAAAAGTAAGCACAGAGCACACCGTTTCACCAATAATTTAATTCCTTCACTGCTCTTGCCAGTATTTATTCATGCATTTCTGGCTAAAACTTGCCACAAATTTGAAAATTCAAGTTTCATCCGTGCATTCACAGCTGAATTAAACTTTTCATGCATTTGTAGTTGAATTAAAAAATTTCATTTTACCCAAACTGCATTACAATGCATGCAATTTTTTCTAGCGGCTAGTACTTGAAATGGAAAATAACCTAAAAAAATTTTGCATTTGGGACAAACGTAATTAGTTTTAAACTCGGCATCTAGCGCTTGCAGTTTTTCTTCTCTGCTTATGCTTTCGCAAATTAGAATGCCAATACCATTCCGTACAAACGGAATGAGTGAGAAATATACCCTCACGGTGTTTTTTTTTCCATATCTCCCATATCCACTTTCTTCTAATGATTCTTTTTATTTCTTCGTAGTAGTAATATATTTTTTCTAGCTTGGCAAAGGCTTTTGTATAATCATTAGGACTAGAGACATCATCGGGTTCCTCGCTATCAGGTAGGCGAAAGTAGGGAGATAAGTCTAACGTAATGTTAGCGATTTTGACTTCATCTCCTGGTTTTAATACACAACGCTTCACCCGCAACTGATTAATAAAGGTCCCATGGGCTGAACCTAGATCTTTTATCAGCAGAGAAGAGCTGCTCAACACTGTTAGCTCAGCATGGGTGCCACTCACCTGCGGAAAATCCAAGACAATGTCATTGCCAGGATGCCGACCTATTCGATATTTTTCCACAGATTTTCAAATTAAAACTCTAACTACGTTATAATTCTGGCGTAAGTTACAAATTTTTTCTTTATATTTATATCGTTAAAATAATTCAAATATGACATCCAAAGACCAAGAAAAAATTGGGATTCACAACGAAAGTCAAAGTGCGGAAGGAAATGCTTTGCAAAGCAGCAATCAAGTTAGCAAGGTAACTGGTGCCACAGGCAACGCAGTTGTCTCTGCCGTTGTTGGCGTGCTCACAAACAACCCACTTGTGATTAAAAACGCAACAGGAGCTCAACAACGCAATTTTATTTTACACTTTCCAAAGAAAATACTCGCTGCCACGTTGCTGGGTTGTTTTTCAAGACACGAACAAGGCAGATTATTCACCAAGATACGAACAACAGCAAAAGTGGCTAAATCAAACCCCTGGTGCATTCGTGGCTAACTTTGAATAGCTTTGCAATGTGAAAGAACTATCTTACCTTAATCGCTACCTATACAAGTACCGCTCTTATCTGCTATGGGGAGCTACTTTCGTTGCTATTTCTAACCTTTTTGCCATTATTCCAGCCCAAGTGGTGCGCTATGCTTTCGACTTGGTAAGTGACAATATCCATATCTACCTCCTAATGAAATATTCACCCACTGCAAGGCAGTATTTTTATCACTCCTTTGCCACTGCAGTGCTGCTATATGGAATCATAATTGTTAGCATGGCTTTAATGCGAGGGGTGTTTCTCTATCTGACTCGGCAGACTATTATCGTCATGTCGCGCTTGATAGAATACGACTTAAAAAACGACATTTATCAACACTATCAAACTTTGCCCTTGAGCTTTTATCGCCGCAACAACACAGGAGATTTAATGGCGCGCATCTCCGAAGATGTAGGGCATGTGCGAATGTATCTAGGACCAGCTATTATGTACGGGCTGAATACGTTTATTACTTTTTTGCTCATTATCAGCTACATGCTCACTGTAAATGTAAAACTTACCTTCTGGTCGCTGCTGCCGCTGCCACTGCTTTCCCTTAGCATATACTACGTAAACACCTTAATAAACCGCCATTCAGAAGCCATTCAACAATCCCTTTCCTCTATGAGCACTTTTGTGCAAGAGGCTTTCTCTGGCATTCGCGTCATTAAATCTTTTGTGCGGGAAAATGACACGGCAGCGCAGTTTCTGGACCAAAGCAACCAATATCGCAAAAAGTCCCTGCGCCTGGCTATGGTGAATGCCTTGTTTTATCCCCTTATCATGACTTTAGTAGGACTAAGCACTATTTTTACTATCTACATAGGAGGTACGGAAGTAATCAGGGGCAGCATTACTACAGGCAATATTGCGGAATTTGTCATTTATATCAACCTGCTTACTTGGCCCGTTACTTCTTTAGGATGGGTAACTAGCATCGTACAGCGCGCTGCCGCTTCTCAAAAGCGCATTAATGAGCTGTTGCAAATTCAAACTGATATTACCTCTACAGAAAATTTACAACACCCTATCGAAGGTCATATTGCATTTTGCAAAGTAAGTTTGCGCTATCCTGACTCAGGTATAGAAGCCCTCAAGCAAGTCAGTTTTGAGGTAAAAGCGGGAGAATCGCTGGCAATTCTCGGAGCAACAGGATCGGGAAAAAGTACCATCGCTAACCTTCTTTGCCGACTTTACAACCCTACTGAAGGCGAAATTTTAATCGATAATCGACCTATTCAAGCCTATGATATTGCGCACTACCGACGCCAAATCGGATACGTGCCGCAAGATGTGTTTTTATTCTCCGATACTATTGCCAATAATATTTGCTTCGGCTTAGAGCAGCCCGACGAAACAGCTATGATACAGGCAGCCAAAGATGCCCACCTGTACGACAACATTATGAATTTTCCCAAAGGCTTCCAAACAGAAATAGGCGAGCGCGGCATTACTCTTTCTGGAGGTCAAAAACAACGCGTTTCTATTGCGCGTGCCATTGTGCGCAATCCCAGAATTTTAATTTTAGACGATGCCCTTTCCGCTGTAGATACAAAAACCGAAAGCATCATCCTTAGCAATCTACAGCGCATCATGCAGGGACGTACTACTATTATTATTTCTCACCGAGTTTCTTCTGCCAAACTAGCTGACCGCATTATTATACTAGACAATGGTCAGATAATAGAGCAAGGAACGCATGAAAGCTTATTATTGCAAGGAGGTATTTACAAAGAGATGTACGAAAAACAAATGAAAGCCGAAGCGGAAGTAACAGAGTAATTTTTTGGGTATTTTGCAGGCATTCAATTAAATGAATGAAAACCGTTGAGCAACTCATACGATTGTTAGAAGAGAATCGCGAAGTAGCAGTGCTTTTTACTCTTGCGGTCCTGGTAGCGCTGCTGGTGATTTATTTAATCGTAAGAGCTATTTTCCCCCAGCGAAAGCAGGTGCTCTCTGGGCCTCAAAAGTCATCGGCTTATGTACCTGTAGCGGAGGTAGCGTCTCATCTACAAACCCTTTCCCAGCAAATTCCACTTTTGTTGCAACAACTGCAAGAGTCCCTAGCGGAAAAAGACCGCCTTGTGAACGAAAAACGGCAGTACATAGAGTTGCTACAAGGGCAAATTGCACAACTGCAAGGACAAATCCGAAACAGTGGTGCCGAGCCGGTACTGACTGCAAGCGAAAAACAACACTATGAACAGCAAATTCAACTGCTGCAGCAAGAGCTTCGCAAAAAAGCCAAGGGTAATTGGCGAAGTGGCTTTTTCTGGGGCGCGATAGTAACCCTGCTCATAGTAGGAGCTGCATACGTTTATTTGACTAATCCAGATTGGCTAAGGGGAGTCCTAAATAGGTAATTTTTTGCAGCCAATTATTTGTATATCACAACAAAGCTATTACCTTTGCAGTCCCAAAATTACAAACGGGTGTAGCTCAATAGGTAGAGTGGCGGTCTCCAAAACCGTAGGCTACAGGTTCGAGTCCTGTCACCCGTGCAATAGATGACTCAAATGATAAAGAAGCTAATTGACTTCCTGCGGGAGTCAAAAACTGAAATGACCGAGCATGTAACATGGACTAAGTACAGCGACCTTCAAAATCATTCGGTGCTTGTACTGATTGCCTCCTTGATATTTGCTCTGGTGATAGGATTGATAGACTTTGTCTTTGACAAAGGCCTGGACGTGTTTTACAAGTCTTTTTAAAAGCAAACAGCTTGGTCCTGCCTATTAGTTGTCTGAAGAGATGCTTCCTCAAAATAAGGCAGCAGACAAGTAACTAACCAAAAATGAGGCAGTTTGTATGAGCGAGAGTAAATTAGAATGGTATATACTGCGGGTAGCAAGTGGTCAGGAAAAGAAAGTAAAATCCTATCTAGAAAAAGAAATCGCCATTCACGGGTTGGAACAGTGCATTACCCGCGTACTGGTACCTTCTGAAAAGGTGTACCAAATACGCAAAACTAAAGACGGCAAGAGCAAAAAGGTCGCCGTTGAAAAAAACTTCTTTCCAGGGTATGTATTCATTCAGGCAGACTTGAGCTACAAAGAGGAAAGCCAAGATAAAAAAGTCAATCACAAAGTTATCCACATTATCAAAAGCACGCCAGGGGTAATTAATTTTCTCGATGTAGAAGGTTCAGGTCCCAATGCAAAACCTCTCCCTGTTCGAGAGTCCGATATTGCTCGCATTTTGGGCAAAATGGATGAAGTCGATAGTGGCGAAATCAGGCATGATATTACTTTCCGCGTAGGAGAAACAGTTAAAGTCATGGACGGACCTTTCAACGGTTTTACAGGAACGGTAGAAGAAGTGTTTGAAGATAAGAAAAAACTCAACGTAATGGTTAAAATTTTTGGTCGTAATGCGCCTGTTGAGTTAAACTACATGCAAGTTTCAAAAGAACTCTAACATATGGCAAAAGAAATTGTAGGATATGTTAAGTTACAGGTGAAGGGCGGTCAGGCAAACCCAGCTCCTCCCATTGGTCCTGCCCTAGGTAGCAAAGGGGTTAATATCATGCAGTTTTGCAAAGAGTTTAATGCGCGTACGCAGGACAAAATGGGCATGGTGCTGCCTGTGATTGTTACAGTGTATTCCGACAAAAGTTTTGATTTTGTCATTAAAACTCCGCCTGCTGCTGTTCTCCTCAAAGAAGCAGCTAAAATCCAAACTGGCTCTTCAGAGCCTAACCGCAAAAAGGTAGGCTCTGTCACGTGGGAGCAAATCAAATCGATTGCTGAACTCAAAATGCCTGACCTGAACTGCTTTACTTTGGAAGCAGCCATGAAAATGATTGCAGGTACAGCGCGCAGCATGGGCATTACTGTTACCGGTAAAGCCCCTTGGGCACAATCATAAACACAGCCAAGTAAAACAACTTAATGCGAATTCAACATGGCAAAATTGACAAAAAAACAGAGAGAAGTCCTTTCCAAATACGATCCTGCAAAAGAATATACCCTTGAAGAGGCTTCCGCTTTGGTAAAAGAAATTAACTATGCCAAATTTGACGCTTCCGTAGATATAGATGTCCGTTTGGGGGTAGATCCCCGCAAAGCAGACCAAATGGTGCGCGGGGTGGTCGCTTTGCCACACGGCACAGGAAAACCTGTACGCGTACTAGTGCTCTGCACAGCCGACAAGGAAGCCGAAGCCCGCGAAGCAGGCGCCGACTACGTAGGATTAGACGAGTTCATCTCTAAAATAGAAGGAGGATGGACCGAGGTGGACGTCATCATTACCATGCCCACCGTAATGGCTAAAATCGGCAAGCTAGGACGGATCCTAGGTCCTCGTGGATTGATGCCCAACCCCAAAGCAGGAACCGTGACAATGGAAATAGGAAAGGCAGTCCGCGAGGTTAAACAGGGCAAAATCGATTTTAAGATGGACAAAACGGGTATTATTCACACAAGCGTAGGCAGGGTTTCCTTCTCACCCCAACAAATATACGACAATGCAAAGGAAGTACTTGCCACCATCCTGAAGCTCAAACCAGCTTCTGCAAAGGGCACCTATGTCAAAAGCATTCACCTTTCTACTACTATGAGCCCTAGCATCAAAATCAACAAAGCTAGTGTTCCTGGACTGTAAAACCATTGCGCCATGACAAAGGAAGAAAAATTTGCGCTAGTAGAAGAACTAACTGAAAAACTCGCCAATACGCCCAACTTTTACATTACCGATGCCAGCGGAATGACTGTAGCAGAGGTAAATGCCTTTCGCCGCTTGTGCTATCAAAAGGGCGTAGAGTACCGCGTAGTAAAAAATACGCTCATCAAAAAAGCCTTGCAAGGGCTCGGCAAAGGAGATTTCCGACCTTTTGAAGAGAAAGTATTAAAAGGATTCTCAGGCATCATGTTTTCGCCTGAAAATCCCAAGTTGCCAGCGGAAATACTAAAAGAGTTTCGCCAAAAATCAGGTAATAAAGACCATCCCAAGCCCTTGTTTAAAGGTGCTTCCATCGATTACGACCTATTTATCGGCGAAGACCAACTCGAAACTTTATCCAATCTCAAGTCCAAAACTGATTTAATCGGCGAAATTATTTCCCTGTTGCAATCGCCTATTCGCAATGTACTCGGTGCCCTGCAGAGCGGTGGTACTCTTCTTCACGGCATTCTCACGACATTGGAAGAAAAAGGCAAGCCTTCAGAAGCATAAACACTTTTAAACCTATTTTGAAATTACATAACGCAATACAACAATGGCAGATTTAAGAGCATTCGCCGAGCAACTAGTAAACCTAACCGTTAAAGAGGTAAATGAACTGGCGAAAATTTTAGAAAACGAGTACGGAATTAAGCCCGCCGCAGGAGCCCCTGTGATGGTAGCAGGTCCTGCTGCAGGAGCAGGCGCAAGCGGTGCCGCTGAAGCCGCTCCCGAAAAAACTTCTTTTGATGTAATTCTCAAATCAGCTGGCGCTAATAAACTGGCAGTAGTTAAGCTAGTGAAAGATTTGACAGGCCTTGGGTTGAAAGAAGCTAAAGATTTAGTAGACAACGCTCCCAAACCTGTGAAAGAAGGACTCGCTAAGGCTGATGCAGAAGAATTAGCCAAGAAGTTACGGGAAGCAGGGGCGGAAGTAGAAATTAAGTAAGTTTTAGTATCGTTGCCCAAAATTAAACCCGCCGCTTACCAGCGACGGGTTTTTTTATTAACCAAGTAGGCGTCAATTTGATGAGTCTCTCATATGTTGCCTTTTTTCAACTCGCTAACGGCGTAGTCGCAAGCACGAGCAGTAAATGCCATATAAGTAAGAGAAGGATTCTGACAAGCTGAAGAAGTCATGAAAGAGCCGTCGGTAATGAATACATTAGGCACTGCCCACATTTGATTATACTTGTTAAGTACAGAAGTTTTGGGATCGCGTCCCATGCGAGCTGTTCCCATTTCATGAATTGCCATGCCTGGATATGCACCCGCATCATATGTTTTGATATTCTTAAGCCCTGCCGCTTCTAGCATTTCTGCTGCGTCGTTCATCATATCCTTGCGCATAAGCATTTCATTCTCCTTAAACTCGCAGTCGATAATCAACGTAGGTAAGCCCCATTTGTCTAACTTTTGTCGGTTAAGGGTTACTTTGTTCTCATAATAGGGCAAGCACTCTCCGAATCCAGTCAGTCCAAAAGTCCATTTACCGGGTTCGCACAAGGCTTCTTTGAAATCTGCTCCGAAGCCTAGCTCGGCTACTCCTCTGGTCCAGTCTTTACGGCTTGCTCCTCCTTGGTAACCAAAACCTCTCAAGTAAGGTCTTTTATCTTTGCCTATGTTGCGGTAGCGAGCAATGTAAATACCATTAGCGCGGCGTCCTATGTAGTATTCATTTTCAAAATCATCTGTTTCGCCAGTGGCACCAACGCGGAAATGATGATCCATCAGATTATGCCCTAGTTGCCCACTATCATTGCCTAGTCCGTTGGGGAAGCGGTTGGAAGTGGAATTGAGCAAGATTTGAGTGGTCCAAAGCGTAGAGGCGTTGAGGAAAATAATTTTGGCGTAAAATTCCATGACTTCCATCGTCTCCGCATCTATAACGCGTACCCCTTTGGCTCTGCCCTTTTGCTCATCGTAAATCACTTCCGCTACTACCGAAAGGGGACGCAAAGTAAGGTTGCCCGTTTTCATAGCTGCGGGAAGAGTAGCGGACTGAGTGCTAAAGTAAGCTCCGTAAGGACAACCCCGATGGCACAGGTTGCGGTATTGACATGCCCCGCGTCCATTGTGTGGTTGAGTGAGGTTGGCTACTCGCCCAATGGTCATTGTACGCCCAAAGCGCTCTTTGATGCGAGCTGCTACGTGTTTCTCTAGACAATTCATTTCCATCGGAGGCAAAAACTGCCCATCGGGTAATTGCTCTAGTCCTTCTTTTTTTCCGCTAATGCCTGCAAAACGTTCTACGTAGTCATACCAAGGAGCGATTTCTTCATAGCGCAGTGGCCAATCAACGCCTATTCCTTCTTTAGCATTGGCTTCAAAGTCGATAGGGCTCAGCCGATAACTCTGACGTCCCCACATGATAGAGCGCCCTCCAACGATATTAGGACGGTACCAGTCAAAGCGTTTTACTTCTGTGTATGGGGCGTCTAAATCGTTGAACCAATATTTCTGGTTAGACTCTTGATAAGGGTAGTCGCGCTTGAGATAAGGATGGGTATCTTTCTGCGCTTGAGTGAGCTTGCCGCGATACTTGAACTCCCAAGGATATTTAAAAGCCGTTTCATAGCCTTTAATGTGTTCCAAGTACCACCCTCTATCAAGCAAAAGCACTTTTAAGCCTTTTTCGGTGAGCTCTTTTGCCGCCCACCCACCGCTGATTCCCGAGCCTACTACAATAGCATCATAAGTATTTTGCTTTTCGGCGCGTAGGTTTAAGTAAGGTGTTGCTATCATTGTCATATGTTACTGGTTCACAAGTTGCTGAGTGATAAAATAGCATTGGTGTGAAAAAAGGAGTATAGTAAATATGCTCATGGATGTGCCCAAGCCTTTTCGCCCTTTTTATAGGGAATACAGCCTTCAAACTTTCCAGGCACATGCTGATAGCGAAGGGCTTGCGTACAACCAGGTTCGGAGGTGAAATATCCCAACAGAGTGAGCTCTTTTATCATACGCCAAAATCGAGGATTCATTTGAGAGATATCAAACCAGAGGTTATTAGGTTTTTCACTGGCTTGCTCGCGGCTTGCTTGCCATTGGGCTTCTAATCCTTTAAGAATTTCTGTTCGCTGAGCTAAGTTAAGGGCTTCAAAATTCCTTCCAAAGCGTTTTTGCGAGTTTTCTTGCACACTTCTGAGTCCGTCAATAAACATCTTTTGTTCTTCCTCACTGTAGCAGTCTGTTACAATGTCAGAAATGAACTGAGGTACTTTTGCATCTTTTGCCCCTGGAGTTTTGGTGCGAGGAATAATTGTTTCAGCTATTTCTGCCACTAATTGCATTTGCTGAGCATCCAGAATCGATTTGCCGCTGGCTTGATAGTTTTCCATCGCCATTAGCAAGGAAGGAACAGCAAGAGTTCCTCCCATGATTAACATAACGCGTTCAATGGCTTCTCTTCTATCCATAAAGTGTTGTAACAATTCTTTCTCACAAGTTACGCCGTCTGCAGTAAAAAAACAATCTTGTTGCAAAGCCCAAAAATTGCGCGCAAATTAGAGGGACAATTTAAACCTTCGACTCTTATGCTAAAACCTGGAGACAAAGCCCCCGCCTTTACCTTGTTTGACACCGAAAAACAACAAGTAAGTTTATCAGATTTGCATAAAGACAAAAATCTCGTTCTTTTATTCTTTCCACTTGCTTTCACTGGTGTGTGCACTACCGAACTTTGTACAGTACGCGATAACATGGCTCGTTATCAATCGCTCAATGCCAACGTTGCTGCCATTTCAGTGGACTCTATTTTCACTTTGGCTAAGTTTAAAGAACAGGAAAAATTGAATTTTCCCCTTCTTTCCGATTTTAACAAAGAAGTAGCAGCTGCCTATGGCGCTCTCTATGGCGATTTTGTACTAGGAATGAAAGGAGTAGCCAAGCGTTCTGCTTTTGTCATAGATAAAGAAGGCACTATTCAGTATGCAGAAGTGTTGGAGTCCGCTGGCGATTTGCCCAATTTTGAGGCTATTCAAAAGACTTTAGAGCACTTACAGTAAGGTTTCATGCCTGTTAGCATTAGCTGACAGGCTTTATTAATTTAGGGTTGTGGGAAAAATCTCGATTATGTAGCAATCAGCTGCCTATTTGAGATGAGTGCCTTACCCCGCAAGAGCAAGTAAGTAAAGGTAAATCGAGTTATAAGGTGAGCAGAAGGAGGATTAGAAAATTCGCCTTATAAAGCGGCTTAAAGACAAAATAAAAAACTTGCTAGCTGAAACGGTTCGCGGCATGGCTTTCAAAAAAGAGTTCAAAAAGCAGGTATTAGAGGCAACTCATCGTTGGATAGAGCAAATTATTATTGGGCTTAATCTATGTCCGTTTGCTAAAGCACCCTACCTTGACCAGCGGGTCAGAATTGTCCTTACCGATGCTTCTAACTCAAAATCTTTCATCAAATCACTTAGAGAAGAAATTCGCTACTTGCAAACTCATCCCCACAAAGAGACCACATTGCTGATAGCTCCTGCTTTTCATGATGCGGCAGATTTTTATCGCATTTATCTCGACTCGGAAATATTCTTGGAAACCTCTAACTTAAAAAATGAATTTCAGTTGGTTTCCTTCCATCCGATGGCGCGCATCAGATCGCTCTCGCCTTGGGATGCACAAAACTTAGTCATGATAGCTCCTTATCCTACTTTGCATATTTTGCGCGTTGCTTCAGTGAATCAAGCAGGGGCTAAAATGCGCCGCGACGTGCAAGAAACCAACTCTGCTCGTTTATCGGCAATGAGCCAAGAGGAATTTAAACAAATCTGGTACAAAGTGCTCACAGGTCAGTAGCCGGCGGCTTTGCCTTCTGAACGCAGGTAATCGGTAGCTCCTTCGTATTTGCCATCAGGTCTGACTAAAATTGCATCTACTTTGCAAAGCGAGCTCACTTCTTCTAAATGATGCCCCATAGAGGTGAGTTTTTCTTTGACTTTTTTGGTAAAGGCATCCTTTTCATACAAAATTCGGTCGGGTAGCCACTGGTGGTGAAACCGCTTTGCATTGACCGCCTCTTGCATGGTCATGCCGTGTTCAATGACGTTGAGAATAGTTTGATAAACGCCCGTAATGATGGTAGAGCCGCCAGGAGTGCCTACTACCATGTACAATTTGCCGTCTTTTTCCACAATGGTGGGAGTCATAGAACTCAGCATGCGCTTGTTAGGTGCAATAGCATTAGCTTGATTTCCTACAAGTCCAAATTGATTAGGCACGCCAGGTTTAATGCTAAAATCATCCATTTCGTTGTTGAGAAAAAATCCCGCTCCTTTGACCATTACTTTGCAGCCATAATAACTGTTGAGCGTAGTGGTAAGAGCGATTGCATTTCCCTCGTGGTCTGCAATAGAAAAATGGGTAGTTTCTAAGCTTTCTATGCTGGAAACATTTCCTTCTTTAATCTCTGAAGAAGGAGTTTTTTTGTTCATGCGAATAGAAGCATTTCTCTGGCGGTTGTAAGCAGGATTCAGCAGCATTTTTACAGGTACTTGATAAAAATCAGGGTCGCCAAGGTAGGTAGCGCGGTCTGCATATACGCGCCGTTCTAACTCTGTCATTATATGGACCGTGTTGGCTGTATTGTGTCCCCATTTGGCAAAGGGATAGTCTTGGCTGCCTTGTAAGAGTTGCAAAAGTGCTATTCCCCCACTGGAAGGCGGCGGCATAGAAATAATGCGATAACGCTGCTTGTAGTAACTGGTTAGGGGTTCTCGCCAAACGGGTTGGTAATTTGCCAAATCTTCATACGTAATAATTCCTTTACCTGCTTTCATTTCGGCAATTATCAGGTCAGCGGTTAGACCTTTGTAGAAACCTTCATAGCCGTGGTCGCGAATGCGTTCAAGGGTGTTGGCAAGTTCTGGGTGATAGATCGTATCGCCTTTTCGCCAGGGACGGTCGTGGCGCACTAAGTGAATGGGATAGCGATTAGCTGAAATAAAACGCTCTTTCATGCGGTTTAAATTCTCAGCCGAAAGAGCAGTGAGCACATGTCCGTTGCGCGCTACTTGAATAGCAGGCTGAATAAGGTCCTTCCAAGGCAGTTTGCCCAGTTTGCGGTGGAGTTCTACCATACCCGCCACTGAGCCTGGCACTCCCACTGCTAGGTGTCCATCCAGGCTGAGTCGTGGGATAGGTTGCCCATTTTCGTCCAAATACATATCGCGATGGGCTGCAGCGGGTGCCTTCTCGCGAAAGTCAAGAGCAAAAATTTCTCCTTTGGCACTTCTGTATATTGCAAAGCCACCGCCGCCAAGGTTGCCAGCCTCAGGATAAACAACTGCTAAAGCAAAAAAGGTAGCTACCGCCGCATCTACTGCATTGCCCCCTTGGCGGAGAATGGATAAACCTATGTCAGAGGCAATGGGATGGGTAGAAACTACCATTCCGCTATCTCCAATAGTGCCTTCCATCTGATAAGAAGGATGAACCCCTTTAGGCGATTGTAAATTGCATGAAACAACAAGTAGTATAACAATCCACCAAAAAGTTCGCATGTGTTAAGAAGATTGAGCCAAAACAAAAATAGTATCTGCATCTGGTGAAGACAACCCACTAAAAGTAAGTTGAATAGGGTGTCCATTGGAGCGAAGCGCGTTTTGCAGCGTTATTGGCTGACCCTTACTTATCATATTTATCATTTTTTCCTCGAAAGGTTTTTTAAACACAGCATTAAAATGCAAGGTTTGTCCGTTAGCAATGCCCAACAGTTGAGCGGTAGAGGAAGGCATTTCTGTAAAGTTACCCGTTTTCCTATCGATAGCAAAGAAATGTTTTCCAGAGCTGGCAAGCAGGCTTTGCAGGAATTCTAGCTTTTGTTTATTGAATAGTTCACGCTGTTTTCGCGCAGTAATTTCGTGCTGAATGCCAATAAAATGAGTGATTTCTCCTCTTTTATTGCGCACAGGAGTAATGTCTATGTTTATCCAGTATTCGCGCTTGTTCTTGGTGTAGTTAAGAATTTCCTCGCAGAAGGGCTCTCCTTTGCGAAGTCCTTGCCGAATGCGCTCTACAGTGGCGGGATCTGTCTTGGGACCTTGTAGCAATTGACCCGGTTTTTTGCCAATGACTTCTTCAAACTCAAATCCCGTAATGCGCGTAAAGCCTTCGTTTACCCATTCTATCAATCCATTGGCATCGGTAATGATAACAGCAGCACCTACTCTGCTTGCCACCATAGAGAGTTTTTGCACCTGCTGTTCTAATTGCTTTGCATAGCTTACATCTTGAATAGTTCCATAGAGCCGCACTGTTTTTTGGTACATCGTGATGGGCTTGCAGGTAAAACGCAGCCATTTGCGCACTCCTTCAAGAGGTATGGTTTGCAGTTCAAGGTCAAAGGGTTTGCCCTTGTGAATGGCTTCATCCATTGCTTTAGCAAGCATGTTTTGAGCTTCTGATTCAAAAAATTGAAGCCATTTTTCTCGCGTAGGAACGAAAGTAAGGTCAGCGTGGAAGATGCGATACGTTTCTTCAGTCCATAAGTAGTGTTGTGTGATAAGGTCGTATTCCCAACCGCCCATACCTGCTTCTTCTTGGGTTTGCTCCAGAAGGTTTCGGTATTTCTTGCTCTCGGTAATATCGCGCATGAGGGTTAATACAAAGCGCTTTTCATCTGCATCCGTGATACAGGATTTATTTTTGAAAACATCTATCACCAATCCGTTGCGATGCAGCATTTTAAACTCCCCACTGACTTTATTGCCTTCCAAACAAAAGCGATGGCGTTCACTTGCTTCCTTGCGATGCTCAGGAGGAATGAGGATAGTAAAATGCTGCCCAATAAGTTCATGGCTTTGGTAACCCAGCATTTGGCATAGTCCCGGATTGACATTGACCAATACGCCTTGTGCATCAGCAATCGAAATGGCAATATCCGTGGTTTCGAATACTGCTGAAATCATGCTTTCGTTGTGCAGTTGCCTTTTCTGCGCATACCGCTCAGCAGTAATATCTAGCATAGAAAGGGATACTACTGAGGTATCGATGTCATCGGATTCCACAGGGCTGTACTGATAGCGGTACCACAGTTCCCTTTGTTGCAAATGAGAGAAAGTTTGTCGCTCGCCAGTAACAGTTTCGCCCTTGAGTGCCCTGAGAAAATTGCGCTGAAACTCTTCTAGTTCTGAAGGGGGCAAGTACTCCACAATAAGAGTATTTGCCTGCAACTCCTTACCCACTGTTTGAAGGGTCATTTGGCTGGCAAGTTTGTTAAAAGCCACTACGCGATAATTTTTGTCGATGAGGATGGAAATTTGCAAACTGTTGTTGAGCAAGGCACGTATGTTTTTCTCTGACTCGCGCAGTTGGCGTTCTTGGGCTTCTAGTGCCTCGTGAGCACTCCGCAGCTCAGCATAGGCAATTTGCATTTCTTCATTGGTGGACTGCAACTCCTCATTAGTAGTTTCTAGTTCTTCATTTCCCGATTGTAGTTCCTCATTTGCCGATTGCAACTCTTCATTGAGCGACTGGAGTTCTTCATTGCTGGTTTCTAACTCTTCTATAAAAGACTGCAGTTGTTCTTTGGTAGCGGCAAGTTCCTGTTCTAGCTCTATGATGCGTTCATTTTCGTCAAGGGCAGCTTTTTCTGGTACTACGCTAATGATCTTTTCAGGGTCTTGCTGTTCAAAAATGACCATGAAAAGCTCTTCGTGATGGCGGGAGTGAATAAGGGGTTTAACGATGATGCGCACTAGGAAATCTTTTTCAAAGACAGTAATTTTTCGCACAGAAGAAGATACGGGAATGCGTTCTTTAATCGCTCTGGCAATATGAGTGCGCAAATCTAGCTGCAGTTCGGGTTGTGCCATCTTGATGATGTTTGCAGTCATAACACCTGGTTGCAGTCCTAAAAAGGGGCGTACATCGCCATGAGTCTCCAGTACATCCATCGTGCTGTTGATGACTACATAGGGATAGTCAAAGGTGTTGTAAATAGTTTCCTTGACCATCTCTTTAATAGAGAGGGCAGGTAAATCCTGTATTTCACCAGGTGTAGAGCTTTTCAGGCGCGGAGTAAAAGGCGAAAACCTAATGCTATGGACAGTAGCAATATTTTTGCGTTGAAAAATCTTATTGCGGCTGTCCACAGTTGTAAAAAGGTCAGAAAATTGACCAATATTTTCTGATTTGCCTAAAAACAAATATCCACCAGGGTTTAGGGCATAGTGAAACAACGGTAGCACGTGTTTTTGCAGAGCAGTGCTGAAGTAAATTAACAAGTTGCGGCAACTGATTAAATCCAACTTAACAAAAGGAGGATTGTTGGTTACATCGTGTTTCGAAAAAAGCACCATCGAACGGATTCGCTTGGAGAGTTTGTACTCGTTTCCTTCGCGGACAAAAAAAGTGTCTATAATCTCTTTATCCACGTGAATTAGTGCTTGTTCGGTGTAACATCCGCGGCGCGCATAGGCAATGGCGCGGTCATCTATATCAGTGGCAAAAATTTGAATGTTATAGGAAGAAAGTTGGTTGCCCAGTAGCTTAGCAAGTAAAATGGCGATAGAATAAGGCTCTTCACCGCTGGCACAACCAGGCACCCAAATGCGAATGCTATCTCCCAGAGTTTTCGAAGCGATAATTTTTGCCAGATACTTTTCTAGTTCGGCAAAAGCCTCGGTGTCCCTAAAGAAGCTCGTTACTCCTATGAGAATCATTTTAAAAAGCGTTTCCACTTCTTCAGGGTGAGACTCTATGTAGGAAAGATACTCATCGATGCTGCTGAGCCTGAGCATATCCAGCCGCTTTTCTAGCCGGCGCAGAATAGTGGTGGGTTTGTATTGAGAAAAGTCAGTGCCTGTCTTTTTAGAAAGCAGTCTAAAAATTTGCTGTAAGCTATCGGTTTTAATTTCTGGCAGGTGAACGGAGGTACTGGCAGGACGGTTTAAGTTTTCTGGGTCGGTAACAAGGGCTACTAGTTCTTCGGCAATTTTATCAGGAGGCAACACGGCATCTACTTGTCCAGTTTCTATAGAAGCCAAGGGCATGCCGTCGTATTTTGCTGTTTGGGGGTCTTGAACGATGGTATGTCCTCCTAGGGCTTTGATCTTAGCAATGCCTTTGGCTCCATCGGAACCCGTCCCAGAAAGAATAATGCCAATGGCGAATCGCCGCCGATCTTCTGCCAATGAAGTAAAAAAACTATCTATACAGGGCTTAGGACCTATGGAAACGATGGGTTTGCTCAAATGCAGAATTTGGTGTTCAAGGCTAATTTCACTATCTGGCGGAGTGATGTATACTTTGCCTGCTTCTACTAGCATGCCATTTTTGATTTCTACTACTTCCCAGCTAGTATGCTTTCTAAGCAGTTGTACAAGCATGCTTTTATAAGTAGGGCTAAGATGTTGCACTACAACTAAGGCAAGGTTAGAAATTTTGCCAGGCAAGTGTGCCAGTAGTTCAGAGATGGCTTCTAGCCCTCCAGCAGAAGCCCCTACACCCGCTATAAAAAGTAGCTCCCTGTTGCTAGCAGGGCGTTGCTCTTCAACAGTATGGTTGTGATTGTGTTTTTCAGACATGGCACAGCATAAAAATGATTTAACGGGTTTGCTCCAGTAAACAGCTTTTTGCAATACATTTGTAAGATGTAATATAACAATTCATTGCATAGTATGCAACTCAACAGCCGATTATTCTTTGCTAGCAACCTATTAATAGGGGCACTTGTATTGAACTCTGCCGCAAGAGCAGACCACGACGAAAGCACATCACTTTTCACCCTCTGCTGCAAGGATACCTTGCTCAAGCCTCCTAAAAATTGGTTTCACATGGATTATGTGCAAGATGGAATTATGGGCGTGAGCACGGAAAAAACTTATGCTGAACTGCTCAAAGGACGACCTGCAAAAACGATTGTGGTAGCCGTGATAGACTCCGGCGTGGATATTGACCACGAAGACCTAAAAGAAAATATTTGGACCAACACAGGTGAAATACCTAACAACGGCATAGATGACGACAATAACGGGTATATAGATGATGTACATGGTTGGAATTTCATAGGGGGGAAAGATGGCACCAACGTTCATTACGATACTTATGAAATCACGCGCATTTACAAAAAACTCAAAGACCGATTTGAAGGCAAAACAGAAGAGGAAATTCAACCCAATGAAAAAGCCGACTACGAATATTACTTAGACATTAAGGCTCGTTTTCATGAGAAACTCACCGAAATGCGCTCAGGCATGGAGCAGTTTGCCATTTTTAGCGAAATATATCACAAAAGTGTGCGCCTGTTGAAAGCCTACCTCGATACCGAGCAGCTCACTGAAGAGTTAGTTGAAAAAGTAGACACCAACGACGAGACAGTACTAACAGCAAAAAACATGTACTTGCAATTTGCTTATTTTGGATTGGATGAAGAAAAAATCGCCGAAGCTGAACAGTATTACAACAATGGCGTCAAGTATGGCTACAACGTGGAGTATGACCCTCGCCCTATTGTAGGAGATAATTATGAAGACAAAACGGAGCGCTTTTATGGCAATAATGATGTAAAAGGTCCAGATGCCAGCCATGGCACTCACGTGGCGGGGATTATCGCTGCAGTGCGCAACAATGGCATAGGCATTGATGGCATTGCTTCCCAAGTGCGCATTATGCCTATCCGCGCTGTACCTGAAGGCGATGAGCGCGACAAAGACGTAGCCAACGCCATTCGCTACGCAGTAGACAATGGCGCGCACATTATTAACATGAGCTTTGGCAAGCAGTACAGTACTGACAAAGAAGTAGTAGATCAAGCTATTCGCTATGCGGAAGAACGCGGTGTATTGCTAGTGCACGCCGCTGGCAATGAAGCCATGGACACCGACAAAAACAATTTTTATCCGCAACCGCGCTATAATGACGGGAAAAAAGCTACTAACTGGCTTGATGTGGGAGCCCTTTCTTGGAAAAAAGGCGAAATGGCAGTAGCTGACTTTTCCAACTATGGTAAAAATAATGTAGATCTTTTTGCCCCAGGAGTGGATATTTTCTCCACCATGCCTAACCAAAGTTACAAAGAACAAAGCGGCACAAGCATGGCAGCTCCCGTTACTTCAGGAGTAGCTGCTTTGGTATGGTCTTACTTTCCTCACTTAACCGCTGTGCAACTGCGCGAAATCCTTCTCAAAAGCGTAGTGAAATTAGACCAGAAAGTAAAACTCCCTGGAGGGGAAGAAGTGGTCAAATTTGGCACTCTTTCCGCTACTGGAGGGGTGGTCAATGCTTATCGCGCTGTGCAAGAAGCCATGAAAATAACTCCTGCAGGTAAGAAAAGAAAAAACTAATTGTTTGCAAATGATTTGCAAAACGAATAATTTTGCCCCGACGCTTTAATCAAATCCAAGAAAATAGGGGGCGCTTGTCCCCTATTATTTTTATCCCAAGATGGAAGTATCGGAAAAAGTAGCTCAGTACGTCGAAGGCTTGTTGTTGGAACACCAGTTTCTGGTAGAAGTGCTCTTTGCCCAAAAGGGCACCCGAGCTAAGCTCACGGTAGTTTTAGACAGCGACCGAGGCATTACTATTGACGAATGCGCCCAAGTGAGCCAGCAACTTTCTGCATGGCTACAAGAGCAAGATTTAATCAAATCTAACTACGTGCTTGAAGTCTCTTCTCCGGGGGTAGGAGAACCCTTGAAACTCAAAAGGCAATACCATGCCAATATAGGACGGACGTTGCAAGTAAATACTGCTACAGGGGCTCTCTTAAGAGGCAAACTTGAGCAGGTAACCGAAGAAAGTATTGTACTTAGCTCTTTGCCAGTGAAAAAAATAGGCAAAAACAAAGCTACTCAGCAAGCAGAACAGAACATAGTTATACCCTTTTCACAAATTGTGAAGGCAATTGTAGAAGTTTCATTTCATTAGTCCCAAAGCAAGGTTGTGCAATGGAAGCGGCATTATTAATTGAATCCTTCAAAGAATTTGCTAGCAATAAGCACATAGATCGCCCCACCATGGTGCGCATATTAGAAGATGTATTCCGCACCATGATACGAAAAAAATATCACTCTGACGAAAATTTTGATGTGATTGTAAATTTGGACAAAGGCGATCTGGAAATTTTACATTATCGCATAGTGGTGGAAGATAATGCTTCTCACTATGATCCCAACAAGCACATCAAACTCAGCGAAGCGCAAAAAATAGATCCCGATTTTACCATAGGGGAAGAAGTGGCTGAAAATGTTCGCATAGAAGAATTTGGCAGGCGAATGGTGCAAACAGCGCGGCAAACGCTTATCCAAAAAATTAAAGACTTGGAAAAGGACAATTTGTTCAACAAGTACAAAGTATTAGTAGGGCAAATTGTTACGTGTGAAGTCTATCAAGTGCTAGCCAAAGAAGTCATTTTGCGCGACAATCAAGGCAATGAACTCATCATGCCGCGCTCTGAGCAAATTCCCAAGGATCGCTTCCGCAAAGGCGATTCTGTGCGCGCCATTGTACACCGCGTAGAGACTATCAACAGCAATCCCCGCATTATTCTTTCGCGCACTTCTCCTATTTTTCTAGAGCGGCTCTTTGAACAAGAAGTACCCGAAGTGTACGACGGTATCATTATCATTCGCAAAATTGTTCGCGAGCCAGGAGAGCGCGCAAAAGTAGCGGTAGAGTCCCTTGATGACCGCATTGACCCCGTAGGAGCTTGCGTAGGCATGAAAGGTTCGCGCATTCATGCTATCGTCAGAGAACTTTGCAATGAAAATATTGACGTTATCAATTATACCGACAACTTAGAGCTATTTATTCAACGAGCATTGAGTCCTGCCAAAATCTCTAGTATAAAAATTGACGAAGAACGCCAGCGAGCCGCAGTATTCCTCAAACGCGACCAAGTTTCTTTAGCGATTGGAAAAAATGGACTCAACATCAAGCTCGCCAGCAAATTAGTAGGGCTGGAAATAGACGTATTCCGAGAAATTAGCGAAGGAGAAGAAGAGGAAGACGTAGAACTGAAAGAATTTGCTGACGAGATCGATGAATGGGTCATTGAAGAACTTCACAAAATTGGATTGGACACAGCCCGCAGCGTGTTACGCGCAGGACGCGACTACCTCATCAAAAAAACAGACCTTGAAGAAGAAACCATCGATCGCCTCCTGGAAACTCTCCGAAAAGAGTTTGAGTAAAATCCTAAATAGGTTGCCAATCTTCGGAAAGAAAAAATCCTTTTTGGCAGGGCTGTTAAAAAAGATTAACTTTGCAAAAATTAGCACTATACATCAAAAGCCGTAGCTGGTTAGCGAAATTAATATGGCAGAAACAAAAACCTATAGGCTTGGCATTGTTGCACGTGATTTTGGCGTTACCACTGCCATGCTTGTTGATTTTTTGGCAAGCAAAGGCATTAAAGTGGATAATAACCCTAACACCAAAATTACAGCAGAGCAATACGCTATGGCAGAAAAAGAATTTGCTGCCTCAGCTGCTGTTAAAAAAGAAGCCTCTAACCTGCATATAGGTAAATCCTATAGTGAAAATATTGTCATTAGTTCCGAATCTCAAAGCGAGCGGCGCAAAGAGGAAGAAGAAGAAAAAATTATTAGCATTAAATCTACTG
The DNA here is from genome assembly GCA_025057115.1 of Bernardetiaceae bacterium. Taxonomy (GTDB): domain Bacteria; phylum Bacteroidota; class Bacteroidia; order Cytophagales; family Thermoflexibacteraceae; genus Rhodoflexus. Next base: position 154,337 of record JANWWZ010000005.1, read on the forward strand.
TTTCATTTCCCGCCAAGAAGGAAAACAGTGAAAAGCCTGCCAAAGAGCCCGAAAAAATTACTGCCAAGCCTATAGGGCTCAAAATTATAGGCAAAGTAGATCTAGGTCCTAAAAAGCCACCTAAGGAAGAAAAAAAAGCCACCAAGCAAGAAATTGCTGCCAAACGCCTGGAAAAAATTGCCAAACCCACAAGCACTCCTGTTCCAAAAGAATTGCCTTCTACAGAGGAAGTAGAGGCGGCAGCGCAGTCTTCTATGGCTGATGCCGCCCCTGAAACTGCAATTGCCCTTGAGCCAATTCCTCAACCAGAGGAAATGACTGCTTCTGCTGCAGAACTAACCCCACCAGTGGCGCTGGAAGAAGTTACTACTGCTGAGGTACCACCCTCTCTTGAAACCCCAAAACAAGAGGAAGAAGTTGCTAAAGAAAGCCTTCCCGTCCTTGCTCAAGAAACTGCAGCTGATTCTGTTAAAAAAGTGGCGACAGAAACCTCCAATGGCAGCGATGAAGTCATCAGAGCAGAAGCAGAACGCTTGCAGGGATTAAAGATAATTGGCAAAATTGAACTTCCACCAGAGAAGGAAAAGAAAAAAAACAAGCCTGTTGCTTCCTCTGATGAGAAAGAAAAATCCAAGCGCAAGCGCAAACGCATTAAGGCTGTTCCTGCTGCAAAACCCGAAGCAAGCACTCCAAGTAATGCAACTTCGCAGAAGAATGCCGCTCAACCGCAGCAGCGACCCCAAGCCCAGCCCCAGCAAAAAAATACTCCCAAGAAGGGAAGCACTGTAGAAAAAGCTCCTGTCAAAGAGAAAGTATCGGAAAAAGACATTCAAGAAAACATCAAAAATACTCTTGCTCGACTGACAGGAACCGGTGCGCGGCAAGCTGTCAAAAAAATTAAGCGCGATAAGAAAGAAAGCCGTCGGCAAGAAGAGCAAGCAGACCAACAAAAGAAAAATGTATTGCAAGTAACTGAGTTCATCTCTACCAACGAACTGGCAAACTTAATGGGCGTTTCAGTGAATCAAATCATTGCTAAGTGCCTCTCCTTTGGCATGTTCGTTGGAATTAATCAACGCCTTGACGCTGAAGCAATTACCATTATCGCCGACGAGTTTGGCTACGATGTGGAATTCATTTCTGCAGAAGAAGAAATTGCCGTCATTACTGAAGAAGAAGACAGAGAAGAAGACTTGCAACCGCGCGCTCCGATTGTAACTATTATGGGGCATGTCGATCATGGCAAGACTACTCTTTTGGACTACATCCGCAAGTCCAAAGTAGCAGAAGCAGAGGCAGGCGGCATTACCCAGCACATCGGCGCCTATGATGTAACAACTAGCAGTGGCAAGCGAATCGTTTTTTTAGACACACCAGGACACGAAGCCTTTACTGCAATGCGCGCACGCGGAGCTAAACTCACCGACGTTGCCATCATCGTCATTGCTGCAGATGATGACGTAATGCCTCAGACCAAAGAAGCCATTAACCATGCGCAAGCAGCAGGGGTACCCATAGTGTTTGCCATTAACAAAATAGATAAACCCGAAGCTCGACCTGAAAAAATTAAAGAATCTCTCGCCAAAATGAACCTCTTGGTAGAGGACTGGGGCGGAAGGTATCAATGCCAAGAAATCTCGGCTAAAAAAGGCATCGGCGTAGATGAACTTCTCGAAAAAGTACTCCTTGAAGCCGAATTGCTCGACTTAAAGGCAAATCCCAACAAAAAAGCCGTAGGAACGGTCATTGAAGCCTCTTTGGACAAAGGCAAAGGCTATGTAGCCACTGTAATGGTACAAGCTGGCACCCTTCGCAAAGGAGACGTAATTCTCGCTGGAGCCCATTATGGACGCGTGAAAGCCCTTATGGATCATCGCGGCAAAATCATACAAGAAGCAGGACCTTCTACTCCCGTACAAGTGCTAGGGCTCAATGGAGCTCCGCAAGCAGGAGATAAGTTCAACGTCATGGAATCAGAAAGGGAGGCAAAAGAAATTGCTCTTCGCCGCGAACAAATCTTGCGCGAACAGAGCATTCGCGCCGCTAAACGCACTACTTTGAGCGATATTGGTCGCCGCATTGCACTGGGCAACTTCAAACAACTCAATATTATCGTCAAAGGAGATGTAGATGGCTCTGTAGAAGCCCTCTCTGAAGCCCTGATGAAGCTCTCTACTGAAGAAATAGAAGTCAAAATTATTAGCAAAAGCGTAGGACAAATTTCTGAATCGGACGTGCTACTTGCTGCTGCTTCCAATGCAGTTATTATAGGCTTCCAAGTGCGTCCTTCACCCAATGCCCGCAAAATGGCAGAAAAAGAGCAAATAGAAGTCCGCCTTTATTCGATTATTTACGATGCCATCAATGACGTAAAAGACGCCATTGAAGGCATGCTAGCCCCTACTATTGAAGAAGTAGTAGTAGGCAATGCCGAAGTGTTACAGGTGTTTAAAATTTCCAAAGTAGGCAATGTAGCAGGTTGCCGCGTAACAGATGGAGTTATCAAGCGCGGTGCCCGCATTCGCCTCATCCGCGATGGCATTGTAATATATGGCGGCGACAAAAACGGCGGCGAGATAGCTTCCCTGCGCAGAGAAAAAGAAGACGTAGCTGAAGTAAAAGCAGGTTACGAGTGCGGAATTGCCATCAAAAACTTCAACGACATAAAAGTAGGCGATGTAATAGAAGCCTTCGAACAAAGAGAAGTAAAACGCAAACTTTCTTAAACTTGCTTTGCTCTTTTATGTTCAATTGTCGCCGCTACCTGTGCACTGACAAGCAACGGCGATGTTAGTTTTTAATTGCCATCGCGGCGCATCATCCCTCCTTGTGCTCTCATCTCCTTTAGGCGCTCTTCTACTATTTTTCGAAATTCCTGCCGCGTTACCTTCTTGCCCTCACTAGGGGCTTTTAACTCCTCTTTAGGAGGAGCTTGTAAGCTAATGCTAATAGGTCTAAAGGTCGCCAATCCATCGTTAATCTCTACTTCTAACACAGTACCTGGCAAAGAATGGAAGCGATCTGGACCGACAGGAGCAAGTAACTGATCGGCGTACCATGCTACTACATTTACCTTTCGGTTCATGTACTCATCTTCAAGAGTGGCTTTTCGGCATAGGTAGCCATTGATAGTTTTTTCTTGATCTTCCAGTTTCCAAGGGCGAGTTTTCAAAGTATCTTCAATTAAAAACTTCCTTCCCATGAACTCGCGCAACTCTAGCCACTGCTGAGTTTCAAAATTGAGGTAAGTAATTCCTTGATTGCGCATGAATCGCATCATCATGCCGCGACTCGGACCTGACTGGGTATCTTCTTCCTCTTCTTCTACAGGTTTATATACCGACTCTTTCTGATTAAAAAAAAGTTCCATTTTTTGGCTCATCCATTCGGGTAACATACTTTTCATGGCTTCCCGTTCAGGAGGCAAATTGCGATGCAGATTTACTTTCAACTCGTACACAATGGTGCCTTCCATGCCTTGTGCTTGTGCCATGAAATGAATTGCTATGGCAACCAGCGCTATCCAATACTTTTTCATGTATGAAGCAATTTCTAAAAAGCAAAGCTATTCGAACCACACGTTAAAAACCCTGAAATTAACGTTAATCAAGGTTAATGAAATCAAGCCGATTGGCGGAAGTTTTTTTCCTTTGAGTTGAAAGAAATGCTTTGGAACATGCGCCAAAAATCTGCTGGACAACTGCTGCCCGTTGTGTTGATGGTGGCTAGCTTGGTGTTGCTAATGGCGTTGCAATTTTTATGGTTGAGCAAATCATTTAACGATGCGCGGCACAATGTCAGGCGCGAGCTTGCCCATCTTTTTGACCGCACCGTGCGCCATATTCAAGATTCTCTTGCGATGCGTTTTATGGATTCAGCAGGCATTGACGGCGATTCCCTTGTGCGCCGACTTTTGCTACCCATTGACAAGGCCTTCAAGAATACAATAGACTCTATTGCTCGGTGCTTGGGCGATAGTGCATACAAAATGCCCATTTTACTCTCAAATGCAAACAAAAGCTTGCACAACCGCCGGCATTTCCACTTTTGGCCTCGGCATGTGCGCTTCATGCTCTCGGCAAGCATGCCCATCGATAGCAGTTTAATTTTACAACGCTTCAAACAAGAAATTGCTGCAAGGGATTTAAAAGTAAGCTGTGTGCAAGTGGCATCATTTCATTTCACTGAACCACCTCCTACCGAAGAAGAGCGACGCAAAGCACGCGAGCAGGCACCCCATATTTTAAGAGAGAAGGTTTTTTTATTCCCTGGTTGGGGCTATCAAGTCCAAGTAGAAGGATTTGGTTGGAATGCATGGCTGCAAATTGTACCCCAATTGCTTTTTTCTTTGTTTCTCACCTCAGTGACAACGGCTGCTTTTCTTTTCACATATCGAGGGTTGCAAAAACAACGTCGACTATCGCAAATTAAAGACGAGTTTATCAGCAATGTAACGCACGAGCTGAAAACTCCTGTTGCTACTGTAGGAGTAGCACTGGAAGCTCTTAGCAATTTCAATGTGTTAAAAGATTCAACAATGACAGCCGAGTATTTAGAAATTTGCAAAACAGAGCTACAACGCCTCTCCATGATGATAGAACAAATTATGCAAATTGCCATGCTAGAGGAAAAAGGCGTACATCTACAATACACAAAGGTACATGCAGAGGAACTGGTGCGTAAGGTGATAGCCTCTATGCGTCCTCAGCTAGAGCAGAGCCGTGCCCAAGTAGATTTCCAAGCTGAAGGACAAAACTGGAATCTCTATGGCGATGAAGTACATCTAAGCAATATTGTGTTTAATTTGCTGGAAAATGCCTTGAAGTACAGCCCTGAACCTGCTTGCATTCAGGTGCGATTAAAAGAAACAGACAAAGAAATAATACTATCTGTTAAGGACGAGGGCATTGGCATTCCTTCTCAATATCATAAAAAAATTTTTGACAAGTTTTTTCGCGTTCCTACAGGCAATATTCACAATGTAAAAGGTTATGGGCTGGGATTGAGTTACGTAGCCAAAATTGTGAAAAGTCACGGCGGCAGTATTACTTTGCAAAGCACACCTGGAGAAGGCACTACTTTCTTTGTTCATTTGCCTAAACCAAGAGTTAAAGTGCGTCAGTGGCAATATGAGCCCTTCGTTTTTTAAAATTCTCTATGTGGAAGATGAGCAATTACTAGGGCGCATCGTAAAAGATAGCCTTGAAAGCCGTGGCTTTCGCGTATTGATGTTGCCTGATGGAAAGCACGTGATTGAAAAATTCAAAGAGTTTCAGCCTGATGCATGCATTTTAGATGTCATGCTGCCTCATAAAGATGGATTTACGGTAGCCCAAGAAATCAGGGAATTAGCTCCTAAGATACCCATTTTATTCCTTACCGCTAAAACCCAAGCCGAAGACGCTGTTCAAGGATTTCAGGCAGGAGGAAACGACTATATCAGAAAACCCTTTAGTCTTGAAGAACTCATAGCCAGAATTCACAACCTGCTGCGGCTTACTCAAAGCCCTTCCTCCCCCAGCAGCGATGGCGGTATTTCCATTGGGCGTTACTTATTCTTCCCACAGCGCTATGAATTGCGTTTAGGCGATCAAATCAAAAAAATTTCTTACCGAGAAGCAGAGCTGCTTAGCATTTTTGCAGAAAATCAAAATAAAATTATCAATCGTCAAGAAATTCTCCTGCGCGTTTGGCATGATGATTCTTTTTTCAACTCCCGCAACTTGGACGTTTACATTACTCGACTGCGAAACTTGCTTAAAGACGATCCTTGCATTCAAATCATTTCTATCAAGAACGTAGGATACCACTTTTTGGTAGGGTAAGCAAATTAGCGGTAGAGTATGCTACTATCGGTAAGAGCGTGTAAAAAGGCAATGAGAGCTCTCTGATGGGTGTGCCTGAAACTCTTGTCGGGAAGGTGATGTGCCTTAATGACTGAGTCAGAAAGATGGGCATAGTGATGCAACACTGCTTGCAGAGTAGGCAAGCTGCCATCGTGCATGTAAGGAGCAGTAAGGGTGATGTTGCGCAAAGTAGGAGTTTTATATTTGGCAAAGTCGGCGGGATTTAAAGTAATCCGCTGTCTGCCAAGCAATTGCCTTGCGCTATCAATTTGAGTGGGCAATGGCAAACCATTGCGATGAAATTTTCCATCTGTAAACAGGGGCGGTGTATGGCAACGCGCACAATGCTGGTTAAAAATCTGCATTCCTTCCAGCTCTAAGGCGGTAAGCTGTAGTTGCCCTCGTTGATAGCGGTCGTAGCGACTATTAGCTGCAATTAAAGTGCGCTGATATTGCGCCAATGCCCTGCTCAAGGCAGCTGAGGTAATGGAATCTGTCCCAAAAGCTGCCTTGAAAGCACGTCGGTACTCTGGCAAGGCTTGCAAACGCGAAAGCAGGACATTTAAATCAGCACCCATTTCGTCAGGATGGCGCAGGGGCGAAAAAGTAAGCGACTCCAAGTTGCGCACCCCTCCATCCCAAAATAATTTTTCCGCCCAAGCTAGATTAATCAAAGCGGGGGCATGACGCGCTAGCTGTTTACCTGAAACTCCTCGAGAGGTGAGCGCCACTGAGTCAGCAAAAGAGTATCTGGGTTGATGGCAACTGGCGCAAGCCACTTTTCCATTGCCAGAGAGGCGCGGATCAAAAAACAACATGCGCCCTAGCTTCACTCCTTCTTCTGTAGCGCGGTTATGAGCTGGTTGAGGTACTGTATCCCCTAACGGCAAAGGCATGCTAAAGCGGTAAGGCTTGGGCTCGCGCACCTTTGCACATCCTAATGCTAATGCAACTAACAATACGTAGCGTTTTATTTGCATGCCTGCTGCCTTGCTTTTTAAGCAACGTAGCATAGACAAAAGTAGTTGGCATCAGCCACCAACTTATTTTCTATTATCTATTGTTTTTGAGCAAATCCCTAATTTCAGTTAGTAGCTTTTCTTCATTGCTGGGAGAAGGTGGAGCGGCAGGAGCAGGTGCTGCTTCGAGTTTTTTCTTGGCGGCATTCATTGCTTTTACTATCAGAAACATTACAAAGGCAATGATGACAAACTCAATCACAACTGAGATAAAATTGCCGTATTGCACCGCTACTTCTGCTACTTGCTTGCCATCAGGACTGGTTTCAGCTGGTTTGAGGACCAATTTCCAATCGCTCAAGTCTTTGCCTTGTATTAGCCCTACAAACGGCATGACAATGCCATTAATAAACACGTTCGTCACTTTGCCGAATGCAGCCCCCATCACAAAGCCTACTGCCAGATCGACCAGATTGCCGCGCATGGCAAAATCCCTGAACTCTTTTAAGAACCCCATAAGCAACATGCATTTTTTCCAAATATGAAAGAAAAGACCCAAGAAGGCAAAAACTAGTGCAAAAACTTGCTTTCAATTAACCTTTCTCTCGTAAAATTGCGCTAAAACAAGCAAAAACAGTGGAAAGTAAAGGGATAGAAGTTTTAAAAGTTCGTAGGACGTTGCAACTGGCGTTCGAAATATTCATCAGGAGGCAAATTGGGCTGACTAGCAGCCATGGTAGCTAGGTGATCGCAGCGTTCATTTTCTGGATGGCCTACGTGTCCGCGCATCCATTCAAAGCGTACCTGTTGCCTTCGGTAAGCAATCAAAAAGCGTTGCCACAAGTCTGGATTCTTCTTGCCTTTAAAATTTTTCCGTTCCCAATCAAACACCCAGTTCTTAGTTACTGCATTGACAACATATTGAGAGTCAGAATAAATGATGACCTCATTGCCCTCTGTTTTAAGAGCTTCCAGTCCCACAATCACTGCAAATAATTCCATGCGATTGTTAGTTGTTAGCCTAAAACCTCCACAAAGTTCTTTGCGCAAGCCGTGCGCTGGTGAAAGTAGTACTACGCCATATCCTCCTGGTCCTGGGTTTCCTCGCGAAGCTCCATCAGTATATATCAATACAAAAGCCATCGAAGTGCGATATAAGGTAAATGGGTTTAAAAAACTTATCCCTATCTTAGAGTTTGCATTTTAGATGCAAAACAAATTTGTCCGCAAAGCAATTTAGAATTTGCAAATCTTGGAATTTTGAACTGCCAAGAATTATGTACAATAATTACTACGTACTCAAGTTGCTCTCCAGCGAACTTGCAAAGCAACTGCAAGGACTGGAACTAGTTACTTGCTTTAGTCAAGTGAAAGACGAACTTGTCATGGGCTTTGCGAGCAATCAGCGGCAGTTTTACATCCATGCTAATCTCAATCCTGAAGCCTGTTATTTGAATTTTCCCGAAGAAGTAAGCCGAGCCCGTCAAAATAGCATAGCACTTTTCCGCTCAGCTTTAGGAGGTAAAGTAGAAAAAGTCCGCCAATATGTAAACGAGCGCTGTTTTTCAATTCACCTGAGCAATGGAGGTGCTTTTTTGTTTAAAATGTATGGACAGCGTTCCAATATTATTTGGTTAGAGCGGGACGAAAAAGGCACTTTAGTACCCCAAGAACTTTTTCACAACAAGCAAGAAAAAGATCGCCTGCTGCGGCTTGAAACCCTTGATCGGTTTATCGATCAAAGCTATCAAGCCTTTTTAGCTAATGGTTTGCAAGCTACCTTTCCTACCTTTGACCGCCATTTGATAGAAAAAATTCAACAAGCTGGCAACTCGCCTCAAGCCCAATGGCAAGCCATTGAGCAACTGCTTAACTATCTACAACAACCTGAATTTTACATCTCTACCGATGGAAAACAAGTTCATTTTTCGGTATTTCCCTCTGAGAAAGATGTATACCACAGCAAAGATATCATCGCAGCACTCAACGAATTTCACTACATTTTTTCTCGAGTATATTATTTTGAGCGCGAAAAGTTAGAAGTACTCAGAGAATTAGAAAAACGCAGCCGACAAACAGAGCGCTACATCAAGCAAGCGCAAGAAAGGCTTCAAGAATTAGAAACTCAAAATCGCTACGAAGAAATTGCCCACATTCTGATGGCAAATTTGCATGCCATCCCAGAACGCGCCACTTCCGTTACTCTATACGATTTTTATCGCAACCAACCTATTGAAATTAAATTAAACGAGTCCCTTAGTGGGCAAAAAAATGCTGAGGTGTATTACCACAAGGCAAAAAATCAGAAAATAGCAATTGAAAAACATCGCCAAGCGATTGCTACTAAACAAAGAGAGTTAGAAAAAATTCACCATCACATACAAGCTATCAACCAACTGACGCGCTTAAAAGAGTTACGCCGCTATTTAAAAGAAGAGGGATTGACGGGCAAAACTCCTCAAGAAGTTGAATTGCCATTTCGCCGCATACAAATCGAGGGTTTTGAAGTCTGGATCGGCAAAAATGCGCGCAGCAATGAATTACTTACCCAACAGTATGCTTACAAAGAGGATTTATGGCTACATGCCCGAGATACCAATGGCTCTCATGTAATTATCAAATACAAACCTGGAAAGCCCTTTCCGCCCCAGGTAATAGAAAAGGCTGCCCAAATTGCTGCATGGCATTCTAGGCGTCGGCACGAAACGCTTTGCCCTGTGATTTATACTCCCAAAAAATACGTACGCAAACCCAAAGGCGCCCCCGAAGGAACAGTAGTGGTAGAAAGGGAAGAAGTAATTTTGGTAGAACCAGCGGCAGAAGTATCATCCTAGCACTTTTAATCTCGATCCACTACGATTAAAATAACGGGGCGTTCTGTACGAGGAGTGTTTTCAGTTCTTCCGCGAGGAAAAGTGCGGCGTTCTCGCAAAGCGTTTAGCACAAACTCAGGAATATCGGTGCGAAATTGATAGTGATAAATCTGAACCCCGATGGTATGTTGCACCGTGTAAAATGGTTTAACAGGATTACCTAAGGTATCGCGTGGCGTGTTGCGGGAAGTATCTTTTTTAACTATTTGAAGCGTATCGCGAATAGTATAGCGGATAGTAAGGCTAAGTGGATTGGTGAAATTAGAGACAGTTCGCCGCCGCTGAAGAATGATATCTTTGGCTCTGCTCATATCTATTACCCCTAACGAGTCCATAAGAGGCGGCAGATTAGTAGTAAATCCTAAATTGGCCGTAAAACGGGCATTCATGCTGGCAGGTAGTCCTGCTGTTCCTTTGTTGTTTTTATAGTTGCGGTCTGCATTTAAAATTGGAAAGGCGCGGAAGCGATTGCGAGCAAGTACGTAAATGCTGTCTAAATAGTCAATTCCTGCAATGAGTACTTTTGTTGTATCAGGTTGAAACTGAGGATTATCGGGTACAAACCGAACTGTGTATAAAATGCCTGCCTCACTTCGGTCAATATTAATGGTGCCATCTGCTTCGTTGAGATCTAAACCTGCTATGTCGGTATAAAATTTTCCCCGAACATTTTCGGGGGTTATCTTAGCACGCGCAGTTCTTTCTCGAGTAGTGTTTCGCCGCGTTATATCTGGGTGAAAAATTAGACTATCATAAGCAATTTCAGTAGGTTCGGCTTGAGGAGATACTTGCTGTTGGCAACTTGCTGCAACTATGCCAACCAACAACCACAAAGCTAGGTGCGTTTTCATACCTACGAAATTTACAAATTATATGCAAATGTAGTGGCTAATTCAACTGTTGATGAATTCGCCACGAGTGCGAATGATTCACGCATGCACTTGTAGCAAATTTTTCGTATTCAAGGGACATAATGTTATCTACACAATGGGGAAATGGCTCTCTAAATTTTGGCAATGCTTAAATGATTTTCGAGTAAGCATGGGGATGCGCGTGGGGCTGCTAACACTAAGCATTCTAGCCTTCAGTGGAGCAATATTTAACCCTGGCTATACTATCACGGCTTTGGGATTAGGTGGACTGATTCTAATTCAAACCTGGTGGATCATCAAAAAGGTAGAAAATACCAATCGGGAACTGGTCATTTTTCTAAACTCTATCAAATACGACGATTTTTCATATTACTTTCAACCCACTGACAAGGGCAAAACATTTCAACAATTGTCTCAGGCTTTTAATCAAGCCGTTGAAAGATTTCGCCAAGTGCGCAGCGAAAAAGAAGCCCATTGCCACTACTTGCGCAGCATTATCCACCATATGAACATTGGGCTTATCTCCTTTGATGCAGAAGGCAACATTAAAATAATCAACGCCGCTGCCCGACGCATGCTCAAGCTATCAGGCAAAGTCCAACATATACGAGATTTGGCAAGTGTAGGCTCTGAAATGGTAGATAAATTGATACAGCTACCCCCTTCTAGCCGAGAGTTAATCAAACTTGTTCACTCAACAGAAACGATTCACCTTTCCGTTGACGCTACAGTCATTACTCTACAAGGCAAAGAATATAAACTCATTTCGTTGCAAAATATTCAAACTGAGCTTGAAGAACAAGAATTAGACGCTTGGAAACAACTTGTTCGGGTATTGACGCACGAAATTATGAACTCTGTAACTCCTATTGCCTCCCTTGCTGCTACTTTGGAAAGTGAAGCAGAAGACTTGCAAACCGCAGGCAAATCCCTTACTACAGAAGAACTCAGCGACTGGCAAACGGCTCTTAAAACTATTCAGCGACGCAGTGAAGGGCTCATGCGTTTCATCAGCGATTTTCGCAACTTAACTCAACTGCCTGAACCACACTTGAAAAACGTTGCTGTAGCAGAAATTTTTGAGCATATTCTCAGATTGATGGAATCCGATTTAAAAGCAAACGAGATTGCTTATCATACAGAAATCATTCCCTCTTCGCTGATGATCACCGCTGACAGAGAGATGATTGAGCAAGCACTTATCAACATTGTAAAAAATGCTATAGAAGCCCTCTCCAACCGAGCAGAAGGAAGAATGCTTTGGCTACAAGCCTACTATGACCATACAAGCCATCCGTTAATTGTGGTTCGCGATAATGGACCAGGCATCGATCCTGATGCAATAGAACGCATTTTTGTTCCTTTTTACACTACCAAAAAATCTGGCTCGGGCATTGGGCTAAGTTTTTCAAGGCAGGTAATGAGAGCCCACAAAGGAACACTTACCGTTCACTCTACTTTAGGAGAAGGGGCAGCATTCATCATGCGTTTCTGAGCAACAAATTTGCTTTGTGCAAGGTTTTCATTATAAGCATTGTTAAAATACTCATTGCAAACTACCTTTACGCATGACACCGCAACAAGCCGTTGCTAGTTACGCAGAGCAAACTTCTTTCCGTCAGCAAGTAAAATCAGGTAAAGGGTTGCGCATTGCCCTGCTGATGATAACCTTGTGGGTAAGTGCAATGACCTATGCAGTAGCGTTTTACAAATTAGATTTTTACTCTCCTATTACTTACTTGCTCTTTCTTGTGCTTACTCACCTTTACACGGGATTGTTTATCACTGCCCATGACGCAATGCATGGAGTTGTTTCCCCTAATCGCCAATTGAATGAGTGGATAGGGCGCATTTGCTGTGCGTTGTTTGCATTTAATTTTTACGACAATTTAAATAGAAAACACCACTTGCATCATCGCTTTGTAGGCACAGACAAAGATCCTGACTACCACGGGGGAAACTTTTTTAGTTGGTACTTTCACTTTGCCAGCCAATACATCAACATATGGCAATTTTTGCTCATGGCAATAAGCTACAACTTGCTTAAGCTCTTTTTGCCTGCCGAAAACTTAATTTTCTTTTGGATGCTTCCAGCAGTACTTTCTACTTTCCAACTATTTTATTTCGGCACTTATTTGCCTCACAAAGGTGAACATGCTCCCGAGAACATTCACAAAGCTCGTAGTCAGCGTCTCAATCATTGGTGGGCATTTTTGAGTTGTTATTTCTTTGGCTATCATTACGAGCATCACCATCGCCCAGGAACGCCTTGGTGGCTTCTTCACAAAGAAAAAGAGCTAAGTCAGCATGCGAGTGGCTGAAAAATACAACCTTTCCGAGCAAGAAGTAAGCCGCATCATAGAAATGGCGTGGGAAGATCGCACTCCATTTGATGCCATTAAAGCACAATTTGGTCTTTCAGAGCAAGAAGTAATTAAGCTGATGCGGCAAGCACTCAAACTTTCTTCATGGAAAAGATGGCGGCAACGCGTAAAAGGCAGAGCTACCAAGCATGCCGCGCTTTCCCCTGACACCGGTTTCCGACACAAGAGTAGCCGCCAGAGAGTCATTTCTTTAAACAAAATCAGCAAACGATGAAGTGGAATCCTAAGCTACGCCGCTACCTGTTGCATGGAGGGCTATTTATCATTACGCTTATTTGCACCACCTTAGCAGGTGCAGAATGGATGTTTGGCAACTCTTTTCTTTATTCTCCTCAACCTTTGGGCTGGCAACACTTCTTAAAAGGTTTTACCTTCTCCTTGCCTTTTCTGGGCATTCTCACTGTTCACGAGCTGGGACATTATATTACGGCTCGGCGCTATGGTTTACGTGCAAGTCTTCCTTACTACCTTCCTATGTGGTTGGGCTTTTTAGGGTTGCCTACTTCTATTGGCACACTGGGTGCGTTTATACGCATCCGCAGCCGCATTCGCACTACGCAACAATATTTTGATGTGGGTATTGCTGGACCGCTTGCGGGTTTTGTAGTAGCTATAGGTGTTCTCTGGTATGGTTTTGCCAACTTGCCACCTATAGAATACATCTTTACTATTCACCCTGAGTATCGCCAATTTGGAGTGCGCTTTTATGAACAGGCATATAAAAACTTGCCGCCAGGTAGTAATATTATCATCGGTACCAACCTTGTATTTGAATTTTTCAAAACTTTTGTAGCTGATCCGCAACGCATTCCTCCACCGCAAGAAATGATGCATTACCCTTGGTTAATGGCAGGATATTTAGCTTTGTTCTTTACTGCACTCAACCTTCTTCCAATAGGTCAATTAGATGGAGGACACATCCTTTACGGGCTCATTGGCAGTAAATGGCATCGACCTGTTGCATTAACCCTTTTCTGGGTGTTTATTTTTTATGCTGGCTTAGGGCTGATTACTCCTGACGACCCTCCAGAAAATTTAGCGGTTTATTTGCCTATTTACTTAATTTACTTATACTGGGTATTTGGCAAAACCAATCCAGACAGAATGACTGTGCTTCTACTGGCTATGAGTGTGTTTGGAGCCCAGTTTGTTACTTCATTTTTCTTTCCTAGAATCACTGGTTATCAAGGGTGGCTTGTATTTGGCTGGCTACTGGGGCGCATATTGGGTATTTATCACCCTCCAGCAATGTACGAAGCTCCTTTAAGCAAAGGAAGACAACTACTCGGTTGGATAGCCTTGCTAATATTTGTGCTTTGTTTTTCGCCTCGGCCATTCGTAATCAAGTAACCAAAGCTAGCAAATGATTTTCAAAAGCAAATTTTGCTAACAGAAAACCGAAGTTAACTTCAAGTAGAATTCTTTGAAAATATGCGCTTTTAAATTGCCAAAGTAAGCGAGCCGCCCTAACTTCGCCTTGAGCAAATGCCAGACTTTGAATGAATACCCAACCTGCTATTTTAGTAACAGGAGGATGCGGTTACATAGGTTCACATACAGTGATTGCTTTGATAGAACAAGGAAAGTATGAAGTTATTTCTTGCGACAATTTTGTCAATTCTAGCCCCAAAGCTCTTGAGAGGATAGCCCGCATTACAGGGGTGCAAGTGCGCAATTATGCAATTGATCTTTGCAAGGCTCAAGACACAGAAAAAATTTTTGCCGAAAACCCCCATCTTATTGGCGTGATTCACTTTGCAGCGCTTAAGTCGGTGCCTGAGTCGGTAGAGCAGCCTTTGCGCTACTATTACAACAATCTCAATTCACTTATCAACTTGTTGGAAGCCTGCCGAAAGTATCGCGTAAACCACTTTATTTTTTCCTCTTCTTGCTCGGTGTACGGCAACGCTGACCAACTACCGGTAACTGAGCAAACTCCTTTTAAAAAAGCCGAGTCGCCCTATGCCAGCACTAAGCAAATGGGAGAAGAAATAGTGAGCAATATAGTGGCTGCTTATGCACTAAAAGCGATTTCGTTGCGCTACTTCAATCCTGTAGGGGCGCATATGTCGGGGCTCATAGGAGAAGATGCCCTTCAAGCCACAATTAACCTAGTGCCGATTATTACGCAAACTGCTGCTGGTTTGCGTCCAGAACTAGTAGTAGCGGGCAATGACTACCCCACTCGTGATGGCACTTGCATTCGAGACTATATTCACGTAAGCGATGTAGCAGAAGCCCACATTGCCGCGCTAGAGTATCTCTTCAAACAACCTCTGCATTTCTACGATGTGTTTAACATAGGCACGGGCACAGGCATTACTGTGCTGGAAGCTATTGAAGCATTTCAGCGAGCAACTGGCATTTCACTTAATTACCGCATAGGGCAGCGGCGACCAGGAGATGTAGTAGCCGTATATGCAGATACTAGCAAAACGGAAGCAGTTTTAGGCTGGCGCGCTCGCTTTGGACTGATGGAAATGATGGCTTCCGCATGGAAATGGCAACAACAACTTCTTCTTGAAGCATCCACCTTGCCTTTGCAGCCAACGGGTAATTTGTAATTTTACTTTACTCGAAGTTGAAAATCAGAGTTACGCGATGAGTAGTGATGCGATCTAAACTCATTGAAACGCGGTTTCCGTTATGAATCAACAAGTTAGGAATGCCGTGTGAAAAACGCAGCTCTGGAGCGAACTTAAAAAACTCTGCATACAGATCCCAGCCAAAGCCGTAACACACTTCTATGTTGTGATTAAGAGTTTGCAATTGAAGATCGTTGAGGCGCTCTTTTTTGCCCGCAACCTTAAAGCTCGCTGAAAGCCCGCCAACAAGGTACATGCGATGATTGCCGCGCCGTAAAGATTTGTACTTAAGCAACAAAGGAAGCTCGATAAATGTATTTTCAAAAGTTTCGTTATGTATATTTTCAGGAGAGTTGCGATACTGGTACTCTAAGCTGCGCTCATAAAACGACACATTAGGCACAAAACGCAGATTCCAAAGCTCATCGCCTAGCCTAAAACTGCTAATTAATCCTATCATAAATCCAGGAGACCAACGTGGACGCACTGCTGTAGTGCTATCCGCATCGCTGGAAAAAAAATTTGAGTATCTGATATTAAAGCGCGATTGATGTAAAGCTAATTGGAAGCCATAGCGCAAGACGCGGTCATCGTAGTAAGGAAGATTTTTACTTTTTCCTTGTCCCGAAGAATCGCGTTTTTTCTTGTATTGGGCTACTGCATCAAAGGCAAGGACCGACAACAAAACTATTATTACTAACCGCATACAAAGTAAAGTTCCAGCTAGCAGGTTAAAAATCCGTGCCAAAAATTACTCCCTAAATTACTCCTTCTTTCCCGTGTAAAGGGAGCAGATGCCCCATGTAAGAGATTGACTATGAGTATGGCAAAATCCTGCTGCTTTTAATCGTTGCAAAAATGCCTCACCGCTGGGAAATGCTTCCACTGATTCGGGCAGGTAGGCATATGCTGCTCCATCCCCTGAAACAGTTTTACCGATGCGCGGCAAAATGTAGCGCGAGTAAAAACGGTATAACTGTTTGATAGGAAAGGTAGTGGGTTGAGAAAGTTCCAGTACCACTAACATGCCATAAGGCTTAAGCACTCGGTAAATTTCTGATAAGCCTTTGTCCAAATTTTCGAAATTGCGTACTCCAAAAGAGACCATCGCCGCATCAAAGGTGTTATCTTCAAAAGGCAAAGCTTCTGAATCAGCCTTGTGAAGTTCAATTTTTTCTTGCAAGCCCATTCTTAACAGTTTTTTTCTGCCAAATTCTAGCATGCCTTCGGAAATATCTATGCCAATAATTTTTTGCGGCTGCAGGGAAAGGGCTTCGATAGCAAGGTCAGCAGTTCCAGTGGCTACATCTAGTACTAACTGAGGTTTTGTAGCAGCAAGCGCGCGCACAGCCTTTTTGCGCCAGTACACGTCAATGCCACCACTCAGCAAGTGATTGAGCAAGTCGTAATACGGCGAAATGTTGTCAAACATGTGAGCCACTTGGGCTTTTTTATTATCAGGGCGGTTTTTATAGGGAACTACAGTCATACACTTACACCTTACAAAGCTACGCACTAAAGCAGAAACTTAGCTATTTTTGCCTTAAGCAATAAGTAAATATGATTTTTACTGAAAATGTTCGGGAAGCATTCAACGCAATTGGAGATAACTTGCTGCGCACCTCGCTAACTGCTGCTATTATTGCCATCGGAATTACAGCATTGGTAGGAATTTTAACTGCTATCGATGCCATTCAGGAATCAGTTTCCGAAGGATTAGCAGACTTAGGCGCTAATACTTTTACCATCAGTGATTTAGACCGACGCCGTCGGCAACAGGCAGGTATCAATCTGCTACAAGCCGAGCCTATTTCTTACCAAGAAATTACCACTTTCAAGCGCCGCTTTGAAACCCTAACTCCTGTTGCCTTGCAAACCAATTTGACTGGCATAGCAGAAATCAAACATGGTCAGCAAAAAACTAATCCTAATATTTCAGTCATAGGTGTAGATGAACATTATTTAGCAACAGTTGGCGGCGACTTAGAAGTAGGACGAAATTTTTCTACAGTAGAACTTCGCAACGGCATTCCTGTAGCTATCATCGGCAACGAAGTGGCTGAACGATTGTTTAAAGAATCTACAAAAGCCGTTGGACAATCTATTTCAGTTTTAGGGAATCAATTTCGGGTCATTGGGGTGCTAAAGGAGAAAGGAGGTTTTGGAGGCGGTGGCGGATTGAATCGCAATCTGCTCATTCCTTTTGAAAAAGCCGTAGTCCTTGGCGCCGGACGCCGGTTGTACTACCGAGCAACTTGCATAGTGCGTCATCCTGTTGACTTAGATTATTTAATGAGCCAAGCCACAGGAGAGTTTCGCCAAATTCGCCGCGATGGTTTAGGAAAACCTAATTCGTTTTTAATCGAAAAAAACGAAACTGCTCAGGAAGCCTTGCAAAACATTACTAATCGGTTGCGCATCGGTGGATTTGGAATAGGATTAATCACTTTACTAGGAGCCTCGATTGGACTGATGAACATCATGCTAGTATCAGTAACTGAACGAACAAGAGAAATTGGCATTCGCAAAGCAGTAGGAGCCACTCCACGACGCATTAGAGAGCAGTTTCTAGTAGAAGCCATAGTCATTTGCCTCATCGGGGGAATGGCAGGCATTATCATGGGAATTCTCATCGGAAATTTGGTAGCGGTACTGGTCCAATCAAGTGGATTTATTATTCCTTGGACATGGATGATAGTAGCTTTAGTAGTATGTGTAGTAGTAGGGATTGCATCGGGTTACTATCCAGCCTTTAAAGCCTCACGCCTTGACCCAATAGAGTCCTTGCGGTATGAATAGTTATCTTTGCGAAGGTGTTCCCGCTTTGGGAAGGTAAAATGTGAAAGTAGTTCCTACCCCTACTTCACTGTGCAGGGAAATATCAGTATGATGCTTTTGCAGGATATGTTTAACAATAGCCAGCCCTAAGCCTGAGCCTCCTTCTTGGCGCGAGCGACTCTTTTCAACACGGTAGAATCGTTCGAAAATGCGCCGCTGATGCTCTTTAGGAATTCCAGGACCATTATCCGAAACACTTACTTGTACACCATTAGCATCTGCTAAAAAGCTTACTCGCACATATCCACCTTCTCTGCCGTATTTGATAGCATTGCTTACTAAATTAGTCATTACCTGATTAATGCGGTTGTAATCAGCGTGAACGATTAATTTTTCTTCAGGTGGATTTTCTATTTCCAGGGAGATAGAACGGCGAAGGGCATTTTCCTCCAGTTGTTCAAAGACAATTTCGGTGAGTTTTACTATATCAAAATCTTCAAACTGCATAGTAATTTGTCCCGACTCAAGTTGAGTGAGGGTGAGCAAGTCTTGCACGAGCATGCTAAGCCCTTCTAAGCTACGGGCTGCCTTTTTGAGAAATTTGTAACGCACATTTTCATCGTCGATAGCCCCGTCTAACAAGGTAAGCAAAAATCCTTGCGCGGCAAAGAGAGGTGTTTTGAGCTCGTGGGAGACATCGGCAATAAACTCGCGCCGAAAGGCTTCCATGCGCTTGAGTTCTTCAATCTCGGATTGTTTTTGTTTGGCGTAGGCTAACACCTGCCGATTAACTTGCTTGAGCGGATTGGCAGAAGGCTGAAAACCACCTAACAACTCAGCTGCACTCTTAAAATCTTGGTGATTGATTTTATCTATTGCTTTGTAGAGATTCTTGACTTCTCGGAATATTAAAAATTCTAACGTAATGAAAGTTAGAATAAAACAAGAAGCGAATGAAAGTCCACAGGCAAGAAAAATAATAAATCCCGTTGCATCCTCTGCCAAAGACAAGAACGAGCCTGTAATAGCTGCCACTGAAACAGCCAGAAGCAAGGCTACTGCCCGAGAGTTAATTACCATTTATTAATCAGGCACTTCGAATTTATATCCCACGCCTTTAATCGTTTTAATATAATGGTCGCCGATTTTTTCTCTGATGCGGCGGATATGTACGTCTACTGTTCGGGCTAATACATATACGTCATTGCCCCAGATGTTTTGGAGTAATTCGTCGCGGTTATATACTTTGTCAGGATTGCTAGCAAGGAAGAACAGGAGTTCAAATTCTTTTTTAGGCAAGGCAATTGGAGTACCTGCTTTGTAGAGCGTATAGCTGTTCCGGTCTATGGAAAGGTCTCCTACTTGGATATGGGTAATTTCTTCAGCAGCGTTTTTCTGGGCTTCACGGCGAAAGATAGCATTGATTCGACTCATAAGCGCACGAGGTTTAATGGGTTTGGTGAGGTAGTCATCGGCGCCCATGTCAAAAGCTGCCACTTCTGAATATTCCTCTGAGCGAGCTGTAAGGAAAATAATATACGTATTGCGCATTTCAGGCATTTCGCGAATTTGCCGACATGCCTCTACGCCATCCATTACAGGCATCATAATATCCATTAAAATCAAATCAGGCTGGAAGGACTGAGCAAGTGAAACGGCTTTTTTACCATTGGTAGCAGTTTTTACTTCGTAGCCTTCCTTTTCGAGATTATAGGTAAGCAGTTCTAGAATATCAGGCTCATCGTCCACCACCAGCACTTTATGGGGTTTGGTTACCATCTAGTTATGGCATTATTCGCCCAAAAATACGCGTTTATTTTAACTTTAACTTCAATTGCTTGTAAAAGATTGGTTAAGTTTATGGCTTAAGTAGGTAAAACCGCTCGCCAGATTTGCTGTCTACAATACTATCGGTAATCATCGGCTGAATAGTTGGCGGCACAACGGCACTTTTAGAGGCTATCAAATACCTGATGCGATGCTTGCGAATAAAATCAGCTTGACTCTGCGCAATGCTTTGGAACGTGCCTTCGGCTTTCTGGCGGTTGACAAACTGGGTGAAAGCCATGAGCTTGGTATGTTCTTTTGTCTGCTCCAAAGCCATTTTCACATTCAATGTATTTAAGCAAAAAGTATATGTTCTTTTGGCAATCAAAAAAAGATAGTCGCCGAGTTGAGTACTTAGAGGGGTTGTTGGATGAATAAAACCATCAGGGAGTAAACTTGCACCTATACCTTGCAAATGGTTATATTTCTTTGTAAT
>JANWWZ010000060.1 GCA_025057115.1 Bernardetiaceae bacterium
TAGGAATTAGTCGGCGACTTTCTTGAATAGGCATATTCCAATCCAACCCTACTACATCACAAGGAATATTATTCATTTCGGCACGGGCAAAAAAAGCCCCTTTCGCAAAAACCGTAACAGGTACTTCTGTAATTGCCTCACAGATTTTTTGAATATATGTTAATGAAAAAGTCTTATATTGTTCAGGCGAAAGAATACCAGCCCAAGAATCAAAAATTTGTACTAAATCTGCACCTGCTTGTACTTGTGCTTTCAAATAGGCTATAGTGCTTTGTGTAATCATTTCCAAAAGTTTGTGCGAAAGAGCAGGTTCGGTATAGAGCAGTTTTTTGGCTTTGGAAAAAGTTTTAGAGCCACTGCCTTCGGTCATGTAGCAAAAAATAGTGAAAGGAGCCCCTGCAAAACCGATGAGCGGTACTTTATCAGCAAGACCTTGTTTAGTCAAGCGGATAGCTTCTAAAACATACCACAAATCCTCTTCGGGCTTAGCAATCCGAAGTTTTTGTAAATCTGCTTCATTTTGTATGGTTTTTGGGAAAAAGGGACCTTTTTTTTCCTGCATTTCGTAAGGCAAGCCCATTGCCTCTGGAATTACCAAAATATCCGAAAAAATAATTGCCGCATCAACTCCAAAAATCTCCACAGGTTGCATAGTTACTTCTGCGGCAGCTTGCGGATTTTTTACAAATTCCACAAAATTTTTGAATT
>JANWWZ010000061.1 GCA_025057115.1 Bernardetiaceae bacterium
ACAAAAACAGTTCAACTAAACGAGAAGAACTTTTTACGGTAAAGGAAATTATCAGCCCTGAAAAAATTCGTTTAAGTAATGACTTGACAGTAAAGCTTATTGGAGTAAAAGAAGACCCGAAAATTAACGGCAAAGCAACTTCATTTTTGATTGAAAAAACAAAAGGTAAGCGTGTGTTTCTAAAATACGACAACGTAAAGCATGACAGTGAAAACAACTTGCTTTGCTATCTTTATCTTGAAAACAAAACATTCATCAATGCTCATTTAATCAAAAACGGTTTAGTACAGGTGGACAGAGACATTGATTTCAAATACAAGGAAAAATTTTTAAAACTATTGCACCAACAGAATGGCTAAACAAACAATTAAGCGATATTCCAAAGACTTTGGCAAAAAGGAGAAAGTTCTCAACTACGCAACACAAACATATCAGTTATCAAGACCAAATAAAGTAGGTGCTGTAATGGCACTTATTCGTGAGTGCCAACCGAAAACTTTTGAAGAATGGGAAAATTGGTATTTTGAAAATGCAAGAACAGACGGCAAAGCACCGAGCAAAATCACAAAGGAAAGTTTAGAAGAACTTGGTGAACGGCTTTACATAAAAATCAAAGAGATAGTTATACCCGAATGGACAGAAGCGTTCAACCAACTTACACTACAGGACTGTATTGACTACATTTATAACCTTACTAT
>JANWWZ010000062.1 GCA_025057115.1 Bernardetiaceae bacterium
ACTGCCTCCGTTCGCAATCCATCTCTTGCTGCATGGTGTACTCCGAATGTTATACTATTGTTTCAGAAGGAACATAATCAATGTGTCGCAATCCATCTCTTGCTGAAGGGAGTACTCCGACATAGCGGTAGTGCCGACAGATAGCTACCGCTACCAGGGTCGCAATCCATCTCTTGCTGAAGGGAGTACTCCGACAATTTCCTAAATAGTCCAGTACAAATTTGGATTAGTCGCAATCCATCTCTTGCTGAAGGGAGTACTCCGACCATCGACAATGAACTTTGCAACAACTTCCCCGAAGAGTCGCAATCCATCTCTTGCTGAAGGGAGTACTCCGACATTTTTAAAAAAATCGCCGACCTGAAGTCAAATAGTCAGGTCGCAATCCATCTCTTGCTGAAGGGAGTACTCCGACTCAATAATCCTTAGCTGTCTTACAGCTAAGGACTGTCGCAATCCATCTCTTGCTGAAGGGAGTACTCCGACGGCTGCTGCGCAATTGCGGGAGCAGCTGTTTGGCAGTCGCAATCCATCTCTTGCTGAAGGGAGTACTCCGACACTGCTGTGCGATGCGTCCAGGATCGCACGGCATTAGTCGCAATCCATCTCTTGCTGAAGGGAGTACTCCGACTCGTTTTTTTGAAAGAGAACCATACGCTCGATTTGAGTCGCAATCCATCTCTTGCTGAAGGGAGTAC
>JANWWZ010000063.1 GCA_025057115.1 Bernardetiaceae bacterium
TATTTTTGGCTTCAAAGAGCAAGTTGCCTGATTGAGAAAGTCCATCGTTTACTTGGTCCCACATCCTTGTAAAGGACTGGGCTTGAGGGTGTTCGATAAGCAAGTGTTGCAATTTAGCACCCTTGAGCTCTTCCTGAGAATAGCCCAGCAAATTGGCAAAATATGGATTGACGGAAATAATAATTCCTTCAGGGAGGATTTCAGCCATGCAAAGCGAAAAGTTGATAGCTGATAAGAGGGCATTAATTTCAGCTTCTTTGCGGCGCATTTCTTCTTGAGTTGCCTGCAGTTCTTCCATGTTTTGGCGCATTTCTTCTTCAGCGGTGCGCAACTGTTCGGTTTGCTGTTGAGAAAATTCTAGCAAGCGCTGAGTACGCCGCGTTACTTGGGCATTGGAAATGACAGGGGCAATATTTTCGCTTAGCTTTTCTATAAATTCTACTTGATAGGGTGGGAAGGTATGAAAAGCAGCCAGTTCAATCATGCCTACTATTTTGTCGCTGACTTTTAAGGGCACAATTAGCAGCGAAGAAGGACTTTCAGCACCCAGCCCTGAACTAATGTAGGAATAATTCTTAGGCAGTCCAGTATACTGAATGGTTTGTTTTTCAAAGTACATTTGCCCTAACAAGCCCTCTCCGATCTCAATTCGCTTTTGAAGAAACTTGTGGCGATCATAGGCA
>JANWWZ010000064.1 GCA_025057115.1 Bernardetiaceae bacterium
TACTGTCGGAGTACTCCCTTCAGCAAGAGATGGATTGCGACAAGATGGGAAGCTTCGTCTGAGACAGGTTTACCAAGTCGGAGTACTCCCTTCAGCAAGAGATGGATTGCGACAAACTAACAAGAAATCAAGATGGAACGATAAGTAAGTCGGAGTACTCCCTTCAGCAAGAGATGGATTGCGACACAATCTTGTTGTCAACAACAGTAGAATCGAAACGAGTCGGAGTACTCCCTTCAGCAAGAGATGGATTGCGACCTTCCTTGCTGCCTCAGCATTGCTTTTGAGGTCAGCAAGTCGGAGTACTCCCTTCAGCAAGAGATGGATTGCGACAACCCCTGCCGCTGTCGGGATGGTGCCTGATTTCTCGGTCGGAGTACTCCCTTCAGCAAGAGATGGATTGCGACTCAAAGACTCCGGTATCCTGGAGACGCTGGGCAAAAGTCGGAGTACTCCCTTCAGCAAGAGATGGATTGCGACTTCTCTTTCAACAGAACAATCTTCATATTTGTTATTGTCGGAGTACTCCCTTCAGCAAGAGATGGATTGCGACTTTTTAAAAGGACCACTTTGCCGAACAGCTGGTCGGAGTACTCCCTTCAGCAAGAGATGGATTGCGACGGGCGGGGCATATAGCCCGCTCGCCCCCACCGATTTGTCGGAGTACTCCCTTCA
>JANWWZ010000065.1:0-409 GCA_025057115.1 Bernardetiaceae bacterium
GAGGGTTATTTCTGCCTGCCAGAGACGAAGACTTGGCCAAGTGGTATCAACCACGCTGGGCGGCCTGCGCAACCTCGCGCGCAAAATAGGTGATGACGGCATCGGCACCGGCCCGGAAAAATGCCAAAAGCATTTCATCGCGCACCTTTTCGGCATCCAGCCAGCCGCGTTCGCCAGCAGCCTTGACCATTGCGTACTCGCCGCTCACATTGTAGCAGACCACTGGCAAATCCGTGTTGGCTTTAATTTTTGCAATGACATCGAGGTAAGCAAGCGCCGGTTTTACCATCAGGAAGTCGGCCCCCTCGTTTTGATCAAGCCGCGCTTCGCGTAACGCCTCGCGCGCATTGGCTGGATCCATTTGGTAACTTTTTTTATCGCCGAAGCGCGGCGCCGAGTTGAGCGCGTC
>JANWWZ010000065.1:419-647 GCA_025057115.1 Bernardetiaceae bacterium
GCCGTAAAACGCGCTGGCGTATTTGGCGGTGTAGGACATGATGCCGGTTTCGGTGAAGCCGTGCGCATCGAGCACTTCGCGCAAGTAGCCGACCCGCCCGTCCATCATGTCCGAGGGACCAAGGATGTCGATTCCTGCTTCTGCCTGTGCCAGCGCCATTTTGCCGAGCACACCGAGTGTCTCGTCGTTCAGGATTTTTCCGTCTTGCACAATGCCATCATGGCCGTC
>JANWWZ010000066.1 GCA_025057115.1 Bernardetiaceae bacterium
AAAGATAGACCACTAAAATTTTATTCGTTTTTAGGCAGAGGTTTTGAATTTCGGCTAATTGTACTAGACTTTCGGCGATGGTTTTATTTGTATTGCGTACTTGGAACGTCTCGGAAACTGAAAGTGGGAAACCCAGGTAGCTAATTTGTTCATAGTTACAGGCTATTTCAGCTCCTTTGAAGTTGGCAATAATTGCTAATAACTTAGTTTGCGTTTGGCTCAAATCTAGGTTTGCTAATACTTCGGCAGTGTCTTGCATTTGGGGTATAGCTTTGGCAGAGACAAAGCTACCGAAATCTAAGGTATGAAAACCTACCTGTAAAAGTTGGTTCAAGTATTTTATTTTCAGTTCGGTAGGTATCCAGGCCTTGATACCTTGCATGGCATCTCGCGGGCATTCTACAATTTGCATTTCAAGAGGTGGAATAGTTAAATAAATACTTTGTACTAATGACTTATTTGGCGAACATTCGCACAAAGATAATACAAATTGTTCTATTTTTTTTAGAATAGCTACGGGGAATTTTTGTAGGAAGCGAGTTGCTATCGGACTAGGAGCAGTGTACCGCGCTGTTTGCCTTGGAAGTGGAGCGTGTTGCCGTTTTGGTCTATACCTATGATTTGCCAGAAGTACACTCCTGTGGG
>JANWWZ010000067.1 GCA_025057115.1 Bernardetiaceae bacterium
TCCGCCGCTCCCGCACCGCTGGCACTGAGCTTGGCAATCCGATTGCGCGCCTGTCCTCCCACTTGTGTGAAATCCCCTCCTACGTACACATCGCTGCCACTTACAGCAATAGCCAACACCGTGTTGTTAGCATTCGGATTCCAGGTAGGGTCAATCTCTTTGTTTGACTTTTGAATGCGCGCCAGCCTGCCGAAGGGAATGCCACCGATGTTGGTGAAACTGCCGCCTGCGTAGAGAGTGGTTCCATGAAGAGCTAATGCGAACGCGCCACCGCCTTCTGCATCAGGGTGCCATGCAGGGTCAGCAGCCCCTGTGCCTGTGGTGGAAAGCTTGGCGATGCGGTTGCGGGGCTGTGCACCGATAGAGGTAAACAAACCCCCTGCATACAGGTCTGTGCCTGCCAGTACTAAGGCATGGACGGCGTGGTTGGGATTGGGGTTCCAAGCTGCATCGGCTGCATGACTGGTCACGCCTACCTTGGCAAGGTAATGCCTTGAAGCACCGCCAATCTGCGTAAACGCACCGCCAACATATACTTCACTGCCAGTAGCTACGATGGCATGCACGCTGTTGTTGGCATTCGGGTCCCAGGAATCTACCGCTCCACTGGTAGTGATGCGGGCAATTCGGTTGCGCGTTTGTC
>JANWWZ010000068.1 GCA_025057115.1 Bernardetiaceae bacterium
AGAAGATGTGTTGGTAGCGAGAATACATGAGGGTTGACAGAGAGAATCCAATGTGCGGAAAATCTCGGTCTTAAGGCTTACGTTTTCGGTGGCAGCCTCCACTACAAGCTCGCAAGGTTCCAACAAGGTCTTCTCGTATTCACTGGAAGTTTGTATGCGCTGCAAAACATGAGGGATTTCCTCAGCCGGTAGCACGCCTTTATCAGCCTGACGTTTTAAGTTTTTTTCAATGGTGGCAAGGGCAGAGCTGAGCCTTTCCTTCTCCACATCAACCAACAAAACCTGATGGCCATGTTGAGCAAATACATGAGCAATGCCATTGCCCATCGTGCCAGCGCCAATCACTGCTACATTCATGGAGTTATCGTCTTTGTGGAGCAAAAGTAAGGTGGTCAGATTATTAATTTTAGCTAGACATCTGACTGAAAATTTCTCAATAAAATTCAATGACTATTTCCTGGGGGAGTTTTTATTTTTCAGACGGAGGGCATGGGCATAGCGTTCGCACACTCCCTGCGCAGAGATACGCGCTATATGAAAGCCCGCCTTGCCATCCAGAAAACCTTGGTGAATAATGTAATGACGTACGAAGGTGAAGGGGGGCTTTAAATAACCTTCTATTCGGAGTATC
>JANWWZ010000069.1 GCA_025057115.1 Bernardetiaceae bacterium
GACGGCGGTTTTTAAAGACGCGAACAACGGCATTTTTCCCGCCGTTGCGCGTGTCCTCACGCGCAACAAAAATACCAACAACGACATTATGGTTGTTCGTGGAGACACGAACAACGGCAAGGGGAGTTTTTCCCTCCGCCGTTGCGCTTGTCCTCACGCGCAACAAGTATACCAACACCGGCAATGGTTGTTCGTGGAGACACGAACAACGGCGGTTTTTAAAGACGCGAACAACGGCATTTTTCCCGCCGTTGCGCGTGTCCGCACGCGCCACAAAAACCAATTTTCGTGAAGACACAAACAACGGCGGAAAAGCAATCCAGAGTAACCGCTAAACTGGCTTAAGGCTAATTTTTGGAGTCAATATAACTGTTTTTAAGGTTTACTTTTTTCTTTTGCTGTTGGCGGCGCATTTTTTCTCGGTAAGCAGGCAGGTCCTTGGCTTTAATGATGTCCACTACTTGCATACGGAACACCAAGACTACAAACGGAGGCAAGTTATCTTTACCTTTATGCCCGAAAGCTAAGTGTGAAGGCAGTATCATACGGGCTTGAGTACCTTTGCGCAAAAATTTGGAAAAAGCAATTTCCCAACCCGGTATCAAAGGCTTTTGACCATAAATAAATC
>JANWWZ010000006.1 GCA_025057115.1 Bernardetiaceae bacterium
CCCATGCTGAGAGCCACCACTATCATTACCTCCTCTTCCTTTTATAGTAACCCATCCCGTGCCCGTGGATTCTACGACGCAGTTCGAACCAATATTTACTCCTGAGAAGTTTCCTGTTGTGGGTGTTGCTTGTTGGTTGGCTTCTATGGTAATGTTGCCATTTTGCGTGCGCAACGTAGAGGAGTTGTTAAATTGAACGTTTTGGCTTACCTTGATTACTACATTGCCGCTTCCTTGCAAAAGGACATCCGCATTAGTTGCAAACACAACCCTATCTGTTCCTGGCGAGGGATCATCGTCCTGTAAATCTACATCTAAGTTGGCATTGGTTTGGAAGGTAACATCACCGTTGAAAGTAACAACATCATCTCCCGTACCACCGTTGATAGTAAGAGCAGGCAAAGGCGATGTAAAAGCATTGATGTTAATTCCATCATTCCCGCCGCCAGTGTTAATAGTAATGGAGTTGATTCCTGTGAGTGCAATAGTGAAAGGAAAAGCTGTTGGAGAGCCCCCATTCAAGGAATAAGTAGCACTAGGAGAAACATTAATCTGTAAATTTGCACCAATTTGCGACATGGTGAGGGTTTCACCATTACCGCTGTTGTCGGTAATGACCACGTTCCCACCCGTAGTAGTAATCGTGTAATCGGGACTTTGCCCGTAGCAAAGGAGACTTGTGGCTAAGAAGAATGAACTAAACAAGAAAAGGCGTTGAAGAGGTGTTTGTATATTTTTCATGGTTGTAATTTTTTACTGGTGAGATGGTTAGAGGAAGAGTTATTAAGATAAAGTGCATAGGTAGCGCTTTGTAAAGCGCGCAAAGAAGAGGCAAACCCTGCAAGTGATAGCATGCACGCATGCAACAGATAATTCTCCCTTGTATCAATCCCGCATTGTATTCTATGCAGGCTCATCGGCTAGGAGGTTCGTCGTTTCATACTCTAAGAGCCTAAAAAGGCATTTTTATACTCACTTACAAGCAAAAAAATATTTAAGTATTACTCGGTCTGTTTGTCAAAGAAAAACGGGCAAGCTTGGTAGTTAAATTTTGGATTTATGTTCATTTTATCGCTTTTTATGCTTGCAAAAGCAACAAGATGAAAAAAATTTTGTTATTTCAATTTTTGTAATAAGTAGCTATTAGCCAGACTCTTAGTTCTTGGAAAAAAAACACAAGCTGCTTTGCCCTAGCAAAACAGCTTGTAAAGAATCGCTTTAGCTGCAAGACTACTCCAGCAACACTACCCGGCGAAGGTATTCCCCTGCAGCAGTGCGAATCTTAAAAAGATATACGCCAGAGGTCATTTCTTGCAAAAATTGTACGCGGAATTCACCTAATCCTACATGCTCTAAACGTACGTCTATTCTCCTACCAGCAAGGTCGTAGCAAACAACAGAAGGAGTTTCTTTTACTACAGAAGTACGGAGAAATAACTGTTGTGCTGTTGCTGGATTGGGGTACATTACTGCTTCTTCCTGTAAGGCTAAGTCGTGAAATATTACAACTGCTATTTTAGTATAGCTAACCGTTCCGTTTAAATCTACTTGTTTGAGGCGGTAATAGTTCACCCCTGGATGGGGTTCGGTGTCAAAGGTTTCGTAGTGACGCGTGATATAGCTATTTCCTGAGTTGCCCAGAATGGTAGAAAAAGTAACAAAGTGAATGCCATCGCGGCTTTTTTGCACTTCAAAGTGAGAATGGTCTCGTTCCCAAGTAGTGGTCCAGAAGATTCTAGCTTCGCGTTCTTTGGTGCGCTCTGCTCCAAAATGGCTAATTTCCACAGGTGTGGGAGTGAGATTTTCAAAAATTTGCCCGCCCAGCCCTGAGGCTTCTGCGCAGAAGAACATATTGCCTTGGAGGGCACAGTCGGAGTTGTTTCTATTTCGGCTGCTGATGCCTCCGTTGTTATAGATGCTCATCACTGGAGGCAAAGGTCTATTTAAGCGCACCAGTCCCCCACCACCGCCGCCGCCGTTGCCATGGCAATGGATGAAGTCCACATCTCCTCCTTTTCCTCCAGAAGCGTGGATAATAATGGGCGTATTATAAGTAGGACAATTGATAAGGATGCTGCCTCCTGCACCTCCGCCACCGCTAGAATCCCCCCCAGCTCCTGCCAGCACAGATTGTCCATTAGCGATGATTGCATATCCATTGCCTACAATTTCATTAGCTTGGATAATTACAATGCCTCCTCCATTGCCTCCAGGGGTGGCGGTGTTATTATTTTGCTGTCCCCCGCCACCGCCGCCGCCTAAGAACAATCGGTATTGAGAATAATCTAATCCGACTCCTCCTTTGCCACCATTGTTAGAAGTGGGGTTATCAAGAGGGTTGCTAGCACAGCCGTTGTCTTGGGTATTAATAGTGCAGTTCCACTGTCTGCCGCCGTCTGCCCCAGGTCCAAAATTGCTGCCGCCGCCTCCTCCTGAGTTATGAGGATTGCCGCCACCGCCGCCATTGGCTAATCTTGCTCGTGCACGGTCGGTAGTAGTTTCAGCAATCCCTTCGCCTTTTTGCCCGAATCCTGTATTATCGGTAGCCCAAGTACCAATACTACAACTTCCATTTGAGGTACTCACTGCCCCTCCGCGAAAACCTAAATTGGATACGTCTATATCGGAATTTAAAGTTAAAGTGCCATTCACCCATAGGACTACCACTCCCCCTGTAGTGCCATTCCAAGGTAAACCTGTTACAGGAGCTACTATAGTAGCGTTGCTGTAAGTAGGCACGCGAATGATTTGTACGCGTCCTGCAGGATTATAAGTATTAGTGGTTGTACCCGCAATGCTAATAGTAGTTCCGTTGGGAACGGAGTTGATGACAGCAAATTCGTATCTGCCCGCGCTGTTATAGTTGGTTATTGTACCAAAGTTAGAAACATCGCCTGTTACGATAGTAGCTCCCTTCATTTGGATGATTAAAATTCTATCTCCAGGGCTAAAGCCTGTGCTACTGTTTACTGTAAAATTCGTATTTCCTCCTGAAACAGTGATATTAGTAACCTCAGCATATCGGTTTACGATACCTGCAATTTGGTTGGCTGCGGGCGAATTAGTAAATATCCTGAGATTGCGCAAGGTGATGTAACTTTGATTAGGATTGTTATCTCCATGAACGTTATTGGTAGAATTACTATCATCGAAGACAAATTTGATATCGTTGATATTCTGACTAGCATTACTCAAGGCTACATCATTTGCAAACTGGGTAGTACCGATCCATACGTCGGCACTACTACTCAACACAGTTTGAGTAGAACCATCGGGAGCGGTATAGGTTTGACTTGCTCCAGAGCGATTGACTACCCAAGTAAGCGTTTGCTGCCCCGACTGAATGGCACTAGTAGCTCCGCCGCCATCGGGATAGGTAATTGAAAATTGGTTGCCCGTAACTAGGTTGATCCGTATCCGCGAAGTAGGAGAGCTAGGACGGGAGATATCTGCTGTAAATCCATCTCCAATGGAGAGTTCTGCTGCATTGGGAGTATTGCCAATGGTACGGGTACTAATTTCTGCTTGAATGATCACAAAATCAGGCGAAGAGCTGAAATTGGTTGTTTTTACGGCATAGGTACCTCCTGGGCCAGGTCCACGCATGAAGGTAAACTCTCGTGGCGAGCTGCTAAAGACAAAGGTGTTATTATTACTACTAAGACTAGTATTGCCTTGTGCATCTACTTCATCAAACTGACCTGTATAGTAATCCATCGTGTTGAAACCTCCTACATTAGTATTTTTGGAGGTTGTAGAGTTGATGAATCTTCCATTTCGCCCAATAGAGGAGCGCGTTACTTTTAGTTTACCAGCGCCGGTGATTTCAAAGCGCGAGTCGTAGATAGTGAGAATACCATCTACGCGCAGTTCACCGCTGGCTATGTTCATAGTTTTGGTATTGGCGGGATTGGTATTGGTGCCATTAGTGAGTTGGAGATTGTAGTAATTTACAGGGCGAATAGTTTGAGCACCATTTCTGATATAATTAACCGTGCTAAGGAAATAATTTACATCAAAATTACCAGTATTCATTGGTTGAGTAGAATGCCCATATTCCAAAATACCGCCTGCTTCTTTGGGATCAGGAGAGCTAAAGGGTCCGAAGCCAGGATGATGATGGTACCAACGTTCTTGCTTCCATGTGGAACTAGAACTTGCTCCGTCTAGAATTCCCCAAATGCGCACCAATGCCTGACTATTTACTACAGCATTGTCTCCTACTCGCACACTGTTGTTAAAAATCATAAAGGTGCGGCTAAAAAGATTTTGTGTTTTGGCGAAGGTGGCTCCTCCTGCATTAAAGGAAGTAGCGGTAGGTCCTGCCAATGAGATAATCCCTCCTTCAAAAACCATGTTATTAAAATTAGTGACCGCTGTGGTATTCCATGAGCCTAGCGAGTCAATTCGCACCCAACCCTTAAATGTAGTAACACCACTGTTGTTGTCGTCTGTAAAATTAGCACCAGTTTGTACGCGCATATTGCCGTGTACGGTAAAGTTGTAGGAAGTAACAGTAAGAGTTCGTCCACTGTTGATAGTGAGGTTATTACATTCCGCATTAACATCTACCGTACAGTTGGCATCAATTACAACATTATCAGTAGCTGCAGGCAATCCCGGTGGTGACCAGTTACTAGAAGTACTCCAGTTACCTGCGGTAACAAATGTTTTTTGAGCATAGGCGCTTATCCATAGGCCACACCAAAAAATAACAGAAAGTAATGGTACTCTCATCTTCTCCTTAGCTTTTTATTATTTATCTCCCATACACTACGCAATATTAATCCAAAAATGTGATAAAATTTAAACAGTGTGGTTTTTGTTGAGTAATTTTTTCGTACATTTTCTATCTGTTTTAGGTTTTGTTTTACTTTTTAGGGGATACGCTAAGTCTTGTCTATCGGCTTAAAGTGATTTTAATACACACAAAACTTTTTTTTTAGTAACAAATTTAATTTCACAAGTGACTTTTTTTCAAATTTTATTACTTGTGTAAGTTTTACATCAATTTTGTTTAAAAGTTCCTCGTATGTCAAAAACCCAAAAAGAAAAAATTAAATAGACGATATACAATTTATCTAAAAAACACTCGAAAAGAATGATTGACTTATGTATTTTTGGCTTCATAAATTACATTGCGTAAAAGTCAAGTGAACTTGCATTGATGCTAATTTTGTCGCTGCGTTAGCGTGGCCGTTAAACTCGGTTTCTTTGAGGAAGGGCTGGAACAAAACGAACAACTAATTTGTTTGAGCATATCAAAGAGTTTTTTGCAGTGTATGGAAGTTTTTACCGCTAGCCAACCTGTTAAAAGGATCGCAATTTTGGATTTGTACGACAACTTTCCCAATCAGGGGATGCGATGTATTAAGCAGATTATCCACGAGCAGAGCGGGCTTCACTGCGGCGTTTTATTAGATTTTGATGTATATGAATGCCGCTACCGAAACGAATTTCCTCACCCCAGTCAGTACGATATTTACATTTCTACAGGCGGACCAGGCAGCCCTTATGATGGTCAAGGCAAAGCATGGGAAAAAAACTACTTTAAGTTAATTGAAAAGCTCTGGAGCCATAACCAAAATTGCAACGACAGCAAAAAGTACGTGTTTTTTATCTGTCATTCCTTCCAGATGGTAGTGCGCTTGTTTGACTTAGGACACGTAACTCAACGGCGTTCTACTTCTTTTGGCGTTTTTCCAGTACATAAAACCATTGAAGGCAGGAGCGATAGCATCTTAGGACGCCTTCCCGACCCCTTCTATGCCGTAGACTCGCGGGACTGGCAAGTAATCCAACCCAACTTTGCCCGACTGCAAGAAATGGGAGCACAAGTGCTTTCACTAGAAAAAATTCGTCCTCACGTCAATTTAGAGCGCGCTGTCATGGCAATGCGCATTTCTAATGAGTTTTTTGGAACTCAGTTCCACCCAGAGGCTGATCCTATTGGCATGAGCATTTATTTCCAGCAAGAAGAAAAGCGCCAGCAAGTAATCCAAAATCACGGCTTGCAGAAATATCAAGACATGATCGCCCATCTTAACGATCCCGACAAAATTTTGCTTACTTATAGTACCATTTTGCCAACTTTTTTGTCCCAAGCTATTAATAGCCTTCAGAAAGAACTCGTGAGTTGCCAATAAATTACTTTTCAAGTTTTAATCAGTTGTTTGTAAGGACGCGAACAACGGCGTGGTATTTTTTTTTTAATTACAAGTAGTTGTTCGTGAGGACACAAACAACGGTGTGGTAGTTGTTCGTGAGGATACAAACAACGGCGTGGTATTTTTTTTAATCACAGTAGTTGTTCGTGAGGACACGAACAACGGCGCGGAGTGAGGACACCAACAACGGCGTAGTAGTTGTTCGTGAGGAAACCAACAACGGTGTGGAGTGAGGACACCAACAACGGCGTGGGCATACCCTTCCCCATTGTTCATGTCTTCATGAACGATACTCTTCGCCATTGTTCGTGTCTTCACGAACAATCTTTCTTGCCATTGTTCGTGTCTTCATGAACAATCCTTCTCGCCGTCCATGTCTCCACGAACAATCCTTCTCGCCATTGTTCATATCTTCACAAGCAATCTTTCTCGCCATTGTTGGTATCTCCACGCTTATCCTTCGCCATTGTTCGTGTCTGCACGAACGATGTACTTTGTGCCTTGGAAAACAATCCAGCGCGAGTATTTTCTTTTTTAATCACACACAACAAGATACAATTGCGTCTTATTAGGACATTATGGGGGAGCGTTTTTCGATTCCATCAAAATGCATGGATGGAAAGGAGAAATAGCACAGAAGTCAAAAGCGAAGGTAGAGCCAAGCTCCGTTTGGCTTAAAAAAACTCATATTGCGCATGAGATAATTTAGTTTACAAAAAGGCAATAATTATTGTAAGGTAGCAAAAAAGAAATACATGCCCAAGGCGTACTGCTGAATGCTGCTTAAGTGGTCCCCGCCTTGAATTTCGATAAGTTCAACATTCGTAGCCCCTTGCCGACGCATGGCGTTGAGCGCGTCGCGAGCATGAAAAGGGTGCACAATGTTATCCGCCGTGCCGTGATACATGCGCACTGGAGCTTGCGGGCGCCAATCATGCGTGTCGTTGTCCCGAAAAGCATTGATAAAAGCTGCATCGCTGCGATTGCGGATGCCTTCCAGAAAAGAAGGTAAAAACAGTTGGCGCGGATTGGTACTCACTGGTGCAGAAACGCCACCTGTCTGCACTATTGTTGCCCAAGGTGGTGCCAAAATAGCCGACCAAGGACGATTGATGCGATAAATTCTATTGTAGCTCTCCAATGCCCAAAGGTAGAGATTCATACCAGGTAAATTGTCGTTAGTGTTAGCCAAAAAATCAGCAAAACCAGTTTTGTGATATGCCCCGCCTCCAGGAGCGCTTGCCGTTACCCGAAATTCATTACTGGCTTCTTCTTCAATTTTGCGATGCAAAGCCATCGTAGCATTCCCTCCTTGAGAGTAGCCTGTCAAAAACAATTTTCCATTGAGTTGGATGTTGTTCAGACGGCAATACTCTTTGACTGCGCGCAGCATATCTAAACACACTTGAGCAGTATTTTTAGCATGTTCGTAAGGGTGTGGAATGTTGCGCGAAACTCCAAAGCCTAAGTAATCAGGGGCAGAGACTACGTAACCTGCTGATGCCAATGCCGTCCCTATTGACCAAGCTTCGCTTTGGTTGGTATAGTTAGAAGGAGCTTGGTTGTCATTGGTAATAGTGCCGTGTTGGTGGCTTAGCAAAGGCAAAGGTCGGTTGGGGTTAAGAGGAAAAAGCAGCGCCCCAGAGGCTTTTACTTCTTGACCGTCGGGATCTTTAGTTCGGTACACTATGCGCACAACCTGCACATCAAAATTGACCAATGTATTAGCTATAGGAATGCCTTGTAAGCGTTGTGCAATGTCGGCTTTTCGAACCTCACCAATGGTGGTTGACTCTACAAGAAATTGCGGAGCTACTTCCTCTTGCTTTTTGCTGCATGCATTCAGGAAGAACGCTACTGCAAGTATCCAAATAATGCGCAAGGGTTTCATAAAGCGTTTCTTGGTTAGACTTGAACAAAGATAGTTTATTTTGCAAAAGAAAACTTGCTAGTCTACTTTTTTTGAAAAAAAGTATTTTTAGAAAAAAGTGAAAACAATACCACTAGTAAAATACAATTTGGCAGGTTAAATCCTTCCCATATGGTTGCATGCGTGATTCAAAACTAATTCATGGAAATTATCAAGTGCTTGTGTATTTATTTGCAAATTCATAGTATTGCTATGAATGTATGCAAAAATGTGTATTGTGCGTGCACGTCAGTGCGTTTGCTACAAACCTAAAGTAGATAACAAATTTAAAATAAGAAAGTGGAGGAAGTATCTAAGTTCGAAAATGAAAATCTTTCAAAACTCAATGCGGTGTTTGAAAGGTTTAAACTCCGAGAAACTAGTTTTACGTCATAAGAAATCGCTATCTCTTAATGGAGATGCATTAAATGAAAATTTTTTGAAAATAAAACTTTTGACTTGATTGTAATTTCACCTCCGTACAATGTGGATATTAAATATCACTCGTACAATGATGATCTAACTTATGATGAGTATTCATCATTCTCCGAAATGAAGATAAAAAATTGTTTTCATTGGACTAAAAAGCAAGGTAGATTTTGTTTGAATATTCCCCTTGACAAAAACAAAGAAGGACAAAAAAGTGCCAGTGCTGATTTGACAGTTTGGGCGCAAAAAATTGGATGGAAATACCATTCGACTATTGTGCGGAACAAAGGCAATCTTGCTCGCATAAAATTCTGGTAATCAAATATTTACGTTGCTGCCTCATATGTAATTGCGCCTGTTGAATTGATTGTAGTTTCTATAAAGAAGAAGAAAAAAATGAAAGGTTCAAAAGTTTCGGATATTACTAAAAAGGAGTTTATGGACTGGACTAATGGTATTTGGACATTCAATGGATAAAGCAAAAAGTGAATTGGACATCCTGCTCCGTTTCCATTACAACTTCCTTACAAGTGTATAAAGTTGATGATATTGTATTAGCCCCCTTCGTAGGAAGCGGTACTACATTAATTGCAGCAAACAATGCCAATAGGTTTTCAGTTGGGCTAGAAATAGATATTAATTACTGTAAGTTAGCAGGGCAAAGAATTATTAGCGAAACTGAAATGCTTTTTTGAAGATAAAATTATGAGTGAGAAAAAACTAGAAACGAACTGAAAAAAACTGTTAGCAAGCTAATTATGGGATATTTTAAACAGCACCCAAACAAAGATGGGCTCATGTCCTGTAGTTGACTGAGTTGAAGAAAAATATTTGAAATTACATAATAAAAAGCCAAGAGATATATGGCGTGCCATAAGAAAGTTGCACCAAGAAGGTTTTTTGATAAAAGCAAAAAAAGGAATTTACAGGCATGAATCTGATAGTATTTCACCAAATCAACTAAATGATTTGACTCCAGAACTGAAAAAGCAACTATTGGAAAGAGATAATGATAAGTGCGTAGTTTGCAGCAGAACAAAATAAGAAGGATATGAATTACATTTTACCTAAAGATAAAGGCGGAAGAGCCTCTATAAAAAATTGAATGCAAACGGGCACATCAAATGGAAAAAAAAGACGAATAAAGATGTATAAAAGCATAACATACACACTGACTTAGTTACATTTCCAACATTTGCAAGCGAATCAGGTTGCTGTAAATGCCATTTTCAGCCAGAAGTAATTCTTCATGCGTTCCTTGCTCAATAATTTGTCCTTTGTCGATGACGTAAATTCTATCCACTTTTTTGATGGTAGCCAGCCTATGAGCGATAATAATCGTAGTGCGGTTTTTCATCAAGGTATCGAGTGCTTCTTGCACTAATTGTTCTGATTCAGCGTCTAGGGAGCTGGTGGCTTCGTCTAGTATCAAAATAGCGGGATTTTTTAAAATAGCGCGCGCAATGGCAATGCGCTGGCGCTGACCTCCCGACAGTTTTACTCCGCGCTCACCTACTACCGTGTCCAACCCATCGGGGAAACTTTCAATAAAATTCCATGCATTAGCTTGGCAAGCTGCGGCAACAATTTCCTCTTCGGTGGCATTGGGCTTGCCGTAAGCAATATTTTCGCGAATAGTTCCTCCGAACAATATCACTTCTTGGGGCACGATGCCGAGATTGTGGCGGTAAGCCGTCAAATCATATTGCTCAATAGGCACGCCATCGATGTAAATTTGCCCGCTTTGGGGTTGGTAGAAGCGCAATAATAACTGCACAATAGTAGATTTACCAGCCCCGCTATAGCCTACTAAGGCAATTTTTTCTCCTGCCCGCACTCGGAAGGAAATGTTACTAAGCACCGTTACATCTGCTCGCGTAGGATATCGAAAAGTAACGTTTTGGTAAACGATTTCTCCGTGTAAGCGCAATGGAGTAAGTGGGTTTGCAATGCGAGGCATTTCTCCTTCTTTTTGTAAAATTTCGCGTATGCGTTCAGAAGCCCCTACAGCCCGCTGCAATTGTCCATAAATATCGCCGAGCCCACCGATACTGCCTCCAATGAACATGGTGTAAATGACAAAAGAAGTCAGGTCGCCAATTGTAATTTTTCCCGAGGCAACTAGCCCGGCTCCATACCAAAGCACTGCCACGATGCCACCGAATAATGCCAAAATAATAAACGAAACGAAAGCGCCGCGAAACCACGCCGCATGAAGTGCTGTGTGCACTACTTTGTTCAAAGATTCACTGTAGCGGTGGGCTTCATAGGCTTCATTAGTATAAGCCTTTACCATGCTAATGGATTGCAGCGTTTCTTCTACTACTACATTAGCCCGCGCAAGTTCGTCTTGGGTTTGCCGCGCCATCTTGCGGATGTGCTTGCCAAACAACAAACCTAGTACCACCAGCACTGGTACAACCCCTAACATGAAAACAGTAAGCTGAGGAGTATGCCAGAACAATACCCCTAAGCCTGCCAGTAAAATTACCATTTGGCGAATGAGTTCTGCCAAAGTAACAGAAAAAGTGTCTTGCAATAGTGTTACATCGGCAGTGATGCGGCTGATTAACTCTCCTGTGCGATAGCTGTCGTAAAACGACATGGGTAGGGTAATGAGTTTTTCATACAAGCTCCGACGGATATCTGCCATGCTGCATTCACTCACTCGGCTGAAAAAGTACACTCGCAAAAATGAAAAAGTAGCTTGCACAGTAAGGACCGCCATCAGTGCCAGCGCAATGCTGTTGATGTTTTGCAAAAATGCAGGTGGATTGCCCGTAGCAGCATCTACTAGCTTTCCTGTCAAAAATGGAAATGCTAACACTACCGTGCTGGAAAACAACAAAAACAGCATGCCTGCTACAAAGTTCCACCGGTAGGGGTGCATGAAGCGGTACAGTTCTACCAGATGCTTAAGCGTATCTTTGTTGAGTTTTCCTTTTTGCCGTTCTGGTATATTCCTGCGTGCCATTGCGTACTTCTACCTTTGCTGCAAAGTAACGGCAAAACTGGAGTAGATTTGTATAAATCGGTACAAAATCACAAATTGCTGGGCAAGCAAAAAAATCCAGCCATATGCAAACAGGAATGCCTGAGTACGTGCTAGGCGTAGATATTGGTGGTACGTATACTAAATACGGTTTTGTGAACCGAGAAGGCAACTGCATCGGGGAAAGCTATATTCTCACTCATGCTGACGAACCTTTCACCCACTTTTTAGTGCGCCTAGTGCAAGCCATAGAAGAAAGTCGGCGCGCTCTGGGGTTTGAAATTGCCTTGCGAGGCATTGGCATTGGCGCTCCTAATGCCAATTACTACACGGGCAGAATCGAAAAACCTGCTAACCTCAGTTGGGGCGATGTAGATGTGGTAGGTCAACTTAGTAGGCATTACAGAGGCATTCCCATTGTCATTACTAATGATGCTAATGCAGCTGCTATTGGAGAGATGAAGTTCGGAGCTGCCCGCAACATGCGAGATTTTATTATGATTACTTTAGGCACGGGGCTGGGAAGTGGTATTGTGGCTAATGGAAAACTCGTCTACGGACATGATGGCTTTGCAGGCGAAATGGGTCATGTAATTGTGGATCCCAACGGCAGGATGCACTCCAATGGCAGGCGAGGTGCACTGGAAACTTACGTTTCTGCTTCGGGCATCAAGCGAACTGTTTTCTATCTAATGGCTGAATACCCCTACGAAAGTGAGCTACGCCATTTGAGCTATCACGAAATGACTAGCGAACACATTACCGCTGCTGCTTTGCGCGGAGATAAGATAGCCTTAGAAGCCTACGAGTACACGGGACGCATCTTAGGCATGAAACTAGCCGATGCAGTAGCTCATACCAGTCCAGAGGCTATTATTTTTTTTGGGGGACTTACCAAAGCGGGCAATCTTTTACTAGAGCCCGTAAAGCGCCACATGGAAGCCTATTTGTTTCCCATTTACCGCAATAAAGTCAAGTTGCTTATTTCGGCTTTGGAAGGGAAAAACGTGGCTGTGCTGGGAGCAAGTGCTTTAGCATGGAATGAAATTGATTCAAACATGATGGTTAGTTTTTAGTGAAGCATTGCCCATTTTGCTAACAATATGTGGCCAGAAATCAAAAGTCGTTCACTTTGGGTGAACGACCAGAAGCAATAGACCTC
Source organism: Bernardetiaceae bacterium (assembly GCA_025057115.1). Lineage (GTDB taxonomy): Bacteria > Bacteroidota > Bacteroidia > Cytophagales > Thermoflexibacteraceae > Rhodoflexus. The sequence goes on from JANWWZ010000006.1 coordinate 12,660, forward strand.
AAAACTTCGCCGAGGCTATACAGTACAAAGTTCCTCAAAGGTTTCCACTAAGTGCTCGGCAATCATTTCTGCAGTGCGTCCTTCTATTTCGTGGCGTTGGATAAAGTGCATTAAGTCGCCATCTTTAAAAATGGCAATAGAAGGAGAGGAGGGGGGATAAGGCAGCATGTACTCGCGCGCTTTTGCTACGGCTTCTTTGTCCACTCCTGCAAAAACGGTAACTAAATGGTCAGGCTTGACGCGAGCTTGTTGCAGCGCCAGCCTTACTCCTGGGCGCGCTGCTCCTGCTGCACAACCGCATACCGAGTTTACTACTACCATGGTAACGCCTGGGCGCTTCATGGCTGCTTCTACTTTTTCGGGAGTGTCCAAATCTTCAAAGCCGATAGCTATCAGCTCTTGTTTCATCGGGTCGGTGAGCTCTTTGGGATACATGGCTATATAGGATTAGTGGTCATTCAAATCGATTACTCTACAACTTATGACTGCACGTTATAAGAATCCTAGCGCCAACTTAGCTGCTTCTGACATCATTTCCTGCGAATACGGAGGATTGAAGGTCAGTTCTACCGTAACTTGATTAACTCCTGGAATAGCACTGACTTTTTCCTTGACCTCTACAGGAATATGCTCAGCAGAAGGACAAGCTGGCGAGGTAAGGGTCATGAGAATGAATACGTTATTTACTGGATAGACGGAAACTTCGTAAATCAATCCCAGTTCGTAAATATCTACTGGGATTTCGGGGTCATAAACAGTTTTCAGTACCTCAATGACCTTTTCGCGGAGGTTTTCTATGGGTGTCATGTTGTCAGCGGGTGTTTGAGGAGCCGCTGAAAGGTGATTCTCTTCCATGGCTGATTCATTTTAGAGTCTCTGCAGCCTGATAAGCAAGGGCGTAAAGTTTAAGTTGTTTTATCATCGAAGCCAGTCCATTAGAGCGATTCATAGAGAGCATCTGCCGCAATCCGATGCGGTCTATAAAATACAAGTCAGCAGAAGCTACTTCTTGGAGGAGCTGGCCAGAAAGCACGCGAAGGAGCAAGCTAACAATGCCTTTGACCAAAGTGGAGTCGCTATCGCCATAGAAGTATATTTTGCTATCTCGCACTTCGGGTTTGATCCACACTTTGGATTGGCAACCTTTTACGATATAATCCTCTGTCCTGTACTTTTCTGGATACGGGGGGAGTTTCTTGCCCAGTTCTATTATGTAGTTATACTTGTCTTCTTTGCTGTCGAAAAGGGCAAATTCGTCTATAATCTCGTCTTGAATTTGTTGAATGGTCATTGTTGTAATAGTCTATCGCAACGCATGGGCAACTTTGCGGAGTTCTTTTGCAAAAACGTCAATTTCTTCCTTAGTATTATAAACAGCAAATGAAGCCCTAACAGTTCCAGCAATGCCAAAGTAATTCATCAAAGGCATGGCACAGTGATGCCCCGTTCTTACAGCAATTCCTTTGGCATCTAAAAGCATGCCTACATCCATTGGATGAACGCCGTCAATGACAAAGGAAAGCACGCTGGCTTTTTCTTTAGCAGTGCCGATGATGCGAATGCCATCGATATCGGCAATGGTTTGAGTTGCGTAGGCAAGTAGTTGGCTTTCATGAGCTGCAATGGTCTGAAAACCCGTTTGCTGCACAAATTCAACAGCGGCTTTCATTGCCACTGCATCGCTAATGTTGGGCGTACCTGCTTCGAATTTGTAGGGAATGTCATTGTAAGTAGTTTGCTGGAAAGTTACTTCTTTTATCATTTCTCCCCCGCCCATGTAAGGAGGCATTGCTTCGAGCAAGTGCCGTTTGCCGTATAGAATGCCGATGCCTGTAGGTCCGTACATTTTGTGAGCGGAAAAGACGTAAAAATCTACATCAAGGGCTTGTACGTCAATGGCATAATGAGGAGCAGCTTGCGCTCCATCAACCAACACTACGGCACCTTGCTGGTGAGCCAGGCGAACTATTTCTGCGATGGGGTTTACCGTTCCTAAAGCATTGGAAACATGCATGACGGCTACCAGCCGCGTGCGCGGGGAGAGCATTTTTTCATACTCTTCCAACAACAATTCTCCTGCTTGGTTGATGGGAATGACCTTCAGCACAGCACCTTTTTCTTGACATATCATTTGCCAAGGAACAATGTTAGAGTGGTGTTCCATGGCGCTAATGATGATTTCTTCGCCTTGACGCAAAAAGGCGCGCCCATAAGTAGCCGCTACTAAATTGATGGATTCTGTAGTGCCTCTGGTAAAAACTACCTGCTCTTTGGAAGGAGCGTTGATCATCTTTGCCACTGCTTCCCGAGTGGCTTCAAAGGCTTCGGTAGCTTTTTCAGCCAAAGTATGGATGCCGCGATGGACATTCGCATTCATGGTAGTGTAGTAATGCATGAGGGCTTCAAGCACCTGGCGCGGCTTTTGGGAAGTAGCGGCGTTATCAAAATATATCAGCGGTTTGCCATTGATTTGCTGGTGCAAAATGGGAAACTGGCGGCGGATAGCCTCTACGTCAAACATACATTGCCATTGACTTGCATGCAAAGGTAGCATTTGTTGAAGTGAATTCTAATTTGATAACTCTCCTGAGGCAAATTTGTTAAAGGACTGCAGCCCCTACGCAGTTTTGTTTTACTTTGTGGATATGATCCTGCGCGCAAATAGTCCACTGGGGAGAATGATTTGCACAGAAAGCGGTTCCATGTTGTATTTTGGAGGCACTGCCTACTTTGCCTTGCCTTCGCACAAAGGGTTTCAGCGCTTGCTTGCTGAGGGAATGCGACGATATGGCAACAATTTTGGTGGCTCGCCCAATGCAAATTTGCGTCTAAAGGTTTATCAAGAAGCACAAACTTTTTGGCAAACTTACATGGAAGCCGAAAAGGCAATTCTGGTCTCTTCTGGTTTTATGGCAGGTCAGTTAGTAGCTTGGTCATTGCGGGAAAGGCTCCGCGATGCTCCAGAAACGAGAATTTCTTATGCACCGTTTACCCATCCTGCTTTGTGGTCGGGATGGGAGAGCAAAGAACATACTTGCTTCCAAGAGTGGCTAGGAAAAGCAATGGAATCCATCGAAAGGGAGCCGAGTCAATCTTACATCTTGGTTTGCAATGCTTTAGATGCCGCAAAAGCGCAGCTATACGACTTTTCACCGCTGAATGCCTTACCCGCTCAGGCTAAGCTAACTCTTGTTGCAGATGACTCGCACGGCATAGGCATTACTGGACCAGAAGGCAAGGGCATTTTTCCCGTTCTAAGGAAAATTGCAGAAAAAATTACAAACTTGCAAATTATAGTGGTAGCCTCTTTAGCAAAAGCATGCGGTTTGCAAGCAGGCTTGATTTTGACCAATTCTCCCGATTGGGGTAGCCAACTAGAGAAAAGTCCTTTTTATGCGGGGGCTTCTCCTTGTGCCCCAGCGTATGCCTATGCTTCTATGAAAGCTCTTCCCATTTGGGAGAAAGAAAGAAAAAAGTTGTTAAAAAATATTGCCTACTTTGCCGAAAAAATACACTCGCTGAAACTGTTTCAGTTTGTGCCTAATTATCCCGTTTTCTACACCGAAATAAGCGGACTGTATGAGTTTTTGGTCCAAAACGACATTGTCATTTCTGCGTTTCCATATCCTGAAGAAACTAGCCCCTTGCTTCAGCGCATTGTCATCAACTCAGCTCATACTTTCCAAGACATGGATCGGCTAACTAGCTGTATTGACTTTTTTTTAAAAAATATCTACTCCTCGTAAGCCCAATCGACTCCGTCTTTCATATCCTTGACTACGACACCTAATTTTCTAAACTCTGCTCGGAGTTTATCCACCATGCCAAAATCCTTGTTTTGCTTGGCTTGCCGATACACGTTGAGCAACACTTCCATTACTTGCTCTATATCAGGGCGGAACTCCTGGCGCAAACCGAATACCTCCTCCACGAAGGTGATATAGGTGTTGAGCATTTGCTGGAAAGTTTCTCGACCTATTTCAGCAGGTTTTATTTGCCCATTGTGAACAGAGTTAATTTTTTTGAGCAGATTTAGCAAGGCAGAAAGCGCTACTGCTGTGTTGAAATCATCATCCATGCCTTTGTAAATATTTTGGATGATTTGTTGAATTTCTTCAACAATTTTGCTTTGCACTGGGGTATTTTCGTCGGGCAGGTATTGCATCTTTTTGGCAATGCGCAACCCATTAATCACCCTTACATATCCTTTGTGAGCGGCCTTAAGGGCATCGTTGGAAATATCCATTGTGCTGCGGTAATGGGTTTGCAAAATGGCATAGCGGAAGGTCATAGGGCTGTAAGGGCGCTCTAGCAAAGGATGGGTGCCAGTAAAAAGCTCATGCGGTAGGATGCCGTTACCTGCGCTTTTGCTCATGCGGACACCGTTGACGGTAAGCATGTTGGTATGCAGCCAGTATTTCACGGGCTCTTTGCCACAGTAGCCTACTGATTGAGCAATTTCACACTCGTGATGGGGAAATTTCAAGTCCATTCCTCCACCGTGAATATCGAAAGTCTGTCCTAGATATTTTTGGCTCATGACAGAGCACTCTAGATGCCATCCTGGAAAGCCTTCCCCCCAAGGAGACTGCCAACGCATGATATGTCCTGGAGCGGCTTTTTTCCAGAGAGCGAAATCTTCGGGGTTGCGCTTTTCGCCTTGTCCTTCCAGATCGCGCGTGCCAGCAATGAGCTCTTCTATGACTCTACCTGATAGTTTTCCATACTGATAGTGCAAATTGTATTTACGCACATCAAAATAAACTGAGCCATTGACTTGGTAAGCAAACCCATTTTCAATAATTTTTTTAGTCATTTCTATTTGCTCTACAATGTGCCCTGTTGCTTGGGGTTCGATAGAAGGAGGCAAATTGTTGAGCTGCTCCATGACCAAATGGAAGTGATTAGCATAGCGCTGTACTACTTCCATAGGCTCTAAGTTTTCTAACCGCGCTTTTTTGGCTATTTTGTCTTCTCCTTCGTCGGCATCGCTTTCTAGGTGTCCTACATCAGTAATGTTGCGCACATACCGCACTTGGTAGCCTAGGTGTTTTAAATAGCGATAGATGATGTCAAAGCAAGTAAAAGTGCGGCAGTTGCCTAGATGGACGTAGTTGTAAACCGTAGGTCCGCATACGTACATGCCTACAAAAGGGGGATGTAAAGGTTCGAAAGGTTCTTTAGTGCGGCTAAGGGTATTGAATACTTTGAGCTGGTGAGGTATCATAAAGCAAAAGTATGCAACAGGGAGTAAAACAGAATGCCCTAGCAAGGTTGAATGCCGATGATTAAGATATCATCTGTTTGTGGGTGCATGCCTTGCCAATCTCTTAGCTCATTAACTATCATACTTCTTTGTTTTTGCATGGGCATGTTAGAGGTTTGTAGTAACAGTTCGCGAAAACGGCGTGAGTGATACTTGGTATTTTCAGGACCGCCGAACTGGTCTTGAAACCCATCTGTATAAACATAAATTTTATCCCCTACTTGCAACTGAATGGTCACCTCGGGGTAATCTCGTTCTCCTCTAATTTGAAAGCCGCCGATGGGTACCCTTGCACTTCTGAGCCTTTGAATACTTCCATTGCGCACTAAGCAAACATCTCCGTTAGCAGCAGCAAATACAAGTTGATAGTTTTGCATGTCGAATACTAATAAACTGATTTCCATTCCATCATTTATTACGTAAATGCCATCCTTTTTCGGTCGGAAGATTTCCCTCAAGCGCTCATTGAGCTTATGCAAGATGGTGGAAGGATTGAGTATTTTTTCTATGTTCACTATTTGATGCAAAGCAGTGATGCCTATCATCGTCATGAGGGCTGCGGGCACGCCATGACCAGTGCAATCGGCTACTGCAAGAATGTTGTAGTTATCCTGCTGAGTGAACCAGTAAAAATCTCCAGAAAGTATATCTTTAGATTTTTCAAGAATGAAGCAATCGGGAAAGCTCTCTATGAGGCTTTGAGGATCAGTGCGCAAAGCAGTTTGAATGCGATTAGCATACCTAATGCTTTCTCTAATATTTTGATAAGCTTCAGCAATGAGTTTTTGCTTTTCTTCCAAGAGTTGATTTTGCCGCTTCAGTTCTTCGGTCAGCACAATAAGTTCTTCTTGCTTGGTTTTCAGTTCGTCGTTTTGTTCTGTCAAAGAGTCTTGGAGCATGAGAAGCTGCCGATTTTGTTTTTCAATATGATCGGTGGCTATTTTGGCTTCTTTAATTTTCTCGTCTAACTTTTTAAATGTAGGGTACAAGAGAAACAAGTTTTGAAAAATTACCACTGCACTTACTATAATCAAAACACCCCAGAGGTAGTTAATGGTATCGCGGTTATAGGCAAGGTGAAGGCGGGCATAATGTACATCTGCCAGTTCGCCAAATTGGCTTGCTAGTTGGTCGGACAACGCTGCAATTTTTTGATCATTGGCAGTGTCAAGAGCTATCATGTCGGTAAATTTGACTAGATTGGGTGTTATCTCTGACAAGTGTTGATCTATTTCAGCAGTGTGATATAGCTGGGCTTTGGCAAGCGTGTCGGATTTGTTCAATAAGTTAAAGTGGGTATTTTCTAACAAAACAGTAAGAGAGTCGATGATGTGCCGTGCCTGCATGCGCTCAGCAGCTACCTGACTGTAGCGACGTTGCAACCAAGCAGCTTGCAAGGCTTTTACCAGTGCCCGCTGACGAGCTACTATATTGGAAATGCGGTTGAGTTCATTTTTTTGTTCAACGTGGTGAATACTAAACAATAGCCCTAGTACCAGGGTAAAAAAGCCTATGACGAGAGAAATAATTATGCTCAATGCCATTTTTCTGGTAGATACAATCGTGGCCATTTCTTGGGCATTTGAGAAAAAATTGTTACTGGCGCGGTTCTTTTACTTTAAGAGTTGCTAGTTAAGGATAATCCCTTCCGTTTCTTTTTCTGCTGTTAGTAGAATGCAACAGCGCAACATGCAAGGTGCCACAGGAGGAGCATCTTCAGGCATGACACAATCTTGACTGCTAAGAAGAGCATGGACTTTTACACTATCAAGCCAAGCCACCAAAGCCCATAGAGGGGTTTTTAAATAAACTGAGTTTCTGCGCAAATGGTAAATTATTTCTACCATGTAAAGCAAAATAACATAAAGGCGAGGCACTACTTGACGGCATTGGGCAATCGATTTGGCTTTAAAGATAGCAGGAATTACTAAAAGGTCACTAGCGAGCTGCCTGCTGTGGATATCCTGTAGAGAGGGATACCTTGTAGTAATTTCGAACAAAAATCGGTTTAGCCGAGCTTTTGGCAATTGGTCAATCTCTTCTCGCTCAATTGGTTTTTGGGTAATTGCTCTCATGAAGAAAAACGACATAGGGTAGCTAGTTCTATCTGCTGTTAGTTAGCGCTCTTTCACGAATTCAAAAAGAGCAGTTTGAGTTCGAGTCAAAAAGGCTGTAATGAACAAGTCTCTCATTTGACTTTGCCCTACGACAAATTTGGCAATCTGGCTGCAGAGGTCCACTGTTATTGAAGCGATGAGGTCAAAGTTGATAGAGGCTGAAAAAATGATTATACTCCATTTCTGGTGGTTATAAATCTGCTGCCTCTGTAATACAACCCGCTACGGCTGAAGCGGCTACTGTTGCAGGAGAAGCTAAATAGATTTCGGCATTGGGGTTTCCCATGCGTCCTTTAAAATTGCGGTTGGCGGCAGAAATGACCACTTCTCCATCAGCAGGTACGCCCATATGCGAGCCTACACAAGGACCGCAGCCGGGAGTGGCAAAACTCACCCCTGCTTCTAGCAAAATTTCCACTGTGCCATCACGCAAGGCGGCTTGAAAGACCTGTTTGGAAGCTGGAATGACTAACATGCGCACCGAAGGATGAATCTTTCTCCCCCGTAGTACATTTGCAGCAGCATGCAAGTCCTCTAGGCGTCCATTGGTACAAGTGCCGATAAAAGCGTAGGTAATTTTCTTTCCCTTCACTTTTTCCAAATCAGTTACTTGATCGGGTTGGTGAGGTAAACTTACCTGCGGTTTTAACTGACTGACATCTAACTCTATTACACGGCTGTATACGGCTCCTTCATCTGGAGCAATAGGAGTAAATGAATAATCTAACTGCAGTCCTTCAGGGTGGACGAGTCCCGCTTTGGCGCCCATTTCTACCGCCATATTTGCCAATACAGCGCGGCTGGAAAGACTCATAGCCGCCACCGTAGAACCACAGTATTCAATAGCTTGATAGGTAGCCCCTTCTATGCCGATATGGCTCATCAGATGCATAATTACATCTTTAGCATATACTCCCTTCTGCAAAGAGCCGTTAATGACTACTTTGATGGTACGCGGTACCTTGAGCCAAATTTTTCCCGTAAGCCATACTGCTGCCAAATCAGTAGCTCCCACGCCCGTGGCAAAAGCATTAATACAACCATAGTGGGTAGTATGTGAGTCAGCACCAATGAATACGTCCCCAGGTTTGACGTAGCCATGTTCCATAATTACTTGGTGGCAAATTCCTTCGCCTACGTCAAAGACTCTGATACCGTGCTTTTTGCCAAATTGGCGCATCAATTGGTGCAAATTGCTAATGGTTTGGTTAGGAGCAGGAGCGGCATGGTCTATGACTAATGCAATTTTATCGGGGTTCCAAACTGTTCTATTCCCTGCCATTTCTTCAAAGGCTTTGATGGCATAAGGAGCCGTTGTATCGCTTGCCATAGCGCCATCTACAGTTACGATAGCAATCTCATCGGCATAGACCTTTTTGCTGCTGTGCAGGGAGAGAATTTTTTCAGCAATGGTTTGAGGTTGACCGCTCATATTGCTGCCATGGAGATAGTGGCTTAAAGATACAAAAAGTCATATAAAACAAAATTGGTTGCTATCTTTGGAAAACCAAATTGATGACATGAAAGGAGTATCTCTGTGGTCGTGGTTGGGTCTGTGGCTACCTTGCTGGTGGCAAGCCACCTTTGTGCTCTCGGAAAGGGCATGGCTCACGGTCAATGCCCAGCGGGTTAATTGCCCCCCTGGTCAGGTGATAATGCTTTCATCCCTGCCTCTAGGCACGCGCATGCAGGCAGTTCGCTTTGAGGTAGAACTAACTTTTAGTCAGCAAGAATGGGAACAGCTTCAAAATAGCAGAAAAATACCGATATTGTTCAAATGGTTCCGCTTTAGCGGAGCGCGTATGTTTATTACCAGTGTGGTGCAAGATAGCAACGCTGGTCAAGGAAGTAGTATTGTTCGCCACAACAACGGAACGATTACTTACCGAGCCCAAAGCACTCATGAGCGCATCACGCCAGGAAGTTGGGTGATCGTTCCTGTCTACGCAGATAATACACCTATCTTGCTCAATGTAAGTGAAGAGCTTTCCTATCAATTTAGAGTGCCATGAAATCGACATCAGACCCCGCCGCTCTGCCAACCTATCCCGAAATAACTATTTACCCTGACCCTCTTAGGCAAGCAGTGGAAGACGTAATGCTGATTTTGTCTTATGCAGCAGAGCGCGGTATTAGCGTTCCTGCTGAGATTACCAAACAATTAGTGCAAGCAAAGTTTCTATATCAGACTGAAAACTGGACTGCAGAAAACGAAGCGGAGTTTTGGACTGCTTACAATGCCATCAGCCAAATTATCCGACCCGTTACCATCGATAGCCTCCGCGCTGCTACTGACACTTTGCAGCCTACGCATTTTTTGTTTCGCTTTTTTGGCATTAAACTCTACCGCCGTGCTTCTCTTGCTCAAAATGCCGTGCGGCGTTACACTTGGATGGGACTTTTTTGGGTAGCGCTCATGCTCACAGTGCAAATTTATACCCTCATCGGTAGCACCTTGATGAATAACATCGCTTCCATTAATCACAAAATGGAGGGCTTGGAAGAAGAAATTGCTCGACTCAACATGCTTTCTGGAGAAAACGTCATCTTGCAAATTACCCAAAACACTACCAAGCTCGATGAACTCTCCGCTGACCTACAGCTTAGTGCCGAGTTACTTTCAAACTGGCTCGCTCCTATAAATACCCTCGTCCTGCGCGACAAATACTATAAAAACGAACTTCTCGAAGAAGAAAAAATGAAAAACCTCCGTGAGCAAGAGCGCATTAACTTGATAAAAAAAGTTCAACAAGTAGCCCAATATCCTCTCCTCATTGCTAGCCTTTACTTATTGCCCTTGCTCTATGGTTTATTAGGCGCTTTTGCTTTTGTATTGCGCAAACTTACTGAAGATACTCGCCAAATGGTGTACACTAAAGAAAGCGACCTAAAATATGTGCTGCGCATTCACTTGGGAGCATTAGCAGGGCTGGCAGTGGGCTTGTTTTTTGTGCCAGAAGATACTTCTATTGCTTTGCCTGTTTCTCTTTCACCTTTAGCTGTAGCATTTTTAACAGGCTATAGCGTTGAATTCTTCTTTTCGGCTTTGGATAGGATCATCAATATGATTAGCCGCAACAATCAAAACCGCTCTGCAGAGGAACCTGCTCGTAAAGAGGAGGCATAGTACATTAAGTTTGCTTAAAAACAACATTGCTGCTGCGCTAGCAAGGCGCAACAGCAATTGTTCTTTTAAAAAGGACCCGACTTTTAGAAGTAGCGAGCTGTATTGTCTTTTACTTTAGCTAGCTTTCTTATAGCTTTAAGGATGTTGTCTTCTGTTTGCAAGCGGCGGCGTTCTTCAATTTGATTTTTGTAGGTGTTGTAATCCGCAAGTTCACTTGCTTCATCAGTTTGAGTTACTTCGATGATAAACATGCCGTAGTCATCGCGAATGATACCTGAGCGTTCGCCCTTCTTGAGAGCATAGGTAGCCCCTACTACGTAAGGAGCGTAGTTTGCTTGGCGAATATTGGAAGTAATAGGGTTGATATCAGATTGCTCAATAACTTCTGCTCCCGCGCCGTAGGCTTTTTGCAAATCTTCCAACGTTCTTCCCTTGAGATTGCTGAGTTTCTGGCGAATCATTTCGGCTTTTTTGTCCTTGATGTAGTCCTTGATGACTTGCTCGCGCACATCTCTCAGGGTTGCCTCTCCTTCTTCGGTTTTGTCGCGAAGCATGGCTACTAAATACTGGTCTTGCAACTCAAATACTTCGGATACGTCGCCTATCTTGCGCTCATCGGCATAAGCCCATCGAACAATATCTCTTACGCGAGGATCAGTCAAGTTGTTAATGCTGCGGGCATCCTCTGGGATTTCCAGGGCTTGAATGCTAATCAAGTCCTTTGCGGCAATTACTTTATCGACATACTCTTTGGCATTGCGAGCCTTGGCAAACTCACCTGCCTTTACAAATGCTTGGTTTTTAGTTTCATCGCTAGAAAGAATATCTTTGGAAATAGCTGCGATAGTGTATTTGTCGCGCGTTTTTAGTCCTGTTACGTTGATGATGTGATAGCCGTACTCTGTTTCCACTAGGTTAGGGATCAGCCCTGTTTTAGTGGCATTCATTACGGCTTTTTCAAAAGGCTCTACCATTTGTTTTTCAGTAAACCAGCCTAGGTCGCCGCCGCGAGATTGGGTGCCTGGGTCTTGGCTGTACATGCCTGCCATTGTAGCAAAGTCGGCACCGCTCTTGATGCGGGCTAACAGTTGTTCGGCTTCTCGTTTGGCTTTTTGCTTGTCATCCCCGAAGCGGAAGAGAATATGGCTAGCTTTGGCAGAAGCCACAGAATCTTGGCTTTTTTTGACGATGCGGTAAATGATGTAATAGCCGTGCTTGATATATGGACCTAATACGGCACCTACTTTTAGACTGTCGCGGGAAATTTCCTCAGGAATATCAGCAGGTTTAAAGTCGCGGTAGGAAGTGCCTAAGTCGGAGTTATTGGCTACAAATGCCTGTATTTCGCTTTCTGGTTTTGTGGCTAACTCCTCCTTGAGCTTCATGATTTTGCTTTTAACCTTTGCAGAATCCTTTGCAGAGGGTTTAAAGGAGAAGGTGACGTATTCGATAGCGCGGTTTTCTTTGCGCTTGTATCTGGATGAATGCGCTTCTAAATAAGCCTGTAACTCGGCTTCTGTATACTTAATTACCGAATCAGGGATAGAAGAAAAGGGTACAAAAAGGAACTTGATGGCACGCCGGTCATTGGTATCGTGATAGTATCTTTCCGCTTCTTGGCGAGTTGCGTAGGTGGAAAAAGTCATTAAATGAGCGTACTTTTGGCGCAGACGCGTGGGTATGAGGGATCGTTCAAAGGCTTCAAACTGAGCCCGTTGTTCAGGAGGCAGAGAAGCTAAGCTGTTCAAAAAAGTAATGATTTGGTTGCGGTCCACTTCACCAGTTTGCTGGTTGCGAAAAGCTTCTCGTAGTTCAGGGTGAATGTTGTTTCCCTGTACCATGTCTATTACTTCCTCGTCGGTTACTGTCAGACCTATGCGCTCTGCCTGAGGAAGAATGGCGTGTTTGTAAAGCAGTTCATTAAGGGCTTCATAGCGAAGGAAGTCGCCTTCTACATCGTTGTTGATGTTGCGCCCTAAACGAGCTGCCATATTACTGCGGACTGTGTTTAACTGGTCACTAAATTCTTGAGGTGAAATACTTACCCCATTAATATTGACTACTTCTTTGCGATTGAACAAATTTAAAATAGAGGAGTTGGGTGAAAGCAAGTCGCCGCCGATGATAAACAAACCCAACGCAATGAAAATAACAGCTATAACCGCTGTAGAAAGTTGCCTTATTCGCGTGATAATTGCCATTGCTCAGAAGTTTTTGACCCGCGAATTTAGCGCTGCCGATTTAGCTTCACAACAATTTTACAAGTTTTTAGCTCATCTGCTATCTGATAGCAAATTTTCCTCCCTTGCTTGATCTTGATTTTTTCCTATGGGCTCCAGGTCAAAGTGCATGGGTTTTTTCACTTTTTCGGGCAGTAGGGCAATTTGCAGCACTTGGTCGATGGTATCTACGTAGTGGATGTGCAAGTCCTTGAGATATTGGGTATCTATTTCTTCTACGTCCTTGCGGTTGCGAATCGAAAGGATGACTTCGCTAATTCCTGCGCGGCGAGCTGCTAAGAGTTTTTCCTTGATCCCTCCTACAGGCAATACTTTGCCGCGCAAGGTGATTTCTCCTGTCATAGCGAGGCGCTCTTTTACTTTGCGCTGGGTATAGATAGAGGCAAGAGCCGTCAGCATGGTAATACCCGCCGAAGGACCGTCCTTAGGCACTGCCCCTGCTGGTACGTGAATATGCAGATCGTACTGGCTGAAAATGCGGTGGTCAATTCCTAGCTCTTCTGCATGGGCTTTGAGGTAGGAGAGCGCTGTAACGGCAGATTCCTTCATTACCTCGCCCAACTGACCAGAAAGGGTAAGGGCGCCTTTGCCCTTGCTCAAACTAGCTTCAACAAACAATATCTCCCCCCCTACGGGAGTCCATGCCAAGCCGATGACTACCCCTGCAATGTCGTTTTGTTGGTAAATTTCCCGATCAAAGATGGGAGGACCTAAGATAGTTTCTATGTCTTCTGCTTTGATGCGCTTTTTGTAAGGCTCTTCCATAGCTACCCATTTGGCAATATGCCTCATGACAGCTCCGAGTTTCTGCTCCAGATTGCGCACTCCTGATTCGCGAGTATATTCCTCGATAATTTTAAGAAGTGCTTTGTCATCGATGCTAAAATCTCTGGCTTTTAAACCGTGCTCTTTGCGCAATTTTGGCAGAAGGTGGCGCTTGGCGATTTCAACTTTTTCTTCTTGAGTGTAGCCTGTGATTTCGATGATTTCCATGCGGTCGCGCAAAGCGGGGTGAATGGTATCCAGAGAATTAGCCGTGGCAATAAACATAACTTTGGAAAGGTCGTATTCCACTTCGAGGTAATTGTCCATAAAGGCATTATTTTGCTCGGGGTCGAGCACTTCTAGCAAGGCAGAAGCGGGGTCGCCGCGAAAGTCGCTGCCTACTTTGTCTATCTCGTCCAAAATAAATACGGGATTAGAGGCACCCGCTTTTTTGATGTTTTGCAAAATGCGTCCTGGCATGGCGCCGATATAAGTTTTGCGATGTCCGCGAATTTCTGCTTCGTCGTGCAGCCCCCCTAAGGACATGCGCACGTACTTCCTGCCTAGTGCCTTAGCAATGGAGCGCCCTAGTGAAGTCTTGCCCACTCCAGGGGGACCGTAAAAGCACAAAATGGGACCACGCATATCTCCTCCCTTGAGCTTGAGCACTGCCAAGTACTCAATGATGCGTTGTTTAGCTTTTTCTAGTCCATAGTGGTCTTGGTCTAAGATTTCCTGTGCTTTTTTGAGGTCGAAGACATCTTCCGAGTACTCATTCCAGGGCAAATCAACCATGAACTCGGCATAGTTGAGGGCAACGGGAAACTCTGGAGATTGTGGATTGAGCCGCAAGGCTTTGTCTAGCTCTTTGTTAAAATGTTTAGCCACTGCTTCAGGCCATTTTTTTTGTGCTCCGCGAGCGCGCAACTGTTCAATTTCTTGCTCGTGCCCATCCATGCCCAGCTCGTCTTGCAGCACTTTTATTTGTTGGCGCAAGAAGTAATCTCGTTGCTGTTGGTCTATATCCGAATGGGCTTTGGTGTGAATTTCTTGTTTGATTTGAAGCAATTCTATTTCGCGGAGCATGTGGCTGAGCAATTTAGTGCCCCGCTCTTTGACTGAGGGGATCTCAAGTAGCTCTTGTTTCTCCTTGACTTCTACGTTAATGTTAGCAGAAAGAAAGTGAATTAGAAAAGTAGGGTTTTCAATATTGTGGATGGCCACTTCGGCTTCTTGTGGAATGTCTGGGTTGAGCCGCATAATTTTGTAGGCTGCCTCTTTAAGAGACTGCACGAGCACTTTGATATCTTTGCGGCGTTCTTCTAAAGGTTCATCGTTTAAGTAAGTTACCTTGCCCACTAGATAAGGACTGTGGCGCACAATCTCATTGATTTGAAACTTCTGCTTTCCTTGAATGATGATAGTATTTTGCTCATTGGGCAATCCTATCATTTTCATGATGTAAGCTACTGTTCCTACGGAGTAGAGGTCCTCTAAAGTAGGATCTTCGGCGTTGTGGTTTTTCTGAGTTACTACTCCCACGATGCGGTTGCCCTTGTAAACCTTGCGAATGAGTTTGATCGCTTTTTGCCGAGTGACCGTAACAGGTATGATGATATTAGGGAAAAGCACGGAGTTTCTCACTGGCAAAATGGGCAGTTCTTCTGGAAGCTCTTTGAGTTCTTCTTCATCAGCTTGTAAATTGTTGATTAGCGATGTAAAGTTGTCCGATGCTTCTGCGAGCATCAAAAAAGTATCCTCAAAATGCGGCATAGTTGATTGCTTGGCTAGTACTAACTTTGTCCATAGTGCCATTATGACATTCCTATTGGCACGCTGAATAATATAAAAACTATTTGCAAAAGTAAATAGTATGTTGCAACCCTTGTGCCGCCTTTACTTGTCGGTTTTATCTTCTGTCAAATTGTTAGGTTTATAGATTTTGAACTCTACGCGTCGGTTGATTTTGCGGTGCTCAGCAGTGAGCTCTGGCGAAATGATAGGCTTCGTATTGCCATATCCGACAGCAATAATTCGGTTAGGGTCGATTTTGCCATAGGTTACTAAGTAATTTTTGATTGCCTCTGCACGGCGCTGAGAAAGTTTTAAATTGTTCTCTGGATTGCCAGAACTGTCAGTATGTCCCGAGATGGAGAGCATAAATTCGGGGTAGTCGATTAGGAAATTCATGACTAGATGCAAGTCATTTTCCATTTCAGGAAGTATCTCAGCACTGCCTTCTGCAAATTCAATGGATTCAAACCGCACATTGTCAATGCTTTTCACGGAATACTGGCGCTCTGTGTCTCCTTGAAGGAAAAAAATTTCTTCCAAGCGGAAAAAGTTTTCTCCTTGTACCACCAGCATGTAGCGCTTTTGGTTAATAAGTTCGAACTCAAACTCGCCTTGTTCGGAGAGGTATTTAGGCATTACTTCTACCCCATCGGTTAAATCTATAACAGAAACGATGCCTTTGACAATTTGCCCTGTGCTAGCCTCTTTTACTTGACCTTTGAAGCGCACCACGGCATTAGGTTTGGCTTCCATAGGCATGGGGTAGGAGTAAATATCCAAATTGCGCGAGTTGCCTTCTTGGGCTTTGGCAAAGAATAGCTTGTCGGAATTAGTATCTATGGTGAAATAAAATTCCCTGCCCGCACTGTTTACTAGCGGTCCTAAGTTTTTGGGTTCTGTCCATCTGCCTTTTATGTAGTAGCTTTTGAATATGTCAAAGTCGCCGTAGTTGACTAAATGTCCATCTGAACTGAAGTAAAGTACATTGTACTTGTGGTGAATAAAAGGACTGACTTCATTTTTTTGGGTGTTGATAATAGGACCTAGATTTTGTGCGGGTCCCCACTTGCCAGTTGCATCGCGTACGGAAAAATACAAATCTGCCCCGCCAAATCCTCCTGCTCTATCAGAAGAAAAGTAAAGAGTGTCTTCTGTAACAGAAAGCGCTGGATGAGAATCCCATGCAGGACTGTTTACAATGCCCAGGTTTTCTGGCTCTGACCAATAGCGACCTTGGACGCGGCGGCTGATGTATAAGTCGCAGTTGCCCATGCCGTCAGGGGCTTCACATCGGGCAAAAATGATGAAATCGCCTTTTGCACTCAAGCACGGCGAGCCTTCGTTATAGGCCGTATTTAAGTCAGCGAAAGGATAGGCATCTTGCCAATAGGCGGTGTCCTCTCCGATGCGCTCGGCAATGAAAAGGTCTTCGTTAAAAATTTGCCGAAGCGGGTTGCTGCTGGGCGAGCGATTTCGTTTTGAGGTGAAAATGAGCATGTTGCCATTTCGCGAGAGGCTGACTCCATAGTCATCGTAATCGGAATTGATTGCCTGACCGATGTCGGTAAGTATGCCACGCGGAGGGCGCAGGGTATCGATATGCTTGCGCAGTTCAAGCATTTGGTAATATTCTTCTAAAGTTACGTAGCGCGGCTTTTCGAAGGGAAAAAGGCTGTCGTAGTGCTTCCAGGCGCGAGCCAAGTTGCCGCGATGGTGCTTGATAATCAACTGCAAAGCCTCTTTGGCAATTTCCATTTTGCGCATTTGCAAAGCTACCCGCGCCAGTTGCCAGATCAGGTCAATACCCGATGGAGGCAAGGCAATCGACCTGTTTAAGGCAGATTTAAACTGTTGCATGTGAGCCACATATTCAGCACTGGAAGGCTCGGTAAAGTTGCCAGGTCCCAAGCGAGAAACATAGTTGAGCAAGTACCGAAATAACTGCTCCCAGTTTTTTTCTTGCTGATATTTGTTAATGCGCCCCAATAGTCTTTCATTGTAGTAAAAAGGCTTTTGGTTGATGTTGCGAAAGTTGATTTGAGTTTCATCGTAAAAGAAAGTGCTGTCTTCCAGTTCAAATTCTTCGGTTTTAAGCGCAGTTTCCTTGTTGGCTTTGCGCCGTTCAGGAGCTTTCTTACCCGACTGATTATCATGCTGCCCTTGGGCAGGGTGCATTAGTAACCAAAATTTTACTAAGGCAAGGTAGGTAATGCAAAGTACTCTAATGTTCATGGCTTGAAACAATATTTTGCATCTTGTTTAGTAACCATATAATATAAACAATACATAGCCTGACAACGTTAAAATAGGGCAAGGCGTTGCAAATCCCTAAGCAAAGTTGGAAAAAGGTGAATGATTGGTTTAAAACTGTTCTAAACAATTAGCAACTTTGCGAGTTACTTATCAGCTTTAAGAGGTATGTTATCTATCAAAAATTTACAGGTAGCCATCGGTGATAAGCAAATATTGCACGGTGTGGATTTAGAGGTCCAGGCGGGTGAGGTACATGCCATTATGGGACCTAACGGCTCAGGCAAAAGTACCCTTGCCGCCGTGCTGGCAGGAAGAGAAGACTACGAAATCATAAGCGGCGAGGTAATTTTCAATGGGAAAAATTTGCTAGAGCTTGCTCCCGAAGAACGCGCAGGAGAAGGGCTCTTCTTAGCCTTTCAGTATCCTGTAGAAATTCCTGGGGTAAGCAATACGAATTTTCTCAAGGCAGCGGTTAATGCTATCCGCAAATATCGCGGGCAAGAGCCGCTGGATGCCGTCCAGTTTCTCAAGCTCATCAAAGAAAAAATGAAACTGGTCAACATGGACCAATCCCTACTAAGCCGTTCACTGAATGAAGGTTTTTCAGGGGGAGAAAAAAAGCGCAACGAAATTTTTCAAATGGCAGTGCTGGAGCCCAAGCTGGCAATTTTGGATGAAACTGACTCTGGTTTGGATATAGATGCCCTGCGCATTGTAGCTAACGGCGTTAATGCACTTCGAAACAAAGACAATGCAATTTTGCTCATCACTCACTACCAGCGCTTGTTGGAGTACATCGTACCTGATTACGTTCACGTCCTTTACAAAGGGCGCATTATCCGTTCTGGAGATAAAAATTTAGCTCTTGAATTGGAAGAAAAAGGGTACGATTGGATAAAAGCGCAAGTAGAAGCCCAGCAACCTTCCTTGTAACTTAAAATAACTGTTCTGGCAATGGAAAAAAGCGACTTGAAAGCGCAGATGCTTTCTTATGCACAAGCTCGTGCACCGCAAACTCCCATCCATCTGCAAGCCCTTCACCTGTTGGAGGAACTAGAAATACCCACTACCAAGCACGAAGAGTGGAAATACCTCAACTTAAAAAATCTCCTTTCTCGCACTTATACCTTTGCCAACGGCAACCAGCAGGAAAGTCAATTTCCTCAATCTATTCCTAATATTTGTGACAACAATAGTGCTAATGTCCTTACTTTTGTCAATGGCGTTTACAGGCCAGAGCTTTCTTGCCTTGTTTCACCTCCTTCTGAGCTAACGGTTTGTTCTCTTTTGGAAGCAAAATCCAACTATCCCAACCTTGTGGATTTGTACTTTGGCAAGTACGCTAACGCCGATCAACACATTTTCGCTGCTTTCAACACAGCCCTTGAAGCGCAAGGAGCTTTTGTATACGTACCCAACAACAAAGTGGTAGAAACACCCGTAGTGATTCGCTGCATTGCCTGCCCGAAAGAAAGTCATTTGCTCATTCAAGTGCGGCATTTGATAGTAGTAGGCAGGAGCGCCCAACTGACCTTAGTAGAACATTATAGCAGCGCTTCCACTCCTTACCATAGCTTTACTAACCTGGTTGCCGAAGTGATTGTATTGGAAAATGCTCACTTGCAACACTACAAAATACAAGATGAATCCGCTACGGCTTCGCACATTGGATTGACCCAAGTTTGGCAGTTACAAGATAGCTATTATGCCAACACTACCATTTCACTTGACGGTGAGCTAACGCGCAACAATTTACACATAGCTCTAGACGGACAAAACTGCCAAGCCTATATGAATGGCCTCTACGTGCTGGACAATAAAACTGTTACAGATAATCACACAGTAGTAGACCACCGCAAGCCCAATTCTAGTAGTAACGAACTGTACAAGGGAATTCTCAAGGGAAAAACCCAAGCTATCTTCAACGGCAAAATTTTTGTTCGCCCCAATGCGCAAAAAACTAATGCGTTTCAGTCCAACAAAAATATTTTGCTTTCGCCTAATGCTCAGGTAGATACCAAGCCGCAGTTAGAAATCTGGGCGGACGATGTAAAATGTTCACACGGCTGCACAGTAGGAGCATTGGACGAAGAGCCACTTTTCTACCTGCGCACCAGAGGCATCGACGAAGAAAACGCGCGCGCATTGCTCATTTTCGCTTTTGCACAAGATGTATTAGAGCGCATTGAACTGCCTTCGGTACGCCAGTATGTAGAAAAAAGCATCGCCGAAAGGCTAAAAATGAACTTGTGAACAAGTTAATTGCTCAGCTAGCATACGTCAAGGCTAAAAATTGAAACAAGCATTTCACCGCGCCCACTTAGTTGGTAAAATGCCTGTTTTTGTTAACCTAATCTTTCTTACAACAACTCACTCCCGCTTTTTAGGAAAGTATCTTGCCATTATCCAGAAAATAGCAAGTGAAAGCCCCGACAGGTTTGCCAGAGCTGTCGGGGTTTCTGATGGGGCAAAAGTTGGTTGATTTTTTTGCACGATCACCTTGCTCAATATGAACTTACAATCGCATGCCTTTGCGGAAGTTTTCCTGAGGCAACTCTTTTTCTGATTCCTTACGGATGGTACCATCGGATTGGATGCGATAACTTTTTTGTTTCTTAAAAAGGGTGATGTCAGCGTTGCCATCTTCTTCCACAAATTCATACGACTCCTCTTGTTGGCTAATGTCGATTATTTGTGTAGGGTTCACTACTGCTGTTGACAGGGTATTGCTAAGAGCAGGTGGGTCGCTGCCACTGCTGCGCTCGCCCACCAATAAAGACTGAATGGGTTTTCCTTCGGGCGTGCAAGTGATTAACACTACTACTTGACCAGCGTTGTAAGGATCGGCTTCATAACTCTGAAAATCTATCAGTACAGTGGTGGCAAATGCCTGTTCGCTTACTTTCCACTGATGCAGAGGATAGGCACTCACTTTGACTAACTCGCCGATGTCAAACGTCGGGTTGGGATTGGCTTTGTAGAGGGAGTCCAAGTATAAGAAACGATTCAGGTAATAAGTGCCTCCTTCGTATTCTACTGCTTCTTTCACGTTGCGGAAAAGAGTAGTAGCCGTTTCAATAGTCAAGGGCTTCTCCATGCGGTTCATAAGCAAAGTATCAACGGTGTAAGGCAAATCGGTTAGGACAAAATCGGCAAGCAGCGATGCGGTGGCGGTAGTGGTTCCTTCTGAGGAATTCTTTTCGGAGGGCGAACAGCCTGCTATAGCAACAAGCCATAGACTAAGCAAGTAGGAAAGTGCTTTCATGAGATTGGATTGTTTTAGAGCATTTCTAGGTTTTAGAGGAAGGAAAGTTATGGATAAAAAAGGGGAATCGACTAATTTTATGACCGAATTCAACAAGTTAGCAAAAGTCTCAACAACTTCCTACCACTTCCCAACGAGCGTAGATGGCAAAAAGTGGTAGCACAGAACAAGACCAATGGGTCAGTATCAACAGCCACTATAATCTCTCTATCGCTGGCAAAAGAATCTTGTACTTATCGCCTATGATGGACCAAGTGCCTGGCTCCAAAAAGCCGTAAAATGAGTTGTTTAGAAAACAACTGCACTTTGCACCAGAGCAAGTGGTTAAAATTTTGGAAGATAATATCCTCGCGTCAGAAAAAGGGAGAATAGTTCGGGAATATAGGGTCGGTTTGACAGCAGCAGCCAGGTCTGGGATGGGTGGGGATGCCTGCAAGGAGGCTGAGTAATGTTTGAAAAAACCGTTAGAGCGTTATTGCGCAGGGTATCGGTGCGGCCTTTTGCTATCTGTCAGTACAACCAAAGAAGCATACTACGCAATCTTAAGGGTTAGCTCTGGCGGAGTGGAGAAGTGCTGGCGGTTGTGAATATGCCAACAGAGAGTTCAGGAGTTGGTCGTCGGTATTTGATTGAATAGGATTCGTGGTAAGGGAGGGGTAGTGGGGATAGAAATGAGGTCATAAGCCTGCGTTATCAAAAGCATTGTGTCTGTAAAGAAACAACCTCACTTCATACACTTAGGATACTACTGGTAAATTCCACAAACTATTATTTTGCTATTCAATAAATTGCATCCGATAATTACCCATGCGAGATGCACCTATGAATATGAAAACAATTTTTGCAAAAAACTATTGGATCCTATTTTCTTGTGTAATAGTTTTTCAAACTTACGGGCAAAACGGTGGTTCAGAAAAAGGTTTTTACGTAGATGAGGAGGGAAAATACTACCATCGGTTGAATTTACCGGTTTACATCCGCATTGCCAGCTCCCCTGATGATCCAGGGGTGTTGCTCTCTGGTAAAAAAACTACTGAAAACCAAGTTCAAACCATTCCCATTCAGCTCGATGGGCATGGCATTCACTACCTTCGGCACGTTGATGCCGTCGACCCGCAAAATACATTTTTCTACATCATCCACGCCGATGGCAAAGCTCCACAAACTAAATCGGTTTACATCACTCCCAACCGCTTCTTCGATGGCAAAACCTTCTTCTATGGCAAGGAACTCACTATAGAACTCCAAAGCAGCGATGATATGGCAGGAGTAGAAAAGGTGTTTATTGCACGCGATGGGGGGCAAGATAGCCTCTATAATGCTCCTTTAGCCATCCATGAAGAAGGAGAACGACAAATTAGCTACTACGCCATCGACCGAGTGGGCAACCGCTCAGCAGTAACTACCGAAAAATTCGTAGTGGATTTGACTCCACCTCAAACGCGTCTGCAGGTTACTGGCATTTCTGATAGTAAAGTAATTTCTACTTCTACTCGGTTTTATTTTTTCATGGAGGATAACATTGTAGGGGTAGCCAAAACTTTTTACAAAATAGACGAAGGAACGTGGATGGTATATACTCCTGGTCAAATACTGCCTACCGAAAAACTCGCCGAAGGAGAGCACACCATCTACTTTTATTCAGTGGATAAGGTCAACAATCGCGAGGAAGAGCAGAGCTTTAGCTTCTTTATGGACCGCACAGCACCTATTATGTCCGCCGATATTTTAGGAGACAAATTTATCATAGGTAATCAAGTGTATTTTTCTGGAAGAACCAAGCTCAAGCTCACTGCCTTGGACAATAAAGCAGGCATTAAAGGCGTATTTTACTCCATCGATGATGGACCAGTGCAAAAATATGAAGAGCCATTTTACATGCCTGAAAAACCTGGACTGCATATTGTCCGCTACTTTGCTGAAGACAACATCGGAAACTCGGGCGTTTATTTAACCGACACCAAAACCAAACCCTTTGAAGAGGTGCGGCAAAACATTAGTGCTGTTTACGTAGATCTCACCGGTCCCGTGATTAAAAGCCGTTACGTGGGCAAAACTTTTCAACGTGCCCGTCAAACCTTTACCGGACAGCAAACTAGCATAGAAATCACTGCTGTGGACGTGGAATCAGGCTTGCAACGGATTAACTATCGCTTTGAAGACCAAACAGAAGAACAACCCTATAACGGATTGATCTCTTTAGCTGACCGCATAGGCAAACAGCGCCTCGAACTGATTGCATACGACAACGTAAACAACCGCAATGCTGTTTTTATCGAGTTTTGGGTAGATGGCAATCGCCCACAACTTAGCCATCGCTTCAGCGTAGCTCCTGTAGGAGAAAATACTTATCCCACTTATGCCAAACTTTTTTTAACGGTTCAGGATGAGGATACTTCACCGCAAAATATTTTCTACTCTATCAACGGGGCTCCTTTGGTGCCTTATCAGGCTCCTATTAGCGGGTTTAAGAAAAACACTAGTTATGAAATAAAAGTATTTGTAGAAGATGCAGTGGGAAACCGCTCTGAAGAGGTAATCACCTTCCAAACAGCTGATTTCTAATTGCCATGAAACGCGCCTTGGTTATATGGGTATGGTTGAATATGAGTTTTTTGTCGCTTTACGGACAACAGGGCTACCTCACTGCCCGCGATTCAGGAAAAATTTTCTCTTACTTGCAAGAAGCAAGCCAAAGAAAGACTATCAAAGATTGGCGTGGGGCTAGCGACCTAATTAACAAAGCCGCTCTGATATGTTGGGACGCCCGCGAATTTCAAAAAGCCATTGACTTATTCCATCAATCCCTAGTGCTCAATCGCTTGGTAGACAACCAAAGCGGCATTTTCGGCATTAATAACAATTTAGCTTTTTTACACGCCGATCTACAGCAATACGACTCTTCAGTGTATTACTTTACCAAAGTATTAGAAGGGCGTCGGCAGCAGGGAGCTAGTGAATCCGTCATCTCCGCTCTTATTAATATTTCAGTGGTGTACAACAAGTTAAAACGCCATGCAGAAGCAGTAAAAGCCCTAGAAGAAGCCCTCGAAATTGCCAACAGCCAAAATAACTTAGAGCGCGTGCGCACATGTTATGGACTTCTGGCAGAAACATACGAAAAAATGGGGGATATGAAAAAGACCCAAGAGTACTTTGAGCGCTACAAGTCGATGGTAGAAATGCTCAATAAGGCTCAACTTTTTGCCTTGCAACAAGAACTAACGAAAGAGCAAGAAACGCGTCGGCGCATAGAAGAGGCGCGTCGGCTTGCTGAGATGGAAGCTCGTTTGCAGGAAGAAGCTCTTAGCCGCGCTGCACGACGCCTCACTATACAAGACTCTGCCATCGCCGTGCTCAATGAGCGCTATACTAAAAATCAAATGGCGCTGGAAATCATGCGTCAAGATAGCCTCATTAAATCGCTTGAAATTAAACAACTGCAGTATGAAAAACAGCAGCAACAAATCCGCTTTTACTTTTGGCTGGCAATAGGCATGGCTGCTTTAGTGATAGCCTTGGTAGTCATTGCTTTCTTGTACCGAATTGAAAAAAACAAAGAACGCGAGAACCGCCTCTTGCAAGCTAAAAACCAAGAGTTAGCCGCCTTAGGACAACAACTCCGCCAGCGCAGCATAGAGCTAGCCGCTGCCAACCAAGAACTTACAGCCGCTTTGGAGCAAGTAAATTTGCAAAAAGAAATCATAGAAAAGAAAAACCAAGCCATTGCAGAAAGCATTCAATATGCTGCTAGTATTCAGCAAGCAGCGCTTTTATTTACTCCCCAAGTCAGGCAAGCACTTCCGCCGCACTTTGTTTTTTACCAGCCCAGAGACGTAGTAGGCGGTGATTTTTACTGGTTTACCACTCTTGAAAAAGAAAATCAACAGTTGTGTGTTATTGTAGCTGCAGACTGCACAGGACATGGCATTCCTGGGGCGTTTATGAGCATGTTAGGAGGAGCACTCTTGCATCAAATCATCAACCAGCAGGGTATCACTAGCCCAGCTTCTATTCTGCAAAAAATGCACGATGGACTCAATCAAACCCTTAATCAGCAACAGTCAGGCAATCAAGATGGCATGGATATAGGAGTTTGCGTACTTTACAAACACAATGGAAAATACCACTATTTGGAGTATGCAGGGGCAAAGATGACTTTGTTTTATATCCCTCATGGAGAGGTACTACAAACTTGCAAGGGAGACCGCTGGCCCATAGGAGGCTACGACCCTAAAATAAAACACAACTTTAGTCACTTTTCTCTTCCCATAGAAACGCCTATTTCTTTCTACCTTTCCTCTGATGGCTTTGCCGACCAGTTTGGAGGGTTTGCAGAGCGAAAATTTTCTACAGCTAATTTTAAAGCCTTACTGCAACAAGCCCATGTGTTGCCTATAGATCAGCAGGAAGAGTTTTTAAGAGAGCAGTTTAATCAGTGGAAGGGAAAATTTCCGCAGGTAGATGACGTGATGGTAGTGGGATTTGTTTGCTCTTAGTTTCAAGGCTACTTGCCTTGAAGGTTTCTTTTCCGTTGAAAGAATCCCTCATCAGAATTTAGCGAAACATTTGAGTGCAAGGAGTTTCTGCCAAAGGCATGTGTATATACCAGGTAGTTCCTTCGTTCACTATGCTTTTTATTTTTAGCTGGGCTTTATTGCGCTGACACAAGTTTTTGCACAAAGCAATGCCAATACCCGTTCCCCCCTCGCCAGCAGTTCCCTTAGTAGAGTAACCTCCTTGCAAAATATGGTCTAATTTCTCTGGAGGAATTCCTATTCCAGTGTCTTGGATTGATACAATGCAACTATTTTCTTGTATTTGTGCGCTAATGGTTATCTTACCCCCCTCTGGAGTGAATTTAATGGCGTTGTTGATGAGGTTGCGCAGTACGGTTTGCAAAGCCAGGCGATTGAAGTACACTGCAACACTGTTTTGAATGTAATTTTGCAGGCTGATGTTTTTCTGCTTAGCTGATAGGTGCAGTAAATCAATGGTCTCTTGGACTGTTTGAAAAAGGCAAACCTTGTCCGTTTGCATTTCTTGTTCTGTTTTGCCCCAAAGTAATAAATTGTCCAGTGTTACCATTAACTGAGTGACATTACTGTGCAGAGTGGGCATCAATTGATTAAAATCCTCAAAAGAAATGGCATTCATAAGCAGGAGGTCCAATACGCCGCGCAAGGATACTACTGGAGCCCGCAAATCATGCCCGATAATGGAAAACAACTGTTTAAGGCGTTGATTCAAAAGACTAAGTTGCTCGGCTTGCTGAGCAATCTCTTCTTTTTGCTGGGCCAGTTGGGTGTTTTTTAACTGCAACAGGCGAGCTTCACGGACTTTGTTTTCTTTAAGGCGATACAAAAAAGCAATCACCAATATAGCGATGATAAAGGCAGCCGTAACAATAAGCAAGTAAAAGTAAAAACGGCTTTCGCGATATCTTTTTTCGTACAAGAGTTGGTTGATAGTAAGGACTTTTATAATGCTGTCTTTGCGCAAAATTTCCAATGCCATTTGGTTTTTGGTATAGCGTTCAGTTAGGAGAGCAATAGCGGAGTCTTGTGCAGTGAGGCGTTGCGCAGCGCGGTTAAGGGCTTCTTCTTGCAACCGCACTTCCATTTCAGCAAGGCGGCGTGCTTCTTCTATGCGCCGACGCGTCTCTTGCTCTTTGGTTAGTTCTTGTTGTAAGGCAGAAAGTTGAAACTTATTAAGGATTTCTACCATTTCCTTGTAACGCTCAAAATACTCTTGCGTTTTTTGTAAGTTACCCATTTGCTCATAAGTTTCTGCTAGCAAGCCGTAGCAAGTGCGCATGCGTTCTAGGTTGTTTTGGCTACGAGCAATTTCCAAAGCCTCTTCTAAGACTTTGATAGATTCTTCAAAGCGCTTTAGTTTATTGTACACGACCGAGAGGTTAATAAGAGCGGAAATGATTGGCTCAGTGACCTGCTGCCGACGACGTCCTTCTAGTACTTTGGTAAAATAATACACTGAAGAGTCGTATTGCTGCAGATCGGCGTGTAAAAAGGCTAAATTGTTATTAATGCCGTAAATGCCACTTTGGTTGTCTATCAAGCGATTGAGCGCCAGAGATTGATGGAATAAGTCGATAGCTTTTTGGAATTCGCGGGCATTCCAGTAAGTCAAGGCAGCTTTGTTAATCACGTCGCTAGCCCCGCGCCAGTCTCTGATTGTTTTTTTTTGGCTAGCTTCTTGCAAATAGGAAGAAATTTTTACCGAGTCGTTGGCTGTAAGATAATTTTGGGCAAACAATCCTGCTATTGGCAAAAAAAGCAACGCCCATGCAGCAGGTAAATAACTATACATGTAAGTAAGATGCGGTATTACGCACAAAAATAGAAGAAGCTCTGCAATTTTTTCTCAAGTAGTAAACCTCGGCAGGGCATTGAGCTAGACGACCAATTTTTCAACCATAAAGGTACACCATTGCCCTGCTTGTGCGAGGGTCTTACATCAGCCTACTTTTTTGAGCCACCGTTGGGCTTGTTCTACACTTTTAAAGTACTTTACTTGTACTACTTTGGCACTCTCGGTTATTTGCTCTACAGCAAGCCTGCCATACAAATCTTCAGAAAGAACGATGGCGTTATAACGCAGCCCGCTTTCTATGGCGCGAGGAGCCCAGTTCTGATTCGTCCAGTCCTGATCTTCTGGAAAAATGACTTCACTTTGCTGCGTATTGCCCAGCATTTTGCTAGTCTTATGGGCTTTCAGCAACTTAATTGCATGGTTCATGATTAGGCGGTACAAGGCACTGGGACAGTAACCAATAAGCTGTACCACTACTGCATCGGTAGTTGCATCATAGTACACCCTTCCGTTGGGATAAACCCCAAAGTCGTTTCCTTCTAATTCATCCTCTTGTGATGACATAATGGAATGTTGTGTTAGCCAGTTTACATTTTAGCAATAAATTTACAAAAAGGCAAATTTTCATTCGCCTTTTTGAAGCATAGCGATTTCGTTTAAGTCCTTTGGAGGGTTGAGCCACAGGGTGGCTTGGTTGCGAATGTATGAACGAATAGGATCGGGAATTTTTTCAAAGTCGTCCAAGCGATAGCACACCAGTTGAATAATGCCCTTTTTTCCCTGTCCAAAGAAGGAAGGCAAATCGCCGTAGCGCACCCAGCTAAGTTGATAGCGATGTTCGAGCTTGGATTTTTTGGGGAAATAGTAAAAGTCGTAGTTTTCGTAGGCTTCGTATTTTCCGCGCGGTGTTTCCCAGTCCAGAAATACAGGTGAAGTAAACACGTAACTATTTCCCATCTTTCGAGCAATGGTTTTGTAGCCTGGTCCCATCTTAGTAATGCGCTGTCCACTGCCTTGCTCCACATAAGTAGCCAATCGATCACCGTGCAGCACGTAGGTAATTTTCTGATAGGGATACTCTATGTGGCTGACTTTCTGACCGTTGTACTCTTTTAACACCTGATTAGTTTGCGCATCAGTGTAGAGAAAAATTTTGCGATTGAGCTGAATAACACTGTCTTTGGCAACTCGGATGACAGTGGCGGCATCAATGCCCTGCATGCGACTGAGCAATTTGCCATCGGGATAGGAATATACCTCGCCGTAGCAGTACCAATACACGGGCTTTTTGCCGTCGCCTACGCGCATTTCTACAAACTTGTCAAAAAGTTCCTGATTAAAGGAAAGATTTTGACCAACTGCTGATAAATGAATTGATAGCAGTGAAATCATCCATAAAGCTGATTGCATTTTTTTCATGGCAGTACAATTTTTAGTTTTATGTTAAATGATATTGGAAAAATTTCAAGTGCTCAGGAGTTGTTCTACTTCGCCTACGGCGCGCTCAGCTGAAATAGCAGCGCCTTCCATACCTGTATGGGTAAAGCAAGTGTGTTCTCCCGCAAAGCACACATTTCCTGCTGGGCGGGCAAAATGCGGCACCCAGCGATTAATTTGACCAGGAGCATATTGGTGATAGGCTCCTCCTTGAAATGGATTTGCGCTCCACGAGTTGATGTATATGATCTCGAAAGCTCCTCTACTGGCAGGACGCATCTTTTCCATTTGTTCAGTAACGAAATTAATAGCTTGTTCTTTTGTAAGTTGGTCGAATTGGATTGCCTCTTTGCCCACCATCCACGCTGTTAGGCGCTCTACTTCTCCTTGTTGGTTGTAAATGGCAAAGATTCTGCCCAAAGGTCCATCGGTCCACATGGCAGCGGGCAGTTTGTCTTTTTCCCAGTAGGGAATCAGAGGTCGCATGTGAACTTGGGAAATGGGGATATAAGGCATTTGGCTAATGGCTTCTTGCTGAAGTTCCGTTAGCGGTATTTCCATTTGCAGTTTTCTTAAAGAGGGGAAAGGCAACGTACAAATTACTGCTCGAGCAGTGTACTTGCTTTTATCAGCGCAATGTACCTCTACGCGATTTTTTTTCTGCACTATCCGCGTTACTACTTTATTGGTTTCGGGAGATTGCTTGAGTTTAGTGGCTATTGCTTGAGGTAATCGACTACTTCCCCCAGCAATTCGCAAGGTGGTTTTGCTGCCTCCAATTATTCTCAGGCTCAAGCTGCGCAACACGTGGAGGGCAGAGGTTTGCTGGACGCCCAAGATATTGGCATTTACATCAATGAGCCGAATAGCTTCATCAGAAGCACCGTGAATTTTCAAAAACTCTGCATAAGACACATCCAATTGCCGAAAGCTGCCACCATACCATTCGTCTAATTGTTTAAAGGGAATGTTTTTCATGGTATAATGACTTTCTAGCAGGGGCGGCAGGATATTTTTTTCATTTGGGTCCAGTAGATTGGCTTGGGCATCAGTAGCCCAGTCCTTGGCGTGAAGTAGTTTTCCGCGTACAAACAAAGCAAGTTCTCTGGCTTGAGGAGGTTGCGCCTCAGGGGGAGTAATCGCTACTCCTACTTTCTCTGCCAATGCAAGAATGGTTTTGTAGCCATCGCCTACTTCTACGCCACCTATTTCAG
This sequence comes from Bernardetiaceae bacterium, assembly GCA_025057115.1. Classification (GTDB taxonomy): domain Bacteria; phylum Bacteroidota; class Bacteroidia; order Cytophagales; family Thermoflexibacteraceae; genus Rhodoflexus. The sequence goes on from JANWWZ010000006.1 coordinate 42,471, forward strand.
GTTTGCCTGGCAAGTGATCCAGCGTAAACAGTCTTCCTCCGATGCGTTCAGAGGCTTCTAGCACGCGGACAGTATAACCTTTTTCTTGCAGCAGCAAAGCAGCATACAGCCCTGCAATACCGCCCCCTAGTACAATGACATCGGTACGCGTATCGGCAGCCCAATGTCCAACGAAGTCAGGAGCAAACAACAAAGCAGCCCCTGAGAGCCCTAGCTGGCGGATAAATTCACGCCTATTGGGCAGGTTTGTGCCAGTGAGAGTTTTCATTTTCACGAATGATTTCAAATTTTTTTAAATCAGTTTCTACAAGTCGGTTAATAATTTGCTCTCCTTGAGGGGAGGTAATAATAAACCGCGCCGATGCCTTTACTGGTCCAATGCCTTTGGCAAAGTGATACGTATTGATGCTTTGGGCTTGTCTGCCATCTTCAAATACCCAATGAGTGCTAAAATCTATGCGCATGCATTGAGGATAAAGCTGGCCGCTTGTAGTGGTTACATCTTCTAGAGCAACCACCTTTTGAGTGATGGTGAAAGTGCCTTCCGTAATGCGTCCATCCGTCTCGTATTTCTGAAAAGGTGTAGAAACGTAAATAGAATCGCCGAGCTTGATTCGGTCAGTAAACCAATAAAAAGGCTTTTGAAAAACGACTTTTGAACCATCGTTGAAAATTTCGCCGCCATAAAAAATACCTCTTCCCCTGTCGTAGCGAAGTACTTTGGCGGCATTGGTGGCGTCGTAATGCAAAATGGCACTTGAGGTTTCACCGCGCTCTATGCGAGAGACGTAATCGGGCTTGCCAGGGGGAGCAGTATAGGTCCAGCGAGCTCCTATCACCAGGGGGTAATAATCCTTAATCCGAATTCTTTGCGCATGACCCTGCATCATCACAAGCAACAAGCAAACAGCAAGTAAACGAACCATATCTTTATATTACCTGCATACGGAAAGTTACAAACTTTTTACCAAAAGTTAATGAAGTTAATTAGTTAAGCAGAGATATTACTTCTGCTTCAGCCTCGGCAGATTTTTACCTCGAGTGATAATTGAGCTGTTTGTGGAAATGTTATATTAGTGCCAGATTTGAATACATCCCATGCACCTAGTAGAAGATGCCGTAGCAGCCCTAAGGCAATCGATGCTTTTTAAGCAGTTACCCCAGGATACATTAGAGCAAATTGCAGCCAAAACTAAACTGCGGCAGTTTTTTCCCAATGAAACAATTGTTTGGCAAGGGGATCCTAGCGATAGCCTGTACGTTATCATCAATGGCATTGTAACTGTACAACGAGTGACGGCTCATCAACAAACGCAAATTTTAGCTTACTTAATGCCAGGAAATACCTTTGGCGAGGTAGGGATTTTGGAAAATCAACCCCGCTCGGCAACAGTGAAAGCCTTAACTGATGTAGATGTGCGCGTGATCCGAAGAGAGGACTTTATGGAAATCCTCTACAAGCATCCCATAGTGGCTATTGAACTAGCAAAAATGCTAGGACGATATTTGATTGAAGCTAACCGGAGGCTATCGCGCTCCTCTAGAATGCGAATGGTGCTAATAATCAACGTATTTGAAGGGCAAGGCGCTACTAGCATCGGCGTGATGCTGGCTAATATGCTAGCAGAAAAAACCAACTTGCGCACCATTTATACCGAGTACCCCATTCCTCAAAAACTCATCGCTGACCTTGGACTCGAAAAACGCACCAAAATCTACAAAAGCAAGCAAGGATGCGATTTTCTCATTTCACCTGATGATGCTTCTTTGCCTGATGTAGTCAAAACTACTTTCATGATTGACAATATTATTAGCGAGTATGAAAATGTAGTCATCACGCTTAACGAGCCCCCCGATGAAGATCAAGATGGCAACCTAGACCAAGACATCGTTTTTATGTTAGACTATGCCAAGCAAATTATCTTGCTTGTTCCGCCCGACAAGGTCAAAGACGAACATTTCCTACGCCTTCAACAATTATTGCGAAGACACATCAAACGCGACGAAGTGCAAGTGTTCACCATGGCAAACAGTGCTACGCAAGATTTGCAGCGCCACCCCGTAGAAGCGGAAACGGATTTTTACGTGCCTTTCATTCCAGATTTTCCCTCGCTTAAAATCGGTTTGCACGATAGAATACCCGTTCCTAGCGTGCTGCAAAATATTTTTGAGTTGCTCATAGATCGCCTAGAGCGAAGTAATAATATCGGCATTTTTATTCCCAGTACTGTGGATATCGATACCCCCATCGACCCTCAACCTTACATTGAACGAACCTTAAACTTTCTAGCAGAACGCTTTGGAGGAGCCACCTGCAAACAAGCCAGTGGCGTATGGAACAGCGAAAAAGCAGGGCTAGTAGGGGAAACTGTTTACGTAGTTTACACTTACGTAACTCCCGCCGATATGAACCGCCACTTAGACGAGGTAATAGAATACGTCAAATCTCTCAAAAAAGAATTGCGGCAAGAAGCAATGGCAATGGAAATTAACCGAAAGCTGACTCTTATATAGAGTGAAGAACGTAGCGGGGCAAGGTTTACCTAAAGTCCTTAGTTTAGCTTACATGGTCTTAAAGAGTTTAAAAGTCTTTCTTGAGAGATATATAGCCTGGGTAGGGCACGTCCAATCCAGCGATGTTGACATAAGGCTTGATTTTAAATGCTAGACGAGGGTTGTCATTTCCTTTTGCAATGGTATCGAAAATGAAGCCTAAAACCGTATCGCGTTGAGGATTTGCAAATAATTTTTTCAAATCAAAGCTCACTAATAAAGGCATGGAAGCCAAGCCGCCGTGAGGAGCTACTTGAATGCGCTGCTGTAGGGCGCCGCTAAGTATTTCTTTGCCGTCAATTTCTAGGATCCAATCCATTTGCCCAATAGAGGCAGGCACTGGATTGGGGTTTTGCACCTCTACATTGGCTACAAAGTTGAACGTCAACGGGCTGTTGCCTGTTAAGGCAGCAGTAATCTTAGCTGCATCGGCAAAATTAAAATCCGACAGACTTTTCTTGCCTGAAAAATCTACTCCTGCAACGGAAAATTTGTCCAAACTTTGCAGCCTAAATACGCATTGTGCAAAATTTCTTACTTGCTTGACTGCTTGGCAAGCAGCCATTGAAGCACTTGCTAATATAAGAATCGACAAGTGATTAGCTGGACTTAACTTTGCAAAAAATTTCATCAAGCGTTGTATTATTAAGTATTGAGAAATATAGCTCTTTACGTGTTCATTAAACTTTCGCGGCGGCGCATCTTGCCAGCAGGGATGCCAAACATCATTTTAAACCGTCGACAAAAATAAGCCGTGTCTTTGTAACCTACCTCATGGCTAATGGCGCGAATGCTTTTTTTGGTAGTCCGTAGCAAATTAACTGCTTTTTCCATGCGTTGGTACTCAATGTAATCTTGCGGATTAATACCCGTGAGCATTTTGAAGTATTGCCCTACGTAGTCTTCTGATACGTTAGCTACTTTGGCAAGTACGCGGTTAGAAAGGTCGCCGCTTAAATTATTTTTGATATACGTGAAAATATCTATCAGCCTTGGATCGCGGAAGTAGGTGTTATTGGTAGCCAGTTTCTCAACAAATTGATTATTAGCCAGCAAATGGCGAATAATTTCTACCACCAGCCATTGGGTTAGAAGGTTGATGACTCGCTCCTTTCCCGTGATGGTGCGTTCGGCTTCTTGCAAAATTTCTTTTGCAATGTGAAGCAGTTTCTTGTTGCCTTTGATGGTAAAAGGAGGAATGTCAAGGGAGGTGAAGAAACTTACCGAGTCAAAAATTTTTGCTTCAAAGTTAATGTGGAAATAGTTTTGGACTTTAATGTTGCCTTTTAGCTCGCTAGAGGGAATATGTTTGCGGAAAAAATGCTCTTGGTTGTGAATAAAATCTTCATTCCCTATTCTGAGGGCTCTGTCTCTTATGCCAAAAGTCAGGTGGCAGGGCTTTCCTCCTGGAATGAAAAGCATTTCATTTTCGTGAATAGTTTCTCCTGTAGTTTCAAGGGTAATGGTGGAATGTTGTCCTACTATTAACAAAGTGTTCTCCACATCATAGGCATTGGTTACGGTAACAGGTTGGAGAATGTCCAAGTGCCTGCAGCGAATGAAGCGCATGCTCAATGCCTCTATGATTCGGTTGAAATCTTCCATAGTCAGGTAAAGATATTTAACCGCAAAATTTAGACAAAACTAATCTATTTATGGACAATGGAAAATAACACTGTAACTTTATCGAGATTCTACCTAGTTCGCCCAAGAATGACTTCATCAGTTCGTACAACATTGCTCAGGTGAAGTCGTCGGTCAGCAATTTGTACTTCAAACCGAATGGTATCGCCGCGAGTAACTCTGGGTCGGTAAGCATCCGCAAAGATGTAAAAAAAGTTGAAACCATAGCGCAAACTTCCTTCAATGGCTGTTTTGCTGTTGAGATTGTTAAGTCTTGGAAAGCGCGCATTCAAAGTTACGTTAGGGTCGGCAAAGACTACGGGCACAAATCTACCGTGCTCTTTTTTGAAAATATTAACAAAATAGTTATAATAAAAGCGATTAGGCGTGCCGTCTGGGTTAGTGACGCTGAAGGGAGGATTAATATCTTGGTCGCTGAGGCCTAAATCTCCATCTCCATCGCGGTAACTAATAAAAATGGCAATAGAATCCGTTTGCGGAAACCTGCTGGGAGTTATTACAATATTTTGGTAAGCAATTTCTGGCACTATAGAATAGTTGGGCTCGCGAAAACACGAAGAACACATCACCGCACATCCAACTGCCAGCAAAGCCAGTTTTCTCTCCATAAATAGATTTAAATTTTATTAGTTCATATGCAATTTACACAAACATTCAAAACAAAGCTACAAAATCTTCGACCTGCTCAATTTGAGCAATTAGCCCTCGAAGCATTCCACTATCAGGCAAGGCATTGCTCTGTTTACAAAGAGTATCTCCAAGCTCTAAAGGTGCAAATAGAAAACATAAACCACATAAGTCAAATTCCCTTTCTTCCTATCGCTTTTTTTAAGTACCACCGCATCAGCAGTACTGATCAACCTGCAGAAGTAGTATTTGAAAGCAGCGGGACTACAGGCGGCCAGCCAAGCAAACACTACGTGGTGGATAAAAAATTTTACAGCTCAAATGCAATACAAATTTTTAACCATTTTTATGGACTTCTTGGCAACTATCACCTATTTGCCTTGCTTCCTTCCTATTTAGAGCGAAAAAATTCATCGCTGGTTTTTATGGTCGAAGAATTGATGCAGCACACTGCTCAGCCTTCTGGATTTTTTTTATACAATTTTGAAGAGCTTTCTTCACTAATTAAAAAGACCTACAAAAACGACAAAAAAATTATTTTGCTGGGTGTAACTTACGCACTGTTGGACTTTGCAGAACGCTTTCCGATGTACCTGCCCGAACTGATTGCAATGGAAACTGGAGGCATGAAAGGACGTGGACAAGAAATGGTTCGCCAACAGGTGCATGCCAGGCTAAAAGAAGCTTTTGGCTGTCAGGTGCATTCAGAATACGGCATGACTGAAATGCTTTCTCAATGCTATGCCATCAACTCTGATGTGTTTCAAGTCCCGCCACAAGTGCGCATTCTCCTCCGCGACCTGAACGATCCTTTCTCTCCAGCCCCGCGACGAATTGGCGGCATTAACGTCATCGACCTTGCCAACATTGATTCGTGTTGTTTCTTAGAAACTCAAGATATAGGCGAAATGCTTTCTCCAACCACATTTCGCGTTTTAGGTCGTTATGATAATAGCGAACAACGCGGTTGTAATTTGCTTGTCTCGTGAAAATTTGGAATTACATTTGAAGAAGAAACAATAAACTCCTTAACTATGAAACTGACTAAATGGATTGCCTGCGCTTTAGTTGCGCTCACTATGATGGCTTCTTGTGCCTACAAAACGTGCCCTACTTATGCCCAAAAAACTACTATGGCAAAAAAGCAAGCTGTGCGCGGATAATTTCGCTACTGAATGCGGATAATATCAAATTTATCCGCATTACTTGGTATTCCTTCTTCCAGAAGGAAATGTAATTCTCTTTTCCAGAAGGAGATGAAAGTAGACAAAGAACGCTACTAGTCAAGCGGAGTCTCAGCTTACGCGCTTGCTAAATTTATTTACTCAGTGGGTATTTTTTTACTTTTTTTTGTAATCACTGAATTACAAGTGAGCAAGGATACTAATCTCTAAAGTCAAGCAAGTAACTGGGCAATGTTTTTGCCCTCTTACAAGCTTTGCGCTTTAGTAACTTGGTGGGGCACTCATTTGCCTTGCGCACAAATTATTTGTTGGCGCTGTATTGCTTGGCAGCGGTCTTTTGTTGAGCGCTTTGGCTGTGATAAGCTACAAAAAACAACATAGCGCTAATGCAAATTAGCAAGAGTAGTTTTTTTGCCATATCCCAATTATGTAGTTTATTTAGGTTCAACACCTGTACGAAAGTAGGCATTTTTTTGAAAAATGCAACTACTTTTCCCTGAAAAACAAGCGAATGGGCACCCCTTCTAAGTTAAAATGCTGGCGCATTTTGTTTTCTAAAAAGCGCTGGTAAGGCTCTTGGATGTATTGAGGCAAATTGCAATAAAAAGCAAAAGTAGGGCATTGGGCTGGAAACTGCGTAATGTACTTAATCCGAACAAACTTGCCTTTTATAGCAGGAGGCGGGTAGTTTTCTATCTCCTTGAGCAGGACTTGGTTAAGTTGAGAAGTGGGTATTTTCTTAAACTTGTTTTGATAAACTTGCACTGCCTTTTCTATCGTTTGAAAAATGCGTTGCTTGTTAATTACTGATGTAAATAAAATAGGCATATAGTCAATTGGAGCCAGTCTAGCACGGATTTCATCAGCCATGCGCTTAGCTGTGTGGCTGTCTTTTTCCACCAAATCCCACTTATTGACCATGAGCACAATGCCCTTATAGTATCGGTGCGCAAGGGAAACGATGTTTACGTCTTGAGACTCTATCCCAGAGGTAGCATCTATCATGATAATGCACACATCTGAATCTTGAAGGGCTCTAATGGAGCGCAGAACGGAGTAAAATTCTATGTGGTTTTTAATGCGGGACTTTTTGCGCAAGCCAGCAGTATCGGTAATGATAAAGTCCATGCCGAAGAGTCGGTAGCGGGAGTCGATGCTATCGCGGGTCGTGCCTGCAATATCGGTAACGATGCTGCGCTGCTGTCCCAATAAGGCGTTTAGAAAAGACGACTTGCCGACGTTAGGTCTACCCAAAATGGCAAAGCGCGGCAAGCCTTCTGGAATTTCTTGGTGGCTTTCCTCTGGAAAATGCGCTGTGATGGCATCTAGCAAATCTCCCGTACCTGCTCCGTTAATAGCAGAAATGGGATATACGTTATCAAATCCCAATGAATAAAATTCGCCGATATAATTCATTGTAGCTGGCGTATCGGCTTTGTTGACCACTACGTAAACTGGCTTCTTACTCTTGCGGATTACATTTGCAAGATCTTTATCCAAGTCAGTAACCCCTGTTTGCAAATCTACCATGAAAAGGATAACGGAGGCTTCTTCAATGGCAATTTCCACTTGCTGGCGAATAGCTGTTTCAAATACATCGTTTGAACCGTAGACGTATCCTCCCGTGTCCACGACAGTAAATACCTTGTTGCCCCATTGGGCTTGTCCATAGTGGCGATCGCGAGTAACACCACTTTCGTTGTCCATAATAGCTTTTCTGGACTCGGTAAGGCGATTAAAAAGAGTAGATTTGCCGACGTTGGGTCTGCCAGTAATGGCTACGATATTGGCCATAACAAATAAAACCAAAACTTTTTGACCGCAATAAATATGCGCTCTAAACCACAAAGTTACACCTTCTCTCCTGCCTGTGCAAAAGGCTTTTCTCTACTGTTTTTCTTTACAATTTTGTATTTTTTTTTACTTAGAGTTGCAAAAGCACACTTTGGCAGGCAGGTAAAAAATTTGCTACTTGCGATTAAAAAAGAAAATACCCGCTGCTGGGCTGTTTTCCAAGACATGAGCAAATTACATTGTTCGTGAAGACACGAACAATGGGGAAGAGTAAGGGTGAAGACACGGACAATGGCAAGAAAGATTGTTCGTGCAGACACGAACAATGGCAAGAAAGATCGTTCATGAAGACATGAACAATGGCGAAGGATAAGTGTGAAAACACGGACAATGGCAAAAGGCTTTTCTCTACTATTTTTCTTTACAATTTTGTATTTTTTTACTTAGAGTTGCAAAAGCACACTTCGGCAGGCAGGTAAAAAATTTGCTTGAACGAGCCTGGATTTGACGGTGAAAAATCTTGCTTTGTGCCTGATGCCATTCAGTGGGGAGCGTCAAACCACCAAGGAGAGGCAATCGGTTGAGTTTTTATTAGGTAAACTTTTTGGCGCATAAAGCGCTTGATAGCGGAAGGTCCCATGCGCGTGCCGCCCATGCCCGACATTTTGAAAGAATTTTTTTCGCCTTCATGAATAATAGCTGTTAAAGCAGAGTCGTTGATGCTGATAGCCCCGCCTTTGATGCGCTTGGCAATGAATAGAGCTTCTTCTACCGTTCCAGCAAAAACCGCTCCGCTAAGCCCATAGATAGTACTGTTGGCCTTAGCAATGCCGTCTTCTATGCCATGAAAAGGCATCACGGGCATTAAAGGACCAAAAGTTTCCTCAGTCATGACTTTCATTTCATGGGTAACGTTGGTGAGTACGGTGGGAAAACACCAACCTCCGCCGTCGATCATTTCAACATATCCTTTGCCAGTTAAAATGTTTGCGCCTTTTTCTTTAGCATCGCGAAGGTGCTCATTGATAATGTCAATCTGTTTGTCAGAAATAATAGGTCCTATTTGCCCACTGTCGTAATCTGGATAGGCGAAGCGCAACTGATTGGTTTTTTCAACCAACATACTGACAAATTGGTCAAAAACGCTATCTTCCACGTAAATTCTTTCAATAGAAAGACAAGATTGCCCCGCATTGACTACAGAGCCCCAAAGCAAAGAAGAAGTAGCATGATCTAAGTTAGCACTGGCGGTAACGATAGCAGGGTCTTTTCCCCCCAATTCTAAAAACACGGGTTTAAAGTGCTGAGCTGCAGCCTGATAAACTTTTAAACCCGTGGCCACGCTGCCTGTAAAGCAAATTAAGTCAGCAAGTTCTACCAATTGTGCTCCTGTGGATCCTGCCCCTTCTACGTAGGTAAGAACGCTGGCAAGTTCGGGTACTTGGGAAATGGTGTTCATCAACGGCTTGATAAAGCGCGGGGTAATTTCGCTAGGCTTGACAATGACTGCACATCCTGCAAGCAAAGCAGGAATGGTGTCAATCAAAGAGAGCAACAAAGGAAAGTTCCAAGGACTGATGACCGCTACCAGTTCGTAGGGCTCTAGGTCTTGTCTAAGGTGTATAAAAGACACACTGCTGGGTTTTTCAGACTGAGGTGGGAGACAATCAGTAGCTATCTTACACCAACGGTCAATAGAGGAAGCGATTAACTGCGCCTCTAAAATGGACTCCGCTTTGCGCCCTGTGTCAACACAAAGAGCTTCTACAATACTTCCTAAAGCATTTTGGACCGTTTGCTTCCACTGCTGCAAGGCAGCAATTCTTCCTTCTATGCCTATTGCTTGCCATTGGAGTTGTCCTTGGCGCATGCGCTGGCATAGGTCTGCTAGCTCTTTAGCAGTGGGTGGAAATAAGTAGTAATCATATTGCCCATTGCGAGGGTTGCGCACTGGTATGGATTCGGTCATAGAATTAAAGCCTTGTGCAAGCTAATTAAAAAGTAGCAAAAAGGTGATTTAAGTCATCTTTTCTTTTCTTTGCCTGTTTTATCTTTGAGATACTATCACAAAGGGAAAAGCAGTGGCGTCAAGATTTTTTGGGTGAGCGAATTTTTTGCGCCGACCCTGCCCTTGTGGCAGGGTTTGTTATTTAAACACTTTAACTACCAAATTGTTTGGTCACAAAAAATAAAAAACTGGATTGGTGCAAATTTTAGTAATCAGCAGGGGTATTTCTGCTGGCAGATGTGGTTGCAAATACTGGTAAATTAATTCAGTGGTACTTATTTCACTTTCATAGTGTCCGATATCGGCAAGGAGGATTTTCCCTTCGGCATCAAAAAATTGATGATATTTAACATCTGCTGTTACGAAGCAATCGGCTCCTGCGGCAATTGCCTGTCCTATCAAGAAACTACCAGAACCGCCACACACAGCCACGCGACGCACGGGTTTTTCCAGCAAACGAGTATGGCGAATGCAGGACAGATGAAAGGCATTTTTCAACAATTGGAGAAAATCTGTCATGGATAAAGGAGTAGGCAGTTCACCTATCATGCCTGCGCCTACTTCAGGGTTTTCATTAGCTAGTGGATAGACATCAAAAGCTACTTCTTCATAAGGATGGGCTTGTCGCATAGCAGCAATTACGCTTCCTTGCAAGTGAGCGGGAAAAATGACTTCTAAGCGATCTTCAGTAACGCGTTCTAGTTGATGGGCTTGTCCAAGAAAGGGGTTGGCTTTTTCATTGGGCTTGAAAGTACCCTCGCCGCGCAAGGTGAAAGTACAATAGCTATAGTTGCCAATTTGTCCAGCGCCCGCCTCTGCAATAGCTTGCCGGACTATCTCGGTGTGAGAGACAGGGATGAACACTACTAACTTTTGCAAACTATTTAGTCGAGGAGACAAAATGCGCACATTTTTCAGCCCTATTTTGTCGGCAATTCGCTTGTTTACTCCACTGAGCACATTGTCTAAATTGGTGTGAATGGCATAGATGGCAATATCGTTTTTGAGTGCTTTAATTGCGACGCGCTCCACCCATGTGTGCCCGTTGAGCTTTTTGAGTCCTGAAAAAATTACAGGGTGATGGGCAACAATCAAATTGCACTGCTGTTGGATGGCTTCTTCTACTACTTCTTCGGTAACGTCAAGGCAAATGAGAATGCCGCGCAATGGTTGATGCGGGCTGCCTATGAGCAGACCTGCATTGTCGTAAGACTCCTGCAAGGTAAGGGGAGCCCATGCACTTAGCAACTGGGTCACTCGACCTACTGTAAAGGTTTGCATAGCCATTGTTTGGGATAGCAGCGAAAAATAGCGCATTTGATTTAAAAAAAATTTCCTTTGTAGCAACCTTTTTCTTGTCAAGTTGTCCTTAAGGGCAAAAAATCTCAAAAGACCATGAGAACCGTACGTGTTTGCATAGCGATGTTGTTTGCCTCTATCGGCATGCAGCTCAGCACTCTTGCCCAAGAAAAGTTTTCAAAAGCAGGCAAAATTTGGTACAGCGATGGTTTTCTTTATGTCAATATTGTTAACGAAGGAGTGTTAGTAATCAATAATTTTGATCCTCGCGCGCCAAAAAAAATGGGGTTTATTCAAATTCCTGGCAATGTGGATATGGCTGTTCGCGGCACGGTGATGTACGCTAACGCCTACCAAGACTTAGTAGCCCTCGATATTTCCGATTTGAACCATATCAAAGAATTAAAGCGGATTCCTTCGGTGTTCACCCATCGCCCTCAATCTGGTTTCTGGAACGCCAGTCCCATTGCATGGCGTACTGGTGCAGACCTTCAGGAGATTATCCGCAATGCTTTCAGCTGGCGCCGTTTTTGGTGGGAAAGTGGTAGTTTAATTGGCAATCCTTTCACTTTAGGAACTAATCCACTGGTAATGAGTGCTGCCCCAGTGGCTAAAGCCCCTGCTAACGCTCCTACAGGAGTAAGCAAAGGTGGTTCAATGGCTTGTTTTGCTCTGGTAGATGACTACTTATATGCCATTGACTCCCAAGACTTGTTGATTTTCTCTATCAAAAATCCCGCCTCTCCCGAACCTGTGGGAATGAAAGTCCACATTGGCAGCGATATTGAAACTATTTTTGCTTACGAAAACCACTTGTTTATTGGCTCCCAAAGCGGCATGTACATTTACAACATCGCTGATCGCACTCGTCCAGAGCGCCAAGGAAGCTACCAACACGTGCGTAGTTGCGATCCTGTAGTTGTAGAAGGCAACTATGCGTATGTAACCCTTCGCAATGGAACGGACTGCGGCGGAAGTGTCAATCAATTGGATATCATAGATATTAGCTCTCCTGCTCGCCCTAGAAAAATAAGCACCCACGCCATGACCAACCCTCATGGATTGGGTATTGACAATGGATTGTTGTTTATTTGCGATGGGCGCGATGGACTCAAAGTATTTGATGCCACCAATCCTCGGCAACTTCGCATGTTGGCTCATTTCCACCACATTCAAACTTATGACGTCATTCCAGACAGCTACCGAAAAGTGCTCATGATGGTGGGAGGTAACAAAATTGCCCAGTATGATTATCACAATCCACAACAACTTACTCAGCTAAGTGTCATAGACCTGACCAGTACAGCTGATATTGAATATTAAACTACAAGACAGCAATTTCACTTGCCAGCTTGAGTAACCAAGCTGGCTTTTTTGCTTTTGTCTGTCTAAAAAGGCCCCCTCAGGCTGATATTGAACTGCTATTTCAAACTTGTTGTCTAAAAAATTGGCTTTAGTTTCAAATAAATAAGGTAAAACCTAAAAACTTGCCGCTTGTTTTCTAAAAGGTTCTTTAAAAACAAATGCATTCATCAGATGCATTCAATGAAATAGTCTTTGTTTTTTTGCTTTGCAATGTATTAGTTTACAGCTAAAAGCTAGGAAAAGTCCATGATTTTTGGAAACAAACTCAACAGAGATAATTCAGTCGCCAAAGGCAACGTGCTGATTGCAGAGCCTTTTTTGCCCGATGGCAACTTTGAGCGCACAGTGGTGTTGCTTTGTGAGCACGACAACAGCAAGGGCACCTTTGGTTTAATATTGAACAAGCCTACTTCCCTTACAGTAAGCCAAGCCACTGAGCTGATTGATATTGACCAAAAAATTTACATAGGAGGTCCAGTAGAGCAAAATACTTTGCATTTTATCCACACTTTTGCCGATTTAAAAGGATGTGTGCCCGTAAAAGATGGCGTTTTCTGGGGCGGAGATATAGAACAACTCAGCCACTATAGCAATTTGCGGCAATTAAATACCTCTAATTGTCGCTTTTTTGTAGGCTATAGTGGATGGGCGCCTTATCAGTTAGCTAATGAAATCGAGCAAAATTCTTGGATTATCTATCGCGGCTCTATTGCAGGGCTCTTTGAATGGCCCAGTGAAAACATGTGGCAAGCAATTTTGCGCAATATGGGAGGAAAATACAAAGTATATGCAAATTTTCCCGAAGACCCGCGCTTGAATTGAACCGAAATTGCTACCTTTGCAAGGTACTGCAGTTTCTTTAATGGAAAGCATGATAGAACCGACTGAAAACCGCAACCAAGCCACCGAGCTTAATCACGAGCAGGGAACGCCTACTATGTCTTCTCAGGAAGAGAATCATTTAGCAAGCGAAGAAGTTATTGTCCATGATGAGCACGCTGAAGAAGACGAGCACGATGAGGACGTACTAGGAGAACGAGACTTTTCTAATTATACCAAACAGCAACTGGTAGAAGCTTCGGCTAAGCTGTTTGGAGAAACTAATTTTAGAAAAGTGGATGAAATGCTTCGCTTAATGAAAGTAGAAATAGACCGCATCAACAAAGAAGAACGCGAAGCAGCATTGCAAAAGTTTTTGGCTGAAGGTGGTGAAGAAGATGGATTTGAATATAAACCCGACCCATTAATAGAAAAATTTTACTCCAACTACAAAGCACTCAAAGAGCGCAAGGCAAAATACTATAGCGAGTTAGAAAAGCGCCGCCAAAAAAATTACGAACAAAAAAACGCTATTCTTCAACAAATCAAGGCTTTGGTAGAAGGTGGCGACACAGGCAGAAGCAGCCTTGAAAAATTAAAAGAACTTCAACAAAAATGGAAGGAAATCGGACCCGTGCCGCCTCAATTGGCGGATGACTTATATAGTTCCTATGATGCTTTGCTAGACCGCTTCTATAGCCAAAAGAACATCGAACTAGAGCTGATAGAGCTGGATCGGCGAAAAAATCTAGCTGCCAAACTAGAACTTTGCGAAAAAGCCGAAGCCCTCATTCATAGCGATAATATTAAAAGCGCTCTTGCAACCCTTAACAAGCTCAGAGAAGAATATAAATCCATAGGTCCGGTTCCCAAAGATCAACAGGAAGCCGTTTGGCAGCGCTTCAAAGCAGCCATTGATGCCCTTTATGAGCGCAAGCGCCAGCGCGCCGAAGAGGTAAGGCGCATGCTAGAGGAAAACATGAAAGCCAAACAAGCCCTATGCGCAAAAATTGAACCCTTTGCTGAATTCTACTCTGAGCGCATTACCGATTGGAACGCCAAAACTAAGGAAATCATGGCCTTGCAAGCCGAGTGGGAAAAAATCGGTCCAGCGCCTAAAGAAGTAGCCAAAGACCTCAACAAACAGTTTTGGAGCAATTTTAAGCAGTTTTTCGCCGCTAAAGGGCGTTTCTTTGACAAACTGGAAAAAATTCGCCAAGACAACCTAGCCCAAAAAATAGAACTTTGCCGACAGGCAGAAGCCCTCAAAGATAGCACCGACTGGGAAGCTGTAACGGCTACTTTTAAAAAGCTACAAGAGCAGTGGAAACAAATCGGTGCTGTGCCTGAATCCCAGCGCGAAGCCATTTACCAACGCTTCAAAGCCGCTTGCGACCATTTCTTTGAGCGCAAGCGCAATAGAGTGAAAATTCAAGAGCAAGAGTTTGAGCAAAACCTTGCCAAGAAGCGCGCCATTTGCGAAAAAATAGAAGCCCTCGCAAATGCTAAAGAAACAGACCTATCTAAATTAGAAGAATTGCACAAGGAGTTTCTCTCCATTGGATTTGTGCCGCGCAATCAAGTAGAAAAAATAACAGAACGGCTAGACAATGCCGTAGTGGCATTTTTGAACAATTTGCCAATGTCGGAGGAAGAACGCGAAAAAATTCGCTTTAAACTGCACTTGCAAGTGCTCCAACAAAATCCAGATGCTAACCGAGTGATAGCGCGGCAAGAGCAATCTTTGCGAAGAAAAATTGCTGCGTTGGAAAACGATATTTCTCTGTGGAAAAACAACGTGGAATTTTTTGCCAATTCTAAAACAGCTGAAAAACTTCGCAACGAATTTCAACAAAAAATTAAAGCTGCCGAAGCAAGAGTGGAAAAATTGCGCACTCAATTGCGGGCACTAGTGAGCCTAGTGAACAAAAAGTAAAACAATAGTTACCAATTGCAACATATAAACACATGGCTACTACACTTGCCAACGGCATAACCGATATTCAACCGATTCAGCGCAAAAGCGCCCCCGACTTATTTGAGCATCCTGATTTTTACGGGGTAGATGAACTGCTCACTCCTGAACAGCGCATGATTCGCCAAACAATGCGCGAGTTTGTCAAGCGGGAAATTACGCCTATTATAGAAGATTGCGCCCAGCGTTGTATATTCCCTTCTCATATTGTCAAAAAATTTGGTGAAATAGGTGCTTTCGGTCCTACGATTCCCGTAGAATACGGTGGAGGCGGGCTGGATTACATTTCCTACGGCCTCATCATGCAGGAAATTGAGCGCGGCGACTCTGGCATGCGTTCTACAGCCTCTGTACAAGGCTCTTTGGTCATGTATCCCATTTACAAATTTGGCACCGAAGAACAACGTCGAAAATACCTGCCTCGTTTAGCTACTGGTCAGCTGTTGGGCTGCTTCGGTCTTACTGAACCCAACCACGGTTCTAACCCCGCTGGCATGACCACCTACTTTAAGGATATGGGGGATTACTACCTGCTCAATGGCTCAAAAATGTGGATTAGCAACGCTCCAGTAGCCGACGTTGCAGTGGTGTGGGCAAAAAATGAAGAAGGTAGAATTCACGGACTGATCGTAGAGCGCGGCATGGAAGGGTTTAGCACGCCTACTACTGGCAACAAATGGAGCCTGCGCGCAAGCAGCACGGGCGAGCTGGTCTTTGATAACGTCAAGGTGCCCAAAGAAAACCTCTTGCCTGGCAAAACAGGTTTAGGAGCGCCTTTAATGTGCTTAGACTCTGCTCGGTACGGCATTGCATGGGGTGTGATCGGCGCGGCAATGGACTGCTACGAAACAGCCCGCCGCTATGCGATGGAGCGCATTCAGTTCGGCAAACCTATCGCTTCTTTTCAACTGGTGCAGAAAAAATTAGCAGAAATGCTCACCGAAATTACCAAAGCTCAACTGCTTGCCTGGCGGCTAGGCGTGCTGATGAACGAAGGCAGAGCTACAACTGCACAAATTTCAATGGCAAAGCGCAACAACGTAGAAATAGCCTTGCACATTGCTCGCGAAGCTCGCCAAATTCTAGGTGCCATGGGCATCACTGGCGAGTATAGCGTAATGCGCCACATGATGAATCTGGAATCTGTAATTACTTACGAAGGCACTCATGATATTCATTTGTTGATTTTGGGCAAGGAAATTACAGGAATTCCAGCTTTTGCTTGAGCATAAGTGTTTTACTATCAATCAATTCAGTCCCTGAAGGCAAACCTCGCCTTTAGGGATTTTTGCTAACAGTTAAGGAAGGTGAGTGAAGAAAAGTTGTATTGGGGCTGGGCTGAAGCAGGGGAGGACTTTGCGCGCTTTGGTGAAATGTTGCGCACTTGCCTTTATCCTGCCTTGAATGTACAAGCTCTTGCTTGGTTGCTCCAAACCATGCAGCAGAAACTCAATCAACAGCCTAGTTTACTGACCACTCCCTTGTTTCAAGATGCAGCAAGATTGTTAGCATTGCCTAAAGAAAAAGCCCCTGAAGATGAAAAAAGTTCGCCAAGTTCTTCTTTTGTTGAGCCTTTCATTCCTCATCAGGCTGCTGAAGTGCTCTTTGTCAATGCTGCACCATGCCGTACTTCTTCTTCCCATGTAAAAATTTTATGCACAACAGTTGAAGATTACATTCGCATTGCTTCTTTTGTCGGTTCGGAGAAATATCCGCACTTGGCTTTAGCGGAGCCCGCTACCTCGCCTCTGTTTCTTTACCAGGTAATGCAGCCTAGTTTGTTTCCTTTTACAACAGGCAATCAAGAGGCAGCTTGCAAGATTGCCGCCCTTCGATATGACTTTATTGCTGCTCAATTGCCCGCCCATCGACCTTTGCCTAAAGCGGCTTATGCAGGTCGAGATTTTTTAGTAGTGTGGTGGCAAAGCATTATTCGGTTGCTAAAACCTCAGGGCAAAATAGTCTTAATCGCTCCTAGAAATTTATTGTTTGACGAAAACATGCATCAATTAAGAGCGCACATAGCGGCTTCTTTCAGTACTTTGCAAATTTTTTTAGTTGAAGACGGACAAAAAATTTTACTACATCCACAAAACAAAGGCAAACTGCATCGCTTTTATCTCTCTCCGTTTGAAAAAAATCACGGAGAAGAAATGGTAATTACTTCCAAAGGCATTTGGCTTGCGCTATCGGAGCAACCTTTTTGGGAAGGAATGCCTCTTGACCAAGTGCTTCTGTGTCCTTACCAGGTGCACAGGGAACCCAACCGACTCGTTTTGCATTTTGATGCTCCTTTGCCTGAACCAGAACAGGCAATAGCTACTCCATTGTTGGAGTGGTTTACGGCTCACTACCAATTTGAACAACAGCGCGAAGAAGAACTTGCTCGCCTATCGGAGGCTGTTCAAGAGTGGATGCAAACAGAAGAACTGACTCACTGTCGGGCTCACTACGAACTAAGTGAGCAACTGCGCCGATGGATTCAGTGGACAGAAAGCAAAGAAGCCAAACAGTTGCTCAAAAAAATGGAAAACCCAGATTTTGAACTTGCCAAAAAGTTTGCTAGTGCGGTTAAAATATTTACCTCTTGCCGCAAAACTTTTGACCGACTAGGCAGTAAATCTGCTCTTGATAAGGAAAGTTTTGCTATTTTGAGGAAATGGTTTGAAGAAAAGTCAGCAATATTAGCCACTATCCAAAGTTTTTTCGACAAACCTGATTTTGATGCCCCAGCTTACCGCATCTGTAAGTTAGATTTGTTTTACTACCTGGTAGGCTTTTTGCAATCTCAGCAGTATTTTGCTGCTCACCAGTACCTTTTGCAGTATTTCGAGCCTCGAGTTTACCCCGTAGCGGACTTTCAACATTGGGTTGCAGTTGGTATGACATGGTGGAAAAAATTTCAACAAGCACAATGACTCAACAACAGGCTCAACAACGCATCAACGAACTAGTAGAAAAAATCAACTATTACAACTATCGCTACTACCACGACGCGGTGTCGGAAATTAGCGATTACCAGTTCGACCAATTAATGGAAGAGCTCATGAGGCTAGAGCAGCAATTTCCTGAATTTGCTCGTCCAGATTCACCCACTCAACGCGTAGGGGGCACCATTACCAAGGAGTTCCCACAAGTGCGGCATAAGTACCCCATGCTTTCCTTGAGCAACACTTATAGCCTCGGCGAGCTGTTTGAGTTTGACCAGCGAGTGCGAAAAGGGCTTCAAAATCAGCCTTTTGAATACGTTTGCGAGCTCAAATGGGATGGCGTAGCGCTTAGCTTCACTTATCGAGAAGGGCTCCTTGTACTGGGAGCTACCCGCGGCGACGGCGAACAAGGCGACGACATTACTGCTAACATCAAAACCATTCGCACTTTGCCCTTGCGCGTGCAAGCAGACCAATTGCCTGCAGAGTTCGAAGTGCGCGGCGAAGGATTCATGAGCCGACATGTTTTTGATCAACTCAATCAAGAAATTGAAGAAGAAAACCAACAACGCGAAAAAGAAGGCAAAAAATTGCTAAGTTATTTAGCCAACCCCCGCAATGCAGCGGCAGGTACCCTCAAAATGCAAGACTCTGCTCTAGTAGCGCGGCGCAAAATAGATGCCTACATTTACGATTTGCTTTGTCAAAACAATCCCTTTGCCACTCATGCCGAAGCGCTACACTACTTGGGGCAAATTGGCTTTCAGATCTCGCCTTACTACCGACTTTGTAAAAATATTGAAGAAGTTTTTGATTTTATTAAAGAGTGGGAAACCAAACGCCATCATTTGCCCGTAGATACCGACGGCGTTGTAATTAAAATTAACAACTATGTGCAAAGGGAAGAGCTAGGCTATACCGCCAAAAGTCCTCGCTGGGCGATTGCTTACAAGTACAAAGCTGAAAGTGCAGCTACTCAACTGCTTTCTATTAGCTACCAAGTAGGGCGCACAGGAGCTATTACCCCTGTGGCAAACCTCCGCCCTGTAAAACTAGCTGGAACTACTGTCAAACGAGCTACTTTGCACAATGCCAACGAAATTGCTCGCTTGGATTTGCATCAATCAGACACGGTTTTCATCGAAAAAAGCGGCGAAATTATTCCCAAAATCACCGGGGTGGATCTATCCAAGCGCCTTCCTAGCGCGCCCAAAATTCGCTTTCTTACCCATTGCCCCGAATGCGGCACGCCTTTGGTGCGCCATCCAGGCGAGGCAGCTTTTTATTGCCCTAATGAGAAAAGTTGCCCTCCTCAGCTAAAAGGCAAAATAGAACATTTTATTAGCCGCAAAGCTATGAACATTGATAGCATAGGGGCTAAAACAGTAGATTTATTTTTCGAAAAAGGACTTATCAGAACTCCTGCCGACTTGTATCAGCTCCGCCGTGAAGATATTTTACAACTTGAAGGGTTTAAAGAACTTTCTTCGCAAAATATCATCAACGGCATTCAGGCTTCCAAAAACCAACCTTTTAGCCGCGTGCTGTTTGCCTTAGGCATTCGCTTTGTAGGAGAAACAGTAGCAGAAAAACTAGCTGCTTACTTCAAGGATATTGATTCCTTGGCTAAGGCTGACAAAGAAACGCTGATGCAAGTGCCCGAAATTGGCGAAAAAATAGCCGATAGTGTGCTCCGCTGGTTTGCCGATCCAGACAATCGCGCTTATCTGGAAAGGTTGAAAGCTGCAGGAGTGCAACTAAGCATACCAGAAAATACAACAGTGCGTAGCCATAAGCTAGAAGGCAAAACTTTTGTTATTTCGGGTACTTTTAAAAAGTATGGCCGAGAAGAGCTCAAGCAACTCATCGCCTCGCACAGCGGCAAAAATGTCAGTTCGGTTTCTTCTAAAACTGATTTTCTACTGGCGGGAGAGGGAGTAGGACCTGCCAAATTATCAAAAGCTGAAAAACTGGGCGTCAAGATCATTTCAGAGGAAGAATTTGAACAGATGATAGCTGACTGATGGATTTTCGGGACTTGCTCATTACACCAGTTTACATTTTAGTCATCAGCTTCGTGATGTATGCATTGCGGCGCCAACTTTCTCCGCCGCACTTGCGCAAGTTTTTCATGCCCGCGTTAATGGCAAAATTTGCAGGAGCAATTGCTCTTGGATTAATTTATTTTTTCTACTACGGCGGCGGGGATACGGATTTGTACTATATCTTGGGTAGGTATATCACCGATAGTTTTTACAACAGCCCCTCAGCATTTTTCAAACTTATCTTCGGTCCCCTGGAGTACGACCCTGAAACTTTCCCCTACCTTTCCATGAACATGTTTTACTACCGCAAGGACCATGACACGTACTTTTTGTTAAGGCTTGTAGCGGTAGCTAACCTGCTTACTGGAAGCGTTTACTCTGCCAGTGCTGTACTTTTTGCTACATTCAGTTTTCTAGGCAGTTGGGCTTTTTATTTAGCAATGGCACACATGTATCCACCCTATTACAGAACGCTAGCTATAGCCGTATTATTTATTCCATCGGTTGTTTTCTGGGGCTCAGGGCTAATGAAGGACAGCATTACCTTCGGAGGTATGGGATTGGTGGTACATGCTTTTTACTTTGGCATTATACAGCGCAAAAACCTGCTGCGCAACTTGCTCATAGGTGCACTTGGATTTTTCTTAGTAGCTTCTATTAAAATTTACATCATGTATTGCCTGATCCCTGCTCTTATGCTCTGGCTCTTCCTGCGCTTTCGCGACAATATGCGCTCAAAGTTAGCAAAGGCTCTTTCAGTTCCTTTTCTTATAGGAGTAGGGGGGACGCTTAGCCTGCTAGCAGTACTAAAGCTCACTGCTGATACGGCTTATAGTTTAGACAAAATTGCCGCAAAAGCGGAAGTAACTGCTACCTATTTGCATCGCCAAGCCGAGGGACAGGGATCGGCTTATGAAATTCCAGAGTTTGATGGTTCCCTAACTGGCTTGCTAAAATATGTACCATATGGGGTCACTGTTTCGCTTTTTCGCCCATTTTTATGGGAAGCCAGAAGCCCTGTCCAACTAGTGGCAGCCATAGAAGCTACTTTCTTTATTTTTCTGACTTTGCGCGTGCTTTATAAAGTAGGTCTTCGCAAAGCAGTAGCTACTATTTTTGCAGAACACTTCGTTTTTGCTGCTTTGGCATTTGCCTTAGCTTTTTCCTTCGCAGTAGGAGTTACTTCTGGCAATTTTGGCACTTTGGTGCGCTACAAAATTCCCATGATGCCGTTTTATGTAGCGGCCCTGACTATTATATTAGAAAAAAACAAACGGCGCAGGTTAATTCGGCAAATTCAGTTCGCTTCCACAGCTTCTTATCCTACTTATGCGCAAGCCTAAGATACTCTTTGCTGTAGGACATCGTCTGGGGCGCTCTCCAGGGCAACGCTTCCGCTTCGAACAATACCTCCAAGCTCTCTTGCAAGCAGGTTTTGACTACGACATTTCGCCATTGATTCCTACCCCACAAGAGGACCAAATTTTTTATTCTCATGGTAATTATCTAGGCAAGCTGAAAATTTTTCTTAAAAGTTTGTGGATTCGCTGTAAAGATTGGTGGCGCATCAAGCAATACGATATCGTTTTCCTCTACCGAGAAGCTCATTTTACTGGTTTAACGCTTTTTGAATGGCTCTTCAAACGCGCAGGTGTCAAAATGATTGTCGATTTTGACGATGCCATCTGGCTGCCAGTGGTTTCAGAGGGTAACAAGTCATTAGCATGGCTTAAAAATGCTCAAAAAATTAACAAAATTATCAAGTGGTGCGATTTAGTCATCGTAGGTAATCAATACTTAGCCAACTACGCCTTGCAGTTTAATCCTAGGGTAGCCATTGTTCCCACTACGTTAGACACTACTATTTTTTGCCCTCATAATCAGCGTTTTGCGCAAGCAAGAAAGCGCTACCGCCAGCAATCGCCCCGAGCCGTTGTCATCGGCTGGACAGGTAGCTTTAGCACTATTGAACATTTTGAATATGGCCTGCCAGCCTTGATTGCCATCAAAGAGAAATACGGGGCAAGGGTGCGCTTTAAACTCATCGGCGAGGCGCGCTACCACCATCAAGCTCTTGGCATTCAAGGTGTTGCTTGGCATCCTGACACAGAACTAGAAGAATTAGCTGAAATAGATATCGGCATTATGCCCTTGCCAGATACCCCCTGGACGCGCGGCAAGTGCGGCTTCAAAGGACTTACTTACATGAGTTTGGGCATTCCTGCCGTGCTCTCCCCTGTAGGAGTGAATCGAGAAATAATACGCGATGGCGAAAATGGATTTTTAGCAGCTACTGTGGAAGAATGGGTAGATAAACTTTCTTTACTCATTGAAAATGAGTCCCTTAGGGAGCAACTAGGGCAAGCTGGCAGAAAGACGGTAGAATTATTTTACTCCCAACACTCTCAGCGCCAGCGATACGTACAACTGTTTCAAAGCTTGCTTTAATGCTAACAAGCAAAAAAAGTTAGCCATCACTTCCACAAGTGGCGGCATCTCTCTACATTAGAGCGCTTTTTTCAATTTTTATCTGCCTATGAAAAGAAAAATTTTTACCAGCCTATTTGCCCTTTCGCTATCCTGGACGATCCTAGGGCAAGAAAGGCAAATTAGCGGCGTTGTAACCGATGGCGCTGAAAAAGTTCCCTTGCCTGGTGTGTCGATTTTGGCCAAAGGCACGACCATAGGCACTGCTACCGATGGTGAAGGGCGCTACCAACTCAAAGTACCCGCTGAGGCTAAAGTGTTGGTCTTTAGCTTTGTTGGATTTGTAACCCAAGAAATAGAAATCGGCAATCGCACAAGCATTGACGTAGAAATGTTGCCTGACACGCGTACTTTGCAAGAAGTGGTTGTAACAGGCTATGGACAGCAAATTAAACGCGAAGTAACGGGAAACATTGCTAAAGTAGGGGGCACGGAAATTAAAGACATGCCATTACCTACTTTTGACAATGCCATCCAAGGCAAGGCGGCAGGAGTAGTAGTCAATGCAGGAGGCGGTAAATTGGGGCAGGCTATTCAAGTGCGCGTGCGGGGTCAGTCATCGGTATCGGCTTCTAATGAACCTTTGTATGTCATTGATGGCATTCCAGTTACTACAGCTGACTTAGGCAGCTTTGGCGGAGCTACTAACCCTCTGGCTGATATCAATCCTCAAGATATTGAATCCATTGAAATTTTAAAGGATGCTTCTGCAGGGGCTATTTTTGGTTCGCGGGCTGCTAATGGCGTAGTGCTAGTAACTACCAAGCGCGGAAAGGCTGGCAAAACCAATATCAACTTCGGAGTGCAATTGGGCAACAGCAAACCCACTCGCCGCGTCAAGTTTCTCAATGCACAACAATACCGAGAATTTTACCTCATGGCTGCCGCTAATTCTGACCGCATTGAAGGCATTTCCCCCAACGACCCCGATTCTTACACTACTTACATCAAAGAGTTCTTTGAAGTGCAAAGTTTAGGGCAAAATGTGGATACGGACTGGGGATCGCTTGCCTTCCAACATGCTCCTATGACGCAATACGACCTCAATATTAACGGCGGCAATGAAAAAACGGCTTTTTACGTTTCAGGACAACTGCTAGACCAAAAAGGCATTTTAATAGGCAATGGTCTACAGCGCATTTCAGGAAGAGTTAATTTAGAACACCGGCTGTCCAATCGCTTTACTTTAGGAGCTAATATGGGGCTTGCGCGCACGCTCAACCAGCGCATCTCGGGAGATCGGCAGTTTGACAACCCCATGCAAATAGTGGCAATCCCTTCCATCACTCCACACATCGATCCGCAAACCAACTTGCCCATAGGCACCCCTCCTGGAGATATTAGCCTGCCCTTGTACTACAATCCCTTGATTAACATCGGCAACGCCTACTACAACACCACCGTTTACCGCAACATCAGCACCTTATTCGGGCAACTAGAAATATTCAAAGGGCTAAGTTTCCGCTCTGAATTTGGAGTAGACCTCCTCAATCAACACGAGGAGCTATACTACAACAGCAAAACTCAACGCAACTTCGGAGCCCCTTTAGGGCTAGGGCGCAACCTCTATACCCGAGTGGAAAATTACAATACCAATAACTTTTTCACCTTTGACCGCTCATTTGGTCAGCATGGCATTACTGCGGTAGCAGGTATATCCTACCAAGAGTCCCAACAAAAGGGCAACTTTATAGAAGGACGCGATTTTCCTTCTGATGCTTACCGCATGATTGCCAGTGCTGCTCGCAAAACCGATGGTAGTTCTTCTCAAACTGATTTTCGCTTTTTGTCTTACTTCCTACGAGCAAATTACAAGTTTAAAGAGCGCTATTTAGTTAGCCTAAGCGCCCGCGTAGATGGCTCGAGCCGCTTTGGCAACGAAAGCAAATATGGATTTTTCCCCGCTGCTTCTTTAGGGTGGATATTGAGCGAAGAGCACTTTTTGAAAGACAATGCAATAGTTTCTTTCCTCAAACTCCGCAGCAGCTATGGACGCACAGGAAACGCTGAAATTGGCAACTTTCCTGCTCGTGGTTTGTTTGCAGGTGCAGGCTATGCAGGCAACCCGGGACAAGCACCTGTTCAACTGGCAAACCCCCATCTAAGCTGGGAAACCACCGACCAAATAGATGCTGGTCTAGACTTTGGACTGCTTAACAACCGCATTAGTGGAGAGATAGACTACTACTATAAGCATACCACTGGCTTGCTGCTCAATGTGAATGTGCCAGCTACTACGGGATTTACTACCCAAGTGCGCAACGTAGGAGAGATGACCAACAAGGGCGTTGAAATAGTGATCAACACCGAAAACCTTACGGGCGAACTTAGATGGCGCACCAGCTTTAATGCTGCTCGCAACATCAACAAAGTAACTAATCTGGCAGGGCAAATTATCGAAGCAGGGTTGAATAACATGAGCCGCGCCATGGAAGGGCAACCCTTAGGAGTATTCTTCACTGCTGAGTACGCTGGCGTAAATCCCGAAAATGGAGATGCCCTCTGGTACCGCAATCGCGTTTTGCCCGATGGCTCTATCGACCGCAGTACTACTAACCGATACAATGAAGCCCAACGCGTAGTAGTGGGCAGCCCCTTGCCTAAGTGGACAGGAGGTATTACCAACACTGTTAGCTATAAAGGATTTGACCTTAGCGTATTTTTCAACGCGCAGTTAGGACAAAAGATTAACTTCTACGGCGTGGGACGCTTCTCCTCTGCTAATGGTCGGTTTGAGGACAACCAAACGGTTGATCAACTCAATGCATGGACACCGCAAAATCGGAATACTGACGTTCCAGAGGCACGCTTGTTTTTCAACAATGGGGCGCAACCTTCGAGCCGCTTTATCTACGATGGTTCTTTTGTGCGCTTGCGAAACGTTACCCTTTCTTACAACGTGCCCAAGCAGTACGCTGCCAAACTAAAAATGAACGCTGCCCGCATTTTTATCTCAGGACAAAACTTAGCAACTTTCACCAAATACAAAGGCTGGGATCCAGAAGTCAATGCCGATGATATTGTAACTAACATTGCGCAAGGCTATGACTTTTATACCGCTCCTCAGCCGCGCACTGTTACCTTTGGGATCAATGTAGGATTTTAAAACGGAAAAGCCATATGAAAATTGCAAATATTCTTTCTCTTGCCGCTCTTGTGCTCTTTTTGATAGCCTGCGGCGAAAGGCTCAATGTAGAACCTACCCAAAGTATCGACGAAGGCATTGCCTTAAGCGATGACCAAGCAGTAAAAGTAACCCTCACAGGGGCTTACGATGGCTTATCTAGTGGCAATGTGTACGGCGGAGCTTTGCTCTATACTGCTGAATTACTAGGCGATGACCGCGAAGTAGTCTTTGGCGGCACTTTTTCTACCTTAGATGAAATCTGGCGAAAGTCCATCACCACTACCAACGGAGTAGTGGCAGGTATATGGAGTAGTTGTTACAACGTCATTAACCGAGCCAATAACGTGCTTTCGGCTTTGGATAAGGTCAATCCGCAGGACAGGGCAAGGGTAGAAGGGGAGGCATTATTCATTCGCGGCATTATGCTCTTTGAGCTAGTGCGCTTATATGCCAAAACTTGGGGCGATGGCAACAATGCTACCAACCCTGGCGTGCCTATTATCCTCAAACCTACTCGCATAGTAACCGATGCAGATTTTGTCTCGCGCAATTCGGTAGAGCAGGTTTACAACCAAGTAATTGCCGACCTGACCAAAGCAGAGCAGTTACTACCTACCTCTAACGGCATCTTTGCCACCAAAGGCGCTGCTGCTGCCATGCTTTCGCGCGTGTATCTCATGCAAGGACGCTACGCGGAGGCTCGCGATGCCGCTAACCGCGTTATCAACACTGGACGCTATGCAATGGCGCGCAATTTTGCCGATGTATTCAACGAAAATGCCGCTGACTATGCCCGAGAACACATCTTCCGCATTGTGGTTACCGACCAAGATGGAGTAAACAACATGAATACTTTTTACGCCTCGGCGGCCTTCCAAGGCAGGGGAGACATTCGCGTGCAGACAAAGCACTTGGACTTGTATAGCCCTGGCGACCTGCGGCGCGACTTTTTTTATCGCACAGGAGCTAATACTTTCACTTCTAAATACAAAGACCAGTATGGCGACATATCCGTAGTCCGAATTACGGAGATGTTTCTTACTCGTGCCGAGTGCAATTTCCGACTGAATCAGCAAGTGGGGGCTACTCCGCTTGCGGATATTAATGCAGTCCGTCAGCGCGCAGGCTTACCGCCTTTGACTACTTTAACTCTCAGCGATATCCTTCGAGAGCGCAAGCTAGAACTTGCTTTTGAAGGACATCAAATTCACGACCTGAAGCGCAATCGCCTGCCCGTAACGGCAAGCCTGAATTTTAACGCCAACGCATTGGTGTTGCCCATTCCTCAGCGCGAAATAGACACCAACAAAAACTTAGTACAAAATCCAGGCTATTGATAAGGTGCAAATAAACTGGCTGCTGGCTAGATGTTGGTCGCCAGCAGTCAGTTCTTAAAAATTTAGCTTGCGTCGAGATTTTCTATGCCTAAAGCTATCCATTTACACATTTCGTTTTGGCTATACTCTTGCCTTGAAGAGTTACCAGAAAAAGAACGCTTCGTGTTAGAAACAGCGCGGCGGGCTATTTCTACTGCTTATGCTCCTTACTCTGGCTTTTGCGTAGGAGCTGCTGCATTGTTATCCAATGGCGTAGTGGTTATAGGTAGTAATCAAGAAAATGCGGCTTATCCTTCGGGCTTGTGTGCTGAAAGAACGGCATTATTTGCAGCAGGTGCTCACTACAGTGGTCAAACCATTGAGATGTTAGCAGTAAGTGCGCAAAGGGCAGGAGAGAACAGGTACCGCCCTGCCCATCCTTGCGGAGCTTGTTGCCAAGTCATTGCAGAGTACCAAGATCGGCAGCAAAAATCCATGCGCATCATCATGGAAGGAGAGGACGGTCAAATTAGAGTGGTAGATGGCGTTGAAGCTCTTTTGCCTTTTCGGTTTGGCAAACATAGCTTGTAAATGTCATTGATTTGAATTTTTTGCATTTGATTTTGATTACAACTGATGCTACATGCAAATTTTTTCGGCAATCCAGCAGGCAAGTTGTTCTAAAAAATACTGGTCTGTAGTATCAAAGTTGTTGAGTTGGTCGCTGTCCACATCCAGCACCATAGTTACTTGGTTGTCTTTTATCACCGGCACTACAATTTCTGACTTAGAGAGGGTGCTGCAGGCAATATGTCCTGGAAATTGTTCTACATCGGGCACTAGAACAGTTTGGCGCATTTGCCATGCATAGCCACAAACTCCTTTGCCAAAGTCGATGCGCGTGCAAGCTACAGGTCCTTGAAAGGGACCTAACACGAGTTGATTTCCTTTGACTAGATAAAAACCGACCCAAAAAAATCCCATTGCTTCTTTCAAGGCAGCGGCTATGTTAGCCAAATTTGCAATCATGTCGTTTTCATTTTCAGTGAGGGCATAAATTTGTGGCAAAAGGGCAGTGTATTTTTCCGCCTTGCCAAGAGTGGGGTCAATTGTAATGCTTTCAGCCATGGCTCAAAGATAGGTCCTCTTGTAAAAGTTTTGCTAAAAATAGAATTGCCTTGCTAAATTGCAACTATGGAAAATCAACGCCACTTTGAGACCCTTGCTATACGCACCCAAGCAGAGCGGACTCATTTTAGAGAACACGCCGTTCCCCTGTACCTTACTTCGAGTTTCACTTTTGAAGATGCTGAGCAAGGGCGTGCTCTTTTTGCCGAAGAAATATTGGGCAATATTTATACGCGTTTTTCTAATCCCAACACCTCTGAACTGGTAGAAAAACTTTGCAAGTTAGAAGGTACAGAGGATGGAGTGGCTACTGCTTCGGGCATGGCTGCTATGTTTATCAGTATGGCAGCTTTGTTGCGCAGCGGCGATCATATCGTGGCATCCAGGTCTGTGTTCGGTTCTACTCACCAAATTTTGACTCAAATCTTGCCACGTTGGGGCATTGCGCACACCTATGCCGACCTGCATCGCCCTGAAAGTTTTCAGCAAGCCATTCAGCCTAATACGAAAATGATTTTTGTAGAAACGCCTTCCAATCCCGCCTTAGACTTAATTGATCTTTCATGGTTGGGAGAGATAGCCCACAGGCACGGCATCATCCTTAACGTAGATAATTGCTTTGCCACGCCTTACTTGCAAAATCCTGCCCGCTATGGAGCGCATATCGTCACTCACTCGGCTACTAAGTTTATAGACGGACAAGGCAGGGTAATTGGCGGAGCGGTACTGGGAAAAAAAGAGCTCATTAAGGAGGTGCGTTTTTTTGCAAGGCATACAGGACCTGCTATGTCGCCGTTTAATGCATGGGTATTGTCCAAGAGTTTGGAGACGCTGGCAATTCGGATGGAAAAACACTGTGCCAATGCTTTGGAGATAGCCCAGCGGCTAGCCAGTCATGAGCAAGTGGCGTGGGTTAAATACCCGTTTTTGCCTACTCATCCCCAGTATGAATTAGCGCGCCGACAAATGCGATTAGGCGGCGGCGTAGTGAGTTTTGAACTCAAAGGAGGAGCACAAAGAGCCAAAAAGTTCATCGATGCCTTGCAAATGCTTTCTCTTACTGCTAACTTAGGCGATGCGCGCACCATCGTTACCCATCCAGCAACTACTACGCATTCCAAACTCACAGAACAAGAGCGCACTGCCGTTGGAATTACTCCTGGGCTGATAAGAATTTCAGTAGGTTTGGAAAATCCAGCAGATATTTGGCAAGATATTTTGCAAGCAATAGAGCAGTCAAAAGAGGAGCTTGAAAAGTGATATTACCACTGACAAGAATGGTTTGAGGTATTGCCGCAGCACCTTGAGCGATTGAGTGATATGGTACTCTACCGCTTTTTCACTAATGGCAAGTTGCTGGGCGATTTCCTTGTTTGAAAAGCCTTCAAAGCGGCTCATGCGAAAAACAAGCTGCGTTTTAGCAGGCAGTTGACTGAGGGCCTGTTCTACAGACTGCATGATTTCGTTTAAAAAACATTCATTTGTTTGGCAATATTGGCTATTTTGTTGATGATTTTGCAAGGAGAAGCGTTCTTTTATCCATTCGTGGCGAAAATGGTTAATAAGCCCGTAGCGCACTGCTGCCAACAGGTAGGCAGCAAGGTTACCTACGGGCTGAGTGCGATTTTGCCAAAGTCTTACGAATACTTCCTGAACAATTTCTTGCGCCGTTTCCAGAGCAACTTTGCGTACTGCTACTGCAAACAGCCGCCGCGCATACCGGGTATAAATGGCTTCGAAAGCCTTTGCGTCGTGGGCGGCGAGTTTTTGTAGCAGTTCTTCATCGCTCAGTTGCGCGTATTTCACATGAGTAAGCTATCAGGCGTTAAGGTTTAAATTTAGGGATAGGTTCAGCAATGTAGCCAGTAGTGCCTATGTGCATGCCATTGCGGAATGCTTGGATAAAAAATTGCGGGTAGCCGCATGCCGTCGCCACTTGTACACAAAGGGCATGACTTTCAGACTCAAAAACAGGAAAGCCTAAGTAAAGCACCCTGAATTTCATTTTTGGTTTACGACGCCAATCGTTATTAGGCATATGGCATGTCCTCCTATGGTTCTATTCACAATTATTATACCTCATTCCCTGTATCGGTTCCCTTCTGACAAAATGTCGCTTTTGGTTTAGAGGACCCCTATTTTTTCCAAGCGCTCTATTACCAAGGCTTGCATGTGCATAAAGTGACCTCGGTCAGGCTCTTGAGCTAGCAATGTATTGGGGGGATAAAAACTGTGTTCGGCATAACTTTGGGCATAGAGCTCAAAGCGCTGCCGTGCAAGAAAATTTCCCATTCCAGGGCGGCGGCGAAAATGGCGCAGCGCATGCAAATCTATCTCTGCGTTTGCCACCATGCTTTCTCCATATCCTGCTTCTGCTAACACAAGCCCATTGTAGTTGATAATTTTCGAGCCCCCATCAGTGGAAGCCATTGGAATGGGGGTGCCCTCAATGCCTGCCGAGTTAGCAGAAACCACGTAAGCCATATTTTCTATAGCCCGTGCCAGCTTTGCTACATTTTTTTGCGTGAGCATGGGGCTGCCGATTTCTGAAGTATTGTGCAAGAATATCTCTGCGCCGCGCATGGCAAAACAACGAGCTATTTCGGGGTACAAGATTTCTTCTGAAGCAATGCAAGCAAGGTTGCCGATGTCAGTTTTGACTACTGGAAAAACATTTTCCAATCCATAGATATCCAGGTATTTTTCCCATACGTCGTGCGGAGTAGGGGCGAACATGGAATTAAGCCGACGATAGCGCAAAATTACATCTCCTGAAGGAGCGATAATAAAACTGCACTGAAAATACAAATTAGGAAAATGTCGATCTGTTTCGTAGGCGTTGCCACATAGATAGAGGCTATTTTCTTGGGCTAGTTGCCCTAGCTGCTGGTATGCTTCTCCATCGGGGTCGATGCAGGCTTTGTAGCGCCAGCTTTCTATGCTTTCTCCCATTGGGAAGCCCGTCAGGAAATACTCAGGCAACACTACTAGCTTTACATCCTTACCGATAAAGGAAATGGACGCCTTGATTTGGGCTCCAATGCGCTGAATTTCCCTTTGAATATGTGCCTTTACTTCTTCTTTCGTCTTTAGCTGGTTGATGGCACGGCAAGTAACTTGTAATGCCAGCGCTTTGTAAATCATGAGCAGGGGATTAGTAATCCAACAAGTAAGTGCATTTTTGCCAATTTGTCAAGGTGTTTTAGCCAGTTTTTATAGTCTTGACAATGGCGCGAGCAATGGGTTGCCATCGGCTGCGAACCTCAGCAGGGCAGGTAAAATTTACAATGTAAACATTTTCGCCAATGACAGTGTAAAGTATGTAAGTGTAATTGACTTTAGGAGGGCGTTTGATAGCATCTTTGGCATCGCTGCGAAGTTCGGAGATGAACTCGAAAAAAGCATACCGACGATTGTTAATTTGTTCAATTCCTTCGCGAATAAAATTGACACTGGTAAACATTTGCATGATGGTTGCCTTGTAAAAACTTTTTAAAATATCTAAATCCTCGTATCGCCAGGTAGTTGCTGCCATGTTAAGCCCAAAATCTACTACGCCGCCTTGATCGGTATACATAGCCAATGGCTTGCGATAGGTAAGGTAACGGGAAGCAATTTCGTCATTGGTCATGGGGCGAAAGTCTTCAGGCAGTTGCACTGTAATGCCGTCAGTGAGCTTGACCTTTTTCATTTTGGGCAAATCACTTGCTGGCAGTGCTGCCAGCACGCTTAGTAGTGTGCAAGCAAGAAAAGCCATAACACTCAACAATTTCCAGTCAAACGGGGTTGTATTGCAGTACTTTTTCAAGATTAAATTTGCAAATCTGATACCGAAGGAAATGACCAAAAAGCAAAAGGCGCGTGAAATTGCAGCTATTTTGGACCAACTTTATCCCCAAACGCCTGTGCCGCTGCACCATAGCGACCCTTATACATTGTTGATTGCCGTCTTGCTTTCGGCTCAATGCACAGACGAGCGCGTAAACAAAATTACGCCAATTTTATTTGCAAAGGCAAACAATCCCTTTGACATGATAAAACTTTCCGTAGAAGAAATTCGAGAAATTATCAAGCCATGTGGACTTGCCCCTAGAAAGTCCGTGGCAATATATGAGCTTTCTAAAATTTTAGTAGAAAAATACAATGGAAAAGTGCCGCAGACCTTTGAAGAATTAGAATCCTTACCTGGCGTAGGGCACAAAACAGCTTCAGTGGTCATGTCGCAAGCTTTTGGGGTGCCTGCTTTTCCAGTAGATACGCACATTCACCGTTTAGCAGCGCGCTGGGGACTTAGCAGCGGCAAAAGCGTTGAACAAACGGAAGCAGATTTGAAGAAATTATTTCCTAAAAAACTGTGGAATAAATTGCATTTGCAAATTATTTTCTTTGGTCGGCAATACTGCCCTGCTAGAGGGCATCAGCCAGAAAAATGCCCTATTTGCAGCCGTTTCGGAGTAATAAATCAACAACAAAGCAAAAATATCAACAAGAAAAAAGTAGTTCAACACTCTTCTACTTAACTTGTCAGCGACTATGTTTCCAAACCGAGTACCGTATTTTGCTGCCATAGCATGGATTGGGCTGTTGATGGTAGCTATATTGTCAATAGCTTTTTATCGCCTTCCTGCACTTGCGCTGCACCCTTGGGCAGAGCGGCTATTGCTTACTGACTTTTGCCTTACTACCGAAGCGCGCTACCTAAGACATTTCAACACCTTTGAGCCTCTAGCTCCTTTTCAAGATTTGCCAGGTTACTACGAGCATGCCCCTGGTGCTTCCTTTATCTTGCCTCCGGTTCCTTTACATCAACGGGCAAAGAGATAGTGTAAGATTTTCCTTTGGGAACCACAAGGCGATAGTCGGAGCTGTTGAGCCAGGGATTGTAAATTTTTAAGATTTTGTAGGTAATACCTCTTTCCAATGCAAACTGAGGCAGATCGTTAATGGTGGTATCTATTTGCACTTGCTTGGTAAGGTAAGGAGGATATTTATCTGATTCACTGATGTTAAAGCCGTATTCGGAGGGGTTTTCCATAATCAGTTTGAGGGCTAAAATGCGCATCACGTAGCGATAAGTTTCGCGGTTGAGGTACAAGTCGTAAAAACTGCTGACTTTTTGAGCTTTGAGGGCATTTTCTATGCCTGCTATGCCACGATTGTAAGAAGCAGCCACTAAAGTCCAATTGCTAAATTTGCGATAAGCCTCCTTGAAGTAACGGCAAGCCGCATAAGTAGAAGCGATGGGGTCGCGGCGCATGTCTACTTGATCGCTTACTTCTAAGCCGTACTTATTAGCCGTGTTTCTGATAAACTGCCAGAACCCTAGTGCGCCTACGGGGGATTGAGCGTATTCGTCTAGTTCGCTCTCGGCAACGGCCAGATAAAAAAAGTCTTCTGGCACGTCTTGTTCTTTTAAAATGCGGGTAATGAGTTGCCGCCAGCGTTTTTCGCGCTTGAGAATCAAGATAGTGGCTGAATGTTTGTAGGCATTTTGTATTATTTCGCGCTCAAGGCGCTCGCGTATTTCGGCATCTTCCAAAGGCACTGCCTCGCCAGCAAACTCCAATCTACTGGGCAAGGGGAACACTCCTACACTTTGAATGGCAGTCTTTCGCTTTAGCGAGTCCGAAGATAGAGAAGAAGAATCCGCCACTACCAACAGAGAGCTACTGACTAAAGTCAATACAATTGCCACAACAAAAGTATATTTCGCACTAAACAACATGCTTTCAAAAGAGGTTTTGTTGGTGATATCAGCGCAAAGATTGCTAAAATTGATGCATCTTTCTACAAGTTTTTTACTATTGTGGATCATTAGCATTGCCAATGTTGCATGCCGATCTGCTTCACAACACAAACAAGAGCTGACTATGACTGTCCCTACTACTCGCACCGATACCGCTACTTTTGGAGGAGGCTGTTTTTGGTGTGTAGAAGCCATCTTCCAACGCGTTGAAGGCGTATTACATGTGGAATCAGGCTATGCAGGAGGGCATGTAAAAAACCCCACCTATGAACAAGTGTGTCAAAAAAATACAGGGCATGCTGAAGTGTGCCGCATCGTATATGATCCTGACAAAATTTCTTACGAAGCGTTACTAGAGATTTTTTGGAAAACTCATGACCCTACTACTCCTAATCGACAAGGCAATGACATTGGTCCACAATACCGCTCCGTCATTTTTTACCACAACGATGTGCAACGGCAAATCGCTCAGAAGTACAAAGCAGCCCTTGAGGAGGCAAAAATTTTTGACAAACCAATTGTAACAGAAATTGTTCCGCTCAACGATAACTACTACAAAGCAGAAGAATACCACCAAAATTATTTTAACCGCCATCCGCATCAGAGCTATTGCGCTTTTGTAATTGCCCCTAAGGTAGAAAAATTTGAAAAGTTGTTCAAGCATAAGCTAAAAAAGTAAAATTTACAAGCACTCGTTTTTCGCAGTGCGCATTTTTTACTATCGCGAGCATTTTTTGGCTTTATGAAGGAATGTTTGCCTTCATTTGAAATTCAGCTTGCAATTTTTGCAGTTTAACCTGCAAAATGTCGTTCTATTTGTCTAAGTCCAGTTTTGCCGATTTTTACGACGATGAGATTTTAGTTTGGCTAACTTGCTCATTGCGCTCTGGTTCTAAAGTTACTCAAAATAAGGTTGCAGTGCTTTCAAAAGTTGTACAGGAGCGCGGCAAGGCTTGCGATTTTCTTTGCTAATGAAAACAAGTGTAGTGTAACCGATGTGAATTAATTGTTCATGTTGGTTAAAAATTTCGTAGTGGAACGTTATACGCGCTGAAGGCAATTCTTTAATTACTACTTTAATGGTAAGCAAATCGTCAAAAGCAGCAGGGGCAAGATAGCGCGAGTACAGCTCATAAACAGGCATCATCACCCCTGAGGCTTCGAGCTCTTTGTAGTTTAGCCCAATGTTGCGAAGTGCCTCTAGGCGAGCAATTTCAAAAAATTCTGCATAATTCCCATAGTAAACATATCCCATTTGGTCGGTATGGGCATAGCGAACTCGCACTTGCACCTGACTTGTGAACATACTCCACTTGCCTTACTTTGCGGGCAAAAATACACCCTTAATGCAACCCGAAGCGGTGATAGACTTGCATTATTTTCCAAGCGTAGAAACTTTTATCCATTTGTTGGATAAAGAAAAAGTGTTAGCAGAATTTTATTGCCACTACGAAAAGAAAACCTGTAAAAATCGATGCTATATTTTAGGTCCTCATCAAGTGCAGCGGCTTACTGTCCCCGTACTCAAAACAGAGGGTAAAACTCCTTACTGCCAAGTACGCATAGACTACCACCAGCCATGGCAAAATCACCACTGGCGAAGCATTCGCACAGCCTATGGCAAAGCGCCTTATTTCGAGCATTACGCCGATACTATTCAAAAGTTAATTTATTCCCGAGAAGAATATTTGGCACAGCTCAATTTTAAAATACTGACAATTTGTCTTGAAATCTTGCAGTTGCCTGTCAAAGTAAACCCCACAACGGAATATCGCAAAAATTATTTACCACCTCTGCAGGACTTACGCGACAAAATTAGCTGCGCCCCTGTGTACAACGCTCCGCAGGAAGGTTATGCCCAGTTGTTTGGTAAAAGTTTTGTTCATAACTTGTCAGTGATTGACATGTTGTTTTGCCAGGGGGCGCAAGCAGTTTTGTTTTTGAGGAAAAATGCGCTGCCCCCTACAAAACAACTTCTTTGAATTTGGGTTTTGATAATTAAAACATTATCTTTACAAAAGTCAAAGACGTAATTGAATGGAAGCCAAGTTTTCGAAAGTTGTAAGAGATGTAATATCCCTCAGCCGTGAAGAAGCTATTCGGCTCGGGCACGATTATATCGGCACTGAGCACCTAATGCTTGGGCTTCTAAGAGAAGGCGGAAGTATGGGCGCTATGTTGCTCAGAAAACTACACGTACCTTTTGAAGAATTGCGGGAAGCTATCGAAAATGCCACGCGGCGTTCAGCCAATTTTAACGTGCGCAACCTTGCCAATATTCCTCTTACTCGCCAGGCTGAAAAGGTACTCAAACTCACTGTGATAGAAGCAAAGAACTTCAAAAGCGATATCGTAGGTACAGAGCATTTGCTACTGGCTATTTTGCGAGATGACACCAACGTAGCCACGCAGCTAGTAGCTCGCTATAACGTCAATTATGATGTAGTAAGGCAATTGCTAGAGTACCACTTGCAAAATCCCACTGCAGAAATACCTGATACAGATGACCCTGATGACGATAGTGGTCGCATCTTCAGCAGTGGAAGCTCTTCTAGAAGTAGTGAAAGCAAGCCAGGTGAAAAGTCGCGCACCCCTGTACTGGATAACTTTGGTCGCGACTTGACCAAAATGGCTGAAGAAGGCAAACTAGATCCCATCATTGGTCGAGAAAAAGAAATCGAGCGCGTTGCCCAAATCCTTAGCCGACGCAAAAAGAACAATCCTATTTTGATAGGCGAGCCTGGGGTAGGAAAAACTGCCATTGCAGAGGGACTTGCCCTGCGCATTGTAGAAAAAAAAGTTTCGCGCGTACTTTTTGGCAAACGCGTAGTCACTCTTGACCTAGCTTCGCTGGTGGCAGGCACTAAATACCGCGGTCAGTTCGAAGAGCGAATGAAAGCCGTCATGAACGAACTGGAGAAAGCTCCCGAAGTCATTTTGTTCATAGATGAGATTCACACAATTGTAGGAGCAGGTGGCGCCTCAGGTTCTCTGGATGCCTCTAACATGTTCAAGCCCGCTTTGGCGCGCGGAGACATCCAGTGCATCGGTGCCACTACTTTGGATGAATACCGCAAGTATATAGAAACTGACGGAGCGTTAGCAAGGCGTTTCCAAATGGTGATGATAGAAGCCACTACTCCCGAAGAAACCATCGAAATTTTGCACAATATTAAGAATAAATACGAGGAGCATCACCATGTGCGCTACGAGCCAGAAGCCATAGAGGCTTGCGTGCGCCTTTCTGACCGCTACATCACTGATAAATTCTTGCCTGACAAAGCTATTGACGTGCTTGATGAAGCAGGAGCTAGAGTGCATATTAACAACATTCACGTGCCTGAAGAAATTGTCCGTCTAGAGGAGCAAATAGAACAAATCAAAAAGCAGAAAAACCAAGTTGTCAAGAGTCAAAAGTACGAGGAAGCTGCTCAGCTGCGCGACCGCGAAAAGCGCTTGATGGAACAACTGGAAATTGCCAAACACCGCTGGGAAAACGAAACGCGCAAGCAAATCTATCCCGTAACAGCGGAGGACGTTGCCGAGGTAATCTCCATGATGACAGGTATTCCTGTAAATAGAGTAGCCCAGAGCGAAAGTCAAAAACTCCTTCACATGAAGGAAGACCTCATGAAGCAGGTCATCGGACAGGAGGAAGCCATTACCAAACTGGTAAAAGCCATTCAACGCACCCGCGTAGGATTGAAAGACCCCAAAAAGCCTATTGGCTCTTTCATCTTCTTGGGTCCTACAGGAGTGGGCAAAACAGAACTGGCTAAAGCACTGGCTACCTACCTGTTTGACCGCGAAGATGCTCTTGTGCGGATTGATATGAGCGAGTACATGGAGAAATTCTCCGTTTCAAGACTGGTAGGAGCTCCTCCTGGTTACGTAGGGTATGAAGAAGGTGGTCAGCTCACCGAAAAAATCCGCCGCAAGCCTTATAGTGTAGTGTTGCTCGACGAAATCGAAAAAGCCCATCCCGATGTATTTAATATCCTCCTCCAAGTGCTCGACGATGGCATTTTGACCGACGGGCTAGGCAGACGAGTAGACTTCCGCAATACGATCATTATCATGACTTCCAATATCGGTGTGCGGGACCTTAAGGACTTCGGCAGTGGCATCGGCTTTGCCACTAAAGCTCGCACAGAAAACCAAGATGCCTTAATCAGAAGCACTATTCAAAATGCTCTTAAAAAAGTCTTCTCGCCGGAGTTTCTCAATCGTTTAGATGACATCATCGTGTTTAACTCTCTGGAGCGTCATCATATTCATAAAATCATCGACTTGTCGCTAAACAAGTTATTCCACCGCATTACTAACTTGGGCTATAAAATTGAGCTCACAGAAGCAGCCAAAGACTTTTTAGCAGAGAAGGGCTATGACCCGCAATACGGCGCCCGTCCTCTCAACAGGGCTATCCAAAAGTATCTAGAAGACCCTATTGCGGAAGAATTGCTCAAAGGCGAAATTGCAGAAGGGGATATCATCAAAGCTGACTACGAACAAGGAGCCGACGGATTGAAATTGCAAATTCTCAAACCTAGTTTGGAAGCGCAGCAAGGCTAACGAGACTCCAGTTTTGTAAATAATTAAGCTGACCTTGAAGAATTTTCCAGGGTCAGTTTTTTCTTTGCAGCGTTGTGTTTTTAATCACGAGTGGTTGTTCGTGCGGATACGAACAGTGGTTGTTCGTGCAGACACGAACAACGGCGGTGCGGAGTGTGAGGATAAATTTTGTTTGCAGTTCTGCCTTGGTTGTTGCGTTTTTAATCACAAGTTGTTCGTGCAGACACGAACAATGGCGGTGTAGACACGAACAATGGCATTACGGACACGAACAACGATAGTGTGGACGCGAACAACGGCGGTGCGGACACAAACAACGGCAGTACGGACGCGAACAACGACAGTGTGGACGCGAGCAACGGCGGTGCGGACACGAACAACGGCAGCGCAACGGCAGGGAGAAACTCTTCAAAGTCAGCTTTTCTTTGCAGCAAGGCGATAAAATGTGAGGATAAATTTTGCTTGCAGTTCCGCCTTGGTTGTTGCGTTTTAATCACAAGTTGTTCGTGTGGACACGAACAACGGCAGTGCAGACACGAACAATGGCAGTAGTTGTTCGTGCAGACACGAACAACGGCGGTGCGGACACGAACAACGGCGGTGCGGACACGAACAACGGCAGTGTGGACACGAACAATGGCAGTGTAGACACTAACAATGGCATTACGGACACGAACAACGGCAGTGTGGACGCCAACAACGGCGGCGCAGACGCGAACAACGGCAGCTTATTTTTAATTCAAACCGACGCCCTGCTACTTATAGCCATCGATAGCTATGCTTTCAAAAACTGCTTTCCGACATGTTCAACTAGCTTGGCTCACCTTGTCGGTGAGGAAGAATTGTTTTCCTTCCTATGCTAGCGTAGTACCAATCTCTTTCTTGCATAGTTTCTAAGTGGTACAAATTGCGTCCGTCAAAAATTACTTTGGCTTTCATCAGGCTAGCCATTCGGTCAAAGTCTGGGGTGCGAAACTCTCCCCATTCGGTAATAATAGCCAAAGCATCAGCCCCTTCTAGAGCTTGGTAAGGGTCTGAGGCGTAACTAATGCGATTGCCTAGCACTTTGCGAGTATTTTCTATTGCTTCAGGGTCAAAGGCAGTAATAAAAGCTCCTTCATTGAGCAAATCCTCAATAATGTAAAGGGCGGGTGCTTCGCGTATATCATCGGTATTAGGTTTGAAAGCCAACCCCCACACGGCGATTTTTTTGCCCGCTAGCTCATTGCCATAAAAGTCCTTAATTTTTGAAGTCAACACATGTCTTTGGCGCTGATTGACCGCCATAACGGCTTCCAAAATTCGGAAATGGTAGTGATGCTGCTTAGCCATTAAGCTAAGGGCTTGTACATCTTTAGGGAAACAACTGCCGCCATATCCCACGCCTGGAAAAAGAAAACGCGGACCAATGCGTTTGTCGCTTCCTATGCCGCGGCGCACTTGATCCACATCAGCCCCTAGCAGTTCGCACAAGTTGGCGATTTCATTCATGAAGCTAATGCGAGTAGCTAAGTAGGCATTGGCTGCATACTTAGTCATTTCAGCCGAGCGCTCGTCCATAAAAATGATCGGGTTTCCTTGCCGAACATAAGGCTCGTAAAGCCGTTGCATAATTTCCTTTGCTTTTGGAGAGGAAGTGCCAATGACCACTCTATCGGGTTTGAGGAAATCTTCTACTGCAACGCCTTCGCGCAAAAATTCAGGATTAGAAACTACATCGAACTCTGCTTGGGCATGGGCAGCAATGATTTGGCGCACTTTTTCTGCTGTCCCTACTGGAACGGTGCTTTTGTCCACAATAATTTTGTACTCATCAATCATAGGACCGAGCTGATGGGCTACCGTGAGCACATAGGACAAGTCTGCAGAACCATCTTGACCCGCAGGAGTAGGTAATGCCAAAAAAATAATTTGCGATTCTTTGACTGCCTTTTCTAAATCAGTGGTAAAATGCAGCCTGCCTAAGCGCGTATTGCGTTGAAAAAGCACCTCTAGCCCAGGCTCGTAAATGGGCAACTTGCCCGCAAGCAATTGATTGACTTTTTCTGCATTGTTATCTACACAAATTACGTAGTTGCCTGTTTCTGCAAAACAAGTTCCTGAAACAAGACCTACATAGCCTGTTCCTATAACAGCTATTCGCATATCAGTAAGGTGAGTTCAGTAAGAGCACGCAATTTTACGGATTCTATTGAGATGCCTTCCTCCTTCAAAAGGAGTTTGAAGAAAAATTTCTACCATTTCGATAGCTTGTTGTTGGGTTACAAAGCGTGCAGGGAGACAAATTATATTGGCATCGTTGTGTTGGCGGGCAAGAGCGGCAATTTGCACACTCCAGCAAAGGGCTGCTCGAATTTGTTGATGTTTGTTAGCCGTGATGGCTACTCCGTTGCCACTACCACATAAAAGAATGCCGTAATCAGCTTGCCCTTGTTCTACTGCACTGGCTACTAAATGGGCAAAATCTGGATAGTCCACAGACTGGTCGGAAAAAGTTCCCACGTCTTGCAAGGCTATCCCTTTGGACTGAAGGTAACTTACAAGAGCATTTTTGTAGTCAAATCCTGCATGGTCAGCACCTATGACTACTTTCAAGTCTTTCATGCTAGTCA
The DNA here is from genome assembly GCA_025057115.1 of Bernardetiaceae bacterium. Classification (GTDB taxonomy): domain Bacteria; phylum Bacteroidota; class Bacteroidia; order Cytophagales; family Thermoflexibacteraceae; genus Rhodoflexus. The sequence continues at coordinate 83,702 of JANWWZ010000006.1, forward strand.
ATCCAAAGAAATTTGTATTTTGGCAAAAACTTGTTGCAATCGCTGTTTTTCTTCTTTGCTAAGCTGGTTATGGTCCAAGTCAATGACTTTTAACGAGGACATTTGAGCCATGCAATCAGGTATGTGATGTAATTGATTGCTCATTAAATCTATGGCTTGCAAATTGCCCAACTGACAAATTTCCTCTGGCAGTTCATCGAGTCTATTGCCCCACAATATTAACACTTGTAGGTTTTTCATTTGCCCGATAGTAGAAGGAAGGCTAGAAATTCGGTTGGAATTTAGATCTAATTTTACAAGCTTGTTCAGCCTCAAAAGCACAGGAGGCAGATGAGTAAAATTGTTTTTCCATAGTACTAATTCACTGAGTTGCTCAAGTTGCTCAAACCCTGCTGGCAAAGTAGCAAGTTTGTTAGCATTCAAACTTAGTTGCTCAAGAGTTTTGAGGTTGCCTATCTGTTCGGGTAATTCTCTAAGCAGGTTATGGGAAATATCAAGGCTGCGTAACTTCGGCAAGCGGCAAATTACCTCAGGGAAATAGAAAAAATGATTATGCGATAAATCCAACTCTTGTATTTCTTCCAGGTGAGCCACATCGGAAGGCAGTTCTTGTAATCCGTTGATAGAAAGATTTAAACGCCGTATTTTGCCATGGCTAGCAAAGCCAAATGGAATTTCACTCAAGTGGTTGTTTTGCAAATTTAACTCCACAAGGGCGGGAAAGGCAGCAAGTGTTTTGGGCAAACTTTTCAAATGATTTTGCGAAAGGTTAATTTCCACTAGCGACCTTGCTACATAATCTGCAGGGGGAGTGCTCCAGTGGTGAATTTCGTTATCACTCAAGTTGAGCACTCGCAAAGCAGGAAGAGAAAAAATTTCGGGAGGAAAGTGCTGTAGCCGATTGCCTGACAAATTCAAAGTGTGCAACTGTTGCAAAGCCTTGATGGATGCAGGTAACTTTTCTAACATATTGTCCTGCAAATCAAGGACTTTCAAGTACTGCAATGGGGCTATTTCCCTCGATAACATCCTCAGGTTGCACCGCCTGATTTGCAGCCGCTGCAAATAAGGGAATTTGCCAATCCAAACGGGAAGGGTGCGCAGTTCGTAATTTTCTATCACTAACTCTTGCAAAAAAGTTAGCTTGGTCAAGGAAGCAGGCAACTGTTGAAGGCTGTCTTCAAATATTTCATCCCAAAGATCGGTAGCTGCATCTTTCAAATGTAGCCTTATTACTTGGTGAGGTTCTTTGAGAGCTTTTTCCAAAGAGGTATATACGGGCATCTTAGCCAATTCAGCAGAGTCTAGAAGAATCGTTTTAGCATCTACTAAATTGACCACTTGCTGCCCTTGTGCTACTGCTGATTGAGTGCACAACACCAAAACTGTAACTAAGAAAGGCACACTGCGCATAGCTTTTAAAGAATAGAATTTCAATACTTAAGAGTTAGCAAGTTATAACTAATAACGCTACCACGCCGATTAAATTTTAGACGGATTGCAGGTTTTGGCTATTTTTGCGGCAAAATACGCAATTTATGGCATTGGCATCTGATCTTTCACTGGGATCTTTTATTAGATACAATGGCGATATATGTCAAATTATTGAGTGGCAACATCGCACCCCTGGCAACTGGAGGGCGTTTTACCAAGCTACTATGCGCAACCTTCGCACAGGTGGAAAAACGGAAACCCGTTTTCGCCCAGACGAGGCCGTCGAGGTAGTGCGTTTAGAAATGCGCGAACTTCAATACCTCTACCGCGATGGCGATAGCCTCGTTTGTATGGATAATGAAACCTATGAACAACCCTACGTAAATGTGGCACTTTTCGGCGAGAATATAGACCTGCTCAAGGAAGGCTCTATGGTAATAGTGGGCTTTGACGGGGATACACCCGTTATCGGGCAACTACCTCATACAGTAGTATTGGAAATTACCTATACAGAACCAGGTGTAAAAGGCGATACAGCCACTAAAGCCATGAAACCTGCTACTTTAGAAACAGGCGCTCAAATTAAAGTACCTTTGTTTTGCGATGTCGGCGACAAAATTAGAGTAGACACCCGCACACGCGAGTACATGGAGCGCGTAAAAGAATAAACTTGGGGCTGGCAAAAGTGAAAAAGCGCTACCTAAAGCGCTTTTTCGCTTTTTAAAGGGTTGGGCTCTCAAACCGCGCTGAATTTTTTCTCCTATAAAAATGCACCTGCATTGCTTAAAAAATCTCCTTTTTCCAGCAAAAATTCTCCACAGCTCTTATTTTTGTCTGAAATTGATGTTTATGGCATTAATGGTGGGCTCGCAGGCTCCTGATTTTATTTTGCCTGCTGTATCAGGAGGCAATTTTCAACTCTATCAGCAAATGGCAGGCAAATCCTGCATTTTGTATTTTTATCCCAAGGATTTTACTACCATTTGTACTGCAGAAGCCTGTAGCTTTCGCGACCATTTTGAAATATTCCGCAATCTAAATGTAGCTGTCATCGGCATTAGCCGCGATAGCCTTTCTACTCACCAGCGCTTCAAAGCCCAATACCAACTCCCTTTTGAACTGCTTTCAGATACAGAAGGGAAGGTAGCTGCCCTTTACCGCGCTGTAGTGCCTATTATCAATTTGCCCAAGCGCATTACCTATTTGCTGGATACTACTCATAAAATCATTGCTGTACACGAAGGCTTATTCGACAGTGCTCAGCACGTTCGCAGTATGGTGAAAGCGCTCCAACAAAAGTAAAAGACTGCTGTACTGGGTAGCAACAAGTACAAAACAAGGTACAAGGATGGCAGTATGGGAATTTGTTGTTAATTATTTACACAAAAATCCTATAGAACTGCTTGGTGCTGTGCTCACTGTTATTTGTGTGTGGCTCAATACGCAACAAAATCCATGGGGCTGGCTGGTGGGCATACTCGGCATTATTTGTTATCTGTGGGTTTTTTACCAAGTGCGTCTGGTAGGCGATTTTCTTTTGAATATCTACTTTTTGCTCACTAGCCTCTACGGTTGGTATCACTGGCGCTACGGAAAGGGCAACATGAAAAAATTACCCATTTCTCGGCTTTCTTTGCCTAAATTAATGACTTATGTCATTGCTGGTTTGGTTTTAGGAGTTATCTTTGGAGAAATTTTAGCCCGATATACGTCAGCTTCCGTACCTCGTTGGGACGCCATCGCCACCACTTTTAGCGTGATTGCCCAGTGGCTACTGGCGAAGAAAAAAGTAGAAAGCTGGGGCTTTTGGATTTTTGTAAATGTGATATATGTAGGCATTTTTTTGGTGCAAGAACTTTTTGCCACCATGCTGGTATATGCCATTTTACTTGCCTTGGCAATAAAAGGATATTGGCAGTGGAAGTTAGAACTGATTAGCAATAATTAACCTTACACTTCTCATGTACGCTTTATCTTGTGTTTCAGAGCACTTAGCCGCTTTAGGGCTACGACCAGGCAGGATTTTTTACAACTTGCCTGTAGGTGAACTAGTGGAGCTGGCTCTTGCCAGAGGCGAAGGCAAATTGACCGATGAAGGCGCCCTCATGTACGACACGGGTAAGTTTACAGGGCGAGCACCCAAGGACCGTTTTATTGTCAAAGATGCAATTACCAGTGAGAGAGTTTGGTGGGGAGAAATCAACCAACCTTTTGATCCACAACATTTTGATGCCTTGCTTGCCCAAATGATTCAGTGGGCAGCGGGCAAAGACCTTTTTATACGCGATGCATTTGTGGGAGCAGATGAAAATTATCGCTTGCGCGTTCGGATCATTGGGCAGCAGGCTTCGCATAATTTGTTTTGCTATAACATGTTTATTCGTCCAAAGCCAAGTGAATTGCAAAATTTTACGCCAGACTTTACCGTTATTGCCTTTCCAGATTTTCAAACCGAGCCAGCAAAGTTCGGAACGCGCAGCCCTAACTTCGTCGTTATCAACTTTACCAAGAGAATGATCATCATTGGCGGTACGGGCTACACAGGCGAAACAAAGAAAAGCCTCTTTACTGTGATGAACTTTTTATTGCCTGTTAACTACCACGTGCTGCCTATGCACTGCGGAGCTAATATGGGCAAAAATGGAGAGGTGGCGGTCTTTTTCGGCTTATCGGGTACTGGTAAAACAACTCTCTCGGCCGATCCTAATCGCTATCTCATCGGCGATGATGAACACGGCTGGTCAGACAATGGCATTTTCAACTTTGAGGGGGGCTGTTATGCTAAAGTAGTCAACTTGAGCAAGGAGAACGAGCCAGATATTTGGAATGCTATCCGCTTTGGGTCGTTGTTGGAAAACACGCGCTTCTATGAAGGCACGCGCAAGGTAGATTTTTCCAACACGAGCGTAACTGAGAACACGCGCGTTTCTTATCCTATCTATTTTATTAACAATTTCCTCGAGTCGGGGAAGGCAGGCGTGCCGCGGCATATTTTCTTTCTCACCTGTGATGCCTATGGGGTATTGCCTCCCATCTCGCGGCTTAACAAAGCACAAGCCATGTATCATTTCCTTTCTGGATACACTGCCAAAGTAGCAGGCACAGAACTGGGCGTTACCGAACCTACTGCCGTGTTTTCTACCTGCTTTGGAGCGCCTTTCATGCCTTTACATCCTACTGAATATGCTCACCTGCTAGGTAACAAGCTCCAAAAATATGGTACCTCTGTTTGGTTAGTCAATACAGGCTGGACAGGAGGACCCTATGGCATAGGCTCGCGCATCAAGTTGCCCTACACCCGTGCTATGATTACAGCGGCTATCAACGGTCAGTTGGACAAGGCACCTACAGAAATGCATCCTGTGTTTGGGCTGCAGATGATCGCCTCTTGCCCTAACGTACCAGATTACTTGCTCAACCCTCGCAATACATGGGCAGACAAGGACGCTTATGATGCTCAAGCACAGCACTTGGCTCAAATGTTTGTCCACAACTTTGAAAAGTTCACTGACCTTGCCAGTGAGGAGATTCTATCTGCTGCTCCTAAAGTGCTGGTAAGCTGAGGCGGAAAAAGTCCTAACAATTTGCCCAGTAAGTAAAATACTTGCTGGGCTTTTTGCTTTTGTACTTGGGTGCGCTCTAGCATGGGACAAGATAATTTACTGGCGATTGCATAACTTTGTAAGTCCTATGAAAGACTACGAGCTTTGGGAATTCCCCTCCGGCTTGCGTTTAGTCCATAAGCGGATAACTCACACTAAAATTGCTCACTGCGGAATTATTCTCGACGTCGGCAGCCGCGATGAGCGCCCCCACGAACAGGGAATTGCCCATTTTTGGGAGCATATGGCTTTCAAAGGAACTACTAAGAGAAAAGCCTACCACATTCTTAGCAGACTGGAAGGTGTCGGCGGTGAATTAAATGCCTATACTACCAAAGAAAAAGTTTGTTTCCATGCTTCGGTAATAGAAAGTCATTTTGAGAAAGCCCTGGAGCTCCTTGCCGACATTGCCTTTCATTCCACTTTCCCCGAAAAAGAAATCGAGAAAGAAAAATCAGTCATTTTAGAAGAAATGGCAATGTACCGCGATGACCCCAGCGATGCAATTTTTGACAATTTTGATGAAATTCTCTTCCCTAATCATCCCTTGGGTTGGAATATTGTCGGTACAACAGCTAGCATTGGTAGTTTTACTCGACAACATTTTCTGGATTTTGTTCGCAGAAATTTGCACAACCAACGGATTGTCATTTCAGTGGTAGGCAATATTGCTTTTGAAAAAGCGCGCTACCTAGTGCAAAAATACTTTAGTGATTTGCCCCATTACTCTGCTCAGCTTGAAAGAGAATACCCTCAGCAGTACCAACCTCAAAGGATAGTGCAACATCGCCACACACAGCAAGCCCATTGCATTATCGGTGGACGCACATATAGCCTTTACGACAGTAAACGCATTCCTTTTTTCATGCTCAATAATTTGCTAGGGGGTCCAGGCATGAACTCTCGCCTTAGCATGAGCCTGCGCGAAAAGCATGGGCTAGTGTATAGCATTGAATCCAATTACAGCGCTTACACCGATGTGGGAGCTTTTACCATCTATTTTGCCACTGACGCTGCCGCCCTTGACAAATGCCGCCACTTGGTCATGAAGGAATTGGAAAAATTGCATCGGCAGCCTTTGGGCACTCTTCAACTGCACCGAGCTAAGCAACAGCTCAAAGGACAGCTTGCAATGGCAGAAGAAAGCAACCACGGGCTAATGCTCATGATGGGCAAAAGCATTTTAGATACAGGACGCGTAGAGAGCCTTGCTGAAATTTTCGACCAAATAGAACAAGTAACCGCCGCTGATTTGCAAGAAATTGCCTGCGAAATATTTGCCCAAGACCAGCTAAGCGAACTGGTTTTCCTACCAGAAAAATCTCCCTAGCCCGCGTTACATACCTACCCAATTTAGACTGCAAATTCCCTTTCCCTGCTGCAAATTTGCCTTCTCAAAAAATGTAGCAAAAAGCGCAAAACTTGCCTATTTTGCAGGCTGGCTGCGAATTCAATTTCAAGATACTATGCTTCTCCTACAAGCTGATACATTAGCTGCTGAAAGTTACGAGCTTCAAGACGAGATTACCCTTATTGGGCTGCTGATGAAAGGCGGTTTTATCATGATTCCCTTGGCCTTGTTAGGGGCAGCTGCCATTTTCATTTTCATTGAACGCTATCTGAATATTTCAAGAGCTTCTCGCAACCCCGACCAACTATTTGAGCAAGTGAAAGCGGCTGTGCTGGAAGGCAATTTGCAAAAAGCCCGCGCTATTTGCGCCAGGGAAGACAACCCCATTTCGCGCATGCTAGACCGAGGAATCGGAAAACTGGGCTTTGATATGAAGAGCATCGAGGCTACCATAGAAAACGCAGGCAAGCTAGAAATTTATCGCTTGGAGAAAAACTTAGGCATTTTGGCTACTATTTCAGGAGCCGCTCCCATGCTCGGATTTTTTGGAACAGTAACAGGCATGATTTCTGCCTTTATTGCCATTGCCCAGCAAGAAGGTGCTGTAAGTCCTAAAATGCTCTCTTCAGGCATTTACGAGGCTATGATCACCACTGCTGCAGGGTTGTTCGTGGGCATTATTGCCTATGTGGGTTACAACTACTTGGTAACTCGCATACAAAAAGTAATTTACAACATGGAACTTACTACACTGGAATTCATAGAACTTCTAGAGCGCCCCCATGTAAGGTAACAAGCAACTACTATGGCACTGGACTCTAAAAACAAAATCAGCGCAGATTTTAACATGTCCTCCATGACCGACATGGTTTTTCTGCTGCTGATCTTTTTTCTGCTCACTTCCAACTTTGTAACTCCTTCTGGTTTGCCCATTAACGTTCCCACAAGCAAAGTGGGCGGTAAGGTCATTCCTAAAATTAGTGTAAGCATTACCAAAGATCGGCGTTATTTTGTCAACGAAGTACAAGTCCCTTACTATCGGCTTGAAACTGAGCTTCGCGCCCAGTTAAAAAACCGAGAAGATGGACTGGTAGTGTTGCAGATAGACAAGGAAGTACCTGTTCAATACTTAGTAGATGTGGCAAGCATTGCTACCAACCTAAAGGCAAAAGTTTCCATTGCTACCAAACCCGACTAGAGCTATGAACAGTGCAAGGCAAGAAATGCGCGACCGCCAACTTGCTGGCATTCTTACCATAGTCATTTGCGCTGTTTTGCTGGTGGTATTCATTTTTACTGTCGTCTGGTCGCCACCTGATCCACCTATTCCTCTTTATGGCATCGAAATTAATTTCGGCACTGTGAACGCTGGGAGTGGATCAGTCCAAAGCCGAGCCCGTCCAAGTAGTACTCCCACTTCGGAAGAACTACCTCCTACAATGCAGCCCAACCCTGCCACAACTCAGCAAGTAACTGAGAGTCCCTTGCAAAAAATAGAATCACCAGTTTCTCCTCCTCCTGTTGCTACTCAAGACCCCCACAGCCCCGATATAAGGCAAGAGCAGAAAAATTTTCCTTCCGCCCCTGGTGAGCAAACCCAAAAGTTAGAGCAGCCATCTACTTGGGAAAGCGGCAAAGGATCCAGCCAGCAAAGCCATACAGCCAACAATGGCAATAGTGACCAAGGAAAGCCCGAAGGCAGCCTCAACACAGATGCTTTGCTAGACGGCGGAAGCAACGGCGGTACTTCTCTCGATCTTGTCGGTTGGACGTGGGAAACCCATCCTGTGGTCAATGACTACTCCTCAGAAACTGGCAGGTTAGAATTTGAAATCCGAGTGGACAAAAATGGAGAGGTAGTGGGGGTAAGATTGTTATTCCGTTCGGTCAGTCCCTCAGTAGCAAGAGTTTACGAGGAAGCCCTCAGGGAAGTTACCTTCCGACCTACCTCTGCAGGCTCCAGACCCTCCATAACAGTAGGCAGAGTAGTGTTCAACATCACAGCTAAATAAAATGCCTTTTGCCGAGCAGATGGTGGCAAACGCTCCTTGTGATTTGCAAGTAGCTAGCGCAAAGCATCATCGCCGATCTTTTTTCAATATGGATAAAAATTTAACTGGCTGCAGAAACACGCTTTTAGTTTATGGCTTAACTTCGCGCAATTTTTGGGCATGCCTTTACTTTGTCCAAAAAGCAAATTGACAGGTTGAGTTTTCCTAACACAGCGAAAAATGCCGAAAAACCCAGCAATTAAATCTGTCCTTATTATCGGCAGCGGTCCTATTGTCATTGGACAGGCTTGCGAGTTTGATTATTCTGGTTCACAAGCAGCGCGCTCCTTGCGCCAGGAAGGCATCGAAGTGACGCTGATCAATTCCAATCCAGCCACTATCATGACCGACCCCGTCACTGCCGACAACGTGTATCTATTGCCGTTGGAAAAAAAATCTATCGTCAAAATTTTGGAAAAACACAAAATAAATGCAGTCCTTCCTACGATGGGGGGTCAAACAGCGCTCAATTTAGCCATAGAGTGCGAAAAGGCAGGTATTTGGAAGAAGTACGGCGTTGAAATGATTGGCGTGGATACCAATGCCATCAGGACTACAGAAGACCGCGAACTGTTCCGACAAAAGATGATTGAGCTCGGTGTAAAGGTCTGCCGAGGCCGCATTGCGCGATCGTTTCTAGAAGGTAAGGAAATAGCTCAAGAAATAGGCTTTCCGCTGGTGATTCGCCCTTCTTTCACCCTGGGAGGCTCAGGCGGTAGTTTTGTCAATACTCCTGAAGAATTTGAGCGCGCCCTGCAGCATGGACTGCAAACCTCGCCAGTGCACGAAGTACTCGTCGAGCAAAGCATTTTAGGATGGCGCGAATATGAACTAGAATTGCTGCGAGACAACAAGGGCAACGTGGTCATTATCTGCTCAATTGAAAACTTCGACCCGATGGGCATTCACACAGGCGACTCCATCACAGTTGCTCCTGCGATGACCTTGCCCGATACAGTCTATCAACAAATGCGCGACCTTGCCATTAAAATGATCAACGGCATTGGTCAGTTTGCTGGCGGCTGCAATGTGCAATTTGCTGTTAATCCCGTAGATGACACCATCGTAGCAGTGGAAATCAATCCGAGAGTGAGCCGATCTTCGGCTCTGGCTTCCAAGGCTACTGGCTACCCCATTGCTAAAATAGCTGCCAAGCTAGCCATTGGGTATAACCTAGACGAGTTAGTCAATCCCATCACTAAAACCACTTCTGCCTACTTTGAACCAGCGCTAGATTACGTAGTAGTAAAAATCCCGCGCTGGAATTTCGACAAGTTTCGCGGTGCCAATACCGAGCTAGGTTTGCAAATGAAATCTGTCGGAGAGGCAATGGGCATTGGCAGAAACTTTCAAGAGGCTCTGCAGAAGGCTTGTCAATCGCTGGAAATACGCCGCAATGGACTGGGGGCAGATGGCAGAGAGCTCACCGACCAAGAAGCTATTTTGCGCAGTTTAGCTCACCCTAGCTGGAACCGCCTTTTCCATATCTATGATGCCTTTAAAATGGGCATTGCCTTCAAGACCATCCAAAAGCTCACTAAAATAGACCGCTGGTTTTTGAGCCAGATAGAAGAACTGGTCCTACTGGAAAAGGAAATCCAAAAATATACCCTTGAAACCATTCCCCGCGAGTTATTGCTCACTGCTAAGCAAAAAGGCTACTCCGATAGGCAGCTAGGACATTTGTTGCATTGCCTTGAAAGCCAAGTGCGAGCTCGGCGCAAAGCCTTGAACATCAACCGCATTTACAAGTGTGTGGACACCTGCGCAGCAGAGTTTGAGGCTAAGACCCCTTACTACTACAGCACTTTTGAAGAAGGGGAAAACGAATCTATTGTATCTAATCGACGCAAGGTAATTGTCCTGGGATCAGGACCTAACCGAATAGGGCAAGGTATTGAGTTTGACTATTCTTGCGTGCACGGCGTGCTAGCAGCCCGTGAGGAAGGTTTTGAAACAATTATGATTAATTGCAATCCCGAAACAGTTTCTACTGACCCCGATATTTCGGACAAACTTTACTTTGAACCCGTTTTTTGGGAGCATCTCATCGACTTGATTGAGCACGAAAAACCCGAAGGAGTCATTGTACAGCTAGGGGGGCAAACAGCTCTTAAATTAGCGGAAAAACTCCATCGGCATGGTATCAAAATTTTCGGCACTGACTTTGAAAGCCTCGACCTTGCCGAAGACCGCGGCAAGTTCTCCGACCTGCTCAAGGCTCATAAAATCCCTTATCCTGCCTACGGAGTCATCCGAGATGCCGACCAAGCTACCGAACTTGCCAAAGAGCTGGGCTATCCGCTCCTGGTGCGACCAAGTTACGTACTGGGCGGGCAAAGCATGAAAATTGTCATCAACGACCAAGAACTTGAGCAGCACGTGGTAAATATTCTCAACCAAGACCCTGACAATCGAGTCTTGTTAGATCATTTCTTGGACGGAGCCATCGAAGCCGAAGCCGACGCCATTTGCGACGGAGAGGAGGTGTATATCATTGGCATCATGGAGCACATCGAACCTGCAGGTATCCACTCTGGCGACTCCAATGCCGTATTGCCGCCTTTCAACTTAGGGGACTGGGTACTCAAACAAATCCGCGATCATACGCGCACCATCGCCCTTGCTTTAAAAACCGTAGGGCTGATCAATATCCAGTTTGCCATCAAAAACGACGTGGTATATGTAATTGAAGCCAATCCGCGAGCCAGCCGTACCGTTCCTTTTATCTGCAAAGCCTACCGCGAGCCTTACGTAAACTATGCCACCAAAATTATGTTAGGCACTAAAAAACTGAAGGACTTTACTTTCAACCCCCATCGGCAAGGATATGCCATCAAAATACCCGTGTTTTCCTTCAACAAGTTTCCTGAAATTACCAAAGAGTTAGGTCCAGAGATGAAGTCCACAGGGGAAATGATTTATTTCATTCAGGATTTGGACGATGAGAAATTTTTGGAGCTATATGCGGAGCGCAACTTGTATTTGAGTCGATAACCCAAAATTGCTGGGTAGGGCAGCTTTGCCTGCCCAGCGAATTTTATCAACAGTGCGTGTTATGTTTAACCCCATTTGTAGCGCGCTTTTTTTAGATCGCGATGGCGTGATTAACTACCGCCTGCCAAATGATTACGTAAAAAATATCGAGCAGTTTGTTCTAATGCCTGGCGTCGTTGAAGCCCTCGCCGCTTTGCAACCTTTATTTGCTCGCATCATCGTGGTTACCAATCAGCAAGGCGTTGGCAAGGGGCTTATGACTGAGGTGGATCTAGAAGCTATCCACGCTGAAATGCTGAGAAAACTGCCTATGATAGACCGCGTATATCACTGTTCTGCCTTAGCTACTGCCCAACATCCAGACCGAAAACCCAATATCGGCATGGCTCTAAAAGCTGCACGCGACTTCCCTGAAATCGACCTTGGCGCCTCCATCATGATAGGGGACACAGCCACCGATATAGAATTTGGCAAGCGCGCAGGCATGAAAACGCTCCATTTCGGCAACGAACCATTGCCAGTTGACTTGAAGGCGGATTTTCATGCTTCCAATTGGCAAGAAGTGGTAGAGCTTTTGCTTGTCAGATGAGAGCCAAGCACATGAGCAAAGTTGGGATTTTACAGCATCTCTTTTACATCACTTTGGCTAAATAAGTGCCCACGCCTAGCAAAGTAGTAAAAAACAAAGCGCTGAAAGCCATTTGCTTGAGATAAAAATCCAAAACGGGGCTGTTTTTCAACCGACTTACTGCTAACCCATTGCGAACCAGCGAGGGAGTAGCGCCCATGAACAAAAGGGGATAAAATCCTTTGTTGAGCAATAAAGCGTAAGCAATACAACAAACGATAGCTCCAAGAAGCAACAACCAGTGATATAGCACCGCATTTTCTACCCCTATCCGAACAGGCAAAGAACGCTTACCCGCCTTCTTGTCCGATTCTATGTCGCGAATGTTGTTAATGTTCAAGACAGCCACTGCTAATAGTCCGCAGGCAGTAGCAGGTAAAAATAAGGTAGGAGTAAAATGCAGGGTTTGCAAGTAGTAGGCTCCTATAACGCCTACCCAACCGAAAAATATAAGCACTGCTAAGTCGCCTAGTCCTGCATAGCCATAAGGATGAGCTCCAACAGTGTAGGTAATGGCGGCGGCAATAGCAACCAGTCCTGTTAAGAGAAAAATCCAAAAAATGGGGTTTTGCGTGCCCAAAGAGATGAAAAGCAGTGCAAGTCCACTTAAAAGAGCCAGCAAGGAGCACACTAATATGGCGCGCTTCATGGCTGACCGACTAATTTTACCCGATTGCACTGCCCTTGCAGGACCCTTGCGCTCTTTAACAAGGTCAGCTCCATGCACTGCATCGCCGTAGTCATTGGCAAGGTTGGAAAGAATTTGCAGCAGAAGAGTAGTTAAAGCAGTAAGCAAGAACACGCTCCAGCGAAAAGCTCCTTCGGCGGCTGCCAGCCAATTGCCCAGTAGTACACTGGAAAGGGCAAGAGGCAATGTGCGCAATCGAAAAGCCTCTATCCAATCTTTTACCGAATGGCTCATGAGCAAAACTATCGGTTTTCTCGATAAACGTAACTCAACATTACATTTTTCTGTTCTGGCGGCAATCGGACTAGGTTGCTAATGAGCCAGCCACTATTCAGCCCTGATCGGTTAAAGTTGGCTACTTCAAAATACCAGCCCTTAACTTGGAAAAAATGAAAACGCGTTTCGTTGACTGTAATAAACCGAATCATGCCGCGCCGCAGTTCGTAGAGAAATAGCTGCAAATGGGTAAGGGATTCATAGTTTTTTGAAGTATAGTCCTCTATTGTAGAGGCTGTTTCAAAGGCGCGGTTTAAGTTCATGAAGCCCAGTTCATGGCTTTGAGGATGCAAGAAGTTGTTTGGGTTTTTAGTCAGCGGTTTGATGTAAGCCGCATAAGGTCGGAAATAGGCTCTGTCTATGACCCATTTATACCCTTGCCGATCTTTCTCCAGATTCATGAACAAAATTGCTTCTTCTTCCTTGCCGTTGTAGCTCACCGCTACGCGTACTTCTGCAAACCACTCTCCTCCGAAAAAATCTAGAAAAATGGGAGCCTCTTTTTGAGTAACCTCGACAATAAATTCCTTTCGCAGGCTTTGTGGAATGGTGAGAGCTTGCTGGTCAAACAAGAGATGAAGGTACTCCTTGCGTTGCTCTGGCTCTCGATAAAGAGGGCTTTTGGGGTCATAGGCAACTCCCTGTCGGTCTTCTTCGTTGTTGAAGCGCTTAAAAAACTGGGCGATCTGTTTGGTAGAGGCATACAGGTCAGTGATATCTCCTGCAGCAATTTTTTGTGCCCATAAGTTGAGCCCCCCTGCCCACCACAATACTGCTACTAAAATGTTACTCCACTTCATTAACCTCTTCGGGTTTCTGTTACTTTGATATCTCCCAGCAATACATCCCAAAAGCCAATGAGCCGTCCACCAATTTGTTGCTGTTTTCGCTCTACGTAAACGGTAATGTCTTTCTTGGTTACATCCACATAGCGCATGCCGTCTTCCATCGTACCTTCAAAGCGCTGGTAGATAGTAATAACGCCTACAAACCTGCCGTCGGGCTGTTGCACTAAATCGCTGATGTATTGAATGTTGTACCACTCTATGTTTACTTTTTGGTAGTTAAGTGCCCTTAAACGCTCTAAGTACTTGCGCACAGGATAGTAGCGCACTCCTTTGCGGTTGAGGGAGGAAACGCCCATTTGCGCACCGTCCATGAAAAGCTCTAGAGTGCGGTCAATCACTCGATTGGACTCTGTGAGGGGAGTTGCTTTATCGCCAATGATGCTGATGTATTTGCTTAGGTCGCGCACTTTTTCCAGTGCTAAAGAGTCAATAGCGCGCTTGCGTTCAGGGGTAATATTAACGGGTTGAGCATGAATATCACATGCCAAAGCTGTCAAGCATGCCAGTAGTGCAAAAGATTTTAGCAGTGAGTTCATATTCGGATAAATTTAATTAAATGCATTCAAATGCTTTGCCAATTCAAGCAGGGGCTTTGTGAGCCCGAAAGGAGCGCGCGTAAATCCACAGACCGATTGCCACCAAGGGAATACTAAGAAGTTGTCCCATGTTCAAGGGCAAGTTTTCTTCAAAGGGCACTTGATTTTCTTTAATGAATTCATATCCGATACGTAGCCCAAAAACTACCCACACAAAGATGCCAAACAATCGACCTTGTGGCGTTTTCTCTTTGTATTTCATGTAAATGCGGTACAAGATAGTGAAAAGAATAAGGCAAGAAATAGCTTCGTACAATTGGGCGGGATGGCGCGGCAGCTCATCTACTTTGTGAAAGATAAAAGCCCAAGGAAGAGTGGTAGGTTTGCCGATGATTTCCGAGTTCATCAGGTTGCCAATTCTAATCAATCCTCCCCCTAAAGCAACTACGATGACGATGCGATCTAACAGCCAGATATAGGGTTGGTCGGGACGCTTGCGCGAATAAAGCCAAAGCCCGAGTAAAATCCCTATAGCTGCCCCATGACTGGCAAGCCCTCCTTCCCAGATTTTGAGAATATCTATCGGATGAGCAAGGTAGTAGTCTGGTTGGTAAAAAAGACAATGTCCTAGCCGCGCTCCCACTACAGTGGAAATGATCATGTAAAGTAGCAGCTTCTCTAAATCTGCTTGGGGTTTGCCTTCTAACCGATAAATATGAGCCATAATAAATTGCCCTATGAAAAAACCCAGGGCAAACAGCAACCCGTACCAACGGATAGTAAACGGTCCAATTGAAAAAATTTCTGGATCGGCATTCCAATGGATGAACAAGAGCCATTTCATATAAGCAAAGATAGAAAAACCCAGTTCAAAAGAATGCATAGCTTTGCGAATGCAACAAAACCTTATCAAGGCATCTTTTACAACAAGTGTAGCAATAGCCCTGACGATTGCTGTTTTTGTGATGGCTTTGCATAGGGCAGGGGTAAATCCATTCGGGCAATACAAAATGCTTTTTATGCCTCTTTATGCTACCGTGCTTGCTATTGGGCTGTGGCGCTTCCGAAAACGACAAGGCGGTTGGTTGCATGGATGGCAAGGCGTATTTTTTGGAGCCCTTACGGCTGTGTTTGCCGCTGCTATTTATGGACTTGCAATATATGTTTTGGTAAAGTACCTTGTCCCTGAAGTGCTTGCGGTGCACAAAAGTAGCCTTATGGAGTGGATGAAAACTCATCGTAGTGCAATAGTGGAGCATTTGGGTGAAAAAAGCTATCAAAACAATCTGGAAGGAATTGCTCACCTTACTGCCCGCGACATAGCAGTAGATGAATGGCTTAAAACTGCTGCAGTAGGTTTTGTCATTGGCATGGCAATGGGGCTGGCTTTTAAAAAATCGCCACCCAAAGCAAATACTTAGGATCGAGAAGGAAAGGTATTAGGTTGTAGAAAGCAACTACAAGGATGCAATTTTTCTCCCTGCCGTTGTTCGTGTCTGCACTGCCGTTGTTCATGTCCGCCCTGCCGTTGTTCGTGTCTGCACGAACAACCCCTGCCGTTGTTCGTGTCTACACGAACAACTTCTTATGATTAAAACGCAACAAGCAAGGCGGAACTGCAGGCAAAATTTATCCTCACATTTTATTGCCTTATTGCAAAGAAAAACCGACCTTGAAGAGTTTCTCCCTGCCGTTGTTCGTGTCTGCACTGCCGTTGTTCCAAAATTTTTAGACATGAGTAAAACCTTAGAAAAATTTGTCTGCTAGTGCTGGTAGGGCGGCAGTTAGCTTTGTGTGGCAGGAGCTAATTTTCGATAGGGAAGAGCCAATTAGTTAGGTTCTGCTTATAGCTTTCTAATTTTTTTAAAAAACTCCTGTTGATAAGTCCGACTAATGGGAATTTCTTTGCCTTTGATGATAATTTCGTTATCGCTGATGCTTTCTATGCGACTAATATTGACGATGTAGGAGCGATGCACGCGCACAAACCGATCAGAAGGCAATTTCTCCTCAATGGACTTGAGCGTAGTGTTGACCACGTATTGTTTTTGATCTGTATGAATGAGCACGTAATCCGAAAGTCCTTCTACGAACCATATTTCGGAAGCAGCGAGGCGCACCATTCTGTGGTTTACTTTAATGAAAAAATCTTCACAATGAGCTGCATCACTTTGATTTCTATGGCGAATAATTTTGACAGCAGATTTAGTAAAACGGGCAAAGTCAATAGGTTTTACCAGATAGTCTGCAGCATCTAATTCAAAAGCCGTAAGGGCAAAGTCGGGGTAGGCGGTAGTGAAGATAGTAGTAGGAGGTTTGGGCAGGGCTTTGATTAGCTCAATTCCAGATAAATCGGGCATGCTAATATCCAAGTAAAGCACGTCTACAGGAGTTTGCAACAAATAGTGAAGAGCCTCTTTACTAGAGGCAAAAGAAGCTACGCATTCCAGAAAATTAGTCAGGCTAATGAAATGCTCTAAAATTTTCCGCGATTGCTCATCGTCATCTATCACTACGCACCGAAGCATAGCATATTTTTGCGGCAGTTTTTTTATCAAAAGTAACTACAAAAACATTACCGAAAAAAAGAAAGCGCAGCTAAAAGCTACGCCCTCTCACAAACTACATAATTAGGATTAATGTATATGTTTGACGCCGGAGGCTGTGATAATTCTCTGTAAAATTCCCTGCCCGTGGGCAGGGGGAGGAGCATTGTAAAGTTTGGTTTTAATAGGTTTGTGCTCAACACGGAGACCCACCTAATTTAAAAATGGTTGCAAGCCGAAAAAAATTTAATGAAAGTTTTTTTCGATAAGAGCAAACTCCTTAGCAAAATAAGTCAAAATAGCAGTTGCCCCAGCGCGGCGAATACTTAGCAAGCATTCCTGCATTGCCCGTTTGCCGTCTATCCACTGCTGGGCGGCTGCGGCTTTGATCATGGCATATTCACCGCTTACGTTGTAGGCAGCAATGGGCAAGTGAAAGGTATCTTTTAGTAAGCGAATAATATCCAAGTAAGCCAAGGCAGGTTTGACCATTAAAAAATCAGCTCCTTCAGCAGCATCGAGAGTAGCTTCTAAAAGTGCTTCTCGGGCATTGGCAGGATCCATTTGGTAAGTTTTTTTATCGCCGAAGCGCGGAGCAGAGTCTAGCGCATCGCGGAAAGGACCATAAAAAGCGCTGGCATACTTGGCTGTATAGCTCATGATGGAAACGTTTGTAAATCCCTCTTTATCAAGCGCTTGGCGAAGGTAGCCTACTCTGCCATCCATCATATCGGAAGGGGCAATGATGTCGCTGCCAGCCTGTGCTTGAGCAATAGCCATTTTTGCCAAAATTTCCAACGTTTTGTCGTTGACAATTTCGCCGTTTTCTACCAGACCATCATGTCCATCAGAGCTATAGGGATCCATTGCCACATCCGTTACTAGCACCACCTCGGGAAAGCGTTCTTTAACAAGCCGAATGGTGCGAAGATACACGTTGTCTTCTCGCCAACTTTCAGAGGCAAATTTGTCTTTTAGCTGGTCAGCAATATGGGGAAAAGGAGCAAATATTTTCAAGCCGAGTTGTAGACATGCTTCAATTTCTCGCAAAGCCTCATCAGGAGAAAAGCGAAAAATATCAGGCATGGAGCGAATGGGTATGCGCAACCCCTTGCCTTCCGTGATGAAAATAGGATAAATGAGATTGTCTACGGTTACTCGAGTTTCTTGCACTAGCCGGCGTATGGGTTCACACTTGCGATTTCTTCTTGGGCGATGTACCATAACGTTCCTCTTGAGCACATGACAAAAATACACTCCTGCATCGGCATTTGGCTTTTATTTGTAGCTTTGTTTGCTCGTATTGTTTTTTTGTTACAATTGCATAACCGAAAGAAAAATGAAAACGCTAACTACCCTTTTTTCTTTGATCTTTTGGACGGCTTTCGGATGTAAAGCACAAACGGTGGGAGCGTGGGAAGATCTTTCCTCTTTAGACAAGTGGCGCAATTTCAAAAGCCAAACTATCAATCAACAATGGCAGCCGATTAAAAACGGTTTTATGCTCCGTGCCAAAGGCGGCGGTGATATCATCACTAAAGATCAATACGAAAATTTTGAGCTGCAGCTAGAGTGGAAAATTTCGCCCAAAGGCAATAGTGGCATTTTTTTTCACGTGGTTGAGAATGAAAAGGTAAATTACGTATGGGAGTCTGGTCCAGAAATGCAAATTTTAGACAATGAGGGTCACCCCGATGGAAAAATCCGCACTCATCGCGCCGGAGATAACTACGACCTGCATTCTTGTAGCGTGGAAACTGTCAAACCCGTTGGTAAATGGAACAAAGTAAAGATTATCGTCAATCGGGGGAAGGTAGCGTACTGGCTCAACGGCACTAAAGTGGTAGAATACCAGCTAGGCAGCCCTGAATGGGAAGAATTGTACCGCAAAAGCAAATTCAAAGACATGCCCTACTACGGTAAAGCAGGAAAAGGACACATTGCCTTGCAAGATCACGGCGATGTAGTCTGGTTCCGCAATATTCGCATTCGTCGGCTTTAAATATGCAGTTTAGAACTGAGCTCAACGTATTGCCTTCAGCGCATCCCATTACCCACAGCAGCCGACTTTTGCTAGTGGGCTCTTGCTTTGCCGAAGAAATTGGCCAAAAATTGTTGGACAATAAATTTGAAGTGCTGGTCAATCCTTTTGGCACTATTTTTAACCCGCTGAGTTTGTTTGAATTACTGGAAAAATCTTTTACAGGGGGGCAACTGCCCTCCTTAGTGGTGGAACGCGAGGGACGTTTCTTTCACTACGGACTGCATAGCTGCCATAGCGCTCCTACTGCCCAAGCCATGGAACAACTTGCTCAAGCACTCTTGCGCCATACCGCTGAATGGATTGACCGCCCTCCTAAAAACGATGCAAGAATCATTATCACTCTAGGTACGGCTTGGATTTACGAGCTTGCTCAAACAGGCATTCCAGTAGCCAACTGCCATAAAATGCCCGCTCATTTGTTTAACAAAAGATTGCTCAAGGTAGAAGAAATTGTAAGCGCATTTGATAATCTTTTTAACCGTTTACCTTCCTACTGCCGAATCATTGTAACAGTAAGTCCTGTGCGACATCTCAAAGATACCTTGCCGCTTAATGCGGTGAGCAAATCAGTATTGCGTTTGGCAGCCCATCAAATATGCCAAGATTTTCCTGGCGTAGAGTATTTCCCAGCTTACGAACTCCTGCTGGACGACTTGCGCGACTATCGCTTTTATGCCAAAGACCTCCTACACCCTTCCGAAGAAGCAGTAGAATACATTTTTGAAAAGTTTGCAACTGCTTATTTTTCTGCTCAAACCATGCAACTTATTCAACGCTGGGAAAAAATTAGACAAGCCTTGCAGCATCGCCCTTTGCAGCCGTACAGCCTCTCGCATGGTCAATTTTTAGAACAACTCCTTGAGCAACTGCGCAAAATAGCACCTTATCTACCTGTCAGTCAAGAGCTTGCTTTTGTTGAAGAGCAGCTAAAGCGCTGCAGTTAAACCGACTATTTCAGAACTTTTTTCTGCTGGCAAATGCAATTAGCAATAATTTTTCTATGCAGTAGCATGTTTGTTTGCTCGTGGGTTCACGGGCAAGGTGCTTTAGGAAGTTGGAATACACTGCACCTTCGCTATGGATATAGCCCTCGGCTGAGCTTATTTGCAGAAGTGCAGTTGCGTTCTTTGCGATTTTACCACCATTTCCACTATTACGAGTATAAGGGCGGTTTCATTTCCCCTATCTATTCGAATGTGTATGCAGGGTTAGGTTTGGGCAAATACGAAACCTATAGGGAAGGAGGTAACTTCGTCCTTCCTAAAAATAACAGCGAAATGCGCCTTTGGTCGCATCTTTCTCTTATGGAGCCAATTGGCAAGCTAAAGATTGAGCAGCGCTATCGCATAGAAATGCGCTTTACTCAATCTGGCTATCGCAATCGGTTTCGCTATCGGCTAAGCAGTGCCTATCCTTTCTTTGACTCGGGGAAAGGGTATTCCCTCTTTCTTCTTAGCGCTGCCAGCGAGATATTTTTCACCGACAAGGAACCCTACTTTGAGCGCCATAGGTTTAATTTAGCACTAAACTGCCGCTTTTCACCTCATACCTCCTTGCAAGTTGGATATTTGTACCAGTTCGACTACCGCATTAACGATGAAATTGGTACTTGCTTTTTACAAGTAGGCTTATTTATTGAGCTTTCTAGCAAGAGAGCTTCTTTTCCAGTGCTACAACCCGAAATAAGAGAAAACTAAGCCGTACCATTGGAGCCAGTTTGTTTTTTTAGCCAA
This sequence comes from Bernardetiaceae bacterium, assembly GCA_025057115.1. Classification (GTDB taxonomy): domain Bacteria; phylum Bacteroidota; class Bacteroidia; order Cytophagales; family Thermoflexibacteraceae; genus Rhodoflexus. Next base: position 104,436 of record JANWWZ010000006.1, read on the forward strand.
CGCACTTCGTAAAGGTCCCTGCGGCGGTCTTTGAGGTTGCGCACACTGCCAGCTGTGTGCAGTTCTTTGAGCAGGCTCAAGTCCACATCGGCAATGATGGTCATTTCTGCATTGGGAGTGGCTTGTGCTACAATGGCATTGTTAGGGAAAGCAAAATCAGAAGGGGAAAAAACAGCCGACTGGGCATAATTCAGGTCCATATTTTTTACTCGAGGTAAGTTGCCTACGTTGCCAGCGATAGCCACGTAACATTCGTTTTCAATAGCTCGCGCTTGGGCACATTTGCTTACGCGGTGGTAACCATTTTGAGTATCTGTTAAAAAAGGCACAAACAAAATTTGCATGCCTTGATCTGCCAAAATGCGCGACAGTTCCGGAAATTCCACATCGTAGCAAATTAAAATGCCGATTTTGCACACATCGGTTTCAAAAACATGTAGTTTATTGCCTCCTTGTACGCCCCAGTGATTTTTTTCATCAGGGGTGATGTGGAGTTTGTATTGTACATCCCAGGTGCCGTCGCGCCTGCAGAGATAGCTGACGTTGTAAAGTTCTCCATCGGTATAAAGGGGCATGCTGCCAGCGATAATGTTGGTGTTATAGGCAACAGCATATTCTACGAACTTATTGCGCAGTTCCTCGGTGTAGCTTGCCAGTTTGCGAATGGCTTTAGCGGCTGTGTCTTCGTTAAAAAGTCCCATTAAAGGAGCGTTAAAAAATTCAGGGAAGAGCACGAAATCAGCCTTGTAAGCACTTACCGCATCGATGAAAAACTCTACATTTTCCAGCAATGCTTGTAGAGAAGGAACGTTGCGCATTTGCCACTGCACCACGCCTAGCCGTACAAACTCCTTCGGTCCGCCAATGATGGGGCTGGGTTTTTCTGTATAGTAAATGTTGTTCCACTCCAACAAGGTAGCGTACGCTTTGGACTCCTTGTCTCCTGGCAAGTAGTTGGTGAGTACTTTTTTGACGTGGAAGTCATTGCTGAGCTGAAAAGAGAGGATAGGGTCAGAAATTTCCTTGTTTTTTACCAGCTCAATGTATTCGCGTGGAGTGAGTTTATCAGCGTACTGGGCGTATCCTGGAATGCGCCCTCCAGCAACAATTGCTTTTAGATTGAGATGCTCGCAGAGTTCTTTTCGCGCATCGTAAAGACGCCGCCCTAACCGCAAACCTTGAAACTTGGGATGGACAAAAATATCAATGCCATAGAGTACATTGCCGTTTTTAAGGTCGTGAGTAGTAAACTTGTAGTTGCCCGTTATCTGGGCATAGGTGTGATTGTCGCCAAATTTGTTGTAATCAATCACAATACTAAGGGCACAAGCTACTACTTTTCCATTGTCTTCTATACAAATTTGTCCTTCGGGGAAGATGTTGAGCAAAGTTTCAATATCGCTTTTGGGCCAGATGCCATCGCCGATATTAGAGTAAACCAACTGCATAATTTCTAGCATGTCGTCATAATCTTCTATTCGCAAGTTGCGCAGGAGAAGTTTATGACCTGATGCGTTGGTAACTTGCTGAGGTGCTTTAGGCAACTCGGGCTTATGGATTGACATACAAGTAGTTGAGTAATATTGCACAAAGTTCGGCGAAAAACTGGGTGCAAACAACAATCTTTACAAGGCACGTAGGTCTAAAATCACTTCAGGGTACTGGTCCTCATTGTCCAACAGATGGACAAACTTTTCTGCTACTTCTTCAGGGGTGCTTAGTTGGCGATTTTCTTTTAAGAGTCGGAATCGTTCAATGCGGCTAAAGCCTTCCGTTTTGGCTTGGCGAATTTCCTGCTGCATTTGAGTGTCTACTACCCCTGGAGAGACTGAAAAGATGCGGAAGCCCAGTTCGCGAATATCTTGCTCAATTTGAATGCAGCGAGAAAACATATCCAGCCCTGCCTTGGCTGCACAATAGGCTGCCCAACCATCGTAAGGAGTCTTTCCAGCCCCTGAACTGACGTTGATAATGATTTTAGGTATATTCAAATTGCGATAGTATCTGATAAACAGGCTGCAAAGCAAAGCAGGAGCAATTAAATTCACTCGGAAAGAAGCAATGATGCTGCTTTCTGCAATTTCGCCTACGTAACCAATCTCGCCTAAGGTACCAGCGTTGTTAATTAGCACTAGTCTTTTAGCAGTAGGTTTTTCAGTAAAAAGTTGCTCCGCTAAAGCAGGGAGTTTATCTACTTCTGTTAAGTCGGCAATGACGTGACTGTAGCGGCTATGTTGAAAAGTAGCATGGCGAGCAATGCCTACCACATGATAAAGGGGATTTTTTACTAATCGCTCTGCAAGGGCTCTGCCAATGCCGCGGCTTGTACCTGTAATAAAAAAATGCGTTTCCATACTTTTGCGAAAATAAAATTTTTCGACCACCTTTTCGCTATCATCCCTTGTGGGCGGTTGCACTCTTTCAAGCCGAGTGAGCAGAAAACTTATTGCATGAAAAAAGTAAAGTCCCCATTCCGATTGATTTTTTACAAGGGGCTGGAAGTAAAGCGTGTATGCATTTTAGGGGTTTTGAAGAGGCTCTCCCTGCACTAAAGACATTCCAATGCTGCACTGCAAACAACGGCAAGGAGTGCAAAACTCGTTGTAGAGTTCAATAACAGCCTGGCTATCAGCGGCATTTTGGAGTGGCAGAGGCAATCCTTGCCAGCGGCGCGTGATAGCGTTTGTTTCAGCGGGCAGTTGCTGGAGCAGTTGCAAGGCTTTTTCAATGGCTTGGGGATTGCCTCCATGGCGCGCATAGGCAGTTAGAATGGGAAACAAAGTATTGATAATCAAAGTGTTAGCGCTTTCTTCTCCAAGACCGCCCAGCTTTCTTGCCGAAGTTTTTTCCGCAAGATAGTGCTTTTGCCAATAGGGAGAAGGTGGCACTTGAAAAGCCTCTTTTAAAGTTGAAATGGAATCAATTTCCACCAAAGAAGAAAATAGGTCGGGTAGGTGACATAGCAAAGCAGCTGCTTGCGCTAACCGCCGAACAGGAAAATTAGCTGGACGCATTCGGGCAGTTTTCCATGCGCTTTGATGCATTTTTTTGTCCTTTAAGTCAAACTTATGTGCCAAGTACCAAAACTCTTTTTGCAATTGCTTCAAATAATCGTCAGAAAAATTGTCATCCAGCCAGCCTGCCATGCCTAAGAGCAGTGCCTCAACGGATGTGCGTTCATGCGACACTTTGCGCAAAATATCGTAGGGCAACCTTTGAGCAAGTTGCAACATGGCTTCGGCATTGGTTTTAAACCCCATGTTGCGCATTAAAAGCATGTAAGTTACTTGTTGCCAATGACCGCGATAGTAGGCAAGCCATTGCAAGATTTCTTCAGATTTGCGATAAAGCCGCCTCATGATCATTTGGTGCGCCGCATTGACGAGAATGTTTGTTGGAACTCGATGTAGTTGGGTAGCACAAGCAATGGGTCTGCTCGTCGGCACCATTAAAACTGCATACCGCTCCCATAAAAGGGGATCGACGCGACCTTTGAGAGATAGCACGGGAATGGGAGATTTATCGCTGCGGCAAATGGGTTCTGCCAAATCGTTTTCCCACACCACGTGTAGGATTACACTTTCATAGGCTCTATCAACTTGATGACCATGCTTAAGCCAGTGAGAAGTTTTTACGTGGATTTCTATATTGCCATACCAGCGCAAATTTTCAATTTGTAATACGGCTTCGAAAAAATCTGGTCCTGCATGGGTGTTGCGCTTGCCAGGATAGATCACTACAATGGATTGTCCCGCCTCAGTTTGCAAATGGTTTTTGTTGAAATACTGAAATTGCCAGAGGTAAGCGAGAAACTCTTCGGTCATGGCTGCTAACAAAAAATAATTCGTTTTTTGCTACTGCAGCAAAGAGGATGCGTTTTACTTCAAACGCTATCTTGCCTGTTGTTGCTTGCTTAGCTCTGTGAAGTAGTGGTAAAAGTAGGGAATTGTCTCAATGCCCTTGAGGTAGTTGAAAAGTCCAAAATGTTCGTTGGGCGAGTGAATGTTGTCCGAGTTTAAGCCGAAGCCCATCATAATGGTATTCACTTTAAGGATTTGGTGAAAGAGAGGTACAATGGGAATGCTACCTCCTTCGCGTTGGGGAATGGGCTTTTTGCCAAAGGTTTTTTCCATTGCCAGCTCGGCTGCTCGGTAGGCGATAGAATCCATAGGAACAACAACAGGCTGCCCTCCGTGATACAGTTGAATATTAACTTTAATGCCTCTGGGCGCAAGACTGGTAAAGTAGTCTGTAAAGAGTTGACCGATTTCATGAAAATCTTGGTCAGGCACAAGGCGCATAGAAATTTTGGCATACGCCTTAGAGGGAATGACTGTTTTGGCTCCTTCCCCTGTATAGCCTCCCCAAATGCCATTGACATCTAACGTAGGGCGAATGGTCATGCGCTCTAGCGTAGTATAGCCTTCTTCTCCTGCTACTCCTTCTACAGCTAATTCCTTTTTGAAATTCTCCTCGTCAAAGGGCACTTGGGCTAAAGCAGCTCTTTCTTGTGGAGATAGCTCCGTTACTTTGTCGTAAAATCCAGGAATGGTTATTCTTCCTTTCTCATCTTTCAGGCAGGCTATCATTTGGCACAAGGTGTTAATAGGATTGATGACTCCGCCGCCGTAAACTCCAGAGTGCAAATCGCGCTGGGGTCCAGTGAGCTCCACTTGCAAATAGACAATGCCGCGCAGCCCTACTGTAAGGGAAGGAGTATGGTTAGCTATCATAGAAGTATCAGAAATGAGCACTACATCAGCAGCCAGCCCTTCAGCATTGCTCTTTAGGAAGGCAGGCAAACTCTCTGAGCCCACTTCTTCTTCTCCTTCTATAATAAATTTGGCATTACAGGGAAGCTCACCAGTTTTTACCATTGCTTCAAAGGCTTTCAAATGCATGTAGGTTTGTCCTTTGTCGTCACTGGCGCCGCGAGCAAATATTTTTCCATCTCGGATAACAGGCTCAAAAGGCGGCGAGTGCCATAGGTGAAGGGGTTCTACAGGTTGTACGTCGTAATGCCCATACACTAAAATTGTAGGCAAGCGGGGGTCAATTATTTTTTCAGCATATACAATGGGATGTCCATAAGTGGAGACGAGTTTGACGGCATCAGCGCCTGCTTCTTTAAAGCGCTCAATTAAAAAAGAGGCCGCTTTTTGAAGATCCTCCTTGTGCTCTGCCTTAGTGCTAATGGAAGGAATGCGAAGGAAGGCAAGCAACTCATTTAAAAAGCGGTTGAGATTTGTTTGTATATATTGCTGAGTCTTTTGCATAAAATTGCAGCACGGTTAGGTATGTTTATCAAAGTTACACATCCTGTTGCAAAAATTTGCGAATGGCTTGTTCAGTGGCTTGAATAATTTCTTGATTCGTCTTGCCGGTGCGGCTAATGGGAGGCAAGGCAGTACAGCGCAAGTGTACTCCTAAGGGAACGGGAAAAAAGTTATACCGAGCCAGTTCGTGGGAACCCTCAATAGCCACAGGTACTACAATAGCGCTAGGAGCTGCCTTGAGCAAGACGTTCAATCCCTGAGGTTTAAAGGGCTTCATTTTGCCATCAGGCGAGCGAGTACCTTCGGGAAAAATGCAACCCGCATAGCCTTTTGCTTCTAAATACTGTCCAAATCGCTCCAAAGCTGGGATTGCTTGGCTGGGATTGCGCCGATCAATACACACCGAACCGCCATGGCGAAGGTTATAAGACACACTAGGAATGCCCCAGGCAAGCTCCATCTTGGAAACATACTTGGGATGGTGTTGGGCAAACATGGCCCCTAGCAAGGGAATATCGTACATGCTTTGGTGGTTGCTCACTACAATTAAAGGACGATTGGCAGGCAGTGAGTAGTCTTTTTTCAAAGTGATGCGCGCACCCGTCATCAGACGTAGTTGCCAGAGCAAAGCATAGATTAATCCATCTACTGTTTTTTTATGCGCCTGATAACCGCCCACCTGCCGAGCTACTACTTGCGCCAAGTGGAACACTACTAATATCCCGAAGAAAACAATTACAAAAAATGGATAAATTAGCCAAGCAAGCAACTTTTTTAGCATTACTGAGGACTTGTACGTGAAGCGGCTACAAATATCGGCAATTTGGTCTAAGAAAAGTTTTCTGCAGCACTTCCTTCCAATCGAGCCTAAACTCTTGCACTGCTGCTTTGCCGTTGCACTTTGCCCAAAATTCTCAAAAAGGCAATAACTTTCGCACTTAAGGTTGAACTTTTACGCCTAATTTTAAGTAAAATGGTATAGACAACCAAACAAACGGCAAATTGAAAACATTTCAACTGCTCCTTGGACTTTTAGTTGTAGGATTTTTTAGCGCTTACGGTCAAATTACTCGCCTTTCGGGCAGAGTAACCGATGGAGAAACAGGGGATCCCATGCCTTTTGTCAATATCTTTTTCAAGGGAACTACCATCGGCACCACCACGGACTTTGAAGGCAATTACCTGTTGCAAACTCATGCCCCTGTTGATTCAGTAGTGGCATCCTATCTGGGTTATAACCTTGTTGCCAAGCCAGTCAAAAGGGGAGTGAGCCAAGTGATTAACTTCCAACTGTATCCAGAAGCCACTGTGCTGCAGACTGTTACGGTCCGTCCCCAAGACTACGAAAATCCCGCTTGGGAGATTTTGCGCGGAGTCATGGCTCACAAACGCCAGTATGATTTTGACCGGCTCAGCGCCTACCAGTATGAAAGTTACACCAAGCTAGAACTTGCCATTGACAATATTTCCGACCAATTCAAGCAAAAAAAATTGCTTCAGCAAGCATTTCGCGCCATAGATAGCACCAAAGTAGCCCATGGCGATGATGGAAAACCTATTTTGCCAGTGTTCTTTTCTGAAACTGTGTCGGATTATTTTTATCGGAAATCACCTGAGCGCCGCCGCGAAATTATCCGCAAAACGCGCGTCAATGGCGTTGGCATTACAGATGGAAGCCTAGTGGCTCAGGTCATTGGCAGCACTTTTTTGCAATACAATTTTTATCAAAACTGGCTGCGCATTGCTGAAAAAGACTTCGTCTCTCCTATTGCCGAGAGTTGGAAAGCCTTTTACGAGTACCAACTCAAAAAATCTGACGAAACACTCAACGGCAGGCGCTGCTTCCGCATCGAGTTTCAGCCCAAGCGACCTCAAGATTTGGCTTTCAGCGGGGTGATGTGGATTGCAGACTCCCTAGACCCTGTTTCGCCTTATGCCTTGTTGCAAATCGATGCCAGTGTAGGCAAATCTGCCAATTTGAATTTTATAGAAAAAATTAAAATTCAGCAGGAACTCGCCCTTGTAGATTCTTCAACTGGAGTTTGGATGCCAGCCAAAACGCGCATTCTGCTAGATATTGGCGATATTAAGGACGACTGGGCTGGCTTGTTGGCAAAATCCTATATCTCCAATAAAAATTTCAAAGTCAATTTTCCGCATCCGCTCAAATTTTATGAAGAAAATGTCACTGTTGCCGAAGATGCTCTTATAAGTAATGAACAATATTGGCAAGAAAATCGCCATGATTCGCTTTCTACCCTCGAGAAGCAGCTCTACCAAATGATAGATACGATAAAAAACTTGCCCACTGTAAAAACATATGTGGAAATTGCCGAGCTGCTTATCAATGGCTTTCATCGCTTTGGCAAAATAGATATAGGCATCAATAGTTCTTCCTATGCCTTCAATGACTTAGAAGGTCATCGCATTAAGTTGCAACTCACCACTAATTATTTCCTCAGTCGGCGATTTACTTTTTACGGTTCTGCTATTTACGGCACTGCGGACAGGCGTTGGAAGTTCAACGCAGGAGTGGATTACATCATCAGCCGCAAACCTTGGAGGCAAGTTGGCTATTCACACACGGAAGATTACAACCAATTAGCCCTATTTTCGGATCATTTCCTCAGTCCCAGCAATGCCCTTTTCATGGCTTTTACGCGTTGGGGCAATTTTAGCCAGCGCCGCCCTTTCTTTCAAATTCACAACCAAGCCTATTTTCAAACCGATATTGCTCGCGGATTTACCCAACGCATAGTATTGAACCGCTATCACACCGATCCCTTATTCGATTTTGAATTTATCGACCTGAAAAATGACGCAGTCCGCCGTCGGGATTTTATTACCTCTGAGCTGGTTTTTGAAACTCGCATCGCCTTCGGAGAAAGATACATTCAAAACGAAAATAAGCGCCTCATTGCCAATTATACCACCAAACCAATCATTACCCTGCGCTACACTTGGGGACTAGAAAACTTCATGGGCAGCGATTTTGGCTATCAGAAATTTCAGCTCAACGTTACTCATCGCTTTTCAGCAGGAGCAGCAGGCAATACTACTTATTCAGTCAATGTAGGATATATTCCAACGCGAGTGCCTTATCCCATTTTGGCAGTGCACTTGGGCAATGAAACTATTTTTTACAACTGGCAGGCTTTTAACATGATGCGTTTTTTCGAGTTTGTCAGCGACCGCTATGCTTCTTTGACCCTTACTCATCGCTTTGAAGGCTTGCTGTTCAATCGCCTACCCCTGCTGCGACGACTCAAGTGGCGTACACTGGCAACGGCTAACGTGTTATATGGAGGATTAAGTGAGGCAAACCGCACTTTAACACCACCTTTCAAACTAGATGGAACTCCACTGCCCAATGTAAACGGATTGGGAAAACTGCCCTACATAGAGGTAGGCTACGGCATTGAAAATATCTTCCGCTTTGTGCGAGTGGACTTCATTCACCGCCTTACCTACTTGGATAGCCCTTCCATACAGCCTTTTGGTATTCGGCTTGCCACCCAATTTAGGTTGTAGCATCATGCTGTAGTTTCTTTTTGCAATAAAATTGACGCATGTGGTTGATTTTTCTACCGAGTGCGAAGTTTTTTGAAAAAATCTTTTAACAGAGCGCTGGCTTCTGCTGCTAAGAGTCCGTGCTGAACGCAGGTTTTAGGATGGAAGCAGCAGTGAGGAGGAATACCTAATTTGGAAAATCCATTCTTCTCATCGGGAGCAGCGTATACTACCCTGCTTAGCATTGCCCAGTAGCAGGCTCCTGCACACATAAGGCAAGGCTCCAAAGTCACGTAGAGTGTACATTCGTTGAGGTAGCGCGAGCCTAACTGTTGGGATGCTGCAGTGATGGCAATCATTTCAGCATGGGCAGTGGGATCGTTTAGGGCAAGGGTTTGATTGTATCCCTTTCCGATAATGCGGTCCCGCCAGGCAACTACCGCACCGACGGGAACTTCCCCTACTTGACTGGCTCGCCTTGCTAAGGCAAGGGCCTGATGCATCATGTGATAGTCCGTAGGGGTGAATATGTCATCACTTGCGGAATACAATTTTATCTTTTGTATCAGCAAACATTACATCCTTTACCGTAGGTAGTTGCAAAAAGTCATGGGGAAATCCCAACTCAATTTTGCTGGCTTGGTCTAGGGTTGCCAGGTGCTCTGCAGGAATTTGCACTTGGAGACAAGCCAAACAATCGCGGATTTGTTCTAGATTGCGAGCTCCTAAAATGGGGATAATGTTATCGCCTTGTTGCCGCAGCCATGCCAGCGCTACCTGAGCAGGTGTCGCTCCAATGGCATTAGCTACTTGGCACACTACTTGAGCAATAGCTTGATTTCTGCTATTGTACTTAGGGCTCTTTTCCGTTAATCGAGCAGGTTGGTTTGTGGGGATTCCCTTGTTGTACTTTCCTGTGAGCATCCCTGCCCCTAGAGGAGACCAAGGGGTTACTGTCATGCCAAAGTGCTTAGCCATGGGCAATAAGTCGCGCTCGGCACTGCGTTGGATGAGACTGTATTCAATTTGCAGTCCTGCAAAGGCGGTCCAACCGCGCAGTTCAGCGAGGGTATTGCATTGAGCCACTATCCACGCAGGAGTATCGGAAATACCCACATAGAGCACTTTTCCCTGCCGTACTAAGTCATCCAATCCCCGCATGACCTCTTCAGGAGAGGTAGTAAAGTCCCACATGTGCACCCATAGAATGTCGATAAAGTCGGTTTGGAGTCTCCGCAGGCTGCCTTCTACGGAGCGAATCATGTTCTTGCGGTGGTTGCCGTTGGCATTAGGGTTGCTGCGATTGTCGTAAAGAGTGTACTTGGTAGCTACTACAAAATAGTCGCGGTCGGAGGCGATAAATTCACCTACCCATTTTTCGCTCGTGCCTTCTGTATAGCGGTTGGCAGTGTCGATAAAGTTGCCTCCTAAATGGGCATAAGCCTCAAATATTTTCTTGCTGGTTTCGTAGTCTGCACCAGTGTTCCACTCTGTTCCAAAAGTCATAGTACCTAAACAAAGCTCTGACACGCGCAGGCCTGTTTTGCCAAATAATTTGAACATCATAAGCAACAGCAGTTAATTTTTTAAACGATATTTTTCCAATGGAATCGTAATGCGTTCGTAGGTGATAAAAGCGTTAGGATATAGGGATTTAATTTGCGTGTAAAGAGCAAAAGCCTCGGTGCGGTAGAAAAAATTGCCCAACTTGACGCGAAAATTAGGCTGCTCGTAAACCAATTCGGGCTTTTCGGTGGTGATTTTTTGCAAATCTGAAAGCACTTTCGTTGCTTCTTGGCGGCTATTGCCAGAATAAACCACAATTCTGTAACCTTGAGAAAATTTGAGATTTCTGTTTGTGTTTGCCATCGCTTGGCGCAACGTATCTAATTGGGTTTGGATGGTATTGGTAATACTGACTTGCTCTGTGCTGGGCGGTGGCAAGTTTGTCTGCTCGGAAGGGTTGTTCAAAGTACTAGACGGCTCGGGAAAATAAGGACGGTAAGGACTCAAATCCATTGAAAAGGAAGGTACCGTCTTGGGAACCCCACTTTTGCACCCAGCCAAAAAAAACAGCACAGCACAAATGCTTACCAAAGGCTTCATTTTCCTTTTTGTTTGGCTAAATTGATGCAAAATAAAAAAATCTATTGTTCGATGCGCCAACCTCATATTACCGCTTTAGGCGTTGCAGTTCCTGCCTACCTAATTAAGCAAGAAGACGCTCCCGATTGGATAGCTACTTACTTGGCGCTTCCTGCTAAAGAATTGCGCAAACTTAAACTAATTTACCGCGCCAGTGGCATTGATACGCGTTATAGCGTCATTCCCGATTTTAGTTATACAACCCAAAGAGTGCTTTTTCCGTTGTCGGAGGACTTGGAGCCTTTTCCTACCACTGCCCAGCGCATGCAAATATATCAACGCGAAGCACTTCCCTTAGCTCTCCAAGCCATTAGAAGTATGAATTTACCCAAAAATTATTTGAGCCGAATTACTCACCTTATTGTAGTAAGCTGTACAGGCATGTACGCCCCTGGACTGGAAATAGACTTGATAAACGCCCTTTCTCTAACCCCTTGCGTCCAACGCCTTTGCGTTCACTTCATGGGTTGTTATGCCGCTTTCAGCGCTTTGAAAATTGCCGATGCCATCTGTAGGGCAGACCCTCAAGCCAAGGTGCTTATTGCTGATGTAGAGCTATGTACTTTGCATTTTCAGAAAGTGTACAACCAGGATCAATTGCTTGCTAATGCACTTTTTGCAGATGGAGCTGCTGCTGCATTAGTGGAATGTGTCTGCCCAGAGGAGGGATTGCTTTCACTGGAGGGTTTTTATAGCACCTTAGTACCCGCCGAGAGCAACTCAATGGCTTGGCATATTAGCGACCATGGCTTTCAAATGCAACTTTCTTCATATGTGCCTTACATCATAGGCAGCGAGATTTACAGCTTTGTAGAAAAAATAAGACAAGATGCAAAAACCAACTTTGATTATTATGCCTTTCATCCAGGTGGCAAAAAAATACTACTTGAAATTGAGCAAGCCATCGGAATTACTGCCCAGCAAAATAGTTGGTCATACCAGGTAATGCGGCACTTTGGCAATATGTCTTCAGCAACTATTTTTTTCGTTTTGCAAAGGTTAATTGCCCAGCTCAAGGAGCGTTCCAGGCAAGAAGGCAAAACCCTTTTAGCCGCCGCTTTTGGACCAGGGCTTGTGGTGGAAGCTGCTGTGATGCAGATTAAAAACCTTCATTTTAGCCATGCCTAACTTTGCTTGCCGCAGCCTACAGCCTGAGCTGATAGACGATTTCACCTTGAGTGGTGAAACATTGTCCCGAAACCTTCGCGAACTGGAGTACATCAATGCCTACTTAGGCGGTAATGCAGTAACTCTCAAAGGGGTCAAATACTTTGTAAAGCGATTGGGCACCCCTATTTCCATCGCTGATGTAGGTTGTGGCGGAGGAGATACACTTGGCTATCTTTCTCGATGGGCCGGGCGCTATCGCTACACCTTGCAGCTCTCTGGCTATGACGCCAATCCTTTCATAGTGGAATACGCCTTGAAGCGCCATCAGGACTATCCCGATATTAGGTACTACTGCCTTGACGTTTGGTCAAAGGAATTTGAACAAGTGCAACCCGATGTATTTTTGCTTAGCTTGTTTTGCCATCACTTTGGAGATGAACAATTGAAAACACTACTTGCTAGACTGCTGCATCAAGCGCGGAAAGGAATTATTATCAATGATTTGCAACGGCATCCAATGGCTTATTATAGCATTCGCTGGCTGGCTCGATTGCTAGGAGGATCCCATTTACTACAACACGATGCCCCTCTTTCCGTGTTGAAAGGATTTCGAAAAGAAGAACTGCAAACCTTGTTACAGGAAATTGCTCCGAAAAAATTTCAAATTAGTTGGCATTGGGCGTTTCGCTACTTGGTGATAATTGAGAAGTAATGTAACTTTCGCAGAAATAATCTAAAGATTCATCGCGCAAGCGGCGGTTGAGCTTTTTGGCTACATTCCAATCACGGCAAGCATTCCCTAGTTGAGTTAAATTGACGTAAGCCCATGCTCGGCGATAGTACCACTCCCCATTGCGTGGGTTGCACAAAATAGCCTTGGAGTAGGCTTCTACTTCAGCGGCGTAGTTTTCTTCTGCATTGGCGATAATGCCTAAATTAGCGTATACGGCTTCATCAGCCATGCCTCGGCGAATCATTTCTTGGAGAATTACTTTTGCCTCAGGAGGCGATTGGCTGGTATAAAGCAACAGCACTGCGGCGCGCATCCATTTTTGTTTATCAGTAGGCATTTGGTTAAAGGCATAGAGGAAGTCTATGCGTGCCGAGTCAGCTTTTTGTAAATGAGCATTTGCCACAGCGCGATAGAAGTAAAATTCAGGAGAGGAAATAGGGGCATTGTCAATGGCGGCTTGAATAAAATTGCGCCCTTGCTCATAAAAACCAAAATATTCGATATAGATTTTGCCGCGCAAAAACAGGGCGCGAAAATAGTAAGGGTCAGTGGTGAGCCCTTGGGTGAGGTAGTGTTCGGCAGCTAAGTAATCGCCTTCTTGATAGGCTTGATATGCCCAGTAGTAATTCACTCGCCCAATAAAGTCAAACACTGAATAGACGATAAAAAACATATATCCCACAAAGGCAATGGCTATCCAAGGGGCAGCTTTGAGGTAGCGCTCGTACTCAGCTTGCTCTTGAGGCGACATAGGACGCGGACGAGGTCTTCTCCGCATGGGCGGCGTCCATGTCCATTGAGGACGATAGAACACTACGGGTCTTGGCTGATATCCCAGCCGAAGCATATTGTCGTAGCGAGCCTTTTTTTCTGGGTTGCTCAAACACTGGTAAGCGTGATTAATTGCTTTGAATTTTTCTTCCGCTTGCGGGTCACCAGGATTGCGGTCAGGATGGTATTGAAGCGCTAGTTTTTTAAAAGCGGCTTTTACCTCTGCAATAGAGGCGAAGTTAGGTAGCCCTAGCGCCTCGTAAAGATTGACCATCGGCATATTTTTGAGGAAAATTACTATGTTTTTTACAAAAAAACTCCTATGCCTGCCCGCTTGTTGCTCTTGGACAATTACGACTCTTTTACTTACAACTTGGCGCAACTGATTGAAGAAAATTTTATGGGTCAGTTTGATGTGCGCACCTATGATGCAATTTCACTTGCCCAAGTAGGGGATTATGACAAAATTATTTTCTCCCCTGGTCCAGGAGTTCCTTCGGAAATTCCACTCATGCAACAAATTTTACTTACCTATGGGGCTAGCAAGTCTATTTTAGGAGTTTGTTTAGGTCACCAAGCCATTGCTGAAAGTTTTGGCGCAAGGTTGTATAACCTGCCAAAGGTACAGCACGGCTTGCGAATCCCACTGCAAGTGACAGAGCCGCAAGAACTACTTTTCAAAGGTTTGCCGCGCCAGTTTTACGTCGGTTTATATCACTCTTGGGCAGTAACTGACTTGCCTGCGTGCTTAAAAACAACAGCCATAAGTGCCAATGGCGTAGTAATGGCTATTGCTCATCAGAGTTACGACATCAGAGGTGTTCAATTTCACCCTGAGTCGTTTATGACGCAATACGGAGCAGAGATGTTGCAAAATTGGCTAAGTAGTTAGCGCAAGGCTGTCGCTTGTAGCAACAAGCGACAGGGGAAAATGTCATATTTCAAATTTGATGCCTTGCGCTAAAGGCAGCGATGAAGAGAAATTAATTGTATTGGTTTGACGGCGCATGTAGGCTTTCCAAGCATCAGAGCCAGATTCGCGTCCTCCGCCTGTTTCTTTTTCTCCTCCAAAGGCTCCGCCGATTTCAGCTCCTGATGTACCTATATTCACATTAGCAATGCCGCAGTCCGAGCCCCAGGCACTTAAAAACGTTTCCGCTTGCCGCAAGTGATCGGTAAAAATGGCCGAGGAGAGCCCTTGCCTTACATTGTTTTGCAGATCAATAGCGTTTTGGACATGGCCGCGATACTTGATAAGGTACAAAATCGGCGCAAAGGTTTCCTCCTGCACGGTGGGATAATGATTTTCAGCTTCTACAATAGCTGGCTCTACGTAATTAGGTCCAAGAGTAGGTATTAACTTGCCACCTATTAGCAATTTCCCTCCTTCGGCTTGCACTTGCTCAAGGGCTTTTTGAAAATTGCTCACTGCCGCTGCATCAATGAGTGGACCGACGAGCGTGTCAGGCTCTAAAGGATTGCCGATTTTGATTCGTTGATAGACCTTCACCAAGTGGTCGCGTACATCATCGTAGACATCTTCATGTACAATGAGGCGGCGGGTAGTGGTGCAGCGCTGTCCACAAGTGCCTACTGCTCCAAATACTACGGCGCGTATGGCTAAATCCAAATTGGCATGTTCGGTGATAATAACAGCATTGTTACCACCTAGTTCGAGAATGGTTTTTCCCAGCCGAGCAGCTACTGCCTGAGCGACTTTCTTGCCCATGCGCACTGAGCCAGTGGCGGAAATAAGTGGCAGGCGACTATCGCGTGCAAGCATTTCTCCCAAAGAGGGTCCGCCGATGAGCAAATTGAAAATGCCTTCAGGTAAATGATTTTCTTTCAACACTTTGCCGATAATGTGCTGGCAAGCAATAGCGCACAAAGGAGTTTTTTCTGAAGGTTTCCATATGCACACATTTCCACATACAGCCGCAATCATGGCATTCCACGACCACACTGCCACAGGGAAGTTAAATGCCGAGATAATTCCTATTATGCCCAAGGGATGCCATTGCTCGTACATGCGATGTTCTGGACGTTCAGAGTGCATGGTGAGCCCATAGAGCTGGCGCGAAAGTCCTGTAGCAAAATCGCATATGTCTATCATTTCTTGCACTTCGCCCAGTCCTTCTTGAAGGATTTTTCCCACTTCAAGAGTCACTAAGGTGCCTAACGCCTCTTTGTGTTGCCTGAGCGCTTGACCTATTTGTCGGACAATCTCACCGCGTTGAGGGGCGGGGATGCGTCGCCATAACTTAAAAGCCTCTTGTGCTTTTTCTACCACTAATTCGTAGTCGTCCTTATCAGCTATTTTGACCGATGCTAGCAATTGCCCATCGATAGGTGAAAAAATATTGCGCGTAGGAGCGCTTGGCTGTCCTCCCCACTGCAAACCAGTGCTGTAGGCAGGGTTTACAGGTTGGATGCCTAAGGTTTCCAACAACTGACTTACTTGCTGGTGGTACACTGAAACTGCTGTTTCCATCATTTTCCTTGCATAAACTAAAGCAAAAGTAACAAAACTGCAGTGGCAGTTTTTGTTATCAACTTGTAAAAAGGTAACTTTAAACCATCTAAGATGGCACTATGAACTTGCTATCAGATTCAATTATTCCTATCGATATCCAGCGGGAGTTACCTTTTGCTGTCAATGCTCAGGTAGCATCTTTGCCAGAAGAAGTGCAGAGAGAATTTTTGCAAGAGTACCGCCGCCGTGCTAAAAATATTATCATTCCCTACATCCTACATTTTTTTGTTCCTGCCCACTACCTTTACTTAGATAAACTTGTCATGCAATTGCTATTTTGGTTTACTCTTGGAGGATTGGGTCTTTGGTGGTTCATAGATATTTTCCGCATTCCTTCCCTTGTTAAAAGGCGCAACGCTGAAATAGCAGATGAAGTGCTGCGGGATCTCTTACTGCGCCATGGCAAAAAACAAACAAGGCAAAAAGCAACTGTTTTAGATCCTCAACCGCGTCCTTTAAATGTTGCCTTTGACCCCACGCGGATTACTTTGGATAACCTTCAAGTGGGTTATTTACTGGATTATGGATTGAAAACTTGGCAAGTGGTCAATCAAATTCAGTATGATTGGAATGATGGCACTTCAGAACGAGAGTACAAACTACTTTCTGAAAATGAGGTGCTTTATTTGTCTTTGTGGCGCGAAGGAGCCTTGCTGGAGTGCCGCATCGGAAGAGCGATAAACGTTTACGCTATTGATGCTCAACTAGATATAATCATACAACGCGAAGGAACTCCCCCCAGTTTTCTTCGCTATGCTGACTTTGCTTTGTACAGGGAAAAAAGGTACGCGGGGTATGCCTTTAACCAGGCTCAAGGAAACAAGGCAGTCAAAATAGTGGCATGGGATTACATGGACAAAACCCACACTTATCACTTGCGCATTGCCTGCAATGAATATCAAAATTTTTTTGCTCTCTTCTCCAAACGAGTAAGCGAAATTGAGTTTTCTGAAATCCTTCCCAAAAGCCAATGAATGCGAGCGTTTTTAAAACTTTTCTAATAAAAGTTCTTTGCTTGATAAAAATTTGCAACTTTGCTCGATTTTAGGCAAGGATTGTAAAAAAACGCCCAATTCGGCAACATTTCTGAATGATTTCGCGGTTGCTGCTGGATAGGATAATTGTCATTCATTTGGAATGAGCTGTTGTTATTTTAACTTGCACAGGGCAGTTTCCCATCCTCTTCTTGGCAAAACACTTTGGCAACTAACTCGGTTACCTAGTTGTGAGAAATATGCGGCTTTGGCTACTGCTTCTGGCAGTGCAACTAACTCATTGCAATCCCGATAAGTACAAAAAAGTGAGCACTGAAGAGGTACACTTTGGCACTTCAGCAAGTTCAGTATTGTTTTTTAAAAATGTAAGGCAGATTTTCTATGAGCGCCAAGAAAATAAGGCTGCCAAAGCTATCATTTATCGCCTTAGAGAACGGGCAAGAGATGCTAGCATACCTTTGCTTTATCCGACAATTGTACTACTATGGGCGCAGGATGAGGCAAGTGTAATTCTGGAGAAAAACGAGTTTCTCGCCCATACAGATACGCTGTGTTTTATTTGGGAGGATACTGCTCGCCACCTTTCGGGTCAATACGTTTTTCCTAATGGGGATCGGCGCTCGCATTACAAGTTAGCCGCTCAGCTTTACCATAGTATTCAGGAAAAGCATTTGTTGTGGCTTAAAACTGATTCGGCAAACATTCCATTTTTTACTACTGAACACCAACGCGAACCTTTTCGCAAAACGATGATAGATTACTTTCGCCTAGTCAACGTCCTGCGATGATTAATTACTTGTTCTTATGTGCTTTTTCTTGCACGCTTTTAATGTTAGCTGCAATGGCATTACCTATAGCTTCCATTACTTCTCGCCATGCTTGAGTATGTTCAGGTTTCCAGCGCTCTCCTCTTACTTCCGCAATTGTTTCTACCAACAGCTTAATAAAAGGTTTGAAATACTCGGGTTGTACGCCGTATTTTACATGGCGCATAGCTAAGGAGCGCACTTCTTCAGCTATTTGGTCTATTTTGTTGAGCTTGGTTACTACCAGCGTAATGGCAAAAGCCAGCTTGCGATGCTGGTCGTGAGGATTATTTTTAAATAACTTTTTGTAGGCAGGGTATTGCTGAAAAAGGCGATTATAAAACCTCTCACCTATTTCAGGACCATGACCAATAAGCTCTGCCCATGTATCCTTAACTATTTGAATGCTTTCGGGATTAACAGTTTGCATGGCGTTGTTTCGGGTTATTCGTGAAAAGGTACAAATGTTTTTGGAAAAAAACACTAAAAGAGTCGCAAAAAATATCAAGAGCAGTAAATTTAGGTTAGATATGTGCTGTGCAAACTAACTGTGAAGCACTATAAGTGCACTAAAGGGCCTGCAATTTAATGCATATGTTGCAAAATGCATCTAAATTCAAGTAGCGGGGGAGGAACTGGCAGGCTGCTCTTGCTCCCCTACCGGCGCTTGCAGGGTAGACTCTTCTGACAAAGTCGTTTGAGAGGATGAAGGTTTTTGTACACTCTTTAAACGACCTGACATAATCATTTCCTCTTCTTCAGAAATATAGGGAATCACCTCTACAATAGAAGTTAAATTCACATCGGTAATCTCGTAAGGCACCACCCATGTGCTTAGTTGCTCTTCTATTCGCTCAATGGCTTGACGACAGTTCTGAGCAGCTACCAACATGAGGGAAGAAAATCGCTTTTCCTTGCCGCTGGATTGGTCTACATCTTGATAGACTACTTTGCACTTGTACCACGTTTCGCAGTCTTCGTAATTAAAAATTTCCTTAAATGCTGTCTTGGTAACACTTAAAATGAGAAAGTCGGGGATAGCGGTGCTCAAACTGCGGTAGAGCCTTGCCTCTGCATCAGTGAAGGAAACTGCGTCTACTAGGTAAGTTTCAGCGACAATTTTCATTTTGTCATTGCTTGAAACCTTAGGATATTGTATTTTGCACTGAAACCAAGTTGCCATATTAAAATAGACCTGCCTTACCGCGCTGCAAGTTAAAGAAGAATTGAGGTTGTTACAAAATTTACTGACAAGTCGAAGGACATTCCAAAGTTTGCACCGCTATGAAAAAAACTGCTCAAAAGGGTTCAACTTCCTTTATTAAACGACTGGAAAGAATTCACCCGCATTTGATGCTAATTTACATGGGCATTATCGGCAGTTCACTGCTTTTTCTTTTCCTTTCGTTGTTGTTTGTTGTTACTGCAGTGCAACAACCAGCAGCTATAAACCTGCCCAAATCGTTCGCCTTTAGCACGGCAGCACTTCTAGTAAGTAGTTATTTTGCCCACCAGTACTTGCAGCATTTCAAAAATGACCGAGCATCAGAATTGAGCCATTCAGCAAACGCTCTGTTAATCACGGGGATAGCATTTGCCATTTCTCAAATGATAGGCTGGCAAGAACTTGCAGCTAACGGTACTCTTTTCAGCGGAAAAACTACAGGTGCTTATTTATACTTGCTTTCTGGGTTGCACTTGGCTCACTTAGTAGGGGGATTGATATTCACTTTAGTACAAGCCCTTTCGGCTCGCAACCTAAAAAAGGATGCTGTCAAAGCGCTTATCATTTTCACTAATCCATATGAACTTGTCAAAGCGCGCATGCTGGCAGTTTACTGGCATTTCTTGGATGCAGTCTGGCTGGTGCTGTTTGTTGTTTTTCTGATTTTGCTTTGAGCTAGGTTCTACTGCGGTCTTTCATGAGTTTTTGCACAGTGATGGGGGTATAAGTAAGCATTTTCTCATAGAGGGCTTCTATGTTATTGTCGTGTAATAGCAGGCGTCGGCATTCTGGTTTGCACAATCCTTCTTTGGCAATTGTATCAAAGAATTCTAGCAATTTATCAAAGTAATTGTTCACGTTCAAAAGCCCAATAGGTTTGTGATGCAATCCTAGTTGAGCCCAGGTGAGAATTTCAAATAAGGCTTCGCAAGTACCTATACCTCCTGGCAAGGCTAAGAAAGCGTCAGCCATTTCGAACATTCTCGTTTTTCGCTCGTGCATGCTTCTGACAATGATCAATTCATTTATTTGATTGTGCCCTATTTCTGTCTGTAGTAAGAAATCGGGAATGACGCCAGTTACCCTACCTCCTGCTTGCAAAACGGCATCTGCCAATACGCCCATGAGCCCTACTTTTGCCCCCCCGTAAATAAGGCGAATGTTTCTTTGAGCCATAAAGTTACCTACTTGAGCAACTACTTGGCTATAAACCTGATGATGCCCCGGTTGTGCACCACAGTAAACGCAAAGGTTTTTCATATCAACGAGTTGTAATTTTTTCAGATTACTCTTCTTGCACCACGATAGCGCGGAGCAAAGTATTCAGTGAAAATGGGCTGCTCTACCACTCCTCGGGAAGTGCTAGCATGTATGAACATAGCTTCCTGAGGAGGTCCGCCTCGTGTAACGATGCCTACGTGAGAAATTCGCATGGGATCGCTATCTGTGGTGGCGAAAAAAACTAAGTCGCCAGGTTGGAGTTGATCTACCCCCACTGGAACTCCTTGCATGATTTGCTCTCTGGAAGAGCGCCCTAAATTGACAGGCATGCCCGCTTCCTTGAACACCAGTTGGGTGAACCCTGAGCAATCTAATCCTGTTTGTCTGGAGGTGCCACCAGGTCGGTAAGGTGTGCCGATAAATGTGCGGGCATGGGCTAGCAAGCGGTTAATCAATTCGCTGCGCTGAAGACTTTGTCCCTGAGCAGGGACGGATCTAGTAGGCTGATTGGATTTGATTAAATTGTTAAAAAAATCATCAAAAACTTGTTGATGTATTCGCAAATCTACTTGGCAGGCAGTGAGATTGCCCTTGCTGTCGCGCAAAAACTGCAACCCTTGTGTGTTGCCTGAAGCGATGAGTTTATCAAAAAAACGCTCAAACTCCTGCTGATGAGTAGTCAGGTCTATTTGCGCGCCCCAAAGATTGCCTTTGCTATCTTTCAAAAAAGTAATGCCAGGAAGTTGCATATCCTCGTGTTGCTTGTGTTTTGATTTACCTTTGAGCTATACCACTAGCTTAATTTATAATTTTTTGCGCATAATTTGCAAAAACGCTTTTGGAGTGCAAGTTCACTTTACCATTTTTGCTTGCGATGGGGTTTTCCAAACTACTAATTATACAGACGGCTTTTGTTGGTGATGTAATTTTATCAACAGCTTTGGTAGAAAAAATACGCCAAAAGTTTGGCAACAACATGCGAATAGATTTTTTGCTGCGCAAGGGCAATGAAAGTTTGTTAGAAAATCATCCGTATATTTATCGCTTATGGGTATGGGACAAACAAAAAAATAAGTATTTCAACATGGCGCGCTTGATTTATCAATTGCGTCATCAAAAATACGATCATGTCATCAACGTACATCGCTTTGCCACTTCTGGATTGCTTGCTGTTCTTTCTGGTGCAAAAGAAATATCAGGTTTTGTCAAAAATCCTTTCAGTGTGTTTTTTACGCACTGCTTTGCGCATCCCTTTGGCGATGGCACTCACGAAATTGAGCGCAATCAGCAACTTATTAGCTATTTAACCGATTCAGTACCTGCTCTCCCGCGTTTGTATCCTCAGGAAAAGCACTACCAACAAGCGGCTGCCTTTCAGCAATCGCCTTATGTTTGCATTGCCCCTGCCTCAGTCTGGTTTACAAAACAATTTCCAGTCTCAAAGTGGATAGAACTCATTGACAAAATACCTGATTATTTTCACATTTTGTTAATCGGCGGCAAACAAGATTGGGATTTGTGTGAAAATATTTGCCGCAATGTTAAAAGAAAAAATATCGAAAATGTAGCAGGAAAATTGAACCTGTTAGCTTCAGCTGCTTTGATGCAAGGAGCTGTGATGAACTACGTCAATGATTCAGCGCCTATGCATTTGGCTTCTGCGGTCAATGCTCCTGTATGCGCAGTGTTCTGTTCCACTGTGCCAGAATTTGGATATGGACCTCTTTCAGACAAAAAATTCGTCATACAAACTACTGAAGAGTTACCTTGTCGCCCTTGTGGCGTACATGGTCGCCGAAGTTGTCCCCAGAAACATTTCCGCTGTGCCAATAGCATTCAGGTAGAAAAAATCATCGCTCAAACCCTTACAGAAGGATAAAAACTAACTGTCGCGCCTTTTGCATGGGCGACAGTGCTGTATTTTCACAAAATGTTATCCTGTTGGCAATAGGAGTGTTTCTAGCTCGCCAAAGCCCACGCGAATGCCATCTTTTTGACAATATCCGCGCATAATAACAGTATCGTAGTCATTAACCGCAATGCGAGTAGTGCCATCGCTCATGGGAAGGGGCTTGGTACCGTTCCATGCAAGTTCTAGCATAGAACCCAACGAGTCGGGTGTAGGTCCGCTAATGGTTCCCGAAGCCATTAGGTCGCCAATGCGAATGTTGCAACCATTTGCCGTATGATGGGCTAACTGCTGAGCCATATTCCAGTATAAATACTTGAAATTGGAACGGCAAACCACTGTTTCTTCAGCGGCACCTTTGGGCAAAATGGATACTTCCAGATGAAGGTCAAAAGTGCGCTTGCCTTGCGTTTGCAGATAGGGCAGGGGGGGAGGATCTTGAATCGGTCCCACAGTTCTAAAAGGTTCAAGCGCTTCTAAAGTGACAATCCAAGGCGAAACCGACGAAGCAAAATTCTTTCCTGCAAAAGGTCCTAAGGGCACGTATTCCCACTTTTGCAAATCACGAGCAGACCAATCATTGAACAAGAGCAAGCCAAAAATATACTCTTCCGCTTTTGTAACAGGGACCTGCTCTCCTAGTTGGGTAGGGCGTCCTATAACAAAAGCTACTTCCAATTCAAAATCTACAAATCGAGAAGGACCAAAAATAGGTGGCTCTTGGTCATTAGGTCGGCTTTGCCCCATAGGTCGGCGGATAGGTACGCCAGAAACAACGATGGAAGAAGCCCTTCCATGATAAGCCACAGGCAAATATTTCCAGTTGGGCATTAAAGCATTATCTTGACCACGAATCATTTTGCCTACATTGGTCGCATGCTCCAGACTGCTATAAAAATCCGTGTAATCTCCTATTTGCACAGGCAAATGCAAAGTAGCTTCTTCGATGGGAATTAATAATTTATCGCGATGACGGGCAAGCAAGCTGTTGTCTGTTTGCAATTGCTCTTGTAGGCGTTGGCGTACAGCCCGATGTACCTTCTGACCTAAAGCAATGTAGGAATTCAAAGACGTTTTTTTAAAAACTTTGTCAGGGATTTTAATGCCTTCAAAAAGACCCTTTTTGTGAGCCTGCTTTAAGTCGATAATAAACTCGCCAATTGCAATGCCAGGGCGAGGCTTCTTGCCTCGATAAGAAAAAATGCCATACGGCAGGTTGTGGATGGAAAAGTCGCAATCCTGCCTAATCTCTAACCAGCTTTGCATGTGTTTTAGCGAATATATTGGTTAATGATGTTTTCGTATAGCTCTTGTTTGCCACTAATGAGCGGAGGTTCAGGGCTGTTAGAGGCAATTTGATGCAAATCCTCCAAAGTGAGCTTGCCTTGTTCGAAGTCAGCTCCTGGACCTGTGTCAAAACTTGCATAGCGATTGCGACGCATCTGCAAGTAAGGGGATTTTTCTAAAATGTTATGTGCAATGATGAAGGCTCTGGCAAAAGCGTCCATGCCACCGATATGAGCTATGAAAAGGTCTTCTAGGTCAGTAGAGTTGCGCCGCGTTTTAGCGTCAAAGTTGATGCCGCCGGTGGTAAAGCCGCCTCCTTCTAAAATAACAAGCATGGCTTCGGTGAGCTCAAACAAATCCATTGGGAATTGGTCGGTATCCCAACCGTTTTGATAATCGCCGCGGTTGGCATCTATGCTAGCAAACATTCCTGCATCTACTGCCACGCGAAGTTCATGCTGAAAACTATGACCCGCCAAGGTAGCATGATTAGTTTCTAGGTTGAGTCGGAAGTCGTCTTGTAGACCGTAATGGCGCAAGAATCCGATGCAAGTAGCAGCGTCGAAGTCGTATTGATGTTTGCTAGGTTCTGCGGGTTTGGGTTCTACATAGAAATAGCCCTTGAAGCCTTGCTTGCGTGCATAGTCGCGCGCCATGGATAAGAAACGCGCCATGTGGTCTAGTTCGCGTTTCATATCCGTGTTGTGCAAGCTGAGATAGCCCTCGCGCCCCCCCCAAAAGGTGTAGCCTGCTCCTTCTAGTTCGATGCACATGTCCAAGGCATTTTTCACTTGTGCTCCTGCATAAGCCACTACGCTAAAGTCTGGATTAGTGGCTGCCCCGTTCATGTAACGGCGATGACTAAACAAATTAGCCGTATTCCAAAGCAGGCGTACTCCTGAGGCTTTTTGTTTTTCTTTAGCGTAATCAGTGATAATGCGCAGGCGGTGCTCGCTTTCGGCTATGGAACTGCCCTCTTCTACAAGGTCAAAATCGTGAAAGCAGTAAAAGCCCACTCCCAATTTGGTGAAAAACTCAAAGGCGGCATCCATTTTTTCTCTAGCGCGTGCTAGGGGGTCGGTAGCAGTATTCCAAGGAAAATCCTTCGTTGGACCCCCAAAAGGATCTAGCCCCAGCCCACAGAAGGAATGCCAGTAAGCCACTGCAAAGCGCAAATGCTCCTTCAGTGGCTTGCCTGCTATTATGCGATTTGCATCGTAATATTTGAAAGCCAATGGATTGTCTGATTCAGGACCTTCATAAGCAATAGCGCCAATTCCCTTGAAGTATTCCTTGTCCCCTAGAATAACCATAATTTCTTAGCTAATACTATGATAGCGAAATTAATGAAATTTGCTTATTGCAATAGAGCAAATCAGTTTTGTCAAGGAAAATATTGCCAGCAAAGTTTTGTAAATTGTTGCAGTGCAGCCCTGCATAATTTGCTGTTTTGCAAACTCTTATTCACAAATAAAGCGTTAATAAAAGCAAAAATGGCAGAGTTTATGTGCGAGAATATCAATGTAAGGTAGTTCTTGTTTTTTTAGCTATGAAATGCATAAGTTTGTTTGCTAGCTGCTTTTCTATACTTTTTCCGCATGCCTTGCTGGCGCAAGATATTGTCAACGACTTTTCATATGCAGGGGTAACTTACCGCTACAAAATTGCTCCTCAAGAGGGAAGGGACAGCACATATCTACTTCACATTCAAGCACTTAAAAATCAACATCAAGGGACTTACGTCTACAAAGGGCGCCTTGTTACCTCTTTTCAAGACTCTCAACGTTGGGAAGTAACCATTCTTGCTGCAAGTAAAACTGCCGACGGATGGAAAACTCTACCAGAAAGCCGCTTAAAAACTGTTTATAACTTACAAGATCGTCAATTGACGCATATTGAAATTGGAAATATGTCCCAATGGGCAGAAAAAGAACTTTATGAAGTATTTATGGGCGACTGGGAAAGTATTGATGTCCAAACTGCGCTTGCCAATTCGGTGGAGTATTTTATCCTTAATTACTCCAAAGCACTAGGACAACACGATGTAGATGGAGAGCTAGAAACAGAAGAGACAATGATGCTAAATCAACTGATGGCTACTCGCCAAGCCGCTAGAGACAGCGCTATTGCTGCCCTTGTTAGCCAACGAGATCAAGTATGGCCGCATAGTCAAGCTTCTCAACCACAAACTAAAGTTGATGATTCGGCTCAAACTTCCCAACCGCAAACAAAAGATGATAATTCCGCTCAAAGCAGCCTTGCTAACATAAGCACACACTCGAGCAACACGGTTGGAGACAGCTTGCAAGCTGCAGTTCAGCATCAACAAATTGATGTAAATTCTTCTGACAAAGAAGGTCAGTTGCCGATTTATTCAGACAATACTTTAAGCCTGCCTTTTGTTGCTTCAATACCAGTAGGTGAGCAAACCTTTTTCTTAGAAGCCTACTACGACGATACTCATCGCATAGAAATGAAGTTACATCACTATGACGAAGAAAACGATCAGACCAAACTCCTGTACGTAACGCGGGTAAGCATTCAGGACAATGCCGAAGATACTCGAAAGTGCAGTGTCTACATCTATATGGCTGAACATAGTGGCTATGAGTGGAAAATTAGCCCAAGCAGTTACTTAGAATGCTCATTGAACCAGTTGGAAAGAAAAATATGCTACCGCACTGTAGGCAAGCTCCTTTCCTATCTGCGCGATCCTAACAAGGCGCAACACCAAGAAAGCATTCCTGCGGAAGTATCGCAAGTGCACAGAAAAGACTTGTTGCTTAGTGCTGCTAAATATCTCATCAAAGAGTTTAGCAAATTGCAGAGGGATTAGTAAATCAGAAAATTTTATGGGTTAAGTAGTTGTCTAGGTTTATCATAAGGTCATATTTTGCCAAACTCATATTAAAATGAAAGCAAGTTTGATAAACATAACAGTGGATTGAACGATTCCTTCACCCTTAGAGAGTCTTCGGTAAACTAATCCAAGCGGAGCATGGCTTCACCTTAATCTTCCCAACCTGCTTTGAGGAATAAAGGCTTGAAGAGATTCCAACTTTTGTGCTATTTCTCTTTCCCATCCGTAGGTTTTGATGGACTTGAGAAATTCTCCCGCATAATCAAAGACAATCCATTGAGATCTTGTATTTTTCAATTACAGTCAATCGATCCAGCCTTGCCTTGGCATTGTTTACATTGGCTCCTGTAACCATAACTGCGTGTAACAACCCCTGTGCGACTATATCTCGCTTTCGTCCATTGATTTTTTGACTCCCATCCTTGCCACATGGTTTGCCCTATTTATGAGTGATAGCTTGACACTCGATTAGGCAGCTCCTTTCAGTTGCACGGATACCAGCATTAAGGGTATCTATCAGTTTATTCAGTACATGATTCTTTTGCCAACAATAAAAATAAAGAATAATTAGCAAAAATGGCTTGTATTGGCTGTTGATGTTGCACCACTGAGCCCCTGCTCTGGTTGTCCATAGTATCGAGTTGACTACTCTTTATGTATGTTTTACGTTTGCGATCATTGTTAATGAATGGTTGGACATACTCCCATTGAGAATCGGTAAGAGGTTGCTGGACTTTTGCATCATCTGTTAAGTTTGGGCACTAAGATTAGCTGATTCTCCTTATTTTTGCTCTTGCAAAACATGTTCTAAGATTAAAGTGAGCTTTTATGTTGTCAATAAATTTGTCTCATTAAATATTTAGCTTATAAAATTTTATATTTTCTGACTAATTGTTTCTCCTACTATTAAAACGATTACATATGAAAAATTCATGACATAACATTTTGTTTTTTGCTAGCAAATCCATACCTTTGAAGTACCGTTTAGCTACTAAACCAGTATGCTTTACGGCAAGCGAAAATCTATCTGCTTTTGATATAAGGTAATCAACAATCACATGAATAGATAGTGCATTTATTATATCTTATTTCTGTAAAAAGCTAATAAGCTTAGTGAAATGCCTTACATCTCAATTGTGAGCCCAGTATACAAGGCTGAAAATATACTTGTGCAGCTAGTTAAAAGAATTGATTTAAGTGTAAGCCAGATCACAGATGATTACGAAATTATATTAGTAGAAGACGGTAGTCCTGATAAGTCTTGGAAAGTAATAGAAGAGCTAGCAAAAACGAACAAACACATTAGAGGCTTTAAATTAAGCCGAAACTTCGGGCAACACCATGCTATAACGTGTGGTTTAGACCATGCGCGAGGAGAATGGATAGTAGTAATGGACTGTGACTTACAAGATCAACCAGAAGAAATTATTAGCTTGTATCGCAAAGCGCAGGAAGGGTATGATATAGTATTCGGAATAAGACATGAAAGAAAAGATACCTTTACAAAAAAATTTTTTTCAAAGCTATATTATAAGTTATATTCTATCTTGTCAGATTTAAAAATTGACAATAGAGTTGCTAATTTTGGTATTTATCATAAAAAAGTAATTACCGCAGTAAGTATGTTACGCGAACCAATACGAGGATTTTTGCCTCATGTTTACTGGGTAGGTTTCAAGAAAACAGGAATTGAGGTTAAACACTCTAATCGCTTTGAAGGAAAATCATCATATACTTTTAGCAAACTTTTTAACTTAGCTCTAAATGGAGCAATCAATTATTCAGATAAGCCTCTTAAGATAGCAGTTGTTTTTGGAATTTTGATTTCAATTTTTTCAGGAATAGGAATAATATTATTTCTTGTTGAATATTTTTTAGGAAAAATTCAAGAGCCAGGTTTTGCTAGCTTGATTATCTCATTATATATGCTTTGTGGTATCATAATTTTCTTTATGGGAATCATAGGTTTGTATCTTTCCAAAGTATTTGAAGCAGTAAAAAATCGGCCACTATACATAATCGACAAAACCATTGACTCAAGTACACAGACTTATGATTTTAGAAAATTATCAGATAAAACTAAAACGAGTTGAGTTTGAAGATTTGGAATACATAAGAATTGCAAGAAATTCTGATTTTGTGAGAAAGAACATGATCTATCAAAAAATTATTTCAAAAAAAGAACAGCAAGAATGGTTCAAAAAAATTAACAATCCGGAAAACTTTTATTTCGTAATTATTCATAAATCTGAAAAAGTGGGACTAATTAACTTGAAAGATGTAAATATGGAGAATAAGAGTGCAGAGGGAGGTATATTTCTTTTCTCAAGAGAATTTGCCTCAAACGACATTTCAATGCGAGCTAGTATTATGTTAACTGACTTCGGCTTTTATGAACTAAATCTAAAAAAAATTCTTGATAGAGTAAGAAAGGACAATATACTAGCAATAAGGTTTAATAAAGCTATAGGCTATAGTTTTCATGAATTAGATTCGAATGTATTAGTAGGGGAACTATTCCTAGATGAGTACGAAAAATTTGCTAGCAGATATAGAAACTTGTTTAATAAATTATACAATTTAACTAATTAACTATGAAAAAATTAGATCTAGGTGAATTTATCAATGATTTTGCTTCATTGTTTAATGACTTGCAGGTACAGCTCACTGAATCCACCAATTTCAAAGAAATAGAAGAATGGGATTCATTGGTTGCATTGTCTCTTATAGCCTTAGTAGACGAAAAATATGGCATAAGGTTACTAGGAGAAGATATACGAAGCGTTACAACAATTTTGGAGTTATATCAAAAACTATTAAGTAAACAATATTAATTAATGGCTAATGTCGTAGTTAGTAACTTTTCTATTGCTGGTATCAGTGCATGTGTACCAGCTCAAATAGAAGATAACTTAACCTATCCGTTTTTTTCTGAGCAAGAAGCAGTTAAGTTTGTAGAAGCAACTGGTGTAAGATTCAGGAGAACTGTTACAAAAGGTATCGTTACTTCTGACTTATTTTTAGTAGCTGCTGATGATCTAATACAACAATTAAATTGGGATAAAAATGATATTGACATTTTGATCTCTGTTTCTCAAACTTTTGATTATGACTTGCCAGCAACATCAATTATTCTTCAGAATAAGTTACATCTGTCTAAAAGTATAGCAGCTTTCGATGTAAGCTTGGGATGTTCTGGATATGTATATGGGCTTTACATTATAACTTCTCTGATGTCAGTATCAAATTTTAAAAAAGGTATTTTGTTAGCTGGGGACGTTTCATCTATATGTTGCAATGCTGAGGACAAGTCCACTTATCCACTTTTTGGCGATTGTGGTACAGCAACTGCAATATGTTTTGATGAAGGTAGTAAAATGTACTTTAATCTAGGATGCGATGGAGGTGGATACAATGCTATTATTATTCCAGACAGCGGATATAGAAATCGAGTAAATGTTAGCTCTTTTGAATTACAAGAATTCGGAGAGGGAATCAGGCGAAGTAGAATTAATCTATTTTTAGATGGAATGGAAGTTTTTTCTTTTGGAATTTCTCAAGCTCCTAAGACCGTAAATGAATTGAAAGAGCATTTCTCCTTAAATGAAAATGATATCGATTTCTACGTATTTCACCAAGCTAATTTAAAGATGAATAAAGTGATAGAAAAGAAATTAAAGATTAATCCTGAAAAAAGTCTTTACTCCTTATACAACTACGGTAATACTAGTTCAGCATCTATTCCATTGACTTGTGTAGTAGAACTGAAGAATAAACTTCATGATAATAAAAACTTTAATGCTGTATTTTGTGGCTTCGGCGTAGGATTATCATGGGCATCTTGTTTCTTAAATTTAGGGCGTGTTAGATATCTAAATCTTCTTGAATTATGAATAATTTTACTCTTTTAAATAAAAGAATACTTGTCACTGGTGCATCATCTGGCATAGGATATCAAGTATGTAAAACCATTCATCAACTAGATGGCAGGTTTATAGCAATAGGAAGGAATAAAGAAAACTTAGCAAAACTAATTAATGAAACTAGCTCAATACATCAAGTCATCGATGTTGATATAACTGATACGGAAAATATGGTAAGTAAAATTAAGTCTACTTTAGAATTCTCTAAAATAGATGGCTTAGTCCACTCTGCAGGAATAGTGAAATTACTACCCGTAGGGTTTTACAACAAAGAATTGATTGCAAATATGATGGGAGTTAACCTATTATCTATCATCAATCTGATGAACTTTTTAGTGAAAGAAAAGAAAATAGCAAAGTATTCTTCAATAGTGTTAGTATCTTCAATAGCTGGCAGTAAAGGAACGACAGCAAATGGCATATACTCGGCTACGAAAGCAGCGTTACAAGGAATAGCTAGGTCATGGGCTTGTGAGCTGGCAAAATACAAAATTCGAGTTAATACAATTTCTCCTGCAATGGTAAACACCAGAATAGTATCCCTATTCAAAGAAGAAATTGGTGAGGAATACATTATCGAGGATATGAAGAAATACCCCTTAGGGTATGGTGAAGTAGAAGACGTAGTATGGCTGGTAGTGTTTCTACTTTCTGATATTAGTAAATGGATAACAGGTCAAAATATCATTATAGATGGAGGATTGTCAATGAAGGTTTGAAAATGTATGCTAAGTTAAAAAATGTAGCTATATCAGGTATAGTTGTTTGCACAGGAAATAAACCCATCGATGTATACAACTTTTTTTCAACTGATGTAGAAGCTAAAAAAACTATTTCTATAACAGGAATTTCTTCGCTTAAGCATGTAAAAGACGATATTACTGCATCTGATCTGGGTGTTAGAGCTTCTGAAGTTTTGTTGGATTGTCAAAATCTATCGAAAGAAGAACTAGATGCGGTAATCTTTGTCTCTCAAACTCCCGATTATAAAATACCCATGACTTCTTTTATAATACAGAATAAGCTAGGTCTCTCTAAGCATACATATTGCTTAGATATTCCTGTAGGGTGTTCAGGATATATCTATGGTCTTTATACTTCATCTTTGCTAATAAATACAGGAAGTTGTAGAAAAGTTCTACTAATTAGTGGAGATACTATTTCAAAATTAATAAACAAAAAATATAAATCTCTAATTTCTCTTTTTGGCGATGCAGTTGCCGCTACATTAATTGAGTACAGGAAGGATGGATTTATTTCCTTTATGTTTGAATCTGATGGTAGTAAATTTGATAAAATAATTGTACCTGCGGGAGGATTCAGATACCCAACCTGTGATAAAAGTAAAGTAGTTTATACAGACGAATTTGGCAATTCAAGAACAGATGAGGATTTGTTTATGGATGGGATGGATATTCTTCAATTTGCTATCTCTTCTGTACCTCGTCTTATCAGTAAACATCTTTTAAAAGAGCAAAAGGCAATTCAAGATATTAACTATTTTTTATTGCATCAGGCGAATAAATTTATAATAGAACTAATTTGCAAAAAAATGAAGCTGAAAAAAGAACAAGTGCCTATTGTTTTAGATGGTTATGGAAACACGGGTTCCGCTTCTATACCATTAGTTGTATCAGCATCCGATATTGATTTTACAGACAAGACAGTTCTAATGTGTGGCTTTGGAGTGGGTTTATCAGTAGCAAGTGCTATTACTAAAATTGATAGTATAGTAACTATTAATCCATTTGCTTATGACCGTTGAAAAAGACAAAATATTTGATCTAATTGTTGAAACTATCAAAGCCTTTTGCATTGAAAATGATATCTCCATAGATCTGAGCGAAGGCAGGAAGACAAGATTATTTGGTGGGGGTGGACCCTTAGATTCTATATCGTTAGTATCCTTGATTGTGCAAATAGAGGAAACTATCGAAAATAAGACAGGAAAGGCTATAATAATAGCTGATGAAAAAGCTATGTCTAGGAAAACGAGCCCTTTTGCAAGTGTGGGGCTGCTAACAGACTATGTATTAGAACTTCTAACTGAAGATGAGAAATAATCAAGTCTTGCTAATCACAGGAACTTCTAGAGGAATTGGAAAATTTCTTGCAGAAAAATACTGTGAGAAGGGTATAAACGTGGTAGGATTTTCAAGAAGCAATGCTACTATCAATAGTGACTACTACACGCATGTAGTAGGAGACATATTAGATGAAGGTAGTATTAAAAATTGCTTTGGTTTAATTAAGCAAAAATTTGGTCAGCTCGATGTTTTAATAAATAATGCTGGTGTGGCATCAATGAATCACACTCTACTTACGCCATATAAAACTTTGGAAAATATTTTTAAAACTAATTTTTATGGTAGCTTTATTTTTTCTAGAGAGGCAGCTAAATTAATGAGAAAGAAAAATTTTGGAAGAATAATTAATTTCTCTACAGTAGCTGTTCCACTAAATTTAGAAGGAGAGGCAGTATATGCTTCTTCAAAGTCAGCTATTGAAACACTTACTAAAATTATGGCCAAAGAGCTTGCTCCTTTCGGTATTACTGTTAATTGTATTGGTCCAAGTCCAATTATGACTGATTTAATTAAAGTGGTACCTAAGGATAAAATTGATGAGCTAATAAATAAACAAGCTGTGAAAAGGTTTGCACAACCAGATGATGTCTATCATGTGATTAATTTCTTTATAGATGAAAAAAGCTCTTTAATTACAGGTCAGACTATTTACTTAGCAGGTATTTTTAAATAAAAGTATATGATCCTAATCGATAAATTCAGAGCTTTTCAACAAAGCTTATCTATAATAGACAAGAATCGGACATTTACCTATGAAGACTTGCTTAATGAAATAGAATTCTATACTTCTATTTTAGTTCAAGAAGATGTAAAAAGTGGAGATATTGTTTGTTTAATAGGAGACTATTCATTTGAGGCGATATCACTTTTCTTAGCACTAATGCTAAAAAATTGCATTATTGTTCCTATTGCAACGAAAAATGAAAGTGAAAGTATTGAAAGAATTTCTATCTCTAAATGTGATTTCATAGCAAGTGTTAATGAGAAAATTAGTATTAAACGTTGTTCTGATAGTAGCAACAGTGATAAAGGTAATTTAGTAAATGAGTTAAAATCTAAGGGTAAAGCTGGACTTATACTATTTAGCAGCGGAAGCACGGGAAAGCCCAAAGCCATGCTTCATGATCTAGATAATTTAGTTAGTGTGTATGCCGATAGAAAACCAAAAAACTTAAGGTTTATAGTTTTTTTGCTCTTTGATCACATAGGTGGCTTGAATACTATGTTGAATTGCCTAAGTATGGGAGCAACTATGATCATTCCTGAAAAAAGGGAACCAGAGCATGTTGCTCATTTGATAGAAAAATATCATGTTAATGTTCTTCCTACATCACCAACATTTTTAAATCTTTTATTGATGAGTGAAGCGTACAAAAAGTTTGATTTAAGTTCATTATTAATGATTACCTACGGCACAGAGCCAATGCCCGAATCTTTGTTGTTAAGGCTTAGAGAAATATTTCCTAAAGTAAATTTCCTTCAAACATTTGGAACTAGTGAAACAGGTATCGCAAAAACAGTAAGTAAAAGTAATAATTCCACACTCTTAAAATTTGAAGATGAGAATCAAGAGTTTAAAGTTGTAGATGGAGAACTCTGGATAAGAAGCAAAACGCAAATTTTAGGGTATCTAAATTATGGCAACGAAAGTTTTACTCAAGATGGCTGGTTTAAAACAGGAGACATTGTTGTAAGAGAAGGAGACTTCATACGGATCATAGGAAGAAAAAAAGATGTAATAAACGTAGGTGGGGAAAAGGTGTTTCCTCAAGAAGTTGAATCAGTCGTTTTACAGCTCTCTTTTGTGACAGATGTTACAGCTTATTCACTACCTAATTCAATAACTGGGGAGTCTGTCGGAATTGACGTAGTTTTAAAACCTGAAGTCAGTGATGTTGCTGAAGCCAAAAGATTAATTAGGAACCATTGCAAAAAATATCTTGAGTCTTATAAAGTTCCAACCAAAATAAATGTCTTAGATGCAATTAAATACTCAGAGAGATTTAAGAAAAAACGTTAAAGTCGTTTTCCTACTAACTAAAATCTACAACTTTGTTCATTTTCAGTAAGATTGTAAACTTAACTAAAATACTTGTAGTCTCCTGATTGTAGAGAAGATAGTTCAGTTTTCTATACCTTTGCGGCATGCAAAATATTTTGCCGCAAGTTCTTCGCCAGGAGGATTTTTGGTACGAGCTACCGCAAGAGCGCATTGCTCAGTTTGCCTTACAGGAGCGGGATGCTTCCAAGTTGCTAGTATATCGCAACGGGCACATCTCTCATAAGTATTTTCGACAAATTGCTGAAGAGCTCAAAAGTGGAGATACGCTCTTCTTTAACGATACTAAAGTAATCCCAGCTCGAATTTACTTCCGAAAGCCTACAGGAGCGTTAATTGAAGTATTTTTATTACACCCCGTAATACCTACCTCAGATGTATCCCAAGCAATGCAGCAAACAAGTTCCTGCACGTGGGCTTGTACCGTTGGCAATTTAAGGCGACTTAAAGAAAAAGAATGCTTGGAAAGAGAAGTAATCTTATCGGGTCAAAAGGTAACCCTGCGGGCAAGGTTACAAAATAAACAAATTCAATGGGTTGATTTTCAGTGGGATAATCCTGAAATCACCTTTGCTGAACTGCTTGCCGCAGTAGGGGTTACTCCTATTCCTCCCTACCTGAAGCGCAAAGCAGAGGAAAGGGACAAACAAGCCTATCAAACCGTTTACGCCAAGCAAGAAGGAGCCGTAGCCGCTCCCACAGCAGGGCTCCATTTCACTGAACACTTGCTGAAAGAAGTCCTGCCTCAAAAGGGCATTCGCATGAGTTATCTGACCTTGCACGTAGCTGGGGGTACTTTCCAACCCATTAAGCACCAAAACATACTTGAGCATCCCATGCATTCCGAACAAATGATAGTAAAGATGGAAAATATCGACTCTCTTTTAGAGGCTCAAGATGTAATAGCAGTAGGCACTACCTCCATGCGCACCCTGGAGAGCCTTTACTGGTACGGCATCCTACTCGGTGAGCAAGGGGATGTGCCTTTTCGCATTCCTAAACTGATGCCTTATCATTACAACCCCGAGCAACTTCCTCCCTACAAAGAAGCTATTGCCCGCGTTAAAGACTACATGCAGCGCCATCAATTGACAAAATTGCAAGGAGAAACAGAAATTATGATAGTGCCCGGCTATCGATTTCAGGTTTGCAACGGACTCATTACCAACTTTCACATGCCTGGCACCACGCTTATTATGTTGGTGGCAGCATTTATTGGCAATGACTGGCGCAAGGTGTATCAAGAAGCGCTAGAGAATGACTATCGCTTCTTGAGCTTCGGCGACTCTTCCCTCCTGTTTTGCAATCAGTAAAATTGAATTTTATCACAAATACCTCTGCAACTCACTCAAACAACGGATTTCCAAAGTTACCTGTTCTTGGTGAGCAATTTGTCCAGGATTGTAAAAAATGGCATCAAGTCCTGATGATTTTGCGCCAGTGATGTCGGTTTCTAAGTTATCACCTACCATTATAGCCTGGCGTGCTGCGGCGCCTATTCTAGCAAGGGCGTAATGAAAAATAGCTTGCTGGGGCTTTTTAGCACCTGCGTTTTGTGAAGTGGTAACTGTTTCAAAGTAGTGGGCAATGCCTGCACTGCGAATTTTAATTTGCTGAATATCGTGAAATCCGTTAGTAATGATGTGCAATCGATAGCGCGTAGTGAGGTAATCCAGTGTTTCGCGGGCATGGGGTAGCAGATGTGGCTTAGTGGGGCAAATGGCTGAATAATCTTCCGCCAAACCGCTAGGAGGTAGCCCGAAAGCGCCTAAAGCCTCCCAAATGTACCTAAATCGCTCATGGCGCAATGTGTGCTGGTCGATGATATTGCGGTTATAAAGGCTCCATAGCCGTTGATTGACTTGGTGAAAAGTCTGCGTAAACTCTTGCACCGAAAAACTGCCATACTGATGTAGCTGATAATGTTCGTATAACTCCGCTAACGTTTCGCTTGAGTTGCGTTCAAAATCCCATAAAGTATGGTCTAAATCAAAGAAGATGTGCAAGTAAGCAGGCATGGAGGCTGTTGGATGGTCGCGCTAAAGATAAAACGATATTTAGTAGCTTGCAGTTAAACCCTTGTAAACTTTCTGTGTTATGAAACTCAAACGCCGCTCTTTCCTGAACTTGACCGCGCTGCTGCCTTCCTTAGCGCTCCCTCATTGGTTAGCTGCCCCCGCGGAAAGCAAAAACGATGACCTTCCCGCCCCTATTCGGGCTTTGAAGCCCATGACTGCCGACGTAGTGCCGATTAGTTCTCAAGAACGCCTCTGGCGCATTGCTAAAGCGCAGCAGTTAATGCAGCAACACAAAATAGACGCCGTGTTTTTAGAGCCTGGCACCTCGATGCGCTACTTCCTAGATTTTGATTTTTTTCTTTCTGAGCGCATGGTAGCAGCAGTGATTCCCGCCACTGGAGAGCCTATCTACATTTGCCCCAAGTTCGAAGAAGACAAAGTAGGTGAACTAATTAAGTTTGGCAAAGAAATTCGTACTTGGCAGGAACACGAAAGTCCTTACAAAGTTGCAGTAGGTATTTTTAGAGATAAAAAAGCCAAGACCATTGGCATTGAAGAAAGAACGCGCTTTTTCCTGTTTGAAGGCATGCGCAAAGAAGCACCAAGACTCAAATGGGTCCTTGCAGACCCTGTTACAGCAGGCTGTCGCATGTTTAAATCACCTGCCGAACTTGCTTTGATGCAAAAAGCCAATGACATCACCCTTACTGCTTTCAAAGCTGTTTTTGAGTGCCTTTACGAAGGAATGACACAGGCTGAATTTACTCGTTTAGCTACGGCTGCTCACAAGGCACTTGGTGTAAATGGATCCATTGGAGCTAACTTCGGAGTATGGTCCGCTTTTCCGCACGGCAGTGCGCAACCACAACGCCTTCGCGAAGGAGACATCATTTTAGCAGATGGCGGTTGTACGGTAGAGGGATATAAATCTGATATCAGCCGCACTATTGTGTTTGGAAAGCCTTCTGCCCGTCAAATAGAAATTTGGAACATAGAAAAACAAGCACAGCAAGCGGCTTTTGAGGCTGCAAAAATAGGCGCCCCTTGTGAGGCTATTGACGCGGCTGCTCGTGCAGTCATCACTAAAGCGGGTTTGGGTCCAGAGTACAAATATTTCACTCATCGCGTAGGGCATGGCATCGGCATGGACGGACATGAGTGGACCTACCTAGTGCGCGGCAATACAACCCCCCTCCAACAAGGCATGTGTTTTAGCAATGAGCCAGGTATTTACATTCCAGGCGAATTTGGTGTACGGCTAGAGGATTGTTTTTACATCACCCCTGAAGGACCTAAGTATTTTAGCCAGCCGAGTCCTTCCATAGAAAAGCCCTTTGCAACGTAAAAAACAAAAAAACAAGGCTGCCCTATATGGACAGCCTTTGTTATTTACTGCAAGCGATCAGTTAAATGTATAGCGAATGCCAAATTGCATGCGGTACACATCAGCAAGACTGGTGGAGGAGATAAAAGTAGTAGTAGGCAATACAGGGTTAGTAGTAGTGCCAACGTTCACTAGGCGATAGGTGGGTACACCTTGTGCATTTACACCTGCAAAAACTAATGGCGTAGTAGTTACTATGCTATTGCCAACACCCCAGTTGTTGTTTATTAAGTTACCTACGTTAAATACGTCCCAGCGAAGTTGCAACCTGTTTTTGGGCGTTACTTTGAAATCCAGTTGCAGACTAAAGTCGGCGCGATATATCCAAGGCAGCAAGGCTCCATTTCGTTCAGCGTATTGTCCACGGCGAGAACTTAAATACTTGTCTTGGTTAATGTATGCCTCGAGGGCATCAGCTTGGTCTTGAGGAGTAAAAGTGCGCGAGCCAATAGTCAAGGGCAGGAAGGTCAAGTCGCTGGCGCGTAGAGGGATAAACATGAGATCGTTGATCGTAGAGCCATCCCCGTTCATATCGCCATTGATGCGATAGCTGAAATTGCCCTGATTGCGCGCCTCATAGAATAAAGCAGCCGTTAAAGTAATCCACTTGCCAAAGTTTTTGCGATAATCGATGGCAGAAATGAATCGATGGCGTTGGTCGTAGTCCGAAAAGCCTACTTCTAAAGCGTTGGGACCTTCTACAATAGGTCTTCCGTTCCAAGAAGAAAATGCGATAGAGGCAGGGTCGATCACATTTTTAGATTTTCCGTAGTTGTAGGCTGCCATGAGGTTCAATCCGAAATCAAAGCGCTTTTCTAGGCGGGCAGTGAGGGTATAAGAATAGCCCAAGTTGGTGTTTTTCAGCACAATGGCATCGGTAATGTTGGGATTGATACGGCTTGCGTTGTTAAAGGCTGCCCCCGAAAGACCAGAGCCCGGGAATCGAGGTCGTTGGTCTGGACCGCTAAAGGTGCGATTGGCAGGCTGCTGGTTGGCATTGATGTAATAGGCTTGGTTAATGTTTTTGTTGTAGATCACTTCGAAAGTAGCTATGATGCCGCCAGGCAGTTTTTGATCCACAGCAATGTTAGAGCGCCATATCTGCGGAAAGCGGTAGCTGGGATCAGTAACAGCGATGTTGAACGTAGGCGGTAGTTGAGGATTGGCTGGAATATGCCGACGCGGATTGGGATCAAAAGGAAAATCGCGCGTATTATCTACGTTAATTAATCCCGTTAATACGCCGTTGTTTCCAATTTGGTTAGAAATCCAAACAAAGGGCGGACGCCCTGTAAAGATACCAGTTCCTCCGCGCACTTGCGTTCTTTGGTTACCTGTTACATCCCAGTTAAAACCTACGCGAGGCGACCAAAGTATGTTAGAATCTGGCAGTTTGGCAGTATTGTATTTAACAGGGTTGCCATTTTCATCGCGGAAAGTAAGTTCTGCTACTATCGGATTGAAATATCCTGTATTGTCGAAAAATGGCACATCCATTCGCAAGCCCGCTACTACTCTCAGGTTGTCCACCACTTGAATTTCATCTTGGGCATACAATCCTACGTAAGTAACACGGCTGGGTTGAACAGGTTCAGCACCGCCAGGCAAAGCAGAGTAGTTGAGGCGATAATTTCGAATCACTACTGGCGAAACGGTTAGGCTGGGATTGGCAAGGTAGGCGTTAGCAGCAGTGTAAAAATCTTGTAATGAGTTAAATGCATAACGTCCTTGAGAGAAAGGGAAAAATACGTTTCGGAACCAGAAGCGCTCTAGATTAAAACCAGCAGTAACAGTATGCTTCTTGCCGTAGTAGGTGAAGTTGTTTTGAACTTGGAATGTGTGGTAGCTCAATTGGTTGCTAGGGGTGAAAGGCTCAAACCCGAAAGTGATGTAGGACTGTCCTCCTTGAGCAATTTCCACCAGAGGGAAGAAGGAACCACGAGAGCCGCGGTCTTCGTTCTGGTAAGTATAGCCAATGATGAAGTTGTTAGAATACTTGCCCTTAAAGTTTGAGTTAAGCTCAGCAATGGCAGAGCGAATATTTTCAAATTGGATGTAATTAGAGTTTTGATAGTTAAGTGCATTAAGAGTACCGCGTCGGTTGCCAAATACAGTGGTACTGTTGCTTATGAGCACATCTGTTTTGGAGTTCAGATGCGTATAGCGCATGCTGAGTTTGTGATTGTCATTAATGTTGTAGTCCAGACGAGTGAGGAATTTATCGCTGCGGGTTTCGTTGTTATAGCCTTCGTAAGGACCCGTTTCATAGTTAAACTTTTCGCGCAGGAATCGGCTTAGTTCGTCCAAGTCAGAGCGCAATACGCGAGTTACGTTACCACCTACTGGTTCACCTCCTGCATTGGCACGAAACGTAGTACCTGGTTCGGTTTGGCGTTCAATTTCCCCGTTGAGGAAGAAAAACAGTTTATTTTTAATGATAGGTCCTCCCAATCGGAAACCCGACTGAAATACGTTGAAGTCACCTACTTCTACGGTTTGTCCTTTGGCTTTTTTGCCTACAAAGTTTTTATTGCGGATGTTGTAAAAAATAGAACCGCTGAATTCGTTAGTGCCACTTCTGGTAACGGCATTAATGCCAGCCCCTACAAAACCTGCTTGGCGCACATCGTAAGGAGCTAAGTTCACTTGAATTTCTTCAATGGCATCTAGAGAAATAGGAGCTTGTCCGGTGCGTCCTCCAGGTTGTCCTGCCAGACCAAAGGAGTTGTTAAACAGGGAGCCATCGATAGTGATGTTGTTGAAGCGGTTGTCCTGACCGGCGAAGGAGGTACCGCTTGCTTGAGGGGTAAGGCGTGTGAAGTCATTGATAGACCGGTTTAAGGTAGGAAGCGAATTGATTTGATCCTTGCTGATATTGGTAGCAGCTCCTGTGCGGTTAGGGCTAAAGATATCATTGCGGCTTGCACTTACCACTATTTCGCTCAGTTCTACGTTTGCCTCTTTCATGGCAAAGTTTACTTCAGCAGCAGTGCCCAGATTCAGGAAAATATCCTCTCGGCTTTCTTCTTTATACCCTACAAAGGTAACGGTTACTTTATAAGGACCACCTACGCGCATGCCTGGAATCGTATAACGTCCATCAACTTGGCTAGCGGTACCGTACCGCGTTCCTGAAGGAAGGTGAATAGCTATTACGTTTGCCCCTGGCAATCCTTGTCCTTTGTCGTCGATTATTTTACCTGTTAAGGTAGCGGTAGTTACTTGTGCTTGGATGGTAGTAGCTATCCATGTACACCAAAAAACGGCAATTGCCTTGAGTAACAGTGTTCTTGTCATAAAGAATGCTTTTTGTTATCGTGCAAATTTAGACGTTGCAACAGGCAATACTCGGAAGTTGATGTTAATAAATTGCAAATTTGCGGCAAAACAAGTACCAAGTGGCTGCTAATCAAGCTAATGCGCATTGAGTCCAGCAAGGTGAGCGCAGCGGTCAAGGTTTTTTGCAATTTCCGTTACCAGCGTTGAGTGAAAGGGGCTTTTCGAATTTTCAAGGCATTTCTTGAAAAGAAGCTAAATTGCTTCTTCATTAGGGGCTTAGAATTTGCAGTGGTTGGCAAATTTGTAGTAAATTTGTAGAAACATTTTTTGATGGATAACCTCGAGTACAACACCAAGCGCAGCCCTTTAGTGCTCAAGGAATATGGTCGCTGCGTGCAGCAATTAGCTGAGTACATTGCCTCCCGACCTAGCAAAGAAGAACGCACAGCCCTGGCGCATGTATTGATAGGCTTGATGCGCCAGCTCAATCCTTCCGTGCGAGAAAATAGCGACAATCCTCAACGCATTTGGGATCACTTGCATCACATGGCAGGTTACAAACTGGATATTGATGGTCCTTATCCGCCGCCTTCTCCAGGAACGCTTTTCCAAAAACCTGAAAAAATGCCTTATAATTCCCACCACATCAAGTACAGGCACTATGGCAAAAACATAGAACTGATGATTGAAAAAGCGGTGCAATTAGAAGATCCCGAAGAACGCAAAGCAGCTGCTTTAAGCATTTTTAAACTTATGCGTACTTTTTATGCTACTTGGAATAAAGAAAACACAGAAGACGAAGTAGTTGCCGCTCAGTTGCGCGAACTTTCCAACAATCAGTTAGAAGTAGATTTGCAAGCCTTTCGCAACGAATATGTTGAAAAAGAACATCGCCATAGCCCGCAATTATCCCAGCGCCATCAGCAAAGTAATGCGCACAATAGCAGCAGCAAGCGCAAAAAAGACAAGCGTCGTAAGTAAACTCTACGCATGGTGGTGCTTAGTGGTGCTAGTGAGTTTGTTTTTTGTTGTGCTGATTCCTTCAATTATTGGCACGTTGCACAAGCGTTTGCACGTCATTGCACTGGCGGCTTACAAGGTCTGGGGAACTTTTTTATTTTGGCTTAGTTTTTTGCCTGTCCGCGTAATAGGGCGCCAGCACTTGCCTAAGCATACCCCTTACATTTTAACCCCTAACCATACTTCTTATCTCGACGTGCCATTAATGGTACATGCCATTCCTGATTTATTTGTATTTGTGGGGAAGAGTTCTTTGAACAAAATTCCTTTATTCGGATACATTTTCCGACGCGTGCATATTCCCGTTAATCGAGCAAATCCGAAAAGCGGGCTTAAAGCATTACAAGAAGCCAAAGAAAGACTGCAAAGCGGGCGCAGCGTCCTTCTTTTTCCAGAAGGAGGTTTTGGGAGAGTAAAACCACCTACATTAGCTCCTTTTAAAGAAGGAGCCTTTCGCCTGGCTATTGAAACAGGTTGTCCTATTGTGCCTGTTACTTTACCTTACAACTGGAAAATTTTACCTGATAGAAAGGACTGGCGCATTTTTAGGCAAACCGCTCTAGTGGTGATTCACCCGCCAATCTACACCCATGGGCTTACTCTCAACGATGTAGAGGCGCTCAAAGAAAAAACTTATTCTATCATAGCCGACGAACTTAGTTACTATCATCCTCAAGCTACTATCCGCTATGAAAATCACGCCAGAAATGTTGGATAAAATAGCTCACTTAGCTAGACTTTATATTCCAGACCATGAACGGCAATCCATGCAAGAAGCCCTTAGCAAAACAATTGCATGGATAAACAAACTCCGTGAGTTGGACACTACGGGAGTAGAACCTCTTACGCACATGACTCATGAAATCAACCGATTCCGAGAGGATATAGCCCACTCAACACTTAGCCGACAAGCGGCGTTATCTTTAGCCCCCCAACAGGACCAAGTGTATTTTCGCGTGCCTAAAGTAATTGATTAACAAAGCGTTACAAAAAAGTTGCTAGAAACTTTGGCACATGTGAAAAAAGTGTTATAGCTTTGCGCTGCCAAATTTTAAGGCTGGTGCGGTAGCTCAGTTGGTAGAGCGAAGGACTGAAAATCCTTGCGTCGGGGGTTCGATTCCCCCCCACACCACCTAAAAGCCTGAGCAGAAAATGCTCGGGCTTTTTTGATTAGTGTTCTTGGAGGTTTAAAGAGTAGTACAACTGGGTAGCTCTAAACGATTTACTGCTTACAGACAAACCAAGAGCATGTCAGAGGAAAAGGGGAATGGGCTAATCTTAGTGCCCTAACTTAGCAGCAGCACATAGTGATGGATGCACGGGGGTTGCTGCATGCAGTCATAGTTACAGGAGCATCCTGTAAAGGATGCCCAAGCAGGGTTGGAGCCACTTGACTTGAAAAGTACAAAACTCTACAGATTGCCTTAAACACTATTTAGCGCTGCTTAAAAAACTCGACAAGCAAAAACTTTTCTTTACTTGCTTGTCGAGTTCGTTATTAGGGTAAGTTTAGTAGGCTAACATGATAGACCAAAGCTCTCCTCTCTGTGCTACGCCAATTTCTTTCACGCGAGTGTCGAAAATTGCTCTGCGATACTGTGGATAAGACAACAAATTTTTAAAGCAAGTAATAATGTCTCTATGTCCATGCACAAGTATTTCATGTACACCCTGAGCTTTAACCCCTACGCGTGAAGCTCGTTCCATAGAAGTTTGACCATCATAAGTGGTTGTAGTCATGGGATTAGCTCCCTGTACTTTAAATAAAGTCAGAGAGGCCGCTTCCGCTAATGCATCATTCCATTTAACTCTATTTTCGCAAATAGGCATGCCATAATGAGGAGATAACGTTGTTC
This sequence comes from Bernardetiaceae bacterium, assembly GCA_025057115.1. Classification (GTDB taxonomy): domain Bacteria; phylum Bacteroidota; class Bacteroidia; order Cytophagales; family Thermoflexibacteraceae; genus Rhodoflexus. The sequence continues at coordinate 148,443 of JANWWZ010000006.1, forward strand.
GTAGTTCATTGATCACATTGACTACTTCAGTAATAAGTTCTTCTTTGCTATAGTCGTTTCTTTCCGCTTGAGTCTGTATTGTTACTGTTTTGAGCAAGTTCACCAGGGGAAGAGGCTCTTTAAAGCGATTTTGAAGGAGTTCTTTAAGATAATCAACGTGAATGGCAAAATTTAGATTTTGACCTCTCTTCACCGAACCTACTACCACTCCTACGATCCGACCTTGCAAGTTAAACAGAGGACCCCCACTACTGCCTGGCGAAATAGGAACCGTTATTTGCAAGTGTTTTACATCATCAATGTCGCGCTTGGCACTCACGATGCCATTTGCAAAGGTAGCTTGTAATCCCAAAGGGTCGCCGAGAACAAATACTTGCTCTCCTTCTTGTACATCATTTCCTAAAGTAGCGGGATGCCCCTTGCCGTTAACTTTGAGCAATGCTAAATCTGCTTTAGTATCAAAGCCAATTATTTGATTGGATACCCATTCTTGAGCGCTCTTGTGATGATAAATTTTTACCTCGCCTTCTCCTTCGATAACGTGATAATTAGTAACCACTACGTCAGGTAATACGAAAAAGCCAGAACCCTTAGACCGCTTCCCTTCTATACTGACGAAAGATTTAATCCCATTTTGGTAAACAGCTTCAGAGGATTGCGAAAAACCATAGGTAGCAAGAAGGATAGAAACAAACAAAGTTAGATGATGCTTTCTCATATCGACTTTGGTTTAGGTGTTACTTCTCTACTTTATACTATTTTACTTTGGAATGTTCCAATTTTGCCAAAGATTTTTTTTAGTTTTTCTCTACAGGTAGCAGGTGTTTTTTAAGGACTTCAATCATTTGGGCTTCTGCCTTATTAGTTCCTCGGTAGGAAATAGCCACCTTTTCTACGCATTTAATAATAAGCTGGCGCAATTGAGGAGTGAGGTTTTTATCTTGCTCTTTAGCAAAAGCAAGGAACTTTTCGAGCGCTTTTTGGGGGCTTATTTCTCTATCGCGCAAAATTTCAAATTCAAACTCGGCAAAAAAGGCGGCATCAGTGCCAAACTCATCTACGCTGTCTTCCAAAGGTGCTAAGTCTTCCACTACAATTTGCTGAATTGCTTTTACTTCCTTGTCGTGAATTTTGCCATCTGCTTTTGCTATTGCATATAGCAAAACCCCTATGTGTTTGTAGAGTTTTTTGTAAAAATGAGGCTTCATCCTACCACTTGCTTATAATTACGGCAAAATTATTGTATTTAGTCGTATTGTCCTGTTATATAAAACGCTTGCTTCTTTAGTAAAATTTTGCAAGTTCTCAGTTTTTTGCATCAATTACTTGACGTTCTAATCGCATTAGGATTTGCGGCAGATTTTTGTTCCTTTGTATCAGTTACCCGCTGTAAATACTTGGGGTTCAATGGGTTGGTTGACAGCAAACTCCTTCCAGCGAATATCCATCCATTTGACTCCTTCAAAATACAACCTCACTCGAGTAGGTTGCAGAAAATTCACATTAGAAGCCCGCTGGAAGTCCGAGTAAATGCGGTGATGGTAGCCCACTTCAGTGTTAAAGCCTACCATGCGTATGTAAAAATCTTTAGCATCTATAGCAAAAACGGTTTTGTTTTGCTTGGGATCGATAATTTGAATAAAATAGCACGGATAGCCTTCTACTTGGTCGCTGGCAAGTAGTTCTACTTCAAACCCAGGCGAGTCGGCAAATCGGATGATGCCAAAGCCAAAATTATTGCTCCAGGCAAAATGTTTTTCATAAGGCTTGGCTTTGGAAGATAGATAAGTGGAAGAAGTTTTTCCGTCGAAAGCTAGTTTGAAAAATATAGAATCTCCTTCAGCGGCATCAAAGCGAACTCGTCCATTAGCTTTGTGTGCTTGATCATTTTCTGAAGGAAAAACTCTGTACATACTGTAGCGGTCAAGGTGAATTTTGCGTTCTTTTTTCCCTTCGGGGAAGAAATCTGCGCTACCTTTGAGCACCAGCGTTTCAGGTCGTTGCCATGTTTTGCCCCCAGCAGTAGCTACAGCGCGTTGCAAAATTTCTTTTGCAGAAAGCTCTGGCAAAGAGGCAACTATCTTTTTGCTATTTTGGCAAGAGGCTAGGATTAGAACTGCCCCCCACGCCCACCCATAAAAAACTGTTCTCATTGCCATAATATACTCAAGTATACTGATTCAATAACCATTGCTGCCACTAAAATTCGAAAGTCTTGACGAGGAAAAAAATTATTTCGATGGGGGAACATTTGGTTTGCTCAAGGTATAAAATAACAGAACAAAATCAGTTTTTGCCATGATAGAAAGAACGCCACCTTTGGTTGCAATTATTGTCAAAATAATTTGCTGGCTTTTATCGGTTAAAATTGCATGGGAATGGGTAGAGCCCAACTCATTTGCCAAATTTCTTCTCTTTTTGATTGTGTGGACGATAGTAGGTTACGTAATTGACTTTATCGCGATTGTCATATTGACTGCCATTTTTGGAGAATGTAGATAAAAACAACAAATTGTAAATTATTTAAACTTTTGGTAACAAAAAACGCTAAAAACTATGTTAATAATCAGCCCAATTGCTAACCTTTGCATGGAATACCTTCGAAAAGAAGGTTACTTGCCCAAGTTGGATCAAGATGGCGATGTGGTTTTCAAATGCGAAGGAAGAATTTACATTGTAACAGCTGATCAAAATGACCCTCAGTTCTTGCGTGTAGTAATGCCCAATTTCTGGGAGATCGAAAGCGAAAATGAACGACGCCTTGCCTTAGAAATTGCCAATCAAGTTAATGAGCGCATTAAGGTAGTAAAAGTTGTAGTGAGGAGGAACAACTACGTTTGGGCAATGACCGAACAGTTTATAGACAGCACTCCTAACTTAGCCGATTTCTTTAGCCGCACTATTCGAGTGTTAAAAGCGGGCGCTGATGAATTTGCTCAATGCATGACACAGCTAGAAAACATGAATTAAAAAAACTCTTTTCATCATAAAACAGAAAAATTATGAAATTCTTAAAAAACCTCCTCTCCAGCGCTGAAACTAAGCGGCGTAAAAGCCATATCATGAACTTACTCGTAGTTGCTGCTGCTGATGGAAAAATTACTCGTCCTGAATTAGAATTTTTAGCCCATGTTGCTGAAAGGATTTACATGCCACGCGAGGAATTCCTAGATGTCATCCAAAACCCCCAAGATGTGATTTTTTATCCCCCAGAATCTGATCGCGAAAGATTAGATCAATTGTACGATTTGGTTTGCATGATGATGATTGATGGTGAAATTGATCAAGATGAAGTAATTCGTTGTAAAATGTTTGCCCAACGGTTGGGTTTCCGCGCTGGAGTAATTGACGCGATAGTAGAACATGTAATTGATAAAGTAGCAAATCACGTAGCTCGTGAGATTGTCTTTCGGGAAGTAATGCGAATGTTATAGCCAGTCGCGGCGAAGTTTTTCGTAAGCAATAATGCCACTTAAAGCTACCCCGGGAATACCTTGTCCGGGGTAGGTGGTATCTCCGCAAAGGTAGGCTTTGTATCCATCTAAACGCGCTTCTAGCATTTGCCAAGGTTTAATGTGCATGTATTGCGGATAGCCTCCCACAAAACCAAATTGCCTTTGCGTCCACTTTTCCCATGCTGCAGGGGTAGAAGAGTGAATGTAGATAATCGTGTCCGGTCTTATCAAATCTAAGGCAGCAAGTCGCTCTAAGATTGCTTGCTCCACTACGGATTTGTCAAAATGCATCCTTGCTGCTGGATGGTGCACATGGGTACTTATCGAAGCTACTGCCAGACCTGGCACATCGCTGCGCAAGGCATCTTCGGGATGATTTACACTTAAAAAAATACTTTGGGAACCTATCTCAGGCAATGGTTCTTGCAAGTGAATTTGATGATGAATGCAAGTCAAGTGCTGATGGGGGCGAAAGCCAATCCCCACTTGAAAAGCGCTGTTTAGCATATTTGAAGGCATTGTTAATTTTTTTAGCTTTTCGATGCGCTTGCTAATTTTATAAGGCATGTGCCCATTGAAAAGCGGCAACGTGTTGTTGATCGGTATGCCAGAAATTAAAAACTTGCCTAAAAAATCTACTTTTTCCTTTCCTTTCACTTGTGCTACCACGCGGTAACCCTCCTTGCTCCAATGAATTGCAATAGCTTTATGCCTCAGGAAAATTTTTCCACCTTTTTGCTCGATATAATTCACAAAAGGCTTAACCAAGTTAATTAATCCGCCATTGACGTAATAATTTCCAAAATTTGTGTAGCAAAGTGCAGTGGCGCCGAAAAGCACATTTACTTGCGGAGCGTAATTCTGAGCAGTGATCAACAATTGTTCATTGACAAACTTAGTAAATAGCCGATTGCGATGTAGTCCAAATTTTTTTAACAACCATTCCGTTGAAAAAAATGCATAACGAGCATACCAGAATTGCTCAGGAGTGATTTTTAGAATGCATTGCATCCAATCGCCAATAGAGGTAGGAGGGAAGGCGGTTTGCCGAAGCGAAGTGCGCCATACAAATTGACTAACCTGATAACAAAATTCCCAAAATGGTCGTTGGTTGTGCTTGCCGAATGCTCTTGCTGCTTCTTCAATCCATTCGTCGAGGTCTTGGTAGCGAGTAACAGTATCCCCATTGGACAAATGCACCTGCATGGGAATTTGTAGCGGCACTGCTTCGATCTGAATGCCAGTGCGTTGTAGCACAGCCCACAGGGGCATGCCTGGATCCAACCCCACCAGCGTAGTAGCTCCTGCTTCAAAAACAAATCCCTTTCTCCAGTAAGAGCTCGTGCAACCACCTGGCAACCAATTTTGCTCTAAGATAGCTACCTGTAAACCATCCGCCGCCAGCAGCGCTGCCGCGCAAAGAGCGCCCATGCCACTGCCTATGACTATTGCATCAAACCGCATCAATATAGAATGTTGAACTTTATCAGTGCAAGACTTAAACAAAACATACCGCTAAAAGTTTTAGTAATAGTTTTGAACCAAATTATGAAGGTTGCCGTTTATCGGAAGGAGTCTTTTAACGCTGCTCACCGCCTGCACAATCCAGCGCTGAGCGATCAAGAAAATGCAAGAATTTTTGGCAAATGCAATAATCCTAATTATCATGGACACAACTATGAACTGATTGTAAAAGTCATTGGTGAGCCAGACCCTCTCACGGGTTATGTCATGGACATGAAACAGCTCTCTGACCTTATCAAAACGCATATCATCCAGCGGTTTGATCACAAAAATCTCAACGTAGATGTAGATGATTTCAAAAATCTCAATCCTACAGCGGAAAATATTGCCATAGTAATTTGGCACCTATTGAGAAAACACATCGATTCAACCCTTGAACTCAAAGTAATGCTTTATGAAACAGAACGAAATTTTGTTGAATTTCCCGCCTAACGGCAATGGCTATGCTCACCGCAATGGTCATGAATCTACTTGCTGCCAGAATCATAAATGCGAAAGCATCGCAGATGAACTGGATCAAGAACACATTTCCACCAGTTGTCATACACCTCTGCGCCCCGATGCCTTCGCCCTGGACGATGAAACTAAAATCAAGTTGATACAAGAGCATTTCCGCTGCATCATGGAAATTCTCGGACTGGATTTAACCGATGACAGCCTGCGCGGCACTCCGCAAAGGGTAGCTAAAATGTATGTCAAAGAAATTTTCAGCGGGTTGAATCCAGCCAATAAACCAGTAATTAAACTTTTTGATAACAAATTTAAGTACGGCGAAATGCTAGTAGAGCGCAATATTACTTTTTACTCTAACTGCGAACATCATTTTGTCCCCATTTTTGGAAAAGCTCACGTGGGATATATTTCTAGTGGCAAAGTAATTGGGCTTTCTAAACTTAACCGCATCGTGCAGTACTTTGCCCGCCGACCCCAAGTGCAAGAACGCCTCACCAATCAAATTGCTTTGGAATTGCAACAAGTGCTGCAGACAGAAGACGTGGCAGTGGTACTAGATGCAGTGCATATGTGCGTCTCTTCGCGCGGGGTACAAGACGTTCACTCCACTACAGTTACTTCGTTTTACGGTGGAAAGTTTCGGCAGGAGGCTGTAAAAAACGAGTTTCTAAAACACATCTATAGCTAATGAAGTCTGCAAAGTGCTTGCTAGAGTGAATGCTTCTGACTTCATGCAAAAAATTTCTTATGCTAATGCGTGCCGTTGCTAGGAGTCGATCTCTCCACGAGCAACGGCATGGCAGTATCGCTCCCATTTCTCCAGAACGAGGCGAAAGTCTTCGGGCAACGAGGATTCAAAATGCATCCATTCTTTTGTAATAGGATGCTCAAAACCCAAAGATTGAGCATGGAGGGCTTGGCGTGGCATGAGCTTAAAACAGTTTTCAACAAAAGCGCGATATTTAGAAAAAAGCGTTCCCTTTAGGATTTGGTCGCCTCCATAGGTAGGATCATTGAAAATGGGATGCCCGATGTGTTTCATATGCGCTCTGATTTGATGGGTGCGTCCCGTCTCTAAACGGCATCTGAGCAACGAAACGTAATACATTGGCTTGATTACTTCGTAATGGGTGATAGCAGGGCGTCCTTGCGCTGCCAATTCGCCTTCATATACTATTACCATGCGCCGATCTTTGGGATTCCTACCTAAGGGAGCATTAATAGTTCCTTTGCTTTGTTTGGGTTCTCCCCATACCAGAGCCCAGTAAGTTCGTTCAATGGTGTGATGAAAGAACTGGCGCGCTAGCCCCATCATGGCTTCTTCTGTTTTGGCAACTACCATGAGCCCGCTAGTGTCTTTGTCTAGGCGGTGCACTAGTCCTGGCCTGCCTTCATTGCCTTGCATTTCAGGCAATTGCTGAAAATGGTACACCAACGCATTCACTAATGTCCCTTCCCAGTTGTTGTAGGCAGGGTGAACTACCATGCCCGCTTTTTTATTGAGCACTATTAAATGCTTGTCTTCGTAGACAATATCTAACGGAATATTTTCTGGTTTAATCTCTCCACTGCGAGGGGGTTGAGGCAGGCTAATGGTGATTACATCTAGCGGATGTACTTTGTAGTTGGGCTTGATTGCTTTGCCATTGACTTGAATAAATCCGTTGTGAATGGCGTGCTGAATTTTATTGCGCGAAGTATTAGCTAGGCGATCAGATAAAAATTTATCAATCCGCAGCAAGGATTGTCCTTTGTCTACTACGATGCGATGATGTTCAAAGAGAACTTCTTCCTCTTGCGGCTCTATCGAATTAATTTCCTCGCTCATGGCTCAATGCTGACTAACCGTTTTTAGGGCTCAACGTAGGCTGATGGCTAATAACCCTCATTTTTTCTTTTACTAAAGAAACTTTTTTATGCAGCTGATCAAAATTGTCAGCTAATATGGTCACATGTCCCATTTTTCGGAAAGGCTTGGTAATAGTTTTGCCATAGAGGTGGACGTACACTCCTGAAATGCCTAATACTTTTTCTATTCCTTGATACAGGACCTTGCCTTCATAACCAGGTTGACCTAGTAAGTTTATCATGGCGGCAGGGCAGCGAGAGGCGGGATTGCCTAAAGGCAAATTGAACAGGGTCCGCAAAAGCTGTTGGTACTGAGAAGTATAGTTTGCCTCGATAGTATGATGCCCGCTGTTGTGAGGCCTAGGCGCTACCTCATTGACCAATATTTCGCCTTCGGCAGTGAGAAACATCTCCACTGCTAGCAAACCCACAAAACCCATCGTTTGAACTACTTTTTCAGCTATAGTTGTTGCTTTTTGCGACAAAAAACTATCGATATTGGCAGGCGCAAAAAGATATTCTACTAAATTTTGCTGTGGATGGAAAACCATTTCTACCACTGGGAAACTTTCTATTTCCCCGCTTGCGTTGCGCGCCACTATTACGGCAAGTTCTTTTTCAATGGCAATTTTCTTTTCTAGTACTCCTGGTGCATCAAATGCCTTAGGCAAGTCTTCAAGAGAGTTAAGCACTTGCACCCCGCGCCCGTCATAACCTTCCTTGCCTAACTTGTGCACTGCAGGCAACATGTGAGCATGCAAGCTAACAGCAGCGCGGTTTTCTGTAAGCACAAAAGGTGCAGTGGGAATTTGATGAGCATGATAAAACTGTTTTTGCTGCCGCTTGTCCTGAATTAATCGAATGAGTTGAGGATCAGGGATGACAGTTTTGCCAAAGGATTGCAAAGTTTCCAGCGCTTCTACATTGACACTCTCAATTTCTATGGTAATGAAATCTACATCACTGCCAAATTTTACTACAGTGTCATACTCTTTCAATGAACCACAAACAAACTCAGAAGCGATAGTAGAGCAGGGAGCCTCTGGAGAGGGGTCTAGCACTTTGGTGTAAATGTTCCAGTCTGCCGCCGCTTGAATGAGCATCTTGCCCAATTGACCGCCTCCTAAAATTCCTAAGCGAAGATTACTAAAGTTCATAGCCTAGCCAATGGGCACAAAATTCCTGATTTTTTCTTACTTTATGCCCCGACAGGACCTAGACAAATGTTTATAGAGCCATACTACCCTAGCAAAACTCCGCATGGCTGGATTGAGGTCATTTGTGGTTCTATGTTTTCTGGCAAAACAGAGGAACTCATTCGCCGCGTCAACAGAGCCCTGATTGCGCGGCAAAAGGTAGCTATTTTTAAACCAGCCTTAGATGTGCGCTACGACGAAGTAAAAGTAGTTTCGCACAATAAAAATGAAATTCACTCCAATCCCGTCCGAACTGCAACGGAAATTTTACTTCTTGGTCGCGATTGCGATGTAATAGGGATAGATGAAGCGCAGTTTTTTGACGATACTTTGCTAGAAGTAGTTGAAACCCTGGCGCGAAAAGGCAAGCGCGTCATCGTTTCGGGGCTAGATATGGATTTTGAAGGCAAACCCTTTGGTGTGATGGCTCCCATGATGGCTATTGCTGAGTTTGTAACAAAAGTACATGCCATTTGTGTGCGTTGTGGCGGCATGGCTTCTTTTTCTTATAGGCTGAGCCGTTCACGCGAACGCTTCCTATTGGGTGAAAAAGACCTCTATGAGCCGCGCTGCCGCAGTTGCTTCTTAAAAGGACAAGCAGCTATCGAAAGCGAAGGCAAAAAAGATAAGTAGGGAAAAGCAGCAACTCACTGAAGGCAATCTTCAAGCAGGTTTGTACCTTTGCTAGCATGAGCCATAAAGCAGGGTTTGTCAATATTATTGGAAAGCCTAACGTAGGCAAGTCCACCTTAATGAATGCCCTCACAGGGGAGAACCTTTCCATTGTAACTGCCAAAGCCCAAACAACTCGCCAACGCATCATGGGCATTCTCAGCGGTGAAGATTTCCAAATTGTCTACTCGGATACCCCTGGTATCCTTACCCCTGCTTATGAATTGCACAAAATCATGATGAAATACGTCCGAACTGCCTTAGAAGATGCCGATATCCTCCTATGGGTAACTGACTTACAGGACAAACTCAACGACCATCCCCTTTTGGAGCGGTTGGTAAATATCCAAGTGCCTCTGCTGGTAGTGATCAACAAAATAGACCTACACACCCAAGCTGAAGTCATCAACAAAATAAACTACTGGCAAGAACAACTGCCGAAAGCAGAGGTAATTCCCATTTCAGCCTTAGAAAAGTTCAATCTGCAGCGCCTTTTCGAAGCTATCATGGAACGGCTGCCGGAACATCCCCCTTATTTTGACAAGGAAGATTTAAGCGACAAAAGTGAGCGTTTTTTTGCCGCCGAAATTATTCGCGAAAAAATTTTTCTCAACTACAGGCAAGAAATTCCCTACTGCTGCGATGTTGGAATTGTTTCTTTCAAAGAAAGCGAGGGATTAATCCGCATCAGTGCTGAAATTTACGTAGAGAGAGAATCCCAAAAAGCCATTGTTATCGGCGAAGGAGGATCAATGCTGAAGAAAGTAGGCACGCAAGCGCGCTTAGATATGGAAAAATTTTTTGGCAAAAAAGTATTTCTGCAGCAACATGTAAAAGTGATGCCCAACTGGCGCAACCAAAAAAGCAAGCTAGAAAGGCTAGGATACGTTGCTTAAAACCTTTTAACAAACAAACGCAAGCACATTTTTTGTTAAGATTACTATCAAAAATGCTTGACGGATGAAATATGTCCATTGGGTTAGCAGCGCAGTGTATCTAACCTTCCTTTTTCCCTTGCTCTCCATGGCTCAACTGGCGAAATATTGGGTTTATTTTAAAGATAAACCACTAGCAGCTAGTTACCAGCCAGAAAAGGGATTGAGTCCCGCCGCACTTGAAAAGCGCCGTACATTGGGGATTAGTTGCTGGCAGTGGAGTGATGTGCCTGTCTCACAAGAATATTTACAAGCTCTTACGGCAGTAGGCGCTAAGGTAGAAGTTGTTTCAAAATGGCTCAATGCCGCCAGTTGCCGCGCTGACCCACTGACTTTATCGCGCATTCAGCAATTGCCTTTTGTTGAGAAAATAACCCCGCTGGCTTATGTTTTGCAACAAGCGCGCCTTGCCCAGCAACAAGACAAACGAGAATATACCTTAGCCTTTCGGCAACTAAAAGCTGATGCATTTATAGAGCATAACTTGACGGGAAAAGGGATTTTAATCGGCGTTATCGATGCAGGATTTTACAGAGCCCCTTCCCATGAATATTTGAAACACCTTTTCGAACAAAGTCGCATACTGGGCTTCCGAGACATAGTTTCACCGCATCGCCAAACAGATTTTTTCTATTTCAGCGAAACCGACGACGATGATCACGGCACGTTGGTCTTACAAATGATTGCAGGCTGGTCTCCTTCTAAAAAAAGACAGTACGGACTGGCTACAGAAGCTAAGTTTTACCTAGCCCGCACAGATCACGGCGATAAGGAATTTCGCGCTGAAGAGGACTACTGGATTGCTGCCGTAGAGTGGATGGATAGCCTCGGAGTGCGCATCATTAATACTTCTTTAGGCTATGCACAAGATTTTGACAATCCAGAAGACAACTACAAACCTGAACAAATGGACGGCAAAACAACCGCCATCAGCAAAGCGGCTCGGATTGCTGTCGAGGAGAAGGGATTGTTACTAGTAGTGGCGGCGGGAAACGAAGGCGGTACTACTAACTGGCGTATCGTTTGCGCTCCTGCTGACGTGGAAGGAGTGCTTTCTGTAGGAGCTACTACTCCCGAAGGGTTAAAAACGTTCTACAGCAGCATTGGTCCTTCCTTCTTGCCTTACTTGAAACCCGATGTTTCTTGCATCCCCCAAGTGTCTGCAGGTACTTCTTTTTCTGCTCCTCTCATCACGGGCTTTGCCGCTTGTTTGATGCAGGCTGCTCCTGAGAAAACTGCTAAAGAAATTATCCAAATCATTAAGAAAAGCAGCCATTTATATCCCTTAGGCAACAACTTTATAGGTTACGGGGTTCCCGATGCCAAACGCGCACTGAGCCTATTACAAGGTGACTCTGCGACTTGCCCCATTTCAAAACAAGTAGTGTCAAATAAAAGCACCTACTTAATTCCTGCAAAGGCAAGCAGTAAACAAATCGCTATTGCTTTTCACAAAAGTGATGCTAGAAACGTCATTGAGCAAGAGGTAATAGAAAGCACTAAGAACGGGTTTCTGGTTAGGAGAAATGGCAATGCGGTTCGTACAACAGTAGTTATAGACAATCAGGTAGTGGAAATTCATTGGGAATAGCTAGCTCGTTCATGCATTTGAAATGAGTTCGAGGACAGCGCCTAGCTCCTGATTTTGAACAGGGACGACAAGGCAATTGGTTGTTTTCTAGCACGATGGAGGTAGGGCAAAAAGGCTTAAACCCCATAGAAATTGTGCTTCCCCAAATGGAGTAAACTGTTTTGTGGAAGGCAGCAGCAATATGGGTCAGACCAGTGTCATGCCCAATGACGAAAGAGGCTTGAGCTACTACCGAAGCCGATTGACTAATGCTAAGTTTACCGCAAAAAGAGATAATTTTTTTATCTGAATCAGCAAACAATTTGATTAATTTTTCTGCATTTTCTACATCTTCTTTGCCGCCAATGAGTGCAATATGCGAAAAAGGCAACTTTTGACAAAGTTCTGCCATTTTGTGCAAAGGCAATTTTTTGGTAACGGCACTGCCTCCGATGACATAGGCGCAAAACGGCTGCTTGCTTAACGCCGGGGCTATTGCTTGCAGATCGACCCAGTAGCGCGGAGCAATGAAATAGTCCAATCCCTTGCCGTCGTAAACAATCCCTAAAGGCGCCGCAGCATTCATATAGCGCTCTACGATATGGAGCGGCTCTCCATCGGGCTTGCGCGGAAAGCGATCTATTTGAAATTGCGTCAATAAAAAGCGCTGCCAAGTTAATTTATTGTAAGTAAATGATTTCTTGCCAAGCAGTAATTTAATTAGCGTGCTGCGCAAATTTTTGTGTAAATCAATTACATAGTCAAAATTTTCTCTTCTAAGTTTGCCGATGAGTTCGACTAAGCTACTGCCGAGCAAGTGCAATTTATCTACGTAGGGATTGGCTTCCCACATTTCAGCGTACATAGCTTTTGTACAAATGTGCACATAGCAGTTGGGCAACTGTTCTTTAAGGCAACGCACCAGCGGACTCGACCAGACAATATCGCCAATGGCTGAAAACCGAATGAGTAATATCTTAGGCACGAGTGGTACATTTTTTCCGCAAAATAGGTCGCAGCAAGCGCGTTAGCCAATAAGTGATAACAAATAATACCAGCTCGGCAGTGCAAAACCTCAGTAGCGCCATGCCAAAGTTGGGTATGTTTACCTGTATCCCAAAAGGCATTAGCACGATCCAAAATATAGTTAGCAGTGTACCAAAAACACTTAGCGCCATTAAGTTAGCTGCTACTCCAATTAAAAGAGCCTTGCCAAATGGAACGTCGTCAGAGGTCAATCCGTAAAAGATACCTGTGATGGCAAAGCAGCAATAGCCAAAAACTTCCTCCAAACTCATTTTATTGCTGGGACAAAATAACACCCGCTAGCCGCATTAGCTGGGTTTTGGCTTCCAACAGGTTAAAAATAGTTTGTATTTCGCCGAAGGCAATATCTGCAAAAGTATTTTGCAAAATTCGGTATTCAAACGCACTAATGCTTCCGTTGCGGTAGCGTTCTGCGGCTAAGGTAAGGTTCGTTTCAGCGGCAATTTTATTTTCTCGAGCAATTTTAACTTGCTGGCGGCGAAGGTTGTACAAATCATAAGCATCGGCAAGCTGCCGCTCTAAGTCTAACTTGAGATTTTCCAAAGTAAATTGCCCAGCTTGTTCTTCCATTTGTGCCGTTTGAACAGCACGGCGAAGTTGTCCACCGTTAAAAATAGGCAGGCTAAGCGTAATTCCTCCGTTAAACGTGGTGGTGGAAGCCGTGTTATTAGGTCGCTGACGGCCATCTATGAATTTAGCATTCTCCAAATTCTGGCGATTTCGGTTGTAGGTGTAGCCAGCAAATGCGTTAATGTTAGGCATTAAGTTGGATTGTGCAAGCTTGACGTTGTTTTTAAGCAACTGCTGATTGTGCAACTGAACTTCCAAATGAGCATTGGAAGAGAGCATTTTTTCGCGCAGAGCCGCATAATCATAGTCAATGTCTTCAAAAATGAGCGAGTCGGTTAGGAGGTAGGGCGTATTGATCTCAGGCACTGCCATGAGTACATTGAGCCGACGAATAGCATTGTTAAACTGCAGTTGTTGGGTCAACAGAGCACTGCTGTCAGCAAGGTAGTTGTTTTTTTCTAAGAGTACTTCGGTAATTACTGCTTTTCCCACTTGCTGCTTAAGCAAACTGTATTCATATACCTCGCGAGAAGTTTTGAGAATTTTTTCAGAAATTTTGACGCGCTCGCGCAAAAGTACCGCCTCGTAGTAAGCAAGTATGACTGCTTGGATAGTGTTTTCTATTACAATGCGTGCATTTCCTTGAGAGAGCCTCTCTAGTTCTTCCAAGCGTTGCTTAGTTAGGCTAATGCGAAAGCCATCGAAAATAACCCAGTTAATAGTAGCGGTAGGCTGAATGCTAAAATTGCGAATACCTCCTTGAATAAACGCCGCTGGATTGACTATATTGTTAAAAACATTGTTTTGGTTAATGTTGAGTGAAAGGGTAGGGTAGCGCCCTGCTTGCCCTTGCTTGTTGTTGAGCTTTGCTGCAGCAAGGTGTTGTTGCTGAACTTTGATGCCAAAGTTATAGCTAAGGGCTCGTGCAATAGCATCGGATAATGACAAAGTCTGTTGAGCTTGACAGCCAAAAATAAAGCAAGCGCTTAATAATGAAGATGCTACTACTTTTTTCATCGCATTTTCAGAAGGAAATAAAATGTGGTACGCAAAAGAGAATATGCAAGGTTGATAGTAGCCGCGCCCAAAATTACGTTTAAAATGGAAAGCCCCCAATGGTGAAAAAATGTAGTTTACTTAGCTTGCAATAAATTACGAGACATTTTGTCAATGATGACTGTTAAGATGCAACCTAATTGGTTTGTAGCCCTTCCTGTGCGTCAAACAGAGGAATTACTCAAGCAACTGGCAATGTCTGCTCCTTCAGCGATGCGTTTGTTTGATGCAGCAGACACTCATTTGACGATTGCCTTCATGGGTGCTATGCCTGCTTCCCTGGCTAGTAATGTGTTAGAAGTAATGCGCCAAATCTATTTTGAACCTTTTATAATTTCGCTTAAAAAGCTCGTTCCATTGCCTTCTATTCAACGACCATCGGCATTTTCTTTTACATTAGACAAGGGCAATGAACAAGCATCAGCAATTATAGAGCGTTGGCGCGATGCTCTAACAGCAGCAGGAAAAGCCTCTTTTGATCGACGTCCACCCTTGCCGCACTTAACCATCGGCAGGCTGCAGCGAAAACATAGAGTTGAGGAAGTACGCACTTGCCTTCAGTGGGTCAGTCAGCTACCACAAATACCATTTGAAACTTTGATCGATAGCATAGCTCTTTATACTTGGTCAGAGGATCGGCGCCGACGCCAATTCAAAATAGTAGAGGAATACATCATGAGCTAAATTTTTTGGCTTTGTTATTTCTGCGAATTAGAGCCACTTTGATTGATTTGACTTTTAAAACTTTCCTTAATTTTTGTGTAGTGCTGCAATTTATTTCTATCACCTATTAAATTGCAAATAATTATGATGTTGTTTAATACTTCCTCTACAGGTCGTGCTTCAAAAGCCTTCTCAAAATGCTGAATTGATTTTTCGTAGTTTCCTAAGTAGAAATTTGTATGTCCTAAAGCATTGTTTACATTAAATTCATTAGGTTGAAGCTGGTAAGCCTTAGTAAGAAACTCAAGAGACTTTTTATATTCATTTAATTTGAAGTAAGTAATTCCTACATCTTTATAAGCGTGAAATTTGCCTATTGCTGTCTCCATTGAACTTAAACTTAGTGTAAAATAGGTTAATGCCTTTTGATAGTTGTTTACACTGAAAAATAATTCACCTATGTGTTTATAAACGTAACCCAAAGAAGGATAATCAACCACAGCTTTAACTTTTGCATCGTCCCAGTATTTTTCGACCAATTCTAATGTTTGAAAAGGATTTCTTTCTTGTTTTTGATAAGAAATAGCTTTTTCAAAAGCCTCTTGTGCTTGTGTAGGCTGGTTAGCTAGCAAATGCAAATGTCCTTTTTTGACCGAAAAAGAAGAACGCTGAGGGTCTAAAGTGCAAAGTTTATCTATGTATTTCATTGCTTTAGATAAACTCATTGTATCTTTTTCAAAAAGATGTTTCTTATAGTAATAATTAAACAAACCTTCATTGATAAAAAAACTGTTAGGAGAGGCTTTTTCATCTGCCAAACTAATGGATAAGTTGTCCTTCCAATCAGGCACGCGGCTGTAGACTTTATACGCATACAAAACAAGAACAATCCCATACCCCAACCCCAACAACACCCGCTTCCACCTTGTCAACAAACCTATGCCTGATACCCACCAACTCCCCAAAAAAATGCAAAAACCCCACGACATCGTAAAGGCAAGACGCTCCCCCATCGCATTGCCGAATGGAATCAATACATGAGAAAAAATCGACAAACCCGCCAAGTAGCACAATAACCCATACACCCCCAAAGACTTATCCTTGAATTTCCTCACCACATAATACCCTATCCCTATATACGCTACCAACGAACCAACAGACCGCCAATCATACCACTTGACAAACGGTATGTCATTGTAAAAGTATGAAAAGGTGAGTTGATAGGGACATAACATCAGCTGAAGATACTTCCCATTGATGTAAAAAATAGTCCCTATCTTCTCACTGGTGGTGTTAATCAATATCAATGGATTTTGAATGTACGTGATAGCCACCCATGGCTTGGTCTCGTGCATGAACACCCACTGGCGCAAGGATAAGTAAACCACCAGCG
>JANWWZ010000070.1 GCA_025057115.1 Bernardetiaceae bacterium
TTGTGCCATTTTGCAATTTCAATTCCACAATGGTACGATTAAAACTAATAAAGAGGAGGGAAGAAACAAAGAAAGCATAATTTCAATTCCACAATGGTACGATTAAAACTGGGCTAATGCCCAAAGCTGTAACAATCCTCGATAAATTTCAATTCCACAATGGTCCGATTAAAACGCGAAGTAATGAAACTTTTTGATTACTCCATTAAATTTCAATTCCACAATGGTACGATTAAAACCACTTGTTACGAAAACACACAATTCCAAAACCCAATTTCAATTCCACAATGGTACGATTAAAACTAAGGCATCTAAAAAATAAATATATGGTGGCAGAAAATTTCAATTCCACAATGGTACGATTAAAACATTTTTTAGCAGGTTTTGTTGTAGAATCTAACTTTTATTTCAATTCCACAATGGTACGATTAAAACCAGCGAGCAATTTGGAGGTGCTAATAACGCAAGTAAAATTTCAATTCCACAATGGTACGATTAAAACTTGCAAATTTGCCCCTTTTCTGCTCGCGGAATAAATTTCAATTCCACAATGGTACGATTAAAACCCTCCTTATGGAGGTCTTGTCATCTCCAATTTTTTATTTCAATTCCACAATGGT
>JANWWZ010000071.1 GCA_025057115.1 Bernardetiaceae bacterium
CCCCAGCACTGTCGCAATCCATCTCTTGCTGAAGGGAGTACTCCGACTCATTTAAATCAAAGTCAGAGCCAGAATTGAGATGTCGCAATCCATCTCTTGCTGAAGGGAGTACTCCGACTGTTATGTTCATTTTATTGATCACAACATTGTTCTGTCGCAATCCATCTCTTGCTGAAGGGAGTACTCCGACAGAAATTCGTCTTTCGAAAGTGAAGACCGGCAGCAAGTCGCAATCCATCTCTTGCTGAAGGGAGTACTCCGACAGGTAGAGGCTTAGCTCGAAGAGAGCTAAGACTTCTGTCGCAATCCATCTCTTGCTGAAGGGAGTACTCCGACGAGGTATTAGCCTGAGTATATCCTCCCGACAAACCGGTCGCAATCCATCTCTTGCTGAAGGGAGTACTCCGACTAATTAAAATAGAAAAGGCGGCGTTCGACGCCGCGTCGCAATCCATCTCTTGCTGAAGGGAGTACTCCGACACTCTGAGCAGGAGGGGCTAAGAGAGTGGGAGGTTTGTCGCAATCCATCTCTTGCTGAAGGGAGTACTCCGACGATGCCGTAATTGTTTATTTGAAAGATGTAGCCCCTGTCGCAATCC
>JANWWZ010000072.1 GCA_025057115.1 Bernardetiaceae bacterium
TGGTTTTAATCGTACCATTGTGGAATTGAAATCTAAAATCCGCTGTTGTATTTACTAATTGTTTGAATGTTTTAATCGTACCATTGTGGAATTGAAATTTTGTTGATTTCACTCTCCATTTTCCAAATCTCCTTTTGTTTTAATCGTACCATTGTGGAATTGAAATCAGTGTTAGAAAGCGAGCAATTTTTTGGAGGGCGAGGTTTTAATCGTACCATTGTGGAATTGAAATTAAATATCTCCTATTTGAATAGTACCTCCTACTTGGTTTTAATCGTACCATTGTGGAATTGAAATAAGAATTGCGGCAAGCTCTTGAAATGAATCAAACAGAGTTTTAATCGTACCATTGTGGAATTGAAATTATTTATTGAAACTATCAGCTTTGAGGCTTACGAAGCGTTTTAATCGTACCATTGTGGAATTGAAATGTTTCATACAAATACAAATTCAATTTGGTGTTCTTTGTTTTAATCGTACCATTGTGGAATTGAAATCTACCAGAATTTGATAACGGTGATGAAATTTTTGTGTTTTAATCGTACCATTGTGGAATTGAAATTAGTTTTTCTTTAACTAAAAGCTATGATGAGAT
>JANWWZ010000073.1 GCA_025057115.1 Bernardetiaceae bacterium
ACCTCCTTGAAATCATACCCACGACCGTTGATAATCGGTTTGAGAAATGCTAAAAATATCAACCGCCACTCCCGCTCTATCAACGAACGACTGCGACGGCTGTACTGCTCCTTCATGAACAACTGAAACTTCCGAAGTACCACATTCATATCCAAACTCCCATCTCCTTTGACAAATTGAGCACCTGCATAATGTCCTTCCCCTAACTTCCCTTTCTCTAATGCCCGATCCGTCATGTAGCTATATATCAACTGCTCATAAAGCCGATTGTGAATGGAAAGTCCCCTTTGGCTCTCTTTGAAAATCCCGTACATGGTCCCTAACCGCATCAAAGGCGTGTGTGCATTGTACGGTACTACTTCTCCTTTTATCAAAATGCGATACACCAATTCATACAATTCCTGATGATTCTCAATGTTTTTGATTAAGCTATCAAAGTTGGTGTTGGTTTCTTTGAGCAAGCGCTGCACCCCTTCTTCTACGTCCTCCAACGTCCAACGCAAAACGCCTCCCCTGCGACTAACTACCTCCTCCGCTATCACCTTGCACAACTTGCTCACCAAAAAAGGATGACCCGAAGTGTA
>JANWWZ010000074.1 GCA_025057115.1 Bernardetiaceae bacterium
ACGCGTAATTGCAGGTACAGGTTCAGATTTTTATTCTGCGGTAGCAGGAGCTATTGGGGCATTACGAGGTCCTAAACACGGAGGTGCTAATGAAGTAGCATTTGAAATTCAAAGTCGTTATGCTTCTGTTGAAGAAGCAGAACAAGATATCAGCCGAAGATTGGAAAACAAAGAAATTATTATTGGTTTCGGACATCCCGTCTATACAATTTCAGACCCTCGGAATGTGATTATCAAAAAAGTAGCCAAAGACCTTTCCGAAGCGGTAAATAATATGCTACTTTACGACATTGCCGAAAGAATTGAAAGTCTGATGTGGGAAAAGAAAAAAATGTTTCCTAATTTGGATTGGTTTTCAGCAGTTTCGTATCATTTGATGGGAGTGCCTACCAATATGTTTACGCCTTTGTTTATCATCTCTCGCATTACAGGTTGGAGTGCCCACATCATTGAACAAAGATTAGACGGCAAAATTATTCGTCCTAGTGCTAATTATATTGGTCCCGAAGAACGAAAATTTATCCCCATTGAACAACGTTAAAAATTTACCACAATGG
>JANWWZ010000075.1 GCA_025057115.1 Bernardetiaceae bacterium
GTATTGGATACAATGTCTTCAAAAAAGACCTTCCCAGTTTTAATCGTACCATTGTGGAATTGAAATAACATCAGTCTAAAAGCGCTTGGGTTGTATTTTAAGTTTTAATCGTACCATTGTGGAATTGAAATCAAACTGGTGTTCCGGCAACGCTGGTGAATATATAGTTTTAATCGTACCATTGTGGAATTGAAATTGTCACGTTCGCGTTGCAACTTCCGTTGATTGCCAGTTTTAATCGTACCATTGTGGAATTGAAATAGCAATGCGGTATTCTTCTGTGCCTTGCTCAAATTGTTTTAATCGTACCATTGTGGAATTGAAATTGGCAGCTAAAAATGCAGCGGCACAAGGTGCTGTGTTTTAATCGTACCATTGTGGAATTGAAATCATGTACAGGAAATAGCGCAACTGCGCGCTGAAATAGTTTTAATCGTACCATTGTGGAATTGAAATAATGGAACCGAATTGGAACCGAATGTAACCGAACTACGTTTTAATCGTACCATTGTGGAATTGAAATCAATATTTATTTCCTTTTCTGAAATATTACTATC
>JANWWZ010000076.1 GCA_025057115.1 Bernardetiaceae bacterium
GTCGCTGATGCTGCCCTACTCGCTGTTGTTTCTGGTGACCTGGACGCTGCTGCTGCTGGTCTATTGGGCGTTGGGCCTGCCGCTGGGGTTGCAGGCGCCCTACACCTATCCGTGAGACGATCCGCGGGCTGCGGTGGCGTCATGGCACGCGTCTGAACGGCAAAAAGCTTGCGCGACCGGTCGTGCGTGATAGCGTGTTGGTGTTGCGTGGCGCACCCATAGCTCAATTGGATTAGAGCATCTGACTACGGATCAGAAGGTTGCAGGTTCGAGTCCTGCTGGGTGCGCCAGATTTTTCTCGTCCTTGCAGCGATTTCAGCATTGCCCGCCGTTTTCTGAGCACGAACTTCAACTTCTCAAACCCTGGCTGCCGCCGGCAATCCCGCCAGCCGCGATCCGTCTGGTTTTCTGAAGGCGCAGATTCAAGTTCCGCCGCCAAATTGAAGGAATTTGCGGGCCGGACGCCGACTGCGGCTCTCAGCCCGCCTTTCGTGGTGCCTGGCCGGCGAACGAGTCTTTTGCGCAAAACCGCCCTGCTTCCGGTTGCCGGCTGG
>JANWWZ010000077.1 GCA_025057115.1 Bernardetiaceae bacterium
ACTTTCTGTTGGTTGTTTAACGTACAATGTTTTAATCGTACCATTGTGGAATTGAAATACGCTACAAGCTCCTTCTTAACTGCATTTTGCTTTGTTTTAATCGTACCATTGTGGAATTGAAATGTTGGTAAAAGAACTGTACAACCCAGATCTTAGATGGTTTTAATCGTACCATTGTGGAATTGAAATTTTTTTAAGTCTAAATACGCTACCTTGCCAGACATTTGTTTTAATCGTACCATTGTGGAATTGAAATTTCTAGAAAACTTGGGCGATGGAAATCGACTTTTTAAGTTTTAATCGTACCATTGTGGAATTGAAATACTGGTCAGGAGAAGTACTACCACCACTACTTGTGTTTTAATCGTACCATTGTGGAATTGAAATTTTGTCTTTTATGCTTTAAGTTTTACAAGTCCAGTGTTTTAATCGTACCATTGTGGAATTGAAATATACCTTCACCGATTATGCTTATCTTAAAAAAGGCGAGTTTTAATCGTACCATTGTGGAATTGAAATATTGTATAATAGTATCGGTGAAGCCTTGTTACCTG
>JANWWZ010000078.1 GCA_025057115.1 Bernardetiaceae bacterium
AGCATGCTGAAAACAAGCAAATACACATCTTAGTTTTAATCGTACCATTGTGGAATTGAAATAGTGCTTTTAAACTGATGTTTGGGTTGCGACATATGGTTTTAATCGTACCATTGTGGAATTGAAATATTTTCAGATTTGAATTCAACGACACTTAATGTTTGTTTTAATCGTACCATTGTGGAATTGAAATCTCGCCGCCGCGCCACGTGCCATCGTGCCATTGACGTTTTAATCGTACCATTGTGGAATTGAAATTTTGTAATTAATGCGAATGGGTGCAAAATTTTTTTAGTTTTAATCGTACCATTGTGGAATTGAAATCCTTGTGAGAGGTTACTTTACTAGACAGGAATGTTTGTTTTAATCGTACCATTGTGGAATTGAAATATCACTTACCCTTACATGTTCAATATTAACAAATGCGTTTTAATCGTACCATTGTGGAATTGAAATTTGAGGGATAAAATCTCTTTCTGTGAAAGAGCTTAGTTTTAATCGTACCATTGTGGAATTGAAATTTGGGCGAAACTGCATGCGTAATACCA
>JANWWZ010000079.1 GCA_025057115.1 Bernardetiaceae bacterium
CTTGTCGTAAGTCAGGGTACTCTTCCCAACCTTCTAAGAAATAAGCGTCTTCTACCCATTCATTTACATTTCCTGCCATATTATATAAGCCAAAATCATTAGGAGGATATGAGTAAATAGAAGCCGTAAGCATAGCTCCATCATTCAATCTACCTGCAATACCCGCATAATCCCCCCTGCCACGCTTGAAATTTGCTAAAAACAACCCCTTATTCGGGTTGTAAGGATTACGAGTTTGACGCGTATCCCAAGGGTATAAACGTTCTTTTCCTGCGGCACGGGCATTATCGTATTGAGTAGCTACCATAGCTTTGGCAGCGTATTCCCATTCGGCTTCAGTAGGCAAACGATAATCAGGGAATTTGATGATATTAGCTGTATCAATTTTTTCAGGTTGGGTGAAATAGCCAACTGTAAGTTTGCCATCTAATTTTACGCCCGTATAGTAACTTTTAGTTTCTTGGTAATGATTTACCATTTTAGTTCGCCATTTGCAGAATTCTTGGGCTTGTATCCAAGTAACACCTACCACAGGATACATT
>JANWWZ010000007.1 GCA_025057115.1 Bernardetiaceae bacterium
CAACAGGTCGTGAAAGGCGGAGAAGTAGGTCAGGTCGGTCAAGTTGTTCAAGTCAGAAAAGAGGGAGACTTTGGAAAAGCGCGTGATGCCCGTCATGAAGAAAAACTTAATGTGCTGAGAACTCCCCTTGACCACGCTGTAGAGTTGCCGCAAGATGTCCCGGTGGAGGTAGGCTTGGGAGAGGTGTTGGGTTTCCAAAGCGTCGGTGATGGGCTTGTCGTACTCGTCGATGAGGATGACCACCTGATTGCCCATCTGTTGGTGCATCCGCTCCATCAACTCGGCAAACTTCAGCCCAATACCCTTTTTGTGCAGGGCTATCTGATAAGATTGAGCAATCTCATCGAGTCGTTGATGGATGGCTTGGTAGAGTCCCAGGTCGGTAAAATCCATGTGGCTGAAGTCCAGGTGGATGACGGGGTAGGTTTGCCAATGGATTTTGTCGTAGATGAAAAGTCCTTTGAACAGGTCTTGTTTGCCTTCAAAGAGGCATTTGAGCAAGCTGATGAGCAGGGATTTGCCAAAGCGACGAGGACGGGAAAGGAAAAAGAAAATGCTGCCTTGTTGGAGCAGTTGCCATACGTAAAATGTTTTGTCCACATAGAGCCGTTGTGTCCGCCTCAGCTCGGCAAAGTCTTGCTGACCAGTGGGAAGTAAAGGGAGCGGCATTGCTTTTTATTTGCCAAAGATAAAACAATTTCAAGCGTTTTTGGGTTAGCAGCATAATTTAATAAATTAGCTTTATAAATAGCTGTCTGTCATGGCTTTGCAACTACATGTAACAAGTTTCATCGTTGCTATTTTATCAATTTTATCCGCCTGCCCAGCCAATGGACAAGTTTTTTTCAGCGACAATTTCAACAGTTACACTTCTGGCAACCCTAGTGCTGTATGGAACACCACAACTGTAAATCCTCCCTCTGGTACGCCGCCTTTTTTTAGCGCTCCTGTTCTTTCTGGAACTAACCGCGTTTTAAGGTCTAATGGACCTACAAGCGGCTCGGGTACACGCCGAATTTACGCCTCTACTCCTTGCAGCATCTCCAACTTAAACTCACAAGCCGTTGAATGGCGCTTTGAATTTTGGTACAACGTAGCTTGGAATTCTACTAATGTAAATGCCGATAACCACGCTCGCGTATTTTTGACTAGCGACGTTGCTAATATAGACGGCAATCTAAATGGATATCATCTGCGTTTGCTAGAAAACATACAATTGTGGCGCAATACTCCTACTTCTGCTACTAATCTCAATCTTTCAGGAGGCACACTGACAGACTTAAGCACTCTTCCCCAACCAATTCAAGTACAGGTGATTCGCCTGCCAGGAGGTCGCTGGTTAGTTTTTGTCAATGGTATGTATCAAGGTAGTGCTGTCGATAACTCTTACACTTCTTCACAATTCTTTGGATTTCACTACCGCTATAGTGCAGCAACTCGAAATACTGCTTTTCAAGTAGATAATGTATTAGTGCAACGCTACGAAAATACAGTTCCCACTACTGTAGTAGCAGCTAATGGTGCAAATGCTCGGCAAATCCGCATTCGGTTTAATGAATTAATGGATATAGCTGCTCTGAGGCAGTCAGCCGTTTTTTCAATTAGTGGGGTGCCCGCCTGGCAAGTATTACCTGCAGAAGACGAATTTTCAGTTTACGTCAATTTTCCATTTGACTTTGTAGCTGGCAACAATTATCTACTGCAATGCCAACACCTAACTGATATTTTTGGAAACGTTTCAGCAAGTATTCCCGATTTTAACTTCAATTTTAACGATATCCTTCCTCCAAAGGTATTGCAGTTAAATGTAGTCGCTCCTCAATCTTTAGACGTGCTTTTTGATGAGCCTGTAGAGCTAACAAGTGCTACAACGCTAGCTAATTACAGCTGGAATAGCGAACAGCCGCGTGCTGCTGTACGCGATGCTACTAATACAGCTCTAGTACACTTGCTCTTTAACAATCACTTTCCTGAAAATAGCAACCAAACTCTTTCCATTGTGGCGGTGAAAGATCTGCAAAGCAATGCCATGTTACCTACAAGTGCTATTTTTCACCGTGATACGCGCGCTCCTACAGTAAATGACCTTACGGGCTGGCGATTTCTTTCTGCTACCCAAATTGAAATTACTTTCTCTGAACCTGTTGAACCCATTACTGCCGAGTTGGTCAATAATTACTCACTGAGCAATGGCATAGGTTTTCCACTGCAGGTAGAGCGCAACCCAACTATGCCTCACAAGGTGGTACTTACTTTTGCTCAACCCATTCCAGCGAATGTACCCCTTACGCTGCGCATTACAGGAGTGCGCGATCTGGCAGGCAATGCAATGAGTACTAATAACATTACCGTGCGATACGACCCCGATGCTCCTGAATGGACCCAACTGATTCAGCGCGCAGATAATGTGATAGAATTGCAATTTAACGAGGCAGTCAATCCCGCTACTGTAGTTACGGCTCACTTCCAGCTTACTAATATCACTGATAATCAAATCATTCCGATAATTTCGGCTTCCCTTTGCCCCATCAATAGTGCCATTGTTTACCTAACTACTGTTACTTCTTTGCCCAATGACAAAAATTTTAGCCTACAAGTCCAAAATATTACCGATTTGGGCAATAATTCCATGCCAGCACAGTCTCGTTCTTTTAATACTATTGCCCCTAAGGTAGGCGAAGCCTTCATTCTGGGCAAGAATGCTATTGAAATACGCTTTACGGAAGCAGTGCAGCCAGTAAGTGCGCTCAATGCTGCAAACTACACTCTTTCAGGAGTTAGCAACGTGCCTACTATTAACTTGATTAGCCCTGAAAAGGTGCGTTTAGTGTACTCTATTCCCATGGAACAGGGGCAAACTTACAGGCTCACTGTCCACAACATTGCAGATCTCAACGGAAATTTGATGCCTTCTACTACAATCAGCTTGCATTTTGGGACCTATGTAGAAGAAGTCTTTTTGCGCACTTCCAAATTGCTGGAAGTAATTTTTTCAGAAGAAATGCCCATTGCTGAGGTGCAAAATGAAAATCGCTATTTCATCAATGGAGATCCTGCACGCAAGCCAGTTTCTGCTGTGCGCAATACGCAAAATCCTACTGTTGTAACCCTGCTTTTCAGCGATGACTTTGTCGAAAATCAAACTTATAAACTTACCTTAGGTGGCTTTGCAACTACGTGCCGCCGCTATGTTCCTCAATCCGAGCACGAATTTGTTTTAGATCGCCGTCCACCGCAAATAGTTTCTGTTCGCGTGCTTTCACCCCTGCAAGTAGCAGTGGAATTCAATAAATCACTAGATCGGGCAACAGCAGAAGCAGTTAACCACTACGAAATTTCCCATGGCATCGGCAGACCTCGAAAAGCCACTCTTCGCGGGAAAATAGTAGAACTCGAGCTTTCCAGTCGTTTACTGGGAAACATCAGTTACACACTTACTGCCCGTAACGTACAAGATGTATTGCGCAACACTATGCCAGTAACTGCGGTTTCTTTTCAACGTCCTGCTCAACCTCGGTATGGCGAATTGATTTTCACAGAAATTTTAGCAGACCCCACTCCTGCTGTTGGATTGCCATCTACTGAGTTTGTCGAAATTTTTAACAATTCTACGCAGTCTTTTGAGCTTACAGGAATTAGCTTTGCCGATGAATCAGGGAGTACCTTATTGGGAGAAGGAACTATTGCCCCAGGAGAATACCTAATACTTTGCCCTGATGAAGCAGTAGAGCAGTGGCAATTGTTTGGACGTGCAGTAGGATTGAAATCTTGGCGCTCGCTGACCAACTCAGGCGAAACGATTCGCCTGGTGGATATGGATGGAAAAACTATCGATTCAGTACAGTACAGCAGTTCATGGTACCGCGACCCTAAAAAGCGAAATGGTGGATGGTCACTGGAGCGGATTTCACTAAAAGAAGTTTCTTGCACGCCCTTTGAAAATTGGCATGAGTCTATCCATCAACGCGGGGGAACTCCTGGCAAGCCTAATTCAGTCTTAAACAATCCTCCTGACAAAACACCGCCTAAGATTGCCACAGTAACTATTCTGTCTAACCGACTTTTGCAAGTTCGTTTAACCAAGGCAGTGGAACGTTCAGTGCTGGCTCGTCTTGCTAATTACCAGTTGATGGGCGCTAGCCCTGCTCGCGTGCAACATGCAACGCCTCTAGACACGCTCAATGTAAGGCTACAACTTGCCAGTGCGTTAGATAGCGGCAAGCAATATCGGCTCATTATCAACCATTTAGCTGATTGCTTTGGCAATGCCGCTGCTGATACTTTCTCTTTGGGAATTGGCAGGTACCCCAAAAAGGGGGATCTCCGCATCAGCGAAATTATGGCTAATCCTAACGCCCCAGCAGGTAGCACTACCTTAGTCAATTATGGCGAGTACGTGGAAATTACTAACCTAACTCCCGATTTGATTCAACTTCAATTTCTCAAGCTAGGATACGAAAATCGATTCTTCTCCCTACCTGCTCGAATCATCGCTCCTTATGAAGTGCTCGTGCTGACTTCTACTGCTCGGGCGACCAATTTTGGCAGTAGAGGAATAGGTATTGTAGGTTTTCCTGCATTGGCTGACGGCGGTGCTCTTCTTACCTTAACTGATACAGCGGAAATAGAAATTGATGCAGTGCGCTACTCTTCCACTTGGTACGGTGATCGGGAGAAACAACGCGGAGGCTGGAGCTTAGAAATAATTGACTTACACAACTTTTGCGCGGAAGAGCAAAATTGGCGCGCTTCTTTGCACGCCAGTGGAGGCACTCCTGGTGCACCTAATTCTGTTCGCGGTACTATCCAAGATGAAATTCCTCCTCGCGTAACAGGGGTTGCCTTACAAAACCAGCGCGAAGTGCTCCTTTCTTTTTCCGAGCCAATTTCGTTAGAAACTTTGCTACAACCTAGCGCCTATGCATTCACACAAGGAATTCGAGTAGCACAGGTAAAGCCTATCCACCGTCGGCAAGTGCGCTTGCTGCTTGAGCAATCCCTTGACCCTGCTCTCCCCTATCGCTTGCAAATTAGCGGACTGCGCGACTGTGCCGGCAACTTGATAACGCCATCTGTCCATCAATTGGGCATCGGAAGAAATCCGCGCCCCAAGGATCTGCTTATTACTGAAATTTTAGCTGACGAAACGCCCAAGGTGGGCTTGCCAGCAGCAGAATTTATAGAAATTTTTAATAACTCTGACGATTTAATCAACCTACAAAATGTCTATTTGGCTGACGAAAATACAACAGTGCCCTTGCCTGGAGCTGTATTACTACCTCGGCAATACGCCGTGCTATGCGCCCCTTCGCGCGTGGATAGTTTTCTATTGCACCGCCCTGCTCCTCAACGCGTAATAGGGGTAGTAGGATTTCCTTCCCTTAGCAATGCGGGAGAACGGTTGAGACTTTTTATTGGAAATCTGATCCTACACCAGGTGCACTATAGCATTGAATGGTACCGCGACCTTGCAAAGCGCAACGGCGGTTGGAGTTTGGAAATGATTGATACGGAAAACTTTTGCAGCGAAATGGACAACTGGACCGCTTCCATGGACCCTCAAGGAGGCACTCCTGGTCAACCCAACTCCGTTGCCGCTCCTAATCCCGATAAAACTTCCCCAGAGCTAACTCGCCTTCAATTAGAAGGCAGCCGCTTAACCCTTACTTTTAGTGAGAAAATGGATAGCACTACCCTTGTTACCTTGCAACACTATCGCATCAAACCCGAAATTGCTATCCGCCAGTTAGTATTGCATACTGACCGCGTTTTGACTGTAGAGTTAGCTGAGTCTCCTCAGGCAGGGCAATTGTATGAATTAGAATTGAGTCCAAACTTAAAAGACTGTGCAGGCAATTCTTTAGGAGAGAGCAGCTTGCGGGTACTTTTTGGAGTGGGGCGCTCACCTGAGCGATACGAATTGCTCATTAGCGAAATTATGGCAGATCCCGCTCCCTCTGTAGGCTTGCCTGAACGCGAATATATCGAACTTTACAATGCTACAGGCGATCTCCTTACCTTAAATGGCATCGTCCTTATAAAACCAGAAACGGGAACTACTGTGCACCTGCCTTCGCTGGTAATGCCAGCACAAAGCTACTTAGTACTGGCAAGTAGTAGTGCAATGGGGGAGATTGCTGCAGCCTCTCCTTGGGCAAGAGTAGTGGGTCTAGCTGGCTTTCCCTCTCTTTCCAACACTGGTGAAACCTTGGAAATCAGGCATTTGGGAAAATTAATTCACTCGGTAAGCTATAGGGTCGAATGGCACCAGCCCCATAAGCGCAATGGCGGATGGAGCCTAGAGATGATAGACCTTAACCAACCTTGCCAACAGGCTACTAACTGGACTTCTTCCAATGACCAACGTGGGGGAACTCCTGGTAAGCCCAACAGTGTACACGGTCCTAACCCCGACCTTGAGCCGCCTAAGATTGTAGAAATCAGTTTATTGAACTCAAGGACTTTGCGCCTTGTGTTAAACGAGCCCATGGATAGCGCCAGCCTTGTCCAGTCAGAAAACTACCACTTTTCCGCTGGCTTGCTTGTGGATTCCCTGCAAGTGGTAGGAGTTTCTACAGTGGTGATAAAACTGTTGGAGCCAGTGGTACGTGGCAAACCTTATCAGTTGAAAATCAAAGGATTAAAAGACTGCTCTGGCAATTTAATTCAACCAATCGAGCCCTTTTTTGGCCTAGGCATCCCTCCCAACAAATTTGAATTACTCATTAGTGAACTGATGGCAGATCCTTCTCCTGTGGTAGGGTTGCCCGAATCAGAATACGTAGAAATTTTCAATGCCAGCGATAAAGTTATTAGTCTTAAAGGAGTGACCCTGAGCAATAGCAATGGCACGAGAGGCATTTTGCCCGAAGTAAATCTATTGCCGCGTACCTATGCCTTAATTTGCCCGACTTCCGCAGCAACTGTATTCCGAAGCATTTTACCTACCAATAGCGCGATAGTATCTCCCCATCGCTGGGCAGCTTTAGATAACACTTCTGATGTGGTACAATTGCGCAATGCAGAAGGGTTGCTATTGCACCAAGTAGCTTACCGCGCTGCATGGATAAGCCATCCTAGCAAGCGCGAAGGTGGGTGGAGTTTAGAAATGCGCAACCTGAACAATCCATGTGCTGGCAGGGACAACTGGGAAGCCTCTGAACATCCTAACGGTGGGACTCCTGCTGCACCTAATAGCTTCAGCAGCACTTTACTTGACCAACACCCTCCTCAACTGCAGCGCGTAGAAACAGCTGATGGTCAACAAGTGCGCATTGTGTTAAATGAATGGATTGACAGCCTTGCTGCAACGCAAGCAAGTTATTTGGTCAATGGACAAAAAGCCAGCAAAGTGCTTTTCAGCTACAGCCGACCTAATGAAGTTCTCGTCATTTTGCCTTATCCGCTAAAACCTGGGGAGAAAGCAACCCTACAAGTGCTTCACCTGCGCGATTGCGTTGGAAATACCCTGTTTCGCTCTCCCATTTTCCACTTGGTAGCACCTCAAGAAGCAGCCGCGGGTGATGTTATTATTAATGAAATTTTGTTTAACCCACCGCCAACGGGAGTAGATTTTGTAGAACTTTACAACAAATCAGACAAGTATATTAACCTTCAGAATTGGCGCATCGCTAACGCAACCACCGAGAGACTCATCAGCCAAGAAGTGCTCATCATGCCTCCTCAAACGTATCTAGTCCTTACTCCTGATGTAGCCAAACTCAAACAACAATACAGCCGTGCTATTGATTCTCTGTTGCATCAAGTCAATTTGCCTTCCTTTAACGATAAAGAAGGCACTGTGCGGTTGCTCAACGCACAAGGAATGCTAATAGACCGGTTAGAATATAGCCAGGGTTGGCATTTTGCTTTATTGGAGCGAAAAGAAGGAGTTTCCCTAGAGCGCATTTCATTCCACGCTCCTACGCAAGAGCGGAACAATTGGCACTCTGCAGCCGCTCCCTTTTATGGAACACCTACTTATTTAAATTCTCAGTCTGAAAAGCAAAGCCCACTTGTGTCTATCAGTGAATGTTTTAGAATTGAAAATCAAGTATTTACTCCCGATGGCGACGGCTTCCAAGACCTCATGCTACTCCACCTAGACTGTGCTGCAACTGGTAGCGTAGCCACAGTGCGCATTTTTGACTCCACTGGCAGGCTTGTTCGCACCTTGCTTAACCAGCAAACCATTGCTGCTGGCATGTTTTTGGCTTGGGATGGCATTACTGAAGAAGGTAGCAAAGCCCGCTTAGGTCCCTACATTGTAGCAATAGAACTTTTCGACTTACAAGGAAACCTAAAACGGGAATACTTAAAAGTAGTAGTGGGAGCGTTTTAGTAAGTGTAGAGCACCACCAGAATCAGCAACACAAAAGCCTATTTAGTGTTGAGGGTCAGGAAGTTACTGGTTTGTTTAGCAGGCAGATTAACTACATGCGCTCAAAAAGTTCTTGCACTTGTTGGGGGGTAATTTTTTCCTGCCAATGGGGACCTAGCGCATGACTCCACATGTGGTGCAATCCCAGGCTAATTTCTGTCATTTTTTCAATTTGCTCATCAGTCCAATTTCGAGAAAGGTTTTGGGGTAGGTAAATGTGGTGCTTTGCTGCCATGGCTTTAAACTCTCGCACTCCTTCTGGATAGAAATCCTCTAAGTGATTGAAAGCGATGCAATTGGCATACCCGTGCCGCATGCCAAGTACGTAAGAAAGTCCATAAGAAAGAGCATGACAAATGCCTACTTCGGAGTAGGTAAGGCTAAGCCCGCCGAAAAGGGAAGCTACCATTAGTTTTTCGTTCATTTCTGGATTTTGTCCACTGTTGGGACCTAAGTATACCTCTCGGCAAAGGTCTAAGGCTTTGTAACCGTAGGCTTGGCTGTAGGTGTTTTGCATATGCCCTGTTATAGATTCTATGCAGTGGATGAAAGTATCCATGCCTGTATAAAACCACTGGTCGCGGGGCACTGTAGCTGTTAAAGTAGGGTCCAAAACGATTTGGTCAAACACTGTCCATTCGCATTTAATGCCTAGTTTTTTCTTCGGTCCTGTCAGGACAGCAGTCATGCTTACTTCTGCACCTGTGCCCGAGATAGTAGGTACTCCTACGTGATAAACGCCTGGATTTTTGATAAGATTTAAACCTTGGTACTGCTCTGAAGAGCCTTCATTGGTAAGCATAAGAGCTACTGCTTTGGCAATATCCATAATGCTACCGCCGCCGATTCCGATAACTCCTGCGGGAAGCCCCTGAGCTTGCAAAATAGCGTCCCGCAAGTGATCGATTTGTTCGGTAGTGGGTTCGTGAGGAGTTACATCCACAAAAAAAGTCATATCGCGCCCTTGCACGGGCAAGCGAGTTTCCAATTCCTTGCCTTTGAAGTAGTTATCTACAATAAAAACCATAAAGTCTTCTGGGCGCTGGCGCTTAGGGGCAAGAATATCACCTAGCTGGTTAAAGCTACCAGGTCCGTAAACAGTTCTAGCAACGGCGGGAATGTTTTTGTACATAGGCAAAAAGTTTAGCTTGCAAATTTAGCAGGCTAAACTTATTTCCTCACTGTTGCAAAAGGATGTTTAAGTCCTTGATGTTCAATCAAGTCTAGTTCAAAGGCGCCGATGAGCATGGCTACTTCTACCCGCAGCGGCACGCGGTTGTCGTCGTCAGAAATCCACATTTTAATGGGATGCTTACCCCTAAAAAGCTGATTTTCAGGCATGATGGGGGAAATAACAGCTGCTTTTATCCTGCCGAATTTAGTCTGCAAGTAGCTTTTGCCCAAGTAGATGATTTGTAGGTCATAGACCTTATCCTCAAAAAAGCCTGTAATGGTGAGGGTGTCTTTTTCTTTAATGCCTGAAAAATCCAATGTGCGCAAGTAGTAGTAGCCGCTTACAATATCTTGTACATTTTTGGGAATTTTATAGTACTCTACTTTCTCAGCCTCCATGCCAGTGGTATGCCTTACTTGCGCGGTGCCTTTGAGGTGGTCAAAAAACACAGTTTCAACCTTTTTGTAGTCGTTTTCTTGGATATGGCGGAAAAATTTATGAGGGATGATAGCTCCCGTATCGATATACGAACGCCACAGGTCATTAACTTTCATGGTCATGGCAAAAAGCCCTGTAGTTTTGCCATGAATATCCACCTTATAACAAGCCCGATTGTTTATTGTATAGAGGTGTTCATCCAAACTAACGGTAGCCTTGCCCACGTTAATAAATCCGTAATGAACTAAGTAGCTTAGTTTTTCGCCTGCACTAAATTTGTTATTAGGCAAGGAGCGGTATCCCTCATCAGGTGTAAAACCAACGAGGGCAAACCCAGCAACAGAAAGCAAGATCCACAGGCGTGCCCCTGTAAATTTCATTACTTGCTCAGTTTATCTTTAAAGGTTCAAACTCAATGCCAGCTGCAAAAGTAGGACAAAACTACTTTATTGATTTCAAGTTACTTTTCAAGCGACTTTTTTAGCAGCAAGGGATCGTTCTTTGAGCCACTTTCGCGCCTGTTCTACATCGC
The DNA here is from genome assembly GCA_025057115.1 of Bernardetiaceae bacterium. Lineage (GTDB taxonomy): Bacteria > Bacteroidota > Bacteroidia > Cytophagales > Thermoflexibacteraceae > Rhodoflexus. The sequence continues at coordinate 10,525 of JANWWZ010000007.1, forward strand.
GAAAAAAGCGATTTTGAAACACTTGCGTTTCAGGTTCTTCAAATACTTCTTCTGCCCCTAGTTGCACAAACAAATCATTGCTCAATACAATAGCTGTAGTAGTAAGGCCTGCCTTAAAAGTGCGAGGGGCAATATTTTCTGCTATCCATTGCTGCATCTCTGGCGGAATTGTGTAGCCATGCCCTTCTTTTGAGTAAGCTAAGTACGCCGTTGGGTGATAAGTTTCCACGAGTTCAGCATATTTGAGAAATGCTTCCATAAATTCTTCGGGAAGCATGTAGGCAGCATCTTCTTTCCACGCCATTTCTATGATGGCATTTTCTTCATCAAGAGAGATTTCCACAAAGCGGTTTTCAAAAAGTTTTTTCATAGTGCAAAATGAGTTGTACGCATTTTAATTACGAATTTCAAGATGGCAAAGATTCACTTGTCAGAAAACAACTCGATCGCCCTGAGACGGGTTGATGCATCAGCCATGCGCGGGCTGCTTCATAACTGGTAAAAAAACGCGAGTGATAGTCCTCAAAAGGATTTTCATCTAGCATTTGTTCGACTGCTAGCTGAGTAAAAATATCATCGCTTGCCACTACTGCTAACACTCTCACTCCTGCTTGATAGGTGCGAGGAAAGATATTTCGAGCTACCCAATGGCGCACTTCGGGAGGGATAATATACATGCTCCCCTTACTGTAGACAAGGCACGCCCATGGACGATAGCGCTCCGCTAATTGGGCATAAGTAAGAAAGATCTTTCGGCAAGTATCATCGCACATGTAGGTAGAGGGTGGTAACCATCCTATTTCAATAATACCTGTGGGTTGTTCAAAGAGTATTTCAACGAATGGATCACAGTAGAGTAGTTTTTGCATCGTAGTTAGAGTTTCGGCTAAGTTAAGCCAATGATAGGGCTTAAACAAAGACAAAACGTCATTGCATCATACCCATGCGAGTTTTTTGCTTAATTAGCCATGTTTTTGCGCTTTCTACGCTATCGAAGAAACGATGTACGTATTGGCGAGCATTAGGCTCATCAATTAATTGCTCAACAGCTATTTGTGCTACAATGCTATCCCCTTTCACTACCACAGCAATGGATTTAACACCAGCTTCTTGTGATCTGGGGGTAATGTTTCGGTCCACCCACTCTTGAAGATGAGGCAGGACAATATAAGGCTCACCAGTGTTGTAAACAAGTACACCAAAAGGAGCGTATTGTTCTGTTAAGTTTGCATAAGACAAGAAGATTTCCTTAAAGGTCTCTTCGCTCATTTGAGCTGCTTCCTCGAGCCAGCGCATTTCAAAGATGCCTTCTGATTCGTCAAACAAAATTTCACAATAGTTGCCCTTTCTATAAAGCTGAACCATATGCAAATGTTACTACTTTCAGCGCTAAGTTAACTACAAAGAACTGCTTTGCCAAGACTTTGAGCTTTTGGGTTCAGAGATTTAACCAATAGGTAAACTTGGCTATTACTGCCCTGTTTTTATTAGCTAGCACGTCGGCAAAGTAGTTGTCGGTATAAACTAAAAAGAAATCGGAAACAGGTCTAAAGCGCCATTGCAAGCGCGTGTTGATGTTGATGTTATTAATCTGGCTATTGTATTGGAAAAAAGCAGTTAAAAATAACGAGCGGCTAAATGTTACATCAAAACGCGGACCCAGCAACCATAAATTGGCGCTGTTGTATGGAGCAGGAAAGCGCAGGCGATTAAAAGTAAAGTCAAGCGAAAGGAGTGCGTAAGGGCGTATGCGATAATTAACATCTCCCGAAAGTTCCAAGCGCGTACCGTTAAAAAATTGACCTAAGTAGGTTTGAAGATTGTAGTAAAAATCGCGAAGGGTGCTGCTATTGTATCCTGCTGAGAAACTGTAGTAAGTGTAAGCAGAACCTGTGGGGAGTTTTTCGCCTCCTGTATTAGTAGGGTCAAAAGGGCGAAAGAGCAAAATGTAATCTCTTGAAACAGCTATATTGGCTTCAGCGGTGTTTTGGAAGCGCATTAAGCTGCCTACAGTGAGATTAAAGTCCGTAAGTCCATTGTGGTTATTCCAGATTAGGTCAGTTGAAGCGAAAAAGCCAAGGCGGTTAACAATTTTGGACTTGGGAAAGAAGTTGTACACTAGACGAGGGGCTATTCGTTGAAAATCATTGCGCGGTACAAATCCAACAGGAGCGGTGTAGTTTTTTCCGACCACTTGGTGAGTCCATTCTACAGTAAGGGTAGGAATGCTGTACATCACGTTAAATCCATGAGCAAAAGAGGAAGGTTTTGGCTGCTCGTGTATGCTTTTATGAAAGAAAATTTTACCATTCCACTGATTATTTCGCGAAGCGATGTTGTAATCTACCCCTGCCAAGCGATGAAAGTGCATAGAGCGTTTACCGGAATCACTTTCATGAATGGGGTCAAATGTTTGTTTATTGACGAAGATAGCTCCAATATTAGAGCGGCTAAATACTTTTCGTTGTAAAGCAGCTACCGAATAGTTATAGCTGGGCAGCCCAATGAGTTCATCTGGAGCAGCCTGCATGGTCATCAGTCCTGTGCGCCAGTTAGGACCCAACTTTCCGCTAAGCCGCGCTCCGAAGTGAATAGTATTTTGCACATTTTGCCCTGTGCGTTGGTCGATAGCCACTCCAATGCGACGAGAGAAGAAGGGACGTAAGCGATTCATGCCAAAATCGGCAAATAAATCGGCGTTTTCTAGAAAAAATTGTCTTCTTTCTGGAAAAAATATTTCAAATCGGTCCAAATTGGTGACTTGCCTATCTACCTCCACTTGAGAGAAGTCTGGATTAAAAGTCAAGTCTAAATTGAGAGCTGGGGTAATGGCAATTTTTGCGTCGGCACCTACTGAGCGGGTATACTGAACAGAAGTGGCTCTTAAATGGTCTTTACTAGCCCCGCCTGCAAGGTAGGGAATTGCCACCCAGTTAGCCCCTGGTTTACCAAGCGGTTGATCCCAGAGCAATTCTGCGGTATAAGCCAACGAGTAAATTTGAAAATTGCGCGGAATAGGTACCCATGTAGAGCGTTCGTTATACTTGCTATCAATGCGGTAAAAATTGATAAGCCATTTTGTAGCACCTTGTTTGAAGCGCAATGTTTTAAAAGGGATGGCGATTTCGGCTGTCCAGCCTTGAGGATGCAGGCGCGTTTCTACATACCATTTGTTATCCCAAGAAAGAGAAAGATCGGAAGAGGTAGCTCCGCCGTTGGCAACCAGTCCTTCTCGCTGAACTCCAAAAGGGCTTACACCAAAAACAAAGCCATTGGTGCGGTCGCAAAAGGGATCAATTACTACTGTAAAGCCATCGTAAGCAGGACCGCGATAGTCGCGCCGAAGTGAAGAAATCAAATAACTGCCCTGTAGCTCATTGTAGCAAATTGCTCCAATGTATATAAATTGCTCATCGTAGGTTAAACGCACTTCTGTTTTGGCGTTGGCATAAGAGCTATCAAAGGGAAAGTGTTGAAAAAAGTCAGTCGCTTTTTCAGCCATTTTCCAGTCTGCTTCTTCTAGCTTGCCATCGAGTATAATCTTAGACCTTGCCTTCTGAATGTGAATAGCAAGGTTTCGTCTAAAGGCAATTTGTGCCTTTGCTTGAAAAGCTCCTACAAAGAAAACCAATCCCAAGCAGGTAAAGATGTGATACAAGAGTCGATACCGATTGATAAAACACGATTGAGTGCGTTGCGGTAGGCTGATATGAAATAGTAATGCAAATCTACAGCGCATTGCTTTAATTTGAGCTATTATTTTTTTGCAAACAAATGGCATCAGAGTTACTATCAGAAAAAATTTGCGACCAAGTGCGCCAGTTAGGAGCCAAGTACGAAGCCATGGGGCAAGACCTTTCTTCTTACCTCGATGGGCTACTATATGCCAATTACTTGACTTACTGGGACTATATCCACTTAGATACCTTGTTAAGCCTGCAAAATCCCCGCACCGACTTTCCCGACGAAACTATTTTCATCACTTACCATCAAATTACTGAACTATATTTCAAACTTTGCTTACACGAAATTCGCCAGCTGGCAGAAAGTACACCGAGTTGCCAAGTTTTTATCGATAAAATCAACCGAATTTCTCGTTACTTTCGGCAATTGATAAATTCTTTTACCATCATGGTAGAAGGGATGGAACCCGAGCAGTTTTTAAAGTTTCGCATGTCGCTTTTGCCTTCCAGTGGGTTCCAGTCGGTGCAGTTTCGCATGATTGAAATTTGCGCTACTGACTTCAAAAATCTGGTATCTAAAGATTTCCGCCCTCAGATTGACACTCATACTACGATAGAAGAAATGTATGAACACGCTTACTGGAAAAAAGGCGCCACCGAGCTTGCCTCAGGCAAACCCACGCTTACTTTGCAGCAATTCGAGGTCAAGTATGCCAAACAACTCATAGAACTTGCTTATCGGTACCGAGATTGCAACTTATGGCGCTTGTATCGCCGCTATTTCCCTGATAAAAAAGAAGTAGAGGAAGCACTTCGCCAGTTTGATGCCCTTGTCAATATTGATTGGGCATTAGCTCACCTAAGCGCTGCTATGCGCTACCTCAAACGCGAGCCCGCCGCCATTGCCGCTACTGGAGGCACTAACTGGCAAGAATATTTGCCGCCGCGTTTCCAAAAGCGCATGTTTTACCCCGATCTTTGGAGCGAAGAAGAAAAAGCCCATTGGGGCAAAAGTTGGGCAATACAAAAAATGAAAGACTAATGGCTTCTACTATCTTAGGCATCATTCCTGCCCGGTACGGCTCCACGCGCTTTCCAGGCAAAGTACTAGCTGATATTGCTGGCAAGACCATGCTCAGGCGCGTATATGAACAAGCTCGGCAAAGCAAATACTTATCCGAGCTGATAGTGGCAACGGATCATCCTTCCGTAGCCCAAGAAGTAGAACGCTTTGGCGGCAAAGTAATCATGACGCGCCCAGACCATCTCAGTGGTACGGACCGCTGCTTTGAAGCCCTGCAAAAAATCAATGGCAACTTTTCTCACGTTATCAATATCCAAGCTGATGAGCCCTTTATCGACCCTTTGCAAATAGATTTAGTAGCCCAAACCTTACAACTTCAACAAACCCAAATTGCAACCCTAATTATCCGAGTAGCTACCCTTGAACAGCTCACAGATCTGGGCGAAGCAAAGGTAGTGGTAAGCTCTACAGGACAAGCTTTGTACTTCAGTCGGCAGCCCATTCCCTGCCTTCGCGATATTCCAATGGAAAACTGGCTATTGCACCACACTTTTTACCGCCATATAGGCATCTACGGCTACCGCAGCGATGTACTCAGAGAAATTGCTCAGCTACCGCCTTCCCCCCTTGAACAATGCGAAAAGTTAGAGCAGTTGCGCTGGCTGGAACGCGGTTACCGCATTCAAACCGCAGTTACTACCAAGGACAGTTTTTGCGTAGAAACTCCTGAAGACCTTGCCAAAGCAATTGCACTAGTCCAGGCTCAACAAATTCAGTAAAATCACGTGCCAACTCCCCTTTGTGAAAGGGCAACAATGCAAAAGCTACGTTTGCAAGCCTTTGGCAATATGAAATCCAACACTATCCCCCTTTTGATCGCAGCGAAAATTTATTCGTCAGTCGATGAACAAATTGGCGAACTGCCCAAATTAGATATCACTGGTTAATTCTCTGGTTATGGAGGCAACTTGATCAGAGATGAGATTGTGTTTGCCATCGACCAATGGCTTGAGAATTGTTGGCATGCCGTTTACTTAATTTTATTGCTTTGCTCTTCAATTGCCTAAATAGTTTTATTTTTGTAAGAGCATTTAATCAAAAGCCAATCTGAGGTGATGATCGCTTTAGCATGGCAAACAAGACAATCATTTGATTTAGAAGGCGTACATTTATAACCTTGCCTTTTGGCTTTGGCATGGAAACACCTTGAAACACACAACAAGTTTCAGGTCAATTCCAGTTGAGTTCACTTTACTTGCTGTCTTAGGGTATTAACTTATCAAAATTACATGAATTGCAACAACAAGGAAAGCAAATCAACCGTACCAAAGGCAAGGAATGTGCAATCTACTCACCTGCGTAATGTAACAGCAAATTAAATCCTACGATGCAAAACTGCGGCAAACAATTTGAGACAGTCAAGAAGTCAAATGATCAAGTTTTTATGCGCTGGTATGTAGTACTCCTGCTCATTGCTTCCTTTGTTGCCGTTGCGCCTATTTATTGTCAAGAAGAAAAATCTGCTTTGGACTATTATGTAAAAGGCGAACAGTTTCGCACTAATAGGCGTTTCATTGAAGCTATAGAAATGTACGACCGCGCTATCTCTCTAGAAAGCAACAATTTCAAGTTTTATCACGCCAAAGCCGTGTGTTATTTTGAACTCAAAGACATTGCCAATACCATAATGGCGCTGGAAAAATCTTTACAGTTGAAAAAAGACTATATACCAGGACTCCTGTTGTTGGCCCAATGCTACAAGCAATCTCAAAAAATAAATGAGTACATCAATGCGCTCAATGCAGCCTTTCAATACGAGTCCGCCATCAATAAAAAAATAAATTACAAAACCAATATCATCATCACCTTACTGCGCAACAAGGAATATGCTCGAGCTAAGCCACACGTATTGGAAGCCAGAGCTATTGCTCCTAGTGAAATGAATCTGATGTATTTTGAAGGAAAAATCTACAACGAACTGGGAGATTTCAAAGCTGCTAAAGAAGTTCTAAGCCGCCTTATCAACTCACTTACCGATAAAACTCCTCAAGTGGTGGCAAAATACTATTACGAAATCGGCTATGCCTGTTACAAGTTAGGAGAGTTTGAACTAGCTTTTGAATACTGGAAAAACGCTGAACACGGCTATTTCAAAAACTTAATTGCCCGATATAATCCGCGCACTTATCTTAACCATGCTCTTTGTTACTTCAAAATGTATGAATTCACCAAAGCGCGGGAAAACTTAGACTTAGCCCTCAAAATTCAACCCAATTTAACGGCTGCTTATATGCTTCAAGCCGAAATAGCAAAAAAAGAACTCAAGCAAGACGCAGTAGTAAATGCCTACCAAACTGCTCTTGTCAATGAAAACGAACCAGCTAAAAAGGCAGAAATATGCAAATTGCTGGCATATGCCTTAATGGACTCCCAGCGATTTACTGAAGTGATTAACGCCACTTCCCAATGCCTTAAGTACACTCCCAATGATTACCAAGTAGTTTTCCTGCAAGCTATGGCATACTACCGCGCCAAACAATACGTAGAAGCGCTCAAAACATTGGAATTAATCTCATCCAACCAAGCCTTAGATCCAGAAAACAAAGCCTTAGTCAATTTTGCCATAGCGACTATTTACCGTCTCATGGGACAAAACGACAAAGCGAAAGCTGCCTACAAACGAGCAGATGCAGGCAGTTTTGCCAAAACAGCTCAAATACTTTTAGCCGAGCTGGAAGGAACTCCGCAATCAGCTGAAGTGAGCGAGGAAGAAGTTCCCCTTACTCAAAGCCAGTAGCATTTTCCTCTTGGGTCGGAGGCTTTTCGTCTTCCTGTTGCAAGATAGAGACTAATTTTTCATTGCTTTCTTGCTCTTGCTTCCGTTCTAGTGGGGCAAGTTGCCGATATTTTAAAATGTCTAATGCAGTAAAGACAGCCGAGCGTAGAGAGCTTTCATCAGCAATGCCCTTTCCAGCAATGTCATATGCAGTGCCATGGTCTGGGGAAGTGCGTACAATAGGCAAGCCTGCAGTAAAATTAACCCCACTTTCGAATGCCATCATTTTAAACGGAATCAGTCCCTGATCGTGGTACATTGCCAGCACGGCATCAAAATGCCTGTACTGATGTTTGCCAAAAAAGCCATCAGCGGGGTAGGGACCTAGAACCAGCTCTCCTTTCTGGCGAAACAGTTCTACGGCAGGGGCGATGAGGGTACTTTCTTCCTGACCTAACAAGCCGTTTTCCCCTGCATGAGGATTCAGCGCTAGCACGGCAACGCGCGGCTTGCGAATAGCGAAATCTTTCCGCAGGGATTGCAACAGAATCTCTATTTTACTGGTTATCTTTTCTTGGGTCAATTCTTGGGCTACCTGGTGCAGAGGTACATGCCCCGTTACCGTTCCTATGCGCAGCCCTTGACTTACCAACAACATGAGGCAATCCTTTGCTTGAAATACATCGGCGTAAAATTCAGTATGTCCTGGATAGGGAAACTCCTCACTTTGAACGTTGTATTTGTTAATAGGTCCTGTTACAATGGCATGAATGCGTCCATTTTTCAAATCCTCAGCAGAGGCTCGCAGTGCTTTTACGGCAGCCATTCCTGCCTGAGGGGTAATTTGCCCTGGCGCAGGTTCGTGAAAGTCTTCCCAGCAAGGCACTAGGTTAATTTTCTTGTCGCTTAAAGGCTGGTCGGGCTGCACTACTTGGTAAGTTAGCTCTATGCCCAACCATTTGCGATAACGCGACAATACCCTTTGCGAACCATACACTACAGGAATGAAAAATTTGAACAAACGGCTATCTTGCAATACTTTGATGACAACTTCTGGACCAATGCCATTGTAATCCCCTAGAGTAAAACCTATAACGGGCAAGGCATTTTCTCGCTGTTCTGTTTCCATTTTTTTTTTGAGTGTGTTAATGTTCAGTTGAGTGGTAAAGACTTAGCTTAGGACTGAATTCCAAAGAGGCGTTTTGCAAAATCGTACAGAAGGCGCACGCCGAAGCCGGTGGCTCCCGCTGGTCGATGCGTTTCCGCTGACTTAAGCAAAACTACCCCTGCTACGTCCAAGTGTATCCAAGGGTAATTGGTAAAGTGTTGTAAAAATTTGGCAGCAGTAATAGCCCCTGCCTCTGGAGGACCTACATTTTTTAAATGGGCGATATTGGATTTGAGATATTCGTCATACTCCTCCCAAAGAGGAAATTCTACAAACCGCTCATAGGTAGCACGGGCTGACTCAGCGAACTTTTGCTTGATTTCCTCTCCAGCAGTGCACATCATTGCACAGGCTTGCCAACCAATGGCACGTATAGCAGACCCTGTAAGGGTAGCTACATCTACTACCAAATGCGGAGCAAACTTTTGGGCGTAAATCAATGCATCAGCTAATATTAAGCGACCTTCTGCATCGGTGTTAATTACTTCTACCGTTTTGCCGTTGGCATAAGTAATAATATCTCCAGGAACATAAGCATGGGCAGAAATGCGATTGTCAGTAACTGGAACCAAGCCAATGACATAGCAAGGCAGTTGATTGGCAGCAATAGCATGCAGGGTTCCTATGACAATAGCTGCCCCTGCCATGTCGCATTTCATCCATTCCATGCCTTCTGTTTTGATACTATAGCCTCCCGTGTCATATACAATGCCTTTGCCTACCAGCACCAGCGGATTAGCATTGACCGCATTCCTGGGGCAATATGTCATTTCAATAAAAGCTGGTTCTTCAAAACTGCCTTTGTTAACAGTTAACAAGCCATTCATTTGCAAGGCTTCTATTTCTGCTTTGCGCATCAGGCGGGTTTCAAAGCCAGCACTTACTCCCGCTTGTTGGGCTTGCTGGCAAAGCTGACTGATGTTCATGGCTGCTGGAGGTTCATTGACCAAGTCCCGCACTAAAAAATTAGCATTTATCACGTTGGCTAATTCTTTAAGCAAGCCTTGTGATGCTGCTTTGGCACAGCAGTCAATTTGCAAAGGTTGCGAGGCTGTGAGTTTCTCAGGTTGATACTTCAAAAACTGATAAGCTCCCAAAGCAATGCCTTCAACCAGTGCAAAAAGAAAGGCTGCATTTTCTACTTCCGTAGTTACCTGAATGCGATGGCTTCTATCTTCCTTAAGCAACTGGGCAATACGTCCGCCACTGCGCCTTATTTTTTCTGTTACCTCGTAAGTAGGTGAATTTTCTTTGGCGATATTTTGCAAGGCAAGGCAGTACACCTTGCGTTTCCACTGATTAAGTACAATTAACCCTTCACCTTGCTGAATTTTTTGGAGTAGATAGTCCTCTTCTTCTTTGCTGTTGCAAAAGGAAAATGCCTCCTGTGCACTGTTGGCTATCAAAATTGCTAGGTCAGCGCTGCTTTCAATACTACTGACTTGAGATAAGTGCACCTGCATAACGCTTCATTCAACTGTTGCTCCTTCAAAGGTAGTATGAAAGGACCATTGCTTTCCAATAAGTTTTGCAAAACTTTGCGTAGCTTTGTTAATCGGATTTTCTTTTGCTGTTATCATGATTAAAGCAGATAGCCAAGTATTTTCTCTCATTCAACAAGAATTTGAGCGCCAAATGCGCGGAATAGAGCTCATTGCCTCTGAAAATTTCGCTTCTCCCTACGTGTTGCAAGCCATGGGCAGCGTGCTGACTAACAAATACGCCGAAGGTCTTCCTGGTAAACGCTACTATGGCGGTTGCGAAGTCATAGACCAAATAGAAACTCTCGCTATTGAACGCCTAAAGCAACTTTTTGGCGCTGCATGGGCAAATGTACAACCCCACTCAGGAGCCCAAGCTAATGCTGCTGTCATGTTAGCAGTGCTCAAACCTGGCGAGAAAATTTTAGGCTTTGACCTTTCTCATGGAGGGCATCTGACACACGGCTCGCCAGTGAACTTTTCAGGCAAGCTCTATCAACCCGCTTTCTACGGCGTAGAACCAGATACAGGGCTAATTAATTGGGACAAAGTGGAAGAAATTGCCCATCGCCAGATGCCCAAACTCATCATTTGCGGTGCTTCGGCATACTCCCGCGACTGGGACTATGCCCGCTTGCGCGCCATCGCCGACCAAGTAGGTGCCTTGCTGTTGGCGGATATCTCTCACCCTGCTGGACTCATTGCTCGCCGATTGCTCAACGATCCCTTGCAACATTGCCATATCGTAACCTCTACCACGCATAAAACCTTGCGCGGACCCCGTGGGGGTATTATTATGATGGGAAAAGACTTTGAAAACCCATTCGGAATAACTAACCACAAAGGGCAACTGAAAATGATGTCCGAACTATTGGATGCTGCCGTGTTTCCTGGCACCCAAGGCGGTCCCCTGGAACACGTGATTGCTGCCAAAGCAGTTGCCTTCAGTGAAGCCCTTACCAATAGTTATTTGCAGTACATTCATCGAGTGCGCGACAATGCGCGTGCCCTAGCCAAAGCATTTGCAGAAATGGGTTATCAAGTCATCTCTGGCGGTACGGACAACCATTTAATGCTCATAGATTTGCGCAACAAAGGCATCACAGGCAAGCTGGCAGAAAATACCCTCATCAAAGCTGATATCACTATTAATAAAAACATGGTGCCTTTTGATGACAAGTCTCCTTTTATCACTTCGGGTATGCGCCTTGGCACAGCAGCCATTACCACGCGAGGACTCACTACAGGCGATATGCCCCGCATTGCCGAGTTAATCGACAAGGCTCTTCAAAATCACAACAATGAAACCATTTTAGCGGAAGTGCGCCGAGAAGTAAACCAGTGGATGCGCCAATATCCTCTCTTTGCCGAGTCAGAAGAACTCCTTGCCGCAATGGCAGAAAGAACCCTGTAAAGCAAGGGTTCACTAGCGCCCCTGGCGTAATTGCAAATTGCTCTCTTTGGTTTTGCCAGCAAGTTCAATGGACATGGAGATTCAGCCTGTTAGTATTACAGAAACAGCAGCTAAGGAAATTCGCTCCATTATGCAAAACAAAGGCATCCCCGAAGGCTATTGCTTACGCGTACTGGCAGAGGGTACCTCAGGTTGTGGAGGTGTGCGCTACCGACTAGGCTTCGACAAGCCGCGAGAAGGCGATCAACAATATACTACTCAGGGCATCCCTGTACTGTATCAAAAGCGTCATATGATGTTTCTCATCGGGTTGGAAATAGATTTCCAAGAGCGAGAAACAGAACGCGGCTTTGTCTTTAATCGAAAATAAAAGCCACTAGCAGCAAATGTACAGTAAATGCATGATGGCTAAGCGGTAGCCATTGAGCCCACAGCCTGCAATAATCCCTTTGGCATAGGGACTGATATAACTACGATGCCGAAAAGGCTCGCGAGCATAAATATTTGAAATATGCACCTCTACCACAGGAGCTGAAATGGCTGCTACCGCATCCCCTAGTGCTACAGAAGTGTGCGTAAGTCCTCCTGCATTGAGCACAATGCCCACAGAGCTAAACCCCACTTGATGAAGTTTGTCTATTAGCGCACCTTCATGATTGGATTGAAAATATTGTAACAAAGCTTTTTTTTCAAATTCTTTTTGCAAATGAGTGAAAAAACTCTCAAAATCGGTTGTTCCATAAATGGCGGGCTGGCGCCTGCCTAACAAGTTCAAATTAGGACCGTTAATAATGATGATTTCCGTCATCGTGAGCATTTATTTGGCAGTATAATTTTGAGCAAACTTGTCCATTTATGCAAATTGCCGACCTTCGCAAGGAATACACCTTTGGTCAACTTAGTGAAGACCAAGTAGCTGCTTCTCCCTTCGAGCAGTTCAAGAAGTGGTTGCAAGAGGCAATTGATAGTCAGTTGCCCGAGCCTACTGCAATGCATCTGGCTACCGTGAATAATCAAGGGCGACCTGCAGGGCGGATTGTGTTGCTTAAGCACATCGATACAGGATTTGTATTTTTTACCAATTACCAAAGCCGCAAAGCCGATGAGCTGAACGCCAATCCTCTGGCTGCCTTGACATTTTACTGGGTAGAACTGGAGCGACAAGTTCGCATTGAAGGAAAAGTAGAAAAAACTGAGCCTCACCTTTCGGATGAGTATTTCAACAGTCGTCCTCTTTTGAGTCGCCTTGGAGCGATAGCCTCTCCGCAAAGTCGCCCCTTACCCGACCGCAAAGTCTTAGAGGAACGCATACAAGAGTTACAAGTTGCCTATTCGGAAAAAGATCCTCCGCGTCCAGCCTATTGGGGAGGGTATAGGCTCATTCCCGATTATTTCGAGTTTTGGCAGGGACGCCTCAGCCGTCTGCACGATAGAATTGTCTACCAACTTATTGCTCCAGAAGAGTGGAAAATTTATCGCCTTGCTCCTTGAAAAAAATTAAAAAGTTGCCAAGTTTTTTAAATCACATCCAACCCATCCATCTCAAAACAGACTTAGTTGCTTGTGCACCATATTAAGCTGCTCGTGGTTGAGAAGCCATTCTTTTCGCCATAAGCCACCAGCATAGCCTGTGAGGCTGCCGTCAGTACCTATAACGCGATGGCAGGGCACAATAATCCAAACAGGATTGCGGCTATTGGCGGCTGCTACAGCTCGCACTGCTTCAGGCTGTCCTATTCGAGCAGCCAATTGAGCATAAGTAATTGTATGACCAAAGGGAATGCGTTGTAATTCTTGCCATACGCGTTGTTGGAAGGGCGTGCCTTGCAAGTCCAAAGGCAGGTCAAAATGCTTTTGAACGCCTGCAAAATAGGCATCCAGTTGCTCAATTGCTTGCCGAATGAATGGATTTTGTTGGGCTAGGTCATCTTGCAAAGCGGGTTCACTGCCGATAGTAAGCCCGCAAATGCCCACCTCGGTAGCCCTGATGAGCATGTTGCCTATAGGCGAGCAGTAAATTTTACTGACAAGCATACTTTTCCAAATAGTAACTCATTTGCATTGCTATAGCTTGCGCTTGTTTTTGAGCTTCTTTGTCAAAATTATTGTCGGAAGAAGCATAAAGAATAGCACGCGAAGCATTGACCAATAAGCCCCCAAAACGAGTGAGCCCTGCTTTGGAAACGGCTTCCAAATCTCCTTTTTGAGCCCCATAGCCTGGAACGAGCAAAAAGTAGTCTGGAGCTAGTCGGCGAACAGCAGCAACTCCCTCAGGTTGAGTAGCTCCCACTACAAACATGAGCTGTTCAGAGGACCCCCATTGCATAGCCCGTTCAACTACTACTTGGTAAAGAGGCTTGTTATCGGCTCCCACTACCAAGTGCTGAAAATCTTCACTACCTCGGTTGGAAGTAAGAGCTAGCAAAATAGTCCACTTGTCTGCGTAGTTCAAAAATGGCTCTATGGAATCTTTGCCCATGTAAGGGGATACCGTTACAGCCTGGAAAGGATATTGCTTAAAAAAAGTGTAGGCATACAGGTCAGATGTATTGCCAATATCTCCGCGTTTAGCGTCGGCAATGGTGAAAATATTTTTGGGGATGTAGGCTAAGGTTTGAGCAAGGCTTTCCCATCCTTTAGGTCCTGCACTTTCGTAAAAAGCCAAGTTAAGTTTGTAGGCAACGCAATGGTTGGCAGTAGCATCAATAATGCGGCGGTTAAAGGCGAAAATAGGGTCTTTTTCCTTGTGCACACAAGGGGGCAATTTTCTCCAATCCGTGTCCAGTCCTATGCACAAATAGCTTTTTTTGCTAAATATTTCCGCTGTAATTGACTGCTTTTTCATTCCAACGCAAAAAATTAAGTGCAAAGACTACGGCTCTACAGCAGCAGCGTTTTCGTTGTAGAGCACTTGCAACAGAGTAGTGCCTACGGCGTAGAGAGTTTCCTTGCTGATAATATCCATATTGTCACGGTGAGTGTGCCAAAAGTCGCCAAAGCTATTTTCGTATTGAATGATGTTAATGGTAGGAATGCCTGCCAGTTGATTAATGTACAAATGGTCATCGATTAGAGAGGAGGTAGTTTGATAGACAAAATACTTTCCAAAACCCAACTGATTAGCAGTGTCCCATACTTTTTTCACCACAGAGGGAGCATATTCCATAGAATGTCCTTCCAGCAAAAAGCGAGCATTGTGAGCCCCTACCATATCTAGCAAAATGCCGTAGTAGGCAGCATAGTTTTCCCGATGTTTATTTTTTGCCCAATATTGCGAGCCCAAGCACCAGGCATCGGGCTTGAAGGCGTTTTGCTGTTCGTCTTCTGGGGGTCCGTAGTCCTCGCTGTCAAACAAGATGATGTCAATGCCGATGTGGTTGATTTTCAAGCTATCGTATTGCTGCATGCCAATGGCGCGGGCAACTTCCAGCAGTACTCCTACGCCACTGCCCCCGTCGTTAGCTCCTAAAATGGGCTCGCGTCGGCGGGTAGTATCTGGGTCCATATCGGCATAAGGGCGCGTATCCCAGTGAGCCGCTAGCAAAATCCGCCGTTTAGCTTCAGGGTTGTAAGTAGCGATGATATTGCGAGAGCGAAGAATCGTTTTATTATAGGCAACGGCTTCAAAATCTTGTGCTTGGACCTGCCACCCGAAGCGCTCTAACATTGCCAAAAACATTTCAGCGGCTTTGCGATGGGGTTCTGTATTAGGCACGCGCGGACCTAATGCCACTTGCTTTTTAATGTATTCATAGGCTGAATCCACATTGAACTTAGCGGCGGGATGCATTACTATTTTGGGCAGGCTTGTGGTAGAAGTAGTCGTATTTTCTTTACACGAGGTAGACAAAAAAAACAAAACGCTGCAGAAACAAGCAAAAATCACTATATTTTGACGTGCATACATAATCACTTAAGGGGATTAGGTCGGTTGCGTTGATGCAAATTTTTGTAGCTTACCATCGTAATTATTGCATAACTTGTGCACAAACTTAGCGCACTTTGCATGAATAAAGAAAATCGCCGCCGTTTTCTTTCGCGCCTAGCAATGGGAACACTTCTAGCAAGTGCTCTCAAAAACAGGCAAAAGCCAAGTTACGACCTGTTAATTGTAGGGGCTGGCAGTGCAGGCATGACCTGCGCTATTGCAGCAGCAGAAAGCGGCTTGCGCGTGATGGTGGTAGAAAAAGATATCAAAATAGGCGGTACGCTTAACATTACGGCAGGGCAAATGAGCGCGGCAGGAACGCGTTTGCAAAAAGCAAAAGGAATTCAAGACAGCCCTCACAAACACTACGAAGAAATTATGCAACTAAGCCAACACACCGCAGACCCCTCCATTACCCGCCTTGCCGTAGAAGAAGCTCCCCGCTTGATAGATTGGCTAGAGACACTAGGCTATCCAGTAGCAGAACAAGCGCCAGCTATTGTTTACAATCATCCGCCCTATCGCCTTGCTCGCACTTACTGGGGAACGATGGATTACAATCCAGCCAATCCCAACGAGGATGCAGGCAGATCCGTTTTAAAGACCCTGCTGCCTGTTTGGGAGAAATGGCAACGAGCAGGAAGAATTCATTTGCGGCTGGGAACTTCTATGGAAAGTTTAATCTACCACGGCGGCAAAGTAAACGGCATTGTTGCACAGGGCAACGACGGAAGTAAAATCGATTTAAAAGCCCGGCAAGTGGTATTAGCTACGGGAGGATATGCCGCTAATCCAGAATTTTTTCAGCAAGTTACTCCTAATGCGCAACGGCTTGTAAGCGGGGCTAGAATCACTTCTCAAGGAGAGGGCATTAAAGCAGCTTTACAGATAGGAGCTGCCTTCCACAATGCAGAAAAGCAAGGATATACCGTCGGCGGTATTGAACTGCAGCCCTTTTCCGGGCGAGCTGACTTCTGGGCTGCTTGGGCGCGCATTTCTACTCCCCTAGTGCGCCCACCCAGAGAAATTTACCTCAATGCACACGGAAAACGCTTCATGGCAGAAGACCAACCTGATGTTACCCTCCGTGAAAGAGCCATCGCTGCCCAACCTCACCGACAATGTTGGATCATCTTCGACCACTATGCTTTCACTGCAGGTGCTCCCCTGATTTTTCCTTGGACGGTAGAAGAGATGCAACAAGAAGCCGAGAAAGAACGCTGTTTATGGAAAGCCAACACCCTTGAAGAGCTAGCAGCTAAAACGAAACTGCCCGCCGAAAATTTTTTGCAAACCATTGCCGACTACAACGGCGCAGTAGCCAAAGGAGTAGATGAACAATTGGGAAGAAAAAATTTACAATTTCCAGTATCAACGCCGCCTTTTTATGCTTTGCTCACTTATGGCTTTTGCCTAGTTTCTGCTGGTGGCTTGCGTACTAATCCCCATTTACAAGTGCTCAATGACTCAGGAAAACCTATCCAAGGGCTCTATGCAGTGGGAGAAATTTTAGGTGCTGGAGTTACTACGGGCAATGTATTTTGCAGCGGTATGCTGCTTACCCCTGCACTAGCTTTGGGAAGATGGTTAGGAAAAAAGCTCGCTCGTGAAAAAATGTAAAGTCGGCTTACAGCATTAACTCAATATAGCTTTGCTTTATGTGCATTTTTAGACTATCAAAGGCTGGCAATTGAGTTCTTCGGTTAAAAAATTTACTCCGTACCACGCCAAACAACGTGTTTTTCCATTGACAAATGGACAAAGCAGCAACTGCAAGCAAAATTTTTTAGATGCTTTTGGACTAACTGGCTGAGAGCTATACTTGAAGTCATCAGCAAAGCCAGGCAAAAGCTGGTTTGTCTCATGCGGAGAAATAGATTCGCTTGACGCGCTCGCCAATGCTAGTGAGAACTTCGTAAGGAATGGTGCCAAGTTGCTGGGCAATAGTTTTTAAACTATTAGCATCGCAAAAAACGATAGCTTCGTCTCCTTCCTGCGCCTGGGGAATATGGGTTACATCTGCCATGCACATATCCATGCAAATCCGTCCTACGGTAGGGGCTTTTTTGCCATGAATCCAGAAAAATCCTTTGCCGTTGCCCAGTGCCCGTCGGTAGCCGTCAGCATATCCAATAGCTAACACGGCAATCCGAGAGGGCTTGTCAATAGGATGGCTTCTTCCATAACCTATCGTAGCCCCTTGAGGCAAAGTTTTAATTTGCGAAATGATGGTTTTCAAGGCAGCAACGGGCTGAAGGTGGTTTTCTTCTTTGCCAGTGGCGGCAATGCCATACAAGCCAATGCCTAGCCTAACCATGTCGTAATGGGCTTGAGGAAATTTTACAATGCCTGCCGAATTAAGAGCATATTTCAGAGGTCGGCTGCCGTAAGCGCTGGCAATTTGCTCAAAAATATTATCAAAAAGTTGTAACTGATGACGAGAAAATTCATCATGCTGCGCTTCATCCGCTGCAGAGAGATGAGTAAACACACCTGCAATGTTTATTTTTTCTTTGTTTTGGCGGATTATTTCGCATAGAGTTTCAACTTCTGCTGGCAAAAAACCCAGCCGGTGCATGCCTGTATCAATTTCCAGATGAATGGGAGGCAATTGGCCTGTACAAGCGGCAAACTTGATCCACTGCTGCAGCAGCCTAAAACTGTATATTTCTGGCTCCAACTGATAGCTTTGTAACAAAGCAAAACTCTCTGGCATGGGATTCATCACCATAATAGGCAAGTAAATGCCATGCCGCCGCAAGAAAACGCCTTCATCTGCATAAGCTACCGCCAGGTAATGACAACCTTTTTGCTGCAAGTATTGAGCAATTTCGTAATGACCATTCCCATAAGCAAAGGCTTTTACCATAACCATTATTTTAACCTTGGGCTCAAGTAAACTTTTGTAATATCCCAAGTTGTGCCCAATGGCATCTAGATTGATTTCCAGGCGCGTGCCGTGAATTTTTTCTTCCAAACGCGCTACCACTTGTTCAAAGCCAAAGGCTCGCGCACCTTTGACTAAAATGTTTTCCTCCACAAAATTTATTGCTGCTTGGTCAATGGCAGCGATCAGATCTTTTGTCTGCTCAAAATGCGCTACTGTCAAAGGAGTAGAAAAATTAGACGGCAAGAGCCGCTCCCATTGATTGCCCACTAGCAGCAATCGGTTAATATCGAATTGTTTGACAAGATTTTCTACTTCTTTGCAAATCATTTCATCAGTCAAACCGCTTTGCAACATGTCAGAAAGGATGAGGGTGCGCGGCTGAGTGGGATTTCCATAAAGGGCAAGAAATTCTAAAGCAATGCGCAAGCCCGTCAAATCATTGTTGTAACTATCGTCAATGAGGGTGCATCGATGAATGCCTTTTTTGCGCACCAATCGCATAGCAGGTTGTACTTGCCAAGGCCGTGAAAAAACTTTGTTCACTGCATGGCGGATGTAGTCCAGCTCACCTAACAAATACCACATCGCTACTATGCAGTGGACGAGGTTTTC
Source organism: Bernardetiaceae bacterium (assembly GCA_025057115.1). Classification (GTDB taxonomy): domain Bacteria; phylum Bacteroidota; class Bacteroidia; order Cytophagales; family Thermoflexibacteraceae; genus Rhodoflexus. The sequence continues at coordinate 29,501 of JANWWZ010000007.1, forward strand.
TATACAAGCCGAGTCGGCAAATGGCAGGGAAAGAGTCAAACTTTCTTTGCCAAAGTTGAGGCTAATGGTTGCACTTTGTCCCGCTTTCTCAACAATTTTAAATTTAATTGTACTTTGGTCGCTTTCCCCCCACCCTATTAGCTGACAATGAGGATATTTTTCCTGCCAAGGCAACACTTCTTGACAAATTTCTTGGTAAGCAGTGTGAAAGATCAATGCCTTAGCTGTAGTGAACAGCTTCAGTTTTTCTCTTACTTTTTCTTTTGGCGAACTAAAACCTTCGTCGTGAGCCTTGCCAAGATTGGTAAAAATACCAATGGTAGGGCTCATTACATTGGCCAGAAGGTGCATTTCGCCTTTTTGAGAAATATCCGCTTCGAAAATGGCTAAGTTATGGACATGATTCATTTCCCAGACCGAAAGAGCTACTCCTAGCTGAGAATTGTAACTCTTGGGACTTTTGACAATGTTAAATTTTTCTGCCAGTAGTTCTGATAGCCACTCCTTGACGATCGTTTTGCCATTGCTGCCCGTGATGCCTATCACGGGATAATTAAAACAATGTCGGTGCAGGCGCGCTAGCTGTTGCAGGGAAGCAAGGGTATCTTCAGCAACTAGAAAAGTTCCTTCTAAGCTTTCTGGCACAGAACGGACTAGGAAAAAACGCACTCCCTTTTTGTGTGCTTCTTCTATAAAGTGGTGTCCGTCAGTGTGTTTTCCTTTTAAAGCTACGAAAATGCTCTCTGAAGCGTTTTGCGAGTGAATATTTCGGCTATCTATTTGCAATTTTTTTGAGCAAGCAAGTTGATAAAAAAAATCTACCCGGCGTAAAATGCGCTGCATAAGTAATTCTACCTAGTCAAATTGAGTAAATTCAACGATTTACAAGCATGAAATGAGGATATATTTTTGTATCGGAATCAGTCGAGATGACGCCAAATGGCTTTAAGATAATTAATAAGGGGTAAATTTAACAACGCTGGAACAGTCGCGCTAATTTTTGGTGCGACTGTTTTTTTTATGCCCTCTTCAGAAGCCAGTTTTTTGGCTTAGGGGACTTTTTTCCGCTGTTGCAATATTATATTTGTAAACATAAAGCAAATTAACCTCAATTGCAATGGCGTTTGATATAGACATGATTCGGGCTGTCTATGCGCGTATGGGTCAGCGCATAGCAGCAGCAAGAAAGGTCTTGGGCAGACCTATGACCTTAAGCGAAAAGATACTCTACGCTCATTTGCACAAAGACCAGCCTTTGGCAGTATTTAAGCGTGGAGTGGACTACGTGGACTTTGCGCCTGACCGAGTTGCCATGCAAGATGCAACAGCTCAAATGGCGTTGCTACAATTTATGTCAGCAGGGATTCCTAAAGTAGCCGTTCCCACTACCGTGCACTGCGACCATCTCATTTTAGCTAAAGTAGGGGCAAAGGAAGACCTCAAAGCTGCGCAACATACCAATAAGGAAGTATATGATTTCCTCAGTTCTGTTTCTAATAAATACGGCATCGGATTTTGGAAACCAGGGGCGGGTATTATCCACCAAGTAATTTTGGAAAACTACGCCTTTCCTGGCGGCATGATGATTGGCACCGATAGCCACACCCCCAATGCTGGCGGTCTGGGAATGATTGCCATCGGTGTGGGAGGAGCAGATGCAGTAGATGTAATGGCGGGCATGGCTTGGGAACTGAAAATGCCAAAGCTCATTGGCGTCAAGCTCACCGGTAGAATGAGTGGATGGACTTCTGCCAAAGATGTCATTTTAAAAGTAGCAGGTATTTTAACCGTTTCTGGTGGAACAGACGCTATCATAGAATACTTTGGCCAAGGAGCAGATACTATCTCTGCCACTGGCAAAGGTACCATTTGCAACATGGGAGCAGAAGTAGGAGCTACCACCTCCATCTTCGGCTACGACCGCCATATGTACGACTACTTGGTAGCCACCGGTAGGAAAGACGTAGCCGACCTAGCTGAACAGTATAAAGAACACTTGCGCTCCGATGAAGAAGTGTACGCCAACCCCGAAAAATACTACGATCAACTTATTGAAATCAACCTCAGTGAACTAGAACCTCATATTAACGGTCCTTACACGCCAGATCTAGCATGGCCCCTGTCCAAATTTGCCGAAGCAGTGCGCCAAAAAGGCTATCCCGCCAAGTTAGAAGTGGGTTTAATTGGCTCCTGCACGAACTCTTCTTATGAAGACCTTACCCGTGCTGCCTCTGTTGCTCGCCAAGCAGTAGAGAAAAAGCTCAAGGCAAAGGCTGAGTTCACCATTACTCCTGGCTCCGAACAAGTGCGCTACACAGCAGAACGCGATGGCATTTTGGAAGTGTTTGATAAAATTGGAGGAGTAGTCCTTGCCAATGCTTGCGGTCCTTGCATTGGTCAATGGGCGCGGCATGTGAATGATCCCAATAAACCTAATTCTATCATCACTTCCTTCAACCGCAACTTTGCCAAGCGCAACGATGGACTTTCTTCTACTCATGCCTTTGTTGCTTCCCCTGAAATTGTAACAGCATTTGCCATTGCTGGAGACTTGACTTTCAATCCCATGAAGGACAAGCTCATCAACGAAGACGGCGAAGAAGTAATGCTAGAAGAACCACAAGGACTTACTTTCCCGCCTAAAGGCTATGCCGTAGAAGATCCAGGCTATCAGGCTCCTGCAGAGGACGGCAGCCAAGTAGAGGTAATTATCGATCCCAATTCTGAACGGTTGCAACGACTTGAACCTTTCAAACCATGGGAAGGCACTGATCTTCTGGGATTGAAATTGCTCATTAAAGTAAAAGGCAAATGCACTACTGACCATATCTCTATGGCAGGTCCCTGGCTGCGCTATCGCGGACATTTGGACAATATTTCTAACAACTTGCTCATAGGAGCGGTAAATGCGTTTAATGGGCAAACTAATTGCGTCAAAAATCAACTCACTGGTCAATACGGTCCAGTACCTGCTACTCAGCGGGCTTACAAGGCCGCTGGCATAGGAACCGTAGTAGTAGGGGATGAAAATTACGGCGAAGGCTCCAGCCGTGAGCATGCTGCTATGGAACCGCGTCACTTAGGAGTGCGCGCTATTTTAGCTAAATCTTTTGCCCGCATCCACGAAACTAACCTCAAAAAACAAGGCATGTTAGCCCTTACCTTTGTCAATAAAGAAGATTACGACAGGATTCAAGAAGATGATACAATAGATATTCTCGGGCTTACTGAATTTGCTCCAGGTAAACCGCTTACCCTCCGCCTGACTCATGCCGATGGATCCGTGGAAGAGTTTCCAGTAAAGCACTCTTACAATCAGCAACAAATTGAGTGGTTCAAGGCGGGCTCTGCCCTTAACCTGATTGCCTCGAAAATGCACGCAAAAGCTAATTGACATTACTGCCGTCGTTACAAAGCGCAACGACGGCAGTTTTTTACCGAAACATCAAAATGGTCCGCGTTTTTCTTGCCTCTTGGTGCTAGCCTTGCCATTTCAGCAATAACAATTCGCAATCAATGCACTGGCGAAGTTTTTTAGCTTACTATTCAAAAAATAGACAAGGGCAGTAAGTTTGTTTGATTTAATACAAGCCCAATACTCGGCGATTGAAATCTTGATCGGCAGCAGTGCCAGCAAAATCGTCAAAGGCGCGCTCTGTAACGCGGATGATGTGATTTTTGATAAATTCAGCTCCTTCGGCTGCTCCTTGTTCAGGGTGTTTCAAAGCGCATTCCCACTCTAACACTGCCCAAGAGTCATAGTCATACGCTGCCAATTTGCTGAAAATGGCGCTGAAGTTTACTTGCCCATCGCCTAACGAACGGAAGCGCCCTGCTCGCTGTACCCAGCTTTGGTAACCGCCGTAAACACCTTGCTTGCCCGTAGGGTTAAACTCTGCATCTTTTACGTGAAAGGCTTTGATTCGGCTGTGGTAAAAGTCAATAAACTCCAGATAATCAAGCTGTTGCAAGACAAAGTGGCTAGGGTCGTAGTTGATATTAGCTCTGGGATGTCCGTTGAGGTGTTCTAAAAACATTTCAAAGGTGATCCCATCGTGTAAGTCTTCTCCAGGATGGAGTTCGTAGCATACATCAACACCGCATTCGTCAAAATAATCCAAAATGGGTTTCCAGCGCTGAGCAAGTTCTTTAAAGGCAGTTTCTACCAATCCAGCAGGGCGTTGAGGCCAAGGATAAACAAAGGGCCAAAGCAGCGCACCAGAAAAAGTAACGTGGGATTTTAACCCCATGTGTTGGCTTGCCTTAGCTGCATAGCGAAGCTGTTGTACTGCCCACTGGGTGCGACCAGAAGGATTGCTTCGCCATTGAGGAGGAGCAAAACTATCAAACATAGCATCGTAAGCGGGATGTACTGCTACTAGTTGTCCTTGCAAATGCGTAGAAAGTTCGGTGATTTCTACGCCCGCTTCACGGGCAATGCCCTGCACTTCTTGCGCATAGTCTTTGCTTTCAGCTGCTTTTTGCAAATCGATACAGCGGCTGTCCCAGGTAGGGACTTGTACACCGACGTAACCCAGCGAGGCAGCCCATTGGCAAATTTTTTTGAAATCGTTAAAGGGTTCTTGCTCGCCCATGAACTGAGCCAGAAAAATAGCAGGTCCTTTGATAGTTTTCATAATTTTTTGAATAGATTGGCAAGTTAAGTTAGCTGCCTTCTGGTAGTTGTGCAAGCAAGCCATGAAGAATTGTTTGCACCCGCATTTGCGTGGATACTAACTTAAGTTATCGCATTTCTTTGCCTTTACATGATAGCGAATGGGTCTTTTTGTCTTTAAAATTGCTTTAAGCGCTGAAACACTTAGTTAAATGCAGCCAAGATCATAAGGTTGAAAACGCAAACAATTTGTAAGGAAAAAAGCAGCGGTAACTTGGCAATTAATTCACTCCGACTGGAACAACGGCAGCACTTTTCTTTTCATAAAATTATTGTAGTTGATTGAAGTAAACCAATTGGCGATGAGGCAAAATTTCTGGGTGAAAAATGGCAATTAAATCAGCAAGCACTACATCTGCTCTTACACTGCCCGACTCCCAATAATCATTGCCGCCCTCCTTGCGCTGTCGCTTGTTATTGTTAAAAACCTTTCCCCATTGAACTGCCTTAAGCGTTCTAAAACGGCTATCAGTGTGGCAAATCATCTCTATGGATTCCATGCTGCCTGGATTGATCCAAAAATCTGCTTGCTGAGCCTTGGCAAGAACTGCTTCTAGGCTCAAAGGCAAACTACCGGACTTTTTTTCTTCCGCCCAGAGATAATCTGCTCCCGCATCTTTGAACAATTGCCCCATAAAGCTATCTCCACCAGGCATGTACCAAGTGCTTCCATAGGGGATGTTGGCAAACACGGTAGGCTTTTTTTTAACGTTTTTTACTTTATCTACTAGCTGAAGGTAGTTTTTCTCAATTTGACTAAAAATACTATCGGCTTGTTGCATTTTTCCACATAATAGCCCGACTACCTTGAGCCATTCAGCTCTGCCCAAAGGCGTGTTTTCCATGAAGTCAAAATTAATCACTGGTGTTAAGCCTATTCTTTGCAAAAGAGAAAGTTTATTTTCCTCCCCCGCTGCCAGGTAAATCATCACTGCATCTAAGTGGAGTTGGCTGAGCAGTTCTGCATTAAGGTGGTTTGGCGAGCCGATTTCTACTACCTGACCGCGCAGGACTGCTGCCCTCAATGAATCGCTGTACAAGTAGGCAGTGCCAGCAAATGCTTTAATCACCTGCCTACAACCTAGTATTTCAAAAGCGTGGACGTAGGTAGTGCTATACAAAGCAACTCGTTGAACGGGAATGGGAATTGGCTGACAGTTGTCAGGTAGCTTTGCGGGAGGGGCGTCCTTGGGATAAAGAGCATAGCACATTGGCTGCCCATGAGGCGGCAAAATAGTAAGCAATGTGTAATTTTCATGAGGTACTATGGAGAATAGTCTAGCATATTTGACAATATTTCTAGCGTGATGGGTTTGAAAAGTAGCTTTAGTAGGTTGATTTTCCTTGCAGAATGAAGCTATCAAAACCAACCCTATAAGCCCATACCTCAACAACAGCCGATCAAAAGCCTTCATATTGCCCATTCAATGACCTTGCAGCGGAAGTGCCAGCGATGTAGCCAGTGGTCCAAGCAGCTTGAAAGTTGAAGCCGCCTGTAATGCCATCAATATCTAAGACCTCCCCAGCGAAGTACAAGCCAGGAAGCTTTTTGCTCTGTAGGTCTTGGTGGTAAATATCTTCTACTGAAACGCCTCCACAAGTGACAAATTCCTCTTTGTATGTCGTTTTTCCCGACACTTGGTAAACGTCATTGCGCAAAATATTGACTATTTTATTAAAATCTCCTTTACCTGCTTGTTGCCAAGTTTTTGTAGGCTGGATGCCTGCTTTGCACAACAAAAATTCCCACAGCCTTGCAGGAAGTTGAACTGGATTTGAGTTGCCGAGTTGCTTTTGCTTGTTGAGAAATTGGTGTTGCGCTAGTTGCTGGCGTAAACTAGCTTCGTCGGCATCTCCAACCCATCGCACTAGTACTGAAAAATGGTAATTTTTTTCAGCAATCCAACGGGCAGCCCATGCCGAGAGTTTTAACACCGCAGGACCGCTCATGCCCCAGTGAGTAATCAGCAGCGGTCCGCATTGGATAAAGTCCGTTCCTATAATTTTTACTATTGCCTTGGCTAAAGAAATGCCTTGTAGTTGAGTAATGTTCTCTTGAGGCATGTTAAAAGTGAACAAAGAAGGTACGGGAGGCTCAATGCAGTGACCCAAGCGGGCTAACCATTGAAAGGATTCTAGTTTGGAATTGCCCCCAGTGGCTACGATAACTTTCCGAGCATAGAAACAAACCTGCCCAGTAGAGCTGAGTTGTAACTTGAAAAGACCGTTTTCGGGAATAATTTCCGTTACTTGGTGAGAAGTGAATATTTTTACTCCATTGTGCTGGGCTTCTTTTATGAGCAGGTCCACAATGGTTTGCGAATTATCACTAATGGGAAACACTCTTCCATCGGCTTCAGTTTTCAACAATACCCCACGGGACTCAAACCACTCAATGGTATCATTAGTCATAAAGCGTGGCAATAATTTTTTCATTATTTTTTCGCCACGTGGATAATTTTTGCTCATTTCTTGAACAGAAAAGCAAGCATGCGTCAGGTTACATCTTCCGCCGCCGGAAATTTTTACCTTAGAAAGCAGTTTGCTGGTTTTTTCAAATAGGACTACTTTGCCTTTCGGCAAATGCGCCGCCGCGTGAATGGCAGCAAAAAAACCCGCTGCGCCGCCGCCCACAACAGCAATTTCTGCAAATGAATTTTGCGTAAAATGATGCAACATCGGTTCAATATTCGCGTATTTTTGTCTAACTTGGGCCAGTTGCCAAGAGAAAAAGCAAGTAACTTAACTAAATGCAGCTTTTTAAGCGAAGCTTACTCTTTTTTATTCTGGCTTGGCATAGTATTCAATCAGCTGCGCAAGAGCCAGTAATCAGCAAAAAAGCTGATTTTCTCCCCAATCGGTTGATTGTTAAGTTTAAGCCAAGTCCTAATTTTTCCTTTTCAAATCCAATCCGTCGGCAAATTTTAGAAAAAATTGGCATTGAAGACTTATATCAGTTGCATCCTGCTAGCCGTCGCACTACCTTCGGCAATTACGAAATAGCTTTCCTCTATCAAGCAGTCCTCAAGGGTGATGTTAATTTGCACCAGGCAATTCAAGCTATTCAAAGCCAGCCAGAAGTAGCCTATGTCGAGCCCATCCCTGCTCATTACGAAATATTTGGATCAGAGTCTTTCATTCCTAATGACCCTTTCTTCAACGAATTGCTTTATCCTGGGCGCATGTATGGATATCGCTTAGCTCGAGTATTTGAAGCATGGGAAATTACTCGCGGTGATAGCAATACCGTCATTGCTATTGTGGACTCAGGGGTGCGCACTGACCACCCTGATCTGCGCCGCAATCTTTACTACAACCATCGAGAGCGGTTTGGAAAACCTGGCATCGACGACGACAAAAACGGCTTTGTAGATGACAGTCTGGGAGTAGATTTTGCAGAAAATACTAACATTTACAACAATTTTCATGGCACTGCTGTAGCGGGAATTGCTGCCGCCGTGCCTAATAATAATTTTGGCTTTGCAGGAGTAGGCTACCACTGCCGTATCATGCCATTGAAAGTAACCCGCATAGGTTCTTTAAACCCCGTCGGATTGTACCAAGCTCTGTTGTATGCCGCTGAAAATGGTGCTAAAATTATTAACGCTTCTCTCGGTCAAGCGACGGCTTTTTTGAAATGGGAACAAGATATTGTCAATTATATTACTCTTCAAAAGGACGTGCTCATTGTAGCCGCTGCTGGCAACAGGCAAGGAGGAGGTGAAATTCCTTTCTATCCAGCCGCTTACGAAAATGTACTAGCAGTGGCTGCCTCCGACCGACAGGATAAGCGCGCTACCAATGGCGTCTATGGCAACCATGTAGCTTTGATGGCTCCCGGCGTTGATGTGTGGAGCACTTTTACAGGTCCAGATTTTACTTCTTCGCTCTCGGGTTCTTCTTTTGCCACTCCTTTTGTTGCAGGTGCCGCTGGACTGGTGCGCTCTCGCTATCCTCACTTGAAAGCCATCCAAATTGCTGCCTTACTGCGAAATACCGCTGATGATGTATATGCTTTGCCAGAAAATGCACCTTATGCCTACAAACTGGGCAGAGGACGCATCAACGTGTGGAGAGCCTTGCAAAATCAATCTACTACTGCTGCTATTAGAGCAACGCAGATTCAGTGGCATGCCCGCGGCACTACGGGATGGGCTTCCAACGATGACACAGTTGAAATTTCTGCTGTTTTTCGCAACCTATTGCGCCCTTTGACCAATGCCAGAGTTACCCTCACTACCCAATCGCGGTATGCCCGCATTTTAGAGGGCAGCTTCACCATCGGTGCGTTAGCTTCGCTGGATTCTGTGAGCAATCGCCAAAAGCCTTTTCTAATTTATATTCCTGCTGATACCCCTCCAGGAGAGACCATTCACTTCCGCTTCAACTACACCGATGGGGAATACCAGGATTGGCAAATGTTCACCCTCACTACCTTGCCCGATCCCGTTTCGTTTGAGTTTAACCGAATTAGTCTTTCTGTATCAGCCAATGGACGCATGGGCATGACGGATCCGCTTTATCTTGCAGGAATTGGATTCCGGTTTGATAACCAACGCATATTGAGCGAAATGGGGCTCATGATAGGTTTATCTCCCACAGTGGTATCCAATAGTGTGTTTGTTCGTCCCGGAGAGCGCTCTGCTCATTTCACGCCCATTCGCCACCCACGCCTATGGGAACGAGGTTTGCAGCATACCGTTGCTTATGCTTCTTTTACGGATGCTATCAATAATTTTAACCGACTCAATATTAAGGTAGAACAAACAATTAGCGCCAGAATTAACCAGCCTCACAGGCAATACATCATCATCCACTACGATATTACCAATAACAACCCGATGGGGCGGTACGATAGCCTACGCGTGGGACTTTACGCCGACTGGGATATCGGCAATGCCCCTAACCGTGCAGACTGGGACAGCGAAGGCAACTTCGGTTATGTCTATCAGCCCGGCGGACTATGGGCTGGCATCAAGGCTTTGGGTCCAGCGACGGGGTATTACGCTATCGACAAAGAAGACACACCCCCCGACCAGTTTAATTTTACCGATGACTTTAACATAAGTGAAAAATTTCTCACTCTCTCCACAGGTGTTAAAAGACCGCGAGCAGGCATGCAAAGCCCTCAAGGAGCTGATGTAGCCCACGTCGTGACTAATATCATCCCTCGTTTGGAACCAGGAGAAAAGCAGCGCGTAACTTTTGTCATTGCCGTCGGAAATAGCCTTTCAGATCTGCGCCAGTCGATTAGTCAAGGAGTGATGCAATTGCATCCTGCTACTGTTCGCAGTGCTACCCCTTCTCTGCCAGATTATCTCTGTGGAGGCGATACAGTGCGTCTTGCTCCTGGTAATGGTGAGCGCTTCCGTTTTTACAGTCCTGATAACTTGACCCAACCAATAGCTGAAGGCGCCTATTTGCCCCTTACTATGCAAGATGAAGGCAAAATCTTTTTAGTAAGCGGATACGACCACCCCATCGAAAGCCCTTTAGTTCCCTATACAGTAAAAATCCATACAGCAGTAGCGCGCTTTCATTCCATAGACTCTCTTAACATTGCCGATTCTAATAAATTGTACCTGTTCGACAAAAGTGTAAACCCTGTTAGTTGGCGATGGGAAGTGATAGGCACTCACCTGCCAGTGCAAACGGTGCAAAATCCAGTGTTTACCTTTCATCGACCTGGTAAGTATATAATTAAGCTCACTATTACAGATACTAAAGGCTGCCAGGCTACTGCTACAAAAATCGTAAAAGTGGTTCGGCTGGCACGAGGAAACCGTCCCGTCGTTCCTTTTATTGTCTATGGCTGCGAAAACAGTCCTATATTAATAGCACCTGCTACTTATAATGCGACGCACTTTAACTTTTACCATGATAGCCTTTCCACTACTGCTGCCTTCACAGGACGGCGCTACCTACTTACTGATAAGCGAGTGCGCAAAGTAATCGTTACCAGCATTGACTCGGCGCTGGAAAGCCTTCCCGCTGAAGTAGAAATCAGCCGCATTCGCATAAAAGCAGCCTTCACTTATGAACCTCGTTTTGATACAGTAATTTACGACCGCATTAAGTTTACAGACCAAAGCATTAGCGATTTGTCCATTACGCGCTGGGAGTGGGATTTTGGCGATGGTTCTCCAAAGGTATTCGAGCCCAATCCCTCCTACATGTACAATCGGCAAGGTGTATTCACGGTTAAACTGGTAGTAACTAATTCCTACGGTTGCCGCGATAGCGTTCAACATACTTTTAGAGTAGGCAGAAAAGCACCTAGACCTATTGTCCGAAACATCGAGGCTTGTCGTGGGGATACAGTAGTAGTTCGCCCTGCTGGCGGCTCGAAATTCAACTTTTACTTGCAGCCTTATACTGCTCCCGTTCATACAGGGGCCTCCTATCGATTCGTGGTAGGTAGTTTTAGGCACTTATGGATTACTAGCATCGACTCCATCATAGAAAGCGACCCACAAGTAGTAGAAATTCTTATTCGCGAAGCTATTGCTGATTTTGAAGCGCCTGAAGAAGTAGGCTTAGGACCAGACACGCCTCCCCTACAGTTTTATGACCGCAGTTTAGGTGCCGTAGAATGGTACTGGGACTTCGGCGATGGCACTACCTCAACCCGACAAAACCCCGCTCATCGCTATCGCCATCCAGGGATTTATCGCGTTCGCTTGCAAATTAGAAATATACTCGGTTGTACCTCGACGATTACTAAACCGCTGCGCGTAGTGGGGCAAGGTCCAATACCTGAGTGGAACCCTAGACGCATATTTTGCCCTAATGAAGAAATTCTCATCGCGCCGCAGAACGGTTCTAAGTTTCGTTTTTATACTACACCTCCCTCCTTGGGCAGACCTGTTGCTGAAGGAGTTTCATGGCAACTAAAATTGACTCAATCCCAAACTATTTACATTACCAATGCCGATTCACTACGGGAAAGTTTGCCACTTGAGGTTCGCTTAGAAGTAAGTCCATTGCATGGCCGTTTTTCAGTCAGGGGCAAGAACAATCGCCTTGTGGCAGGAGATACCATTCTACTGCAGGCAGAAAGCCAAGTAGCCATGTCATGGCAATGGAATTTAGGAAATGGAAGAACTGCTACCACTCCTCAAGTAGCAGTGGTTTATAACCGAGCAGGAGTTTACCAAGTAACCCTTAGCGTGAGAGATGAGGTAGGTTGCATACAAACGCATAGCCAGTGGCTCAATGTAGAAGCGCCTAGTGGAGTTTCTCCTCAACCTTCGCGGCAAGAGCCCATTATCACTATCGTTCCCAATCCAGTCACTACAAAAGCATTGGTAAAGATCGACTTGAACGAATTCCAACAACTAGAGCTTGCTCTATACGACCACTTAGGTCGCCTTATCTGGACGGGTGCCGCAGAATTGCAAAATGGCGTTGTTGAGTTGCCTTTGACGCATCTTGCTGCGGGAAGCTACCTGTTGCGCGTGCACTCCCACGACCTCACTCGACATATTCGACTTATTAAGGAGTAGAACGCACCACCTCTAACTACCCGAAAAAAATTTTTTTGCTTGCTTTATTCACTCGATGAAAAGATAATCGTAATGCACTAAGGGTTTTTGTCCTTTTTTGCCAAGTCGCTCTTGCGCTTTATCGGAGCTATATTGCGCAATACCCACGCCAATGAGTTGATTATCAGGATTATAAAGTTGAATGAGGTCTCCTTTTTGGAATTGTCCTTCTATGCGGGTAATGCCCACGGGAAGCAAACTTGCCGCGCGAGCAGAAGTAATAGCCTTAACCGCTCCTGCATCCAAAAATACTTTTCCTTTGGCAAAATCGCCGCTGTGGGCAATGCGTTTTTTAACCCCTGAGGCTTTTCGCAAAGGTCTGAAGTAGGTTCCTATCTGTTGGTCATGGAGCAGCAAGTCTACAAGCACATTAGAACGCCTTCCGTTAATAATATGCACTCCAATGCCCAATTGAGCTACTTTGCGCGCAATGTTAACCTTAGTAAGCATGCCTCCGCGCCCAAAACTGGATTTATCAGCTGTAATAAAGCGGCTCAGGTTCATCTCAGGAGTTACTTCTGCAATCAGCTCGCTGCCCGATTGTTGAGGGCTTCCTGTGTAGATGCCTTCCACATTGCTGAGAATGAGTAAAGCATCGGCATCCATCATAGAAGCAACTAAGCCAGCAAGTTCGTCATTGTCGGTAAACATGAGTTCAGTTACCGACACTACGTCGTTTTCATTTACAATAGGCAAAATTTTATGCTGCAGCAAGGCAGTAAAACAGTTTTTAATGTTGAAATAATGAACTCTATCGCGGAAGTCTTCTTTAGTAACTAAGGCTTGGGCAATAGTGATGTTTTCTGCGGCAAACAATTGGTTATAAAGTTGGATGAGCTGAATCTGCCCTACTGCCGCTAATACCTGCCGCTGCAAAATAGTATCAGTAGAAGGTTGAAGTTGAACAATATGCCGAGCTGAGGCTACCGCTCCAGAGGAAATTAGCAATATTTCAATTCCCTTGCGGCTTAGTTGAGCTACTTGACTCACCAAATGAGCAATATGCCTTTGGTCAGGAGTTCCTTGAGCAGTAGTAAGAACATTAGAGCCTATTTTGACCACTATGCGAGAATAATTCATAGCTAGAGCTTTTATAGAGACGCAACTTGTGGCAAGTAAAGAATACTTGATTTGCAGTGAAATGCTCAAGTTAGCATCATTTTTTGCACCAAGCTCAATTAACTGGTTTGTGCTAAATTAATTGCGTTTAAATTGCTAAAAACTCGAATCATTGTCAATATCTTTAACACAAAGCATACCTTTTACCAGGTAAAGCCTTCACAAGCCCCTGAAACTCAAGATTGAGCAGCACTACCGCCGCTTGAGCTACTCCTAAACCACTTTGCCAGCCCAAATCGTCTAAGTGCATTTCACCATGTTGTTTCAAAAGGCTAAAGATTTCTGCTTCTTCTTTGGAAAGATCAACTACTTGGACCTTACCAGTAGACTTCTCTAGGGTAGGTGCTGTTTGCCAGCCCATGAGCTCTGCCATTGCTTTAACAGAGGTAAAAAGATGGGCTTTGTGTTTGCTAATCAAGTAGTTACAACCTTCCGAGTAAACTTGCCCCAAGTTACCTGGCACGGCGAAAACTTCGCGGTTATATTCATTGGCATACTCGGCAGTAATCATAGCTCCTCCTTTGATAGCTGTTTCCACTACGATAACAACATCGCAGAGGGCAGCTACGATGCGATTGCGGTAAGGAAAGTTAGGAGCCGCTGGGGCAGTGCCAAAGGGATATTCTGTTAGCAATCCGCCGCCGTGAACCATTTGCCGAGCTGTTGCAGTATGCTCCCCAGGATAGATTCGGTCTAGTCCGCTGCCTAATACTGCAATAGTAGGAAGTCCTGTTTTAATGGCTTGCCGATGAGCAATGATGTCAATTCCATAAGCAAGACCGCTGATAATCAAAGCATTAAGAGGTTTTAGTCCTACTACAATCTCTTCGGTAATCTCTTTTCCGTAGCCAGTAGCTTTGCGCGTTCCTACGATGCCTACTGTGGGAGCGGCGTTTAAATCCGCATTGCCTTGCCAGTAAAGCAGTGCTGGCAAATCAGCAAACTGTTTTAACCGAGTGGGAAATTTTTCATCGGTATAAAACAAGATTGTTACGCTGTCTTTTTCGGCTTGTGCAAGGGCTTTTTCAGCTTTCGTTAGCGCTTCCGTCTGATGGTTAGCAATCAGCTCTGCTGTTTTAGGACCAATACTGGGAATTTTGCAAAGTTTACCTTTAGGCGTTTTGAAAACATTTTCCGCAGAGCCGCAATAGCTCACCAGTTGTTTAATCAACACGTTGCCGATGTGGGGAATGAAAGACAAAGCTAGCTGATGGAGCTTGCTCATGGCAGGCCATTGTTGGACGAGTTGGAATTGATAGATTCAAATTGTTGTTTTTCGAGGTGTTGCAAACGAATACTTATGGCTTGTTTGTGAGCATGGAGGTATTCAGCTTCTGCCATTACTTCCACAACAGGACCTAGCCGACGCAGTCCTTCTTGAGAAATTTGCTGATAGGTAATTTTCTTTACAAAACTATCTACCGAAACCCCAGAAAAAGCGCGTGCATACCCGTTAGTGGGTAAAGTATGGTTAGTACCTGAAGCATAATCGCCTGCGGCTTCTGGGGTATAGTGTCCTAAGAAAACGGAACCTGCATTGACAATTTTTTCCGCTACTCTTCCTGGATCTTCAACGGCTAAAATTAAATGCTCGGCAGCGTATTCATTTAACAGATCAATAGCTTCTTCTTCGCTAGCTACTAGCACGCACTTGCTATGCGTTAGTGAAGCAGCAGCCAATGCGCGGCGTGGTAGCACTCCTATTTGCTGGCGGATTTCTTCTACTACTGCTTGAATTAAAGGTTCATAAGTGGTTACTAGGAAAACATGGCTATCGATGCCGTGCTCAGCTTGGGAAAGTAAGTCAGCAGCTACAAAAGCGGGATTAGCGGTATGGTCGGCATAAATGGCTACTTCTGAAGGTCCTGCAGGTATGTCAATAGCTACTCCTCTGCGGGCAACCATTTGCTTGGCAGCAGTAACAAACTGATTGCCAGGACCAAAAATTTTATCCACTTTAGGGATAGTTTCCGTTCCTACGGCGAGGGCTGCAATGGCTTGTGCACCGCCTACTTTGTAAATCTTGTGCACTCCTGCCACTTGGGCTGCATACAGAATGGTAGGATTAATTTTGCCGTCTCGTCCAGGAGGAGTAGTCATTACAATTTGCTTGCAACCTGCAATAGTAGCAGGGGTAGCTAGCATTAACACGGTAGAAAAAAGTGGTGCTGTTCCTCCTGGAATGTACAACCCTACGCGTTCGATAGGCACACTGCGGCGCCAGCATAATACCCCTGGCATCGTCTCTACAGGTTCAAAGCGCTCTATCTGGCGAAGGTGGAAACTATAAATATTTCGGTGCGCCACCTCAATGGCATTTCTCAGCTCTTGGCTAATGGTTGCTTCCGCTTGAGCTATTTCCTCAGAAGTTACCTCGAACTGCGTGATTTTAATACCATCGTACTTTTTTGTAAACTTAGTAAGTGCAACGTCGCCCTTTTTTTTCACTTGCTTAATAATAGGTTTTACCTTTCGCTCTACTGCTCGCAAATCCATCACAGGGCGCGCCACTATAGTAGCCCATTCACTTCGGGCAGGCATTTGAAATAGCTGCATGGGCAAAGGCAAATCTTTGTGCAAATATACGCCTACTTTTTAATTACCTTTGTCGCCAAAGCTATTGCTATTGCTGATGAAACAATTTACCTTTAGCCACATCCTGCCTTACGTAATAGGCATTGCTGCATTTTACACCATCACAGCTATTTATTTTTACCCAGAAGTTTTCCAAGCAAAAAGCCTAGAGCAAGAAGATATTTTGCGCTACGAAGGCGGCTCCAAAGAGGCACGAGACTACAACGCTCGCCACCCCAGCCCCACTCTTTGGACCAATAGCATGTTTGGCGGCATGCCTACTTACGTACTTCACCCCGTTTTTCCTGACAAACCCATCGTCCTTATCGATCAACTATTTAAAGGAATTTTCTTTTCAGGCAAGGCAGCGCATATGTTATTCCAGACCATGCTTTGCATGTTCATCGCTTTGGCAGTTTTTGGAATAAATCCCTACGTTGCAGTCATTGGCGCGGCGGCTTTTGGGCTTACTACTTACAATTTAATCATTATCGAGGCAGGGCACATGACCAAATCCTGGGCCATTGCCTATGCGCCCTTAGTACTGGCGGGAATCTATTTAACATTTCGCCAGAAATGGCTGCAGGGATTTGCATTAACAGCCTTGGCTCTTGCCTTAGAAATCCGCGCGAGCCATTTGCAAATTACTTACTACCTGGCTTTTGTTTGCGCTCTCTACGTTATTGTTGAAATAATTCATGCCATTAAAACAAGAAAAATTGTTACTGCTGCAAAAACTATTGGCATTTTGTCATTAGCCGCCTTGCTAGCAGTAGGGGCTAATGCAGGAAGATTACTCACCACAGCACACTATGGCAAATATTCCCAACGCGGCAAAGCAGAACTGACGCCCTTGCCAGGAGAAGAAGCCGCCAACCCCCAAGAAGGACTTAATCGCGACTATGCTTTTACCTGGAGCCAAGGCATTGCAGAAACTTTTACCCTCATTCTGCCCAATTTTTACGGAGGCAGCAACAACGAAAAACTTAGCCAGCAAAGCGCTACTTACCGGCTACTGGAGAATGCCCTTCGCATGGGTGATGTAGGAAACTACGAATTTTTCCAGCTGACTAAAAAAGCTCCTTTTATGTACTGGGGAGACCAACCCTTTACCAATGCGCCTATATATGCGGGGGCAGTCATTTGTTTTCTTTTCGCATGGTTCTTGATGATTGCCACTCCAGCTGAGCGCTTCTGGCTCGGTGGCGCCGCCTTGCTCATGACGATGATTTCTTGGGGAAAGAACTTTGCTGCCTTCAACTATTTTATGTTTGACTATTTTCCAGGTTTTAACAAGTTCCGCTCTGTTTCTATGGCTCTTAGCCTAACTGTAATGCTCATGGTAATCGGAGCGGCTATGGGCTTGCATCGCACCTTTTTACTAACTGAAAAAGAACAGCCCCAATGGCTAAAAAAATTGACCATTGCGTTTGCTCTTACTGGAGGGCTATGCGCCATATTTTTTCTCATCAGCGGTGCGTTTAGCTTTAGTAGCCCTACAGATGATCAATTAGGTAGTTTACTGGAAGCTGTACGCGCTGATCGGCGAGCCATGTTCCGAAGCGATGCCATTCGCTCGTTTTTGTTAATCTCTATTACCACTTTAGTTATTTATTTTTACCTCAGAGGAAAAGTTAGCCTCGCTATAGCTCTTACTGTTACGGGCATACTGGCTATCTTTGACTTGTGGAACGTAGGTAAGCGCTATTTAAATCAAGATGCCTTTAAAGCAAACGTAAAAGAGCAAGCCCATGCTCCCACCGCTGCAGATCAAGAAATTCTCAAGGACAAGGATTTGCACTATCGCGTACTTAACTTAACCAATCCTTTCAACGACGCTTCTACTTCTTATTACCACAAGTCAGTAGGAGGGTATTTTGCCGCTAAGCTACGCCGCTACCAAGATTTGATTAACCGACGGTTAGAGGTAGAGATTAAGTCCATATTGGACAGTCTTCAAAAGGGCGAGCTGCCAGATTTTAGCCGCACTCCTGCCCTAAACATGCTCAACACGCGCTATTTGATTGCCCAGCCTTCCACTAAACGAGGAGTCATACGCAATCCAGCCGCTTTAGGAAATGCTTGGTTCATTTCTCAACTCAAACCAGTTAATAACCCTGATGAGGAAATGGCTGCTTTAGCTACTCTTCCCGTAGATTCAGTGGCAGTAGTGGACATTAGCAAATTTCCGCAGGCGAAAACAGGCCTTTACCACCGCGCTGGTGCACAAATTCGCTTGGTGCGCTATGCTCCTAACCAATTAGAATACCAGTACCAAACTCCTCACGATGGATTTGTGGTATTCTCCGAAATTTATTATCCCGATGGCTGGAAAGTAACTCTTGACGGACAGCCTGCAGGCGAATTGATTCGAGTTAATTACGTGCTTCGAGGGTTAGCTGTGCCTAAGGGAAAGCACACCCTTGTTTGTAGCTTTGAGCCAGAAATCTATCAACAGGGCAGCCTGATTACCATGATTGCCTCTTACGTACTGATAGCGGTGCTACTAACTTCAGTAGGACTCATGTTCTACCAACAAAAAAGCAAGTGATACCGCGAAAAAGTAAAGGGTGGCAGAGAATGTAAGCAACGCGTTTTATCAAAAAGCGAAGATGGGCATGGGAACGCCCTTGATGCCCTGCAAAGTAACTTTAAACACATGTCCGCTATTAGGATATTGCTTTTTTTGTTCCTGAGTAAGTCCAATGGAAGCCGTTGTAATATAGAGTTCATTAAGATGCTCTCCGCCAAAGGCACAAGAAGTAACGCGCCAAGCCCCTGGGGTAATTACTTTGAGCAATGGTTTTCCCGTCTTTGGGTTGAAGCGCATCACGCCGCCACCTTCCCAGAGAGCTACCCAAATCATATTCTCTGAGTCAATTGCCATGCCATCGGGGTATCCAGCTCCTTGAGGTATCTCTACAGCCACTTTGCTGAAGCGAATCTGACCTGTTTGAGCATCGTAATCGTAAGCGCAAACCTGACCAGTAGGAGTGTCAATATAATACATCTGTTTGCTATCTGAAGTCCAAACAATGCCATTGGAAATGCCTACGCTGTCAATTTTCTTGGTGATTTTGCCCTCCCCTTCTAAGCAATACAAAGCACCATTTCTTCCTGAGCCGTCAATAGCCATGGTACCTGCCCAAAGTCTTCCGACAGGGTCGCATTTTCCATCGTTAAAGCGGTTTTGGGGCTTGTCTTTTTCAGGAGCCGCTAGTAGCTGAAATGTTTGCTGACTAAAATTATAGCGGAAAATGCCATCTTGCAAAGCAACAATAGCATTGCCTTCCTTATCAGGCACCACAGTTCCGATGCGCTTGCCCATTGAATACGTTTGCCAACTGTTGCTAGCAGGAGTAAAGAGATGCAACAAGCCTTTCTCGATATCAATCCACCAAAGTTGTTGGCGCTGGTGGTGCCAAAAAGCACCTTCCCCTAGCAGAGCTCCCGCTGCCAGTATGGGCTGTGCTTCTATAGTGGGACAGTTCATGCCTACACTTTCTTGATTTGCTTGCTTGGTAGTACAGCTCATTAGAAGACCCCAAGTAACAAGTTGTGAAATAATCAAAATAGCACTATCTTGCCTCATAACTACAGAAAAACTCCCTACCTGCGATCACTAAATTAAAAAATGCCATGTACATACTAGAAACGCATCACCTTGTTAAGCGTTATGCAGGTCATACCGCCTTGCAAGATGTGAGCATCTCTGTTCCAGAAGGTCAAATTTATGGCTTGTTAGGTCCTAACGGTGCGGGAAAGACTTCCCTTATTCGAATTATTACCCAAATTATCGCCCCTGACGAAGGCAGTGTAATCTTTATGGGTCAGCGGTTATCTCCTACTCACCATCAAAAAATGGGCTATTTGCCTGAAGAACGAGGGTTGTATCGCAAATTGAAAGTGGGAGAACAACTTCTGTTTTTTGCTCAATTGCGAGGCATGAAAGAATCACAAGCTCGCCGACAAATTCGCTCTTGGCTAGAACGGCTAGGATTAATGGATTGGGCAAATCGACCAGTCGAAGAACTTTCCAAAGGTATGCAACAAAAAGTACAATTTATTGCCACCGTCATTCATCAACCTGCATTAATTATTTTAGATGAACCTTTTTCAGGTTTTGACCCAGTAAATGCCGACCTTATCCGAGATGAAATTTTACAACTTCGACAACAAGGAAGCACCATTATTTTTTCTACGCATCGCATGGATACGGTAGAAGAACTTTGCGACTATGTAGGTTTTATTAACAAATCGCGCAAAGTATTGGAAGGTAAAAAAAAAGATATCAAAAATGCCTACCGCACTTATACTTTCGTAGTAGATACAGATGCGCCCATACAGTTTGTAGAAAATGGCTATCAAATTCTACAGACTCAGCAATGTGAAGGAGGCATTTATCGCCACATCATTAAAATCCATCAAGGTACAAATAATGGTTTGTTACAGGCTTGCATGCAGCAAGCAAACATTATTTCCTTTAACGAGCAGATTCCAGATATGCACGAAATTTTTATTCGCTTAGTGGCAACTCACCAAAATTAAATTTGAATTGCAATGAATAACATTTGGCTAATTGTACAGCGAGAATATCTAATTCGCGTGCGCAAAAAAAGTTTTTTGATTATGTCCATGGTTGGACCCATACTTTTTGGCGCACTAATCTTCTTACCAGCCCTGATTATCGTTTATGCGTCAGAAGAAGACAAACACATTGGCATTGTAGACCAAAGTGGGCTATTTAAAAATAAGTTTGAAAATAGCCAATCTCTCACTTTCACCATCTTGCCTTTTGACATAGACCAAGCCAAAGCAGAGCTAAGAAAAAAACACTACGATGGACTGCTTTACATTCCTGCTATAGACATAAATAATCCAAAAGGATTTACATATTTTTCTGAAGAGAGCTTAGCTCCTACTACTCAAGCCACTTTAGAGCGAATCATCAAACAAGAAATTGAAGAACTTCGCATGATGCGCTCGGGCATTAGAAAAGAGCAACTCGATAGCCTTCGGGCAAAAATTGAAATTACTACTATCAAAATAGGCGAGGAAGGCGAGCAGGAAAGCAGTTCAGAAGCGGCTATGGTAATAGGTTATTTAGGTGCATTTTTTATTTATATTTTCATTTTTCTTTATGGCTCTCAAATTATGCGTGGAGTACTGGAAGAAAAAACTAACCGCATTGTAGAAGTGCTGATCTGCTCGGTGCGTCCTTTTCACTTAATGATGGGCAAAATTATTGGCATTGGAGGAGTGGCTCTCACGCAGTTTCTCATCTGGGTAGTGCTGAGCATTGCTATCGTTAGTGGGGTTTCCATATCACTTGGATTGGACAAGGTAGCAGAAGCACGTGCTAAGGGGCAGCTAGAACAACTGCGCCAAAATCCTCAAATGACCGATGCAATACAAGTAAGCGATGCCATGCAGGCAATTGCTTCCATTAACGTGCCTCTTGTAGTAACAGCATTTGTGTTTTTCTTTCTGGCTGGTTATTTGACGTACGGCGCCCTATTTGCCGCTATCGGTGCGGCAGTAGACAACGAAACAGATACTCAGCAATTTATGCTTCCCGTTACCTTGCCAATGGTCTTTGCTATCATTTCCCTTTCCGCAGTAATAAGCAACCCCAACGGCTCCTTGGCGTTTTGGCTTTCTATGATACCTTTGACTTCTCCCGTGATAATGATGGCTCGCGTGCCCTTTACAGGAGCCAACTGGGAACTCTTCACCTCGATGCTCATCTTGATAGCAAGTTTTATAGGTATGGTGTGGCTGGCAGGCAAAATTTATCGCGTGGGCATTCTCATGTACGGCAAAAAACCTACTTACAAAGAAATTAGCAAATGGCTCTTTTATAAAGGCTGATTGCCTTCTTTCAGCAGTTTTACGGCGATCGAAGGGCTGCAAGGGTTTTGCTTATCCTTCCTTTTACCTACCAACTGAAGCAATCTACAATGCTTCGGCTTTTTTGGTTTCCGTTTCTTTTTCTGAAAGAGAAAAAGACTCAGCAGAAACGCAGGGAGCATAACCGAAAGCAATCTCCATTTTCTTTCTGTCAAATTCGCGTTCGTTGTTGGCAAGCCATACTGTTGCTACCCCATTGCCAATAAAGTTGGTAATTGCCCGTGCTTCGGACATAAACCTATCTACTCCCAGCAGCAAGGCTAACCCTTCCACTGGAATGACTTTAATAGCAGTGAGCGTAGAAGCCAGCACAATAAACCCGCTTCCTGTAACCCCTGCAGCACCTTTAGAAGTAACCATCAAAATGCCAATGATGGTTAGTATCTGCGTAAAATCTAAATGTACCTGATAAACTTGTGCTAAAAAGATTACTGCCATCGACAGGTAAATCGTCGTGCCATCCAGATTAAAGGAGTAACCTGCTGGCACTACCAGCCCCACTACTGACTTTGAGCAACCCATTTTTTCTAGCTTTTCCATCAGGGAAGGCAAGGCTGCTTCTGAGGAAGAAGTACCTAACACTATTAACAATTCGTTGCGTATGTACTTGAGAAAATCCCAAAGACTGATGCGGTAACTTTTCATGATGTACCATAAGGCAACAAAAATGAACAAAGCCATAGTGGCGTATACTGTTATCATCAGCTTAGCCAGTGGAAAAAGCGTTCTGACGCCATATTTTCCGATGGTGTAAGCCATGCCGCCGAAAGCTCCGATGGGCGCTAGCAGCATCACTTTATGCAGTGCCCAGAAAATTTTTTGAGAAATAGGATTAAGAATATCGACAATGCGCTGCCTTCTTGAAAAATTACTCATCAACATGCCGAAAAAAATAGCAATAACCAGTACCTGCAGCGTTGAATTATCCATAAAAAACTGCCACCAGCTAAACTCAGCAGAAGCCTTTGTATATTTGGATATATCAGCTTGGGCTTGGGCACCTACTACGCCCTCTCCTGGTCGAATGAAATTTGCCACTACGATGCCAATGATGAGAGCTATAGTGGTTACCACTTCAAAGTACAGCAGTGCCTTAGCTCCTACTTTTCCTACCTTTTTTAGGTTGCCCATGCTAATAATGCCCAGCGTAATGGTAAGGAAAATGATAGGATTGATAAAAAGTTTGACGATACTAATAAAAGTTTTTCCCAAAAATTCGCTCAAAGTGGCGCCTACTTCGAATTCTTGACCTAGAAGGCGAGTTTTCCAAGGGGCATTGAATACTTTGGCAAGAGCAACTTCTGGGTAGAAATGCCCTAGCAACACCCCGCATGTAATGGCAGTGAGAACCCAGAAAGTAAGGTTAGAAAATATTTTTTTCATAGCTGTTTTAGTTGATGTAGTGCACTAAATAATAGACAGGTAAAACAGTTAGCAAGGAAAGGGGTAAACCGATGCCTACCATCGCTGAAGCTAGCGGCGGATTTAAACCGTATTGGCTGGCAATGATAGCTGCTGTGTTCATCGGTCCTAGAGCAGCCCCTACTACGCTAATTTCAGCTACAAGTCCGCGCTGACCAGCAATGAAAAAAATTACAAACCATACCAACACAGGCGCTAGGAACAATTTAAAACCCAACCCAGCAAAGAGATATTTAAGCAAAACGCCTTTACCAGCAAAATTGATTTGATACCCCACTGAGAATAATGCTAAAAAACTAAACGGGGCAGCGATTTTCTGCAGCACTGCTTTGAGCAACTCTGGCAGCGGAATCTGTCCTAGATTAAGCCAAAGGGCTACTATCAGCGCAGGAAAAGCTGGAAACTTAACTACATTAAGCAGTACGGTTTTCAAAGAAGGTTCGGAAGAGGCATAATACGAAGCCGTTAAAATGCCCAAAGTGGCAAAAGCCATAAACGAGCCTGCCTGACTCATGAGCACTCCTATGCGCAATCCCTCTTCTCCATAAAAAAGTTCAAAAATGGGAAAGCCTAAAAATGAAATGCTAGGGATGCCCGCTGTCATAATAAGAGCTGCTTCACTATGGCGGTGCATGCCTTGCCATTTTCCCAATATTTTAAAAAACAGAAAGCTAGCAATATATAGCCCCCACGGCATTAGCACTGGTACTAACATTTGACTACTCAAATGAACTTCCGAAGCATAAATCAACGTTGCAGCGGGCAAACAAGCATACAGTAACAGTTGGTTCACTGTCTCGTGGGCATTGCCTTTTAGGAGGCTGCTTTGTCGGAAAGCAGCCCCCAACAAAAGGCATGTTAGTAAAAAAATCAAGTTATGCATGCTGGTTAGATGCTCCTTGATTGGCTAAAAATTAAATACTGCATTGAGGTAGTAGTAGGCTCCATTAAATCCAAACTGATTGGCATTGCGCGTAAAAGGCGTTTGCCCATTAAAGTAAGAAGCATAGTTAGAAAATACGCGGTCAGGATAAACGTCAAATATGTTATTTCCACCAGCAGAAATGGTAATATTTTTTGTCAAATTGTAGCTTAGCACTACATCGGTGAGTGTTTTACCGCTGAAAGTCTGGCTGCGATGAGGTTGGTTAGCGGGTTTTTCCCATGCCGTTACAGGACCGAAGTAATTGATGCGCACTGTGGCGGTGAGCTTGTTCCACTGATAGGCTACCGAGCCTAGTACTTTCTCGCGGGGTTGGCTAGTTTCTATCAAGGCAATGCTAATGGTGTCCAACAACACTACAGGGCGAGTAGAACCTGCTTGTAGTTCTGCAGGAGTAGGTTTAATCCGACTAATTTTGGTGCGGTTCATGGTAAGGGCTAAACTCGCCGTGAGACTTTTGCGATCATTGAAGGAATGTTTATAAGTAGTTACCAAATCAACCCCTTGTGTACGCGTATCTATCTGATTGGTAAAGAAAGCAACTTCTTGGAAATTGGGGAAGAGGGCTCTCAAAGCAGGAATGTTATTCACTACTAAGTTTTCGGTGATGATAATTCTGTCCTGAATGTCAATTTGATAGGCATCGAGAGTGAAGAGAAGTTTATCTTTTAAGTTTGCTGTCATGCCTAGATTGTAATTCCAAGAAGTTTCGGCTTTGGGATCGCTAATGCCCAATCGGCGGAGGCGAGGTTCATCGCTTCGCAATTGCTTAGTTTGGCGGATCTCTCCAGCTTGTACTGTAGAAGTGGTAACGCTATTGTAAATCTGTTGCAAAGAAGGAGCTCTAAAGCCGCGGTTGATAGAACCGCGAACAGCGAAACTTTCCGTTAGCTTCAAACGGCTTGCAATTTTTCCAGAGAGGTTACTGCCGAAATCGCTGTAATTTTCATAACGCAGCGCTCCTGCTACTAGAAACTTATTAGTAATGTCGGACTCTATATCTAGGTAAATGCCGATGTTAGAGCGACGCGTATCTGTTTCGTCTTCAGGTGCAATTCCTGGACGACCACTTGAGCCCGGCAACTTACCCCGCGTGTATGCCAATGGACCTATTTTGTAAGAATTCTCATCTCCTCTTACTAACTGGAAGCGGTCAATGCGGAATTGGCTGCCCATGGCAACGTTAAAGGTTTTGGTGCCCAGCAAACCGATGTAATTTTTGGACAAGTTAATTTCACTGGTAAACTGCCCAAAGGCGCTTTTGCCTACATAAAAATCGCGTGGCGACTCTGCACCCATGGAGGGGTTAGCGGTGTTTTTGGCTTCCAAGTCTAAGGAGTTATATCCGTATCCTACGCTAAAGTCGAAGTTCCATTGATCGAAGGCTTGTCGGCGAATGCCTGCCACTGCAGAGTAGTCCAATGTAGTGCCTGGCAACACGGGAGAATAGCCATCGGGCCAAATATCGGTATTGGAGTTGGGGTTAGTGGGGATGGCATTGCGGAAAAACCCATAGGCTTTGATGTACTTGTGGGAATAACCTCCAAAACCGTAGATCATCCAGCGATTATTGAGCGGATAACCTAAGTTAGCAAAAGCCTGATAAGAAGTAGTTTGATTGCTGCCATACTTAGATACGCGAAATTCTCCGTCTGCGGGCCAAACGCCGCGTGCAATCCGAGTAGCGCGTTCTACTTCTCGGTTGGTAGAGTAAATATTGCCGTTGAAGGGATCGGAGCGGTCAGTGCCATCGGCATGGTGGTAGTGCAAAGTAAGGTTGAGATAACTTTTGTCCTTGCCCAGTTTAAAGCCGTAATTGACTCCTGCTGTGTAGGTAGCCCCATCGCCTTTAGTGGTAATGCCGAACTGGGTTAAGGCTTTAAGCTTGTTGACGCTTTTGTTAAGTCCTACATTGACAATGCCAGCAATAGCATCTGAACCATATTGAGCAGCCGCTCCATCGCGCAAGATTTCGATGCGGTCTAAGGCAAGCGGTGGAATAGTGTTCATATCAGTTACTACAGTGCCCTTGCCCACGGTGATGTTGAGGTTAAGGGCAGAGAATTGATGTCGCCGCTTGCCTTCAATGAGCACCAGCACTTGGTCAGGTGAAAGACCGCGCAAAGTGGCAGGGTCGGCATAATTAGCTATGCCGTTGATGCCATACTTAGCTGAATTGAAAGAGGGAGAGGTAAACTGCAACATTTGCCCTACTTCTACCTGCCCTGTAGTTTGCAGGTCTTTGAAGCTAAGCACATCAATGGGCGCGGGGCGCTCTACATCTGTGCGGGCAATGTTAGCACGCGAGCCAACGATAGCTACTTCGCCTAATTGCAGCGAAATATCTTCTAAGACAATATTAAGGGTAGTTTCCTCACCAAGTGTAATTTCTTGTGTTTTATAACCTACGAAGGAAAATACTAGCGTTTGCCCTTTTTCGGCGTTGATAGAGAAATTTCCTTCTGTGTCGGTAACGGTTCCTTTGCTGGTACCTTTAATAACGATAGATACCCCAGGCATGCCTTCTCCTGCGCTATTGGTTACTTTCCCTTTGATGGGATTGTCTGTTATCCACTCCTCCCAGCTAGCTTTCCTCAAAATAATCTGATTGCCTCGGATGGTGTAAGAAATCCCTAGTGGCAAAAGCAACTTGTTAAGTGCTTCAGAAAGAGGCTCGTTTTTGATTTCCACATCTACCTTGCGGTCAGCATGAATTACCTTAGGGCTGTAAATGAAATGCACCCCAGCAATTTTTTCCAGTTCTGCTAGGACTAACTTCACTTCAGCACCGTGCAAGCTAAGCGACACGTTTTTGGATAGCAAATCCATGCCAGCTAAAAGAGGTGCTTGCCAAAACAGCAAGGCAAGCAACATCAACATAGCGAGTAAACGTTGTGTTTTCATTTTCATTTTACGGTTTTATTTAGACGTATGCAAGTTTTATTTGTTAGTATTGCCGATTCGTTAGTATTACGGACATCCTTGTCCACTAATAAAGATAGTAGTGCCTTGAATTTGATAAGTAGCCCCCACTGCCTGAACAAGCGCCTCAAGCTGTGCGTACATATCCATTTGGTTAAGGTTGCCTGTTAGGTTGCAATTTGCCAGTAGCGGATTTTCAAGAACAATTTGCACTTGGTAAGCCTTTTGCAGATCCTCCACTACTTTGCTCAGTGGGGTTTCTTTATAAATAAAACTAGGCATGTGTTCGGGCAGCCCTACAGGTTGAGGCTTTTCTATCAAAGCAGTTACAAAGTGCTTTTGCTTGGTGTAATAAGTTACCTTTTGGTTGGGGGTTAATACCACTTCCTTATTGTGGCTATCAGCATGGCGCTCAGAAACAGCTACGCGCCCGGTGCGCACTAGAACTTCCACAGTAGCTTCACTGGTTTTGCGCACCCAAAAACTTGTGCCTAATACTTTGATAAGCAATTGATTAGTTTTGACATAAAAAGGCTTTTGAGGCTGGTGCACAATTTCGAAAAATGCGTCGCCTTCTAAAAACACCTCTCTTTTGTCTTGTGCAAAGGCATCGGGAAATTGCAACCGCGCTCCACTGTAGAGCATGACCTTGCTGCTATCGGGAAGTAGTAATTGCTTGGGCTTGGCAGTGGTATTGGCAATTCGAAAACTTTCCTGAGATTCCGCTAACTTGGTAAAAAAGTAAAATCCTGCTGAAAAAATTAGCAATGCAGCAACAGAAGCAGCAATTTTTAGCCATCCATGTTGCCACAGTGAAATTATTTTTTTCTCATTGGGCTGATTGATGCCAGTTTGTTGGCAGATAGCATTCCATGTAAGGGGCGCTAGCTGCCTCCATTCTTCTTCAGAGAGAGTTGATTCAGGGCGATCCTCCTTCCAAATTTCAAACCAGTACTCTACCAGTTGGCGTTCTTTTTCCGTGCAAGTGCCTTCTAGGTAGCGTTGTAAAAGCTCTTTAAAAGCCGACTGTTCCATTGCGGTTTTGTTTCACTAATAAGAAACACAAGTCGGCTGTATCCCTAAAGGAAATTGAAAAAATTTTATCGAGGCACTTCTTTTACGTACAGGCGGTTTTAACTGCTACTACAGAAGGCGCAGCGGAAACATGAAGTTAAGTCGAGTGTTTTGCCTTTACTGCTCAGTAATGACTTGTACCCAACCACGACAGGTTCTGCCCTCTGGGGAGGTGAGCAAGTAAAAATAAGTAGCGCTTATGCCTTCTCCCTTCCAATCGTTGCCATAGCTATCAGATTGAAAAACTAACCTTCCCCAGCGGTTGTAGATTTGCAAGCGCCACCCTTGTCGGATGTTGTTAATAACGAAGAAATCGTTTTTGCCATCGCCGTTGGGAGTAATTACGTTGGGAGGCGAAATATTTTCTACAGGGACTTCTACGGTGCGAGAAGCACTACAAGCCCGATTACTTGCCTGAAGAGTGATGCGGTATATTCCCGACTGAGGGTAAGTAATAGTGCCAGGTGTGGGACCAGTAAAAGTTTGTCCATTGCCTAGCGACCATTGAAAATTAGTAGCATTAGCAGTTCGGTTGATAATTTGCACCGTGCCAGGACTGCCGCACTCTGCAGAAGTAATTACGTCAAAATCAATGCTGATGGCGGGAGAAACCTCCACTGTAACAGCAGTGTCTATGAAACAACCTTCGGCACTAAAAATGCGCACTTGGTAGCGCGTAGTCTGAGAGGGGCGGGCAACGGGGTTGGCAATATTAGGGTTGCTCAGTCCTGTAGCGGGCGTCCACTGATAGCGCGTTCCTCCACTGGCAAACAACTGAATGGATTCGTTGGAACAAATGACAGCGGAGGGACTTAACCTTACCCCAGCGCGAAATTCTGCTGGGTTAAACACGTTGATATCTACAAAAGCACTATCCCTTGCTATGCAGGGTCCACTGCGCACTGTGAGCCGAATCAGGTATCGACCGCTAGCGGCATAGCGCTGAGGCGGGGGCTGGAAGCCTTCAAAGGTTCTTCCATCGCCAAAGTCCCAAAGGTAGGTTTCTCCGTTATTTATTCCATTATTGGTGATGCGAAGCAACGGACTGGGCTGGCATTGACCTTCTACAGCAGTGGAAAAGCGCGCAACAGGTCGCGGCACCACTGTAATGACGATAAAAGTATCGCGAACACACCCGCCTGCTGATTCTACGCGCAAATTATATCGCGTAGTTTGCTGAGGAGAAGCAATAGGATTGGGAATATTCGGATTGCTCAGCCCTGTGGAAGGAGTCCATGTATAACGCTCGCCTCCAGAGGCAAACAATTGCACGGATTCTCCGCTGCAAATAGTAGGTGGTGCAATAAGAGAAACAGCAAGCTGGTTACTAATTTGAACCACAGCCGTATCGCGGCTCGTGCAACCGTCTTCTGAAACCGTTAAAATAATCCGATAGGTGCCAGGACGTTGGTAGCGAAACAAAGGCGGTTGCCTTTCTGTTAGCGTCCTTCCATCTCCTAAGTCCCATTCAAAGCGCTCTCCTCCTGTGGAGTTGTTAATAAGGCGCACTAACGTAGCAGGGTTGCAAGGGTCAGCAAGTTGGACGGTGAAATCTGCTTCTACGTTGCGGACAGTAACAGTAACTGCCGTGTCATAAGTACAACCATTGGGAGCGCTAGCGCGGAGGCGATAGGTAGTAGTTTGCAAAGGGCGCGCTATGGGATTGGCAATGTTAGGGTTGCTTAGTCCAACGGCGGGCGTCCAGGTGTAGGTACTGTTAGGCTGGCGGGTATCAGCAAAAAGCTGTACTGACTGACCGCGACAAATGGTAACAGGAGAAGAAATTTGCAATTGTCCTGGGCGAACGCGCACCGTGTCAAAAGCGCGAGCAGGGCGGCAGATGATGTCATTTTCTGCAGTCAGTTGGATGGCATAGCGCCCTTCGTTGGGAAATACGTAGCGCGTGTCGCGGGTTCGAGCTGTAAAAATGACGTTTCCCGTAGCCAAGTCGCGAATTTCCCAACTAAAGCGCGTAGCATTTGTACTTCGATTGATAAATCGAAAGTCGGCAGGGGCGCAGAGTTCTTTGGTTGGATTACCTGCTGCATCTGTAGTGATGAATGCGGCTCGCAGTTCATCTATATCAATTTTAAAAGCGGCGTTGTTGCATCCTCCTGAGGGGCGCTCAATATTAGGAGCGGCAGCACGGTTGATTGTCGCCCATGCGGTAGGGGTGGTGGGAAAGTTATTACTACGGCAAGCACATACAGCGTGGTAAATGATGCCGTTTTTGTCAAACCGACTCGTACCGCCATCCACGTGGTCGCCATCTTGGACACTGTTGCCTCCGATATACGTGCCGTAGATGAGCGAGCGCGCATTGGGGCTTAGCAAGCCGATATAAAAATCATCTCCAGCAAACGCCGTAGTTTTGATTGCATCAGGGGTTACAGGCATACCAGTGATAGAGGTTTCCTGTCCGATTTGTGAGCCGGGATAAGGAGGAAAGTTATTAGTAAAGCCTCCCCAACCAGCAAAATAGATGTTGCCGCATTCGTTGACTAAAAAGGCAGTGGGGGAGAGGTCTGGTCTGCCGCGCGAGGTGCCCACTACGGTGGAGAAAATAGTGCGGTTAAGCGTAGGTGGCAAAGCGTGAATAAACTGACCACTATTAGGATTGCTATACACTCCCGCAGTAACAGGATAAGCCCCTACCGTCGTACCAAATACGTACACGTTATTCTCTTGGTCTAGGTCCAGTAAATAAGCCTGATTGAAATTAGGTGTGCCTAAAAAAGTACTGTTGAGCAATCCTCCTGTAGCAGAAAACCTCACTACGAAGCCATCCGTAGCTCCAGCGTAAGTGCTTTGCAAGGCACCTGAAGTGATGGGGAAACTAGTGCTTGTCGTCCCTCCACAAACTAATACTTCACCAGTAGAAGCTACGCGAAGGCTATAAGCGGCATCATACCCATTTCCCCCTAAATAAGTTCCCCATTCTAAAGAAGTAAGCGTAGGGTTCATGCGGAAAACTACTCCGTCAATAGGACCGCTCAGAGAGGAAGCAAAAGCATTTCTAACTGGGAAATTCGTAGAACGAGTACAAGAGGCAATATAGACGTTATCTCTACTATCCACTACTACTTCACCGCGGAGCTCGTCGCCATAGTTGCGCACTAGGGGTGAAAGTAAAGTAATTCCTGGTATCTCGCGCAGGTTCACCCCGTCATTGCCTGTTCCACCCACGAATGTGGAAGCAATTAATTGACTGCCCACATTGTTCAAAATGCTAATGAAAATGTCTGAACCTGCTGGGTAGTCTATTCCACCAATAGGCTCATGCGGTACGCCGCCGTTAAAGGTGCGGTCAAACGCTCCTGCGGTAGTAGGAAAATTTGCCGAACTAGTAGTGCCAAAAATAATTAGCTGATTTTGTTTATTGACAATCATGCTATGGGGACTTTCGGCGCTGCTGCCTCCCAGATAAGTAGAAAAGAGCAAGTTGCGTCCGTCAGGGCTAAACTTTTGCACAGCTACATCTACCAATCCACCAAACTGAACTTGAAAAGCCCCCACAGTAACAGGGAAG
Source organism: Bernardetiaceae bacterium (assembly GCA_025057115.1). Lineage (GTDB taxonomy): Bacteria > Bacteroidota > Bacteroidia > Cytophagales > Thermoflexibacteraceae > Rhodoflexus. The sequence goes on from JANWWZ010000007.1 coordinate 61,213, forward strand.
TTTCTGCCGAAAATAGTTCCCCCCGTATAGGTATTGCCTTCAGCGTCAAAGGTGGCGCAGTTGCCCCAATTGTCACTTAAAGAGCCAGAATAGGTAGAAAACACTAGTTGGGGGTCTATGATAAGTTCGTAGTCAGGGTTATATCCTTCTGGAAAGTCAAATTGCAACGTATTTTCGTGCAATACGAAACGCGAGGGAACTTCCACTTCCTTGCCCTGAATGATTTGAAAGCAGTAAGGTTTATATTCGATGATGGTTTGAAGGGGAGTTGCAACCTTTAAATTGCCATTGGCTTGTAACTGGAGCAAGGTAGCTCCTTCGTATTGCATGGCAATTTGGCGAGGGTTTGCATGAGGCGTTACTGCAAACTCGTACTTTAAAGCGGTGTTATGAGTAAACACGCGCAAGTGTATTCCTGGATAAATCGATTGGTAGCGCACTTCGGCATAGGAGCGCACTTCCTTAGCCCATCGTTCTTCTTGGGAGCCTATGAAATAGTGTTGGAGAGTGGAACTAGGTAGCAAGCCATGCAAATGCACTTGGGGATTTGCTCCTATGAAATGTACCCTTACGCCATGGGCGTCAATTAACTTGCCTTGCCGATGGGATGAGGATGCTTCCACTCTAGTAGCCTCAACTGAACGGTTGGGCAATTCCCTGCCGTGTTTAAGTTCATAAAGCCGCCATTGATCGTAGAAAGCCCAATGCAGCCCATCTTTGAGCAGGAAGAAAAATCCAGCGGGAATTTCCGCTCTATACTGCACTATTTCTTCCCATTGTCCTTTGTTTTCTGTGAACCAGTAGGCGTGCTCAGAGGCTTGCAGCCTTTTGCCAAACCCTTCTCCTGCCTGCAATGATGCTGTAATACACCAACTGGCTGCTAAGGCAACATATAACTTTTTCATTGTTGAAGTTTACTGCTGATAAATTAGCAATGATATGTAAATTAGATATACAACAAAGAGCGCGATACCTTCCCAGCGGTCGATTTGCCTGCCTTTACCAGTGAACAAAAACACAAATAAAGCAATAGCTGTGGCTATGTTTATGAATAATTCTGTATGCATGGAAGGATTAAAGGGAAGCGGAGTAACAACGGCATTTACTCCTAAAATTAAAAAAATGTTAATAATATTAGAGCCAACGACGTTGCCAATGGCAATATCAGAATTTTTTTTGTAGGCAGCTACGGTAGAAGTAGCTAACTCAGGTAGGGAGGTACCTGCTGAAATAATAGTAAGTCCGATTACTGCTTCGCTTACTTGAAAAGCCCTTGCCATGGCTACCCCTCCTTCCACAATCCAATTGCCTCCTACCATCAGCCCTACAATTCCTAACATGATGTAGGCAATTGATTTGTACAAGGGCATTACTGGAATAGGTTCTCCTATCGCTCTTTCATTTTTTGCTACGTCGCTAACATAATACATAAAAATGCAGAAAAAACACAACAAGATTAGCCCATCGGAGCGAGAAATAACGGGCTTTTCGGCATTGCCGAAAAATACGTCATCTGCTACAAACCATATTACTAAGGCAGCAAGCACATTCAAGGGAATTTCTTTCCACACTGTATTTCGCTTAACCTTGATAGGGTACATTGCTGCTGAAAGCCCTAGAATAACCATGGCATTAAAAATATTACTTCCTAAGGCATTGCCCACCGCCATATCTGTAGCCCCTCGAATGCCAGCGGTTAAGTTAACGATCATTTCAGGGGCGGAAGTACCTAAAGCCACCACCGTAAGCCCGATGACAATGTCTCGCACATTAAGCCTTTTAGCAAGTGAAGAAGCTCCATCTACCAACCAGCTAGCTCCCAAAATGAGCAAAAAAATACCTATTACAAATAATACGTACATCATACTTTTGGCGTAATATACAAAGCTAATATAATAGCTTAGTTGTTTATTTTCTTGCAAACTTCCCATCAAGATATCACGCCCTTTAAGTGATTTGCTCCGGAATTGGATACGATAATTTGCCGTAGAGGCGTTGCAGCAACAGCTGAAAGTTTTTGGCAGTCATCTTGCCATTGCTGTTGAATCGCTTTCCCAATCGATAGAGCCGAAAGATAGAAAAAGGCAAAGTGGCAGGAGGTAAATTTAACAAATTGGAAATGTGTTCACCCAGCAGAAAGCGCATCAGCGAAGGCACGAAGCCAGGTACCTGCATGAATGACCAGCGTTGTGGATGAGAAGAAATACTATCAATAAGTGCTTTAGCAAGTGCTCTGCCTTCAGGAGAAGAACGGAATTGGCGTTGAGCAATTGTCTTTTCTAAACAGGCAGCGGCGCGCATATCTGTTGGCAACCATTGTGGGAAAATGCCCAAAAAATAACCCACTAGGTTCCACAAATGTAAAAAGCCATGTGCTTCTTTCCACTCCACGGGCAAGCCTATTTTGCGCAATCCTTGTAAAGTGATAAAGGAGAAGGCTAAGTTAGTACCTGCCATATCTTCTTGATTGACGGGCAAGCCCCAAGCTTGGACGTTCCATTTGCTTGAGCGGCTCAAATGATAGCGCACCACGGCATGCATCAACCGAACAGCAACAATTTGACGCAAGGGTTGCGGTAGGATGGCACCCGAGCAATCAAAGGCATTAGCTTGGTGGACAGAAAGCACAAAACGCGCCGTCTCTGCAAGCCGACGGCGGGTATCTGTCATAATTCGCCTTGAGCGGCAAAGTACTTTTGCTCCGTTAGCGGCTGCGTAGCAATACGGCAATGACAAAAAGCCCAACAGCAACATAATTTCTTCCACATGGCGGTGAAAGAAATTTTGACCTGTTTTGATCAGCTCAGCATCAGCCCAATCAGGTAATTTTTTGTAGAGGGACCAGAAAAAATGTTTAGGTTGAAGTTCCTCAGGAATAGGAGAAGCGCTTTCCTCCGCCCATCGATGCAATGCAGCTAACCCTAGGGAAAAATTATTTTTTACCAAGCAGCTCACCAAATCATCTCCTGGAGGGTCTCCTACCTGGCGAGCAGCGGCAAGCTGCCTATCAATTGCTTGAAAATCAGCCAAGTCTTTTAGCGTTAGCACGCCATAGTAACATATGGTGCAAAGCAATTGTTTACTTCTTGGTTGAAATGGGGGTTACAGCTACGAGGTTGCCTTTGCGCCATGTTTCTACGCATTGCAGTTTGCCGTTTTCGTCATAGTACTGCCATTTTCCTACTTTCATCTCGCCTAGTTGTTTGCCATAGGAAGCCATTTTGCCATTAGGGTGGTAATTTTTGACCTCGCCGTTAATTTTTCCGTGTTTGTACAGCTGTTCTGAGGCAATGCGCCCATTGGGATGATAATATTTTTGCCATCCTTGCATTACTCCTTGTACAAAAAATTCTTCAGCAGCTATTTTTCCATTGCTGTGCCAAGAAATTCGCTCTCCTTCAATGCGATGGTTTACGTACTTTTCCTTCCGCTGCAACTGACCATTTTCATGATAATATTCCCAAGTGCCTACGGGTTTATTCTCTACATATTCTTGCACAGCTTTTAGATTGCCGTTTTGGTAGTAAGTTCGGATTTTGCGATCTTGTTCATTGTTGTGATAAACAATGCGTTCTTTAAGCTTGCCATTTTCGTAGTAATACTCATTAGCGCCGTTGAGCTTGCCGCGGTGGTAGTTCAAAACGCTTTTTAGCATGCCATTTTCGTAATAGCTTTTTACTGTGCCGTGCAAGACTGCATTGATAATAGCCATAGGAGGCGAGTTGACATTTTCTAGCACGCCTTTTTGCTTCATCAGCACGCGTCCTTCTATCACTTTCCTGCCGTTAGGACTAAACTTCTTGAAGACGCTATAGCGCTCATTGTCCCGTACAATTTCAGTTTGTAGTTGACCATTGTAGAAATAGGTGCGAATGGTATCGGCAGAAAGCTGACCGTTGACGTAGTAAACTTCGCTTTGAGGATTGCCGTTGTCGTAAAAGGTAGTAAGTTTGCCATGCTGCACATGCCGATGATAATGAGCAATTTCTTTGGGATTGCCATTTTCGTAATATTCAATCACGGGACCGTGCAGCGAATCGCGGTCGAAAACAGCTTTGGATTTCACCTTGCCGCTGGGAAAGTAGGTGTAAAACGTATCTTGCAGGGCATCATCAACGAACTTTCCGCGTTGCAGGATGCGTCCTTGTAAGTCATAGACAATTAACTCACCTTCTCGCTTGTCATTTTTACAAACATATTCCAATTTTTTTTGACCTGTTGGATAGTATTCTGTAAAAATTCCCTCTCTTTTGCCATTGACAAATGTTCCCTTTGCCTCCAACTGACCAGTTTCGTAGTAGCGCAGATAGGTGCCGCTCATGGCGCCTTCTTCAAATTCTCCCTTAGTCTTTAAGCTGCCGCTTTTGTAATAACTGGCATAGGGACCATGCATAATTTCCCTGCCGTTTTCCACTTTTACGAAGTACTCTTCCTTAACGGCAGGGTCGATGGAATCAAAGTGAGTAATAATTTTCTTTAAACTCTGTCCGCAAGCCCATTGCGTCAGTAGCGCTCCTATAAGTGGCGCTAAAATGATTTTCTTCATACCAATTGCGTTATAAAACTCTAAGGGGTATCGAGAGAATGCATACTCAGCAAACTTTGATCACCCAAGATAAGCATGTAGTAAAGGCCATTTCCTACGTAGTAAGGGTCGTAGGTCAGTGGAGGGCTGTTGAATGGATAGAGCCTGCCTGTATTGTGAAAATGAAACGCATGGTAGTATGCCTTTCGAGCCAATAAATGCCCGTAGTTGTTCTTTACCCACACCATGCCATAAAACAAACTGTTATCTCCGTACAGTTCCTCAATCTTAATGCCAAGACGCAAGGCATGATACCCCATAATTTGCAACGGTCCCCAAGAAGTTGCCATTTCTTTGAGTTCTCGAAGGCTTTTGCCTTCTAAGTCATTTTGACAAATGCCGTTGTAAGCAGGTAGTTTACCCTGCTGTACAGCTATGAGTTTTCTTAAAACTTCTGGTTCAAATCGGCTGGCGGCTGGCAAATTTCCAGAGCATTCTAACAATATTAAGGCTTTAATATAATTGGCAGGTAGATCCATCATCGCTGCTAACTTATCTACCTGTTCGCCGTAGTTTATATTAACCTTACGCACTGCCCATTCTGCTTGCCAACGAGTCAAGTTGGAGTAAAGCACCATTTTTGTCACTTCTTCATCATCAGTTGTTCTTGCAGTGTTTTTAGGAGAACTTGTCAGGGGTTTGGAAAGAACAAAACTCCAATACAAAGCTGCAGCAATACCTAAACAAACAATCGCAACAAGAAGGCTCAACACAACTTTCAAAGCACTTGTAGAGAAAGCGACGTTTTTAGAAGCAGTCTGTATCATACCTACCTAATGTATTTTCAATGGGTTAATTCCTAATTTTGGGAAAACATTCCAGCTATGCGCAAAGATTTTTTTACCGGTCAGCCTAGTCAAGATCCAGAGGAGAGAGAAATAGAACGAGCCTTGCGCCCACTGAGGTTTAGTGATTTTACAGGTCAGCAAAAAATAGTGGAAAACCTGAAAGTTTTCGTGCAAGCTGCCAAAATGCGCGGAGAAGCTTTAGATCATGTCTTGTTGCACGGACCGCCTGGGCTGGGCAAAACTACCCTTTCCCTCATCATTGCCAATGAACTGGGCAGCAATATCAAAATTACTTCTGGACCTGCTCTAGAAAAACCCAGCGACCTGGCTGGGCTATTGACCAACTTGGAAAAAGGCGACGTTTTATTTATAGATGAAATCCACCGACTTAACCCCGTAGTGGAAGAGTATCTCTATGCAGCTATGGAAGATTATAAAATCGACATTATTCTAGATGCTGGACCCTCAGCTCGTTCCATACAAATTGGACTAAATCCCTTCACGCTTATTGGCGCCACTACGCGGGCTGGATTGCTGACCGCTCCCCTACGAGCCAGGTTTGGTATTAACGCCCGATTGGAGTACTATCATGCGGAATTGCTTACATTGATTGTTAAGCGTTCAGCTCACATTCTGCAAACTCCCATAGAGGAACAGGCGGCTTACGAAATTGCTCGGCGCAGCCGAGGAACTCCTCGCATAGCCAACAACCTCCTACGGCGCACTCGCGATTTTGCACAAGTGAAAGGACAAGGAAAAATCACCTTGGAAATCGCTCAAATGGCACTGGCTGCTTTAGACGTGGACGAAAACGGACTGGATGAAATGGACAACCGCATTTTGCTGACCATTATAGAAAAATTCAAAGGAGGACCCGTAGGGCTCTCCACCATTGCCACTGCTTGTGGTGAAGAAGCAGAAACCATCGAAGAAGTATATGAACCGTTTTTAATTCAAGAGGGGTATATTAAACGAACTGCAAGAGGCAGGGAAGCAACACCACTAGCTTATAAACACCTCAAAATCAATCCGCCTACTCAAATGGGAAAATTGTTTACAGAGTAGCAATTTCAAGAAATGTTATTTGACAATTTATCAAGCTGCTCTTTTACTTTCTTGAGAGCTTCGTCCGTAAGAGGTTTGGTAATGAAGGTGATGACGTACTTTTCTTTGATGATCCGTTCAATATCGCGTTTGTTGTCAGAGCTGGAGAGTACTGCAATTTTGCATTTTTCCTTGACAAATTCGGGGAAGAAATTGAATTCAAACAGAAAGCTAAATCCATCCACTACTGGCATGTTAATATCCAAAAAAATCAAGTCTGGCAGCAGTTCGGGATTATTTTGGGCGCGTTGTAGATATTCTAGAGCATCTTTGCCTGAGGTCTTCACTTCCACCTTGGGGGCAAACTTAGTTATCTCAATGATGCGCTTGCTGATGAAGTTATCAGTGTCGTTATCATCAACAAGCATCACCAGATTGATTTTGTAGCTCATAGTAGCTTGTAGTAACATTTCAACGGGTAATACAGAAGCAAATATAAGTTTTTCGCAATACTTAGCAGCAAAACTATTTTCCTTTATCTTGAGCAAGTGAGCATAGCAGCCCCAAAGACTCCAGCGCTATCGCCTAATTTGGGTCTCAGCAGTAGAATTTCAGGTTTATCGCAAAAAATGTGTTTTTTGGCTTCCGCTGCTGCCTCATGATAGAGTTCGTCGATATTACCAACACCCCCACCTAAAATAATTGCATCAGGATCTAAAATATTTACCACATTGGCAATAGCTTTGCCAAAAAAGTGTATTAATCGTTCAATAGTAGCAATGGCATGTACATCGGTTTTGTCTTTGTAACGTCGGTAAATGGCTTTGAGCGTATCTTGATTGCCACTTATTTGAGCATAGTACTTTTGAAGTGCCGTTCCAGAAATCACAGTTTCTACGCATCCTGTTTTGCCACAGTAACAAGCCCCACCGCTTGGGTCTAAGAAGTTATGTCCCCACTCCCCTGCAATGCCTTGTTTTCCATTGATTACAACCACCTGCCCTGAAGAGGAACTACACACTACCCCTCCTCCTACTCCTGTGCCCATAATAACGCCGAAAACAGTTTCAAAACGCTTCAATTTTTCAGGTACAATCCCCAACGTAGCTTCTGCTAGGGCAAAACAATTGGCATCGTTGGCAAGGTAAACTGGGATTTGCAGCAAATTTTCCAGATCGCGGCGGAGAGGCTTGCCGTTTAAGCAGGTAGTATTGCTGTTGCGCATCAGCTGAGTGATGGGATTGAGACTTCCCGGAGTGCCGATGCCAATCTGTTTTGGACGTTGCCCCACTTGCTCAGCAAGCTGGTCGCATAACAAAGCAATGCGCTGCAAGATGTGTTCATATCCCTTATGGGCTTGTGTATCAATGCGAAGGCGGGCTATGATATCACTTGCACTAGCTGAGCGCAGTACAATGCCTTCTATTTTAGTACCCCCTAAGTCGATTCCCCAAAGGTATGCCATACAGGTTTGAGAAAGTTTAACACCTTAAGCCCCTTGCACAAAGTGCCAATTATTACTCTGACGCTTACGCACTACTGCTTGCCTTGCTTACTTGTTTCCATTGACCTTTTACAAGTTTCCTCCTCTCAATTTTCTTGCTAGTTTTCCATCTCTCTCCAACATAGGCTAATTCTGATATTTTTCCTCGTGGCATTTTTCTACTCCACTTGTTAAACTACACCTCATCTCATTCTTAAGCCAAAAGTTTGGCATTGCTGCCAAGTGGATTGCCTTTAGGTAGTAGTTTCTCTACTTGTGCGCGTGTTACTAAATGGAGAAAAAAGGCTTTGCAGCATAACAAGCGCTTAGATAAAGGAAGTCGAGTAACTTGGCGTCAAACACGCATGTGCTGATTTACAAATGACTCAGATCAAAATTTTCTAAAAACTTGGTAGTAAAATTGCCAGCGCGGAAACGCGGGTCATCCATCAGTTTGATATGAAAGGGAATAGTGGTCTTGACCCCTTCGATAACAAATTCTTGCAAGGCTCTTTTCATGCGCACAATTACTTCCTCGCGCGTTTGCCCTGACACAATCAGCTTGGCAATCATGGAGTCGTAGTTAGGGGGGATTGCGTAGCCAGCATATACGTGGGTATCTACTCGCACGCCGCGCCCTCCTGGAAGGTGTAAATTGGTAATTCTCCCTGGAGAGGGTCGAAAGTCGCGGGAAGGATCTTCGGCATTAATGCGGCACTCCATGGCATGCAATTGTGGATAATAATTTCTGCCAGAGATGCGCTCCCCCATGGCTACTTTAATTTGTTCTTTAATCAGGTCAAAATCAGTTACTTCTTCAGTAATGGGATGTTCTACCTGAATGCGGGTATTCATTTCCATAAAGTAGAAATTGCCATGCTTGTCTACCAGGAACTCGATGGTTCCCGCTCCTTCATACTTAATGTATTCTGCTCCGCGAATAGCGGCTTGCCCCATGCGGTCGCGCAGTTCTTGGGTAACAAATGGCGAGGGGGTTTCTTCGACTAGCTTTTGGTGGCGCCGCTGAATGGAGCAGTCGCGCTCTGAGAGATGACATACCCGCCCTGTTTGATCGCCAACAACCTGTATTTCAATATGGCGCGGCTCTTCTACAAATTTTTCTAGATACAATCCATCATTGCCAAAAGCAGCGGCGGCTTCTAGTTTTGCCGTCTGCCACGCTTTTTCAAAATCTGCTTCGCAATGTACCACGCGCATTCCTTTGCCTCCGCCCCCTGCAGTAGCTTTCAGCATCACGGGATAGCCAAACTCGGCAGCCAGTCTTTTTGCTTCGTGCAGAGTAGGCACCACTCCTTCTGAACCAGGAATGACTGGAACGCCTGCCGCTTTCATGGTAGCTTTAGCGGTGGCTTTGTCGCCCATGGCTTGTATCATCTCAGGAGTAGGTCCTATAAACTTGATTTTCATTTCGGCACAAATGGCGGCAAACTCGGCATTTTCCGAAAGAAAACCATAGCCAGGATGAATGGCATCGGCATTAGTAATTTCAGCGGCGGCAATGATGCGCGGAATGTTTAAATAAGATTCTTTACTCGGTGGCGGTCCAATGCATACGGCTTCATCTGCAAACTTGACATGAAGACTTTCGCGGTCAGCCGTAGAATAGACCGCTACAGTTTTAATGCCCATTTCTCGGCAGGTGCGTATAATACGCAAAGCAATTTCGCCGCGGTTGGCAATCAGTATTTTTCTGAACATGTAAGCTACCTATTAGTAAATTCTAAGTCAATGGTTGCATTGGATAGCAAAAAGCGCAGAAATTAAAAAGGCTCTACTAAAAATAGTTCTTGGTCGTACTCTACTGGCATGGCGTTTTCTACCAGTACTTTCACAATTCTTCCCTCTACTTCTGACTCAATTTCGTTGAATAACTTCATGGCTTCAATAATGCATACTACCTGTCCCTTGCGCACCTCGTCGCCTACTTCTACATAGGGAGGGCTGTCGGGCTTGGGGGAGCGATAAAAAGTGCCAATCATAGGAGATTTAATAGCCACCAGTTTTTTTGAAGGCTCGCTAGAAGGGCTGCTTGCCTGCGCTGGCGGGGCTTGACTTACCACTGGCTGAGAAGTAGTTACCATAGGAGTTATTATCGGTTGCGGGGTAGCCACCACTGGTGCTGCTACGGGAATGGTTTTTACCTCTGAATGGCGCTTGACGTGGAGTTTGAAATCAGTGGTTTCGATATTGACCTCTTCAAGCCCCAAGTTGGCAATAAATCCGATGAGTTCCTGTAGTTCTTTTACGTTCATAGGTATATGAGCTAAGAATGACAAGCGAAATTACCAGTTAAAAAATGCAAAGCGAAACCTAAAGTGATATTGCCCATTTTAGATAAGCTGCTCCCCAGGTAAATCCTCCTCCAAAGGCTGCCAAGATAAGATTGTCGCCTTTTTTGAGCGCATGGCGATAGTCCCAAAGGCATAGAGGCAACGTGGCATTAGTGGTATTGCCATAGCGCTGTATGTTGAGCATGACTTTTTCTGGAGGCAGTCCTGCACGCTCAGCGGTAGCATCAATAATGCGCTTGTTGGCTTGATGAGGCACCAAAAAAGCAATATCTTCCGCTGAAAGATGGTTGTTTTTCATTACTATTTCCACCGCTTCAGCCATTTTAGTAACGGCATGCTTAAAGACTGTGGATCCTTCTTGGTAAATAAAATGTTCTCGATTGGCAACAGTGGCAAACGAAGCAGGTCGCAAACTACCACCGGCTTTCATGTGCAAAAATGGCGCTCCCTTGCCATCAGAGCGCAAGTAAGCATCTATAAATCCATTGCCAGAAGTATCGGGCTCTAAAAAAACAGCTCCCGCTCCGTCCCCGAAAATGATACACGTGGAGCGGTCCTTGTAGTCCACAATAGCGGACATTTTATCGGTTCCCACCAAGAGCACCTTTTTGTACCTGCCTGACTCAATCATTTGCGCTCCTACGACAAGTCCGTAGAGAAATCCCGAGCAAGCTGCCTGCAAATCAAATCCGAAAGCATTGTTTGCACCGATAGCAGTGCCGATGAGATTGGCTGTGGCAGGAAAAACGTAATCAGGGGTGGTAGTGCAACAAATGATAGCGTCGATTTCTGCAGGATTGGTAGGATGCATTTCCATCAAGCGCTCTATGGCTTTTAGTGCCATGAATGAAGCCCCTTTGCCATTTTCCAAGATATGCCTTTGGCGAATACCCGTCCGCGTAACTATCCATTCATCGCTGGTATCCACCATAGCTTCCAAATCTTTGTTAGTTAAAATCTTTTCAGGAACATATCCTCCTATGCCAGTAATGCTTGCACGAATGAGTGTCATATGGGAACAGCCGAAAAAGAGCTCGCAATATAAAAAAGGAGAAGTGTAAACACTTCTCCTTAAGTCTTACTAGTGGAAAAATTACCCTTCTTTGTCGGATGTAGTTTCCTCGCTTTCTTCTATTGCTACTAGCTTGCCGTTGTAATACATTCTGCCTTCGTAAAAATAAGCCCGATGAGGTAAGTGTTCCACTCCTGTAGTAGGGCAAATAACGGTTTGCTTAGGGGTGAGTTTATCATGCGTTCTTCTCTTGTCGCGGCGGGTGCGCGATATTTTTCGTTTAGGGTTTGCCATGATGATTTATTTTGTTGGTGTTGAACTTATTAGCATTATTGAACTTTTCTTTAAGCATTTGCCATTGGATTTCAGTGGGAAAATCTTCCTCTTGTTCTTGTTGGGGGAACTCTTCTGCCAAGCCAGTAGAGTAAACTAAAAATACTTCTTGGTCCTCTTGGTCCTGTGGAGTTGCTCGCACCTTAGGATGCAGCTTCTTCGCTGGCACTGCAAGGCAAATGAAGTCGTAAATGTGGTGAGCCACATTAATAGCGGTAGTTCCCAGCGGAATGACCATTACGTTATCACTCAGTTCTTTTTCCTCCTGTCCAAACTTATAAAAAACCGCTTCGCGAACTTCTATAGGTTCTTGAAAGGGTTCAAGTGTTCGGTCGCATATCAGTTCTACAGAGCCCGTAACAGTGAAATTAAGCGCGAGCATACCAAGGGTTTTCTTTAGTTCGATAGTTACTTTGCAGTTGCCGCGCTCCACTAAGCTGCCCTCAAACAGAGAAAAGAAAGCATCGTTAATGTCATACTCATACCGATGCGTCTTTTCTTTTAAAGAAGCAATATCTATTTCATATAACCTTAGCGCTTTCAAGCTGTTGGGTCTTAGAGGCGCAAATTTAAAAGCGCAAGGAGTCATTTGCAAGCCAGTTCTTCTTATCTCTGTTGGCTCACTTTGGCTCACAATTGCGTTTGTATCTCAGGCTTTTGTTTAAAAATGCGGTATTCCATGAAGCCTTTTCGTATTTCACTGATGGACACGCGCAAGATGGTATAAGCAGGAATAGCTGCTACCATGCCCCATATCCCACCCAGGGTTGCCCCTGCAAACACACTGATGAAAATTTCTAGCGGATGGGCTTTAACGCTTTTGGAGAATATCACGGGTTGCAAAATCACATTATCAATCACTTGCGTAATAACAAACACCGAAAGCAGTTTAAAAAATAGCCATAAATAGCCACTTCCTTCCAATAATTCAGGGGAAGCAGTAGAAATGCCCACTAGTATGCCGAAGATGCTTCCAATCAAAGGTCCAGCAAAAGGAATTACGTTGATAATAGCAGCAAAAATGCCAATAGTTACTGCATAGTTAACACCTAGCAGTATTAAACTAAACGAAACGATGGTGAAAATAGAAATTATTTGCAGCAATAGACCTAGCAAGTAGTTAGAAAGCAGCCGATCTATTTTATGAATAGCACTAACACTGACTTCGAAATAGCGATTGGGAATAAGGGCGATAATTCTCTTGCGCACTTGACCCTTCTCAAACAGGAAAAAAAAAGTAATAAAGAGAACCGCCAAAATGCCTACAAAAATGTTACCGGTGGTCAATAAAAATTCATTAAATGCGCTGCCCATGTTGAAACGGCTAAAAATTTCAATCATTTTGTTTTTTAATTGCAAAATTAGAAATCCACGTGGTTCGTTGACTATGTTATTTTTTATAAGAAAATCTTCCAGCTTGCTCGCTGGAATAGCAATTCGGTCAAAAAAATCATCATATGGAATGCTCATGATGATGGTTACTTGCTCGTTAATCAACGGAATGAACAGCAAGATGAACAATGACAAGACTCCCACCAGAATGCTAAAAGAAATCAAAATAGCAATGCCGCGAGGAATGCGCACCCTTCCTAATTGAATTTGACTCATGGCATTAGTAGGCACCTTGAGAATGCTAGAAAGAACAGCAGCAAGCACAATGTAAAGGACAATATCGGAGAAAATCCAAACTGCCGCCGCAATGCCTACTAACACAGCTACCCAGCTCCAGTGGATTTTATGTTGCCACATGACAACGCAGCAATTTTGTACAAAGTTACGTGGCAAACTAATATTCTTCCTCTACTTTGCCTAAGTGTTTATTTTAGGCGTGTTAGGCAAAAAAGCGTATTTTAGCGCAATTCAAATCTGCATCTGACTTGGCTTATGTCTAACAATACCAAGATACATATTATTTCTGTCCTCATCATCGCACTGGCTTGCGTTTACTACCTTTTCAATAGTAACCATCTTTCCCTAACCGACGAACTATTTTTTTCCTTGTTAGTAGGGGCCATTTTGGTATTGGTGATTCTGCTTCATCTCTGGATTATTGTTCCCCTCAAAAAATTCTTAGAACAGACTCAGAAAATCACCGCTGGCGATATCAACTTGCAACTGAGCTATACAGGCAATCGCGAAATTGACCAAATTCAGTACGCTTTCAATGTGATGCTAAACAGTATTAAGCGGGCTAAGTACTTTATAGAACAAATTGGGGCTGGCAATCTTTCTGTAGACTTCCAACTATCTGACCATCAAGCTATTACAAACGATTTGTTAGCTCAGTCTCTTCTTTCAATGCGCAACCAACTCCAAACCATAGATCTCCAAGAAAAACAACGCCAATGGATAGCAGAAGGACTATCGCTATTTTCAAGTATTTTGCGCAATATTGATAGAAGTCAAGAGGCAATAGCTGCAGAAATTATCAGCAATTTGGTGCGCTATACGGGTGGGGTGCAAGGTGCCCTATACGTACTGCTGGAAGATAACCTTCATCAGGAACCAGTACTGCAAATGGCATCTTTTTTTGGGCTATCCCAAGACCGACTTGCTAAAACACAATTTCAGTTAGGAGAAAGCCTGGTCGGGCAAGCTTTTCTAGAAAAGCAAATAATTTACATCAGTAATTTACCTCCTGAATATATTCTTGTTACTGGCTTAGGCGAATCAGTACCGCGTTACTTGCTCATTGCTCCTTTAATGACCAACAATATTGCTTATGGGGTTGTAGAAATTACTTCCTTAACTGACTTTCCTGACTATGTCAAAGAATTTATCTTGCGCGTGGGAGAAAATATTGCCGCTGCCATTGCTACTATCACTGCTACGCAAAAAAACTTGCGCCTGCTAGAAGAAGCCCAAGAAATGACTGAACAACTGCGCGCCCAAGAAGAGGAAATGCGCCAAAACATGGAAGAACTCATGGCTACCCAAGAAGAAATGGCGCGCAAACAGCAACAGTTAGAACAATCTCGCACACAACTCCAGCAAGCCAAAGAAGAACTGGAAAATCGCGAACAAGAATTGCGCAAGCTCACTGAAAAACAACAAAAAACCATAGAGGAGCTCGAAGCCCAGCGCAGAAAAATGGAAGCCAATGAATTGGTCTTGAAAAAGGCTTACGAAAAAATACGCCAAGCGCAACAAGAGTCCGAAAAAAAACAAAAGGAGTTGGAAGAAACCAATAAGCAACTGTTGGTGCAAAAAGCCAAAGTTGAAGCCAATGAAATCATTTTGAGGAAATCCTATGAAAAAATGCGCCAACAGCAACAGCAAACTAAAAATGCTGAAGTAGAGCTACAATTGTACAAAATTATTAATCGTGCAATAGTAAAACTGCTAGAAGGCTTTTACTACGCTTGTGATACTTCCCAAGACTACAAAGTTATTATAGTAGAAGGCAACATTCAAACCTTGACAGGTTACCCCTCAGAACAGTTTTTAAAACACCAAATAACTTTAGGGCAGCTCATACATCCGTCTTACAAGGAGTATGTAGATAAAGTCGTGCAAAAGGCTATACATGAGAATAAATCTTATTTTCTGGAGTATGATATAATTAGGGCAGACGGCTCTACCAAAAGAGTAGTAGAAAAAGGCTATCCTATTTTCAATGAATATGACGAAGTCAGTCATTTGATAGGTTTCATTATAGCAAAGGAAACAGCAGAGAGATTGGAATTGCATTTAGATGCCATATGAACTTAGCTGCCGACATTTTTTATGAACACCTTTTTCCGCTGCTTTATCTTATTCCAGAGCAGAACGCTTTGGCTGAAAAACCTTTTCTGGTTGTAACTACCCAACAAGAACTCTCAACGTTGCAGCAGGAATTGCTTAACAAAATCTTACAAGCGGTAAAAATTGACCCTGCCCAATGCCGCCAAGTTTCCATCGGAAATTTTTCAGAAAGTTTATTAGAGGCTTGCCGATATGCTTTCTTTTTTGTTGATTTAAACAAACTTCCTAAAAACATTGCTTCCTTTGGCAACTATGCACTAGTTTCTATTAATCTCAAAAAAATCATTGTTGCCGATGATTTAGACCAACTTGCAAACAACGTAAACAATAAAAAAAAGTTATGGAAAATTCTTCAGCAGGCTTTTCAATAATAGCAAATAGCTATTTGAAGATGTGCAAAAATTTAGCATTTTGCTTTTTAGCAGTGTTTTTTGCTTGTCAATCTTCAAATTCAGATAAAATGGAACAGCAGCGTTCAATTTCGCCGCCTAAGGCAAAGATAGTTCCCAAAGAATTGAGCATTCACGGTCACAAGCGCATTGATAATTACTACTGGCTTAACCAGCGAGAAGATCCAGAGGTAATTCATTACCTCAAGGCAGAAAATGAGTATTTACAAGCTGTCATGAAGCCTACAGAGGCACTGCAAGAAAAACTTTACAACGAAATGCGCAGCCGCATCAAAGAAGAAGATCAATCCGTTCCTTATTTTCTGCGGGGTTATTACTACCTAACTCGTTATGAAAAAGGCAGCGAATACCCGATTTATACTCGAAAAAAAGGCAGCCTTGACGCACCAGAAGAAATTATGCTCGATGTAAATCAAATGGCACGGGGTCATGCGTATTATCAAGTGGGCAGTTGGGCTGTCAGTGATGACAACCGCCTTTTGGCTTATAGTGTGGATACCGTCAGTCGGCGCATTTATACCTTGTATTTCAAAGACTTACAAACAGGGCAGCAGCTTGAAGACATCATTCCCAACACCACGGGCAATCTGGCATGGGCTGCTGACAACAAAACTGTATTTTACTCCCGCCAAAATTTGCAAACCTTGCGTTCCTTCCAAATTTGGAAGCACGTCTTAGGCACTGACCCTCAAAAAGATCAACTGGTATATGAAGAAGAAGATGAAACGTTTAACGTAGGCGTATATCGCTCCAAGTCAAATAAATATTTGTTTATTTTTTCAAGCAGCACACTTACTACAGAAGCCCGCTTTTTAGAGGCTGCCAACCCCAACGGCAAATTTACTATTTTTTTGCCAAGAGAGAGAGGTCATGAATACGAGTTAGACCATGCAGGGGATAAATTTTACATTCGCACAAATTGGAAAGCGTACAATTTCCGCTTAATGGAAACTGACGAAAAAAATATAGCTAATAAATCTGCATGGCGCGAAGTGATTCCGCATCGCAGCGATGTATTTTTAGAACAAATTGAAGTGTTCAAAGATTTTTTAGTGGTAGAAGAGCGAAAACAAGGATTGATTCAGTTGCGGGTTCGTCCTTGGAGCGATCCTTCACAAGAGTATTACATCCAGTTCGACGAGCCAGCCTATAGCGTTAGGCTTGATGTTAATTTAGAATTCGATACTCCCTTGGTGCGCTATAGCTATACCTCCTTTACCACGCCCAACTCGGTATATGAGTACGACATGAAAACGCGCACCAAAAAACTTCTTAAACAGCAAGAAGTGCTCGGCGGATTTAACTCAGAAGCCTATCAGTCAGAAAGGCTCTATGCCACTGCCCGCGATGGGGTGAAAGTCCCTATTTCCATTGTTTATAAAAAAGGATTCAAAAAAGATGGCAATGCCCCTTTGCTCCTGTATGGATATGGTTCCTATGGCATTTCTACCGGAGTTACCTTTAGCTCCAACCGACTCAGTTTGTTGGACCGAGGTTTTGCCTTTGCGATTGCCCATATACGGGGCGGGCAGGAGATGGGTCGACAATGGTATGAAGATGGCAAACTGCTCAAAAAGAAAAATACTTTTTACGACTTTATTGACTGCGCCCAATACCTAATTAACGAAAAATATACTTCACCTGCACACCTTTACGCACATGGCGGCAGCGCCGGCGGCTTACTCATGGGTGCAGTAGCTAACATGGCTCCTGAACTGTTTAAAGGCATCATTGCCGATGTACCTTTTGTAGATGTAGTTACTACCATGTTGGACGAAAGCATCCCTCTTACTACTAATGAATACGACGAGTGGGGCAATCCTAACGACAAAACCTATTACGAATACATGCTCAGTTACTCGCCCTACGACAATGTGGAACGCAAAAACTATCCTCACATGTTAGTGTTGACTGGTTTCCACGATTCTCAAGTGCAATACTGGGAGCCAGCCAAATGGGTGGCAAAACTTCGAGCCACCAAGACCGATAACAATTTGCTTTTATTCCAAACCAACATGGAAACTGGCCACAGTGGAGCCTCAGGCAGGTTTGCCCCCCTGAAAGAACTGGCTCTTAAATATGCCTTTCTGCTTTACTTAGAAGGCATCAACGAATAAATTTTTTAAGCAGCAGATTTGGTGATACTTTCTTCTTTGTAGCTATTTTTGACAAGATTTGAAAACGAAAACAACTATGGCTGACTACAATCGCAAAATGCGTATGGGCATGGTAGGTGGTGGCATCGGTGCCTTCATTGGGGCAGTGCATCGAATGGCTGCTGCCTTAGATGGAGAAATCGAACTAGTATGCGGAGCCTTTAGTAGCGACCCTGAAAAATCTAAGCGTTCAGGAGAAATGCTCTATTTGCCCCCAGAGCGAGTTTACGGCAGCTATGAAGAAATGATTTTAAAGGAAAAAGAATTGCCTCCAGGACAGCGGATGGATTTTGTAGCTATCGTTACCCCTAATCACATGCACTTTCCGCCAGCTAAAATGGCTCTGGAAAACGGCTTTCCTGTGGTATGTGATAAACCCCTTGCGTTCAACTTAGAGGAAGCCAAAGAACTGGCGGCACTAGTGCGCAAAACAGGCTTGCTATTTGCCCTTACGCACAACTATACAGGCTATCCGATGGTGAAAGAAGCCCGCGAAATTGTGCGCAGCGGACGCATTGGTCAAGTGCGGAAGGTGATAGTAGAATATCCACAAGGTTGGCTAGCTACTCTCTTGGAAGCCACTGGCAACAAACAAGCTGCATGGCGCACTGACCCTACTAAGTCGGGAGCGGCAGGCTGCATCGGAGATATCGGCACTCATGCTGAAAACCTAGCCGAGTACATTACAGGGCTAGAAATTACTGAACTGTGTGCCGATATTACCACCTTTGTCCCTGGACGCAAACTAGATGACGATGGAAACATATTACTTAGGTTCAACAACGGCGCCAAAGGCATTTTACACGCCAGTCAAATTTCTGTAGGGGAAGAAAATAACTTAAATATTCGCGTATATGGTCAAACAGGAGGCATTTGGTGGCATCAAATGGAGCCCAATACCCTAGTGCTTACTTCTCTTGAAGAGCCCAAAAAGCTCCTCCGCACGGGAGTAGGCAAACTTTCTGCAGCAGCACAAGCTCATACGCGCATTCCAGCAGGGCACCCTGAAGGTTACCTAGAGGCTTTTGCTAACATTTATCGCAACTTTGCTCGCACCCTGCGCAGCCTTCTCAAGGGAGAAACCCCTGATCCTCTTTATACAGACTTCCCTACAGTAGAAGACGGTGTAAGAGGAATGGCATTTATAGAAACAGTCATTGCATCAGCAGCAAGCAATCAGAAATGGACGCCCATGAAACGGTAGAAGCAATTTTTGATCTTCCCTTTTTCCAGCAATGGCAAGCCGCTATCAAGAGATTTGAAATCTACTTGCGGCTGGAGCGCAATTTTAGTCCTCATTCAGTAGAAGCCTACTTGCGCGATGTAAAAAAATTAGCTGAATTTATTTGCACAGAATACGGGCAAATTTCTTACCAGCAAATCCAGCTTAGCCATTTAGAGCACTTCATGGCTTTCTTGACCGAAATACAACTGACCCATAGTTCGCAGGCGCGGATCGTTGCCGGTGTCCGCGCCTTTTTCAGTTACTTGGTGCAAGTGGAACAGTTGCCCCATAATCCCGCCGAGCATTTGCATCCTCCTGTAACGCAATACTTTCTCCCTGATACCCTCAGTGTAGAAGAAGTACAAGCCATCCTTAACGCCATCGACCTTTCTAAAAAAGAGGGCTACCGAAACAAGGCGATTATAGAAACCCTTTACAGTTGTGGGGTGCGCGTTAGTGAACTGATTTCGCTACGGCTTAGCGATTTCATGCCTGAGGTAGGATTGATTCGCGTGCAAGGTAAAGGACGCAAGCAAAGAATTATTCCCATCGGAAAACATGCTATAGAGGCAATAAATGACTATCTTTTGCATGGGCGTTCCCATCAACCCATCGCTAAAGGGCATGAAAACTACATTTTCCTCAATCGCAAAGGGAAAGCCCTTTCGCGAGTGATGATTTTTTACATAGTTCGCCAAGCGGCCACAGCAGCGGGGATTGCCAAAAATGTAAGTCCTCATACGTTTCGGCATTCCTTTGCTACTCATTTGGTAGAGCGCGGCGCCGATCTGATCGCTGTGCGCGATATGCTAGGGCATGAATCAATAGCTACTACGGGGATTTATACTCACTTGAGCAGAGAGCACCTCAAACGCATTGTGAATCAATGTCACCCCGCTGCTCATTGGTAGCAGACTGTCCAAACCAAACTATTATACAGCATTTACTGTATAACTCTCCGTGCTTGATCTTTTTTCGTTTAACGCATCGCAAATGGGTATCTAAGTAGTTGTCCAGCTTTTTGCTAAATTCATTTGGAGAGTCTTAGGTAAAAGTTAAGTCAACTAGAGCAGGGCTCAACTTTTGCTCAACCTAATAGCATCCATTTTGAAGAATAAAACCTGGAGAAGATTCCAACTTTTGTGCTATTTCTTCCTCCCATCCGTAGGCTTTGATGGCTCGAGAAATGCTCTTGCACGCGCCTTGTGAAGGGCAATCTTTTGTACTTTTCAAGTGGTCCCCACCCTGACTTTGGCATTCTTTACATGGTTCCTATAGCTATCAACCTCTTTTCATCCACCATCATATGCCGCTTTAGGGTGGGTCGCTAAGATTAGCCGATTCGCTTTTTTATCCAACTATCTTATCCATACCTTTCGTTTCCTTGACGCTCTAAGACTATTCTACCCAGTCAGCGATGAACAGGTTGGTATCGCGAGTGCCTTTATTGTTGCGATTGCTGCTGAAAATCAATTTTTTGCCGTCAGGGGAAAACATAGGAAAGGAGTCAAATACAGGGTCATAGGTAATTTGTTCTAATTGACCTGTTTGTAGGTCTACCATGTAAATGTTGAATTGAAAGCCACGCTGGGAGGCATGATTAGAGCTGAACAATACTTTTTTGCCCGAGGGGTGAAAAAACGGTGCCCAGTTGGCTTTCCCTAAGCGAGTTACTTGTCTAAGATTAGAACCATCGGCATTGCATATAAAAATTTCCATTTCCGTAGGCTGCACCAGACCTTTTTTAAGTAGCTGTTTGTATTCTTTGATTTCTTGGCGGGTTTTTGGTCTTGAAGCGCGAAAAACAATTTGGGAACCATCGGGAGAGAAAAACGCACCACCGTCATAGCCTAACTGGCGCGTAATGCGGCGCGGCTTGCTGCCATCTATATTCATTACCCAAAGGTCCAAGTCGCCGGAACGCATAGAAGTAAAAACAATTTTATCGCCTTTGGGAGAAACCGTTGCTTCTGCATCATATCCTTTTGTTTTTGTCAATCTTTTTACAATATTGCCATTTAAATCAGCAACAAAAATATCATAGTCGGGATGTACTTGCCAAACGTATTTGCCTCCTTGCCGAGGAGGAACTGCAGGGCATGCCATTCCTCCCAAGTGAGTAGAAGCATACAAAATGGTGGTATCTCCTGGCATAAAGTAAGAGCAAGTAGTTCTCCCATGCGAAGTGCTGATCATTTTGGGGCGTACTTGGGACATGTCGCCCTGCTGAAGTTCGAAGTAAAAAATTTGGTCGCACTCTAGCCCCCATGCCTTGTAGTTAGATTGAAAGACAATTTTTTGTCCATCAAAACTGAAGTAGGCTTCTGCATTATCGCCTCCGAAAGTAAGCTGGCGAACATTGCGCAAATGCTTTTCTTGTGGATAGCGAAGCGTATCACGGGAAAGGGATTGAGCACATACCTGACTGAAACTCCACGTCCATAGGGTCAATCCGCTTGTCAAAATCAATGCTCGGAAAATTTTCACTTTAAAGTTACTTTCCATGCTGCTGGCAGAATTATTTTTGTTAGAAAACTTACCCCTTACGCCTTTGTTAGAACCCAATGAAGAACAAATCTAAAGAGCGTAACTCTGCTGTCTCTTCATCACGCATAGGTAGCTATCGCAGTCGCAACGTCATCGGTAGCATTACTGCAGCTCTTATTCTCATCGGTACTTTTGTTTTATTTACTCAACACACGCACCGGCTGACAAAGTTACTACAGTCTAGCATAGAAATTCAGGTATTGCTCAACAATGGACTGAGCCCCCAAGATAGTGCAGCAATCATGGAGTTATTGGCAACTCAACCATACGTAGTCAAAAAAAATGGCAAGCCGCAAATTAGATATGTATCAAAAGAAGAGGCTTTGCAAAAATTGTCTAAACAACTGGAGGAAAACATTTTAGAGATCGCCAGGGAAAATCCGCTGCACAATTCTGTAATGGTCAATATTTTGCCTCAGTACCACACTAAGGAGGCTTTGCAGGGCATCAAAGAGCAATTGGAACAAGAAAAGGCAATATTTGAGGTGTCATATCAATACATTGCTATTGACCAAATTGCTAAAAATGTGCGTTTGGTAGGACTGGTTACCATCTCATTAGCTATTTTGTTGATTATATTAACCATCATTTTCGTCCATATTGCCATTAAGTTAGCCCTTTACTCCCAGCGCTTTACGATTCGCATCATGCAGCTAGTAGGGGCAACAGATTATTTTATTAAAAAACCATTTTTATTGCGTGCTGCTGGTTATGGCTTCATCAGCGGTGTGATTGCAGTAACAGTATTGGCAACTGGACTTTGGGGACTTTATCACGCCTCACCAGAATTTAAAAAAGCAGAAGATTGGGTAGAAAACGCCGTAATCTTTTTATTTTTGCTCGTTGTGGGAATGCTAATTGCCGTAACCAGCGCATGGATAGCTGTAAATAAGTATCTACATCGTTCTTTAGACGAGTTGTATCTCAATTAATTAGCACGGAAAATGCAAACGGATAAAAGCAAGAGTTTTCCCTTCGGGAGGCGAAATTACATCCTCATGCTTGCCAGCATTGGCATCGTAGCTATGGGCTTTTTGCTTATGGCTTTAGATACAGAAGAGTTTGGCTTCGGAGTGTTAGGGCTTACCATTGGTCCCATCACAGTGCTACTGGGCTATGTAGTAGGATTTTTCGCGATTATGACAAAGAAAAATATACCATGACCATCTGGCAAGCCATTTTGCTAGGCATCATTCAAGGTTTGACAGAATTTTTGCCCATCAGCAGCAGTGGACATATAGAACTTGGCAAATTTTTTTTGTCAATTGATGTACAAGAAAATTTGCTGTTTTCTGTAGTCCTTCACGCTGCCACCGCGCTAAGCACTATAGTCATTTTTCGCAAGCAGATCGCATCAGTGGTGAAAGATACGGTGCAACTGCAGTGGAACGAAGGATCGCAGTTTGCTGCCAAGGTTTTTATTTCTATGCTGCCGATTGGCATCGTAGGTTTATTATTCAAGCCCTCCGTAGAAATGCTTTTTGAAGGCAAAACGGCATTAGTAGCTGTTATGTTGCTGTGCAGTGGAGGTTTATTGCTTTTTGCTCATTATTTTTCGCCACAGCAGGGCAAAGACGTGTCTTTCGCTAAGGCTTTTGTAATAGGCATCGCTCAAGCAATAGCTATTATCCCAGGCATTTCGCGTTCGGGGGCTACCCTTGCCGCTGCCTTAATACTGGGCGTTCAACGGGAAAAAGCTACCTCCTTTTCCTTTCTAATGGTCTTGCCTCCTATTTTTGGAGCTATCTTGCTGGAAACGAGGGATTATTTAGAAAATGTTTCCACCCTGCACATTTCAATAAGTGCTTTGGCAAGTGGTTTTGTAGCTGCTTTTTTAACAGGCATGTTTGCTTGCAGAACGATGATACACATTGTGCGCAATAGCCAGTTAATTTACTTTGCTTTGTACTGCTTTCTTATAGGTACCCTATCTCTTATTGCTTGGTACTACGGTTAAGTTACCTACTGTGGGACTGCTACTCCTGCTGCCTGAAGTGCTTTAGTGGCTTCTGCTAGTCCTTCTTCCAAAGTTTTTACAATCACATGAGGAGCGGGTAAGGGAGTAATGAACATGATAGCATCTAAAATAACGCGCACTAATTTGTTGGGCATGACAAAAACAAAGCACTTTTGCCAGGTAGATATTAATTCTTTGTGCTTCTTGAGCCATTCTGCTTGCTTGATGCGCAATTCTGCTCGTAGGTATTTAGAAAGGGTACAGTCAAATACAAAGCTAACGGGTGTTTTTCGCTGATATATTTCCAACGCTTTGTTTAAATAATTCTCAAACTCTTCTATCGTGGGTTCTTCAGCCCTAAAAGTAATAATGACGATGGGAAATTTGCTCTCATCAAAGGTTGCGTATTCCATACACCTTTTAAATCGTTTTTTACAATCGGCAAAGTACGAAATTTAATTCGTTTAACCAACTTTGAATTTTCTTGTTAGTTTGTTGGAAAAAATAAACTCGTTGAGTTCTTTTACATCAGCTTGGAAAATGCTTTCGTTGTCGCCTTCCCAAAGTTTAGCTCCTTTGTAAATAAAAATGATGTGTTCGCCAATTTCCATGACAGAATTCATATCGTGGGAGACAACTACAGTAGTAATATTGTATTCCTTCGTAATTTCGTAAATTAAATTGTCAATCATGATAGCAGTCAGCGGGTCAAGACCAGAGTTGGGTTCGTCGCAAAATAAATACTTAGTTTGTAGAACGATGGCGCGGGCAATGCCTACGCGTTTTTTCATGCCACCGCTGAGCTCAGAAGGCATTTTTTTGTTGGCATTTTCCAGTCCTACGCGCTTAAGACAGAAATTTACGCGGTCCATTTTTTCATCCATAGGCATGTTAGTAAGCATATCCAATGGAAAACGGACATTTTCCTCCACTGTCTTAGAGTCAAACAGCGCGCCGCCTTGAAATAACATGCCTATTTCTTGCCGAAGGGCTTTTTTCTCTTCACGCGTACCGTTGTAAAAGTCCCTGCCATCAAAAAGAACTTGCCCTGAGTCAGGAGGAATTAAACCTACGATGCTTTTAAGCAGGACGGTTTTTCCAGTGCCGCTGCCGCCAATAATCATACTGGTAGTGCCTGGCTTAAAAACAGCACTGATGTTGAAAAGCACCTGCTTGCCTTCAAATGATTTGTTAATATTTTTTACCTCGATCACGTCAATTCACTACACCAGAAGTTCTGCTAACAAATAATCAGCCAGCAGCAAGGCTATGCAACTGTTGGTTACAGCTTTTGTGCTTGCAATACCCACTTCCAAAGCACCACCACGGGTGTGGTATCCTTGAAAAGCAGAAATAGTGGTTATCAAAAAAGCAAATACAAACGATTTAATAAGGGCAAAGGCTACATTAAATTCGATAAAATCGGCACGAATGCCGTAAATGTATTCATCTGGAGTAATGAGCCCTCCTACCGTTCCAGCGATATACCCTCCTACAATGGATAGAAAAGCAGCTAAGATGACCAGCAAGGGATACATGGTAATGCCTGCTAAAATTTTAGGCAACACTAAAAAAGAAATTGAATTAATGCCCATTACTTCTAAGGCATCAATCTGCTCGGTAATGCGCATAGTGCCTAGCTGCCCTGCAATATTGGACCCCACTTTCCCGGCAAACACAATGGCTGTGACAGTAGGAGCAAGTTCCAAGATGGTCATGTCCCTTACGATGAGCCCAATGATATACAAGGGAATCAACGGACTCACCAAGTTGTAAGCCGTCTGGACTGCTGTTACTGCCCCGATAAAAGTAGAGGTGATAGCAACAATGGTAAGGGAATCTATGCCGATGAGCAAACACTCATCTATATAAAGTTTCCAGTAAATTCGCAGCGGTTCTCGATTGGTGAAAGCGCGCCAGAGAAAAACTAAGTACTCTCCAAAGATTCTCAACAAATTAAACTTCAGCATGGAGCCATGCTTTTTTGGCAAGGAGTTCTTCTTTTGTTTCTACTACGTCGGGGTCTGGCACGCAGCAATCCACTGGACAAACAGCGGCACACTGCGGTTCCTCGTGAAAGCCAACACACTCAGTGCATTTATCGGGAACAATGTAGTAAAACTCGTCGGAAAGAGGCTTTTGAGGTTGGTGAGCATCTATCACAATGCCGTTATCTAACTCTACTTGGGTTAATGCTGTGCCTTGTGCCCATGTCCACTCCACACCGCCTTCATAAATGGCATTATTAGGGCATTCAGGTTCACACGCGCCGCAGTTGATGCACTCCTCAGTAATCATGATAGCCATAACACTACTACAAAAGGTGATAAGCAAAATTAGTCATACTAGAAAAGGTATGCAAATGCAGTTAAGTTACTTCATGCCAGCCAGTAGCACTATAACGCCTTTGGTGCCGTAGCGGCTCTCAAGCACTTCGCTGTAAGTAATGGCAGCGCGCTGGGAGTTAAAAGGACCTAAAATAAGATGGTAAACAGTTTTGCCATCCCTTTCATTGATATGCACTAAAATGTTGCGGTGATGGCGTTCTTGTAATTTTTCTATCTCTCTAAAAACTGTTTCGTAATTTTCATATACCCCTAGTTGCAAGCCATATCCTGAAGAAGGCATTTTTTCTATGTGCACTTTGTAAAGTCCCTTGCCTGTGGGGCGAACGCGAGTAGCTCTAGGGGGATCGTCGTTGAGATAGATGTACTCCCCGGTAGGCTCGCCTTGTTGATGTACATTTCGCTTCAGTAAGGCTAGCAGTTCATCGGGTTTTAAATAGCCGTCCATTCGTTCTACTTCTTTTCCTTGAGGAGTAAAAACCAATATCATCGGAAAAAAATGAACGTTGTACATCAAAGCCAGTTTTTTCCCTTCTGTAATGAGCGACTCCCCATCTAAAGCATAGGCAAGATAATTTCTTTGAGCATAGGCGACGAAATTGCTGTCATAAAACCCTTCTTGCATAATTTTTTGGCAAGGCATGCACCAATTGGTATAAAAAAACACAAAATAAGGCTTATTTTGGCGACGCGCCTCTTGCTGAAGGGCTTTGTAACTTCCCTGAAACATTGGCAATGGCTGGGCAAGGGCCCATCCCGCTATAAGTGACAATAGCAACAACCAAAAAATTAATTTTTTATACACACTTGCGCGATTTTGCCAGTACAAATTTAACGCGAATTTTGCCACCCTGTGCGAACTATCTCCCCATTGGATTTGAGCAAATCAACGCGTGAATAGGTCCAAAAATAGCTCATGGAAGATTATCATTAGAAGGATGCTGTTGATATACTTGTGCGTACGCTTTTTCCGCAATGTGAAATCCCCTGTACTGATAGGCAATTTGGCGGATTTTTTTTCTCAAGGCTGCTCTATCTCCTTGCAGTAAACGGTCAATTTGGGCGATAGCTTGCTTGTAAGCCGCTGGCGAAAGCTCAGCAAGCACAGCCCCGATATGGTAACGGGCAATAATTTCAGCATCTTCACCAATGCCTTGCGGAATAATCACGGGAAGACCTAAAGCCCAGTATTCGCCATCTTTCACAGGAGAGCAATAGCGCTTCGTAGGCACGGGTTTAACAGGAGTAATGCCAAAATCGCCCAAGCCCATTAGATCAGGCACCAGTTGAGGAGGAGCAAATAGAGAAGTAATAATGCGGCTGTCTAGAGCACTTTCTGCTGCCATCTGTTCTACCTCCTGCTTTGGATGAGGAGTGAGTATCAAAACGCGAAACTGTTCTCCCCAATACTGGTGAGCTACTTTGAGAAGGTCAAAAAATTCTTTTTTCAAGTAAATACCGCCAAACTTCCCCGCATATACTGCGACAATTTTATTTTCAAAGCCATATTTGGCAAGTAATTCTGGCTTTTTGATATTTTTTTCAGAAAACTGCTCTAAGTTGGTGCAATTAGGTCTTACGCAAAAATGTGGGAATTCCACGCCATATTTCTGGCGTGCATACTCTTTCATGCCTGCGGTATTGGAAAGAACGTACCGTGCCCGTCGCGACTGGAGCTTTTCCAACCAGAACAACAAGCGAAACCGAAAGCTATTGCGCTGCCAGTCTTGATTTTCTACTGAGGCTTCTGCATGAGGCTCATAGCAGTCCAGCACCAAAGTAGCCCCTGACAACACCGAAAGCAAATAAGCAGAAATGCCCGCTGGAGGACAGAAAGTATGAATATATTTTACGCGATAGAGCCACGCGTCTAAAAGCAAACGAAATACTATTCGCATCCAGTTTAAGAAGGAACGCCAGCCATAGGGGTAATAAGGAAAACTTCTATGCACAATATTCCATTGACTCAAGTAATGCCTAATAACACTTCGTTCTTGTTTGTCAATGCTAAAATGTGGTTTTTCTGTAGTTAGCAAAAAAATTTTGCTACCTACTGGCAAATATTGATGCATAATTTTTAGGTAAGGTAGCGTACAGTTTTGTATAAGAGCATCTTTGTAAGACCAAAAAGTAGTTACAATTACATGGTGAGGTCGTTGCATTACTTTTTTCAGCCTGACTCGTTTTAAGAGTGTTTTTATGTAAGCCAAAAATTTTCAGCAAACTCAAGAGTAATATTTCACTGCCAATCTACTTTTAGCGAATGATGCAAATGACTTTACAAAATGGGCTCAAACATACCGAAATGGACGTGCAGCATTCCATTTTTGGCGAAGTTGGTCTTTAGTTTGTTCCAGCAATTGATAATTGACCAGTTCCATAACTGTGCAAAAGCAGAGTTGATGTTTTGAAGGTAAATTAAGTGTCTAACCCATGCTTCAAGTTTATCACAAAAAAATTGCCAGTAAATTATTCGTTCATGCACAACAGCAGGGCAAGTAACTACTGCAACATTTTTAGCAAAAGAGTGAGCTTGCTTTTCAGTTGTCTTCTATCCACGATAAAATCCAAAAATCCGTGTTCTAGCAAAAATTCGGCAGTTTGAAATCCTTTGGGAAGGTCTTTGCCGATGGTTTCGCGAATGACTCGAGGACCTGCAAAACCGATAAGGGCACCTGGTTCAGCAATATTAAAGTCTCCCAGCATGGCAAAAGAAGCTGAAACTCCTCCTGTAGTAGGGTCAGTCATGAGAGAGATGTAAGGCACACGCGCTTGGTTTAATAAAGCCAGCCGAGCAGCTGTTTTAGCCATTTGCATTAAGGAGAAGCCTGCTTCCATCATGCGCGCTCCTCCTGAGCGGGAGATAATTAGCAAGGGCCAGCGTTTCTCTAGCGCACAATCGATAGCACGAGCCACTTTTTCCCCTACCACAGAGCCCATCGAGCCGCCTATGAAATCAAAATCCATACAAGCAATGACAATGTCCAACCCATTCATTTTACCATAGGCAGCCCGAACAGCATCGTTGAGCCCTGTCTTGAGCTGGCTTTCTTGCAAACGTTCTGTGTAGGGTTTAGTGTCTACAAAGTTCAACGGATCGGTAGGTTTCAAATCAGGGGCAATTTCCGTAAACTCATTGTTGTCAAAAAGTATTTCAAAATACTCACGGGAACCTATTTTGACGTGATAGCCATCTTCTGGGCTTACATAACAGTTGTTTTTTAGCTCTTTCATATGGACAATCTTACCCGCAGGGGTTTTAAACCACATGCCGTTAGGTGCGTCCTTTTTCTCTGCCGTAGGAGTGGTAATGTTTTTTTCAGAACGTTTAAACCAGCTCATGGAGCACTTTTTTGAATTTCCTACAAAAGTACATCAAGCCACTGTAATTTCTGAGGCAAGGTAAACGTCTTGCACGGTGTTGAGTAGTTCCACTCCTTCTTTGAAAGGTCGTTGGAAGGCTTTTCTTCCTAGAATGAGTCCCATGCCTCCAGCGCGCTTGTTGATAACGGCGGTGCGCACTGCTTCGGCAAGGTCATTCGCTCCAGAAGACTCGCCGCCAGAGTTAATCAACCCTACCCGTCCCATGTAGCAATTCGCTACTTGATAGCGGCAAAGGTCAATAGGATGGTCAGTAGTTAATTCAGTGTATACTTTCGGGTGCGTTTTTCCAAAGTTAAGGGCGGTAAAGCCTCCGTTATTAACAGGAAGTTTTTGCTTGACGATATCAGCTTGAATAGTGGCACCGATGTGAGTAGCCTGAGAAGAAATATCGGTAGCGTTGTGGTAGTCCACCCCTTCCTTTTTAAAGGCACTGTTGCGAGTGTAACACCACAAGACAGTAGCCATGCCCAATTCATGAGCCATTTCAAAGGCTTCCGCTACTTCTACTAATTGGCGGTTGGACTCTTGAGAACCAAAATAGACAGTAGCTCCTACCGCAACTGCTCCTAAATTCCATGCTTCCTTTACAGTTCCGAACATAATTTGATCGTACTTATTGGGATAGGTAAGCAGTTCATTGTGATTAATCTTGACGATAAAAGGTATTTTATGGGCATATTTTCGCGACATCATGCCCAACACGCCAAAGGTAGTAGCCACGGCATTGCATCCTGCTTCAAGAGCCAGGCGAACAATGTTTTCTGGGTCGAAATAAATGGGGTTAGGAGCAAAGGAAGCCCCTGCTGAATGTTCAATGCCCTGATCTACGGGAAAAATGGAAAGATAGCCCGTATGAGCCAGGCGCCCAGTGCCAAAAAGTTGTCCTAAACTGCGCAATACTTGAGGGGGGCGGTTGGATGGAGCAAATATTTTATCCACAAAATCAGGGCTGGGCAAGTGCAAGTGAGATTTGTCGATAGTTTTGCTTTGATGGTTGAGCAGCGACTCTGCTTCTGCCCCAAGCAGAGCAACAATTTTGTCGTAGGCGGACATAGCTAAAAAATAGATAGTAAAACCTTGCAAAGGTATAGCTAAATTCTTTTACATAAGCAATTTTTTATATCAGGATTTTGCCAACCGCATAAATATTAGCTGGATTTGCTTGCACGAAAAGCCATACAAGAGTGCGATTGTCAAAGGCGCGGTTGGTTCCCATGTCTAAGATCGCATAAGAGCGGTCAAAAACTTTTTGTAATTCGAAAAGGGCTTGTTTGAGTTCTCTCTGGTGAGAACGCCGATGGGTTTCTATAAAACTTTGCCCTACAGCGGCATTGTTTTTGGCATACCGCGCCAAAGAGGCATTGGCGTAAATAATGTCAAAAGTTTTGCTTTGTAAAATGGCAAAAAAGTTATCGGCGTCTTCAAAAAAATCTCTAATGCGCCAATTGTTTTCTTTTTCTGTATGTACTTCGTTAATAGCCAGTAAAAAGGCAGCATTTCCCTGCTTAGTCGGCGGCAAGGGTTTGTAGTAACATGCCGAGGGAATGAGCCTGCCATTGCGGTGGGCAAACAAAACAAAATCTTTGACTGCCTTGCCATCTAATAAATTTTGTTCAGTGGCTTTGTAGCGCAATGCTTGAGCTTCGTTGGTAATCCATCCTCTATATTGCCGCGAAGCAAGGTTGAATTGCTCGAGGGTATAGCCAAACAAGCTAGTAAATGAAGGAGAGATCCACTCCAGCCAATAGTAATTATTTTGCATCCATCCTTTGCAAACAGCTGTACTGGTAAATACTTCAGCAATTTCGTAGCGGGCAATGCATTCACTTAGTTCTTGTTGTTTTCTAATGTAGTCGGTTACGTCTTTTACAATGCATACTCCTCCTATGATATTGTGAGCATTGTCGCGCAAGGGGCTAAAATACAATTCATGCCAGTATTGTTTGCCATTGGGATAGGTATAAGCTTTTGCAGGAAAAGAAACATACTCCCCTTGCAGAACGCGCTGCTTTACAAGATTATCTTTCTGGTAATCAATTGCTTGTGGAGCTGTATGGTAAATTTGGCAAGGCGTTTTGCCAATAGCCTGCTCTGCTGGAATGCCGCTGAGTTCTTCCATGCGTTTATTCCACAAGGTATATTGCAATTGATGATTAAAGGCAAACACCCCATCGTGGTTGCTGTCGATGACATAGGAGGAAAGCAAATGTTTCAATTCCTTAAAACCATTCAGTCCTTTAGGTGAAAATCCCGAAGTGTTGAATTGTTCAATAGCTCCTAGAAATTGCAGGGCTTCATTTTGCTGTTGTCGCAAGTTTGCAAGGAGTTTGATTTTTTGTTGCAAAGGAGTATTGCGCTGACCGCGTTTTCCTTTCAGTACATGGTGCACTTCTTTTTTGCTGCAACCGGCGGCATTAGCTATTATTTCTATGTCCGATGCGGTAAGTTCTATTGCCATTTTATGCTAAAATGTTCTTTACTGGGGAACAAAATAACGCCAATAAATTTAAATTGAAAAAAAATACCCAAAATTTTGGTCGTAATGCAAAATTTCCTCAACTTGGTCATAAGAATCAACAAATAACTGCTCGAAAGCTATGATTAATTTAGCAAATAACATCAAATTCCTAAGAGACGTGAACAATTTAAGCCAATACGGCTTTGCAAAGTTGTTTAATTTGACAAGGGGCAAGGTAGCTTCTTATGAGGTGGGTACCGAACCTTCTCTTAAAACCTTAGTTGCTATTGCCAAACACTTCAACCTAACCCTCGATGAGCTAGTAACGGCTGATTTAAGCACGATGACGCCACGGCCTAGCGAAACCCAACTAGCCCAAGAAAAGCTTGCTGAAGAAGCCAAGTGGGAACGCACCCTAGCAGAGTTAGAACAGCTTCGCAAGGAAAATGCCGAACTCAAAAAAGATAAAGCGCATCTTCAAGCCTGGTTAGACCAACTCCTCAAGCGTGGTTTATAGCCACTCCCAAGCACTGCGGTAATAATTTTTGCTAATGGCAAAATCGATCAGCGACTGGTAATAAGGATGGCAACCTAGCGTAGCACTGTCTCCTATAATTACCAGTCGTTTTTTAGCTCTTGTCATGGCTACGTTAGTTCGGCGCAGGTCGTTGAGGAAACCTATCTGACCTGTGGTGTTGCAACGCACTAAGCTGATGTAAATACTTTCTCGCTCTTGTCCTTGAAAGCTGTCAATGGTATTGACTTCAATGTCAGGGTAGCCGTCTAGCTGTTGGCGCAGGAGTTTTACTTGTGCTTGATAGGGACTCACCACCGCTATTTGCAGGGGCAATAATTCCCTATCCCTGCAAATTATGTTTTTAAGTAACATCGCTTCTTGCTCATTAAAAATGCTGCCAGTGGCAAGGTCTATTTTTTCTTCAAAACCACACCCAGCGGTGTCTATAAACATCATAGGCGGAAGTTGCTCATGCAACCACTCATGGCTAATATTTATTGCTGCCTGCAAGCGATTCGAGTAAAACCACTGAGAAGGGAAAGCCATAATATCGGGATGCATGCGGTATTGCACCGAGAGCATGACGCTTGCATGGCTAGCATAAGGAAAACTCATAAAGCGTTCCATAAGACTAATGGCTAACCCTTTGCGCGCTGCTTCATTGGATTTGACTACCGCAGGCAGTTGGCAATGGTCTCCCGCCATCACTACCCGATGCGCTTTTGCAATAGCTATCCAGCAGGCTGGCTCAACAGCCTGAGCAGCCTCATCTATGAACACTGTTTTAAAATAGCGGTTCTTCAAAACAGGGTGAGCCGCTCCTGAAAGAGTGCTTACTATCACTTGTGCCTTAGCAAGTACGTCATTAATAATATATTCTTCGGTTTGGTTAGCCAATTTCAAATATTGCCTTGCTTCTTGACGAAGAAATAGACGTTCTTGATACGCTTTCTGGTCAAAATGGCGCTTGTATTTACTGGCTTGTGCGAAAAGTTCAACAACTTTGCGGCGCCATTGGAGCATTTGTCGGTAGTCGGGATGGTGTTCTAGCTGAGCTTCTAAGGTAAGGCTTTGCAACTCCTCTCCTACTCTAGCTGGATTGCCAAGGCGTACTACATTCAATCCCATTTGCGAAAGTCTTTCAGCAAGCAAATCAGCAGCATTATTGCTAGGGGCAACTGCCAAAGTTTGCTTTTCTGTCGCTACAGTTTGGCGGATAATTTCTACCAAAATAGTGGTTTTACCCGTGCCTGGAGGACCGTGAATCACAGCTACATCACAGGCATTGTGAACCAATTCTAAAGCCTTTTGTTGGTCGTGGTTGAGCGATGGAGGAAAGTAATGCCATTGACCTTCTTTAAAAGAAGGCGGGCAAAAACCTGTGAGGATTTCCCGCAACTGGGCTAGACGATTGTCTTGGGCTGCCATTACCGCCTTGAGAGCCTGTTCCATGGTCTGGTAAGTAATGGCATCGTACATGAGTGTAACTCCTATGGGAGATTCCTCTACCCATTGGGGCAGTTCTTCCTGGTCTGTAACTAAACTGAGTTTTTCTTGCCAGGCGGCAGTAATTACTCCGCAAAGCCATTGCTGCATTTTGCCGTTTTCCCAACGGGCAAGCATGGCCGCTGCATTGGGCTGAAACACCAGCGGCGCATCAAAATGGCTAAGGCGAGCAATTTCTAGGCGCAAGCGATTGCCCGTGGTTACTTGGCTGCCAATAATTTTGACAGGGTACCAAGTGTATCCACTTTGCCGCTGATGACTTAAAGAGGCTTCTTCTACTTTTTGCTTAAACTCCTGTTCTTCTGTCTGTTTTTCTAGCGCTATTAGCTCAAGCAGGTTTTGCAAGTGCGTCAAAGACGCTGACATGGGGTAGCTTTTTGCTTAATCAATTAAAAACATGCTTAATAAGTCATCATCAAAGTTACAGCGCGACTTGCAAGTGCAAGGATAAGCACTTTAAACAACTTGAGTAGGTATATAATTCGGGCAAAATTTTTTACTTTAGTCAATTACATCAAATCCCGTATAGGGGACAAGCACTTTAGGCAAGCGAATTCCTTGACTTGTTTGATGGTTTTCCAGCAAAGCCGCCACTACGCGAGGAAAGGCTAATGCACTACCATTAAGGGTGTGCAACAATTGGGTTTTGTTGTTTTCATCTCGGTAGCGCAACTTAAGCCGAGTAGCTTGAAAAGTTTCAAAATTGCTTACTGAACTCACTTCCAGCCATCTTTGCTGAGCAGCGGCATATACTTCAAAGTCATAAGTAAGGGCAGCGGTAAATCCCATATCGCCGCCGCAGAGTTTGACCATGCGAAAGGGCAGTTCCAGGTCGATAAGCAAACTTTTTACGTACTGGCACATTTCCTGCAGAGCTTCATAGGATTTATCTGGTGTTTGGATTTGAACAATTTCAACTTTTTCAAATTGATGCAATCGATTCAGTCCGCGCACGTGGGCACCCCAAGAACCTGCTTCGCGCCGAAAGCAAGGGGTAAAACCTACGTTTTTAATGGGCAAATCTTCTTTGCGCAAAATCATATCCCGATAAAGGTTAGTAATGGGCACTTCTGCTGTTGGGATTAGATACAGTCCATCAGCGGCAATGTAATACATTTGCCCGTCTTTGTCAGGCAGTTGCCCTGTGCCATAACCAGAGGCTTCATTTACCAACGAGGGAGGTTGTATTTCCACATAACCAGCTTGAGTGGCGCGGTCTAGGAAAAAGTTCATTAAAGCTCGTTGTAGTTTTGCGCCTTTGTTTTTGTAAACAGGGAAACCCGCTCCCGTGATCTTATTGCCTAGTTCAAAGTCGATGATGTCGTATTTTTTGACCAAATCCCAATGGGGTAGTGCATTGCTATCTAACGTAGGTAGGGAGCCATGTTGAAATACTACCTCATTGTCTTGGGCGGAGCGCCCATCAGGTACGCTTTCGTGAGGTATGTTGGGAATGGTGTATAGCTTGCGGGTTAATTCCTCCTCTAGGGCTGCTAGTTTATCGCTGAGGTGTTTTGAAGTCGTTTTTAACTCTAAAGTTTCGGCTTTGGCTGTTTCTGCTTCTTGGTGTTTGCCCGCTTTGATCAAAATGCCGATTTCTTTGGAAAGGGCATTGAGGCGAGCATTTGCCTTGTCTAACTCGGCTTGCGTATGGCGGCGCTCATCGTCTATGGCAAGCACTTCGGAGATAACTTGAGCCGCGTTGGGAAAATGGCGCTTATTAAGTCCAGCAATGGCTTTTTCCGTGTGTTGGCGCAGAAAACTTATCTGAAGCATGGCACGAAGAGTTATCAAGAAGTAACTTGAGATAGTTTTTCTACCAAATCTTCAAAATTAATATCAAAATGAGAAGCGTGATAAATGCATTTTCCTTGAAAAATTAACAATACTTGCGGTGATTGGTGCTTTACGCCAAAATCGTTAGCGATTTGGTTAGAAACATCGCGGTAAGCGATCAAGTCCAAGTAATAGGGCATTAAACCATGTACTCGCGCAGCATCCCAACAACGCTCAAGCCTATTAAGCGCGGCATGGCTGATGGAACAACGCGTGCTGTGTTTGAAAATTAACACGGGATGTTGATGAGAATTTTTTTTGAGCACTTCCAGCTGAGAAGCAGCGGTCAAACGATTCCAGTTCATATCAAAAGAACAAGCCAGCAAATTTAAACCGAAAAGTTGGATACAAGTTCTTGCAGCTTAAGACAAGAGACAACCGCCAACAACTTAATTATTTGGACTTAGAATTGCTCTAAATTTTACTTTGTGCAAACATTTTTCACTGACAAACATTATATTGGTAGGAAATTAAGCAGAAAAAAGTATGAAAACGGTTATAACCGCTAAAACTTCTCTAACGCCAGAAGTGGAAAGCAAACTCAATAAACAAGTTCGTCTAGAAGGGCTCTCTGCCTTTTACTACTTGGCGATGGCTTCATGGTGCGAGAACAGAGGCTATTTAAATGCTGCTGAGTTTCTCTACGATCATTTTGAGGAAGAGAAAATGCATATGCTCAAGCTCATGCACTACATCAATGAGGCAGGGGGGCATGCGTTGGCTCCAGAAATTAGCAACCTGCGCTACGAGTTCAACAGTTTCCGAGAAGTATTTGACCATGTGCTAGAGCATGAAATCACTGTAAGCCGAGCAATTAGCAACCTAGCAGATTTTTGCTTCCAAGAAAAAGACTTTGCTACATTCCAATTTTTGCAGTGGTATGTAAACGAACAGCGCGAAGAAGAAGCAATGGCGCGTCGCCTAGTAGAGCTTTTTGATATAATTGGCGAGGAAGGACAAGGAATTTGGCTAATTGATCAAGAAATTGGCAAAATGCTCAAAAAGCTAAAAGCCGAACGCGCCGCCGAAGAAGGCAAATGATGTTGCCTTCTGAGCTCTATCTTTTAGCGAGCAAATTAATCCATTTGCTCGCTTTTTGTTTGTGAATCTTTCTCAAGTACTCCAAAGAGTTACCAGCCTACTTGCGCTTGTGCTTAGTTTTTCCTTTTCAAGCCACTTACCTTGTACAAACAAATTTTTTGCATGAGAGCAGTTGTAATCTTGGTCTGTTTTGTTAGTTTTTTATCCCAAAAAGCAACGCGTATAAAAAACCTTAAGCAAGAACAACACAAAAATTTGGCAAGATTTGCTTAGTTAATTTGCTTGCACCAAGAGCGTTTGCCCAGCTCTATTTGCCTACTTTTGCAGAAAAAATCTTCCAGAACTTTATGAACGCGTATACAGCTCATTTGCTATTGGGCACCAATGTAGGGGATCGAGAGGGGTATCTTTCTTTTGCAGTAGAAAAAATTAGCCAACTTGCTGGAAAAATCGTACATATTTCACAAATTTATCAAACTGCAGCTTGGGGTTTCACCCAACAAGCTGACTTTCTTAACCAGGCTCTTGTTGTTGATACGCCCCACGAGCCAGAAACCTTGCTATCTATCCTGCAAGAAATTGAAAACCAAGCAGGTAGGCAAAGGCTATTCAAATGGGGACCTCGTACCCTGGACATAGATATCATCGCCATTGACGATTTAGTCATTCACTCTGCAAAGTTATGCGTTCCTCATCCTGCCATGGCGCAAAGGCGGTTTGTTCTACATCCTTTGGCTGATTTACTACCTACCTGGCGCCATCCCCTTACAGGACTGACCTATGCCCAAATGCTAGCCACTTGCCAAGATACCTCTTTGGTGCAAAAATACCAAAGACTTTGATCGTGAACTGATTTAGGTATATATTGCGGTCAAATCTACTTATATGCATGAGTGCTACCGAGCAGTCTTTTAGCATTTATGAGTTCTACCGTCGGCTCAAGGTGCATCATCTTTCTTTAGTGGCACAAGGGATTATGTCACAAGATTTGCTTTCTTTGATTGCCTTGAGCATCAAGCGCCGCCCTGACAATGAAGTTATTGCCCGTCGGCTTTTTGCGCTAGTAGTAGAACTGGCTCAAAACATTTTGCACTACTCAGCTGTCAAGGAGTTTTCAGCTAAGGATCAACGCGAGGTAGGAGTAGGCATTGTAGCTATCGGCGAATCGGACACGCACTATTTGGTTGCCTCTGGCAACGTGGCTCAGCCAGAAAATGCCGCTTATGTGGCTCGCCATTGCGATTATATTAACCAACTAGACCCCGACGAACTACGGGAATACTACCGACAACAGCGCCGCTTGCCAGTAAAAGAAGGCAGCGTAGGAGGTAGCATTGGACTGATTGAAATAGTGCGCAAGTCAGGGCAACCCCTCAGTTATGAAATCATTCCGATAGAAGATGACAAGGTATTTCTTATCTTTGTTGCCAAAGTAAATAAGTCCCTCAATCCTCATGTGGATTAATGTATGCAAGGGCAATTAGTAATGGAAAATTTTTACAGCGCACCTGATATTTTTATCCCTGAAATTAACTTCAATGCCCAAACAGGTCATTTGAGCATTAGTGGCGAATCCTATCACGAGTACACGCTAGAGTTTTACAAGCCCGTCTTTGAGTGGCTATCTGAATACTTAAAAACACCAGGACGTCATATTGTTTTTGATTTTTGCATGAGCTATTACAACACCAGTACTTCGCGGCGGTTTATGGAAATTTTTGACCTTTTGGCGGAGTACCAGCAAAGCGGCAAAGGTACAGTAACAATTAACTGGTACTACAAGCCCGAAGATATTGATATGAAAGAAAGCGGCGAAGAATACGCAGAAGATACGGGCTTACATTTCAACCTCATACCCCTAACAAAATAGAAGGATCGGGGCAAAGAGCCAGCCAATAGTGGCGGTGGCTAGCGGCGCATACTCCTGGAAAGTCTCCTTTGTTGCCCATCATGTCTGTGATGAGTTGGAAGTGCAAGTGCGGCGGCCAACTCCCATTTTCACAAGGAGAACCTATCCAAGCAAATACTTGCCCCGCTTGAATCTCTTTGCCTTCATCCAATTCTTTTAAAGACTGCTCTGCAAGGTGCCCATAAAGAGTAAAAAATTTGCAATTTTCTAGCTCATGCTCTAAAATAATCGTGTAGCCATAGTCTCCAAAGCGGTTGTTGTTGGCAAAACTGTGTACTTTTCCTGGAAGAGGAGCGGCAATCGGCGTTCCAGCATAGGTCCATATGTCAATGCCTAAATGAACAGTGCGCGGTTTATTTCCAAGAGTAAAATGCGGGCTGCGATAGTAACAAAAGCGTTCTTCATTATACCCTCCAACAGCAGCGATAGCGTTTCTTTCTTGGAGTTGCCCGAAGACATACTGGCTTAGCACCTCTGTGTCGCGCCAGTTGATAGCTAAAAGTGATGAGTTGTTAGCTGTTAAGTCGATGTGCCAGATGTGCTCCCCCTTCAAGCTAAAGGGCATGACAGAGGCAAAACTATCCTTGTATTTTTCCAATAAAGATAGCAGGTTTGTCGCTTTTTTCATATCTTTACTCAGGTTCTAGTCCAAGTAGTTGGCGTAATTGGTTTAAAATTGGATGCTGCTCTATCAAAAAGTAGAATTTTTCTGCATTGGTGTATAGCTTTGGGCTATTGGCTTGGCTTTCTTCAAAAGAGGCTTCTTTTGTTTGAACACTAAGTGCGTTGTCGTTAAAATGTTTGCGCAAAAAGTCAATTAACTGAGATTGTATTTCTTTGAATGCCTCCACATCTGTTGCATTCCGTCGAAGAGTGTGGCTAATGACGGGATATGCAAATTCAATTGGCTTCCAGGTAAGCATGCTAAAGGTGAGCGGTTTGTGCTGCTTGAATGGTTCTGCAAAATCATTCCATGCTTGTTGTACGGTTTCTGCAGTCGGTGGAGTGAACGTAGTACGCGTTGCTGAAGAAAAAGTACCTAAAGAAGCAGCGGGTTGGGGAGGTGGTTGCTCTTGGAGGGGTTGTCTTTGAATCTTGGGCGTAGCTTTGATAGGTCCTTTAGCAGCTGAGAGCAACTGTCCAGCAAGAGCGCTTTTTTCCTGACTCGATTTTAATTCAATTTTTTTTTTAACTCCTCTACCATTTGGGCAAGGCTCACAGCAGAACGCAGATGTGCCATTTTCATTAATGCAATTTCAACGTGCAAGGCTGGATCTTTGGCTGTTTTGTAGTACAAATCGCATTCGTGTCCTATGTGGAGGGCAGAAAGCAACCACCCTAAAGTAGCTTGAGAAGCTTGCTGAAGATAGCGCTGCTTGACTTCTTGAGAAGTTTCAAGTAATTCTATGGTAGCTTTATCAGTGCAAACCAGCAGGTCGCGGAAGTGTTTGGTAAGACCTGTAATAAAGTTATGTCCATCGAAGCCTTGCTGAAGAATTTCTCTGAAAATCAGCAAAGCGGAAGCCATATCGCCTTTGAGCAGGGCTTCGGTAATTCTAAAATAATAATCGTAGTCTAAAATATGCAGATTAGCAATTGTCTGCTTATAGGTGAGGCTGCGGTCGGGGGAGAAGGTTACCATCAGGTCGAACATGGAAAGGGCGTCGCGCAAAGCTCCATCGGACTTTTGAGCGATCAACCGCAGAGCTTCATACTCTGCTCGAATGCCTTCCTGTTGAGCAACTTTAGCCAAATAGTCTGCAATATCTCTGACCTGAATGCGATTAAAATCAAAAATTTGACAGCGAGAAAGAATTGTTGGCAAAATTTTGTGTTTTTCAGTAGTAGCTAAAATAAAAATGGCATACGGCGGCGGTTCTTCTAATGTTTTCAAAAAAGCGTTAAAAGCTGCTGTGGAGAGCATATGCACCTCGTCGATAATGTACACTTTGCGCTTTCCAAATTGAGGAGGATAGCGGACCTGGTCGATAAGGTTGCGAATGTCTTCTACTGAGTTGTTGGAAGCTGCATCTAACTCAGCAATATTGAGAGAGGTACCCGAGGCAAACGCCTTGCAAGAATCGCATATGCCACAGGCTTCCCCCTCTGGAGTCCGTTGCTGGCAATTGATAGTTTTGGCTAAAATGCGCGCACAAGTGGTTTTGCCTACCCCTCTCGGTCCGCAAAAAAGAAAAGCCTGTGCAAGTTGGTTTGTTCTAATGGCATTTTTTAAAGTAGTAGTAATATGCTGCTGACCTACTACTGCGTCAAAAGTAGTGGGGCGATACTTTCTAGCCGAAACGATAAAATTTTCCAATGGCACTTACTTTTATTATCAATGCAAAGTAAATACTTTTTCCCTACTTGCTTGCAAAATTTCAATGACCCGCAGCGAAGGTAGATCGCTTTTAAAGGCTTTTGTTATTTTTGCAGTCTTGCAAACTTAGGTGCAAAAGATGGAGGCAAATGAGCATAAATCCCTTAATTTCATCGAGCAAATTATAGAAGAACACAATCGAACAGGTCGCTTTGGGGGTAGAGTGCATACGCGTTTTCCCCCTGAACCCAATGGTTATTTGCATATCGGACATGCAAAGTCCATTTGCCTTAACTTCGGTTTGGCACAAAAATACAATGGCAAATGCAACCTTCGCTACGATGATACTAACCCTTCCACTGAAGAGATAGAATACGTAGAAGCTATCCGCAACGATGTGCGCTGGTTGGGCTTCCAATGGGATGGAGAATTCTATGCCTCCGATTATTTCGACCAGCTATATGAATGGGCAGAACAACTTATCCGCCAGGGAAAAGCTTATGTGGATGACCAAAGCGCCGAAGAAATAGCAGCTACGCGAGGCACTCCTACCGTACCAGGAAAGGAAAGTCCTTACCGCAACCGCTCTGTAGAAGAAAATTTGGATTTATTCCGGCGCATGAAAGCAGGCGAGTTCGAGGAAGGCAGCCGAGTACTTCGCGCTAAAATCGATATGGCTTCTCCTAACATGCACATGCGCGACCCTGTCCTTTACCGCATCAAGAAAGAGCCGCACCACCGCACAGGTACTAAGTGGTGCATTTACCCCATGTACGACTTTGCTCACGGACTGTGCGACTCTATAGAAGGCATTACTCATTCTATTTGTACTCTGGAATTTGAAGTACACCGCCCCTTATATGACTGGCTCATTGAACAACTAGGCATTTATCACCCCCAGCAGATAGAATTTGCGCGCCTCAATCTTTCTTACACGGTCATGAGCAAGCGCAAACTGCTGGAGCTAGTAGAAGGAGGCTACGTAAAAGGCTGGGATGACCCGCGTCTGCCTACTCTTTCGGGATTGCGCCGCCGCGGCTACACTCCCGCTGCTATACGACATTTTGCCGATAAAATTGGCGTAGCCAAGCGCGATAACCTCATAGATGTATCACTACTAGAATTTTGTATTCGCGAAGATTTGAACAAAAACGCTCCGCGCACCATGGCCGTGCTGCACCCTATCAAGGTAGTCATCACCAATTACCCAGAAGGGCAAACTGAAATGGTGTCAGCGTTGATTAATCCAGAAAAACCAGAGCTAGGCACTCGCTTGGTGCCCTTTGGCAGAGAAGTGTATATTGAACGCGATGACTTTATGGAAAATCCGCCTAAGGGCTACTTCCGACTTACCCCTGGAGGCGAGGTGCGTTTGAAATACGCTTATATCATTCAGTGTCAAGAGGTGATTAAAGACGAAACAGGCAAGGTTACCCAGCTAAACTGCATTTATTTCCCTGAGAGCAAAAGCGGGGCAGATACCTCTGGCAAAAGGGTAAAAGGTACGATTCACTGGGTAGCAGTTCAGGAGGCAGCCTATGCCGAAGTGCGCCTTTACGACCGCCTCTTTACTATTGCCGACCTTTCCGACATTCCAGAAGGCAAGGACTGGAAAGATTTTATCAATCCCCATTCTTTGGAAGTAATTAATAATGCTATAATAGAAAAAAGCCTTCTGCAAGCCAAGCCAGGCGATACCTGGCAGTTTGAGCGACTGGGCTATTTTTGTACTGACCCAGATACCAGCCATGAAAAGCCTGTATTTAATCGCACTGTTACTTTAAAAGATACTTGGGCAAAAATGCAGTAGGGTTGTTTTACATAAGCTAATTAAGGATGCTGCGTGTTATTACTGCTAAATGGGCATTAGGCTTTTTGATAATGCCAACCATACTTTTGCAGTCGCAGCCCAAGGCATATCAAAGCGCTTTGAGCAGTTTGGGGTATGCCCGAACGCCGCAGGATAGCCTTTCTGTCTATATTCGCCTGGCGCAGTTAAGCCGAGTTTTTAGCCTTAAAAACTCCATCGAATGGGCAGAAAAAGCCATGAACCTTGCCTATCGCCTCAAAGATACTGTTGCCTTGATAAAGTGTTACAACCTGACTGCTTCTGCCTACATGTTTCGTGCTAACTACGACTCAGCAGCAGCACGCCTCGAAAAGGCTCTTCATTTACAGACTCGTAAAAAAGATAGCATCGAAATAGCTAATACCTACAGCCATTTTGGATATATCAACCGAAGGCAAGGCAATTATTCTCTAGCCTCCTCCTACTACAAGGAGGCACTAGCGATTCGGCAAAAGTTGAACGACAAAGGCGCTATCAGCCTTTCTTACAACAGCCTAGGCGATTTGTACCTGGAACAAGACGAGTATTCCAAAGCACTTTACTATTACCGAAAGGGCATCCAGCTTGCTCGCCAAGCTACTGACTCTATGCGTTTGCTTTCTAACTTAAGCGACCTGGCGCGCACTTATTGCCTCATAGATAGTTTGAA
Organism: Bernardetiaceae bacterium; assembly: GCA_025057115.1. Taxonomy (GTDB): domain Bacteria; phylum Bacteroidota; class Bacteroidia; order Cytophagales; family Thermoflexibacteraceae; genus Rhodoflexus. Next base: position 104,620 of record JANWWZ010000007.1, read on the forward strand.
TAATGTCGAACCATTAATTCGCGAAGGAATTTTTATTTCACAAGTCTTTGGAAGTTCTTATAAGCTGCCCGAGTTGTATTTTACCTTTGCTCTACTGAACTATAAACAAGGCAACACTAGCAAAACACTTGAGTATTTAGAAAAAGTGCTCAGCATCGCAGGGCAGATTGATTTTACCTTAAGCGACATTAATATTTACAACGAAGTTTCTCAGCTTTACTGGCAGCTCGGCAAACGCAACATGGCTATTCAAGCAGCTCTTAAAGGATTTGAACATGCCACTCAACACGACAATATTAACTTGCAACTGCAAATTGCTTATTCTCTTTACGAGTATCACAAAACGCTAAGCGACTATCAAAAAGCATTGTATTATTACGCTCTCTACCGCGATTTAAAGGAAAATGCCGATGATAAACTACAAAGTTTGCAACTGGCAGAATTAGACTCCGATTTTGAAAATAAAAAGTCCCAGCAAGAATATCAGTTGAAAATCATAGAAAGTGAACAAAAATTAGAAAGGCACAAATGGCTCTTGTGGACTTCACTTTCATTGCTTGCCATTAGTATGGTTTTCGTCATTGCACTTGCCTATAGCAATAAAGAGAAAAAGCGCATTAATGAAGCCTTAGTCAAACTCAACGAAGAACTTAATCAGGAGCGAGAAAATGTATTAGCCTTGAAGAAAAATCTAGAGCGCACAGTAGAAAAACGCACCGAAGAACTCAAACAAACTATTGACCACCTAACAGAACAAAATCAAGACTTGCAGCAGTTTTCCTATATTATTTCTCATAATATTCGCTCGCCCATAGCTCGCATTGCTGGGCTAGTAGACTTAATCAAAATTGAAAATGCCTCTTCTGGCACCATTAGCCCAGAAATTATCACTCATCTAGAAAAAGCAGTAACTAGCCTTGATACCGTCATTCGCGATTTAAATAAAATTCTTTCTATTCGAAAAGGCATCAGCCAAACGAAAGAAATGGTGTTATTTCAAGAAGTGTTAGAATGGGTAATGCTCACCTTAGAAAGCGAAATCAAACAAACCCATGCTAAAATTTATCCTGATTTTGACCGCTATCCAGCAGTGTATTCTGTAAAAGCCTATGTGCAAAGCATCATGTACAATTTGGTTTCCAATGCTATCAAATATCGCAAGAATGACGAACCTCCAGAAGTACAAGTGTGTTCCTATCGCAAAAATGATTATGTTTGTCTAGAGGTACGAGACAATGGCATCGGAATCGACTTAAAATCAATTGACCCTTACAAAATTTTTGGACTTTACCAGCGCATGCATACCCATGTAGAAGGTAAAGGATTGGGATTATATCTAGTCAAGTCTCAAGTGGAGGCACTTAATGGAAAGATTGAAGTGGAAAGCGAGCCCATGAAAGGAACTAAATTTATTGTTTACTTTCCAGCGCATACCTTAGTGGTGTAAAAATCAATTGTTTAACTGACAATTCCTTCTGACTTTCAGCAAGTTATATTCCTGCTTTGAAATTTTACACTCTCAGAAAATTACTCCTCTCAATAATTCAAATCCATTTTAGTGATTGCAAAATTTTAGCAGTTGTAAGCCATAAAACAATTTCAGTTCATACTACAAGAAGCAAATTCTTTTTTTGTAGCCGTGAGTCTGTATCCTTACTTAGCATGGGAAAAATTTTTTCTGATAGAAAATGTTAGACTAACCATTTGCATTTTCAACCGTTTTTTTGAGATTGCAAGTATGAGTCTTGTTTTATTTTGTCGATGTTTTAGAATCGAACTTGCTGTATAGCATGCCAAACTTAAAGAAAACTTAAACTACCTAGAGCAGAAATTTTCATAGCTAACCTTGAATTTCAAAAAGCAAAAAATCTGTCTTAAGGCTTATCCGTAATCGAGCCTTTTTATGAATTAGGCAGCAAGTAATCCTGCATTAGTTGTAAACAGGCATCTACCAAAGCCTCATTGTGGAAGACATCAGAAGGATAGTTTTTCATTTTCCAGAATTTTTGCAAGGTTTTTTTAAGAGAATCTACTTGGTAGCGCGTAAGGTGTTGAGGCGTCCCCCATGCAAAAGGAGGTATGAATTTAGGAGGAATGCCGCCTCCAAAAATCGACAAACCTGGTCCAGCAACAGTAGCGGTGTTAAAAGTAGTGTGAATCCCCGTAAAAGAATAATCTCCCATGAACAAGCCACAAAATTGGCGGTCTAAGGTTTCAAAATTATTTTGGGCATAGTTCCAAAGCCGAACACTGCCCATTGTATTTTTCATGTTAGAAATAGTAGTGCCTGCTCCTAGATTGCAAAATTCACCTATGACGCTGTTGCCTATGAAACCTTCATGCACTTTATTGCTATAGCCCAAAAAAATGCTGTTGCTGATTTCTCCGCCTACTTTGCACCCGTTGCCGACGGTAGTATCACCGCGAATAATGGTGCCCATATTCAGCTGAGCTTCTTGACAAAGTGCAAAAGCTCCTCTAATAAGGCTACCTTCGCCTACCCCAGCATTTTTGCCAATGTAAACAGGACCCGCTTCGGCATTTATGACCGCAGCGCGGATAATAGCTCCTTCTTCCACAAATACGTTCTCTTCCCCATATATTGCCGTGTGCCTATCACTAACAATTTGACTACGCCGCTGCTGCTGAATGATAGCAAAATCAGCTTCTATTTGCCAGCGGTTAAAGGCAAGCAAGTCCGTCAAATGTTTGATAAGTCCTTCGTGTTTCCATTGAATAGCTTTGTGAGCGGCTTGCTCAGTGAAAAAATGCATTTGCTGGCCGTTATACACACGTCGGGAGCGATAAGCCAACCAATCTTCCCCTGACCAAAGACTATGCTCGGGAGGGAGTTGCCGAATTGCTTCCAAAAGTTGCCCAGTGGGTAATACACCGCCATTGAGGTAGAGATATTCTCCTTCCGTTGGTTGAAATTCAATAACCTTGCAAAGTGGAAAAACTGTAAGATAGCTTTTAAATTTCACCTCTGGCAGCAAGCTGCACCACTTCTGATCAATGCGCATAATCCCAACCCGAAGCCGAGCAAGGGGACGGTTAGCCGTCAAGGGAAGTAAGTTTTTGTGCCAAGAGGGAAGATCGACAAAGACTAGTTGAGAAAACATCTTGTTAGGCAAGTGTATTAACTAACTTATGGAAGAGATGACACTCAAAAGATTCTGTTCGCAAGATTTTGAGCAAATGGAACGACACTACCGCACAAATTTAATCAACTCTTTGAGCGGTTTTAAGAGTGTTTCTTTAGTAGGAACGCAAAACAAGGCAGGAATTACCAATCTTGCCATTTTTAGCCAAGTGTTCCACGTGGGGGCTAATCCTGCTCTAATGGGCATATTAGTCCGTCCCGACTCAGTGCGTCGCGATACACTGGCTAATATATTGGAAACTGGATGGTTTACACTCAACCATATCAGAGCTGAGTTTTTTCGCCAAGCCCATCAGACAGCTGCCCGCTATGATATTTCAGAATTCGAAGCAGTAGGATTGACTCCTATTTACAGCCACTTAGTGAAAGCTCCCTACGTAGCCGAGTCTTGCGTGCGCATAGGGCTTTCTTTCGCTCAACGGCACGACCTAACCATTAACGGCACCATACTCATTATCGGAAAAGTAGAGGAAATTTTTGCCCCCTTAGACTGCATTTCCCAAGACGGATATCTAGATATTGAAAAAGCAGGCACTATCACGTGTTCTTCTTTGGATAGCTACCACACCACGCAACGACTTGCCCGACTCAGTTACCCCAAGCCAAACCAACCGTTGAAAGAAATTTGACAACATAAAAAAAAGCACCCTGAAGACTTCACCTCAGGGTGTAAAACTATGCAGGACGATGAATTATCCCACTTCAATTTCTCTGCCCTTAGGAGTGCTTTCTTCTTTCTTTATCTTAGGGATGGAAACATGCAGAATACCGTTGTTATATTCGGCTTTGATGTTGTCTTTGTCAACATTCTCTGGCAAGGTGAAAGAACGTTTAAAGGAAGTGTAGTTGAACTCGCGACGAGTATAGTTCTTGTCTTCTTCTTTTTTCTCTTTTTTCTTCTCTGCAGAAATGGTCAATACATTGTCGGTGAGCTGCACCTTGAAATCGCTTTTTTCCATGCCAGGAGCAGCTACTTCCATATAGAACCCTGCCTCATCTTCTTTTACGTTTACTGCTGGAATGGCATTAGAGAGCGTTGGTAATTGAAAAGCCTCATTGAAGAATTTCTCAATATTGAACAAGTCAGACATCAAGGATGGAAATCTAAAAGAAGGCATGAGCATTGACATAGTCGTATGAAGTTTAGTTTTCTCTACAAAAATAAGCGCTTTGCCTTGATAACAAGATGACAAAAATCACCTTAAAGCAAAAAAATTGCCTCTATGCGTACAACTTACTGCTTGCTAAAAAATTTACATCATCCGCTTTTTTTCCGATTATTCCCATTTTTTTCATTTGAAGAAGGGCAAAATTTAATTCATGGCTATATGAGCAGGTGTTGAGGCAAGGCAGAAGTATCAATCCAGTAGTCGTTTTCTTGACTGGGGTTCATAAATACCTTTACAGTGGTAGCCTGCCAGTAAGGAGTAGGGTCTCCTATTAGCCACTCGCTAGCAAAATGCCATTGGCGTCCCCTGTGCCAAGCGGTGAAATGACCGCGATAAAAATAAAACCCTAAAAAAGACTTTTTTTGCGTGGAGTGATAATTGGCTTGGATTACCTGTCCCACGTTCTGCAAAAAATTGACGCGATTTTGTCGACGCCATTGATACAGCAAGATGCTTAATCCAATAACAAAAAGTACAGAAGCACTTGACAGCCAGATATTTCTCTTTTGCACTGGATGTTGGTGAACCAGTATCATATCTTCGGGATTGGCAAGGTCGTACAGCACTTTTACTGAGTCGCCCAGGTGCAGGGAGTTATCAGGTTGGCGCGATCTAATTTTTAGCTGCTGATTGTCAATTGCTTTAAAACTTATCACTGGAAAAAGTTGCGTGCTATCTGCATTGGGAACTAGCTGGCTTACCGTGCCTGAGGTAATTTCATAAACCTTTATCCGCCTGTCCCAGTCCTGAATGGCTTGCCAAGTTTTGAAAAGAAAAACAACCGCCCCTCCTACCAATGACCAAGCTAAAATGCGAAGAAAATATCTCATTCGCTGTAGTGTCTATGTTAACAAGTAAGATAAAAGTGCGACTACCTTTGAGCAATCGCACTTAAGGTTCCAAAATTATCAACTTATTTTACAAGGTATTCATTATTGAAAAATTGATACGAACAAAAACATGGCTTTTGGCTTTACAGCAACTTACTCTACAGTAGTTCTTAAATTCCCAGCAGCATGCGGGCAGGATCCTCCAACAACTGCTTAAGGCGCACCAAAAAACTCACTGACTCTCGACCGTCTATGATGCGATGGTCATAAGAAAGAGCCACGTACATCATAGGGCGAATCACTACTTGACCGTTTTCAGCTACAGGGCGCTCTACAATATTGTGCATGCCTAAAATTGCCACCTGGGGTGGATTGATAATAGGAGTGGACATCAACGAACCAAATACTCCGCCATTAGTTATGGTAAAAGTTCCGCCTGTCATCTCGGGGATGCTGAGTTTGTTTTCCCTTGCACGGCTAGCCAGTCGGGCAATTTCTTTTTCAATTTCTGCAAAGGACATTCTCTCCGCATTGCGTATAACAGGTACGACAAGCCCTTTAGGAGCAGAAACAGCAATAGAAATATCGCAAAAGTCGTGGTAAACAATTTCATCGCCATCAATTTGGGCATTTACTGCCGGAAACTCCTGCAACGCAATGCAACACGCCTTGACAAAAAAGGACATAAAACCCAGCCCTATATCGTGTTTTTCCTTAAAAAGTTCTTTGTACTTAGTGCGCAAGTCAATAATTGCCTTCATGTTCACTTCGTTGAAGGTAGTGAGCATTGCCGTTTCGTTTTTGGCAGCTACGAGCCTGCGGGCAACGGTCTTGCGCAATGAGCTCATTTTCTCGCGGCGCGTTCCGCGATGAGGACCTTCTGCCCGAGGCTGAGCAACGGGTTCAGGAGAAGGCGGAGTAGAGACAATGGGAGGCGGCGCGGGAGTGGGCGGCACTACTTTCTGAGCACTTAGCGCATCTTGTTTTGTAATCCGACCATCTCTGCCTGTTCCTTTCACTTGCTGGGGATCGATGCCTTTTTCTGCCAAAATTTTAGCTGCCGCAGGAGAAGCATGCCCTGCCGCATAGCTCGTTGCCGTTGAAGCCAGTTCAGGGGTTGGCGATGAAGTAGGAACTTCTTCAGTTACAAAAATTTGACAAATAGGCTCGCCAATGGTAAGATTTTTTTTATCTAATGCAAGGATTTTGAGAATGCCACTTGCTTTAGCGTTGATTTCAAAAGTAGCCTTGTCAGATTCTATTTCGCAGAGGGCTTCGTCCATTTTTACGTAGTCGCCGTCCCGTTTGAGCCATTGCACCAAGGTTACTTCTGTGATGGACTCTCCCAAAGGCGGTATTTCCATTGTAATAACCTGCTGCAGCCCCTCTTTTTGAGTAAGTTTTTGGATAGCAACGGAAGAAGGGTCAGCGGCGGCGCTTGCCTTGGCTTCCTCCACGGTGCTAGCAATGCGGCAGATGACATCGCCTATGTTAAGGGTAGTTCCCGTAGGAGCTACAATATGCAAAATGCCTTCTGCTTCTGCTGGAAGCTCAAAAGTGGCTTTATCCGATTCTAATTCGCAAAGCACTTCATCCACTTTGACGTACTCACCTTCCTTTTTGAACCAGTTGGATACTGTAACCTGCGTAACGGATTCGCCGACGGCAGGCACTTTCATATCTATGGTCATACCCCTTTCGTTTAAAGTTTAATTGAATACTCTTTGAATGAGATTTTCTTGTTCTACTTGATGCACTTTGTAGTATCCCGTTGCAGGGGAAGCAGCTGGACGGCGAGCAATGAGCTCGGGTTGCAAGTGATACTTAAAATAAGTGCGCAACAAATACGCCCAATAGCCCATGTTTTCAGGTTCTTCTTGAGCCCAGTAAAGTTTAGCATTTTTATATGGCTGAAGCACTGCATCTACTTGATTGCTGGGGAAGGGATGAAGTTGCTCTATGCGAATCAGGGCTACGTCCTTGCGTTTGTGCTCCAGTTGGTATTCCAGCAATTCGTAATAGAGCTTGCCAGTGCACATGACTACTTTTTTAACTTTATCTTCGGGCTTGGCATACGGATCGCCAATGACTTCTTTAAAGCCACCGCTGGTAAACTCCTCTACTTTGGATAGTACGCGTGGATGGCGAAGCAGCGACTTAGGAGACATGACTATCAGCGGCTTGCGGAAGGGCCAAGCCAACTGTCGCCTTAGCACGTGGAAAAAGTTGGCAGGAGTAGTTACATTGACTACAACCATGTTATTTTCAGCACTCAGCTGCAAAAACCGCTCTGGGCGAGCGCTTGAGTGCTCCGGACCTTGTCCTTCATAGCCATGAGGCAGCAGCAATACGATCCCGTTTTGACGCCCCCACTTTGTCTCTGTACCGCTGATGAATTGGTCTATGATCACTTGGGCACCGTTGGCAAAATCGCCAAATTGAGCCTCCCAAATTACTAAGGCATAGGGATTGCACATGGCGTAGCCAAACTCAAACCCCAAAACGCCAAACTCGGAAAGTAGGGAGTTATATATCTGGAAATCAGCTTGTTTTCCTTCTAAGTGGTCTAGGGAAACATAAGGAGCGTTGTTGGTAGCATCGTAAAGCACTGCATGGCGGTGAGAGAAGGTACCGCGCTTGACATCTTGTCCTGAAATGCGAACTGGTTTGCCTTCTATCAGCAAGGAGCCGTAAGCCAGCAGCTCGGCACTTGCCCAGTTGAGTTGGCGATCTTCAAAAAACATTTTTTGCCTGTCTTTCAAGAGCTTTTCGATTTGTTTGAGCGGTTTAAAGTCCGCTGGAATTGTGATAAGAGCTCTTCCTACTGCATCAATGACCTGCTGAGAAACTCCAGTTTCAGGAGATTGGAGAAAGTCCTCGGCGGTAGCTGGTCGCATGGCTTCCCATTCGCGTTCAAACTTGCGCATGGTGTAGCTCAGCGGTTGCTGCTTTACTTCGTTGAGGCGTTCCTGCAAAAGCTCGCGGAACTCTTTGTCCATCGCTTCAGCTAAAGAAGCATCTACAAAGCCGCGCTCAATGAGTTTTTGATTGTAAATCTCACGAGGATTGGGATGTTTGCTAATGATGTTATAAAGAGTAGGTTGGGTAAACTTAGGCTCATCGGATTCGTTGTGTCCGTGGCGTCGGTAGCAAACCATGTCCACAAACACATCGCGTTTGAAGCGCTGACGGAACTCCGTGGCTAGCTCTACTACAAATACCACTGCTTCAGGGTCATCGCCATTGACGTGGAAAACAGGGCTATCGGTGAGTTTGGCAATGTCAGTGCAGTAAATACTAGAGCGAGCATCTTCAAAATCAGTAGTAAAGCCTACTTGGTTGTTGATGACAAAGTGCAGCGTACCGCCTACGTGGTAGCCTTGCAACTGGGACATTTGCGCCACTTCATAGACAATTCCTTGCCCTGCAATAGCAGCATCACCATGAATTAAAATCGGCAGCACTTTGCTGGTGTCTTTCTCATATACATCTATGAGCGCGCGAGAGAAACCTTCTACTACCGGATCGACGGATTCCAAATGAGAGGGATTAGGAGTAAGTTGTAGCCTAATTTTGCGCCCTGACTCTGTTACTATCTCACTGCTATATCCCAAGTGATACTTTACATCGCCATCGCCCATGGTGTTGAGCATGTCTTCAGGAATATGACCTTCAAACTCAGTAAAGACTTGCTCATATGTTTTGCCGATGATGTTAGTAAGTACGTTAAGCCTTCCGCGATGAGCCATGCCGATGACTACTTCGGCTACGCCTAATTCTGCTGCTTTATTAATGATGGCATCTAGGGCAGGAATGGTAGATTCACCTCCTTCAAGAGAAAAGCGCTTCTGACCTAAATACTTGGTGTGCAAAAAATTTTCGAAAACAACTGCTTCGTTGAGTTTTTTGAGAATGCGCCTTTTTCGCTCAATGCTGGGAGAATAGTCAGGGTATTCGCGCTCTATTTTTTGTTTAAGCCAGTCGTACACTTCGGGCTCGCGTATGTAGGTAAACTCAAAGCCGATGGGACCTAGATAAATTTTCTCCAGTCTAGCAATGATTTCGCGTAAGGTAGCTTGGTTGCCCAGCCCTAAGGCGCGCCCTGCCATGAATTTGGTATCCAGATCAGCTTCACTGAGTTTAAAATCTTTTAAGTCTAGCAAAGGGCGTCGGTCTTTTCGCGGACGCACAGGATTAGTTTTAGATTTGAGATGCCCTCGTTGCCGATAAGCTTGAATCAAATTGCGCACGCGCAGTTCTTTATCCACCAGGCTTACCTCTACTAATGCAGGAGCGCTAGTGGTTGTGCTTTTGCCATTGTCATACGATCCATTGCTATCCCCGTAGCGCAGGGAAAACTCAAACCCCTCAAAAAACCGTTGCCATGTGGGATCAACTGAATTGCGATCAGTCTTGTACGATTGATATAATGCCTCTATGACAGATACATCGGCATTAGAAATGTAGGAATACTGGTCCATGATACAAAATCGCTGAAGGCATTAGCAAAGATTAAAATTTTAATCCAACTTTCAAAATCTGTCCATTTGCATGGGCAAATTTCCTTGTCAATCAATTGCTTTTAGCTTTTCTTTCCGATTTACACCGCTCACTGCAGTATTTTACTTCTTCCCAGCATTTCTCCCATTTTTTTCGCCATTTGAACGGTCTGCCACAAACGGGACAAACCTTTTCAGGCAGGTCGGATTTTTTGCGCATTTTAGCCATGTTGCAAATGCATTTTTCCGTAAACTACTTACACTTAAAACAAGAAACAAAAAACCCTGAAGAGCGAGCACGATCTTCAGGGCGGAGGCTGCTATTTTTTATTTTTATGCTTTACTTCATGGAAGGACGTTTGCGAAGCGTGGTAGTTTCATTAATCCAGCAACCTACGCTAATAGGAATGCCTTCTTGCATGCCAAAGGTGAAAATATCTTCCATAGAGGGAAACTGTGCTTTGGCTTGAGCCATGCCATTGCTGTCGCCTGCTTTTTCGTACATGTCGTAGGCGGCAAGAAACACAGCGCGGCTTTCCACTGGATTTTTGCCTTGGCATTGCTGGTAACTAGCCATGTACATATCGCCAATGGCCTTATAGGCTTCTTTTGCGTTGGCAGGGTCATAGGAAACGGCTTCTTTATACAACCGGCGAGCTTCTGTAAATTTGTTCTCGCGGTGGGCTATCTTAGCCAGTTCCATGACCAAATCCCCTTTTTTAGATCTTTCATCAGCAGGCAATAGCTCTATGGCTTTGTGATACATTTCTTTTGCCTCAGAAACGCGACCTTGTTTGAGATATAACTTGCCAAGTGTGATAGCATTACCTGCGCTAGGTTCAGCGCGGAAAAGTGCTTGTAGAGCTTCCAAAAATAGCGGTTCGCTAGGGCATTGCGTCATGTAAGCTACAATCTTTTTAGCTAGCTTTACATCGCTAGGATTTTCCTTCAGCTTAGGACCTAAGTTTTTATTTACAAATCCACAATCCACCTTCACATATACTTGCACCAGTCCATCAATGGCATCTTTGGCTTTTTGCCAACTTTCCACTGCGTTGCCACCTGCAGCAATTTTCTTTTCCAGTATAGGAACTACCTCGTTATCATAGGCTTCCATAAAAGTTTCTTCTGTAATCCCGCTTACGCCTGCCTCCTTAGCTTTTCCGATGGCATCCATGTAATACTGGAAAAATACGGGCGAGGAGAGTTGCTCGCCATATTTGGCAACCAAGTTTTTATAAAACTCATAGACTTCTTTTTCTCTGCCTTTGCGAGTAATTAAGTAATCGTACACCACATAGCCCTTGCGCTCCATGACATCTTTATTTACTCCAAAGCAATACATGCGCTTATCGTAAAGTGCTAACACTTTGTCTTGATAGGCTTCTCTCTTAGCCGCCTCAGTAGTTTTTCCTATCAGGGCAGTGTAAAGCTGCACAGCTTTAATGTACAGGGAAACGTTGAGGTTAGGAGTGTTATTTAGCAACCATTCGCCGTTTTCGATGGCAATATCGTACTCCTTTGTATTAATGGCATCGGAAAACAGGGTCCATTTTTCTTTGACTGTGCCCGGATCTTTTCCCCAACACCAACCATTTTCTAAACCTGTTTCACAAGGACAGTTTTGCGCAAAACCTATTGAGAACAGTCCCACGCTGAATACCGTTGCGAGCAGTAGCTTTTTCATCGCTTTGTCCATTTAAATGTTTTACTTTTATTTTGATTGTTTTAATTGATTCTTCGCCGCTGGAACCAGTAAGGGTCGTTCACCGTCAAGCCCACATACAAGCGGAAAAACCTTTCTCTCAACAGATTGTATTCTGTTGTGCCGCGTTGCCCTAATGTAATGGCTAAGTTAGCTGAGGAGAACGTTCGGCTTACAGGCAATGCTAATCCAAAATTAATACCAAATTCCTTAATTTGTTGTTCATTCAAGACAGTAGGAGTAAGTGTGTAATATCCTCCTGCTCTATATGCCACCCGTGCAAAATAACTGGTCAAGGAATTGATATTGGGAATTACTTCAGCGCCAAGGCTGATTCGCCAGCAGTCCGCCATGTTTTCTTGATGGATGCCTTGGTAAGTGCTCCACGGTTGAAATGAATACTCTACGCCAACGGTATAAGCATATTGCTTTTCAAAACTGATGCCTAGTATTTGCTGGCGTGGTACAAAAATGCGAGTTACTGCTCCGGCAAAAGTGGTATCGGAGGAAATAACTTCTCCTACGATGTTTCTGCGCTGAATAGTTTGCAGGCGCGTTGCATTTAGATTCGCATCCAGATCGGTAACATATCCCAAGTTGAAGCTGTGCTCTTTGCCCATTGGTTGCCGGTAAGCAACCCCCAACCGATAGCTCAACGAGGATACATTTACCCTATCAAAGGAAGCCGTAGTGTAACCGCCTGTAAATTGATTGTCGATTAATACGGAAGCAATTTCAGTTTGTACAAAGCCAAAGTTATAGTTAGCCACTGCTCCCAAATGAAACCGTTTGAAAAAAGAAGTGCCGATGCTTAAAAATGCCTGATTAATCCCTCCAGAACCTTGAAAGCGGTATTCGGTAATGGTAGGAGTAAATGGGATTTTGTTTACGGCGATTAATTTATAATTGACACTGCTGTATGAATGCAAGCCTGTTGCTACGGTAAGCCGCGTGGGAACGATGGGAAAAGCAAAGGCTAAGTAGCCAATATTGCCAAAGCTATAGCGACGGTTGAGCAACGTACTACTGACTTGCTTGAGCTCGCCAAAGTAATTGGCTTCAAAACTTACAACGCTGTTTCGGCTCAATAAAGCGGGGTTGGTTAAATTGAGGCTAATGGGAGTAGAGTTGCTCGCTCCGACGCCGCCCATGCTCAGGCTGTACATGGAAGCGCGCAAGGATAGTTCGCCCAAACCTGAAAGAGAGTACGGCGAGTTGCCAGATTGGGCCCAAACCGCCATCGGAAAAATCACAAAGACCTTTTCAAGAATCCTTCTCAAGGTGTATTTCAAAACTTGTTTGTTAAATTAAAATCAAGAGCCGCCTTTAATCCGTCTAACACGAGGTTTTCGTTTACAAAATTGATTTCTTTTATGGTTTTCTCAAAAAAAAGTGCGTCTCCACCGGTAAGCACGATGTTGAATTGCCCAAATATATCGCTATAGCGCTTGATGATGCCTTCTATTTCAGCACACAAGCCGTGAAAAACGCCGCTTTGAAGCCCTTCTTGCGTAGTTCTTCCAACGAAAGGAATGCTTTGGGAAGGTTTAATTTCCACCAAAGGCAGTTTAGCTGTTTGTGTGTGCATAGCTTTGCATCGCATTTGCAAGCCAGGGGAAATAAGACCTCCTAAAAATTCCCCCTCACTAGTGATAAAGTCGTAAGTAATGCACGTTCCTGCGTCGATTATTAACGAAGATTGATAGGGGAAGTGCTGCCAAGCCCCTAGTGCTGCGGCTAGTCTATCCATGCCTAAGGTATGAGGGGTTTGGTAGGAGTTTTTAATAGGCAGTGGCAATTGGTAAGTAAATGGTATTACATGAGCTGAGGTATTGGCTTGCGCTATCAAATCCGAAGCTGTACCGCGCACATCGCAGTAAATAATGTGAGAAGGTTGGTATTGGACAATGAGCATTATTATTTCCTCGTCGGTGAGGGGGCGGTAATAGAGGGGAGGCACCTCAGGGAAATCGATGCGCACTTTGCCTGACGTATTACCTAAATCAAGGCACAGGTACATACATCCATCAGCTTTTATTGCCAAATTTGCAACCTGCTCAATTATTTTAGTACATGATTAAAGTAGGTATTATCGGAGCGGCGGGCTACACAGGCGGAGAAGCCATTCGCTTGTTGCTGCGCCATCCCCGTGCTGAAATTACTTTTGCCCAAAGCAATAGCCAAGCAGGAAAGCCCATCAGCAAAGTACATCGCGATTTGCTGGGAGAAACGGAAATCCTTTTTACGAAAGACTGGCACGAGGATATCAATGTGCTTTTCCTATGTGTAGGACATGGGGAGGCAGCGCGATTTATGAAAGAAAACCGCCTTCCAGAAACTGTGAAGGTCATTGACCTGAGCCAAGACCATCGCCTCAACCAATGGACTTACGGATTACCTGAATGGAATAAAGAACAAATCAGGCAAGCTACTCGGTTGGCTAATCCAGGATGCTTTGCCACTGCCATTCAATTGGCGCTCCTACCCCTTGCTGCCCAGCAATTACTTACCGACGAAGTGCACGTAAGTGCTACTACGGGGTCCACAGGAGCAGGTCAAAAACTTACTGATACACTGCACTTTAGCTGGCGCAGTCACAACCTTTCGGTGTATAAAGCCTTTCAACATCAGCATCTTGGAGAAATTTATCAGACCTTGCGTGCCTTGCAGCCTTCTTTTGAACACCAGATTAATTTTATTCCCTATCGCGGCAATTTTACCCGAGGCATTCTGGCAGCAGTATATACTACTTGTCCTTTGGACTTAGAACAAGCCCGCCAACTATACACTGAGTACTATCGCCAAGCGCCTTTTGTATTCCTTTCCGAGGAAAACCCAGATGTAAAACAAGTGCTCAATACTAACAAGTGCGTGCTACACTTGGAAAAACACGGCAACAAGTTGCTAATTATCAGCGCAATAGATAACCTTACTAAAGGCGCCTCCGGCCAAGCTGTCCAAAATATGAACCTCATGTTTGGCTTGGAAGAAACCGTTGGACTGCTGACAAAACCCATTGCGTTTTAAATTTTTTCATCTTTTCACAATAGCTGTTTTTAGAAAAAAACCAGTGCACTATATTGGAAGCCCGATTGTCAGTACAAACCAGAGGTACATTTTTATCGATAAGGTTGGACCAAAAAATGTAAACGATGGAAACTGCCCTGATTGTAGTTTTTATACTCGGTTATTTGACCATTGCCCTAGAGCATCCTTTGGACATCAACAAAGCCTCTCCGGCGCTTATCATTGGTGGGGCATGTTGGGCTATTTATGCACTTTTTGGCGGGAAAGAGCCTCATGTAATTGAGCATCAGCTCTTGGAGCACTTCGGAGAAATCGCCAGCATTCTCTTTTTCCTCATGAGTGCAATGACCATTGTAGAGCTCATAGATGCGCATCAGGGGTTTTCTGTTGTAACAGAACGAATTAAGACTTCAAACATCACATCCCTCCTCTGGATTATCAGCCTGCTTACCTTTTTCCTTTCCGCTGTGCTGGATAACCTTACCACTACTATCGTAATGACTTCTATTCTACGCAAGATGATTAAAAATCGAGAGGCGCGCTTGTATTTTGTCAGTCTGGTAGTGATAGCAGCCAATGCTGGAGGAGCATGGTCTCCTATCGGAGATGTAACCACTACTATGCTATGGATTGGCGGGCAGGTAACCACTAAACAGTTAATTATTCATTTGCTCATTCCCAGCCTTGTATGCCTTGTTGTACCCGTGTTGTTTATCACTCCCATCATCAAGCGAATACCCTTGGGCATTCAGCTGGCTGCCCAACAGCTAACCAGTGAGCAAACTTCTGAAACAGAAGAAATTGCTCATCACTCTCTCTATGAAGTCCCTGTCAAAAAGCGCAGAATTGTTTTTATAACAGGAATTGCCGCTTTGGTCTTCGTTCCCGTGATTAAAACTCTTACGCACTTGCCGCCATTTATTGCCATTTTGATGAACTTGGGAGTAATGTGGTTTATAAATGAACTTCTCCACCGCAGCGAAGAGAGACATATTAAAGATCCCCTCACAGTGGTGAATATCATTCGCCGAATAGATACTCCCAGCGTGTTATTTTTTGCGGGTATTTTGTTAGCTGTGGCGTGTTTACAGTCCGCTGGTATTCTCACTCAGTTGGCTAAATACCTAGACGAAACTGTAGGCAACATAACAGTGGTATCTTTTATTTTAGGGCTTCTTTCTGCTGTGGTGGATAACGTACCCTTGGTAGCGGCTGCCATGGGCATGTATAGCTTACAAACTTATCCGGTCGATAGTGCGCTTTGGCAATTGGTAGCTTATTGTGCTGGAACAGGAGGCAGTTGCTTGATTATTGGCTCTGCAGCTGGAGTAGCTGCCATGGGCATGGAGAAAATTGAATTTTTTTGGTATGCCAAACGAATTGCATGGATTGCTTTTGTAGGTTACGTGGGAGGATTGGCTAGCTTTCTCGTCATCTTCTAACAGGAAGTTTTCACCAAGCAGGGATAAAAATTTGCATGAGTAAAAAGGCGATATTTTTTGATTGCTTAGTCTGCTTGATGAGGGAGGTGATTTTCAATTCGCAGATAAGGCAGCAGGGTTAGAATGTCATACTATCTGATACTTGCCCTTTGCTCTTTCCGATGCATTTGCATTTTAAAGCAACGACCATACCCATTTTATCAAGGCAATTACTTAAAACTGGGACTTCTTCGCTGAAGAATTAGGACGCAAGATTGTTTTTCCTCAAGAAAGCGGCATGGAAATAGGCGGTTAAGATGCTTCGATTAACAGAAAAAGTTATGTCAGAAGAACGCTCCAGCCAGTCAAAAGGCAAAGTAGGGTAAACACTTTTCAAGCAAAAAATAGTTTTGATTAACACCCTGTGGCTGACACTTTTCTATTATGCAAGTGAGCATCATTTTGGCGGTTCGCAACGAGGAACGCTACTTGCCAGCTTGTTTGGCTGCTTTGCAAGAAAGCATCAAGCAAAGCAACCTGCAATGCGAACTCCTCATTGGCAATGACAACTCTACAGATGCTACCGGTCAAATTGCAGAAAAATTTTGCCAGTCAGTGGATTTTCCTTGCAAAGTAATACCGGTGAAAGGCACCATTGGCTGGGCAAAGGGCAAAGCCAATGCCGTAGGACAAATCATTCCCCATGCCTCAGCTGAATTGCTGCTCATTACCGATGCCGACACGCGCGTACCCCCTTCATGGGTCGCTGGCATGGCAAGAGCATTTGGTCCTTCTATAGGACTTGTTACAGGGTTTACGCTAGTAGAGGGCACTTCCTTACCCGCACAACTGCAAGCAATAGACTGGGCATTAGCATTGGGCACTTCACACCTTTTAGCTAAGCTAAACTATCCCCTTACCTCTTTAGGTAACAACATGGCTTACCGAAAAAGTGCTTACTGGCAAACGGGTGGATATGCTTGTTTGCCTCTGTACATTACGGAAGATTTGGCACTGTTAAAGGCAATCAGAAAAAACGGCTGGAAAACCCTTCACCTTGCTCATCCTTCTATCTTAGCCCTTACCCAGCCTGTTGAATCCCTTTATCAGTGGATTTTGCAGCGCAAGCGCTGGTTTGCGGGAGCCCTTCACTTACCTTTGCCATTGCGCTTGCTCATGCTTGCCGATGGGTTATTTTTATTAATAGCACTGGCAGTTGTTCTGTTTAGCTTTGCTGCAGGGGGGTGGCTTTGGCTTTTTCGATTTGCTATTCATGCCTTCATTGCGGCAGGGTACCTTTGGCGTATGAACCACTGCCGACTGATTCCCCTCCTACCAGTTTACGAACTGCTCATTACGGTGCTCAATCCATTGGTATTTTTGCACTACTTGGCTTTTCCCTACACGATTTGGAAAGAAAGGCGTTACGATCTTTAAGTAACTGACCAGCAGTTGAATAAAAATGCCCTTCCACTTTGGGAAAGGCAAATGTGTTATGAGGTATTTAAGTTACTTACCCTACACTGCCTTCCAGGCTAATGGCAAGGAGTTTTTGGGCTTCTACGGCAAATTCCATGGGCAGTTGGTTGAGTACTTCTTTGCAGTAGCCGTTTACAATCAGGGCTACGGCTTCTTCTGGGCTTATGCCGCGTTGATTGCAGTAGAAAATTTGATCCTCACCAATTTTTGAGGTAGTGGCTTCGTGTTCCACTTTCGCAGTGGGGTTCTCTACCTCTATATAAGGGAAGGTATGGGCGCCACAGTTATCACCCAGCAACAGAGAGTCACATTGGGAGAAATTCCGGGCATTTTCAGCTCGCTTGCTAATGTGCACCAGTCCTCGATACGAATTTTGGCTATAGCCTGCTGAAATGCCTTTGGAAACGATTCGGCTGCGCGTATTTTTTCCGATGTGAATCATTTTAGTACCCGTATCTGCTTGTTGACGGTTATTGGTAATAGCCACGGAGTAAAACTCACCTACGGAGTTGTCCCCTTTGAGGATGCAGCTAGGGTACTTCCAAGTAATAGCCGAACCTGTTTCTACCTGCGTCCATGAAATTTTGGAGTTATCACCCAGACAAATGCCTCGTTTGGTAACAAAATTGTAGATACCCCCGCGTCCTTCTTTGTCTCCAGGATACCAATTTTGAACTGTAGAGTATTTTACTTCTGCATCTTTAAGAGCAATAATTTCCACCACAGCAGCGTGCAATTGATGCTCATCGCGAATAGGAGCTGTGCAACCTTCAAGGTAGCTTACGTAGGAAGCCTCATCAGCGATAATGAGGGTGCGTTCAAACTGACCCGTGTTGGCGGCGTTAATGCGGAAATAGGTAGAAAGCTCCATCGGGCAGCGAACTCCTTTAGGAATGTAGCAGAAAGAGCCATCGCTAAATACGGCTGAGTTTAGTGCAGCATAATAATTGTCGTTGATAGGAACCACAGAGCCTAAGTACTTTCGAACCAGCTCAGGATGTTGGCGAATTGCCTCGCTCATGGAGCAGAAGATAATACCCAACTCGGCTAGGGTTTCTTTAAATGTAGTAGCCACTGAAACGCTATCGATCACTGCATCTACGGCTACTCCTGCAAGGCGCTTTTGCTCCGAAAGCGAAATGCCTAGTTTTTCAAAAATAGCCAGTAATTCGGGATCAACTTCTTCTAGGCTATTGTATTTGGGTCTTTTCTTGGGTGCTGAGTAGTATATGATGTCATCGAAGTTTATTGGCGGATATTTAACATTGGACCAACGCGGCTCTTTCATAGTAAGCCATTGGCGATAAGCTTTTAGCCGCCATTCTGTCATCCATGCAGGTTCTTCCTTTTTAGCTGAAATGAAGCGAATAATTTCTTCATTCAGCCCTCTGGGAGCCTCTTCGGTCTCAAAATGGCTAACGAAACCATATTTATATTCTGAGCTTGTGAATTCTTCCAGAATTTGAGTGCTTTGGTTCATAGTCTGTTTACTTTAATGCTACCAAATGGGCAAGCTACTCCCCAATTTGATGCAAAGTTATAACAAACAACTATTTAAAATTGTTCTAAATACAACAAAGCAGCGGGAAATTTTATCCCTTTTGAAGAAATAAAAAAAGTGCAGGTAAATGCATAAATTTGAAGGCTTTTCATACCTTGCTGCTTTATTTTGAAAAAATTCTAATCAATCGGCTCATGAAGCAGTTCAACCTTAAAGTAAAAGACATTACCCGAGAAACTGAAGATACAGTGACCTTGCATTTAAGGCAACCTCTTTTCAGCAAAATCAAGTACAAACCAGGGCAATTTCTCACTTTAATTCTTAACATCAATGGCAAAAGTGTGCGCCGCGCTTATTCTTTAAGTAGTGCCCCTGAAATAGATGATACTTTATCCATTACCATCAAACGTGTTCCTGGCGGGCTAGTCTCCAACTATGTCAATGACCACGTCAAGGTAGGAGATTACGTAGATATTCTAGAGCCGATAGGGAATTTTTATTTAGAGCCTAATAAAGATCTCCAACGACACATTGTGCTATTTGGAAGTGGTAGCGGTATTACGCCTCTTATGTCCATTGCCAAAAGCGTACTTGCATTTGAACCCAAAAGCATTGTGTCTCTTATCTATGGCAATCGCACCTTAGAGACAGTCATTTTCCGCCAGAAGTTAGAGGAAATGCAGAATAGATATGGCGACCGTTTTCGAGTAGTGCATGTACTAAGCCGCGCAGAAAGCAGCCAGTGGAATGGTTATAAAGGTAGAATAGACAAACAACTAACCATTGATATCCTGCAGTGTCTACCTAAATTTGAGGCTGATAAAACTGAATACTTTATGTGTGGTCCAGAAGGAATGATGGACCAAGTCATGGAAGCCCTTCATGCGCTCAACGTACCTGCTCAAAGGATACATCGCGAAAGTTTCTTTGCTCCAACAGCGGAAGAAACCAAAGACGAAGCTGCTTTAAAAGCCTCTGGCATTATTGAACAGCAAGTTACTATTATCCTAGACGGCGACGAATACCAAATTACCGTAAAACCCACGCAATCTATTTTAGATGCAGCTCTAAACGCAGGCTTGGATATGCCTTACTCTTGCCAAAGTGGACTTTGTACCGCTTGTCGCGGACTAAAAAAATCCGGCGAAGTAAAAATGGATGAAGATGAAGGACTTTCTGAGAAGGAAATTCAGCAAGGCTATATTCTCACTTGTGTAGCTCATCCGCTTACTGAAAATGTAGTCATTGAGATTGGTTAAGCCTCGACTAAGTTACTTATCATGCTTTTCGACGGCGGGAAATGGCTTGTATAAGTTTAATTTTTTATTGATTTAGTTAAATCAAGCAAATAATGCACAGGGATTTTTCGCACATAAGCCGTTGACTGCCAAATGAAATGGCATAATAATCTGTCGGAGTACTCCCTTCAGCAAGAGATGGATTGCGAC
>JANWWZ010000080.1 GCA_025057115.1 Bernardetiaceae bacterium
GAGCAGTGAGAGTAACTGTTGAAGCCAGTCAGTCGGGTAACGAGGTGTGGCTAGCAGCCGAGCCGGTTCGTCGGAGCTTCACGCTCTTGCCGCAGGTAGGTCCGACAGTGCTGTTGAGCACAGGGGTATTGTGTCAGGGCAGTGTGATACGGGCGCGGATAGAAGGGGAGCTGGGCGAGGAGGTGAACTTGCGCTTGGTAGTGTCGGACAGTCGAGGTGAGTTTGGAGCGATGGAGGGCTTTGTGGATGCGCGTCGGGAGGGCAACGTGCTCACCAGTGTAGGCACGTATCACTTGCCAGTGGGCAGCTATCGGGTTCGGATAGATGTGCAGACTGCTGAGGGAGAAGTGATAGAGGGCATCCCGTCGACAGGTAGCTTCCAGCTGGTAGCGCCAAGCCAGCTATTGGTAGTGGACAAGGTAATGAGTGCTCGCGGCACGTTGGTGTTGCGCTCGCCGATGAGCAGTGGGAACACATGGCGTCGGAACGGGGTGGTAATAGGCAGCGGACAGGAGGTAGAGGCGAGCCTACCAGGG
>JANWWZ010000081.1 GCA_025057115.1 Bernardetiaceae bacterium
AGCTGCTCTGGTTGATAGAGGGTAAGTTCTAACCAAGTTTCATTCATTAGACAAAAATACAGGTTTTTTGATTCGAACTATGCTAGCTGATAATTCAAGTAGATTCTCATTTCAACAGTAAATTTATTTTTATTATTTTTGCAGCACAATTGGCGCCGTAGTTCAACAGGATAGAATAGGAGTTTCCTAAACTTTTGATATGGGTTCGAGTCCCATCGGTGCTACAAGCAATTGTTATTTAGCTATTATTTAAAAATTTTAATGCGATTAAACATCCATACTACTAACACGGTAAGCATAATCGCAATGGAAAGAATTATTGAAAAAGCATTCGCTTGATTTTGGAAGGGAAGTTGAATGTTCATTCCATAAATGCTTGCAATAAGCGTTGGTATCATCAACACAATTGTAATTTTGGTTAATGTTTTCATGACTTGGTTCATGTTATTATTGATAACAGAAGCATAAGCATCCATCAAACCGGATAGAATGTTGGTATGAATATTTGCCATTTCAAT
>JANWWZ010000082.1 GCA_025057115.1 Bernardetiaceae bacterium
CTTTTCGCCCGATGGACTGCTCATCGCGTCAGGCAGCTGGGACAGCCGCATCAAACTGTGGCGCGTGTCCGACGGACAGGAAGTGCGCACCCTCACGGGGCATAATGGCACCGTGTATGCCGTCGCTTTTTCTCCTGATGGACAATCGCTGGCGTCGGGAGGTTTTGACAAAACCCTGCGTCTCTGGCAGGTTTCGGACGGGCAGCAGGTGCGCCTCCTATCAGGGCATCAGGGCGTGATGTATTCCGTCGCTTTTTCCCCCAGCGGTCAGCAGCTGGCTTCAGGAAGTTTCGATCGCACGCTCAGGCTCTGGCAAGCAGCCGATGGACAGCGAGTGCGCACGATTACGGGGCACATCGACGCGGTGACCTCCGTCGCCTATTCAGCCGATGGGCAAACGGTTGTGGTAGCGGATAGCGGCACTGTCAAGCTCTGGCGTGTGTCGGATGGGCAGCTCCTGCGCACGCTCACGGGGCATACCAGCATCGTGCATGCGGTCGCTTTCTCGCCGAATGG
>JANWWZ010000083.1 GCA_025057115.1 Bernardetiaceae bacterium
GTCGGAGTACTCCCTTCAGCAAGAGATGGATTGCGACTCGGGAACGCGCCAGACCATGCAACGGGAGTTGCGCTAGTCGGAGTACTCCCTTCAGCAAGAGATGGATTGCGACAGACTACGATGGATCTTCCCGTATAATATTTTACGTCGGAGTACTCCCTTCAGCAAGAGATGGATTGCGACTAGCCATGAGCACATCCATCGTAGCCTCGCACCCATGTCGGAGTACTCCCTTCAGCAAGAGATGGATTGCGACGGAGGGTACCGAGGGCTTATTACTCCTCATTTGAGCGTCGGAGTACTCCCTTCAGCAAGAGATGGATTGCGACACAAATCGGGTGATTCAAGAAAATTTCTATTTTCGTCGGAGTACTCCCTTCAGCAAGAGATGGATTGCGACTTTTGAGCCGACAAAAATTCAAACAACTTATCCTCAAGTCGGAGTACTCCCTTCAGCAAGAGATGGATTGCGACTCGGGAACGCGCCAGACCCTGCAACGGGAGTTGCGCTAGT
>JANWWZ010000084.1 GCA_025057115.1 Bernardetiaceae bacterium
GAGCATATATCAGGTAATAGCTTCTGAGTGGGGTGGTGTGAAGAGCATGAATGAGCTTTCCTTGTTCATCACGCGATTGGTGGAGGTGATAAACAAACGGGTTGTGTTGTTGATAGACGAAGTGGACGCCAGTAGCGAGTACGATTCTTTTTTGCGTTTTTTGGGAGTACTTCGGACCAAGTACTTACATCGGGACTTAGCTCAACACAAGACATTTCACAGTGTAGTACTGGCGGGGGTTTACGATATCAAGTTGCTCAAGTTCAAGTTGCGTCATCCGGAAGAGGGTCAGTACAACAGTCCGTGGAATATAGCTTCTGAGTTCAAGGTAGTGATGGAGTTTTATGGGGAGGAGATAAGGTACATGTTGGAGGAGTATGCTCGAGAAGAAGGGGTGGAGATGGGGTTAGGAGAGATATCGGAGCGATTGTACTACTACACTTCGGGTCATCCTTTTTTGGTGAGCAAGTTGTGCAAGGTGATAGCGGAGGAGGTAGTTAGTCGCAGGGGAGG
>JANWWZ010000085.1 GCA_025057115.1 Bernardetiaceae bacterium
AATTTTTCACGCTCGTACCTTGATACGAGCTGCGTAATTGTTTTAATCGTACCATTGTGGAATTGAAATATCGCATAACGACGCGCGTATGTAATAGCGCTTCCAAGTTTTAATCGTACCATTGTGGAATTGAAATGTTTCAAGCAATTCATACTTTTTGTATTGCATTAGAGTTTTAATCGTACCATTGTGGAATTGAAATTGAGCAAAATACAATTGAATAGTCTTTTTAATATCGTTTTAATCGTACCATTGTGGAATTGAAATCTGTGCGATTTTAAATTTGCCGCCGCGCGGGTTGGGTTTTAATCGTACCATTGTGGAATTGAAATACGCGCGTTGACCTTGCGCCCGCGCAACTTGCCGGGTTTTAATCGTACCATTGTGGAATTGAAATTTACTTGCCAGCAGGATACTTGGAAAGTTTGAAACAAGTTTTAATCGTACCATTGTGGAATTGAAATCTTTAGAGGAAACCACCCCCCGAATTTCTATATCGCGTTTTAATCGTA
>JANWWZ010000086.1 GCA_025057115.1 Bernardetiaceae bacterium
GGGCATGGATTTGTTTGCTGCACACGATGTAACATATTTCAATTCCACAATGGTACGATTAAAACCAGCGTGGGATAGCATTGGTAGAAGCTCAGTTGCAAAATTTCAATTCCACAATGGTACGATTAAAACACAGAGGGCATTTGTTGTATTACGGGCAAACAAGGAGTATTTCAATTCCACAATGGTACGATTAAAACCGTAGGCAGCAAAAACGAAACAATGTGTGCAATAATTTCAATTCCACAATGGTACGATTAAAACCAAATTTTTCGCTAAATATCCTTTCCGCTTATACGGATTTCAATTCCACAATGGTACGATTAAAACGCGAGTGGCACGGCGGCACTTGGCACGATGGGACGATTTCAATTCCACAATGGTACGATTAAAACTTAGTAGTGAATCTTGCTTCTAACATGCCATAAGTATTTCAATTCCACAATGGTACGATTAAAACTCGGCGGGGTCAGACATAAAAGACAGTGTACATTTTTTTCAATTGCCC
>JANWWZ010000008.1 GCA_025057115.1 Bernardetiaceae bacterium
GAGACTTCAGAAGAGAAGCGGTTGGACATAGTGGTGACCTACTTGCGATGGAAGTACTTGATAGAGTTGAAGTTATGGCGTGGGGAGCGGTCTCATGCACGGGGGTTAGAGCAGTTGAGTCAGTATTTGGACATATACGGGTTGCGTCAGGGGTGGTTGGTGATATTTGATGACCGCCAACATCCCAGTTGGAAGGAGGAGGTGATTCTGTACAAGGGGAAGGAAATCTTTGCTGTGTGGGTGTGAAAATGTTTTACTCGAGCTAATTGGGCTTGCAATTGTTTGCATTATGATAACAAATCTCTCAAAATTTGAAATTCTACTATCGGCGAAATTTTTTCATACAAAATATTATAAACTGCTTCTGTGATTGGCATTTTAACTTGATATTTTTTCATCAGCGGATAAATACAAGCAACAGCATAATAACCCTCTGCTACCATGCGCATTTCTAATTGTGCTGAGCGAACTGAATAACCGCGCCCAATCATACTCCCAAAGGTTCTGTTGCGGCTAAACTGGGAATACGTAGTAACTAACAAATCTCCTAAATAAGCTGAAGCATGAAGGTCGCGATCAGCGGGGGCTACTGCATCTAAAAATCGCTTGATTTCTTGCATGGCATTGGCTACCAATACTGCTTGAAAATTATCTCCGTAGTTTAAGCCGTGAGCAATACCGCAAGCAATAGCGATGATGTTTTTCATTACTGCGCAATATTCTGCTCCTATCATGTCGCTAATGGCATTGGCTTTTAAATAGCGGCAGCTAAGTAGTCGGGCAAAGGCTTTGGCTTTGGCAAGGTCAGAGCCGCAAATGGTTAGGTAAGAGAGCTTTTCTAAGGCAACTTCCTCGGCATGGCACGGTCCTGCAATAGCCAGTAAGTCGTTTTCACTTACATTGAATCGCTGAGCTACATAGTCTGTTACTAAAATATTTTCGTGGCGGATCATACCTTTGATAGCAGAAACTACAACTTTATTTTGCAGTGCATGTTGCGGAAGGCTATCGAGTACATCTCTTACAAAAGCAGAGGGAATAGCCAGAAGTACTACGTCTGCTAAATCAATTGCTTGAGAAAGATCGTATTTAGGTCTGACTTTTTTTAGGTTGAGTTGCACATCGCTCAAGTAACGCGGATTATGGGCATAGTGCATGATGTGGCTAATATCGGCGCGGGAACGCAACCACCAGTGAATAATGGTCTCATTTTCAGAAAGTAGTTTTATTAACGCAGTTGCCCAACTGCCCCCGCCAATTACTGCCACATGAGTCTCCATTTAATTTTGCGTAAATGCGTACATGATGATGTTAGCTCCCATTTGTAAAGCTAGCTGCCTGACTTCTTCAGGGTCGTTATAGACGATTTGGTCCTCCCATCCGTTGCCCAAGTCGCATTCATAGGTATAAAAAACTACCAGCCTTCCTTCATAGATAAGCCCAAAGCCTTGAGGTGGCTTTCCATCGTGCTCATGTACTTTAGGCAATCCTTTGGTAAAAATAAATTTCTGTCGGTAAATAGGATGGTCAAAAGGCAATTCTTTTAGTTGCAGCTCAGGAAAAATTTTTTTCAGCTCTGGTCGAATAAATTTGTCTAGTCCATAATTGTCGTCGATGTGCAAAAATCCGCCACCTATCAAGTACTTGCGCAGATTTTGCGCTTCAGCAGGGGTAAATACTACATTTCCGTGCCCAGTCATGTGAATGAAGGGGTAGGAAAAAATTTCTGGACTGCCAGGCTCTACCACCTCTTCTTCTGGTGCAATGTTAGTGCCTAGATGTTGGTTACAAAAAGCAATCAAGTTAGGCAATGAAGTTTTATTGGCGTACCAGTCACCACCGCCGCCGTATTTGAGCCGAGCAATTTTTATGGGTCTTTCTTGTGCAAGAGTGTTCAAAGCAATGCCGACCCATACAACTAGCCATGTCAATATTTTTTTCATACTTCTTTGGGACTCAGTTCATTCAGCAAAACTAATGTATGACAAGCTAAGATAGCTGCTGTTTCTGTGCGAAGTCGCGTATTACCCAGCCCAGCTATTTGAAAGCCATTAGCCTGAGCCATCGCCAATTCTTCAGAGGTAAAATCTCCCTCTGGACCAATTAACACGCAGGCTGAAGTGGTAGGTTTTGCCAATTCAAACAAATGCGAAGACGGCTTGTGAGCATCGGCATGGGCAATGAAGCGCATGGTTTGGCTAAGTGTTTGTAAAAATGTTGGAAATTCCATCGGAGGGGTAATCTGTGGCAACCAGCAATGCAAGGACTGTTTCATTGCTGCAATAGCTTTCTTCTGTAGCCTTTCCAAGTTAAGGCGAGTTCGCTCAGTGCGCCCTGTAACTACAAAGCTGATCTGACCTATGCCCATTTCAACGCATTTTTCTAACATCCATTCTATTCTTTCAGCATTTTTAACAGGTGCGACCGCCAGGTGAATGTTGGCTCCTGATGGAGGGGGTTGCCATTGGCGGCGCAGAATGGTTGCCCTACAACCTTTTGCATTAGCTTGGGAAATAATGGATTCGGCAAGGCAGCCTTTGCCATCAGTCAAGTAGAGGGTATCACCTTTTTGCATCCGCAACACGCGCAAACAGTGAGCTGACTCCTCTTCGGAAAGGACGCATTCTTTTTCAAGTTCAGGCACGTAGAACAGCTGCATAGGTGCAGGGTGTGTCAATATATTTTACTTAGCAAATATTTAACTCCACAAAGATGATCCAAAAAATAGCGCATTTGTTTGGTTTATTTACACATCCAGCTATTTAAATCCGAGCTTGGTTTTCGACGTTTGTAAAAAGCAAATCCGTTTTGCTCATATAAAAACTGCAAAGTGGAAACGGTGTCTAACTCAGGACGGCTAAAAATTTTGCAAGCGACATAAACGTTCTTTTTAACTGGACCGTAGAAAAGGTAGTTTTGCCAAGCGAGCCCGTCTTCGGTAATAGGGCGCGTATCAGGTTTAGTTTTGGCATAAAACCAATGCACGTAGCTTCGGTAACCATAGGTGTAAACGTAACAATCCTTTCCCTCCAACTGCCGAAAAAACTCTACAGACGCCCCTTGAGTATATTGAATAATTTTAGGCACATAAAGGTAAACAGTTAAGGTAACCATGAGTGCTGTGGCGGCAAAAAGGGCAATAACGCCGTGCAAAGGAAATTTTTTTAATGCTCTAACACCTCCCATAGTACCAACCAGAAATATAATTCCAGTAATGGCCTCCCAGCCATACCAATGAACGTGGGCTTCTAAGTTAGCTTGTGCAAAAGGGTCGTTGGCAAGCAGTGGCTTTAAGACTTCGGCGTGTTGGGCTAAGGAAGGCACTACCATTAACACTACTGCCCAAAGGCTGCTAATTGCTACTAATCCTACCTGCATCCAGCTATTTACAACGGTTTTTCTTTGCAAAATTTCTTCTATTGCACTGGCTGCTAAGTAGGTGAGAGGAAAGTATGCCATTGAAGAATAGTGCACAATTTTAGTTTTCACGATGGAAAATAAAATGAGCACCACCCAAAACAAAATAGTCATCCAGCGTTGAAAATCAGCAGGGGCAGTGCGCTCGTGGCGGTTGCGCAGCGTCGTCATTGCCTTAATGGCGAAAATGGAAGCGGGAAAGCAACCTATGAGCAATACAACAAAATGATATCCTATAAAACCTTCATGCCCTGCATCGGGAGTAGTAAATAGCCGATACTGATACTTGGTAAATTCTATAGCCAATTGAGGACCATTTTGCAAAGTTTCTATACCATACCAAATTAAAATTGCCGAAAGGCTGAGCAAACCGTAAATAATAAAATAGCTCACAGGCACATACCAACCAAAACGCTCCCTTACCCAATACACCATTAAGCAAAGCCCCGTTATGATAAGTGCTGCAGGTCCTTTGGCTAGGAGTGCCAGAGAGAGACACAGTCCGCCGATTGTCAAGTAAATTGGTGCTGGGTAGTTGAGATTTACACCGGTAAAGTTATTTTTTCGCCAATGAGAAAGGATAAAGAAGTAAAATCCCAAAAAAATTAGCAAATTGAACCAAGGGTCGATAATGCCAGAGCGGAAATAAAAGTGTGGCAAAATGGAACCAAAGTAAGCACCCGCCCATAGCAATCCAAACCGCCAGTGATGTAAACTCGCTCCTACATGAAAAAGTAGCACTAAAGTAAGCACACCACAAACAGCATTAGGAAAGCGAGCTGCATACTCGCCAACGCCAAAGAGGTGCATGCAAATAGCTTGAAGCCAAAAAAATAAAGGCGGCTTTTCCCAGAATGGTAAGTAGTCGATATGCACGCGCAAGTAGTCTCCTAAAGCTATCATTTCTCGGGCACACTCGGCAAAGTTTACCTCGTCCCAGTCAAACAAAGCTACTCTGCCTAAAAAAGGCATAAAAGTAACTGCTGCTACAGCCGCAATCAGCCATGAAATTTTGCGATTCAGGGGCATAACAGTTGAATTTTTGGACAAAGCTAACGCAGAACCCACCCTGAGCATTGATTTTGTGCTATAAAAGATGTTTATTTGCAAAAACGCATAGCCGAATGAAAGTAAAACACTTCAACCTAAATGTAGGAGAACAACTCTTCAAAGCTTTAGGCGATGCTTCAAGGCTAAGAATTCTGTTCCTCATTTACAAGAACAAGGAAATGTGCGTTTCGGACCTAGAGCTGGTGTTAGATTTCACTCAAACTAAAATTTCTCGCCACTTAGCTTACTTGCGAAATGCAGGCATAGTAAACTATCGCAAAATGGACCAATGGGCATTTTACAGCATCAAAGACGAGCTCAGCGAATTCATCGACCAAATTTTTCGCTACTTGAGCAAGGATCCAGACTTACAAAATGACTTAAAAATTTACAATACTTTGCTTTCTAATCGCGAACTGGCTGCAAATCGCTTGTTGCTTGGGCAAACTAACCGATGGCGGTAGTTTTTGCTGTGATGAAATTTTTACTAGCAAGTGTAGCAAAAAGGTGCAAATTCAGCGTGTAAAGTTTTTCGCATTTGGCTGGACTTCTCTTGGCACTGATTTTACAACAGTCTAGCCAACAACTTAACCCTTAATTAGTTACCCACCATTTTTCTACTGCCGTTTTGCCACTTGCTGATACAAACTGTACCAAGTATAACCCATTTCCTACCGAAAGACGTAGCCAATGCTCTCCAGAGGAAATGCTCCAATGTCCTACAACGCGCCCTGAAACATCAAACAAGGTAATCTGGGCTGGCTCGGAAAGACGCAAATGCATCTTACCTCCATGAACAGGATCAGAACTAAAAAAGTACCAATTGCTCAGCGAAGGGGCTTCTTTAGGCAACACAGTAGGAAGTTCTTGTCTTAAACGCCATAGCAACAATCCTCCCCCAGCGGTACCTAATATCAAATAGTTTCCTAGCACTGTAGGCAAGACTTCCCGCCCCCAATTTTTTTCTTCTAACTGGTTAGTGAGTCGGTTGAAAAGTAACTTGCGCACTGGCTGCGGATTGTTTCCCAGAAAATGACTATAAAAAACTACTTCTCCACTGCGGTTAGCGGCTATTAGGTCTAATCTACTATCGCCATTGAGGTCGGCTACGGCAATGCTTAGACCGCGTTTAAGAGGATCGTTGGCAATGCCAGCTACGGCAGAGCTCCGCAACACAAAATTGAGATTACCCGTATTTTCGTAGTGTTCTAAAGCTCCTTGAAACTTAGCCACTAGCAAATCGGCATCTCCATCGGCATCGGTGTCGGCAAAAAGTAGTTCATCCCCGATGGAAAGAGTAGGAAGAGTAATATCAACCGCACTGGCAAGGCTAAACCGCACAGGTTGATTGCGGTCAGCTGTGTTGAGCAAATAGGCAAATCGACCGCGGTTGTTGTCATTGCGCTGAGCAGAAAAGGCTAGGTCTATCGCGCCATCGCCATTGAGATCTGCTGCTGTAATTTTGAGCTGTCGCAAGTTAGCAGAGACAAAGCCAGCAAAGTCATCATTGGCTAGCCGAAAAGCAGGTTGTTGGTTGGAGCCAATATTTTCAAAGTAATAGATGCGACTTAAAATGCGCTCCAATTCCTCAGGACGGGTGTCGCTGCGCTGCCCAGCAGTGCTTACGAGCAAATCTAAATCTCCATCAGCATCTACATCTATTGCCACTGGTCGAGTAGTTTCTCCCAACTCAACCATATCAGCTTGGAGAAAATTGCGCTGGCGAAAACGAAAATCAGGTCTAGAAGCAGTGCCTTGATTTTTGTACAACCACGCCGAGCGAGTAAAATCCAATCCAGGAGCGTTAATAGGTTCATTGAGGAACACATTAGGAGCAGCTAACAAATCTGGAATCTTATCAAAATCCACATCTTCGTAAAATGCTGCAGGAAAAATTTGAAAATTGATGGGATTTTCTGTAGGGAAAAACTTTTGAAAGCTGTTGAACTGAGCATTAGTAGGGGTACCGGTGTTGATCATAGCCACCAAGTTGGTACAACCGACATCACCAATGAGTATATCTTTGACATTATCGCCGTTGAGATCGATGGTCAGCAAGGTAGAACCCGCATGTTCAGTGGCTTCTATTCGACAAAAATTGTTGCCAAATAGAAACTCGTTGCAGTTAGCACATTCTTCAATATTTCCCCAGCGCAAGGTAGCCTTTTCAAATACAAGGCTATCGGCATGACCGAAGCGTTCGCGGCTCATGTTGCGATTCCATTCTATATTGAAGCCCGTGGCAGGAACAAAGTTGAGAATATCCAAATCGCCATCGTTGTCAATGTCGGCAATAGCAGGGATATCAGTGAGGTCTATTCGCAAGTTGAGCCGGGTTCCTCCAATTCCGCGCACGCGCAACGGGTCCTGAACAGTTTGAAACTGCAACCTACCATTGGGCAAAGTCACATTGCGAAGTACGCGGATGCCAAAGTTAGTAGTGGTAAACAAATCCTTGCGACCATCACCGTCGTAATCTGCCAGCAAGCACCATGCGTTAAGGTCAGAAGGGAACAAAGATTCGTAGTCTGGTGCGTAGTGCCAACGGTTATTGAGATTCAAAAAAGTGCTGACTTTGTTAGTAGTTCGGTCAAAAACAAATAGGTCATTTTGTCCATCGCCGTTGAGGTCAATGGTGGAAAACTGGGGAGAGTTGAATCCTCCTGCCCATGCAAGAGTCAAATTAACTCCGTTGAATTGCACTGGAATGGAATCAGAAAAGATAAATACCGGATTTTGGGCTACTGAAAGCAAGACAGTTGAATAGGCAAATAAAAGAAGCGCTCCCTCTCTTGCCCTTGTTACAAGTTTTGCCATGCAAGAAAGTTAAAACAAAACGCCCTAAAAACCTTGAAGGTTTTCAGGGCACAAGGTCGCATAGCTTGCGATAACTCATTGCACCACCTTTGGTGCGGGAGTGGTTTTGATATAAAAGCCTGTGGAAGGATCTTTTTTAAGTTCGTACAAGGCACTGTCGCCTATTTTGCGGAAATAAAAACCTCCTGCGCGGAAGTTACCCCAGATGGTATCCTTATCCTTCACTTGGTAAAGAGTTGTGTCCCATGTAACTGCTACATCCACCAATACCTTGCCTAGCCGTTCTTCTTGCATTTCCACAGGAACGCATGCCATGTAATCGTTAAAGGGGAACACTTCGCGCAAAGGCTCACCGATGGTAAGAGTTACTACTTGTCGGATTTGGTTGTCAAAGCGCGTAAACTTGCCTGAGTCACCGCCTAAAACCTTTAATTCATTTTTTACCTTTGCCATGATGGAATCCATGCGGGTCCAATCCGCTTTGAGTTCGTATTTCTTTTTCTTGCCGCCGCAGGCATAGGCTAATAAAATCACAATAAACAGCCAAGTAATCTTTTTCATAGCCTTCTAAGTTTAGGTTTAAACCACTATGGTGAGTTACTGTAATAGTTTTGCCTGTTTAATGTAGTATTCTCCTTGTTTTACCCACTGGTAGCGCTCTTTGCCTTTCATCATGCGGACTTCAGCTGCAATGAGTTTAAAATTGCCCATGGTGGTATCGTTTACTTTGATATTGGGATCCCACTGCAGTTTGAAATCCACTTTGAGGGTATCGCCTTTTAGTTGGTCGCGCATTAATACGCCCAGCACTGTCATGTCGTCGGCAATGGGATAATTTACCGAATCGTATTGCAAGGGGAAGGCAATAATGGGAAATTGCGAAGAAGTATCTATTACGTCAAAACCTGCTTTGCGGTACTTTACGATGAGCTCGCTAATAAGACCATCTACAAACCGCTGCGTTAATTTATTATCGCTAAGTTTAGCTTTGATTTTGGCTTTTAACTCGGCGCGTTGTTCTTCTTCTGATTTACCGCAAGCCCACGCTATAGCACAAATAATAGCGCTCAATAAATAAAGCCTTTTCATATCTTCAGAAAAAAGCTTGTTCAAAAGGCGCGCAAAATTAGGCCATGCCGTTGTAAATTGCAATATGCTGTAAACAAGCTCTTTTAGCTACTTGTGAGTATGTCAAAGAAAAGCCTCGCCCATTGGGTGGAAAGCAGAAAAAGCAATGGAATAACTATCATGCCACAAGAAAATTCAGTGCAATCCTAATCAAACCTAGCCTGCAAACCGTTTAGCAATAACAACAAACCCTTGTTGCAGGAAGAATCAAGGTGATTCTTTTCATCCGACAAAAAAACAACGGAAGCATTCAACAAACTACCAGAACGCGAGTTAACTTTACAAGTAAATTGCATTTTTAATTTACTCGTGGGTTACTTGCAGAATATCGCCGTTGCTATACGCACCCTTTGGCAAGGCATTATGCTCACAGGCAAGCATTTACGCGAAGCTATTAGCAAGCCACGCCAAGGCAATTTGCCAGTGAGCCACGCTAATTATTTTCATCAACATCAAGGGATTGTTACGCTACAATATCCTAAGGAACAGTTCCCTGTGCCTGAAATTGGTCGCTACAAACTGCACAACCAAATAGAGGACTGCATTGTATGCGACAAATGCGCTAAAATTTGCCCTGTCAATTGCATTGAAATAGAGGCTATCAAAGCGCCTCAGCCCATCGGAAAAGCATCAGATGGGACGCCTATTCGCCTCTATGCTGCTCGGTTTGATATCGACATGGCAAAGTGTTGTTTCTGTGGACTATGTACTACCGTTTGCCCTACCGAATGTCTGACAATGACCCCCGAGTATGACTTTAGCGTTTATCATTTAGAAGAACTCACTTTCAAGTTTTCCAAAATGACACCAGAGGAAATAGCACAACGCCGTGCAGAAGCTCTTGAACAAGAAACAATGAAAAAGAAGTCCACTAGCGAAAGCCAAACTGCGGAAAAGCACGGTGCTGAGACGGACGCCTCTACAAAACCTGCTGCTCGTCCCAAATTTGTAGTAAAACGTCCTCCTACGGGAACATAAAATGGAAACTTTGCTGTTTTACTGCTTTGCTTTCATGGCCGTAAGTGCTGCTGTGTATATCTTATTTACTCCCAACTTGATGAGGGCAGCCATTGCCCTGATGGTGGTTTTTTTATCACTGGCAGGTATTTACGCACTAACAGGGGCGGAATTTGTAGCAGCGGCGCAAATAATGGTATATGCAGGCGGCATTTTGATTTTGTTAGTGTTTGGGCTTATGTTCACCTCTGAGCCAAACCAACAACCTGCAAGGTCTTCGCATCACTATCGCGGGCTTGCATTATTGCTTTCCCTTGCCTTATTAACTGCTTTAGTGAGAATAGGAATAGAAATCGATTTTCAAACTCCTCAACCACAATCATCGCCTCTTACTAACTTAGGTACTATGCTGCTTGCTGACTATGCACTACCTTTAGAAACATTAGCCATGCTTTTATTACTTGCAATAGTGGCAAGCGTGTACATAGCAGCAAAAGAATGAGGTAAATAGCTCTATAGCATTGAGTTACCTTGCCTTCGACAATACCACTCTTCAAGTATAGCAAGTAGAAATTATCTAACGGAGGCAGTGGGTTGCATTAGGGTTTGTCGCAGTTGAGCAGCGTAGTGCTTTACGATATCCTTCGTAATGCTTGGGTGAGTATTGATGCGCAACAAGCAGGGCAAACCCGTATGATGAAGAATAATCTCTTCGGAAGATTCTACAGGCGAATGATTAAACACGATGCCTTTTATAGTCATCTTGCCTGTTGCGGCGCGGCGCTTCAACTCATTTACACTAAGCAAAGTGTGATTAATACTGCCTAAGTAAAGATTAGCTACTAAAATTACCTCAGCGGCAAATTTATCCGCCAATTCTATCACGAAGTTGGATTGATTCAGGGGTACGAGGATGCCACCAGCTCCCTCCATCACTAAGCGATTGTGAGTAACAGGTAGGTGAATTGTATTTAGGTCGATTGTTATGCCGTCTATTGCTGCCGAGGCATGGGGCGAAAGAGGTTGGCTGAGCAAATAGGCTTCTCGGTGAAACTGAGAAATGGGATTGCTCACTAGCCTTGCTACCGTTTCTGTGTCACGTGGCAAGCCAGACTGAATAGGTTTCCAGTAATCGGCTTGAAGAGCTTCCACCAAAATAGCGCTAAATACTGTTTTGCCGCTGTCTGTGCCAATGGCAGTAACGAAAATAGGAGGTGCGGGCTGAGTCATATATCTTGCAAAATTGTTAAAAGACATATTTACTTAACCGCCAGTGACTTAATCTTTCCCTGCCAATACTTGTTGTAAAAGAAATACTTTCCTGGCAAGGCAAATTGCAATACACCTGCAGCAGTAAGAGTGATGCCACTGGTAACTGCTAAGGTGTGAGAAAGATTAAAAGATGTAGTTCCTAAAGGAGCATTTCGGTTAGCATTTTGAATATTAGCAATGCCATAGCTGGTGGCGGCTATCCCGCCGACTATCATTAGCAAGGCTGAGAGCTTGCGGTCCCACCAATCGCGGCGGGCAGTAATGTAAATTAGTTGGTTTAGTAAAAAAGGCTGATTATTTACTTGCAAAACGCTGTCGTTGAAAATATGAAGTTCACCTTTAAGTTGTAATCGCTTGCCTTTGGAGTAGCGCACCTTGCAAACTACTTCTTCCCTTTCTGTCATAATTCGCATAACAGAAGGCTTGTCTTTTTTGGTAAACTCGATGTAAAAATACTGTTGAGCTACTGCCTTTGCTGCAGTAGCAAAGCTCAACCATGCCAAAATGCACAACTTTCGCTGCCAATGATTCATTACTCCACTTTTGAGAAAATCCGCTTCCAGCGTATTTTACTTCCCTCTGCATGTGGGTTGATAGAAAGCCATATAAACAAGGCTTTTCCAATGATATGGTCTTCAGGAACGAACCCCCATGCACGAGAATCAGAAGAATTGTGGCGATTATCTCCCATCATGAAATAGTAGTTTTGTTTAAATGTGTAAGAGGTAAGCGGCTTGCCATTTTGCAACAGTTGCCCATTGGATTCGGTAATGTCTTTGTTATGCTCGTAGTGAAGAATTACTTGCTTATAGAGAGAGATATTTCGCGCATTGAGCTCTATTGTTTCACCTGCTTGAGGAATGTGCAAAGGTCCAAAATTGTCGATTGTCCAGTCGAAATCGGGGGTGTAAGGGAAAGAGCGCCCGCGCAGGTCTAAGCTATTGCGGCGAAAAATTTCTTTAGTAACACTACTAACAAATTCGGCTTTGCGCAACTGGGCTGCTTTTTCTTCACTGGTGTGAATTAAATATCCGTTGCCAAACTGTTCTACATTAGTAATCTCCAACTCGGTAAATGCTCTTTGGCGCACCACTTGGTTTTGCTTTGTTTCCACTAAATAGCTTTGCTGCACTCCTTTGGGGTCGTCAATGGGTTTGCCATTGATGTAAATTTTTTGGTCTTTAATTTCAATAGTTTCTCCAGGCAAGCCGATGCAACGCTTAATATAGTGCGTTTTCATATCTACTGGATAATCAATCGAAGGATCGACAGGGCAGTTGAAAACCACTGCATCATATCGCTCCACTTTGGAAATGCCTGGTAGGCGATATTGCGGCAAGCGTATCCAATCTACAAACGAAGGAATATCCGTGCCCCAGATTTTATTAGCTGCCAGCGGAATTTGCAAAGGAGTCATAGGAGTGCGGGCGCCGTAATGCAGTTTGCTCACAAACAAGTAATCTCCCACCAGCAGCGATTCTTCCATAGAAGGAGTAGGAATGGTAAAGGGTTCTACCAATAGCCAACGGAAAATAGTAGCGACTACTACGGCAAAGACAATAGCGTCAATCCACTCTCTAAGTATGCTTTTTTTAGGTTTTTTAGTGGTAGGAGATTTGTCAGCAGGCTTGGAAATGCTAGTGTTAGACATGATTTTTTCGGACATGCAATAGCAAAAGAGTTATGCGCAATAATACAATTTTCCTTTGTAAGGTAGGTCAAGAAATTTCCCAGCAAAGGGGGTCAAATACAGCTTGGAGGTCAAATTTGATTCGCCTGCCGTAGCAGCGCAGTAGGTGAATAAACATGCGGCGGGGAATCATCTCGGCTCCTAAACTTTCTAGGTGCTCGGTGTAAACTTGGCAGTCAACAAGTACAAAATCGGCTTTTTTTAAGTTAGCCACCAAAGTAATAAATGCTGCTTTAGAGGCGTTACTCACATGGGTAAACATGGATTCACCAAAAAAACAGCGTTCAAAGATAAGTCCATAAAGCCCACCCACTAGCTGACCATTTTGCCATGCTTCTACAGAATGAGCCCATCCCTGCCGATGAAGTTGGTAATAGGCTTGCTCTACTTCTTCAGTAATCCACGTGCCTTCTTGTCCAGGTCGAGGAGTGCATCTGCACTGCCTAATTACTTGCTCAAAAGCATGGTTTACTGTGATGGTGAAATATCTGCGCCGCAGCACTTGGCGCATGCTTTTGGAAATTTTAATATTCTCAGGAAAAAGTACAAAACGAGGATTAGGTGACCACCACAAAGGCGGAGAGCCTTCATTAAACCAGGGGAAAATGCCCTGCTCGTAGGCAGCTAAAATTCGCTCAGGCGAAAGGTCCCCTCCGTAAGCCAGCAAGCCATTTTCATCTGCCAGTTCGGGAGAGGGAAATTGCAAAGAATCGCTGCGCAACCGGTACATATTGCAAAGTTACAGACTCTTGCGTAGCTTAATTTATTGGAAAAAATCTTTCTATGCGCAAAGAACTCAAAAAAGTGTTTTCCTTCGCTTATCGACTTATTACCTCCGCCCTGCCTGAACAAAGTCATTTGTTAGTACTATACTTTCACAAAGTATACACCAGTAAGTCGGAAGCGTTTAATGGGTGCAGCCATCCGATGGAGGCTACCACTGCCGAAGATTTAAAAATAATTATCGGCACTTTGCTGGAAAATGGCTATCAGTTTGTCAATCCTGAATCCATTTTTTCTATCCGTGCCAATTCCAACCCTCGCTTAGCTTTAATTACCTTCGATGATGGTTATTTCAACAATACCCGCGCTTTACCTATTCTGGAACAGTTTAACGTGCCTTGCCTGTTCCACGTTTCTACTTGGTATATCGCTGAACAACGTCCATTTTGGGTAGATGTACTTTATCGACAAATGCGCCAATATGGCAAAAAATTAGAGCAGATTGCCGATGCCATCGAATTAATGAAAAAATTATCATTGCCCGAGATTATCAGCCGGATAGGAAGGGAAGCCATGTACATCGATTCGGACATATGCCGCCCATTTACATGCCAGGAACTCAAAGACTTTGCACGCCATAAATTAGTTTACATCGGCAACCATACCCACACCCACGCAGCTCTTGCCTTACAAGATAGGGATGCTATACAAAAAGAATTATCAATCTCTCAAGAATTACTAAAAGAATGGCTGGGTAGCTATCCCCAAAGTATTGCGTACCCACACGGCAGCGTAAATGCTTTGGTAATGGAGATGGCAAGGCAAATAGGGTTTCGCGTGGGGTTTACGGTAGAACCGATGAAAAACTACCTTCCCTTTAAGAACCCACTTTTTTTGCATCGGTTTAGCTTTTCAGATGATGGTGATCTTGCCACTATCTGCCGACGAATAATAAATTATCGCAATTCACATGGCATGTTACATTGATGAAAGTAGTAGTCATTTCTCAACCTTTACCGCCTCTTATTTACGGTATCAATCGCCTATACGTGGAAGGCTACTTAACGGAGGCTATTGTAGAACGAACCGCAGAGTTTGATGCCTTGCCTGAAAAACGCTTGCCATTGTGGAAGTCTATCTTGCGAAACTTCCAAGCAGAAGGACTAACGGGCATCATGGCTGGCATTGGTCGCGTAGCTGAACGGCGAAGGCAAGCCCATCAGCAAAGGCTTCAAGCCCTTAAAGAACAGCAAATTAGGCGAAAGTACTTTGGTACATGGGGCGATGCATTGCTGCCTGAGGTACCTCACATGGTAGCTCGGTCTGTGAACGATCCTCAAGTGTATGAACGCGTCTGCCAGCTTAAACCTGACGTGCTACTTATTCACGGCACTACTATTGTGAAAAAGCCACTCATGCAAGCCGTTCCGCTGGCGCTAAATATTCACACGGGTCTTTCTCCATGGTACAAAGGCATGGGAAGCGTGGAATGGGCTCTCCTTAATGGCGATGCACTGAATATTGGCGTTACATTGCATCGACTTTCTACCAAGATAGATGGAGGAGATATTGTAGGACAAAGGCGCATTGTCTTAGAGCCTCAAGATACTTTATCCAGCATTACAGCTCGCTTGCACATTGCAGGCATAGAAATGGCAATTAAAGCCTTCAACATACTCAAGGAAGGCAAACAACTCCATTTTTATCCTCAAAATGAACACCAAGCATTGCTTATCAGAGGCTTCCTATTTTCTGACCATTTGCATGCTCACATCAAGCAGCTGGAAACTGCAGGAATTATTCAACAAATTTGTCGCTTTCCTTCTCGGAACTATTACTTGCCTAATTATTGACCACAAACATTCCTTTTATTGAATTTTAGGAATGATTCCCATCAGGTTTGCCAGCAGTATTTTCTCCCCTGTCTATTTAACTTTGCGCCCAATTGCCAAGTAACATACGTATGCCTACGCATCAACTCATTGCCAAAGTCCTTAAAAACAATGCCCTCAATGAATCAATAACGGTCAAAGGTTGGGTGCGCACTAAACGCGCCAATAAAAATGTAGCTTTTATTGCCATCAACGACGGTTCTAGTTTGCAAAGTTTACAAATTGTTGCAGAAGTGGCTAAGTTTGAGGACGTTTTACGGCGCGTTACCACAGGAGCTTGCATTGCTGTAGAAGGCTTACTAGTGCCTTCTCAAGGCAAGGAGCAGGCCGTTGAAGTTTTAGCAAATCACATTGCTGTCTTGGGAGAAGCCGATCCAGAAAGTTATCCATTGCAAAAAAAGGCACACTCATTGGAATTTTTGCGAGAAGTAGCCCACCTGCGCATGCGCACTAATACGTTTGGTGCTATCTTCCGCATTCGCCATGCGCTTTCCTTTGCCGTGCATCAATATTTTAATGACCGAGGATTTTTTTACTTGCACACTCCCATTATTACCGCCTCTGATGCCGAAGGCGCTGGACAAATGTTTCGTGTTACAACTTTAGACCTAGAACATGTTCCTAAAACTGCAGAGGGAAAAGTCGATTATACGCAGGATTTCTTTGGGCGTTCTACTAACTTGACCGTTTCAGGGCAGCTTGAGGCAGAACTAGGAGCATTGGGCTTAGGACTGGTGTACACTTTTGGACCTACCTTCCGCGCAGAAAATTCCAATACTACGCGCCATTTAGCTGAATTCTGGATGATTGAGCCGGAAATGGCTTTTTACGACATTAATGACAATATGGATTTGGCGGAAGATTTTGTTAAGTACCTCATCAGCTATGTGCTAGAACACTGTCCAGAAGACATGCAATTTTTGGATGAGCGATTTGCCAAAGAAGAAGCCACCAAAAAAGCTGAAGAACGCAGTGCCATGGGGCTGCTTCAACGGCTGCATTTTGTTACCAAGCATTCCTTTGAACGGATTACTTACAGCCAAGCAATCGAGATCTTACTCAATTCTAGTTATCACAAAAAGGGAAAGTTTGTTTTTCCCGTTCAGTGGGGCATGGACCTGCAAAGCGAGCACGAACGCTATTTGGTCGAAAAACACTTCGAAAAACCCGTAATTATTACGGGATATCCCAAAGAAATTAAGGCTTTTTACATGAAACAAAACCCTGATGGAAGAACTGTAGCGGCAATGGACGTTCTTTTTCCAGGCATTGGAGAAATCATCGGCGGTAGCCAGCGGGAAGAAAATCTTGAAAAACTTTCTCAGCGCATGCAAGAAATGCACGTGCCACAAGATGTATTATGGTGGTATTTAGAAACGCGTAAATTTGGCACATGTCCTCACTCTGGTTTTGGGCTAG
This sequence comes from Bernardetiaceae bacterium, assembly GCA_025057115.1. GTDB lineage: Bacteria > Bacteroidota > Bacteroidia > Cytophagales > Thermoflexibacteraceae > Rhodoflexus. Next base: position 16,366 of record JANWWZ010000008.1, read on the forward strand.
GGTTTGAAAGAATGATGCTTTTCATCACAGGGATGGGCAATATTCGCGATGTCATTCCTTTTCCACGTACGCCTAAAAATGCAGAATTCTAACCTTGTGCAGTCTATTACCCAACAGTTTGCAGTAACCTACCAATATACTACTTACTTTACAGAGCGGGTTTTTGGGTTAGATAATCCCTTGCTAGCCCGTTGTGTCGAATCCAATTGGTTGCCTGCCAAGTGTTTATTTGTCCTCGACAGCGGTGTAGCCCAAGCAAGGCAGTCCCTGCTAGAAGAAATAGAAAGGTATGCAGAGGCTTACAAACAACAAATAGCATACAAAGGAACGCTAGTAATACCGGGAGGTGAAGTAGCCAAAAATGATACTGGATTATTCAAACAAGTATTGGAAGCCATTCATCTGAAAGGCATTTGCCGCCATTCTTACTTAATAGGTATCGGTGGTGGTGCTGTTTTAGATATGGTAGGATTTGCTGCCGCTATTGCCCACCGAGGCATACGCCATATCCGCATCCCTACGACTGTACTTTCACAAAATGACTCTGGGGTAGGGGTCAAAAATAGTTTTAATCTATTTGGAAAGAAGAATTTTTTAGGAACCTTTCAGCCGCCTACTGCTGTTATCAACGATTTTTGTTTTTTGGAAACCCTCTCCCAACGCGATTGGATAGCAGGCATTGCTGAAGCTATCAAAGTAGCTCTTATCAAGGAGAAAACATTCTTTGAGGAAATAGAACGCAATGCAGACCAGTTAGTAAAGCGCAATCAACAAGCCATGCAAGCAATTATTTACCGCTGCGCTGAATTGCATATGCAACATATTGCTCAAGGTGGGGATCCCTTTGAACGAGGTTCTGCGCGTCCTTTGGACTTTGGGCACTGGGCTGCTCATAAACTAGAATCCATGAGCCACTATCGGCTAAGGCATGGCGAAGCAGTAGCTATTGGCATGGCGATAGATTGCCTTTATGCCCACTACCAAGGCTTTTTAGCCAAGCCAACCGTGCAACGAATATTTAATTTGATTCAGCGCTTGTCCCTGCCGTTGAGGGCGCCAGAGGTATTTTTCAAAGATGCCCAAGGCACCTACCAAGTACTAAAAGGCATTGAAGAGTTTCGCGAGCACTTGGGAGGGCAACTAACCATCACACTTATCAATGATATCGGCAAATCATTTAACGTGCATGAGATTTGTTTGAAAACTATGCAGGACTCTATCTACAACCTCGAAAAAATGGAGTTCAACGACCCAGCAGCCGATTTTTTGCAAATTTCTGAGAATAGTTGGCAATAGATAATCAAATGGCTCTCTGGATTAGCAAGTACTCAGCAAGGTTAAAAAATATCTCTTTAGTGAAAATTTTAAACACAGTTACAAGCCATCGCTAAAACTCGTTTCTTTTGATGCCAAAACTATAGGAGGCCCAAAAACTTTCCCAGTCAGCTTGAGAAGGCTCAGGGCAAGGGATCATGTGAGTAGCATGAATAAACCATTCTCCTTTTCGATTAAGCCGAAAGCTACATATACCGTTGTCATCTGTACGCGCTGTTTGTTTAGTAGCTGGCAAGTTACCCGTTCGATTGCGCGCCGTGATAATTTTATTTGCCAACGGTTTACCTTTAAAGAATACTTGTACCCTTAGTTTATCTCCTTTCTTGAGCAGGTAAGGATTTTCCAACAAAATAAATTCAAATGCATGGCCAAGGCGCGCTCGGTGGAGCGTATCAGTAGAATTAACTTTTTGGCTCACTACTAAGCATTTAATATAACGCGAATAACGCTCGCGCTGCTCGGGCTTGCTTTGGTCTATTTTAATGCCTTCGATGTGATCTTCTTTGAGATATTCTAAAAATTTGTCATTAGTCAAAGTAATTTTTGCATAATCGCGTTCCATATGCACAAGCGCCGTTCCTTCAAAATCCACTTGGCGGTTCAGGATGGGAAAGGCATTGTCAGCACTTTCTGTGAGCAGATTAGTACTTCCTTTTGAAGTGAGGAGTTCAAATCGACGCGTCATGTTTTTTTGCAAAGGTCGCTCTAGCTCTATGTTAAATCCATCCGATACAAATAAATGTAGAATAAGCTGGTCGCCCTTTTTGAGTTCATATTGGGGTCCCAGTAACACGTATTCATGCGCAAGGATGAAGGTAGTCAATAGGAAAAGTACAGTTGCAATGAAGATTGACTTTTTGCTAATTACAGTCATCATGTTACAATTTTAATTAACAGAATCCAGAAGTTGCAAAACAGTTTGTTTTAAGTTATTCACTGCCTGTTGGTCAAGATCCAAAGCAGAAAGATCCAAAGGAGGCAAAATGCCCACTTTATCAAACCCGCTTTTGGAAAGTTCTTCTTCCTTGCCCGAGCTTATCAGCCAAATGGGCTTGCTGTATTTTTTTGCCAGCAACAATAACTTAAAACATCCTTTTCCGCTTTCTGACTGCCCGTCGTAGCGTCCTTCGCCGGTAATTATTAAATCGCTCTGAGCAATTTGTTGTTGAATTCCTACTGCGTTGAAAAAATAGTCAGCTCCGCTGCAAACTTGTACGCGATAAAATGCTGAAAGTCCTAAAGCGATGCCACCTGCAGCTCCTAGACGATTTCCATCGCTCAAAGCAGGTTGATGTAATTTGAGCAGTTCAAAAATTCGATAAGCATTTTCTGTAAAAAGGTTGCGTTCTTCCGACAAAAGCCCTTTCTGAGGTCCAAACACGGGAATGGCTCCTTTCTGCCCGAAGAAAAAATTATCTACATCGCAAAGGCAAGTAATGCTTTCAATTTTTTGTAAATTTTTAGGCTCAATAATAGCTAATTTTCTTAGCCATTGCTCTTCAAAAGGGGGTATGTAATTTCTTGCTGCATCGTATAGGTCTGCTCCTAATGCTTGTAAGATTCCCAGTCCAAAGTCAATGGTAGCGCTGCCACCTAAGCCTAAGATAATATGCCTTGCGCCCTTTTGCAAAGCATGGCAAATGAGCTGCCCTGTTCCGAAGGTGGAAGCGCTCCACACGTTGCGTTCCTGAAGAGCTAGATGGGCAATGCCCGAAGCCGTTGCAACGTCTATACAAGCTGTTGCAGTTGGTAAATTGAGGTAATAAGTGGCAGTAAGAGGTCTTCCGCGAGCATTTTTTACTTCAACCACGCAGGGCTGCCATTGAAGATACTGTCCTAGTAAGGCACAAGTATCGTCGCCTCCATCTGCTATGGGGCAGCAAGAAATGGTAGCTTGAGGATATTTTTCTCTTAGCCATTGAGCTATCCACCTTGCTGCCTGGTGAGCGGGAATGGTGCCTTTAAAGGCATTTGGTGCAACTAAAATGCGCAAGCTAGAAACCTCCTTTTACGTAAGTAAAACCATTTTCTTGCCGCTCAATAATCCACACCAGCCCACGTGGCACGATAGGGCAAGGAATAATATCTTCATCTTTAATATTGCGTTGAATCATCGTTTGGCGACAAGCCAGAAATTTGACTCCTTTTCGCTGCAACTCCATCACTTTGGGAGCATAAGGATTGTCTTTTAACAGCACATCCATTCCCCTGTTGTGGCATACAATTTCTAACTCTAAGTTTTCCTCTCCAAACCCTTCCAACAAGTTTCTTACTTGATTTATCAATGCCCGATGTGCGGCCGTATCAGCGTTAGTAAATTGCATAACAACGCGATGCTTTTTGATAGGAAGTCCGCGCTCTTGTGCAACAACTTCCAAATTACTTGCTCCCCAAATAGCAAGCAAAAGCAAGCTCTGCAAGTAAAGTCGTGCCATTTTCATATCAGACAAATTTTTTTCTCAAATTAAGTGATTTCTAATGTAATCCACTGCGCTGTAGCACATTTACAGGTTGTTAACTCGAGGAGGGCGGGGCTGCAACTTAATAAGTTACTTTTCGCAGGCGAAACACGCTTTGTCCATAGTTATCAGCCACCAGAGCTGCTACCGGACCCATCATTACAGTACTGTGCCGACTTATTGGTATTACATTAGGTGTATTGAAAATGCCAGAGACTTCAGCCTCTATGTCGATAATGTGCTGCAAACGGGATTGGGTATCAATTACCGTGTTAAGCGGCAATTTGATTACTCGGTAGTTTTCATCTGTTCCTATGTGGTAAACCAGTCCGCGAGGGTTACCAGAAGGAGGAAAAATTTTACCTTCTAGTAACAAAAATTTGTATCCTGTATTCCAGTCCCATGCCATGTTATTAGAAGGGTCTAAATCGCCTACTTGGTCGGTGGAAAGATTGCGAGCTGGATCTACTCCTACGGCAAATTCCATTTCATTGTACCTTCCCGCAGGCACTTCAAAAGAAAGTTCAAAGAGATGGCTATCGGGCTTGCGCTCGATCAGATGATAACTATTAGGCACTGCAAATACTTCCCCTGTTTCCTTGTTGCGAAATTTGACATTGCTCATATAAAATTGAAAACGCTCTATGGTAAATATATCCCCGCTTGCACTGCGGTATCGCTTCTCTGCCAATACTAGGGGCTGTCCTTCATACAAAAGAGATAAACTCACTTTTATTTTACTATTAGAGGGCGACTCTGAGGTCCTACATCCACCCACTGCAAGAACTATGAATACCCAAACTAGCTTTTTCATATGGAGAAATTGTTCGAAGTACAGCAATAAGATAAGCAAGTTTCTTGTTACTTCTGCCTAAATTCTGTCGTTAAAACCGTATCTTTAGGGCAAAACAACGCACCTTGCTACCCCTTTTTTGCAACTCATTTGCAAAACACAATTTAGCTAATTAATTGTTCCAAAACTCATGATAGACGAAGCACTCATGGGCACTCGTCAGAAAGCCCTAAAGATCAACTTAGATAAACGCATCTACGGCTCTTTTGCCGAAATTGGAGCGGGTCAGGAAGTGGCTGCCATTTTCTTTAAGGCAGGAGGAGCCTCTGGCACTATTGCCAAAACCATGTCCGCCTACGATATGACGTTTAGCAATGCCATCTACGGCGAGGCTAAGCGGTACGTGTGCCAAGAACGCCTGCTGAAGATGTTTCAACACGAATATGACTTGCTAGTAGAACGCTTGGATAAAAAACGCGGTGAATACACTAACTTTTTTGTGTTTGCCAACACGGTAGAAGCTCTGAACTATCAGCGCACTAACCAAGGACATGGATGGATTGGGGTGCGTTTTCAACTGGCCCCGCGCACCACTCCTAACGATGCAGTGGTTCATGTTAAAATGCATGACAACGATCCCATTCTCCAGCAGCAAGCCTTGGGCATTATCGGAGTTAATTTGATATACGCTTGCTTTTATCTCCATGATGACCCTGAAGCCATGCTCAAATCTTTAATGGACAACTTGAGCCGCAACCGGATTGAGGTGGACATGTTTCGCCTTACAGGTCCTAACTTCAAGCACGTAGATAATCGTTTGCTAAGCCTTCAATTGGTACAGCACGGACTCACCGAAGCCGCCATGTTTGGTCCTGATGGCAATGTGTTGCAAGCCTCAGAAGCATTTTACAAGAAAAATGTACTGGTGCTTCGCGGTAGATTTCGCCCCCTTACTCACGTGAACATGGATATGTTGGAGAAAGGCTATAACATGTTTATTCACGAGCAAGGGGTAACACCTGAAAATACTTTGCGCATTGCTGAACTCACTTTGCAAGACCTCAAAGCCGCTGACCCAGAAATAGACGAGAAAGACTTCCTAGACCGCGTTGATATTCTCTGCTCACAAGGACTTACTGTGTTGATTTCTAACTATCAACGTTATCACAAACTCATAGGCTATTTAGCTACCCAGACCAAACAGCAAATTGGAGTAATTCTAGGCATCTTTAATTTGAAAAACATATTTGATGAATCTCTTTACGAGCAGTTGTCTGGCGGCATTTTAGAAGCCTTCAGTACTTTATTCAAAAAAAATGTCCGACTTTACGTTTATCCTTTTTTGGACCAACAAACTAAAACGCTTTACACGTGTGAAAACTTTGAGCTTCCTGAATCACTGCGCTATCTTTTCGTGCACCTGATTACCAACCATCGCATACGCGACATTAAGAATGTTAATCTATCTATTTTGCACATCATTTCTGACCGCGTTTTGGAAATGATAAAAGAAGCCAGACCAGGTTGGGAGGAAATGGTGCCAGAGGAAGTAGCCCGACTTATCAAAGAAAAATGCCTGTTCGGCTATCCTTGCGATAAAATTAAGGGTGGATTTTTCCTAGATGCACCGCGGCCTATAGATGCCTTACCCGAGTATGACGAGCCTCCTTTATTGTAAAAAATCAATTTGAGCCTTTACTCTACCTAACTGCGCAACTAGTTATTTTTGCGCTCATATAAGTAGAAACTGAAGTGGCGCTTATTAAGTCAATCTCAGGTATTCGAGGTGTAATAGGTGGCAAGCAAGGAGAGTCTCTTACTCCTTTTGAGGTGGTGCGTTACACGGCTGCCTTCGGTAGCTGGGTAATGGCTCATCAAAGGCGGGGCAAGGTAGTCATAGGAAGAGATGCCCGCGCCAGTGGGGAAATGATTAACCGCTTGGTGATAGGCACTCTTCAAGGACTTAGCATTGATGTAATAGACTTGGGGCTCTCTACTACACCTACTGTAGAAATTGCTGTTCAAGAAGAGCAAGCAAGTGGAGGAATCGTCATTTCTGCTAGCCATAATCCAGGCAACTGGAATGCTTTAAAATTGCTCAACAGCAAAGGCGAATTTGTTTCCTCGGCGGAAGGACATGAGATTCTTTCCATTGCAGAAAAAGGCAACGTAGAGTTTGCTCCTGTGGGAAATCTAGGAAAATATTTTCAAAATCACACCTATTTACAAAAACATGTCGAAAAAATTTTGCGGCTAGCCCTAGTCGACAAAGCCGCCATTGCTGCTGCTAATTTTTCCATTGTAGTGGACGGGGTCAACTCCACAGGTGGCATCGTAGTGCCTATGTTGTTGGAGGCTTTAGGCGTGCAGAAAATCGAAAAGCTGTACTGCGAACCCAATGGTATATTTCCTCATAACCCCGAGCCATTGCCCGAACACCTGACTCACCTTTGCAGTAAAATCGCTCAAGGCGACTACGACTTAGGTATTGCGGTGGATCCAGACGTGGACCGAGTCGCTTTTATTTGCGAAGATGGAACCCCCTTTGGAGAAGAATACACACTAGTAGCCGTAGCAGATTATGTGCTAAGCCAAAACAAAGGAGGCAATGCCGTCTCTAATCTTTCCTCTACTCGTGCTTTACAGGAAATTGCTCTTAAGCGAGGAGGAAATTACTTTGCCTCCGCGGTAGGAGAGGTGAACGTCATAACAGCCATGAAGGCACACGGTGCAGTTATCGGAGGCGAAGGCAACGGAGGAGTCATTTACCCCGAACTTCACTATGGACGCGATGCCCTGGTAGGAATTGCTTTGTTTCTTACCCACCTTGCAAAGTTTGGCAAATCTGCTAAAAGGTTGCGAGCTACTTACCCCAACTACTACATCTCGAAAAACAAAATAGAACTTACCGACGGAATGAATGTAGATGAAATCATAGCCAAAATACGCGAAAGGTATAAAAAGCATCCTATCAACCTTACTGATGGGCTTAAAATAGAGTTTGGACGCGAATGGGTGCATCTGCGCAAGTCCAATACTGAACCCATACTGCGCATTTATGCCGAATCGGAATCACAAGTGATGGCTGATTCCTTAGCCAGAAAAATAATCAGCGACATAAAAGAATTCATCACATCAAAAACTTTTTAAGCACCTCACCCCTATGCGCGTGTACTTAGACAATGCCGCCACTACGCCCCTAGACCGAGAAGTTGTTGAAGAAATGCTGCCTTTCATGTTAGAGCATTTCGGCAATCCTTCCTCCATCCATTGGCATGGAAATAAGGTAAGAGCAGCCATTGAACAAGCACGCAAAAGAATTGCAGCTACCTTTAACACTTCTCCTTCTGAAATATTTTTCACCTCAGGAGGCACAGAGTCGGATAACACTGCCCTTCGTTGCGCCATCTACACTTATCACATCAGCCATGCTATCACCAGTAAATTAGAACATCACGCCGTATTGCACACTTTGGAAGAACTAGCCCAGAGGGGAATCATTCAGCTGAGTTTTGTTGCTCATGACGAAAAAGGCAATATCAACTTAAATCACTTGGAAGAATTGCTAAAAAAGCAGCCCAACAGCTTAGTTTCGCTCATGCATGGTAACAACGAAATTGGCAATTTGCTGCCTATTGAAACTGTGGGAGAACTTTGTCGGCAATATGGCGCTTTTTTTCACTCTGATACTGTGCAAACCGTAGGTCATTACCGAATTGACTTGCAAAAAATTAACGTGCACAGCATTGTGGGAGCACCACATAAATTTCATGGTCCTAAAGGAGTAGGTTTTCTTTATGTGCGCCATGACAAAAAAATTCACCCCTTTGTTACTGGCGGGGCACAAGAACGCAATATGCGCGGTGGTACAGAAAATGTTTACGGCATCATTGGCATGGCAAAAGCAATAGAGATTGCCTATCGCAACTTGGAAGAAACCACTGCCTACATCAAAGGACTGAAAACCTACATGATTGAACGACTGCGCCAAACTTTTGAAGACATACATTTCAACGGCATGTCTGGCGATGTAGAAAACAGCCTTTATACGATCCTTAACGTAAGTTTCCCTCCTTCCGAAGCCAATGACATGCTTCTTTTTAACTTAGATATTCACCAAATTTCAGCTTCGGGAGGCAGTGCTTGCTCCAGTGGTAGCAACGTAGGTTCCCATGTACTGGCTGCATTGCCCCATACTGCGGGCAGGGGCAATATCAGATTTTCATTTAGCAAGTATAATACGCGCCAAGAAATAGACTATACCATTGCCAAGCTGGTAGAAATTTTTCACATGCAGCACGCATAAGAGGCGAATGCGGGGTTTTTCTTCTAACTTTGCCGCCTGAAATTTTTCCGTCATTTTTTCAGGTAAATAAGCAAAAGTATGTCAATCGAAAACGCAGGCATTTTTCCCAAAATTATTGCTCATGCTAAAGAGTACGGCTTTGTATTTCCTTCCAGCGAAATTTACGATGGTTTACAAGCTGTTTACGACTACGGGCAAAACGGCGTAGAATTAAAAAATAACCTCAAGCTGTTGTGGTGGAAAACCATGACGCAAATTCATGAAAATATTGTGGGCATTGACGCTGCCATTTTTATGCATCCCAATACCTGGGTTGCTTCTGGGCACGTAGCCAGTTTTAACGACCCTATGATTGATAATAAAGATTCCAAAAAGCGCTATCGAGTAGATCACCTCATAGAAAGCTATGCTGAACAGTTAGAATCAGAGGGGAAAAGCGACAAGGCAAAGGCAGTGCTGGAAAAAATGAATCACTTGCTTGTGCTGGAAGATTTCGAGGGGCTTTACCAACTCATTGTCAATGAAGGCATTAAATGCCCTCTCTCTGGCACGGCTAACTGGACCGAAGTGCGCCAGTTCAATCTGATGTTTGCTACTCAAGTAGGCTCTGTGGCAGAGGAAGCCAACACGATTTACCTGCGTCCAGAAACTGCCCAAGGCATTTTTGTCAATTTTTTAAACGTGCAGAAAACAGGACGCATGAAAATCCCCTTTGGAATTGCACAAATTGGCAAGGCGTTTCGCAATGAAATTGTTGCTCGGCAATTTATTTTCCGCATGCGGGAATTTGAGCAAATGGAAATGCAATTTTTTGTCCGCCCAGGCACTGAAATGGAGTGGTATCATTACTGGAAGGAAACCCGCATGAAATGGCACAGGGCTTTAGGCATTCCAGAACACAAATTGCGCTATCACGACCATGAAAAGCTAGCCCACTACGCAAATGCCGCCTTGGATATCGAATTTGAGTTCCCCTTTGGCTTTCGCGAAATCGAAGGCATTCACAGCCGCACCGACTTCGACTTGCGCAACCATCAAGAGCTTTCCAAGAAAAAAATGCAATATTTTGACAATGAAATTAATCAGAGCTACATTCCCTACGTGGTAGAAACCTCTGTAGGAGCGGACCGCATTTTTCTGATGCATCTTTGCCATGCTTATACAGAAGAACTTACCGGCGAAGGCGAGAACCAAAAGGAGCGCGTTTACCTTAAACTGCATCCAGCGATTGCACCTGTAAAAGCAGCCATTTTCCCGCTGACCAAAAAGGATGGCTTGCCTGAAAAGGCTGAAAAAGTTTACAAAGACCTCAAAACAGAATTTCGCGTAGTGTATGAAGAGAAAGATAGCATTGGCAAGCGCTACACGCGGCAAGACCTGATCGGCACGCCTTTTTGCATTACTATAGACCATCAAACCCTGGAAGATGACACAGTAACCATTCGCGACCGCGATACCGCCCTGCAGCGCCGCTTGCCTATTCACGCCCTAAAAGAGGAAATTGGACAGGCAGTAGCTTTCGCGAGAGTGTTTGAAAAATTGTAATGAAGCGCCTTCACTCCTGATTTTTTCCGAACCAAAATAAATTGGAAAGAAGGCAACACAACCCCAGGGGAGGGTGGTTAGAAACGTTAAACCTTTGTTTTGAAGACCAAGAGGGGGGTGCCAAGGCAGGCAAGTAGCAGAAAATTTGTCAGGGAAAATCCATCGGGAAACTAAATTCATACCTGCACACAAGTTACTAGAAAGAAATTTAGTTTTGCGGAGAAAGCTAACCCTGAACCTTGTTAGACTCTACTGCAACCGATTCTAGCACCGTTTAAAACACTCTGCACTTATGGGAAGAGCTTTTGAAGCCAGACGAACTCGGAAAGAAAAGCGCTGGGACTGGATGTCCAAAACATTTACCAAATACGGACGAGAAATTGCCATGGCAGTAAAAGCTGGCGGACCAGACCCAGCTATTAATACAAGGCTGCGGCTAATTATTCAAAACGCTAAAAACGCCAACATGCCTAAAGACCGCATAGAGGCAGCTATCAAACGCGCTTCCTCTAAGGAAGAAGGCAACTTTGAAGAAGTAGTGTATGAAGGCTATGGACCTCATGGAGTAGCAATTGTGGTAGAAACCGCTACGGATAATCCTACCCGCACTGTGGCTATGGTGCGCATGCATTTCAACCGAGCAGGAGGGTCTTTAGGCAAAACAGGCTCTTTAGACTTTGTTTTTCAGCGAAAAGGCGTATTCCAGCTCAATCCCGAAGGACTAAATGTAGAAGAACTCGAACTAGAGCTCATCGACTTCGGCGCCGAAGAAATTTTTGAACACGAGGGAAAAATTGTGGTTCAAACCTCCTTTACCGACTTTGGCGCTATGCAAAGAGCCCTCGAGGAGCGCAACATCCCAATTCTTAAAGCAGAGATTCAACGCATTCCCGTTACCTTTGTCCAAGTAACTGACCAACAAGCTGAAGAGGTACTTGAACTCATAGATAAACTCGAGCAAGAAGATGACGTAACAGCAGTGTATCACAATATGAAATAACTCTATGCAAGATCGCTATGCCCAGCGTGGCGTTTCTTCCTCTAAGGAAGATGTTCACAACGCTATTAAATCGTTAGATAAGGGTCTGTTTCCCAAAGCCTTTTGCAAAATTGTTCCCGATGTTTTAGGAGGCGATCCTGCATGGTGCAATGTAATGCATGCCGATGGTGCTGGCACTAAGTCCTCCCTAGCTTATGTCTATTGGCGCGAAACAGGAGACCTTTCTGTTTGGAAAGGCATTGCTCAAGATGCTATTGTAATGAACTTAGACGATTTGCTTTGCATAGGTGCCACAGATGGCATGTTGCTTTCTTCCACTATCGGTAGGAATAAATATTTGATTCCAGGGGAAATCATCGCTGCTATCATCGAAGGCACAGAGATATTCCTTGAAAAAATGCGCAGCTATGGCATTGGAATTTATAGCACGGGTGGCGAAACGGCTGACATAGGCGACTTGGTCCGAACCATTGTGATAGACAGCACTGTTGTTGTTAGATTGAAGCGCAGTCAAGTAATTAGCAACCATCGGATTGCTCCAGGGGATGTCATCGTAGGGTTGGCTTCCTTTGGGCAAGCCACTTACGAAGACACTTACAACAGTGGTATCGGCAGTAATGGACTGACCTCAGCAAGGCACGACGTACTTGCCAAATGGATAGGGCAAAAGTATCCAGAAAGCTACGATCCTCAGATGCCTTCTCAAATGGTCTACAGCGGCAGCCACTATCCAACCGAGATGATTGAAAATTGTCCGCTTAACATCGGGCAATTAATTCTTTCTCCTACGCGTACTTATGCCCCTATTATGCGCCAAGTATTTGAGCAGCTTCGTCCCTACATTCATGGCATGGTTCATTGTACAGGCGGAGGGCAGACAAAAGTGCTGCATTTTGTTGAAAATTTACACATAATCAAAGACAACCTTTTTGAGCCTCCTTTTGTATTTAAGCTCATCAAGCAGGAAAGTGGAACGGATTGGCATGAGATGTATCGCGTCTTTAACATGGGGCATCGCATGGAAATTTACCTGCCCGAACAATATGCCGATGCCGTCATCGACATTGCGCGCTCTTTTGGCGTGCAAGCACAAATCATTGGACATGTAGAGCTTGCCTCACAAGCTACACTTACCATTCGCAGCCCTTGGGGTGAGTTTGTATATAACTAATTTTTCATTGCCATGTTGCGCAGGCAAAAGTATTGCAAATTACTTGCCCTACCTGTGGAAGCGGTAAACCCCCAAATAACGTAAGGCTCTCCCTTAAAGACCTCGTTGATCAAGTCCCGCCTGCCTCGATAGACCATTTGCCCATCTAGCCAAACTGTAATCTGTTGACTGTCGGGCTCCCATCGGAAAACAAAACTGTGGAGCCTATCGTCTTCCAAATTAAAATGGGTTTCGTGGAGAGGCCACCATGCTTCGTGGTAGTTAGTGCCGTCTTCTAAATAAGCCACATGGTCATGAAGGGGGTCATTTTGCTGCCAATTTGGGTAGGTGTCAAACTCAATGGCAATAGAAGGAGCGATGAAAGCACCTGCTCGATAGTATTTACTCCAGCGACCGTAGCCCATGCATTCTCCCCAAGTGCCAAAGGCTTCAAAGCCACGCCTATCGTTGTGAATGACGAACGTAATTCCGTCAGCTCCTTCTTCTTTATCGCCTAGATAAATGTCAAACTCTACTTGAAAAAAATGCCGCAGGTTAAGACGCGTTCTGTAGTATGCAATTCCTTCGCTATAGGCTACATCGGGAGTAAGTTGGATGCAGTCGTTGTTCATATAGGCAGCTTGGCCGATGAGCACATACTGGGCAGGCAGTTCCTTGAACCAAGCACCAATTAGGGCAAGTAACAAAAGGATTCGCATAGTTCTACTTAAGTTTTCCGTTATTTTTGAATTGTGAAGCTGTTGCTAAAACTGGGCTTTCTTGTCAGCCATCTCCTCTGGATAGGGGTGGGGCTTTTGTCGTTCCCGCAGATTGTAGCAGGGCAAAAGCTCACTCCTTTTTCGGGTAAATACCTCATGTTGGACCGCTATGGCATTAAGCGTATACGCTTACCTGAAGGTAGTGAAATTTATTTTAAGTTGTTGGGAGATAAAGCAAAAAATCGGGACTACATTGGGCAAATTTGGGAGCAAGATTCGGCAGTTTACCTAGTGCAAAGTAAGCGAGCAGTTCCGTTGCATGAATTTTATTCCTTTCACTTTCGTAGACCTCATATAGATTTCCTTTCTCGGCAGATGGCTTTTGTAGGGGCGGGATTTTTATTTGCTGCCGCTGTAGCAGAATTAATTCCCACTCGGTTATATGAACAGGGCGAGTCTGCAGTTGTTGGGGGCGCTATCCTAGCCAGTTCACAGGCATTAAAGCTATTTCGCTGGAAAAATTTTCGGATCAAGCCTGGCAAAAGTCGCATACGAATCATAAATACCTCGTGGAATTAATAAATTTTGCCAGCCAAATTAGAGCTGCGCAGTCAAGTATTCAGCTAAAAGTTTAAATTGGTTTTGTTTCGATACTTTTTAGGGTAGTACATGTTACAAGGGGCTCAATTTCTCGGTTTTGGTAGAAGCGGGCAAAGCAATGATACCTTTTCTTCTTTCAACCCGCGCACAGGGCAACCAACAGGCTATGTATTCTACAGGGCTACTATTGGCGAGTGCCTCTGCGCTTTGGAGTTGGCTCGCAGTGCTTTTGAACAAATGTGGCATGTAGGCTCGCTGGAGCGTGCAGCATTTTTACGCGCCGTAGCCGATGGCTTAGAAAAAGCAAAAAACGCCCTCCTGCAGGCTATCATCATGGAAACGGCTTTGCCTCCTTTGCGCATTCAAACCGAACTGGTCAGAACCCAGTTTCAGCTTACTTCATTTGCCGACCTACTTGAAAAAGACCACTGGCAAGAACTCCGCTACGACCCTGCTCAACCTGAGCGCAAACCTACTCCCAAGCCAGCCCTTTACAAAATGCTTGTTCCAGTAGGTCCAGTGGTGGTTTTTGGCGCGGCTAATTTTCCACTGGCTTACTCGGTAGCAGGAGTAGATACAGCCGCTGCATGGGCGGCAGGTTGTCCGGTGATCGTCAAGGCGCATCCTGCTCATCCGCGCGTGAGTGAGATCACAGCCGAAGTGATCACGCAAGCTGCTCTGCAAACGCACATGCCTGAAGGAATCTTCTCTATGTTATTTGACGACGGAACGCAAATAGCCCAATTCCTAGTACAACATCCGTACATAAAGGCGGGAGGTTTTACTGGTTCACTAGCAGGAGGCATGGCTCTTTATCGCCTTGCTCAGCAACGCCCTGACCCTATTCCTTTTTTTGCTGAAATGAGTAGCTTGAATCCCGTCATATTATTGCCCAAAGCCCTTCAAAACCGTGCAGAAACAATTGCCCAACAATTAACCCATTCCATTTGCAACAACATGGGGCAATTTTGTACTAAGCCTGGCTTGCTGCTGGCAATAGATGACAACGCTACTGCTCAGTTTTTGGAATATCTCAAGGGCTACATTTCCCAAGTAGCGGCGGAAACCATGCTCAATGAAGGCATTTACAGAAATTACCTCCATTGCCGCAATAGAGCCATGGAACAACAAGGGGTAGAAATTTTAACGGTATCGGACCGCAAAGCGCATTTGGAAGATCAGCATACAGCTATTCCTACTTTGTTGAAAATCACCAGCGAGCAGTTTTTGAAAAACCCCGTTTTTGCCCATGAAATTTTCGGACCTTGCAGTATTGTGGTCCTCTGCCCTAAAGAAGCTATCATTTGGCAATGTTTAGAAGAACTTGGAGGGCAACTCACCTGCTCTATCTTTGGCGAGCCTGAAGAACTTATAAACTGTCGCGACAAAATTTTCACTATGATGGAAAAAGCAGGCAGATTAATTTTCAATGGCGTGCCTACTGGAGTAGAAGTCTCCCCTGCTATGCAGCATGGAGGACCTTTTCCCGCTACCACTGACTCTCGCTTTGGCTCTGTAGGGGCAGATGCAATCCGGCGTTTTCTAAGACCTGTGGCTTTTCAAAATTGTCCTACTGATTTACTGCCTCTATCTTTGCAGAATCAGGCAATCACCACCAACCAATAATTTATCGCCAATCTCCTTGGAGCTGACTCATGACTGCTACGCGCACTTTTTCTCTTAGTCGCTTGATGCGACCCCACATTGCTACTCTCAAGCCCTATTCTTCTGCCCGCGATGAATACAGCGGCAGCGAAGGCATTTTTCTGGATGCTAATGAAAATCCTTGGGGTTCGGTAACTACTCAGTTGCTCAATCGCTACCCCGACCCTTATCAACAGGCGCTCAAAAGTCGCATAGCAGAACTCAAACACGTGCCCCAAGAAAAAATTTTTTTAGGCAATGGAAGTGATGAAGCCATCGATTTACTCTATCGAGCTTTTTGCGAACCTTATTTAGACAATGTCATTATTTGCCCTCCCACATATGGCATGTATGAAGTAAGCGCTGAAATTAACTGTGTAGAGGTGCGCCGCATTCCGCTAAGTGCTGATTTTCAACTCCGACCTGATGCTATCATAGAGGCTGCCGATTGGCATACTAAAATGTTATTCATTTGCTCACCTAACAATCCCACTGCTAACAGCATGCATTTGGAAGATATTCGCTTTTTGTTAGAGCGCTTTGAAGGTTTGGTAGTAATTGATGAAGCCTATATTGATTTTAGTCAGCAGCCTAGTTGCATCACTTTGCTGGAGGTTTATCCCAATATAGTTGTTTTGCAAACTTTTTCTAAAGCATGGGGACTTGCAGCCTTGAGGTTGGGCATGGCATTTGCCTCTGCCGAGATCATTGGCGTGCTCAATAAGATTAAACCGCCTTACAACGTAAGTGGAGTAGCGCAACGGCTTGCCTTAGAAGGACTTAACAACCAGCGGCAATTCCAAGAAATGGTGAGCCAAACCCTCGAGCAGCGTCAGTGGTTAAGCCATGCCCTTGCTTGTTTGCCAGAGGTTTTGCACGTTTATCCTTCCGATGCCAATTTTTTGCTCGTCAAAGTAAAACGACCTAAAGAAATGTACGACTTTTTAATAAGCCGCAAAATTATTGTTAGAGATCGCTCTCGGCTTGCTTTGTGCGAAGGTTGTCTGCGCATTACGGTAGGTACTGCAGAGGAAAATCAGCAACTTGTAGCAGCCATGAGCCAGTTTTAAAGTGAGGGCATCAAATTTAGCTGGTGTGGTCTGCTACAATGAACCATTTGCCTTTCTTTTTGCGCCAAAGCAAAGTGAAGTACCCTTGCAACACTTCTTCTTGACCATCGGAGCCAGTTCGTTTTACTTCCCACTTGCCTACGGTATAAAACACCTTGCGCGTTATTTTCCTGTTTTCGATGATTTCAAAATGAAGCCTTCCCATGCCTTCTTTGCCTGGATAGTTTTTGCGATAGCGTTCGTAAAGTTTTTGCCAGCCTTTTTGTAGACCGCTTTTGCTTACAAAGAGCAGGTGTTCTGAAGGTTCGTACCACGACATAAAGCTTTCCAGATCGGCATTGTTCCATGCCTGTGCCTGCGCTTGTAAGGCTACTCTAATACTTGCTTCGTCTTTGGTTTGTGCCCTAGCGTTGAAAAAGATCCACCCGCAAAAAGCAATAAGCCAGCATACTGGTCGGTTCATAAGTTAGCAGAGGCAATTTTTTCTAAAGCAAAGCAAATGAGTTGGTTAATTGTCTTCTCTGGATTGGGGTCAAAAGTTTGGTGTACGCGATTGGCTATAATGGCATTAAGAGAAACGGCGCGATGGCCTAGCAGACGAGCAAAAGCGTAATACGCAGCCGTTTCCATCTCAAAGTTAGTGAGCCTTTCTTGGTAGAAGGCAAATTGCTGGCAGCGGTTGAGAAAATTAGGCAAGGCATGAGGTGCTCTCAACTGCCGACCCTGAGGAGCGTAAAAACCTGGCGCTGTGAGAGTGATTCCTTGTAAACTGCCTTCTGCAAAAATATTTATCAAATTTTCATCAGCGCTGACGCGGTAAGGACAAAAAGGCAAGGCTACAGCTTTTTGAAAAGCAGTGCAAAAAGCTTTTTCCTCTGCCGACTGAGGCAAGTGATAGAAATGCATTAAATTATCCAGTCCCATAGCTGCTTGGGATATCAGCCGACTGCCCAAAGGAATGTCCGCTTGTAAAGCTCCAGAAGTACCTAAGCGAATAATGGTCAGCGTTTGGCAAGTGGGTTTTATGGCTCTGTTTGCAAGGTCGATATTGGCAAGAGCATCTAACTCAGTCATCAGAATCTCTACGTTATCTGGTCCGATTCCTGAAGAAATGACTGTAATTCGCTTGTTGCTCACGTAACCCGTATGCGTTACAAATTCGCGTTTGGAAGTGGTGAATTCTATGGAGTCGAAATAACGGCTTACTTTAGGGACTCGTTCCGGATCGCCAACGACGATAAGCACAGGGGCGATGTGTTCAGGTTGAAGGCAGAGATGGTATACACTGCCATCGGGATGAAGCAACAGTTCAGCACTAGCCAGCATGCTCAAAGATAAACGCTAAAGGCTTATTTAAAGCAAATATTTTTGAAAGGATTCTATACTATTTTGTACAATTGGCGATAGTGCCTTGTTTTCAGCTTGGAAGCTCGCCCGTTAGATTTCAATGCGCATGCACCTTATGCAGCAAAAAGTTGAGTGAAGGCAAATAAAAAAATCCCTGCTGTAAGGAGAAACTGTCAGGGATTTTCATGGCTGTGCCGCCTTATGGCTCATTAGCCTTTTTGAACTACTTTTAAAGTGCTTTTGCTAGAGAGATTTTATTCTATATCGGTTTCGATTTCTGATGATTCATCGCCTTTGCGCAGCAAGTCAAGTTCATAGCGCGCTGCTTCGGCAAAGGGGGTACCGTTAAGTCTTCGGAAGTAATTAATTGCACTTTTTAGCGATTCACTATCATTTTCCCTATTATCCCTGTGCATAAGTCCTAAAGCAAAAAACATCATGGCTTTGGTTTCAGGAGGCAAAGTAGGCACTTTAGAGACTTTATCCATTTCATAGATTGCAGTGGCGAGATTGCCACTTTTATACAGTGCAATGGATTTGTAAACAATAATAGGAATGTTCTTTTGGTTGATGCGTAAGCATTCTTCAGCAGAGGAAGCAGCAGCGCTGTATTCTTTTATCTGAAACTGGTATCTGCACAACTCGCAATGCATTCTAGACTTTTTGTCTGTGTCTTTTTCTTTGTTGATAGAATCTATCATAGTGCGGATTTTTTTCATCAATTGCGGGTCAAATTGGTTGATTTCTTTTTGCAGACTAATAGCCTCTTTGTAGTTAGGCTGAATTTTAAGGGATTGTTCAAGGAATTCACTTGCCTTTTGGAAATCGTATACTTTGTAGTAGGCATCTGCCATTTTGAGAAAATACTCTGCCGAAAATTTATAGACCCGCGGCTTGAAACTTCCAAAGTCAGCGTGTTTAAATGCTTCGTTAGCTTTGGGGTAGTCCTGTAATTGGTAGTAGGCAAAGCCTAATTCGTAGTAGAATCTTGCAATATCCTTAGAAGGCAGGGAGGCAATTTTGGGCAAGAAAGCCGTAAGGACTTCAATAGTTTTCTGATATTCTTTCTGATGGTTGAGTGTTTTGGCTTCCAAATAATTTAAATCGTGATGATCGGGCTGAAGCTCTTTTGCTTTGGCAAGCAATGCAAGTGTTTTGTCATGCTGGCGCACTTGATTGTAAAGGACGGCGCTTTTCAAAACCATTTCTATGCGTTTGTTGGCATCCTTGTAATGCTCAAAAGCAAATGCATACTGGTCAGCGGCTTTATCAAACTGCTTGGTAGTTTCAAGAATTTTACCGGCGAATTCATATCCTTTGGCAAAGTCTTTTTTCACTTTTGTAGCTTCGGCTAGCGTTTCTAATGCTTTATCGGGGTTTTTCATTTCCCACCAGCATTCTGCCATGCCATACCAATAGTCGGCTACCTCAGGTTCTGCTTTTAGTGCACTGCTATATTCTTTTAAAGCGGCATCGTAGCGTTTGGCTTTGCGCAAATTTTCTGCATTTATAAAGTTTTGCAAGCCACTCCCTTTTTGAGCAAAAGCGGGAAGGTAGAATACTAATGTGCCACAAAAAAAGGCAACTACGTACAGGCTGTTCATATCCTTTTGAAGCAGTTTCATCACTGTAATTAAGTAAATTTAGGGCAATTTGCTATGTTTGAGTGCTTTCAAAGCGATTTAATTTTTAAATATTCCAAAATCATGCCCTAACCATTCAGCAAAATGAGCGTATATAAAAACAAAAATCATTATCGTTACATGCGCAGTTTAGTGATTGTTTGTCTGTTGTTAGTAGGCTTGCTAGCTGCTTCTTGTACCAAATCAGCCTGTGCAGCCAACCGCAAGGGATATAAAAAGAAGTGGAACTACTATAACCGAATTCAGTATCAATAGTTTAGTGGCAGTTGCCAAGTGGTTGAGAGAGCTTGTAAAGGGTACGCACATTGTTGCAAATGCGTAGTGGTTGCTTGTTGAGTACATTGGTGTGAGATATGTGAGATAGTTGTTCTGATTGAGGATATAAACTGCTGCCTGTTTGCTTCAAAAATCTCTTTGCAAACAGGCATTTGTTTTTATAAATTTCGTATATTGCCATGCGCATGAATCAGCCAACCAGCTACCACTTTAAATTTTTTCGTTTTACTTTTTCATGAAAATGAAACGCATTCACAACTTTGAGGATTACTTGCAGCAGTATCGCGCAAGCATCGAGAACCCAGAACAATTTTGGGCAGAAGTAGCCGAAAGTTTTCATTGGCGCAAAAAGTGGGACAAAGTCCTTGAATGGGATTTCAACGATTACCGCGTTCAGTGGTTCATTGGAGGTAAGCTTAACATTTGTGAGAATGCGCTTGATCGCCACCTTCCTACTCGAGCCAATCAAACTGCTATTATTTGGGAGGCTAATGATCCTAACCGCCCTTCAGTGATCCTTTCCTACCGAGAGCTATACGAAAAGGTATGTCAGTTTGCCAATGTGTTGAAGTCCAACGGGGTTCAAAAAGGGGACCGCGTCTGCATCTACATGCCCATGATTCCCGAAGTAGTAGTAGCCATGCTTGCCTGTGCTCGCATCGGAGCGGTTCACTCGGTGGTGTTTGCAGGATTTTCTGCCCAATCGCTTGCTGACCGCATTTTAGATGCTGATGCGCGCATTGTAATTACTTCTGATATTGGAGAAAGAGGTCCCAAGCAAATTCCCATCAAGGATATTGTAGATGAAGCCCTTGCTAAATGTCCCAACGTACATCGCTGCATTGTCTATAAAAAAGGCGAACAACCAGTAAACATGGTAGCAGGGCGCGATCGGTGGTGGCACGAAGAAATGGCTAAAGTAGATGCCCACTGTCCTGCAGAAGAAATGGATGCTGAAGACATGTTATTTATCCTCTATACTTCGGGCAGTACGGGCAAACCTAAAGGAGTAGTGCACACCTGTGGCGGCTACATGGTTTACACAGCCTACACCTTCCAGAATGTTTTCCAATACCGCCAGGGAGAAGTGTATTGGTGTACAGCAGATGTAGGCTGGATTACAGGACACTCCTATATCGTATACGGTCCACTGCTTTCTGGGGCAACAGTACTCATGTTTGAGGGCATTCCCACCTATCCAGATGCATCGCGTTGTTGGCAAGTATGCGAAAAACACAATGTGAATATTTTTTACACTGCTCCCACTGCCATTCGCTCGTTAATGACTTACGGAGAAGCCATTCCTAGTCAATACAACTTGGAATCATTGCGCGTGTTGGGCACCGTAGGCGAGCCTATCAATGAAGAAGCATGGCACTGGTATCACGAATACGTAGGAAAAAATCGCTGCCCCATTGTAGATACATGGTGGCAAACTGAAACAGGAGGTATTATGATTTCGCCTCTGGCAGGAATTACTGTGCAAAAACCTACTTTCGCTACCCTGCCTCTGCCAGGTATTCAACCCGTCATAGTGGATGACAAAGGCAATGAGATTCAGGGCAATCCTGCTGAAGGCAACCTTTGCATCAAATTTCCTTGGCCGAGCATGCTGCGCACTACCTTCGGCGACCACGAGCGGTGTAAGAAAACTTACTTTAGCACTTACAAAGGCTACTACTTTACAGGCGATGGATGCCGACGCGATGAAGATGGCTACTATCGCATCACTGGAAGGGTAGATGATGTAATCAATGTATCGGGACACCGCATCGGCACGGCAGAAATAGAAAATGCTATTAATGAACATCCTTTTGTAGTGGAAAGCGCGGTAGTAGGTTATCCCCACGAAATCAAAGGACAGGGCATTTACGCTTTTGTGATATGCTCTGATACACCAGAGGATATGGAAGCATTTCGCGTAGCCATCCACAGAGAAGTAACTCGCGTTATTGGACCTATCGCCAAACCAGACATTATTCAAGTAGTGGATGGGTTGCCTAAGACGCGCTCAGGAAAAATCATGCGCCGCATCCTGCGCAAAATTGCCGAAGGCGATACTTCTAATCTAGGCGACACTACTACCCTGCTCGATCCTACGGTAGTAGACCGCATTATTGCTGGGGCTGCTGCCTTGCGCGAAAAAGTCTCCTCTTGAGCATTTTACATCTTGGTTAACTATACACCGACCTGTCGGGAGAGATTGCAATCCTGACAGGTCTTTGCGTATCTTTGAGCATGAACAAACGCGTTATTCTCATTATTTTGGACGGGTGGGGAATTGCCATAGATAAATCTGCCTCTGCCATAGATGCTGCCCACACTCCATTTATGGATTACATTTTGCAACGGTATCCCAACAGTAAACTAGAAGCCTCTGGACTGGCAGTAGGTCTTCCAGAAGGGCAAATGGGCAATTCCGAAGTAGGGCATATGAACATTGGAGCGGGACGTGTAGTGGATCAAACCTTGGTCAAGCTCAATAAAGCCGCTGCCAATGGTTCCATGATGGAAAATCCCGTTTTAGTGAAAGCACTTGATTATGCCAAAACCCATAGCAAAAAAGTCCATTTCATTGGGCTAGTGTCCGACGGAGGAATTCACTCCCATATCAACCATTTAAAAGCTCTTACTACAGCCGCCCAGAAGCATGGCGTCACAAATGTATATGTTCATGCATTTACCGATGGGCGCGATACAGACCCCCAATCAGGCATTGGATTTATAGAAGATCTACAAGCGCATTTGCAAAACACCACGGGCAAGATCGCTACTGTCATGGGGCGCTACTACGCTATGGATAGAGACAAACGCTGGGAGCGAATCAAACTTGCATATGATGCCATGACGCGCGGTATAGGCAACCGCTTCGCCTCTCCCTTGGAAGGAATACGTGCTTCCTATGCAGAAGGAATTACCGATGAATTTATCAAACCTATTGTGTGCACCGACGAAGAGGGAGACCCCATAGCCACTATTTCTGAAGGCGATGTAGTGGTATGTTTTAATTTTCGCACTGACCGAGGCAGAGAAATCACCATCGCTCTTACTCAGCAAGATTTTCCCCAGTACGATATGCACCCCATGCGGCTGCACTACGTTACTATGACTCGCTACGACGATACCTTCCGATGCGTTCATGTAATGTATGAAGAAGATAACATGCAAAATACTTTAGGTGAAGTACTTGCTGCAGCAGGTAAAACGCAAATCCGCATTGCCGAAACTGAAAAATATCCCCATGTTACTTTTTTCTTTTCTGGTGGAAGGGAAGAACCTTTTGCTGGAGAAAAGCGCATCCTTTGCCCTTCTCCCAAAGTGCCTACCTATGATTTGAAACCTGAAATGAGTGCTGAAGACATCCGCGATGCCATCATGCCAGAATTGAAGGCTCAAAGTGCTGATTTTATCTGCCTCAACTTTGCCAATCCAGATATGGTAGGACACACAGGTGTATTTGCAGCAGCGGTAAAAGCCTGCGAAACAGTAGATGCCTGTACACAAAAAGTAGTGGAAGTAGCTCAAGCCAATGGATATACGGCTCTTATCATCGCTGACCATGGCAATGCTGATGTAATGATTAACCCCGATGGTACGCCCAATACAGCACATACTACTAATCTCGTACCTTGCATACTAGTAGATGATGAATTAGCAGGAAAAATTTTGCTCAAAGATGGCAAATTGGCTGATGTAGCTCCTACTATCCTCAAGCTCATGGGCATTCCACAACCTGCCGAAATGGATGGCGTTCCATTGTTTTAAAATCTTAGGTGCATGTTGATAGAGCAAGTTACTGCTGGCTCAAATTGGAACGTAGGAATTCTTCGCGCTCTAACAGCTCAAAGCTGCAGCATGCATGGGTCTGGCTGCTGTTGAGAGTAATTCACAAAGCAAAGGAATGGTAGAGCGCGAGAGGTTATTTCTTGGCTTCTTGTAAAGCAGCAGAAAACTGAGGCTCGTTTGGCTTGAGTTGGTGAGCTTTTTCTAATGCTTGCAAGGCTTCTTGTTTATTTCCTTCTTTAAGGAGGATCAGTCCTAAGGTGTAGTAGGCATAGGCGTTTTCAGCATCCAGCGCGATGGAGTGAAGAGCATCTTCTCGCGCTTTAGCAGTTTGTCCCAGATGATAGCGAGCAAATGCTCGATTGCTATAAGCGTAGGCAAAATTAGGGTCTAGTTGAATTGCTCGGTTAAAGTCTTTGATTGCTTCACTATATTTTTGCATTTGGTTGTATAAGTAGCCGCGATTGTTGAAAAAATCGGCTTGAGTAGTATCTAAACTAATGGCTTTGTTATAGTCTTTTAACGCTTCTTCAAGCTTTCCCATAGCGCGCAAGGTACGTCCTCGCAGGTCGTAGGCATACGCATTAGCAGTGTGTACTTCAAGAACTTTGTTAAGGTCAGCAAGGGCTTCGTTGAGCTTGCCAGTAACGCGATAGAGGGCGGCTCTCTCTAGCATTGCTTGTGCATGTTTGGGCTGTTGAGCTAACACAGCGGTAAAGTCAGCAATAGCAGCTTCGTAGTTTTTATCAGCGCGGTGGGCTTTTGCACGCGCAAGCAAAGTATGCACTGCTTTAGGCTGGAGGCTTAAAATTTTATTGTAGTCCCTGATTGCCTCTTTATACTGCTCTAAATTCATTAAAATAGCAGCTCTTGCTTGCAGGGCACTTATATCATTAGGGTCTAATTTTAAATACGCATCATAGTCGGGCAGGGCTTCTTTAGGACCTTTGGCATTAGACTTTAGTTCAGCGCGGTAATAGTAAGCCATTTTCTCTCGCGGATCGAGGGCAATTGCTTTGTCAAAATCCTGCATAGCCGCATCGTAATCTCCTTCTATGCTGTAAATAAAACCGCGACGTACATAAGCCAGCGCATAATTAGGAGTAAGGCTAATTAATTTGGAATAGTTTTGCTTGGCGGCTTCAAAATCTTTAGCGGCTTCCAGGCAAATCCCGCGATTGATGTAGGCTTTTTTAAGTCCTTCTATATCGCGTTGCGCTGAAGCAACCGAGATAAAGCTATTATAGTGCTTGATGGCTTCTTTGTAACGCTTAAGTCCAAAATTGGCATTGGCTGCGTTGAAATAGTAAATAGGCTCGTAGTCGGTTTGCAGTTTGCGTTTGGCTTTCTCTTGTTCGTAGTTGATGAGGGCTCTGTTGTAGTCAGCAAGGGCTTCTTCGTATTTTCCCAATCGTTCATATGCCATGCCGCGACTGTTGTAAACAATGAAATTTTCTTTCAACTTGAGCGACTCTGTATAGCTGGCAATAGCAGCTTCGTATTTGCCTGCACGCATTAGGCGTTCGCCTTGTTCGAAAAAAAATTTTGTTTTAAGTTGAGCTTGCAAACTGAGGGATATTCCTCCTATCACTGCTGATGCTAATATTTTTTGCAAAACACTCTTCATGGTGCAAAGTGTCATGGTTTTGGTTTTTGTCATGGATTTGTCATGAAAATATCGTTCCAACTTAAATAAGCACTTGAGTCGAAACTCATCAAAATAACGGTTGAATTCATCTTTGTTGCCCTTGTTCGTGTCTTCACGAACAAGACACCTTGCTCATGTTTTGAAAAACAACGCAGTAGCGTGGCAGCAAGTGTCTTTGGAAAGTGTAAAATAAAGCTAAATTTTTTGGCTTTCCTTCACTTTTTGCGTTAATCACAAGCCGTTATTCGTGAGGACCGAACAACGGCAAGGATAGTTGTTCGTGGGGACACGAACAACGGCAAGGAAAAAATCCGCTGCTTTTTCGCCCTTGTTCGTGTCTTCACGAACAAGGCGTCTTGTTCGTGTTTTGAAAAACAACGCAGTAGCGTGGCAGCAAGTGTCTTTGGAAAGTGTAAAATAAAGCCAAATTTTTCGGCTTTCCTCCACTTTTTGTGTTAATCACAAGCCGTTATTCGTGAGGACCGAACAACAGCAAGGATAGTTGTTCGTGGGGACACGAACAACGGCAGGGAGTGAGGACCGAACAACGGCAGGGGTAGTTGTTTGTGAGGACGCGAACAACGGCAGGGAGGGTTGAGCTTACAAACTGGGGGATATTCCTCCTACTACTGCTGATGCTAATATTTTTTGCAAAACACTCTTCATAGTGCAAAGTGCCATAGTTTTGGTTTTTGTCATGAAAATATTAATCCAACCTAAATAAAGCACTTGAGCCGAAACTCATCAAAATAACGGTTGAATTCATCTTTGTTATCTGCTGGGTTGGCAATGTCTTTGTAGGTAGAAACGCCGCGTTTGTACCGCACAAGGTTAGAAAGGGTAGAATAGAACAACTCCATGCCTCCAATTCCTGCAAGTTTGGAAAGATGTTTGTACTCTATACTTTGGTCTTGTTTGTTGATGACGCCGTAAACCTCTAAGGGTTTAAAGGGTCTTTCTTTTTTGAGCTCAGGCAGTTGTTCTAAAAAATTCGTAGTAGCATTGATATCCAACTGACTGGCTACAATAGGTACAATCAGAATATCAGAAGCTAAAATACTGTAGTAAATTGGAGGATCGGTAATTCTTCCGGGAGGTAGGTCCATGAAAATGATATCGTACTTGCGCTTGGCAAGAGTAAGAACGCGGTCAAAATATTCCTGTGGGTTAGGTTGTGCCCAGTTAATGGCAAATACGTCAAACGATTTGGGGTTATTCTCCTGCAGAAAGATTTGTTTTACAGAAAGTTGAGGGTCGGAGTCTATCACTAGAAGTTTTTTATTAGTGCGGTTGTGAATAGCAGCGGCAGTAAGCATCAGCAATGTGGTTTTGCCTGAACCGCCTTTCAGGGTTACAAACGAAATAACCTTTACGCTCATGAGCCGTTGCTTTGTTATTGCAAGGTTACTAACAAAAATTTTGATATCATTACGTTATTTGGAAGTAGGTCTACATGGTGTTATATTATCCCTATTATCAATCCAAGATAAGGTTATGAAAGTTCAACTGATAGCAATAGTTTGTTGGACAGCTTCATTTTTTTCATTTGCTCAGACCAATACCATTTCTCAGTGGGGGAGGGAATTGCAACAACGATTCCCCGACCAGTACAAAAGAGCCTACGCTATTTATTATTGGATTACGCAAAATATTACTTACGATTGGGAGGCTTACCATGGCAAAAGAAAAATAGGACAAAGTATAGAAGAAACTCTTAAGCGCAGAAAGGGCGTTTGTGCAGATTATGCAGCTCTTTACTGCGCAATAGCAGAAGCGGCAGGATTAGTGTGTAAGGAAATAAGTGGTATTGCTAAAGGGTTTGGTTATGAGCTCGGCGTTCCTTTGCAAGAAACTAACCATGCCTGGAATGCAGTCTATGTCAATAAGAAATGGATACTCTTAGATGCTACCTGGGGAGCTAAAGATCCGCAACTTAAAAAACCAGCCAACAATTACTACTTTGACCCTCCGCCTGAAAAGTTCATTTTTTCGCATTTTCCTGAAGAGCCGCACTGGCAGTTACTAAAACCTCCCCTTAGTTTGCATGAGTTTGAACGCAAACCCTTTGTTTATGCTCCCTTCATGAAAACAAGAATAGAACTGCTGCACAATGCCCGAGAAGTTCGAATACAAGCCCAGCAAGATACGTTAAGTCTATTGTTTCGTTTACCGCCCAATTACCTTCTTTTAGCTAGCCTCACCGATGTAGAAAACAAGCGCGATCGAGATGTCACTGTATTAAATCCCCATCCAGATGTTTTCCGCGTTTTAGTAAATGGCATATCACAGGGAAAGGTATATCAGTTGCATATATTTGCTGGTCCTAAAAAGAATGCTTCATTTGGCGCGATAGTAAAGTATTTCATAGTGCGCGGAGACACCCTGCCTTATACCACTACCTCCAAAAGCAAAGTGATGCTAGATAGCCTTACCGAAATGCCCAGCAGTTTTTTGAGACAATATGTGCGGCTAAAGCAAAAAGAGGACCACCTAGCTTCTCTTAAATTGTTGTACGAATACGTCAATTATTACCCCTCTAATCCATGGTTGCAAACCGCTATCGCCGAAAATTTAGAAGCCCTTGGAAAAACCCAAGAAGCCATCAGAAGTTATCTTAAAGCCATCTCTCTAAGACCTAACTACTATCGCGCTAACTATGCGCTGGGAATTTTGTACTACAACCAAGCCTTGCGAATCAGGCAGGAACTTCATCAATTGTCAGAAAGAGAAAGGCATAAAGTGCGACAAAACGCCACTAATAAAGCTAATTACTATTTTGCTATGGCTTTACAATACCTACAAACAGCATGGCAGCAGCAACCAGATAATGCGTACTTGAAACAAGTAATTTCTTACGTACAAAGCATTTTGCATTAATTTCAACCCAAAGTGCGTTCTCTGTACTTGAGTGTATAAATTTACCCCGTTTATAGTATGACTTACAGTGCAATTATTACTGGCTCTTCTGGTCGAATTGGTGCTGAAATATGTCGGCTTTTTAAACAAGAAGGTTTTTTCACCATCGGGCTTGATCGGCAAACCCTGCCCAACACCGACATACACCTGCAAACTGACCTCAATCGCCTTTGCACAGATGAGCACTACCGCTGTCAATTCTGGGAAGAACTTGACAAAGCCATTGCGCTTCATCCCCTCAAATGCTTGGTGAACAATGCGGCAGAACAATTACTCAACCACACTGACCAAATTTCCCTCCAAGAATGGCAAACGACGCTTAACGTGAATTTAACAGCACCTTTTCTACTAATTCAACATTGTTTGCCTTACTTGGAAGCTAGTAAAGGATCAGTAATTAATGTGGCCAGTATTCACCACCAACTAACAAAGCCGCGCTTTGTAGCCTATGCCACCAGCAAATCCGCTTTAGTGGGGCTTACGAAAGCTTTAGCGGTAGATTTAGCAGGACGCATTCGAGTCAATGCCATTAGTCCAGCGGCAATAGAAACCCCTATGCTACTGGCAGGTTTTCCCAACCCAGAGGATTACAAAAAGCTCCACCAAATTCACCCTGTGGGACGCATCGGACAGCCCGAAGAAGTAGCTCAAGTGGCTATTTTCCTCGCTTCTGATAAGGCAGGATTTATCAACGGTGCCAATATTCAAATCGATGGCGGCATTAGTGGTGTACTTAAGGATTTGTAACATCAATTTTCCAATATGATGCAACTAATTGATCAATACGCTCATACGCGTATCTGGTACGATGAAGATCAAAGCTGGATTTTATGCCAGCGCTTTTGCGAACCTGATGAGTTCATTGAAGATGATCACTACAAAGAGCAAATGCTTCGCCTAAAAAATATCATCATAGAAAAAGCTCCTCGCATTGTACTGATGGACTTGCGAAACTTTTTCTATACAGTAACTCCTGCTCAGCAAGAGTGGATTCAAAAAGAGATTTTGCCCCCTTTGTTAAAAATTGTTCAGCGAGCTGCTTTTGTATTGCCTTCAGACCTACCAACAGCCCTCTCTGTGGAACAAATTTACGAGGATGACATAATGCCAGTGTATCCAGTAAGGATGTTTGAAGACTACAACCGCGCACTAAAATGGTTGAAAGTACACCCTCCTGAGCATCTGTAGTGTGCTTTGTTGATAACAAACGCAAACAAGCAAGTACTTTTTAATTGCGTTGGCTCATTTTCCGACGCAGCATAGCACGGCGAACGTCTTCCAGCGTTCCTTTGGGAATGGAACGAATGAGACGACGCGTGTATTCGTGCTGAGGATGCTCGTAAATGTCTTCCGCAAAGCCACATTCTACAATTTTGCCTTCTTTCATGACCATGATGCGGTCAGAAATGAACTTGACCACTGAAAGGTCGTGAGAGATGAAAATGTAAGTGAGCCCGAATTTTTCTTTGAGTTGATTGAGCAAGTTGAGCACTTGCGCTTGCACTGACACATCAAGAGCCGAAACAGACTCATCGCATATGATAAATTTAGGTTGCAAGGCAAGAGTGCGGGCAATGCAAATGCGCTGGCGCTGACCTCCAGAAAATTCATGCGGAAAGCGGTAAAAGTGAACGCTACTTAAGTTCACGGTCTCCAAAAGGTCGATAGCCACTTCTTTGCGTTTGCGGTCGTTTTCGTAAAGGTTGTGGAAGCGCATGGGCTCTATAATGGCTTCGCCGATGGTCATGCGAGGATTAAGAGAAGAATAAGGATCCTGAAAAATAATTTGAATTTCGCGCCGCAGTTGCCGTAGTTGTTTTTTAGGCAGTTGCAAAATGTTCGCGTTGCGGTAATACACTTCTCCGCTTACGTAGGCAGGATCTATTAAATTTAAGATAGCTCGTCCTAACGTAGTTTTGCCACATCCGCTAGCCCCTACCAAGCCCAGTGTTTCTCCAGGATAGACTTCAAAACTCACTTCGTCCACTGCCTTTTGAAGGCGTGTTACCTTGCCGAGTAGATTTCTTTCTATGGGAAAGTGTACGCGTAACTTGTTCACTTTCAGTAGTGGCTCTTGGGACAAAAGCGCTTTTCTTCTCTCTTGAATTTCTTCTTTAGTTTGTACATTTTGCAGCAAGGCTTGCCCTACGGATTTGAATTTATTTTCTTGGCGGTCAATTACATTGCCTTGTGCATCTGTATCCATAAAATCAGCAATGACAGGCAAAACTTTCAATTTAATGTCCAATCTAGGACGGCAAGCAAGCAGTCCTTTGGTGTAAGGATGTTGAGGGGAAGAAAAGATGTTCCACGTACTGCCTTGCTCAACAATTCTGCCGTTGTACATGACAAGTAAGCGGTCTGCTACTTCAGCAATCACGCCTAGATCATGGCTGATGAACAAAATGGCAGTGTCTATTTGCTCGCGGAGTTCCTGGAAAAGTTCCAAGATGCGGCTTTGTACAGTTACATCCAAAGCTGTAGTGGGTTCATCGGCAATGAGCAAAGTAGGGTTGCAGGAGAGAGCCATGGCAATCATCACCCGCTGCTTTTGTCCGCCAGAGAGCTCGTGAGGATAGGCTTTAAAAATCCGTTCTGGGTGAGGGAGTTTGACCTTTTCAAACATTTCTAAGGCAAGTTGCTTGGCCTCTCTATGGGAAAGACGAGGTTGATGCAACTCAATAGCTTCTACCACTTGGCTACCACACGTAAATACAGGATTTAGCGAGGTCATGGGGTCTTGGAATATCATGGTTATTTCCCCACCGCGCAGCATGCGCATCTCTTCATGAGAAAGTCGCGTGATATCTATTTGCCCAAGGCTGGGAGAGAAAAACAAAATTTTTCCTTCCTCAATGTTGCCTGGCTGTGGAATAAGTCGCATGATAGAAAGAGCAGTAATAGATTTACCCGAGCCCGATTCCCCTACAATGCCGATGGTTTCGCGCTTTTTGACTTGAAAGCTGATGTTTTCGATAGCATTGATTTTTCCGTGTTTGGTATCGAAACAAACTTTAAGGTCTTGTACAGAAAGAATAGGGGGTTGCTCTTTTTCGGTAGCCATATAGGGTTGAAAAATTCACCGATAATTTAGTAAAGTAGCTAATTAGTGAGGTGTTGCCAAAATAGGATAAAGTGTTTTCCAAACAGTTTGAGCGATGATTTGATGTCCTTGGGCAGTGGGATGAATGCCATCGGGTAGGTTTAAAGAGGGTTCCCCCCCTACTTTGTCTAACAGAAAAGGGATTAAGCTCAATTGATTGGCTTGGGCAAGTTCGGGGTAGAGGCGCCGAAAGGCACGGGTGTACTCTTGACCCATATTAGGCGGGGCTTCCATGCCTGCCAGTACAATGGTGATATGAGGGTAGCGCGCTTTTGCTTTGTCGATAATAGCCTGTAGGTTTTTGCGCGTTTCTTCTGGATCGATGCCGCGCAATCCGTCATTGCCTCCTAATTCGATGACCAATATATCTACGGGCTGTTTTAGTAGCCAGTCTATACGCGCTTTGCCTCCAGCAGAGGTTTCGCCGCTCAATCCAGCATTGACGCAGCGGTAAGGCAATCCCAACGAATCTATTTTTTGCTGTATCAATGCTGGAAATGCTTCTTCGGGCTCTACTCCAAAGCCTGCAGTGAGGCTATTGCCAAAAAACAAAATTACTTTGCGCTTGTCGGTATCTTCGGCAATAGGTTTATTAGCAGCTCTGTTGCTAGAATCTTCTCTAGTTGCTGGTTGACATGCTGCCAAAAGAGCTACTAAACAAATAAATCTCATGGGCGCATTCATAAAAGTGTTTGTTTACGGTACGCTTCGCGCCGGTGGAAGCAATCACCACTTGATGCGAACAGCAAATTTGGTAATGAAAAACGTTTGCCTTAGCGGCTATATTATGTACGATTTTGGTCCTTATCCTTTTGTAACTCCCTGCAAGGACGAAAGTCGTTTTATTGTAGGAGAAATTTACGAAATTCCTTCTAATTTGCTTGCCGTGCTAGATGCATTAGAAGGAATTGAAGAAGGCCTTTATGAGCGAATTTTTGAGCCACGCATAGGAGCATGGCTCTACATTAGTGGACGGAATGCTCCGCGCAATTTGCCCGAAATTGCCAGTGGAGACTGGTTTAAACGCCATAGCTAGGATTGAATGGGTACCTTCTCTAAATTGAACAAATCTTGAAGCACATCGGCAAGGGTTTCTGCTTGCCCGCGCTTACAAGCCGCTTTCAATTGTAGCACGGGCAGTTTGATAATTTTCTGCATGATGTTTTTGGTAATTTGCTCTACTTTTTCCCTTTCCTCCGTGCTTAAGTGCTTCATGTAACGGGCAATTTCTTCCTTGCGGATTTGCTCAAGCATGTTTTTGAGTTTGTTGATTACAGGAGAGACTACCATTTCCCTTGTCCAGTTCTCAAACTCTTGCATGGATTGAGCAATAATGCGCTCTACGTGCGGAATGGCAGCGATTCGCCGTTGAATGGCTTCATAAGCGCGGCTGTTGATATGATCTATGTTATAAACGCTGCAGTGGGGCAGTTGTTCTACTTGAGGGTCAATGCTGCGTGGCACTGCTAAATCAAACAAATACATGCCCTTGCTTTTCACTTTGCTCAAATGTTCAGGTTGAATAAGGGGAGTAGCCTTTACTACTGCAGAAATCACTACATCAGCCAAAGGTAAATATTCTTGCCAACAAGCAAAGTCGATCACTTCGAAGCCAGTTTCTTGGGCAAGGGTTTCGGCTTTGGAACCAGTTCGATTGGCAAGCCATACTTTTTTGAAGCGGGATTCTTTCAGATTGCGCACTACGTCGCTTCCAATCTGTCCCAATCCGATAACCAAAGCTGCAGGTGATGGAATGTCAGCGGTAAGTTCTTCCATCATCTCTACAGCGGCATAGGAGACAGAAGCAGCGCCATCGCGGAAGGTCGTTTCTTGTACGACGCGCTTGTTAGTAAAGAAAATAGTGTGCATAAGTCGGTGGAGGAATGGACCTGCCATACCTTCATCGGCTGCCCATTGATAAGCCATTTTCATTTGGTGGCTGATTTGCAAGTCGCCTATTACCCTCGACTCCAGCCCTATGCTTACCCGAAACAGATGTTCAACAGCGGCTTGGTGCGAGTCGATGATAACAAAATAAGGCAATATTTCATGTACCTGCAGCTGGTTGGTTTCAAGGCACAGTTGCCCAATAACTTCTTTGCCCATCGGAGAGGGTGAGCTGTAGTATACCTCAGTGCGGTTGCAAGTAGAAACCACTAAGGCTTCGCTTATTCCCAAAGTGTCTTTAAGTCTTTGCAACAACTGACGGGCTTGTTTTTCGCCGAGAGCCACTTTTTCTCTTATTTCTACAGGGGCAGTTTTGTAAGTAAGTGTAACAGCCTTGAAATTGTCAAACATGCTGACTTTGTCTTTTTTCTTGACTACATTTATAACACAAAGTTATATGCCACAGTGTTTAAAAATGATGATATAAGTCATTGCCGCGCTCTTGTGCTTGGTGCCCCAATGATGTGCCACCTTTGAATAGCGAAGGATTGCACTTTGCTGTATTGCCAGGTGGTTGTGGCGGAGAAGGATGATTCATTCATTAAACCAGTAAGAAGCCAACTTGAGCAACGTTATTGTTTATTCTTTCCAGCCAAATTTTCCAGTTAGAGGAACGAAGGCGAAGAAATCGAAGGTTTCTACAACTGGTTTGCCATTTTTTTTGACAATTCTAAGCATTCTTTGCTGCTCTAAGCTACCTACGGGAATGACTAACCTGCCTCCTTCATCCAATTGTTCGATAAGTGCTGGAGGAACAGCAGGAGCAGCAGCTGTTACTACAATTCCTTGAAAAGGCGCTTGAGAGGGCAAACCTATGCTACCATCTCCAAAGAGCAAGGTTGGTTTCATATTCAGCAGGGCAAGGGTTTTTTTGGCTCGCACTAGCAATTTTCGTTTACATTCTATGCTAAAAACCTTTGCACCCATGTAAACCAAAATAGCAGCTTGGTAGCCAGAGCCAGTGCCTATTTCTAGAATTTTATCTCCTGGTTTTACCTCTAATAATTCCGTTTGAAAAGCCACTGTGTAAGGCTGCGAAATGGTTTGCCCTTCACCGATGGCAAAGGCTTTGTCTTGGTAGGCATGTTCTTCGAAGGCACTGTCTAAGAAAAAATGTCTAGGCACTGCACCAATAGCAGCCAGTACGTTCTCGTCCTTAATGCCCTTTTTTCGCAGGTGTTCTACCAGCGCCATGCGTAGCCCTATGTGTTTGTAACTATCTATCATAGGTTTTGTAAAAAAGAAAACATTTTCATAGGTTTGCAGCACTTTTTTAGGTCACGTGGCCGAGTGGTTAGGCAGAGGTCTGCAAAACCTTTTACAGCGGTTCAAATCCGCTCGTGACCTCTTTACAAAAATAGATTTCTCCTCTTAAAATGTTAGCTTTGCATGGTACAATAAACGTTGCCATGCTGCGAATCAGAAATCTAAGCACTATTGCCATCATTGCCCTGTTTATTATCCTTGCCAAGTGTGGCAAACTCGATTTAGGCGCAGTTTTTACTAAAAACAAAAGTTCTTCCACAGTTGATCCCTCAAAGCCCTCCCGCGATCCTCACTTAACATTAGGCAATCCTAGCAACGCAACTCCAGATGAGCGCAATTACGACAACTATCTAATAGAACATCCTCAATTTGTAGTCTCCTATAACCGCTCTCGAGCTACTGCAAACTGGGTGGCATGGCATTTAAGCAAAGCATGGCGTGGAAATGCTAAAAGACAAAACAACTTCCGCCCTGACAACGCTTTGCCTTCCTCTTGGTTTAAAGCTACTACAAGCCATTACACGGGTTCAGGCTTTGACCGTGGCCACCTTTGCCCTTCCGATGACCGCGATGGCAGTGAAGAGGATAACTCCGCTACTTTTCTCATGACTAACATCGTTCCACAAGCGCCGCGCAACAACCAAGAAACGTGGCGATTATTTGAAGAATACTGCCGCCGTTTGGCAGATGATGGCTATGAAATGTATATTTACGCAGGGGTGTATGGCAGAGGAGGCATAGGCAGCAATGGACCTGCTACCACTATTGCTAATGGACAAATTATAGTACCTGCCCGCTTGTGGAAAGTGGTGGTAGTGCTTCCTGTAGGTACTAATGACTTACAACGCGTTAACACCAACACGCGCATCATTGCAATTGATACTCCCAATACTCAGGATGTGGACTCCAAACCTTGGGGAGATTACCGCGTAAGCGTGCGCGATATAGAACGCGCTACAGGACTCAACTTCTTTGCTAGCTTACCTCGTTCAGTGCAAGATGCCATCGAAACAAAGGTAGATAACGGACCTACGCGCTAACTTGGTTTTGTGTTTCCTTCTTTCTAATTTGAGCAAAAGGCAAGCTAGACTTTTTCTATGATACACACCGTTCAACCAGGCGATACCCTTTTTGGTATTGCGCGCAGGTATGGGGTTTCGGTGGACCATCTTCGGCAGTGGAACGCTCTAAATAGCGACTCTCTTGCCATCGGTCAGCAATTGCGCGTTGCCGCTGTGGGTTCATCTACTACTAAAACTGCTTCTAAACCACCAGGATTTTACCAACCCCCCGTAAGCACAGTAGTTTCTGCCCCCGTTGCTGACATGCAAGCTATTGCCAGTGCGCGCAATGTGTTTCAAGTGCAGGTAATTCCACAAGCTGGTTTCAATCAATATCGAGTAAGCTATCCTTTGCCTACGGGAGGAACTGACAGGGCTACTTTTCGCGACCATATCAATAGCCCTCACTGCGTCTATAGCGATGGAATTATGTACGTTGGCAAATCCAGCCCGCGAAACATTCCAGTAGAGGCTTATATACAGGTAGGTCTATCTATGCCACTGGCTCGCGCATTGAAACTGGTGTCAGAAAACGAAGGAAATTTTGATGCCATCAACAGCTACGACAGAGCTATTTTTTCCTATGGCTTTATTCAGTTTGCAGGCGGGGCTAGTGGAGGGCTAGGAGCCATGCTCATGATCCTCAAGACCAAACAACCGCAAGTGTTTCACCAAATGTTCGGCAAATTCGGCATTGATGTACAGCATGCCTTGCCTCGCCCAGTGATCACTTGCCTTTCTCCTGAAGAAAAGCGCGTTTTGGTGGGCGATGAGGCTTGCTTATATCTCAAGTCTAATAAACAGCTTACTGCTGCTTTTATTGCGGCAGGTTTCCACCCCAGTGTTATTTTGGCTCAAATTGAAAGCGCGGTTCAGGGATATGTTTCTCCTGCTTTAAACATGCGCACCGACTTGGTATTAAGCGGACAGGTATTTCCAGGCGTGCAACTTTCTAGCCTCATTCGCTCAGAGATAGGAATTGCAGCCATGATTGACTTGACGGTAAATCAATGGATTGTGCGCACCGCTCATTTTTTCAAACAGGCTTTAGAACAGGTAGCTGCCATAGAAGGAATTAGTACACCGCCTCAACTGGCAATGGTAGACGAACGCCGCATATTGCAAACCATTATAGCCCAAACTAGCGATGATAGAATACGCAATCGCATGCAGAAAATACTCAACAGCGGGCTTAGCTTTGCGAAAATATCCTAACGCAACGCTAGATTTTTCAATTATTTTCAAAAATACACAACACCAGTACGATGCGTACAGTAATGAAAATCCGTTGCCAAAGTTCTTAAAGTTCCAGCAGCGAATGGGTGCTTTATGCAAAAATTGCGTAGGTTTTAGTAATTGCTTAGGTTTTTACAAGGTCGTTTTTCGCCCTCGTTCGTGTCTTCACGCTTATCCTTCGCCATTTCGCCCTTGTTCATGTCTCCACGAACAATGAATGTACTTCGCCATTGTTCGTGTCTCCACGAACAATGTACTTTGTGTCCAAGTGGTTGTTCGTGAGGACACGAACAACGGCAAGGAAATGTACTTTGTGTCTTGAAAACAGCCCAGCAGCGGGTATGTTCTTCGCCATTGTTCGTGTCTTTACGCTTATCCTTCGCTTTTTCGCCATTGTTCGTGTCTCCACGAACAATGTACTTTGTGTCTCACGAGTGGTTGTTCGTGAGGACACGAACAACGGCAAGGAGGTTTTTACAAGGTCGTTTTTCGCCCTCGTTCGTGTCTTCACGCTTATCCTTCGCTTTTTCGCCATTGTTCGTGTCTCCACGAACAATGTACTTTGTGTCTCACAAGTGGTTGTTCGTGAGGACACCAACAACGGCAAGGAAATGTACTTTGTGTCTTGAAAACAGCCCAGCAGCGGGTATGTTCTTTTTAATCACAAGTAGTTGTTCGTGAGGACAACGGCAAGGAGAAAATCCGCTGCTAGAGTTCTTAAAAACCCCGGCAGCGGATGAGTGTTTTATGGAAAAAATCGCGTAGGTTTTAGAGCGCTACCGTTTCTTGATGAGCTTCGAGCATCTGTAATACTTTTTCCACCATCGTTTTAGAACCTATGATAAGAGGACAGCGCTGGTGGAGTTCCGTAGGCTGAATTTCTAAAATGCGCTGCTTTCCATCGGTTGCTACGCCGCCAGCTTGCTCTATCAAAAAGGCAAGGGCGTTGCATTCAAACATAAGGCGTAATTTGCCCTGAGGAGCTTTTTTAGTAGGAGGATAAAGAAATATGCCTCCTTTGAGCAAGTTCCTATGAAAATCAGCTACAAGAGCACCTACATAACGAGCCGAAAATTTGTTGCGCCGACAGTATTCTATAAAATCTTGAATGCCTTTGGGAAAATCATACAAATTGCCCTCGTTGTAAGAGAAAATATTTCCGTTTTCCTTGCTCTGCATGTTGGGATGGGAGAGGATGTATTCTCCTATGGAAAAGTCATAAGTAAATCCATTGACGCCGTGGCCAGTAGTATACACCAGCATATTAGAAGAGCCGTAGATTACATAGCCAGCAGCCACCTGTTCCGTTCCTTTCTGCAATACATCTTCTAAAGTAGGGGGAGTACCTACAGGAGTTTTGCGCCGATAAATGGAAAAGATAGTGCCTAAGGGCATGTTGACATCAATGTTAGATGAACCGTCTAGAGGATCTATTGCTACTACGTATTTTGCATGGCGGTTGCCCGTGTCAATCATCTCTTCTTCTTCTTCGGAAATAACGGCACATACCTCGCCGCCGCGGGTTAATGCTCGAATGAAGCGCACATTAGCCACTACATCTAACTTTTGTTGCTCCTCTCCAGAGGAATTCTGATAGCCTGCTGGTCCTTCAATGCCGATGAGCCCCGAGTTCATAATGGCTTTATTGACTACCTTGGCAGCCAAGCCAATATCGCGCAATAATTGAGAGAGTTCCCCTTTGGCATATGGAAAGTCCGACTGCCTTTGAGAAATGAATCTGTCCAGCGTAATACCAATGGACGATACGTATTTTTGAACATCTGCCTTCATAAAAATGACTTTAAAAAGTTTGGGAGCTGGTTTTTAGCAATGGAAAGTAAAAAATTTAGGCGTAAATTCAAAAATTGTAGGTTACTACTCTTTTGATATTAGGGTCAAGACTAAGGGCGACAGGGCAAGTATTGGCTGCGTTGATTAACATGGTGCGATGTTTTTCGCTGAGGGTTTTGCCAGGCAGTTCAAAAGTGAGGCGGATTTCAGCAATGCGTCGGGGGTTGGCAGCCATGATTTTTTCCACTTCACAGGTGAGTCCTGTGAGGTCAATTCCTTCACGATTGGCAATAATCCCCATAATAGTCATTTTGCAACTGGCAAGGGCTGCGCATACCAGATCTGTAGGGGAGAAGGACTCACCTTTGCCGTGATTATCCACAGGAGCATCCGTTATAATGCGCGTTCCTGAGCGAAGGTGAATGGATTCTGTGCGCAGATTGCCTAAATAGGTGTTTTTAAAATGTGCCATTTTGCGTTAATTTAGCTCAAAAATAATACGAAAATAACCTTGAAAAAATACTGCTTTTTGTTGGCTTTGTCGCTAAGTTCCCTGCAAGGGGGCGCACAAGACATCTCTTTGGACGAAGATCCGCCGCACCGTTATCAGACCAGTTACGGCATCAATTTTAACAATAATGCAGGTTTGATAGGAGGAGGAATGATAAAACACGTGCGGAGCATCAACTATAAGCAATATCATTTGTTTTACTTGGACGTAGTCAATGTAAAGCATCCCAAGGAGCAAAGAACCCAAAGCAGACTGAGCGGAGAGTCTTTTATTCCTGGAAAGCAAAACTATTTGATTTTAATCCGTCCGCAGTACGGTCGCGAGTTAATCTTATTTCGTCGGGCTGCCGAACAAGGAGTACAGGTAGCGGCTTCCTTTTCAACAGGACCTACCTTTGCCTTAATCGCACCTTATTTGATTGAATACCGCTTCGGCACAGGTAATATTCGCCTTGAACAATACGATCCTAGTCGGCATCCTTCTTTTGACCAAGTCATACGCACTGCTCGTTTTGGAGAGAGCATTGCCAGGAGCAAACTAGGGCTAGCTGCCTCTTTGCGCGCTGCCATGGGGTTTGAGTTTGGCAATTTCCGCTCTAACGTAACGGGGGTAGAAGTAGGAGTGATAGCTGATTTCCTTGCTCAAAAAGTAATTATTATGCCACTTGCTGAAAATAGGCAAAATTATTTTTCCATTTTCGTCAACATCTATTATGGAAGCAGGCACTAAACCTTCCTCCTGATTGAACAAAAGTGGTATTTCTTTGTTGCTAGTGCATGACCGCTTACGAGCTCGAGCAAGAATTTAGCCATTTTATTGAATTTGGTGGCGTATTTGACAGACCAGTGCGCACCTTCTTAGTACACTACATTCATGCCCGCCTTACGGGAACAGGCATCAGCTCTTATCAAATACAACACCTATTGCAAAATCAACAAAGCCAATATTTCGCCTATTTGCAAAAAGCGCTAGATAAAATACTCGGCTTTCCGCTGCTTCAGGAAGTTTGTGCAAATAATGAGCAACTTACTCAACAAATTATACAAGATGTACTGAAGTGGATGCGCCAAACTGATAAAAAAATCAACTCAAAAAACCCTTATCAGAATGAAAATGATATGTTTGGCGCATGGAGTCATAAACCTACGCATCTTTGGGTAGAAACTTGGCACGTATTGATTAATTTTTTAGCCAATACCTACACGCGAGAGGAGCTTGACAAAGATTTCTATGCCTATAGGTTTAAAACATTGCTCTCTGACAAAGAATTGCTTCAAAAAGCTCGTCAAATCATTCCCTCCAATGTACCTGCTCAAGAAAAGTCGCTTCTGGATATCCTCATCGATGACCTGCTTGCCCAGTGGAACGCCTTGCTAACTGCTAAGAATTTGCGCTACTACATGGAAGAAATGGAGCAAGAACAAGAGCAGTTTGCCGAGTTGTTACATAAAAAAGTAGAAGAATTTCACAAACTGATGACGCTAATTAATCCATTTGTAATGGAAATTAGCAATTTCTGGGATTTGAGCCGCGGCTTGTGGAAGGATAAAGGTTTCCATGTACTGGAGCACTACCATCGGCTTTTAGCTGATGAGAAATCGATTCAGCAACTTGCCGACCTGCTAGGGCGCATGCGCCAAGCTCAAACCGAAGTGGAAGAAGAGATTTTCTGCCAAACCGTAGTGCAAAAACAATGGCAAACTAATCCCCATTTGCGCAATGAAGTAGCTGGACTGTGGGAGAGCAGCGACCTTTGCCGCGTATTACCTTCGGAACTGGCTCTTTTGGGGCACAAAGAAACCGAGCCTTTGTTCTTGCAAAAGTATGCCGATAAGAGGTTGCTCACTTATCAATTACAAGGCAAACAACTAGTGCCAAACGACAAAATTTCTTTCACAGCTCACCGACGTGAAAAGCGAAAAGAAAAAGGTCCTTTCATCCTTTGCATCGATACCAGCGGCAGCATGGAGGGGTTGCCTTCCCAAATTGCCAAAGTGCTTTGCTTTGCAATGATGAAAGTGGCAGCTAAAGAACACCGAAAATGCTACCTAATCTCCTTTTCTATTGGCATCAAAACCATTAACTTGCTCAATATTGCTGAAAATATTGATAAAATCATAGATTTTTTAAGCATGTCGTTTGATGGCGGCACGGATATTACCCCTGCTTTATCTGAAGCTCTTAACATGTTGCAAACCCGCGACTACAAAGAAGCTGACGTAATGATTGTGTCGGATTTTGTCATGTTTGATATCAACCAGCATTTACTGCGCCGCATTGAGCAAGAACAAGCGCGCGGCACCAAATTTCATAGCTTGACCCTGTCCAACAAACCCAACTTGCAAGTTATCCGCCAGTTTGATAATTACTGGGTATATGACCCTCAAGAGCGCAACATCATGCGCTTGCTTTGGGAAGATCTCAAGAATTTGCAATAAAGTTTTTAGCAGTGGACTATATTTTTATAAGGTCATTTTTTGCCATTGTTTGTGTCTTTGGGAAGAATTCGCCATCGTTATTCATTTCTTGAAAAATGACTCAGCAGAGCAGCATAGTTTCTTTGAAAAGCATAAAAAATTATGCTTTCTCGGTTCATCCTTACTCACAAATGGTTGTTTGTAAAGACACGAACAACGGCATGGTATATGCCCCCCAAGAGCGCAGCATCGTGTGCCTGTTTTGGGAAAATCTCAAGAAATTACAATAAAGTTCTTAAAATCTCTTCTTAGTTGCAGATTTATTAACAAACTCACTTGATTTTTAAAGTTTTTACAACAAGTGCGATAAATCTGAGCCCATTCATTCGCTAAAACCGAGAATTTTTTCAATTTTGCACCATTACCATCAGTAAAAAAACCGTGATAGGTAAACCTGTAATGAGTAAAATAGCCGTTTTCACCTCTGGCGGCGATGCACCAGGCATGAATGCTTGCATCCGCGCTGTAGTCAGAGGAGCACTGCACTATGATGTGAGTGTGTACGGCATATATCGTGGCTATAGCGGTATGATCAATGGTGATATCAAACCGCTTCACTCCCAATCGGTTAGCAATATTATTCAGCGAGCAGGCACTATTCTCAAGTCTGCTCGCAGTGAAGAGTTTCGCACCAAAGAAGGACGCCGCAAGGCTTACGAGCAACTGCGCGCTCACGGCATCGAGGGGTTGATAGCTATCGGCGGTAACGGTACTTTTACCGGGGCACAAATCTTTTACGAAGAATACGGCATTCCTACAGTGGGTGCTCCTGGCACTATCGATAACGACCTATACGGAACAGACTTTACTATTGGCTTTGATACTGCTGTCAATACCGCTTTGAATGCTATAGACAAAATTCGCGATACTGCTGACTCCCACGACCGCGTTTTCTTTGTCGAAGTAATGGGCAGAAATTCGGGGTACATTGCCTTGCGTTCTGCCATTGGAGGAGGTGCTGAAATGGCAATTATTCCCGAAAAGCCTAGCAGTATCGAAGAAATTGTTCATAAGCTCAAAGAAGGCTGGCGAACTGCAAAGCGTTCTTTTATTGTCGTGGTAGCGGAAGGCGAACAGCCAGGCAATGCCGCCAAGATTGCTCAGCAAGTAAAAGAAGCCATTCCAGATTTGGACGTGCGCGTTTCCACTTTGGGGCATATCCAGCGCGGAGGCTCGCCTTCTGCCGTTGATCGAGTAATTGCAAGCCGAATAGGACTTGCTGCTGTAGAGGCACTCTTAAGCGGAAAAGCAGGAATTATGGTAGGCATTGTAAACGGTAGAATTCGATACACGCCATTTAAGGATACCTTTAAGCAAAAAAATGAACAAATTGCCGAAATGATTCGCTTAGTGGATGTGCTGAGTAAGTAAAGTTTTATTAATATTGGCAAATATAACTAAAGCTTTGGCAAAAAATTATGCAAAGCTAACCAAGTAAGTACTTCTGTTTTTTTGGCAGCCTCCCAACGCTACACTATCTTTATTGCTAACATACAAATCTTTGCAATGATACTTGGCAAGAAAAAAATTAATCCGAATCGGTTGCCTTTTTTACAAGCCCAGATTTTGCAAAAAATCTATTTCGATATTTCTCAAGACCAGAAAACTACTCTTGAAGCACTTGCAGAAATTACAGACTATCCGCAAGAGAGCAAAATTTTGCACAATTGCATAAAAAACGAAAACTTTTGCACTACTGTGGCAAGTTTTAAAATCTAACGGCATTACCTAAACACATCCACTGTAGTGTTTTTTCCACTCTGAATAGTAAATCGTTTAAATGCGGTGTAAACTGCGCCTTTGGCTTCGTGAGCGCGAAAAACAACTTTGTAATTTCCTGGTTGCAAAGGGATGTTGATAACTTTGCCTACTAGCTGATAGTTTTCCACCAATTCTTGTCCGCTATCAGCAATTCGATAAAGAGAAGCAATGCCATCAAAGTAGTGATTGAGCGTCAATACGCCGGGCTGATCTATTTCCACTTCTGTAGTTTGCCCTTGCTTGATGCTTACATTGCGAACTATTGTGCGCGGCGTGGTTAATACTTCTATATCGTAATTGCCGACTAAATAGCGTTGCGTAGTGCCTACTTCCTGTATGTGCAAGGTAGTAGCTTTGCCTGCTTGCCTAATAATAGCCTTTAGATTGCCATATTCTTTAGGAGTTTTCATTTTAAAAGCAAGCGTTCCTTGCGGTACAGCAATGTAAATAGTATTGTGCTTGCCTCCTTCAATTTGAATATCTTTCTTCACCACTGGCGGAATGGTACCTACTTCAAGGTCATAGCTGATAATGGGATCAATTACCAACGTATCGGTTTGCCCGTTGCTGTTGCGATAGTGAATGAGGTCATAAATTACCTTGCCAGTGACATTATTTATAAATGAAAGATTGACATCTTTTTCCAAAGGTTTGCCTTTTTCATCAGTGAGTTCTATGGTCACTGTAGTGCGCCCCAAAATTTGCCTTGAAATACTGCCCAAAATAGCTCGAAAGTCCTGTGCACTGCGGGCATCATATGCCTTGCCAATACAATTAAAGGCAGCAGGAAACTCTTTTCCTACTCCCAAACCAATAATAAAAGGCTTTAAAACGATGCCGTTTTTCTGCATGCCCAGCGAAATGGCACAAGGATCACCTCCGCAAGCTTCTATGCCGTCGGTTACCATGACAATGACATTGCGGTAATTTTCCTCTGGGGGGAAGTCTTTGGTAGCTTGTTCAAGAGAATAGGCAATAGGAGTAGTTCCTTTTGGAGCAATGCGAATGAGCGCATTCTTAATTTGAGCGTGATTGTTAGGAGCAAAACCTACTTCTAATTTGGAGTCGGTGCAATTTTTTTGCT
This sequence comes from Bernardetiaceae bacterium, assembly GCA_025057115.1. Lineage (GTDB taxonomy): Bacteria > Bacteroidota > Bacteroidia > Cytophagales > Thermoflexibacteraceae > Rhodoflexus. Next base: position 60,837 of record JANWWZ010000008.1, read on the forward strand.
TGGCTTCAAACTGATGTCCATACACTCGCAACGCCATTTCTACATTGGGGTTGCGGCGCAGTGAATCGACAAAAGCCGCAATTTTGTCTTTGGCGATATTAATGCGCAGGTCGTCATCCCATTTAGAAAGCATGCTTCCCGAAGCATCAAGCACCAAGAGCAAGCGCGTTTTCTCAGGCATGAGCTGTTGAGCTCGTTGGGCTTTCAGGGTATGCACCCCTGTACTTAGAAGCACTAAGACAAGGAGCATTCTCACTGGCTGGATTAACATATGGTAAAAATACAACTTTCAGTGGGTTTTGTAGAGCATTTTAGGGCATTTGATTTTTTTTTCGAGCTTAAGGAACTTTTTTGCAATTATTTCACTAACTTAGCCGTTACACTAAAAAACATACAACTGATGGGGCAATTTTTTCAGGAGAATGAAAAATCGGCTTGTGGCGTGGGATTCGTTGCTAGCCGCAAAGGAGTGTACGATCACAGAATTTTACAACAAGCATTGCATGCCTTAAAATGCGAAGAACATCGTGGAGCCTGTGCCGCTGACCGCATTACAGGAGATGGAGCAGGAATAATGACCGACATTCCTTTTGACTTGCTCGGATACAAAAAAGGAGAAGTAGCAGTAGCCTCGCTTTTTTTGCCCACTGATGCAGAAAAACAACGCATTGCACTAAAAACATTTGAAGAGTCGTTTGCATTGATGGGGCTTGAGGTAATCCAGTATCGCGATGTGCCTATTAATCTCAGCGTACTGGGGCAACAAGCAAGAGAATCCATGCCCGATATGCGCCATGCTATCATTGCCCGCCCTAAACACTGCCGCACCGACTATTCTTTTGATAAACTGCTTTATCAGGCAAAGCAATTTAATCGCATCCGCCAGCGCGATGCACAAGATATGCCTGAGTTCTTTTTTACTTCTCTTTCTGCTAATACCATTATTTACAAAGGACTGCTTCGGGCTGAAGACTTAGATAAGTTCTATTTAGACCTACAAAATCCCGCTTTTAAAACGCGGTTTGCCATTTTCCACCGACGTTTTAGCACTAACACCATCAGCACGTGGGACAAAGCCCAACCCTTCCGCTTCATTAGCCACAACGGAGAAATTAACACCATCCAAGGCAATCGCTCTTGGGCTTTTTCTCGTGAAAAAGCACTGGGCTTGAAAAAAAACGAATTGCTCAACCACTATAGAATGAGCGATTCAGGTAGCCTTAACGAAATGGTAGAAGCCCTCGCCTTCCGCAGTAGCATTCGCTACATAGAAGATATTTTAGCCATTATGATCCCTCCAGCGCAAAATGACAAGGATTTCTACCGCTTTTGGAGTCGGGCAATGGAGCCTTGGGATGGTCCCGCCCTTGTCATTTTTGGCACTGGTACTAAAGTAGGGGCTAGGTTGGACCGCAATGGCTTTCGTCCTTGTCGCTGGGCAATGACAGAAGACTACTTCTATCTCTCTTCTGAAGCAGGTTCGTTTAATATCGAGGAATCGGAAATTTTGCGCAAAGGAACCCTGAACGCTGGCACAGGCGTTACGATGAACCTGCTTACTGGTCATATTAGCTTTACCGATCCAGCAGATGCACGGGAGAACATCGGTGCCCACTTTGATGCGCGTTTGCTTCCCATGCAAAGCCTGCGCCTTGATAATGAAGAGCTGCTTCTAAACAAAAAATATCTTTTTACTTACACGGAAGAAGATATTTCGCGCATCCTCATTCCCATGATGAGCACCGGCAAAGAACCCATCGGATCAATGGGCGACACAGCCCGGCTGGCAATTTTCTCCGAAGAACCACGCTCGTTCTTTGATTACTTCTACCAAGCCTTTGCCCAAGTTACTAACCCACCTTTGGATTATTTGAGGGAAAAAAATGTAACCGACATAGTCAATTACTTAGGGAAAAAACCAAATATTTTTGCGCAAAAGGAATTAATCCCTCCTCCTCCTGCTTATGAGCTTAAAAGTCCCGTGCTATCGCTGGGGGAAATGGCTTTTATCCGAGAGTTGAAAAAACCTAGCGACAAAATATATCGCCCATTAGCGGCAGAATTTGACATTACTTTCCCGCGCAAGCACGGAGCGATAGGGCTTCAACGCAGACTCGATGAACTAGGCAAAGCAGTGGTGGAAACAGTCAATAGCAGCGAGGTTTCCGTCATTATTCTCTCAGACCGCAAGGCTAGTTATGAACAAGCTCCTATCCCTTCTCTGTTAGCCTTGCGCGCTGTAATTGTAGCCCTCACCGATGCTGGCTTGCGGCTGGAGGCTTCTATCGTGGTGGACTCGGGCGAAGTTCGCACTACCCATCACGTGGCTTGCTTAATCGGCTTTGGTGCAACTGCCGTTTGTCCCTACCTTGCTTTGCAACTAGCTCGTTATGAAACCGCTCACAAAATGAGCAAGGTAGAACTTTCCCCCGATGAAAAAGAACGCAACGTAATTAAAGCCCTCAACGAAGGCTTGCTCAAGGTAATGTCCAAAATGGGCATTTCTGTCTTGCGCAGCTACCAAAGTTCAAAGCTGTTTAGCATCGTAGGGTTGCATAAAGAGGTAGTACAGCGCTATTTTCCACGTGTTCACAATGTACTTGGAGGACTTACCATCAGCAACATTGCAGATGAAATCATTAGAAAGTTAGACATAGCGCGCAAGTGCGAAGAAAAACAAGAACTGGTTAATAATTATCTCTTCCGAGAAGATACCATTGGCAACCAAGGCGAAAAACACTACATGACCTTTGCCCGCTCTAAGATTATTCATCAATTGGTGCGCTCCACAGGCAAAGGGCTAGATAACATGGAACTCTATGACGAGTACCTCAGGCTAGGTGTTCAAAGTGCACCAGTGAGTGTAAGGCACTTGTTCACTTTGAAGAAGTCGCCTACGCCTACGCCGATGGAACAAGTAGAAGCAAGAAGTGCCATCATGCGTCGGTTTGGCTCGGGAGCAATGAGCTTCGGAGCCATTAGTGCAGAAGCTCAACGCGATATCATCCTTGCCATGCGGGAAATCGGCGGACGCAGCAACAGCGGCGAAGGAGGGGAAAATCCCTACTACTTCACAGAAGGCATTACTGCTTCTACTAAACAGGTGGCTTCTGCTCGTTTTGGCGTCACTGCCTTGTATTTGGTCTCAGGGAATGAATTGCAAATTAAAATTGCACAAGGAGCAAAGCCAGGAGAAGGCGGTCAGCTCATGAGCGTCAAAGTAAATGCCGATATTGCCCGTGCGCGCTTTAGCAACCCCCACGTGGATTTGATTTCCCCGCCTCCGCTGCATGACATTTACAGCATTGAAGACCTAAAACAACTCATTTACGAACTCAAACAAATATGTCCCGAAGCAAAGGTAAATGTCAAACTCGTAGCAGGTGCTAATATTGGCACTATTGCGGTAGGAGTAGCCAAAGCAGGAGCTGATATCATAGACGTAGTGGGCGGGGATGGAGGCACAGGAGCCGCCTCGCTGAGTTCTATGAAGCATGCTGGACTGCCTTGGGAATTTGGATTGGTGGAAGTGCATCAAGCATTGTTGCAAAATAATTTGCGCAAATACGTCAAACTGCGCACCGATGGCGGACTAAGTACGGGAGAAGACATCGTAATGGCAGCTATCATGGGAGCGGAAGAATTCAACTTCGGCAAGTTGCTCTTAGTGGCAGAAGGCTGTGTGATGGCGCGCATCTGTGAGAAAAATACTTGTCCTGCAGGCATTACTACCCACGATCCAGTTTATAAAGCCAAGTACAAAGGTCACAAAGACCACATAGTTAAGTTGATGGAATATCTTGCCGAAGATGTACGTCGCAAACTTTCGCATTTGGGGGTAAGGTCGATAGATGAAATCATTGGGCGCACTGATCTGCTGGAAATTAATCCACTGGCAAAAGACCTCATCAATCGCCGAAATTTGGACTTAAGTTTCGTTTTAGGACGCCCCATGCCTGGCAGGCAAACGGAACCCAATCCATTCTTCGAAGGCGTTAGCCCCCTCAATGCGCGGATTGTAGAAGATACGCGCGTAGCTATTGCTGAAAACAAGTCCGCTGAATTTAGCTACACCATTCGGGCTACTGACCGGGCTGTATTGGCAACAGTAGCCGGCGAAATTGCCCGCAAAGAAAACCGCTATCGGCAAATGTTCTATAAAGACAAGTCGCTGTATCCTTATACCAAAACCCTTAAGTTCACCTTTACAGGTAGCGCTGGGCAAGGTTTTGCCGTCTTTATGACCGATGGCATGGAAGTTAAACTCTATGGAGAAGCAAATGACTCGGTAGCTAAATCTATGTCGGGTGGCAAGCTAGTCATTACGCCGCAAAAAAATGTGCGCTTCCAACCAGAAGAAAACGTTATCATTGGCAATTGTGCACTTTATGGAGCTACTGGCGGCGTGTTGTATGTACATGGCATTGCAGGAGATCGATTCGCGGTTCGCAACAGTGGTGCTTATGCAGTGGTCGAAGGCGTAGGGCTACATGCTTGCGAGTATATGACGCGCGGCAAAGTGGTCATTCTAGGGGAGTTTGACCAAAATTTAGGCTCAGGAATGACTGGTGGAGAGGTCTACCTCTACAAACCGCAACGACTTGATTACATTAATCGCGAATACCTCACTGAAGTGGCTCCTCAAGCAGAGGACTGGGAAGAGCTCTTCAACTTACTTCAAGATTACTTAATTGATACGGGCAGTAAAACCGTTGCATACATTATCCAAAATTGGGAAGTAGCCCGTTATGACTTTGTTCGTCTCGTGCCAGTGAACACTATCAAGAAGAAAAAACCTGTTATGGTAAGTGCCAACTCGGTGAAGGTTTAGATTAAGTTTACTTTCTCTGTTGTAACTGAAAGCCCTCAGCGGAAAAGTGGGTATTTCTGCTGCAGGGCTAATGTTTTGTAAACGTGATAAAAAATTGGCAAAGTAGTAAGCAATTTTTGCAGAATTGTGAAGTTATAAGTGCTTTTCCTTACTGGTTGAGTTTTCTAATGATCTGTTCTCGGGAAATGTCTCGCACAGTTTGGTTTTCGCACAGCAAAACTCGAGCAGGAAAGCGTTTCAAAAAAGCATGGTGGTGTGTAGCCATTAGTACCGTTGTTCCACCGTGATGAATTCGCACAAATAAATCTAAAATATCACAAGCAACCGCAGGATCTAAATTTCCCGTAGGTTCGTCTGCTAGCAAGATATAGGGGTCGTTGATGAGTGCACGAGCAATGGCAAGGCGTTGCTGCTCTCCTCCAGAAAGCTGATGAGGAAACTTATCACTTGCGTGAAGTAACCCTACCTGCATGAGCACTTCATTTATGCGCGTTTTCATTTTTAAGCGGTCGGTCCAGCCAGTGGCCTTCATGACAAAGAGCAAGTTATCGGCTGCTGTGCGGTCGTAAAAAAGTTGAAAGTCTTGAAAAACAATCCCTAGCTTTCGGCGCAAAAAAGGCAGTTCTTTTCGAGTAATTTGGTTGAGTACATATCCCACTACTTGACCTTTTCCAGTGTGCAAAGGCAAGTCGGCGTAAATGGTTCGCAGCAGAGAGGTTTTTCCACTGCCTGTTTTTCCTAGTAAATATACAAACTCCCCCTTTTGAATTGTAAAGCTTGCATTTTCAATAACTGTCTGCAAGCCATAGGCAATGCTCACGTGTTGAAAGTGAATCACTGCATCTTGTGCCATGGTAGCAATTAGCTAAACTGTATCAACTATAACTTGTAATGAGTTTTCTATTTGTTTTTAGGCTTTGGCTGCTCATGCAACCTATTGAAAAGTAAGTTTTTAAAATGCCAGTCATGTGGTGTTTTTTACCTTTGCAAGGTAGGAAAATAAAATGACATGGGTCGCAGCCATTTGGATAGTTTTTTCTTGCAATACAGCGAAATAGCAAGCTACTTACTTCGGTGGATTTCCTACGCTACTTCTATATGCACTGTTTTGCTACTGACTTACCGCTATGGCTTTCCTCTTAACCAGCAGGAGTACCAGCAAATCCAAATTATGTACAAATTAATTCTGCTGCTTTTTCTGCTGGTATTTTTGGGACGATGGTTTTTTAGCATTAATCGCCAGTTATTTCTGCAGCAGTCGCGTTTGGAAGCTACCTTGTATGGCTTATTAATCATCCACACTGTAGCAGAACAACTTATAGGCATTCCACCGTTGCTGTATTACCTGTTGCTTTTTTCACTTGAGCCAGCCCGACTAATTTATGAGCATCTCACGGCCATTTTCATGATTTTGCTAACGGTGTTAGATCTGGCTCGGTTTTCAGCTACACTGGCAGAGATTCAAGTCAAACCTAGCGTAATTTTTGTAGGCAGTTTTGCCTTGCTCATCTTGGCTGGCACAATTTTGCTTATGCTGCCAGAGATGACTGTAAACGGTGAAATTTCTTTTTTAGATGCCTTATTTACTGCTGCTAGTGCCAGCTGTGTGACAGGACTCACCGTAGTGGATACGGCTACTTTTTTTACTCTCAAAGGAAAAATAGTCATCATGCTCCTGTTTCAGTTAGGAGGGCTAGGAGTGGTATCCTTTGCTACTTTTTTTGCCACTCTCATGGGCGGAGTGGGCATTAAACAGCAATCCATGATTCAAAGCCACCTGAGTGCTGAATCCCTGACTGAGGCAAAAGCCGCCCTGCGAAAAATTGTTCTTATTACTGTTATTGTAGAGGTATTAGGTTCTATTGCCATTTATTACGCTTGGGACCAAGAACGCTGGACCGATGGACGCGCTCCTTTTACAACCACGGGTGAGCGCATTTTTTATTCCGTGTTTCATGCCATTTCTGCTTTTTGCAATGCCGGCTTTAGCCTTTTCACTGATGGTTACTACAACCGCCAATTTCACATTTGCCACATGTTTGGGTTGCACTTTGTAACGGCGGTTATTATTGTGCTGGGGGGCTTGGGTTTCAACGTAATAGAGGATATTTTTTCTCCTGCCAATATTCGAGAGCGCCTCGCCAAGCCCTGGAAAAAAATGGAGCTAAGTACAAAAATTCCCTTGTTGGGCACGGGATTACTACTTGTTGGAGGTACCTTAGCTTTCATGATATTGGAATATGATCAATTGCGGGTGCTCAACATTGGTCAAGCGTTAATTACTGCCTTTTTTCAATCGGCAGTTACCCGCACTGCGGGTTTTAACACGATGGATTTCAGCACGCTGCACAATCCCACTCTCATTATTTGCATTTTCCTCATGTTTATTGGCACCGCTCCGGGCAGTACGGGAGGTGGCATTAAAATCAATACCTTTGCAATAGTAATTCTTTCTGCCTTTCGCAATATTAGAGGTGAAAAGCGAATCATCGTGCAGCACCGCTTCATACCTAATGAACTAGTCAATCGAGCTTTTACGTTGTTGTTGTTTGCTTTTACTTACAACAGTTTGGCAGTGTTACTGCTTACCATCACTGAGCCTTCTCAACCTATTCACGTGTTGGTCTTTGAGCAGATTTCCGCTTTCGCCACCGTAGGGCTAAGCATGAATTTAACTCCCTTGTTAAGTGCAAGCAGCAAGGTGATTATTATCGTTTCCATGTTTGTAGGCAGAGTGGGACCGCTTACCTTAGCCATTGCGCTAAGCGGCATGCCTAAGACCAACCTGCTGCAATACCCGCGCACTTACCTGATGATTGGCTAATTTGGATTATTGGATGCTGTCATTTATCTTTGTTAATTAACCATAAGTGCCTGCTTTCAAGTGAATTATTTCAAGCTGTGATGTCTGTTACCGAAACCAATGCCTTAAGTTGTCTTGAGGCAAACTTGCAACAGTTAGAGCAAAAATTAGTTGCGCTAGTAGAGGCTTATCGAGAATCGGAACGGCAGCGCCAGCAGCTGACTGAGGAAGTAAATCACTTGCGGCAGGCACTCGATAAAATGAAGGAAACTTCCCAACAAGCTGAAAGGCTGATGGGAAAGTTAGCAAATTCACTGGGAACCAATGATCTGACTACAGAAGAGCTGAAAGAATGGCTTGACCAATATATTAAAAAAATAGACAACGTATTGCTTTTTTTAAGCAGCCAGTTACCTAAGTAAGTGCAGCCATAAGGTGAGATGCTATGCAAAGCCAGCAGATAAAAATATCGATAGCTAACCGAGAATATAACTTAAGAGTAAGTCCTGAGGATGTACCTCTGTTAGAAAAAGCTGCTGCCTTGCTTAAGCAGCGCCTTCAAGAAAAGCAAGAACGCATGCGCATTTATGACAAACAAGACTTGCTCGCCATGGTTGCATTTGACGGCATTGTAGAGGAACTTGCTACCAAAGAAACGATCTCTGGATTGTCTCGGAAGGTAGAAGAACTCACTAGCTTAATACCTGAGCAATCACCTTGATGCTATTCTTGTTCAGCTCTTTGTGTTAGTCTGCTCATGGGTGCACCAGTGAGGCGTCGGGTTTGATGGTTTAACGCTTTACACTGAGGTACTACAATGACAGACGTGGTAATTGGAATTGTATCCATGCTAGCAGGAATTGGCCTTGGATACTTGCTGCTGATGAGAATCTTAAAGCGCAAAGAAGCTGAAGCAACTGAAAAAGCAGCTCTTATCATCAAAGAAGCTGAACTGAAAGCTGAGAGCATCTGGAAGAATAAAGAAATTGAAGCCAGGGAAAGGCTCTTAAAACAAAAAGCCGAGTTTGAACAAGAAATGAATCGGCGCAAAGAGCAAATCATCACCAACGAAGGAAAGGTAAAACAGTACGAAAATAAGCTTCGGCAAGTAGAAGCTAATCTGAAAAAGAAAGAGCAAACTTTGATTAAAGCCCAGGAGGAGCTCAAGGAGAAAATGGAAGAGGCAGAAAAACTGCGCGAAACGGCAGCCAAGCAAATGGAAGTGGCTGCTAAGAAAGTGGAAGAAGCTGAGCAGTTGCGCCTTTCTCAAATAGCTCAACTGGAGAAAATTGCCAATCTCAAAGTAGAAGAAGCGCGAGAGCAACTTCTCAATGCCCTAAGAAGCGAAGCTGAGTCCAAAGCCGCAGCTGAAATCAAAAGCATCTTGGAGGAAGCACGCCTTACAGCAGCCAAGGAAGCCAAAAAGATTATTATCAACACTATTCAGCGAACTGCCACTGAACACACTATAGAAAATTGCGTTTCTGTTTTTAACCTAGAAAGCGATGATCTAAAAGGGAAAATTATTGGTCGCGAAGGGCGAAATATTAGAGCGTTAGAAGCCGCTACGGGAGTGGAAATTATCGTCGATGATACGCCTGAAGCGATTATACTTTCTGCCTTTGACCCAGTGCGCCGCGAAGTGGCAAGACTTGCCCTGCATCGACTGGTAGCTGATGGAAGGATTCACCCAGCGCGCATTGAGGAAGTGGTCGCCAAAACACAAAAGGACATAGAAAACGAAATCGTAGAAATTGGCGAAAGAACTGTTATAGAATTAGGCATTCATGGCTTGCATCCTGAATTGATTAAACTGGTGGGCAGGATGCGTTTTCGCTCTTCCTATGGACAAAACTTGTTGCAACACTCCAAGGAAGTAGCCAAAATGGCGGCTATCATGGCTGCTGAACTGGGTTTAAATGCCAAACTTGCCAAACGAGCAGGGTTGTTGCACGATATCGGCAAGGTATGGCACGAGGAACACGAGCTGCCTCATGCTTTGTTAGGCATGGAACTGGCTCAAAAGTACAAAGAGCATCCAGAAGTTTGTAATGCAATAGGTGCTCACCACGATGAAATAGAAATGACTTCGCTTATCTCTCCCATTGTACAGGCATGCGATGCCATTTCTGGATCGCGCCCAGGAGCGCGCCGAGAAATGATGGAAAGCTATGTGCAACGCTTGAAGGACTTAGAAGCACTTGCTTTGTCTTTCAAGGGAGTAAATAAGTGTTATGCCATTCAAGCTGGTAGAGAGTTGCGCGTTATTGTAGATGCTGAAAATGTCTCTGATAAAAGAGCAAGTCAACTTTCTTTTGACATTGCCCAGAAGATTGAAAAGGATATGCAGTATCCAGGTCAGATTAAGGTAACAGTGATTAGAGAGACAAGAGCAATTAGTTATGCCAAGTAAACTGGCTCATGCTTGATGTGTAATTGAATTTGCAAATACCAAAAAAATAACAATAGTTGCTCACCACACTGAGCAACTATTTTCTTTTACTCAAGCAAATCGAGTTATATCACCTACTATCTGCTTTTCACTTTTTTAGCCAAGAAAAGACGACATCTTTACTTGCCATCAGTTGGTTAAATTACCTGCGCAGTTGCTCTATCTGCTCTGCTGTCAAGCCCGTTGCCTTTGCTATGGAAATATTATCCAATCCCAAACCGATGAGATTTTTAGCAATTTCTATTGCCTTTTCTTGTGCTGCTTCTTCTACTGCCTTCTCTACGGCTTCTTCTACTGCCGTTTGGATAACTGCCTTCATGTCCCTGTGTTGCAAAAGATTCCGTTCATACAACTCCAACTGCTCCATAGTCAAATTCGACAACGCCGCTATGTCAAATGCTTTTTGAAATATCGGCTCGTTCAAAATACTCGGAATGTGCTCCAAACGCTCCAAATGCTTCAAAAAATAACACCACTTGTCAAATCTCGTCTCTAATTCTTCTTCCTTCTTGTTGAACAGCGGCATTTGCAAAAATATGAAGTGCAACCTGTCGTAGAATACCTCTCCATCTTGGTCTTTCAAGCAGACATCTCGTCTAAACTTTCGCTTTGCTTCTGGATAGTCGTACTCAAAGTCTAAGATGGCGATGAAGTAAATGGCATCCAGGCGAAAGTTCCAGTCTCCTTGCAATGCCTGCTCTCGAATGGGAAAGGTCACGTAAAACAGACTTCTGTCTTTGAAAAATTTGACTCTATCTTTTTGCATTTCCACGATGATTCTTTCTCCTGAGACGGCTTTGCAGTAGATGTCAAAGATGGCTCTTCTTTCAAGGGGGAGGTTGGCTAGTGTTTCAGGATTTCTAAAAGTGAGGTCGGTGATTTGGTGATGAGGGGGCAAGAGTTGGTTTAGAAAGTCGATGAGGAGGTCTTTGTTGGCTTCTTCTCCAAAGAGCTTTTTGAACCCGAAGTCTGTGTAAGGGTTGATGAACTTTCCCATGCCAATGAAATTAAAACTTGGAGTGCGGCTAAATTCAGTTAATTTAACAACAACTGCTCAAGTTTTGTTGTCAATTTAAATTGTTGAAAATAGTCTCCATGATGTGCATAAGGCGTTGATAATCTGCTAAATCGAGTCCTTTCCAGCCTTCTTTTCGCATTTGAATAACCACAGGTAGCATTTGGTTTACTTTTTTTTGTCCTTTAGCAGTGAGTTGAATAATAAAACGGCGGCGGTCGTTTTCATCAACCAGTCGGATGGTGAGTCCTTTTTTGCAAAGTTGGTCAATAATTCGAGTTACTGTAGGAGCATCTTTGAAAGTGCGGTCTGCAATTTCATTTTGGCTAATACCTGGACATTGCCGAATGCAGTCCAACACCACCCACTGATCCACTGTAACGCCAAAATGATGTGCATTAAAACGACGTTGCAAATTTTGTCGAATTCGCTTAGTAGTTCGTTCTATGATAAAGCCATAATTAGTAATTTGAGTAAGAAATTCTTGGTCTAAATGGTTATCACTTGGGGATGCACTAGCAAGAGGTTCCATAAATTAGTTGTATTTGTTGATAGGTTTTGCTAAGATACCTCTTTCTAAATTTTTTGAGAGGTAGGCTAGTGGTTTGAGCGATTATTTTCAGAGGCGTAGCTAAAAGAATAAATAGTATCATCTAGCGCTAAAGTGCCATCGTTAAACTGACGCACAAATTTTTCAATTACTTCATCCGTAATTTTTTCTACATTCAAGCAGATATCAATAGCCACACCAAACTCTACTGCTTCATCTATCTCTACAAACTCCGATACTCCTACCTCTTCTTCGGCTTCTATTTCGTCTACCAACAAGTCCAAGTAATCGAGTTGGTCTTCGGTAGCGTGCTCATAGTCAATATACTCGGGAAATTTTTCTTTGAGCCGTTGTTCTGCAAGGTCAAAAACAGCCATTTCGTACTCAGAGCGCAAGGTATATATAAAGGCGTCGTAAATTACTTCTTTGCCGTTGTGCTTGCCCACAAAACGGAAATGAGCCGAGTCTTCATCGGGCAGGTCATCGGTAACGTAAAGAAATGATTTATTTGCCCGCTTGCACTCTTGTTTGAAAGCAGCAATGCGTTCGGGGTGAAATCCTTCGTTCATGGCTCTGCGAATTTAAGTAGGGCAAAATAACAAACTTTGCGGTAATATCAATAAAAAACTACGATATTTGCCGCTTAACAGGTTGTTGCATGGAATTTTCTCCACTGCTTGCCATTGCTCCTGTAGATGGACGCTATAGGAACCAAACCGCTGAGCTTGCTTCTTTCTTTTCTGAGTACGGGCTGATGCGTTATCGCGTGCAAGTGGAAATAGAGTATTTCATTGCCCTTTGCCTGTTGCCGCTGCCGCAGTTAAAAGACGTCGACAAGAATTTATTTGAACACATTCGCCAAATCTATCGTCAATTTTCATTAGAAGAAGCAAAAAAAATTAAAGACATAGAAAGCCACACTAACCATGATGTAAAGGCGGTTGAATATTTTGTCAAATCCTGCTTTGCTCAACTAGGGCTTGAACGATACAAAGAGTTTGTGCACTTTGGACTTACCTCTCAAGACATCAACAATACTGCTATCCCTCTGGCTTTGAAAGATGCCCTAAAAACAACTTATCTGCCTTTACTGGAACAAGTGCGGCAAGAATTAGCCCTGTTAGCAACTCAATGGGCGCACGTTCCTATGCTTGCCTTTACCCATGGGCAACCTGCTTCCCCTACGCGAATGGGCAAGGAAATGCAAGTGTTTGTTTATCGTTTAGAAGAACAGATCAAATCCCTTAAAGCAGTGCCTTTAAGCGCTAAATTTGGAGGGGCTACGGGTAATTTTAATGCACATCAAGTTGCTTATCCTGACATTGACTGGCATCAATTTGCTGATTATTTTGTCAATGAGATTTTAGGACTGCGCCGCTCTCGCTGGACTACCCAAATAGAAAACTACGACCACTTAGCAGCTCTTTTTGATGCCCTGCGCCGCATCAATACCATCTTGATCGACTTTGCTCGCGATGCATGGACGTATATTTCTATGGGATACTTCAAGCAAAAAGCCCTTCCTACCGAAGTAGGCTCTTCCACCATGCCGCACAAAGTAAATCCAATTGACTTTGAAAATGCAGAAGGAAATCTATGTTATGCCAACGCTATTTTTAACTTTTTGTCGGAAAAATTACCCATTTCGCGCCTACAACGAGACCTCACCGACTCTACTGTATTGCGCAATATCGGCGTGCCTATAGCCCATACCCTCGTTGCTTTACACTCCCTCAAAAAAGGGCTGAGCAAAATAACCCTCAACCAAGCTCGTTTGCAAGCTGATTTAGAAAATAATTGGGTAGTGGTAGCTGAGGCTTTGCAAAGCATCTTGCGCCGCGAGGGCTATCCACAACCTTACGAAGTGCTCAAAGAACTTACCCGCGGCAAAGAAAACATTACGCAAGAGCACATCAGCCATTTTATTGACTCTCTTGAGGTACCTGAAAGGGTAAAAGTTGAAATGCGAGCAGTAACTCCATTTAATTACACTGGCTTATAAAACGGTTACTAAATGAAATTTAGCGTTACTATACTGGGCAGTTCTGCGGGAGTGCCTACCCTCTCACGCAGTTTGCCCGCTCAAGTAGTGCAATTTAATGAGCGACTTTTTCTCATTGACTGCGGTGAAGGCACTCAGGTACAAATGCAAAAATTTGGCATTAAACCTCATCGCATCAGCCATATTTTCATTAGCCATTTGCACGGCGACCATTATCTAGGGCTTGCAGGGCTGCTCTCCAGCATGAATTTACAAGGACGGACCCAACCGTTGTCTTTATTTGCACCCTACTCCCTTGCAGAAGTTCTTACTCTGCAGTTCCGCTCAATGGGAGTTGTGTTGAGATTTCCTTTGCACTTTTTTCCCTTACCCATGGAACAGCCTGCAGTAATTTTCGAAGATGACTTATTGCTTGTTCGCTGTTTTCCTCTTGTGCACCTGCTGCCTACGGTAGGTTTTTTGTTTCAAGAAAAGCCGCGAGAGCGCAATCTGATCAAGGAGCGCTTGCCCAAAGACATGCCGTTTGCCCTTTTGAAAGCGCTCAAGCGCGGTGAAAATGTCACTTGGCAAGACACATTCTACCATGCTGAAGAAGTAACCTTGCCGCCTCCTTTGCCGCGCAGCTACGCCTATTGCTCTGATACGCTCTATCACGAACCCCTTGCCAAAGACCTTCAAGGAGTCAATTTACTTTACCATGAAGCAACTTTCCAAGAGGCGCTTGCTGACCATGCTCTTAAAACGACCCATTCCACTGCTCGGCAAGCAGCTATGCTAGCACTAAAAGCCCAAGCCAAAAAGCTCATTATTGGACATTTTTCAGCTCGCTACAAAGATGTTAGTCCTTTGCTAACAGAAGCACGTGCCGTTTTCCTTGCCACAGAGGCAGTAGAGGACGGGGCTGTTTTTGAAATAGCTTAACATCAGCAAAGAAAACTTGCAATTACGCATAAAAAATGCCTGCCATTGTAAACTGGATGGCAGGCGTTATCTTATACTTGGCAAATTTTTATTTCACCGTCAGTTTTAAGGTGGCTGTGCTACCTGAAGGCATTAGCACTTTAACCAGATATACCCCTGGCTGGGCATGGAAAGGTACATACACATCCTGGCTAGAGGTACCCTGTGGCGTTCCTTCATACACTAACTGCCCTAATAAGTTATACACCATGATGCGGCTAATATCTTCACTGGATTGGGTGAGGAAAAATCCCTCTCCTACGGCTGCTGGATTGGGATAAGCCCGAAGTTCTTGCCCTAACTCTTCTAGATTGACCGAAATAATGCGCGAGTATTCAAATGTGTCATCTCGGTCTATGAGTCGCAGTCGATAGTAGTTTAAGCGGCGCGGTTCGCTATCTAGGTAGCTATACCTTCCTCCTTGAGAACCTTTGCCAGGTACCTCAGCAATAGTGAAAAAGTTTTCACCGTCATAGCTTTTTTCTATAGCAAAGCGGTCAAAATTGATTTCGGAAGCCGTCTGCCATTTTAGCCATACCTGATTGGCTACTTTCTGAGCACTAAATTCTATCAACTCAGCAGGTAGTAAGGCATTCATAGGCGATTGAGCAGTGCCAAAGTCAGAAAAGCCCGACATACCACCTACTGAAGTATTGTTAGGATGGTCATTGAGACAAACACCTCCATGAGGTAGCCAAGGGGCACTGCTATTGGCACGGCGTACAATAGTAGTACTAACGGTAGTGCCCGAACCGCAAGTGATGCCAAAATTAGTATAGTGGCGGTTATACAACGTCATTTGGTAATTGCCAGAAGTAGTTACCTGATTGCCAGAAGTGTTGTACGCGTTAATAGTCCAGTAACCATGGTTGAGCATCTGACAGTTAAAATTAGCACTACACATGTTAGGCAGACCGCCCAAAGTAGGCACTACAGTGTGTTCGTTGAAATACGCCAGTAGGTTATCCACGTTGGAAGCGGTTGTAAAGTTCACATTGGCAAGTTGATATTGCTTATTTACAGGACAAGTAGCGTTATAATGGTTAATTACACTTCCTGAGCCTTCTTCGAAGTCGTAGTAAGCTACCAGTCCTGCGGGAGGATTGCAGCGGTCGATGAGTTGGTCTTTCCAAGTAGCAATTTCCATTTGTGTGCGAGCCACGTTCCAAATGCGCACTTCATCTATTTGACCATCGAAGTAGTGATTCCACCACCGTCCTAAATAATTGTGAGCGTTCGAAGTTACAAGAGTACCCAGAGTCCGCGCTTCCGAAGCTACCAGAACACCATTGATATAGAACTTTACTGTGTTGCCATCATAAGTAACAGCATAATGTGCCCAAGTGTTATGTAAAGCATATGGGACACTGTTAGCATCTATATCAGAGCCCCAAAGCTGTACCCTGAAGTTAAAGGTAGTGCTATTTCCATTATTAACCCGCAAAGCGAAATCTTTAAGATCACCCGCGGCAGGTGTACCTAAAGAGAATAAACCACCATCTCCAGAAAAATTGCGGATGCGTGCCCACATTTCTACGGTGCGCGGCGCATTTCCGGCAATGGCTACAGTAGAAGGCAATTTTACATACTGCTGATGAGTGGGGTTGAAGTCTAATACTTTTGTCGTGCCGATGCCAGTGCTGTAATTAGCTGTTTGCCAGGTAGGTAAGTTCCCACCATTGCCCTGCAGTGTGCCTTGCTTGGTATTGTCGGGAGTTAATGTTTGCGTGCCTTTTACCAGACCTACAGGGAAATCGTAACTACCTGTAGCGTTTACATAACGGCGCAAACGACCTGCTACATAGCATTGGGCAGCTTCACTATGTCCTTGTACGGCATTAGGAGCGCGATTTTTGATTACTAGCTCTCGTGTGCCTTGTGTGCGCACATGACCATTGACAAAGGTAAATTGAGAGCCATCTTGCACAATTAAATTGCCGCGATTGGTTCCATCGAGAATGCGCAAGAAAGGATCCGTATTGATACTTAGCGAAGGGGTAGTATTGTTCAGCTCTACGTTGGGAAACTCACCGAGAGCGGTGGTACTCACGCGCTCGTAGTGTTGAGGCACCGTACCTATAAAACGCACCTTAGCGCTTGGGTTAGCGTTAAGATTTCCTTCATGAAAGAAATGGCGACAAACATTAAACGTACTACTAGGAGCCATGTTGAGCACTCCTGTATTGAGCAATTTGATATCGCGGCAAGAAAATGTAGCATTAGTAGGAATCATAGGCCAATGACTACCTACCCGTTGAGCTAATGGAGGAATGATAATATCATTATTACAATTAGGTACACCACTAAATCCACATGGAGCGCTCCAGTTGTCGGCATCATTGATATTAGTGTCTTTTGAACCTTTCCAAACGTATTCTAGGGTTCCTATGCAAATAGAATCCTGTAGTATGCATCCACCTATGTCTTTCTTAAGAACATAGGTTCCTACTGAATAAATAGGCAATGTTAGCGTTTGTCCTGTGCCAATGGGAGTAGTGGTATTTGGAAGTAAAAACCATTGGTAACTATCCCCATCAGGTCCCCCGTCAAGAGTAATGCTGGCACCAAAAGAGACATTGATATCGTCGCCCAAATTTATTGAGTTGAAATTGGAGAAGTAACCATAGCGCGTACCGCCTGTTTCGCTACCGTTAATGATACCTAAATGAAACAAACAACTGTTGTTTTGCACTATACCAACAGCGCCGGCGGCAATAGTGGAGGTAGGAATATTGTCTATGCGAGCAGCCACCCAGCCGGATAATCCCGGTACGGAGCTGAAAGTAGCAGACATAGGTATTCCATTTAAAGTAAAGTTGCTTGCGCAACCACTTTTAGTGATAATAATCATTCCTAAGAATTCATCTGTGGAGCGAACAAATTGAGCGCGTTTAGAGCCAGTGCATTCGATAGGAGGAACTACAGCCGCACCTGTTTCGCAGCCAAAGCCTCCGAAATGTACAACATAGATGGGTTTGTCAGAAACAATAGAAGTATATAAATCAGCATGTACTAGGGAAATCACCTGAAAAGCGCCAGGACCACTAAGAGAATAAGTAGCAGTGCTGGTGTTAGTCACAGTAACTGTAGTGGTACCAGTTTTTGTAGCCATGATCACTACTCTTTCAGGGTTGGTAGTAGGTGATGACCCTAAAAAGGTACGCACAATTATGTACTTAGTTCCTAATATATTGACAGGCACCAGTTGATCGCCAGCAAGGTCATAGCAGCCTCCAGCAGAAGTATTAATAGAGTCGTGGAACATAGTAACAGCGATAGGTTTGTTAGAGGTGATTTTGGTGCCTGCAGGCATTATCGACGCACCTGATGAAGATCCGCTAGTAGGTCCAGCAATAGTACCTGCATAGGTTTGCCCTTTATTAAGGGTTACAGTAAAAGTTGCATTAGCTGCTCTACCTCCTTCTAAGGTTTCAGTAGGAGTGATATTTACGGTAGTATTGTCTTCAGTAGCCACTACAATAAATCCCGAGCGTCCTGGTATAGAAAGAGGTTGGTGATTCCATACGTTTTTTATCAACGGCACGTAAAACTCTTTCCCTAATGCATTCTTACCTTTTAGTGAAAAAATATCTACATTGTGATTGGGTCCAGGTTCGTAGTAAGCGGCAATAGGCTCGTTAGAAACAATGTGTACCCCTGTGTTTTTTGCTGTTACGGGTCCCCCTGCATCAAAAGGCGTTTCTAGAAAAGGTCTTCTAGAAGTTAAAACAACTGTATGAGTAGCTCCAGCAGCTACTGTTACTGTAATAGGGGTAAATAGTGGCTGTGAAGGCATGGAAATAGTAACAGTTGCAGGGTTTTGAAAGGCAGTAATCCGCAAGTGTATAGGCTCATGTCCGTGAGATTCGCTAAGGTCAGGTGCGGCAAACCAGAATTCTTTATCTATTTGAGCATATGATAATAATGGCAACGTCCAAAGCACGCATATCACCTGTAAAAGGCGTTTTACGCGAGGTGAATGTAAAAAGAAGTCCATATTATTCTTGGTTTTTTACAACAATAAAACGGCAAATTATAGTCCTGTGATGCAAGGAAGGGGTAAATTCTATGAATTTGAGATGTAATATTGAATCTATGAGGGGTAAGATAGGAAAAAAATGTGCGCGTTTGTGAAATTATATAGGGCTATCTAAATATCAGTTTACGCTAAGAAGCTAATTCCTGTTGCAATGCCACGAAAGTTACAAATCAAAAGTGCATTTAATCTTGCAATGAAAGATTTTTTGCAAAATTAACTCATTTGCTCTTAGACAACAACGTATTTTTTCGCCCAGATGCTTTTTAACTGTTTCAACTAGCCCGAAAAGGTACATTGATAAAAACTCATCGCCCTTTTGTAGCGTATTCTTAAAAAATTGTAACGCTAAACGCCGACCAATGTATAATTGGATTTATTGCTTTAGCAACGCATCTTCTACAATGAAAAACAATTGCTCGGAATTGTCGTGATTGAGCCTGAGAGTGCCTGAGATAGTAACTGGATGAGTAGCAATAGCAATGGGTTCCTTAGCATATACTTCTACAACACTTTCTGGACCTGCACCGCCGCAGAAAAAGCAAGAAGCATAAGGAAAATAAGACAGTACAAAATGCGTCTGCTTGCCTTCTTCTAAAGGAATCATGAACCCTTTAATAGTAACTCGCTTGCCTTCCAGTGCTCGAAGTTCTTCAGGGAAATAGGCTTGGTAAGATATTTCATTAGCCTGATAAGTTACTTTGCGCAATAACTCCCACAGGGCAGCCGATTGGTCTTTGTGCCAAAGGGTATCCCTGCTATCTATTAATTCTTTGAATGCTTGCGGTTCTTTTACTGTATAGCGGTAGTTGCCAGTACTTTGAGGATGAGTTTGGTAATTGTTAAAAGCAGTAACCTCGTTGAGCCTTTCAGCGGCTCGTTGTTCGGTTTCTTTCTGCCACCAAAGCCGAATGACAAAGAATAACCCTACTGCTACTATCAGGTATCGCATTATTGAAAGGCTTCTTCTGGCTTTTTCTTCAAAATTGCTGCCAGAATAACTGCCCCAATCGCACTAAAAGTAACCACCATCCCCAACTGCTGAATAGATTTAACCAGTGTAACGCTCATATCTTGCTTTTCAATTTCCGCCAAGGCGGTATCTATCTCACTATCGCTCATTCCTATTTTGCTGAACATGGCTTGGCTGTTTTTTATAACAGCTTGCTTGAGAGTCTCTGCCAACTGCGGATCAATGAAATTGAAAAGAACATAGTTGAACAGGATTCCTATCACTCCTGCTACAAGTAGCATGATAAAAATGTCGCTAAACATTTCTTTAAAGGAAGCAAAACCGCCGCGTGCTTTCCGTAGTTGCAAACCGAAATAAATTATCAAAATGAGGCTAAGCAAAAATGATAGCAAGCTATAAGTTACACTTGCCATCCATTCTACATTTGTGGCGTAAACGAGAATTTGAACAAGTATGCTTATAATGGCTAATATAAAGCCGTAGCGAACTGTTTTGGATTTCATAGAAATAGAGCTAATCTCCACTGGGCAAGTTACGTTTTCTTAGAGGAAAGTTTTGCATTTTTGCAACTGATTTTTTATAAACATTCTCGAGGTGTTTTGCTTTGTCATAGAAAAATGGCGTTTTTAGGCATGTATGAAACTTTGGCAAAAGGAGTTTGATATTCACCAAAAAATAGAAGAATTTACCATCGGTTCTGACAGAGAAATAGATTTACTTCTTGCTCGCTACGATGTACTGGGGTCGTTAGCCCATGTGCAAATGCTCTGGCAAGTAGGGTTGATAACTGCGGAAGAATTACAGCAGTTGCGCGAAGGGCTCAAACAAATCTATGGCGAAATTGAACAAGGGCAGTTTGTCATTCAACAAGGCGTAGAAGATGTTCACTCTCAAATAGAAATTCTCCTTACCCAAAGGCTAGGTCAAGTAGGTAAAAAGATTCATACAGGGCGCTCGCGCAACGATCAAGTTCTTACCGACATTAAGTTATTTATTAGAGAAGAAATTTGTAAATTGGTTGAAAATATTAACCAATTGGCTAACCTGTTTATCCAACAAAGCGAGAAATACAAGCACGTACTCTTGCCTGGCTATACGCACTTTCAATTGGCTATGCCTTCTAGCTTTGGTTTGTGGTTCGGCGCTTATGCGGAAAGCTTAGCGGATGACTTGCTAGTATTGCAAGCAGCCTACCGAGTCGCTGACCAGAATCCTTTGGGCTCTGCAGCAGGGTATGGCTCTTCTTTTCCCCTAAATCGCCGTTTAACTACCCAATTGCTAGGCTTTGCCGATTTAAACTACAACAGCGCCTACGCTCAAATGACCCGCGGCAAAACGGAACGTATCACGGCTTTTGCCCTCGGCTCAGTAGCCTCTACTCTTGCCCGACTTGCCTCAGACGTGTGCCTGTACATGAGCCAGAACATGGACTTTTTGACCTTTCCCCAAGAACTTACCACTGGCTCTAGCATCATGCCGCATAAGAAAAACCCCGATGTGTTTGAGCTGATTCGCGCCAAATGCAACCGCTTGCAAGCCTTGCCCTTTGAAATAGGCACGATCATGGCTAACTTGCCTTCGGGCTATCACCGCGACTTTCAACTGATTAAGGAAATCCTCCTGCCTGCCTTCGCCGAACTTACTAACTGTATCGATCTTGCCGCTTATATGTTAAAGCAGGTAATAGTGCGAGATAATATCCTCAGCGAAGAAAAGTACAAATACCTTTTTAGCGTAGAGGCGGTGAATCAAGAGGTAATCAAAGGCATGAGTTTTCGCGAGGCATATCGCAAAGTAGCCCAGCAAATACAACAAGGCAATTTTTATCCTCCCACCACATTGCACCACACTCACGAAGGCAGCATTGGCAACCTGTGCAATGAAGAAATTCAGCGCAAATTGGAAACTATTATTGCCAGTTTTGAGTTTGAAAAAGCGAAAAAGATGTACCAACTGTTAAACTAAAATTTTGCTGACAATATGTTTAACCCCGGGGAAAAAGTTGTTTGCATCAACGCAGATTTTTCTATGTATCCCAACATATGGGACGTATTCAAGCAATTGCCTAAACAAGATGAAATTTACACTGTGCGAGAAAGGCAGTACGTGCAAGGAATGGGCTACCGAATTTTGCTAGAAGAAATCCATAACCCGCCAGTATATGTGGACCTAGTCAAAGGCATGGTAGAACCTGCTTTTGCAGCTACTCGATTTGCCCGCCTAAGCGATCCCCTTGCTATAAAAGAAACAACGGCAGTAGAAGAAGAAATAGCCGTTTAAAAACACTTCTTTTTAAAACCTTGCCTTATCGCCGAGTGTTTACTTCCTGATCCTGAGCATTTAATCGTACCTTGCTCAGGATTTTTTTGCGAAATTTATATCCTTAGAAGTTTTAATCAAACGGTATAAAAATGAAAACTCGGTTGCTTATTGGGGCAGCTCTAATGGGGGGAGCTGCTTTTGTCTCAAGCTATTACCTTCCTTCTAAAGAGCCTATCCGCATTTTAGTGTTTACCAAAACAGCAGGATTTCGCCATGCTTCTATTCCAGATGGAATAGCAGCTCTGCGGAAGATTGCGCAAGAAAATGGCTACCTGATGGACACTACAGAAAACGCCGAACAGTTCAATGAAGAAAACTTGAAAAAGTATGCTGCTGTAGTGTTTCTTAGCACGACAGGCGATGTGCTCAACGAAGCACAACAAGCTGATTTTGAGCGTTATATTCAAGCAGGGGGCGGATATGTAGGCATCCATGCAGCAGCTGACACGGAGTATGATTGGCCCTGGTACGGCAAGCTCGTAGGAGGCTATTTTAATGGACATCCTTCCACTCCTTCTAACGTTCAGCGCGGTCAAATCTTTGTCATCGACCGCACTCATCCTTCTACGCAACACCTACGGGATACCATAGAGCGCACTGACGAATGGTATGACTATCGCAACATGTATCCAGGAGTAAAAATTTTAATGCGCATTAATGAAAAATCCTATGTGGGCTCGCGCATGAAAAACAACCATGCCATTTGTTGGTATCACGAGTACGATGGAGGAAGAGCATGGTACACCGCAGGTGGACATACTTCGGAAAGTTTTTATGAGCCTGATTTTATTGCGCACCTTGCGGGAGGATTGCGATATGCCATCGGCAAAGCCGAACCCCTCGACTATCGCAAAGCCCGCACAAAGCGCGTACCAGAAGAAAACCGCTTCACCAAACTCATACTAGAAAATTACCTCGACGAACCTACTGAACTGACTGTACTGCCCGATGGGCGCGTTTTGTTCATTGAGCGAAAAGGCGCTGTAAAAATTTACAAACCTGACGAAAATCGCGTTAAGGAGGTTAATCGCATTAAAGTATATACCAACCACGAAGATGGACTGATAGGGCTTGCTGCTGATCCCAATTTTGCCCAAAATCACTGGGTATATCTATACTACTCTCATCCCATAGAGTCGGTCAATCAGCTTTCGCGTTTTACTATGAAAGGCGATAGCTTAGACCTTAGTACAGAAGTAAAAATCCTCAGTGTGCCAGTACAGCGCGAGGAATGTTGCCATACAGGAGGCTCTATTGCTTTTGATGCCCAAGGCAATTTGTATCTTTCCACAGGAGATAATACCAATCCTTTCCAGTCGGAAGGTTACTCTCCTAGCGATGAACGACCTGGGCGCCATGCCTTTGACGCGCAGGGTTCCTCTGCCAACACAAACGACTTGCGCGGCAAAATTTTGCGCATCAAGCCCCAGCCTGATGGATCTTATACCATTCCCGAAGGCAACTTATTTCCTCCTGGCACCCCTAATACGCGCCCTGAAATTTACGTCATGGGCTGCCGCAACCCCTATCGCATTTCAGTAGATAAAAAAACTGGCTTTCTTTATTGGGGAGATATAGGTCCAGACGCAGGAGAAGACAACTACAATCGCGGTCCCCGAGGCTATTGCGAGATCAATCGTGCTACTAAAGCTGGCAATTTTGGCTGGCCTCTTTTTGTGGCTGATAACAAGCCTTACCAGCGCTACGACTTTGAAACCCAAAAATCACTAGGTTTTCACAATCCCGAAAAACCCCTTAATCTCTCCCCTAACAACACAGGTTTGAAAGAACTCCCTCCCGCTCAAAAGCCTATTATTTGGTACCCCTATGCGAAATCGCGAGAATTTCCCATCGTAGGGGAAGGAGGACGCAACCCCATGGCAGGAGAGGTATTCTATTCAGACCGCTACCGAAAAACCGATAAATCCTTTCCCGACTATTACGATGGCAAACTGTTTATCTACGACTGGATGCGCGGTTGGATTATGACAGTTACTTTTGATCAGCAAGGCAACATTGAAAATCTTTCGCGATTTATGCCCTCTACCAAGTTTAACAACCCTATGGATATGGAATTTGCCCCAGATGGAACGCTGTATTTGCTTGAATATGGCACTAATTGGTTTAGTCGCAATGAAGATGCCCGTTTAGTGCGAATAGAGTACAGTGCGGGAAATCGCCGCCCTGTGGTGCAAATAAGCGCTGATAAAACCGCCGGTGCGGTGCCTTTTACTGTGCAGTTTAGCAGCAACGGAACCAAGGACTACGATGGAGATGCTTTGAAGTATGAATGGTTTTTTACACCCGAAGCCCGCTCTCCTCAGGCACGCATTCCTAATCCTGTTTACACTTTTACTAAGCCAGGCATTTACAAAGTTCGTTTGCGCGTTTCTGATGGAAAAGGTGGAGTGGCAGAGCAACTACTAGAAATTCAAGCGGGTAATGCCCTGCCTGAAGTTCAACTTGCCTTAAGTGGCAACCAAACTTTTTACTTCGATGGTGAAAAACGTCCTTATGTAGTCAGTGTGCGCGACAAGGAAGATGGAACCCTCGAAAATGGTGGCATCAATCCCGAAGAAGTAATGGTGAAATTAAATTATTTGCCCGAAGGCAAGGATCTCACCCTTGTTGCTCAGGGACATCGCACTAAAGACAGCGAAATTACAGGCTTCTTAGCAGGCAAGCGCATGATTGAGGAGGGAACCTGTCGCTCTTGCCATGCACTAGATCAGAAGTCAGTAGGTCCGAGCTACTTAGACATTGCCAAGCGCTATCACCGCGAACGCAATGCGGTCATGTATCTGGCAGAAAAAATTATAAAAGGAGGAGCGGGTAACTGGGGCAATAAAGGCATGGCTGCTCACCCGCAACTTTCCCTAGACCAGGCAGCAGAAATGGTGCGCTACATTTTAAGCCTCGCCGAAGACCAAAAGAAGAAAGATGCTTTGCCAGTGAAAGGAAGTTTCGTTTTTGATAAACATTTAGGCAAGGATGAAAAAGGCGTGTACGTCATGCAAGCCGCTTATACTGACAAAGGAGCCTCTGGCGTAGGTCCATTAACCAGTAGCTATACATTAGTACTGCGTTCACCTGTAATAAAGGCGGTGGCTGCGGACGCTCCTGCTAATTTTACTCGCATTAACTTAAACGGAAAAGAGTATGCAGTCCTGGGCCATGGCGGCTATCTGGCATACAAAAACATAGACTTAACTCAGGTGAGCAGAATTTCTTTTAGCGTGGGAACGCAAGAGGCAAAGGCAAAAGTAGAAGTGCGCACAGGCTCACCAGAAGGGGAACTTTTGGGAACTTTTGTAGTGGCTAATGAACCACCTTTGCAAACTGCTTCAATAAGTTTTGCCCCTTGCAGTGGCAAGAGGGATATTTATTTAGTTTGCCACATTATAGAAGCTAAAACTCAGCCGTTTATCGGCATAGAATGGCTGCGATTTGAACAATGAGATTTTGCCTAAAGGAGGTAACCCATTAAAAGGTGATAGCAAATTAAGCTATCGCCTTTTTAGTTGCCTTCCGTTTGCGGATGGTTGGGAAAAAGCAATAAAAAAACTGCTTTTATCTTATCTCAAGAGGCAATCGCAGATCAAGTAAGGATTTTTCAGTAAAACGGAGTTGATAAAAGTAGCGCCAAATCAAATTGTAGCCAGCTGAAGCAAGCTAGAAAAACTTCTTCTTGTTCCTACAAAAATTTGTAGCTTTATCGATGAGATGCTATTTTTGCCCATTGCCAAGCCCTGCCCGAGTGGCGGAATAGGTAGACGCGCTGGTCTCAAAAACCAGTGGCAGCAATGCCGTGCCGGTTCGACTCCGGCCTCGGGTACTTATCTTATCGCCCTCCTTTTGGCTTCTCTTCTGTAAGTTTGTCTGTTTCCTTTCAGTGAATTTTTTTTCTAAATTGTGCCAGAACATTTTTAACTTACTCAAATAATTATGCCACCGAAATTAGTTGTGCTTTCGGGTGCGGGTATTAGCGCCGAAAGCGGCATCAAAACTTTTCGCGATGCGGGAGGGTTATGGGAGCAGTATCGCATAGAAGAGGTTGCTACTCCAGAAGCATGGCGCAACAACCCTGGTCTAGTGCTGGAATTTTATAACGCTCGTCGGCGGCAAGCTCGGCAGGCGCAACCTAACCGTGCTCACTATATTTTAGCAGAATTACAACAGGATTTTGATGTAACCATCATCACCCAAAACGTAGACGACTTGCATGAACGCGCTGGCAGCCGCAATGTGATTCACTTGCATGGAAGTTTGTTCAAAATGCGCAGTACTGCCGATGAATCACTAGTGTTTGACATTTACGAGGACATGAAACTGGGCGATACATGTCCACTGGGTTCTCAGTTGCGCCCTCATATTGTATGGTTTGGAGAGTACGTGCCATTAATTGAAACAGCTGCTGAAATTGTATCTGAGGCAGATGCCTTTGTAGTGGTGGGAACCTCATTGCAGGTATATCCAGCAGCGGGGCTGGTAAATGAAGCCCCAGCGGGAATTCCTAAGTTTGTTGTAGATGTCAATATTCCCTACATTAGTCCTGTATTAGGCTTTACGCCCATTGAAGCCCCTGCCAGTGTAGGCATGGAGCAGGTAAAAGAGCAACTGCGGCGTATTTTTGCCCTGCAATGAAAAAAGTACTCATTATTTCCTACTACTGGCCTCCCTGCGGAGGCATTGGTGTGCTGCGATGTTTGAAAATTGCTAAATATTTGCGCTTATACGGCTGGGAACCCATTGTTTACACTGCTCAAAACGCCCATTATCCCACTTTGGATTACTCCAATTTGAAGGATATTCCCAAAGGCATGCTTGTGCTTGAGCAGCCCATTTTTGAACCTTATGCGTACTATAAGAAGTTTGTAGGCAAACCAGCCGATGCTAACGTAAATAACGACTTAGTAGCCTCAGGCATTACAGGTTGGAAATACAAGTTATCAGTTTTTATTCGCAGTAATTTTTTTATTCCCGATGCCCGTGCTTGCTGGATTAGACCCTCGGTTAAATTTCTGCTTCGATGGCTCCGACAAAACCGCGTTGAAGCTATTTTTTCCGATGGACCGCCTCATACCAATACAGTGATTGCCTGTAAAATACGCCAAGCAACTGGCTTGCCGTGGCTGGCAGATTTCCAAGATCCTTGGACGCAAGTGGACTACTATCAACGCTTGATTCTCACTCCTTGGGCAGATGCCAAACACCGCCAGCTGGAGCAACAAGTATTTCAAACAGCCAATGCAATCACTATCGTAAGCCCTACGTGGAAGCGCGATCTAGAAAGCATCGGTGCCCAGAATGTGCACCTAATTCCTTGGGGGTATGACGAAGACGATTTTCAAGATTTACATTTGCCTCTGGACGCTTGTTTGACTCTTACTCACGCAGGACTCATCGGAGAAGATCGCCATCCCGAGCAGCTATTTGCCGCTATTGCTGAACTGATTCAGGAAACGCCCGCCTTTGGAGAAGTATTTCGCCTGCAGCTTATAGGACAAGTGGATGTATCTGTCAATGAGTCAATTGAGAGATATAAGCTCAACAAAATAGCCCATGTGCTGCCTCCCGTTAGCCGAAGGGAATCCCTTGAAAAATTAGCTGCTTCTCAGGCTTTGCTTTTGATTCTCAACAAGGCAGCTAATGCCAACGGCAGAATTCCAGGCAAATTGTTTGAATATCTAGCAGTGCGCCGACCCGTGATCTGTATAGGCAATCCCAGCAGCGACACTGACCAGATTTTGCAGCAATGCGGTGCTGGCAAATGCATAGACCATACTGATAAAGAAGGGATGAAAGCAGCTTTGAAAAAGCTGTTTGCCATTTACCAACAGCAAGGACATCTCCCGTTTTCTACCAATCCCCAAAACATAATCCAATACTCTAACCGCTTACTGACTGGCAAAGTAGCTGCTTTGTTAGACTCCATTACTGGACTTAGTTGAAAAAAACAAAAATTTTCTCCCGCTTGCCATTTTCTTTTTTAAACTTCAAACAAAGTTAGAGCTGTTGGTCAGTGAGTGGAATGCGATAAATAGCTAAACTAAACTGTAAGTAAATCGGCGCGATGTTATTACTTTGTTTGTATGAAAAAACTCTTTTTGTTAGATGCGATGGCGCTTATTTACCGCGCCCATTTTGCCTTGAGCAAGAGCCCTCGCATTACTTCTAAAGGCTTGAACACCAGTGCTGTTTTTGGTTTTACTAACACTTTGCTAGAAGTGGTTGCCAAAGAAAAACCCACCCATTTAGGCGTAGCTTTTGACACAGCAGCTCCTACATTTCGCCACCAAGCGTTTCAAGACTATAAAGCGCAGCGGCAGCAACAACCTGAAGATATTACCGTTGCCATTCCTTTGGTCAAGCAACTTTGCAAGGCAATGGGCATTGCCGTGCTAGAGTTGGACGGGTATGAGGCTGATGATATCATTGGCACTATTGCAAAAAAAGCAGCCAAAGAAGGTTTCCAAGTTTACATGATGACCCCTGACAAGGATTATGGGCAGCTAGTGGAGGATCGCATTTGGCTATATAAACCCGCTTTTATGGGCAATAGTGTAGAAATACTTAACAAAGAACAAGTGTGCCAAAAGTGGGGCATTCGCCGCGTAGAGCAGATAACTGACCTATTAGCATTGATGGGAGACGCAGTGGATAACATTCCTGGCGTTCCAGGAATTGGCGAAAAAACCGCCGCTAAACTAATTGCAGAATTCGACACGTTGGAAAATTTAATCGCCAATGCTGGCAGGCTCAAAGGAAAGCAGCAAGAAAGCATTATCAAATTTGCAGAACAAGCAGTTTTGTCAAAAAAACTAGCAACCATTGACACTAACGCCCCTATTGAGTTTAACGAGCAACATTTAAGGCTACAGATTGCCAAGACTGAACAACTTTGCCAACTTCTTGATCAACTAGAGTTTCGCACCATCAAAAAGCGGCTGTTTGGTCAAGAAAATCAGCCTAATGCATCCCGTTCTTCGGCGGACAACCAGCCTGCAAGCCTATTTGATGAAAATCTTTCTGAGGTTTCTTTGCCAACCTCTGGTTTTTCAACAGAAAAGCAAACCATTCGAACTTCTGGGGCTAATTATTACGTCATTGATACCCCTGAATTGCGCCGCCAACTCATTAGGTTCTTATCTCTACAAAAAGCTTTTTGTTTTGACACTGAAACTACTTCAGAAAACGCTTACGAAGCCGAAATTATTGGACTGGCATTTTGCTACCAGCAAGGCGAAGCGTTTTACATCCCCTTGCCTGAAGACGGCAATAAGGCAAAAGCTATCTTGCAAGAATTTCAGCCGGTATTGGAAGATGAAAATATTGTCAAAATCGGTCAAAATATTAAATACGACATCATAGTATTGGCTAACTACGGCATTCAAGTAAAAGGAAAGATGTTTGATACCATGCTAGCGCACTACCTCATAGATCCCGAAGGCAGGCACAGCATGGACGCCATGGCAGAAAACTATCTGAACTACAAGCCTATTAGCTATAAAGAACTCACTCTGCGCGGCAAAAAACAAATTCCTTTGCGCCAAGTACCCCTTGCTGACTTAGCAGAATATGCAGCGGAAGATGCTGATATTACCTTCCGATTGCATGAAAAATTTACAACTATGTTAAAAAAAGACCAGCTAGAAATGCTTTTCTACCAAGTGGAAATGCCCTTGGTAGAGGTGCTGGTAGCTATGGAGCGCGCTGGCGTTCGGATTGATACTCAATCACTAGCAGCTTACTCTAAGGAGTTGGAAACCGACCTTCGCACCAGTGAACAACGCATTTACACCGATGCAGGAGAGGTGTTTAGCATCAATTCTCCTAAGCAATTGGGACAAATTTTATTTGAAAAACTCAAACTTATCGACAAACCTAAAAAAACAGCTACAGGACTTTACGCCACTGGTGAAGAAATTTTACAACAACTCATAGGCACTCATCCCATCATCCAACATATTTTGGAGTATAGGCAACTGCAAAAACTCAAGTCCACTTACGTAGATGCCTTGCCTGAGCTAATTAGCCCTAAGGATGGACTGATCCACACTACTTACAACCAAGCGGTAGCTGCCACGGGAAGATTAAGTAGCAACAATCCCAATTTGCAAAACATCCCCATTCGCACCGAAAAGGGGCGGGAGATTAGACGGGCTTTCGTGCCGCGCAGTCCTGAATACATACTCATGTCTGCTGACTATTCTCAAATAGAGTTGCGCATTATGGCTTGCTTCAGCAAAGATGCATCCATGATAGAGGCTTTTCGCCAAAAACGCGATATTCACGCCGCTACAGCCGCTAAGATTTTCAAAGTGCCCATTGAACAAGTAGATGATGAAATGCGCCGCCGCGCCAAAACGGCTAATTTTGGCATTATTTACGGCATTTCTGCTTTTGGATTGGCTCAAAGGCTCAATATTCCTCGCAAAGAAGCAGCCGAATTAATTAAAGCTTACTTTGCTGAGTTTCCAGCGGTGAAAACCTATATAGACAATGCCATAGCACTTGCTCGTCAGCGGGGTTATGTGGAAACTATCTTAGGTCGCCGCCGTTATCTGCGCGATATCAACAGTCGCAACCTCACTCAACGCGGTTTTGCTGAAAGAAATGCCATCAATGCCCCTATTCAAGGCAGTGCTGCTGACATTATCAAAATTGCTATGATAAAAATTTATGAATTCATCAAACTCAATCAACTTCAATCAAAAATGATTTTACAGGTTCACGACGAACTAGTTTTTGACGTTTATCGCCCTGAGTTGGAGCTAATGCGTAACAAGGTAAAAGAACTCATGGAGTCCGCTTATCAGTTGGAAGTACCCCTAGAAGCAGAGGTAGGAATAGGAGAGAATTGGCTAGCTGCCCATTAAATTTTTGAGGTGGGATCTCAATAACAAAGCGTTATACGCGTTTACTTTAGGAGCAAGTTTAAAGAGTAATGCTAAGTCATGAAAAAAGTTTTTGAAAATCCTCATGCAGAAATTTATGACATCAGTCATGAAATTCCGCACACTATTTTTGCTTATTGGAAAGGGTATTTATCAATGGATTCTCCTGAAGCAATCACGGCTTGCCAATTTTCGTTGGATTATTTTAAAGAAGCTGACATTTGGGTGATGATTTCTGACCATGTGTATTTGGAAGGTGCTACCCTACCTTTCTTAGACTGGCTGCACGCTTATTACTTTCCCACTTGCATTGCCAACGGACTGAAAGCGGAAATTATTTTAGAGTCATCTTACGATATTGGCAACATCACCTTAGAGCTAATGTACGACAAGGAAGATTTGCAGAAACATCTAAAAGATAAAACTTTGTACACTCCTAAAGTAAAAGGGCTAGACAACGCCAAAAAACTAGCTCGAGCCATTGTAACCCAACACGCACAAACAACTGCTCCTAAATAAAGGCTACTATGGCAAAAAACGTTTTGGGCACTGAGTTACAAGCATGTAGCTTCTTTCCATTAACTGGCTACTACCGCGATGGATGCTGCCACACAGGAGAAGACGATGTAGGCATGCATATGGTTTGTGCCATTGTAACAGATGAGTTTTTGCAATTTACTCGCCAGAAGGGAAATGACTTAATTACACCGCGACCAGAGTGGAATTTTCCAGGACTTAAAGCAGGTGATCGCTGGTGCTTGTGTGTTTCTCGCTGGATAGAAGCCTATCACGCCAAAGTAGCTCCGCCTGTGGTGCTAGAAGCTACTCATGAAAAAACTTTGCAATACATCTCCCTTGACATACTTATAGAGCACTCGGCTTAGTCCACATAGTTTGTTGCAAACGGATTTTGTAGAGCTCAGGAATAGGAGCGGAACGCATTTGCCGATAATCAAAGCCCACTAGCACAAACGTGGCATCGGATAGTATTCTCCAAGTCTCTTTCTCAGGTTCAGCCAGTGCGCTGTTAAAGGTGATGCTCTTGTTACCTATTTGCGTGCATTGCAAAAATCCATATAGCTCTTTTCCAGGATAGGTAATTGGCAAGCGGTAATTGATATTGGCATTTGCTACTACTAAGCCGTGCTGTTCCCAATCCCAACCGATGACTTGATTGAAAAAGCGTATACGCACCTCTTCAAAATAAGTCATAATAGTAGCATTGTTGACCACGCGCGCTTCATCCAAATCCGACCAGCGTTTTTCTATCTGCGTTTTAAAGGCATAGTGTGAAAGGTCCATGATTGTAAAAGTTTACTCGTGCCAAATTTATTAGCAACTGGTAAAAGTTACATTCTGCAGCAGCTAATTTAGCTGGACAAATTCCCAAATAGCATTTGAGTGATTTCACTTCGCTTTTCTAAGCAAGCTGTCTATATCACAACTACTCACATTTAATTTGTTTTTTATGTGGTAAGGCTTAAAACTTGGCGTCTCTATTGACAAAAAGAAAACTTGCTCTTAACGAAAATCGCAAATCAACATGCGAAAATTTTTTCAAGCCATTGACTTTTTCATCCAGGAGCTCAATTTTTAAGGCTTGAAGAGAACAAAAGTTAGCATTTTTCAGAAATCCTGTTATTTTTGCAATACCCAAGCGCAACCTATTGATACGACTTAAACAAACTACATAATTAGGATAATGACTTGGCTACAAGCTAACTCAAAAGCAGGGTTATTGCTTCTAATAAGCGCGCTGCTATCGAGCTGTAGGAGTGTTTACTTAGCCAAACCGTTGCGGATGACTAACAAAATTGTTATTCCTGAAACACTTGTTAGGCATCAATCCGTTTCTTCCCTTTCTCCTCTTGCTACTCGGCTTTATGTTTCGCTCCCGTCTCCGAAGATTTCGCCACAAGTAATTCAATTTCAAGTAGTGATTCCTAACATACCTCTTGAACCTTGCCAAGCCCTTCGCGATAGTATTGTCAACTTTGCTAAGCAGTACTTAGGCAAACCTTATCGGCATCGAGGTAAGGGACCCCAAGCATTTGACTGCTCGGGGTTTACTTCTTTTGTCATGCAGCACTTCGGGTACTATCTGCCGCCTTCCTCTGCCGCACAGGCTCATTTTGGCACTGGTATTCCTGTTGAGCAAGCCTACAAGGGCGATTTATTATTTTTCGGCAATAAAGACCGCAAAGGGCGTTGGAGAGTTAATCACGCTGCTTTGGTGATTTCTGAAGAAGGAGAAAAACTAGTCATGATTCATGCAGCGCGAAGAGGCATTACAATAGACGAGGTAGATAATGTCAATTGGCAATCTTACTACGGACGTCGGCTTGTAGGGGCAAGGCGCATTATCCACGAAGGAGTGCTACCACAGGAAGAGGAAAAGCTTTTAGATTCGAGGGTAGCTCAGCACAACCTTTCTCCAACAGAATTTTAGCTTGATCCCTCACTTAACTATTGAATTAAATTAAGTGCAAGTACCTCCTAACGTCAGGAAGGTACTTTTTGTTTTTGAAAAGACAGGGCGCGTTGTTGTAGGTTTTCTGCTTATAGGTTTTATTTGTAAGCTATAGAACTAAATAAAACCTTCTTTATCCTTCAACGATGGAAGACTACTTGCGAAGCGCACTAGGCATTGCAGTGCTTTTGTGCATCGGCATTGCTTTTTCCACCAATCGGCGAGCAATAAACTGGCCATTGATAGGAAGCGGAATAGCCTTGCAAATTTTTTTTGGCTTGTTAGTCATGAAAGTAAGGTTAGTAGCAGATGCCTTTCATGCGCTTAGCCGTGGGTTTGTCATTTTTTTGAATTTTACTCAAGCAGGGGCGCAGTTTCTTTTTGGAGATTTAGCCACTTCCAGCGGAGAAAAGTCCTTAGGGTTCATCTTTGCTTTTCAAATTTTGCCTACAGTGATTTTTTTTTCTACCGTTTCGGCAGGGCTATACTATTTGGGCATTTTGCAAAAAGTTGTTTTTGCCATTGCCTGGATAATGGCAAAAACGATGCGTCTTTCGGGGGCGGAAAGTTTAGCAGCGGCAGGAAATATTTTTTTAGGACAAACCGAAGCACCCTTGTTGGTGCGTCCTTTTGTGCCATATATGACTTACTCCGAACTAATGTGCTTAATGACAGGAGGTATGGCCACCATCGCTGGAGGAGTGCTGGCAGCTTATGTATCATTTCTAGGAGGTGATGACCCTGCGCAAAAGGCGCTCTATGCTGCTCACTTACTCAGCGCTTCCCTTATGAATGCTCCTGCAGGGATTGTATTTGCTAAAATACTCGTTCCTGAAACGCAGCCAGAGAACATCAACCGCACTTTAGAAATTAGCAGAGAGCATGTGGGAGTAAACCTCATAGATGCTCTTTCTAATGGCGCTGCCGAAGGGCTAAAGTTGGCTCTTAACATTGGCGGCATGCTGCTTGCTTTTATTGCATTGATAGCCATGATTAATTACCTTCTCGGCGAACTCATCGGCTCATTTTTAGGAATCAATTCCTTCATTGCCCAATCAACTGACGGAAATTTTGACAAATTGTCGCTGGAATATATTTTGGGGCAGATTTTTAGACCCATAGCCTTTGTCATTGGAGTAGAGTGGCGGGATAGTTTGCAAGTGGGCAGTTTGCTGGGACAAAAAACAGCTATTAATGAGTTTGTAGCTTACCTTTCGCTTGCAAAAATGAAAAATGCTGGTTTGCTTACTTCTAAGTCGGTGTTGATAGCTACTTTTGCCTTGTGTGGCTTTTCTAATTTTAGTTCTATTGCTATCCAAATTGGTGGTATTGGAAGCATAGCGCCTAATCAGCAAGGCAATCTTTCCCGTTTAGGCTTTCGGGCTTTGTTAGGGGCTAGCCTTGCTTGTTTAATGACTGCTGCTTTAGCAGGTGCTATTGCTTCGTAAGACCAGCTTTGAGCTCGCTGATTTCTGCTTTCATCCATTCGTAGGCAGAAGGTACATCTTTAAAATATTGAACTGCTAAATCTGCTTCAGTGTTCTGATCTTCCAACTGAATGCGGCTGATAGTTTTTCTCACCGACATTTCTCCGAAAATATTTTCTGGTATTACGATGGCTCCGCGCCGATAGCCTAGAGCCAATGCCTTAGGTAGCCAGTAATTTATGGTCCAGTCCTGGTCTTCAGAAGCAATGACCTGAGCTTCTCGCAAGTCCCAAATAATGCCTTGGACGTGGTATTTTTCAAACGCTTCTAACTGTTTTTCAGCTTGCTCGCGGTAAACAGCTGAAGGCTGAAAGCCTTTTGTGACGCAAAAAACACAACCAATATCGGTAAGAATGGAAATCGTAGTAGCTTTGCCTTGATAAAACAGAATGGAAGAAGCGTTTAGCATGGTTCAAACAAAAATTATCAATACTTAAGAAAGTTGAATGCGATTGTTTGAAAGTTAACTCGAGGCTGAAAGTTTCAATGAAGCGCAAGCTAAAATAAATCTTTAGCAAATGCAACTTTTAAGCGAGAAAAAAATTGGCATTATTGGAGGAAGTCGAGGGTTGGGTGGCTGGCTGGCAAGGTTTTTTGCTGAAAATGGCTACTCTGTGTGCTTTACCTCTGCTGACTCACAAAGTCAATTGCCTGATAATGTTTCACTTACTACCTCAGCTGACATTATTTTCATCGCGGTACCCATTCCTAGTATGTGCCAAGTACTTTCCGAAATTTATCCCTTTGCCAATGGAAAGACCATTGTAGAAGTATGCAGTGTAAAAAAATTTATCGTTGAGCATTACCAGCGGCTTTGCCTGGAGCATCCCGAAGTAAAAGCTGAGTTTATTTCTCTTCACCCTATGTTTGGTCCTTCGCTGCGCCGCTTGCGCGGGCAAGTGTTTTTGTTCACTTATTTGGCAAATCCGCGGTATGCCACTCAGTTGCAAGCATTGTTTGAAGCTCACCAAGCTCGTTGTTATCAGATAGATTATTTGCACCACGATAGAGTCATGGGAGTGGTGCAGGGATTGAATCACTTTACCGTATTTGCTAGTGCTAAAACGCTCAATGCATTAAGCAATCGATTGGGAATTATTCGCAATATTGCTTCCCCGCCTTATCGCATTTTTTTGATTTTTTTCTCTCGATACGTATTGCAAGATGCTAACCTTTATGCCGATATTCAAATGTACAATGAGTTTGTGCCTGAAGTGTTAGCACTTTTTCGGCAAGAAGTAGAAAAACTTTACCAAATTATCTTGCGCAAAGACAAGCAGGCATTTTTGGAATACGCCGCCGAAGCTCGAAATTACTTCTTTGAAAATCAAGAGGATATGGGTATTTCAGACCACTTGATAGAACAGCTAGGCGCTTACCTGAGCAAACTAAGTGCTGAAAAAGTTGTTTGAAGTCGCTCCCGAAGTGTAGTATCTATGTTGTACCTCAAAGAATTGCGCTGGGCAACTGTTTCCGAATTAATGGAAATGCACCAAAGAAAAATTCCTTTTGCTGGGTGGGGAATCAAAGGACATAACCGACCTTTTATTCTCCACTACTGCCAATTTAAGCCTAGCATGAAAGTAGTAGAAATTGGAGGGGCTTACAGCGATTTGCCTCAATACATTGCTAAAAATTTTGGCTGCCAAGTTGATGTAATTGACGATTTTGGTGTTGAAAGTGGAGAGGCGAGCCTGTGGAGCCGATGGGGAGCGCGGGAGGAAGTCCAAAAACGCAATCCCGATGTGCGTTATATTTTTGACCGCGTCGGCAATTTACATTCTAACAAAATTCCTTTGAATTATTACGACTTAATTTATACCGTTTCTACTTTAGAGCATGTGCCAGCTCATGCAATGGCAAAAGTGTTTTTGCACATGGAGCAAATGCTCAAACCCGATGGGCTCATGGTACACTGCATTGATTTGCAAATTCCCCTTAAACTGCACAAGACCAAGACAATCAAAGGATTATTGTTAGGTACGGCAGGTTATTACTTGTACTTTTGGGCGATGAATCATCTAGCGCCTGCTAGCCGTCCTCAGCTTAAAACGCTCATTGGCTGGAAGCAATTTCTCAAAAAAACCTTTGGCAGTGGCATCGATGTAAGCCCAGTTCGACCCGAAGGAGCGCTTATGAGCAGCCTCAACCCTGATATTGTCACCGAACCCGCAGAAATCGTATACAAATACTACCCGCCTGCAGAACAACCCAAGTTATTTCGGCGCAATGGTAGTTTTATCCTAGTCATAGAAAAGCGCGCTCAGGCAAGCAAATAGCAAATAAAAAAGTTGGTGTTTTATTATGCTTGCATAATATTTTTTGCGTACTTTTGTATTGGTATGCTTGCATACTAATTTAAGTTAAGATATCCCTTCAACAGTTGGCACTATGGAAATAGTAGAAAAAAAAGAAGCCCTCAAAGGCGGGGAGTTTTTAATTCGCCATTCAGAGGCGCCAGATGTCTTCATTCCAGAAGACTTTAGCGAAGAACAACGCATGATGGCACAGGCTTGTCAGGATTTCCTGCAAACTGAAATTTTTCCTCATATCGACAAAATGGAAGATGTTCACTCGGGGTTTATGATAGAGTTGCTCGACAAAGCAGGGCAACTTGGCTTGTTGGGCATCTCTGTACCAGAGGAATACGGCGGGCTAGGCATGAGTTTTAATACTTCTATGCTGGTGGCAGATGCTCTAGGAGCAGGAGGGTCCTTTTCTACCGCTTACGGCGCTCATACAGGTATCGGCATTTTGCCTATTCTTTACTACGGCACTGAAGAACAAAAACGCAAGTATTTGCCCAAGTTAGTCAGTGGAGAATGGAAAGCCAGCTACTGCCTTACTGAACCCGATGCAGGTTCAGATGCTAATTCTGGTAAAACAAAGGCTCGCTTGAGTGAAGATGGCAAATACTACCTCATCAACGGGCAAAAAATGTGGATTACAAACGCGGGCTTTGCTGATTTGTTCATCGTCTTTGCCAAAATTGACGATGATAAAAACTTGAGTGCCTTTATTGTGGAGCGCTCTTTCGGCGGCATTACCATGAACGATGAAGAGAAAAAACTGGGCATTAAAGGTTCTTCTACGCGCCAAGTGTTTTTTAATGACTGCAAAGTACCAGTGGAAAATATGCTTTCCACACGTGGTAACGGATTTAAGATAGCTGTAAATATTCTTAATATTGGTAGGATTAAATTAGCAGCAGCGGCTATCGGTGCTTGCAAATACGTTATTAATCTAGCAACAAATTATGCCAACGAGCGCAAGCAATTCGGAAAAACAATTGCTTCTTTTGGGGCTATCAAACACAAGATTGGCGAAATGGCTGCCCTAACTTATGCTACCGAGTCAGCTGCTTACCGCGCCGGGCAATGCATTGAGGATAAAATTAACGCCCTCATCGCTGAAGGCATGGAAGAAGCTCAAGCGAAGCTCAAAGGAGTAGAGCAATTTGCCATCGAATGTGCCATCATGAAAGTACATAGTTCTGAAGTGCTGGACTATGTGGTAGATGAAGGTCTCCAAATTTACGGAGGAATGGGCTTTTCAGAAGAAGCACCAATGGCTCGCGCTTATCGCGACTGTAGAATTACTCGAATCTACGAAGGCACTAATGAAATTAACCGAATGTTGCTGGTAGGCATGTTGCTCAAGCGCGCCTTGTCTGGCGAATTAAACTTGCTTGCTCCTGCCATGGAAGTGGCAAAAGAACTCACTAGCGTGCCCTCTTTTACACCTATTGATACCTCTTTGCTCTTTGCCGAAGAAAAAGAAGTGATGAAAGGTCTGAAAAAAGCTGTTTTAATGGTGGCTGGCAAGGCAGCACAGACCTTCGGTCCGTCTTTGGAAGAGCAGCAAGAAATTATCATGCACGTTGCAGATATGATTATTGA
Organism: Bernardetiaceae bacterium; assembly: GCA_025057115.1. Taxonomy (GTDB): domain Bacteria; phylum Bacteroidota; class Bacteroidia; order Cytophagales; family Thermoflexibacteraceae; genus Rhodoflexus. Next base: position 99,534 of record JANWWZ010000008.1, read on the forward strand.
AACCTACATTGCAGAATCTACCTTGTTGCGCACAGAAAAATTAGTTCAACAACGCGGTCAAGAAGCTTGCCAGCAGCATATTAACATGGCTCGTTTGTATCTCAATCGAGCTGTAGATAAAGTAGCCTACCATGGCAAAGAAGCAATTAATAGTTTTGCCACAGGCGATGAACAAAAAGTAATGCTAATGGGACTGCGTCGGTTTACTAAAATGAACCCGATTAATGCTACCGCTATTCGGCGCCAAGTAGCTGATTATGTTATTGCACAAAACCGATATCCATTCTAAAGCTGCTCATATTCCATTTCCATTAATTTGATGCAAGCCCACGTCATTTGACATGGGCTTGCGTGCTTTATAATATAACAAGGCAAAAGTTCGCTAATTTGCCCGACTAGAAAAGTTTTTACCTTGCCGCTGGCTGATCTTGATCTTTCAAGCATTCATTTGTTATTTTTGTTCTAAACATCTGGCTTGCTTACACGCGATAGGTTAGAGAATTAATTCAATTTTTTAGTGGAGCTTTTTTCTCTGACAATGCAGTTAGGGCAATGAAATAAGGATTATGCCTATATGAAAAACGACTTTTACAGGTAGTACCTTTTGATGAGTGAACAAATAGCAAGGTTTTATGCGCAAGAAATCAAAAAATGACATGTGTTTTTTAATGAAAGAGTTGCCGAAGTTACTCCTCAAAGCGGTTAAAATTCGGTTAATACGATGCAATTTCAGCATGTATAAAGAGAATACTTTTGCGAAACTCTGCCCGCAAAGAGAAGTGCTGCATTGCTAAGAGGTTCGCTTTCGTGTGCTTGAATTGACTTTTTGGGCAAGATAATTCAACCACTAAGAGAAAAACTTCGGAAAAAATTAAATGCAACCAGCTCCAAAAAGCAAGAAATAAACTTGGCTGCTGCCCCATGTTTAAAGAGAATTGGCTGATAATGTAAATATTTTGCTCTTATGAAACATCTACACTTTTGCTTTCTTTTGGCAAGCATTTTTTGGATCTCAACGATGCAAGCCCTTCGGGGGCAGGAACGCGTTATCACGGGGCGCGTCTCTTCTGCAGAGGACGGTGCTGCAATTCCAGGAGTTAATGTAGTGGTCAAAGGAGCTACTCAAGGCACGGTAACTGATGCTAATGGCAACTATCGCATTTCAGTAAGTCAGGAAGCTAAGTTTTTGTTGTTTTCCTCTGTGGGCTTTATTCGCCAGGAAGTGGAAATAGGCAATCGGACAACCATCGATGTAGTTTTGCAAGTAGATACGCGCCAGTTAGAGGAAGTAGTAGTAACTGCTTTGGGTCTAACGCAACAGAAAAAAACGCTGACTTACTCGGTGCAAGAAGTAAAAAGTACGGAAATTTTGCAGTCCCGAGAGGCGAATATTGTCAATGCTCTTAATAGCAAAGTAGCTGGCGTGCAAGTAATTAGTAATGCTGGGACTCCAGGGGCAGGAGCGGCTATCTACATACGCGGTAAAAATTCTTTCACGGGACCAAGCCAGCCGCTGTTTGTGGTGGACGGCGTTCCCATCAACAATGCTTTTCGCGGAGGTAGCGGAGCGGGAGTAGACATACCCAACCGCGCCATAGATATCAATCCCGATGATATTGAATCTATCTCTGTGTTAAAAGGTCCAGCTGCTGCAGCGCTTTACGGCATTCAGGGAGGGAGTGGGGTAGTGCTCATTACTACTAAAAAAGGCGCCAAAGGAGAGCGGCGCACTACTAACATTCACTTTAGCACTTCTTACTCTTTAGAGCGAATTAATAAAATGTTCCAGTTACAAACCGAATATGCGCAAGGCAGTGGCGGCGTATTTTCCGATGCTCCTACGCAGACTTTTTTATTTGGTCCGCGATTGAGCGAACTGCGCTATAATGGCATTCCTGATGTACTTAGTCCTCTGGGTAGAATTGTTCCTGCTACAGATCCTACTGCGCGACAAGATTTACCTGTATTGCCTTTCGACAATCAAGGTAATTTTTGGCAAACAGGTACCACGTGGAATAATTATTTCAGTTTACAAAGCGGCAATAAAGATGGCAATTTATTTTTTTCTCTAGGGCATTTAGACCAAAAAGGCATTATTCCCAACAATACCTTTAGCCGTACCTCTGCCAAATTAGCAGGTGAATCCGCCTTAGGAGAGAAATTTCGCATGTCTTCTTCTATTACCTATACGCGCTCAGGAGGCAATCGCGTAGGGCGTGGCGACAACTTTACTGGAGTAGTGCAAGGACTCTACAGAACTCCCGTACATTTTGATATCTTCAATGGGCAGCGCGACCCGCGCAATCCCATTGCTTACAAATTTCCCAATGGTGCTCAACGCAACTTCCGCAATCGCAATCAAATCGATGGCATGAACCCTGCTGACTTGGGACTTGGACCTGATAGTCCTCTGTGGACAGTCAATGAAAATTCCTTTGTGGATGATGTCCACCGCATTAATGGTTACTTTCAACTCAATGGGCAAATTTTGTCTTGGTTGAAAGCTATGTGGCGCGGTGGCATAGATATGTTTTCTGACAATCGAACAGCTACCTTTAACATAGGTTCTTTCGGAGCAGATGGGCGCTATGGACGCGTTTTTGAAGACACTTACCTAGACCGAACTTTTAATTCTGACTTCATACTCACTGCCGAGTACGCAATAGGCAATATCAATACCCGCTTGCTCATAGGGCATAACCATTTTGCTACTCAATCTACTTTCCGCCGCATTGATGGCAATACCTTCAACCAACCTGATTTTTACAACATCTCTAATGCTACAGTATATGCCAATCCGCAACAATCTTTGACAAGAAGGGCTACTTATGCAGTTTTTGCCAGCTTTAAAGCTGATTACAAAGACATGATCTTCCTCGAGCTCACTGGTCGAAACGAATGGGCTTCTACACTACCCAAAAATAATAACTCATTCTTCTTCCCTTCGGCAAGTTTGAGCGCTTCGCTAACGGATATGCTCGGCTTTCAAGATAACCCCACCTTCTCACTAGCCAAAGTGAGACTTTCTTATGCCACAGCGGCACAAATCCCAGCGGCATATTCAACAGAGACGTTTTACTTCCGTGCAAGTGCTGTCAATGGTTTTGGTAATGGCATTAGCTTTCCTATTCAAGGTTCTAATATCGGAGGGGTAACGCTGGGCAATACACTAGGCAACCCAGATTTAAAACCCGAAACCAATAGCACTTTAGAGCTGGGCACTAACTTGCACTTTCTCAGTGATCGCATCACAATAGATGTTACCTATTACAACTCACTTAGCAAAAATCTTCTAACGCCTTTGCAAATTGCTCCTTCTTCGGGTTTTACTACGCGCAATGTCAATGCGGGAGAAGTGCGCAACCGCGGCATTGAAATAGTACTTGCCATGACTCCTATTAAGCAGAGCAATTTGCGCTGGGACATAACTTTTAACTTTACTCGCAATCGCAACGTCGTAGTATCCCTGCCCGAAGGATTGGCTTTTATTAACCTACCAGGCTTTGGTACTATCTTTACTCCTCGTTTAGTGCCTGGGCAAGAGTTTGGGGTATTTTACGGCACGGGTTGGCTACGAGACGAGCAAGGACGTCGCATCATCGGCGACAATGGCTTCCCTATTCGGCAAGACAATATTTTGATAGGCAATCCCAATCCACGCTATTTGCTGGGCATCCGCAATGCGATTTCTTGGAAAGGAGTCAGTCTTTCTTTCTTGTTTGACATTCGCAAAGGCGGCGACGTGTGGAATGGAACCGAAGCCGTATTAACTAATATCGGTGCTACTGTGCGCACTTTACAGCGCGGTCAGCAAGTGGTATTTGAAGGAGTGCGCCGAGATGGCACTCCTAATACCCAGCCTGTTACTCTTACCCAGCAAAACTGGTTCCAACAAGATGGAAGAGCTACAGGAGCAGCTGGGGTGCATGAGCAGTTTGTAGAAGATGCCAGCTGGGTTCGTTTGCGCGATGCTAGTTTGAGTTATGCACTACCTAAAGCCATTGCTCAAAAACTAAAAATGAAATCTTTGGAAGTCTCCTTGTTTGGGCGAAACCTTTGGCTTCTCACCAATTACAGCGGTATCGACCCTGAAACTAATCTCTATGGCATAAGCCCTGCACAAGGACTGGATTATTTTGGCAATCCCAATACGCGCAGCGTAGGAGTAAGTTTAAATGCCTCTTTCTAACCAGTCATCGCCAGAGCCATGTAGTGGTTTTACTTTAGTACTCCATCAGTCAATGTACTTAACTTTTAAACCTTAGAAATGACATGAAACGGAAAATATTCACCTTATTTGCCACTGCCATCATCACTATCGTTAGCAGCTGTGATTTTGGCAATATTAACGTCAACCCCAATGCAGCTACTGATGCTCCCATGAACGTACTTTTACCTGCTGCACAAGCCAACTTAGTGTACGGATTGCACGGGGATATTTCTCAGTTTAATAGTTTATTGGTGCAGCACTTGGCAGGGGTGGAAAACATATACATAAGCATTGGACAATATGACTTAAATTCCAACGTAGCTGCACGGGTATGGAACGGCAATTTGTATCCGGGCGCAATGCAAGATTTGTACGTTATCATACGCAAATCATTTGAAAACAATTCACCTCACTATCGCGGTATAGCGCGCATTTTGATGGCAATAGCTCTAGGTCAGGTAGTGGATTTGTGGAACAATGCACCTTATGACGAAGCCTTTCGCGGCAATGATCCTGTTCGTCCTATTTTTACACCGCGCTACCAACCTGGAGCTATTCTTTATGATTCAGTGAATGCTCTGCTAACCAATGCAATAAGAGATTTAACTACGCCTACAAGTGCAAAGTCGCCTAGTAGAGATGACTTGGTATATAATGGCAATTTGGCAAACTGGATTCGTGCAGCGCGTGCGTTACAAGCCCGCTATGCAAATCACTTGAGCAAAATAGACCCCGAAGGCTCTGCCCGACGAGCACTAGAAGCTATTGATGCAGGGGCTCTTACTTCTAATGCGCAAGATGCTCGCATTGTATTTGGCAATGCTGTTAATACGCCTTCTCCTTGGTTTGCAGCCTTGAACAGTAGTTTTGGCAATTCATTTAGGCTTTCCACATTTATGGTGAACTTGATGCAAAGTCGTCAAGATCCGCGTTTGCCTTTTTATGCTCGTCCTACGGCTAGTGGAACCTTTGTTGGTTCTCCCGCTGGCGGTCCTCAAAATCTCAATGCTTCTTTGCCAGGTCCCTATTTCAACCGTCCAGAAACGCCAGCTAATTTAATTACTTACGTAGAACAAAAATTTATTGAAGCAGAAGCAGCCTTGCGACTAGGAAACCGCGAGCGAGCCGCTGCAGCTCATAACGAAGCTGTGCGAGCTTCTATTGCTAAGATTACTGCCTCTCTTCCAGCAGCAGGATTGACAACTAATACTACTGCCAACAATGCTTATATAGCCAATTACGCCAGTGAAACAGCCGCTACCATCACTTTAGAAAAAATTATGACCGAAAAGTATATAGCCATGTTTTTAGACCCCGAGGCATGGACCGACTGGCGGCGCATGATTACGTCTCAAACTCCTAACGGCATTCCAGCCTTAACTATCGCTAATAATTCTCAAACCTTTACCCAAGGGAGATTTCCCCGCCGCTGGCCCTATCCTATTAGTGAAATTCAAACCAATGCTGCTGCTGTAGCTGCTGCAGGTCCTGCTTCTATCACTGACCTGGTATTCTGGGATAGATAGCATTTTTTTTAAAATTATTTTTCTCCGCTCTTTCAAAGAGCGGAGTTTTTGTATTTTTAGCAGGAGGTAACGCATGATATGGAAAGTAATTGGTAAATTCCTTAGTATAGTCTTTCAAAACCTGATTAATATTTCCGATGCGATACTTTTATTCGCTTACTGATTTTAAAGACTATCGTTTACACTCCCAACGATTATTAGGCTTAACATTATGGGCAATCAACGCATCAGCAGCAGTGATGCTGCTAGTAGATTTGATATTTGGTCTTCAATCCCTAAATGAAAAGCTCCTTACAGGAGCCGTTATAGGTAGTTTATTTATTACATTGCTCTATACTCGTCAGGTAAATTCCTTTTGGGTAAGCCAAGCGGTTATATTTTTGATTTATTTTACAAGTGAAGCACATCTGTTTTTCAACTCTGAATATTTTCCTACCACTATTTATTGGTTGCCCTTTACAGTTTTGATTGCCCTGATAACTTTGGGTTTGCGCGCAGCAGTCGGATGGCTCCTAATTATTATTCTCACTCATTTGGCAAATGGGTATTATTTGTATCACAGGTATGGTCTTAGTTACAATGTACAAGTAATAGTTTCTTCCTATTTAGTTTCTGGGCTGCTGTTTTTTGGGATATTCTTTGTTGGTATCATCTTGTTATACAAGCTCTTAGGAGATGCCTACTCCATCACTGAGCAGCGAAAAGAAGAACTAGAACTGCTCAAAAATCAAATTCAGGAAAGCAAAGCTCGCCTAGAGTACTACCAAGAACAGCTGATCGCTCTTACCCACCAACCGGAACTCTTTGAGTGGAGCCCTGAAGTGTTTTATGCCTATCTTACCAAAGTAGCTGCAGAAACCCTGCAAATTACTAGAGTAAGTGTATGGAATCTTAACGAGCAACAAGATTGCCTTCAACGAGAATATTTGTTTTGCCGAGAGAAAGTAGATAACTTGACCACAGTGTGTAGAAAAAATGCTCAACCTTATTTTGAAGCATTATTAAGCCAACCCTACATATCAGCTCCCGATGCGCGCCGCCATCAAAATACTTCTTGTTTTAATGAACACTATTTCGAACCTTTGAATATATATTCTCTCCTAGACTGCCCTATATTGGAAGAGGGGAAACCCATAGGAGTGATTTGTTACGAGCAGCAACATACTTTCCGCCAGTGGCGCACAGAAGATATTCTTTTTGCCCAGTCTTTGGCAGGGCTCATTGCTATTTATCGCAAAAACAGGCGCGTTAGAGAGCTAATAGAAGAGCTCAAGCAGGCAAATCTCCAGCTTATAGACAAGACTCATCAAGTAGAAATCATGAATGAAGAGCTCAATACCCTTAATGAAAAACTGCAAACGATCAATGAAAGTCTGGAGCAGCGGGTAGTAGAGCGAACTCGTCAGCTAGAAATTCAAAATGAACAGCTGCGCGGATATGCATTTATCAATGCTCACGTGCTTAGGGCGCCTTTGGCACGAATTAGAGGTTTGCTATATTTGATGACCCACGACCCTAATGCAGCTAATGACTGGGAGCTCATTCATCTTCTCATTAAAGAAGCCAATGAATTAGATGCTATTACGACCAAAATTAGCGATATTCTCTACGACGGTACTAACCTTACTCGTGAAGATATTCAAAAAATGCTAGCGGAAAAAGCTGCCACAAGCAATCAACAAAATGAAAATAAATAACTCGGGAAGGCTTGAGAGCCCACCCGAGTAGCGTTAGTGAGTCTGTACAGAGGCGATCAGACCTTAATTTCTACATCAACCCCACTGGGCAACTCCAGCTTCATGAGGGCATCTACCGTTTTGGCGCTAGTAGAATAGATATCCACCAAGCGCTTATAAGTACAGAGCTGAAATTGCTCACGCGACTTTTTGTTTACGTGAGGAGAGCGAAGCACAGTAAAAATTTGTTTCTCGGTAGGCAATGGAATAGGTCCACTTACTACCGCGCCTGTTGCCTTAACTGCCTTAACAATTTTTTCTGAAGACTTATCTACCAACGTATGGTCGTAAGACTTGAGTTTTATTCTGATTTTTTGAGTCATAGCACTTGCTTTTTAAACGGTTGCGCCTTTGAGCTCGGCAATAATTCCTTCCGCTAGGTTCTGCGGCACTTCGGCATAGTGGGAGAACGTCAAGGTAGCCGAGGCACGTCCTGAAGAAATGGTGCGCAGGTCGGTTACGTAGCCAAATAGTTCAGCAAGAGGTACATCTGCTTTAATAACCTGAGCACCTCCTCTGGAGTCTATGCCTTTCATTACGCCACGACGACGGTTGAGATCCCCCGTGATAGGTCCAGTAAATTCCTCCGGAGTAACTACTTCCACACTCATGATAGGCTCCAATAGGCGAGGCTTGCACTTTTTTCCTGCTTCTCGGAAGCCTAAAATAGCAGCCATTTCAAAAGAAAGGGAGTCAGAGTCCACTTCGTGATAAGAGCCGTGGAAAAGGCGCACTTTCATGGAGTCCACAGGGAAGCCTGCCAGTACTCCATTTTTCATAGCTGTTTCGAAGCCCTTTTGAACAGAAGGGATAAACTCTTTGGGAATTACTCCACCGACAATTTCATTAATAAACAACAAACCTGGTTGACCGTCTTCGCGCGGACCGAGTTCAAAGACAATATCAGCGTATTTACCTCTACCGCCAGTTTGTTTTTTGTACACTTCGCGATGTTCAGTGGAAGCTGTAAAGTGTTCTTTATAAGCCACTTGCGGCGGTCCTTGATTAACTTCCACTTTGAACTCGCGCTTCATGCGGTCAATGATGATCTCCAGGTGTAGTTCGCCCATGCCGCGCAAGATAGTTTGACCTGTTTCAGGATCGGTATAGGCTTGCAAAGTGGGGTCTTCTTCTAATAACTTGGAAATAGCCAAGGCCATTTTATCTTGATCGGCGGCTTTCTTGGGTTCAATGGCATAGCCTATAACTGGCTCGGGGAAGGTCATGGACTCTAGCACTAGCTTGTGGTTTTCATCGGTAAGCGTATCGCCTGTTTTGATGTCCTTAAATCCTATGCCAGCACATATGTCACCTGCTTCAATCTCGTCGATGGGGTTTTGCTTGTTGGCATGCATTTGCACCAGGCGTGAAATGCGCTCTTTGTTGCCTGTCCTAGAGTTATACACATAAGAACCCTTCTCCAAACGACCTGAATAAACGCGCATGAAGCACAGACGCCCTACAAAGGGGTCAGTCATAATTTTGAAAGCAAGGGCTGTGAAAGGTTCATTTATATCAGGTTTGCGTTCTTCCTCTTGCTCGGTTTCAGGATTAATTCCTTTTACGGGTGGCAAGTCAAGCGGCGAAGGAAGATAAGCTACCACTGCGTCCAGTAAAGCCTGAACGCCTTTGTTTTTAAAAGCAGCGCCGCACAAAACAGGTGCTATGGACATGTTGATAGTGGCTTTGCGGATGGCTGCCCGTAGCTCGTCGGGAGTAATAGTATCGGGATTGTCAAAGAATTTTTCCAAGAGATGGTCATCGTATTCGGCAGCGGCTTCGATGAGTTTTTGACGCCAGTGAGCTACTTCCTCTTGAATCTCTTCTGGTATAGGAACGATTTTGTAAGTTTTTCCTTTGTCTTCTTCGTTCCAAATGATGCCTTGATGGGTAATTAAATCTACTACTCCTTTGAAGTTATCTTCTACGCCGATGGGAACTTGGAGGGGAACGGGGTTCGCGCCGAGTTTTTCTCTAATTTCGCGCACAGCCCTAAAGAAATCTGCTCCTGCTCTGTCCATTTTATTAACAAAGCAGATGCGCGGCACTTTGTATTTATCTGCCTGTCGCCACACTGTTTCAGATTGAGGTTCAACACCTGCTACGGCGCAGAAAAGTGCTACTGCACCGTCTAAAACCCGCAGAGAGCGTTCTACTTCTACTGTGAAGTCCACGTGTCCGGGCGTGTCAATAATGTTGATTTGATAAGAACGAGTTTCGGGAATATTTTCGCCCTGAACCGTAGGATAATTCCAGTTGGTGGTAACAGCCGCTGCTGTGATGGTAATACCGCGTTCTTGCTCTTGTTCCATCCAGTCAGTGGTGGCTGAACCTTCGTGCACTTCACCGAGCTTGTGGGTCAAACCTGTGTAGTAGAGAATGCGCTCGGTGGTGGTAGTTTTGCCGGCATCAATATGAGCCATGATGCCGATATTTCGCAAGTATCTCAGATCCTTTGCCACGTTTGATTAAAATCTAAAGTGAGAGAATGCTTTATTTGCTTCTGCCATGCGATGGGTATCGTCTTTTTTCTTAACAGCGGCTCCTTCGCCTTTAGAAGCTGCAATAATTTCCGCTGCTAGTCGTTCAATCATCGATTTTTCATTGCGTGCGCGAGCATAGCGAATTAACCATTTCATTCCCAATGAGATGCGGCGATCTGGGCGCACTTCTGTCGGTACTTGGAAAGTGGCTCCTCCTACGCGTCGGCTGCGCACTTCTACGGTAGGCATCACATTGTTAAGCGCTTTGCGCCATACTTCTAAGCCATTGACAGGCTCGCCACTTTTTCCTAAACGCTGCTCGATATGTTCAAGAGATTGGTAGAAAATTTTATAAGCCAGAGACTTTTTACCTCTCATCATGAGGTTATTGACAAACCGAGTAACCAGTACGTCCCCAAATTTGGGGTCAGGGGGCAGGTAGCGTTTTTTGGGTTTTGCCTTTCTCATGTGATTTATATGAACTTGTATTTTGTTCTATTTCTTTTTAGCGGGTGCTTTACCTGCTGCGGGAGCTCCTTTTCCTGCTGCGGGTGCTGGTCCAGCTTTGGGTCGTTTAGCGCCATACTTGGAGCGACCTTGTTTGCGTCCGTTTACTCCCGCTGTATCTAGCGCACCGCGTATAATATGATAGCGAACTCCTGGCAAATCTTTTACACGACCTCCGCGAATAAGCACGATGGAATGCTCTTGTAGGTTATGACCTTCGCCAGGAATATATGCGATTACTTCCGTGGAGTTACTCAACCGCACTTTGGCAACTTTCCTAAGTGCAGAATTAGGCTTTTTGGGGGTAGTTGTGTATACTTTGGTGCATACCCCTCGTTTTTGTGGACAAGAGTCTAAAGCAGGCGACTTGGATTTATAAGTCAATTTTTGCCTGCCTTTCCGCACTAATTGTTGTATAGTTGGCATTATTTCGAAGAAATAAATTTCCCCTTGCAAACTGGAACGCAAAATTAGCCGACAGGTCTCTTTTCGCAACATAGTTTTGCAAAAAAATTTTTTGTGAATTGCTTTTCTCTGTTATAGTTTTGCAGCAATGATAAGCTCGGGGTGTAGCGCAGCCCGGTAGCGCATCAGCATGGGGTGCTGGTGGTCGCAGGTTCAAATCCTGTCACCCCGACGCAAAAAGCCCTTTAAAAGGGCTTTTTTTATTTTATCACTAAAAAGCCTGGCGGCTACTGACTATAAATAAGCGAAAAGACGGCTTCTATGCGTGAAATACCACTTTCAAAAGCTCGCACTTTTGCTTTTTCCCGCAAACAGTGAAATGGTGCTAAAAACACCTCTTTTTCGGAAAAAAAGAACTGTGCCGTAATTGCAATTCTGTTGCATTTACATAAATTTGCAACACAATTGCAAGTATGGGCTGCTGGCTATCAACAACGCTAGTTTCCTGCTGGCTATCGCTTCAATGGTTAGAGCAAGAGGAGTGTGAAAGATTCTTTGCAGGTCAGGTAATTGATAGCCATAGAGGTCAACCTATTGCCTCAGCGCTTGTTGCTTGGGAGCATGCAGGCATTAGCCTGTACACTGACCAGCATGGCAAATTCGAAATAGCTAAACGATGCGAAACCACTGCTTACATTACCATTTCCAAAGCAGGATTTCAGCAAGCTACCTATTCTCTAACTCATGGAAAAGAATTCGTGCTACTTCTCACACCAGAGACCATAGAACTGGAACCTATTACAATCACTGGTGAAAAAATTGCTATTGGGCAGGCAAGCGCTGTTACTACTCCTATTCCAGAAGAAGTGTTAATTCAAAGGCAAGGAAAGGGACTTGCTGAAGCACTTAGCTACGCCAGTGGTGTACAAATACTGCGCACAGGATCGAGTATTGCCAAGCCCGTCATTCAAGGTTTGCATAGTAACCGCATTTTAGTGCTAAACAATGGCATTCGGCAAGAAGGTCAGCAGTGGGGATTAGAGCATGCGCCAGAAATGGACGCCTTTTTAGCCTCTGAATTGAAGGTAATCAAAGGGGCAGCAACTGTCCAATATGGACCTGAAGCAATGGGAGGAGTAGTAATAGTTAAACCACCTGCGTTGCCTACTAAAAAGGGTATAAGCAGCCAATGGCACTTGCAAGGAGCTAGCAACGGCAAACAAGGCATTTTCTCAGGACAAGTGAGCGGTTATCACAAAGGCATCGGTTGGCGCCTTCAAGCCACGGGAAAGCGAAGCGGCAACATTCGCACACCGAATTACTTTTTGGCTAACACTGGCGTTGCTGAACTCAACTTTTCGCTGGCAGCAGGTTATCAAAAGGAAAAATATGGGGTAGAAGTTTTTTTCAGTCGCTTTGCTACTCAACTGGGCATTTTTCGCGGAGCACACATCGGCAACCTAACGGACTTGCAATTTGCCCTTAGCAGCCCGCGTCCTTTAGTAGAGGCTCAGTTTAGTTACCAAATCGACAATCCCCGTCAAAGAGTGATACATCATCTTTTCAAAGTGAATGGATATCGAAAGCATGAAATTAGTCAATGGGAATACCAATATGCTTTTCAACACAATCAAAGACAAGAGTTTGATATCCGCCGAGCAGGACGCGACAAAATTCCTGCAATGAATCTAAATCTTTTCACTCATCTTCTTGAGCTCAACTACCAAACCAGCAAAGGTAAGCACTGGCAATGGAAAGGAGGCGTTAGCGGACTGGCACAAAGCAACCTGAATGTTCCTGGCACAGGGATTCGACCTTTGGTGCCTAATTATTGGGTCACGGCAGCGGGTGCTTTTGCACTGTTAAAATATTCTGTTCCACGATGGGATTTAGAAACAGGACTGCGCTACGATTGGCGCCATTTAGAAGTGCGTCGGTTTGATAGAAACGGCATCCTGCAACGCACGCAACGGTGGTTTAGTAACTTTTCGGCCACTGTTGGAGTGGCTTACCATTGGAGTGAATCCATTGTCTTGCGCACGCAAATGGCTTCTGCTTGGCGCCCTCCCTCTGCCAATGAACTTTACAGTGAAGGTTTACACCACAGCGCTGCTGCTTTAGAGTTTGGCAGCGATAGCCTTAAAAGCGAACAATCTGGGAAATGGACCGTGGGTATACATGCTAAAACAAGTACTGCAACGTTAGAAGTTACTGGTTTTGCTCAATACATCGGAAATTACATTTACCTAGCTCCTCAAGGAGAAACGCGGCTGACTATTCGCGGTGCCTTTCCAGTTTTTCATTTTGAACAAACTCAAGCAGCACTTTGGGGGAGCGATATCCTACTGCATTGGCAACCCTTTCAAGTGTGGAGTGTGCTGTTAAAAGGAGCCATCACACGCGCAAAAGACTTGACAAACAATGCATTTTTGCCTTGGATCCCTCCTGAGCAACTTTCCATTTCCCTTCAGGGTCACATTCCTTTGCCCGCTCAAAGTCGTTGGAAAAATGGCTACATAGCTTTGACCAATTTATTAGTTGCTCGGCAATGGCGCACCCCACCAGAGCGCGATTTTGCTCCTCCACCTCATGGCTATTGGGTAAGCACTCTTGATGCAGGTGTTTGCTACCGAAAGGAAAAAAACACTCTTTTCATCGGCTTGACAGTTTACAACCTAGCCAATACCACGTACCGCGACTACATGAACCGCTTTCGCTACTTTGCCGACGAACAAGGACGCAACTTTCAACTCTACCTTCGATATATCACCCATTCACCCTAACAAATTGAACTATGAAAAAAGTGCGTTTATCAGTTGTTCTTACTGGAATGTTGATCAGTCTGCTAGCCCTGAGCGGCTGCAAGCGCAAAGATCCTGAACCTGAAAATGAACAGGAGGAAATTAACTACATGGAGCTAATTTTCACTCCAGCTACAGGAGGCAACCCAGTTACCTTTGTATTTAGCGATCCAGATGGACCAGGTGGCAATCCACCTTCTATTTCTGCTCCGCCTCTGAGAGCACGGTCTTCTTATAACTTAAACATTACCCTTGCCAAAATAGAAGGGACAAAACGCCAGGACAAGACCGCAGAAATACTCCGAGAAGCGGATAAACATCAGTTCTTTTTTATCATTACGCCTTCCTCGCTAATGACGCATCGCTATAGTGATGCAGACAAAAATAACCGTCCACTGGGCTTGCAAAATGTAGTAGAAACGCAAACATCAGGCAATGGCAAATTGCGCGTTGTGCTAAGACATGATTTAAACAAAGCCTTTCCCAACTTGAGTAGTGCTAATTTCCAACAGGCAGGAGGGGAAACCGATATTGATGTAGAGTTTTCACTTACCGTTCAGTAAGCCTGCCAGAAGCTAAAACTGACTTCCCAACCCCTGATCACAAAGTAAAATTGGGTTTAACCTCAAAGAATTTCCTATCCCTGCGCTTTACAATCCAACAAGTGCAGGGAGATGTACTTGGCGGGCATGGCTGTTTTCCAACTCTAATTTCAGCAATAAGGCGGTTGTGCATTATCATCAAAATGCATTTTTCTGACCTTCAAGGTTTGGTTTTGCTTTCGTGGGGAGAGTGTGCAGTTAGAGGCTTTCTATTGCAGATAAATATTCCTCTGCTTGTTGCAAAATTTTTTGCTGCTGATGGCGGGGCATTTTGTCCCAAATAGTATAAGCAATGCTAACGCGCGGATGGTGCTCTAACTTTTGGCGATGGCGGTAATAAAAATGCCAATAAAGGCTATTAAATGGGCAAGCTCGCTGACCGTAGTGCAAATTCTTATCGTAGTAGCAGTGCTGACAATAGTTGCTCATTTTATTAATGTAGTTAGCACTGCTTACGTAAGGTTTAGTGCCTACTAGTCCTCCATCGGCAAACTGACTCATGCCACGGGTGTTAGTGATTTCTACCCATTCAATAGCATCGGCATAAATGCCTAAATACCAGTTATCTACTTCGTTGGGCGCCACCCCTGCCAGCAAGGCAAAATTTCCAGTTATCATTAGCCGTTGGATGTGATGGGCATAAGCCTTTTCTAAGGACTGAGTAATAACGCATTGAAGGCAGTTCATGCGGGTGTTGCCATTCCAGTACCAGCTAGGCAACGAAGAAGAGTGATTGAAAAAGTTAAGTGTTGCATAGCGAGGCATTTGTGCCCAATAAACGCCGCGCATGTATTCTCGCCAGCCAATAATTTGCCGCACAAAACCTTCTATTTGGGCTAAATCAATTTGTTGCTGGTTTTGGCGCCAATATTCGATTGCTGTTTGAACTACCTCCATAGGGTGAATTAATTTGACATTCATGGCAAAAGACAGCCGCGAGTGAAATAAGTAGGGATAGCGACTATCCATCGCATCCTGATAGCGACCAAAGTGAGGCAAGCGATAGCGGCAGAAGTCGTGGAGGGCTTCTAAATTTTCTTGGCGAGTAATGAGCCATTCGAAATTTTGGATTTGTACCTTGCCTATGGTTTGGGGTGAGGCTTGCAAAATGTCTTGGTAAACTTGGCGAACAATTTCAAGAGAAGCCTTAGAAGGCATTGGCAAATCAGGCACTATGGCCTTTCCGTCGTAGTGTTTGCGATTTTGTGCATCGTAGTTCCATTTGCCTCCCTCTGGCTGCCCATTTTCATCAAGTAGGATACGGTACTTTTTCCGCATTGTGCGGTAGAACGCCTCCAACAAGTACGTTTTTTTGCCTTTAAAAATTTCAGCTAATTCCATTCGATGAGTAAGAAAATGCTGGCTATCTACCATCTGGGAACTGATGGGCAGTTGACGGCAAAAGTCAGCAAAGTACTTGTCCAAGCGATATTCATCAGGTTGCTGATATTCAAAACGCTCTGCACCGATTTGGCGCATCCATTCTGTCAAATTGTCAGCAAAGTTTTGGCGATTTTGAGGATCATTGATCTTCAAATATATTACCTGATGTCCTTGCTGTCTTAACTCTTCGGCAAAAGAGCGCATAGCGGCAAAAAAGGCAATAATCTTTTGAATGTGATGCGCTACGTAATCCGTCTCCTGACGCACTTCCATCATCACATACACGACATCGGAACGTACTTGGGCAAACCAACTATGATGTATGTTGAGTTGGTCGCCTAAAATCAAGCGCAGAGTCATGCCAATGAATTTTGCAATTCAACTTAAAGAAAAAGGATTTTGTTGGCTAGTGGATTAAACCTGCTCTTTTGTGGATAGTCCAACTTATCAAAGAGAACTGTGCCGATGAAAAGCCTCAGCATCTGTTGGATACTTGCCATTTTCTTTCTGGTTAGTTGCAAGAAAAGCCAACTTTCCGAACTCAGCTTGCCTTATTTTCCTCCACTCAATAGCAACCAGTGGGAAACAGTAGCTCCCACTGCCTTAGGCTGGTCTTTGTCTGGATTGGATAGCCTTCGTAAGTTCTTACAGCAGCGCCGTACCAAAGCCTTTATAATCCTAAAAAACGGCAGAATAGCCGTTGAATGGTATTTTGATCGCTTTACAGCTGATAGCGTTTGGTACTGGGCTTCAGCAGGCAAAACGTTGACTGCCTTGCTGGTAGGCATTGCCCAACAAGAAGGATTGCTAAAGATCACCGACCGCACTGCTGAATATCTAGGAAGAGGTTGGACTTCACTGCCACCTGAAAAAGAAAACCTTATCACTATCCGCCATCAACTTACCATGACCACTGGCTTAGACGAGGACGTGCCTGATTCAGATTGTACTTTAAAAAGTTGCTTGGTTTACAAAGCCGATGCTGGAACGCGCTGGGCTTATCACAACGCTCCTTACACCCTTTTAGAACAGGTAGTAGAAACGGCAGCGCGTACTGAGTACAACAACTTTTTTCGGCGTGCAGTTGGCAACCGAATTGGCATGAATGGTCGATGGGTTAACATAGGGTTTAACAATGTATTCTTTAGCGATGCTCGTAGCATGGCGCGGTTTGGCTTACTACTATTGCATCGCGGCAAGTGGGATGGTACCGCTCTATTAAAAGACCAGAATTATTTTAATGAAATGGTGAGCAGTTCGCAAAATTTCAACCCAGCTTATGGCTACTTAACTTGGCTCAATGGCAAAAATGCCTACATGCTGCCTGGAATCAAAACGACTTTTAGCGGTCCTATAATGCCTAATGCGCCTGCAGATTTGTTTGCCGCACTGGGAAAAAACGACCAGAAAATTTACGTGGTTCCTTCAGAGCAACTGGTTATTATTCGCATGGGTGAAATGGCTGGTGGAGTTCGGGCCGCCTTGTCTGGTTTTGACAATGAACTATGGGGCTACCTCCGCCGCGCAATGAAAATGTAAATTAGCTAAGCGAGGCATCTTTTTGATTCTTCTGCCTTACTTAACTCAATGGCAGTTAGAACCCCCTATGCGATATTTTAGTAATTAGCATCTCTAAAAGAGGTTTGTTAGCACATTGGCATACCCTGAAAAAAAAGCATTACAATTGAGGGATTCCAAAGTAAAAAGTAATATTTGACCTTGCTTGGTGCTCAGCGCCATCTCCCAGTTTGTCATAAATCAGCAGTCCGTTCAAGAAAGCGACGCATTTTCTTTTTCCTTATTATTTTGTAAATAAAATCTGGATAAACGGCATACTCCCGCCTGTTTTGCTGAGTGTAGACTTGATAAACCTCAGGCGGATTGCTTAAAATGGCAAGGTCAAAGTCTAAAAATCATTGCAAGTTGTTATCAGAAGTGGAAGCGTGCCGCCACGCGGCGAGAATATAAGTACTAATTTTAAATCCGTAGTTAGAAGAGATACATCTTTGAACATTTCTACAACCAGTTTGGCACTGCGTTTTTCGTTATCGCACCCAGGTTTACAAACCGCATCGTGAAACCAAATGCTAAGAAAAATA
>JANWWZ010000009.1 GCA_025057115.1 Bernardetiaceae bacterium
AGAGATGGATTGCGACTGATTTTCCATCCACTCTTATGTGGATGGAATCAAGTCGGAGTACTCCCTTCAGCAAGAGATGGATTGCGACACATATAGATCCCGCAACCCATTGGCTGTCGGGATGTCGGAGTACTCCCTTCAGCAAGAGATGGATTGCGACTGTAGTCTCCTCGGGGAGCGTCCCACGTCCATCGCGTCGGAGTACTCCCTTCAGCAAGAGATGGATTGCGACATGGCAAGATTGCGCCGCGAGAAGTTTGTTCAACCCGTGTCGGAGTACTCCCTTCAGCAAGAGATGGATTGCGACATAAGGTGAGATTTACTTACTTGGTAGCGGTAGCTAGTCGGAGTACTCCCTTCAGCAAGAGATGGATTGCGACACTCGAACCGAGTCCGTTCCCCGTCCAGGCGGACGGTCGGAGTACTCCCTTCAGCAAGAGATGGATTGCGACCTGTAACCACTTCCCCGAACATTTCTTCGGGGAAGGTCGGAGTACTCCCTTCAGCAAGAGATGGATTGCGACCTTCATATTTTTTTACTTTGGTTGTCCCCCCAGCAGGGTCGGAGTACTCCCTTCAGCAAGAGATGGATTGCGACTTTAGCAAGGGTAGACTTTCCACAACCAGATCGAGTCGGAGTACTCCCTTCAGCAAGAGATGGATTGCGACTGCACCGTACACTACACTTCCATGAATCTCTTGGCGTCGGAGTACTCCCTTCAGCAAGAGATGGATTGCGACTCATCGGGAATGCATGCGGACTCGAAACGAGTCCTTTGTCGGAGTACTCCCTTCAGCAAGAGATGGATTGCGACACTCACCTTTGAGAGCATCATCTACCAAGTAAAGTCGGAGTACTCCCTTCAGCAAGAGATGGATTGCGACCCCATTTGCCCCCAAGGCTTTGCAGGCGGAGTCGAAGTCGGAGTACTCCCTTCAGCAAGAGATGGATTGCGACCGTTAATGCAACAGCTGCTGGCAATGAGGCAGGCCCAGTCGGAGTACTCCCTTCAGCAAGAGATGGATTGCGACGCTTTTCCGGCGTTAGCGCCGGACTTTACTTTAGTGTCGGAGTACTCCCTTCAGCAAGAGATGGATTGCGACTCAAATACCCCTATTGCCTTGGCTACATGCGCTAGTCGGAGTACTCCCTTCAGCAAGAGATGGATTGCGACTAGTACCGTTTAATGTCCACTTTTTTAAGTATGGGTCGGAGTACTCCCTTCAGCAAGAGATGGATTGCGACATTAAATAATCTACTTAAGGGTTGGGGGAGAGCTCTGTCGGAGTACTCCCTTCAGCAAGAGATGGATTGCGACTTAACAGCCACTACAAGACTTATTTTGTCTGGATTGTCGGAGTACTCCCTTCAGCAAGAGATGGATTGCGACAGCAACAGCATAAAAGTTCCAGTAGTGCGAAAGAGGTCGGAGTACTCCCTTCAGCAAGAGATGGATTGCGACACCCAGACGAACAACGGCGAAATCGCCGTTGATGGCGGGTCGGAGTACTCCCTTCAGCAAGAGATGGATTGCGACTTTTAAACCTTGCAATCGCAAGGTTTACCTGATTGAGTCAGAACACTCCCTTCAGCAAGAGATGGATTGTAAAAAAATGTCTCGGTCTTCCAGACTAATGCCACAGGGTCAAAGTATTCCTTGCTTTTGAATTGGTTTTGGATCGGTCTTAAAGACCCATTTCTACTTTGTCGTAACGGAACACGATTGCAAGCAGCGCGAACTTGTTACGATACTTCCTTTAATGGTGTGCCCGATCACTAAAACCAATGATCAAAAGCTGACAGCTGAAGTAGGTTGGATAAATGGGCATTATTTGTGCATCAGTGGCAAAAAAGGAAGGGTAAAAAACTTACCATCGCGGATGGTAGCTACAGGACATCCCGTAAAATCCTGCCCAAAAAAAGGCGAATTAGCTGAAAAAGAATAATTGTGAATAGGTTGAAAAGTCCATCGCAAACAAGGGTGAAAAATAGTCAAGCAAGCTTGGGCATTGGGCTGGATGGTAGCAGGTGAAAGTCCGAGAATTTTTCGCGGATTAGTAGCCAGCAGGCGGACTATGGTCTGCGGAGTGAAATTGCCGAATGTATTGGCTACAGCAAAGCTCGTTTGGAGGTTAATCATGCCAAACTCTGCCAGGTCAAACTCGAGTTGCTTGGCTTCGCTCTCCAGGGGAATGTGGTTAGAAACAATGGCGTCGATAACTCCCGTATGCAATCCTTCTATCAACGCCATGCGGTCTTCTTGGGAGCGCAAAGGGGGTATCACTTTTAAATTGGTATCGAAAGTATCTAAATCCGCATCAGTAAATGCCAAATGATAACTTGCTACGTCGGCTGTAATATGGAACCCCTCTGCTTTGGCGCGTCGTATGAGTTCCACTCCTGCCGCTGAACTAATGCAAGAAAAATGCAACCTTCCCCCCGCATACTGAAGCAGTTGCAATTGCTGACTGATGCCTAAGGTTTCACACACTGTAGGGATGCCTTTGAGACCCAGTTGAGTGCTTTGAACTCCTTCGTGCATTTGACCGCTTGCAGCAAGGTGTTTTTCACTGGGCAAGTTCATCAGGAGCCCGCCAAATTGTTGGAGATAGAGCAAGAGTTTGACAATCAGGGTGCTTTTATAAATAGGCTGAATGCCATCGGAAAAAGCCACTGCTCCTGCGTAGTGTAAGTCCATTAATTCAGTCATTTCTTCTCCGCGAGACTCTACCGAAGCGGCGGCAATGGGATGAAAAGCAACGGGCAAATGGTTGCGAAAATTCTTCACAGCAGCTACTGCATCAGCTGTTTGGATGACGGGAAAGGTGTTGGGCAGCAATGCCACGTCGGTATAGCCTCCTGCAGCCGCCACCTGCGAAAGACTGTGCAACGTTTCGCGGTGTTCATAGCCAGGCTCACCACACAAAGCGCGCATATCTACCCAACCAGGAGATACAATCAAACCTTCCGCCTGAATTACCTTTGCCTCGCCTGCCTCTGGATTGCTCTCCCCGATGGAAACAATCATGCCATCGGCGATAAAAATGTCCGTAGTATGACAATGAAAAGCAGAATTTTCATCAATAACTGTAATATTTTTGAGCAAAATTTTTTCCATAGGCAGGCACTAATCGCACAAAAATAGTTAAAACGCGATGACATTTCAGCGCATCAGCCAAGCTGCCTCCTACATAAGGCAACTCACTAGCCTACCTTGTTACACGGGCATTATCTGCGGCACGGGATTAAGCGGACTGGCAGAAATCATGCGCGTTAAACAAAAAATTAGTTATGCTAACATTCCCCACTTTCCCGTTTCTACTGTGGAAAGCCATGCAGGGAATCTGTTGTTTGGTGAAATTGCTTCGCATCCCGTAGTAATGATGCAAGGCAGAATGCACTACTACGAAGGTTATTCCATGAGCGAGGTAGTATTTCCTGTGCGGGTGATGAAGCTGTTGGGAATCAAGCGTTTATTTATTTCCAACGCCGCTGGAGGGCTTCACTCAAACTTTCAATTAAGCGACTTGATGATCATTTGCGACCACATCAACCTACATCCCGACAATCCCCTGCGTGGAGCAAATATAGATGAACTGGGCACTCGCTTCCCAGACATGAGCCAGCCTTATGACCCTGAGTTAATTGCACTGGCAGAAAAGGTAGCTGAGCAAAAAGGGATTAAGTTGCAAAAAGGCGTTTACGTCAGTGTATCAGGTCCTAATTTAGAAACGCCAGCGGAGTATCGCATGCTGCGCTTCCTCGGTGCTGATGCCGTAGGTATGTCCACCGTTCCAGAGGTGATTGCAGCTCGTCATATGGATTTGCCAGTATTTGCAGTTTCCGTTATTACGGACCTGTGTACACCTACGCATATTCAAAAAGTTACCATTGAAGGAGTCATAGCTGCAGCTCGGAAGGCAGAACCCAACTTGCAAGCATTAGTGATAGGCATGTTGGAAAAGATACAGGAGAGCTCTTGAGGTTAAACTATTGCAGCTACAAACTCGCTGATTTATCCCATTAGCATGCGCATCGCAGTAGCTTGGGAAGGATTTAATTTGCCTTCTCGCAGCATGAAATCAGCTATTCTTTTAACGTGTTCGGCTGGTAGCTGTCCAGTGCGCGCCACGCGAGGCAATTGTTGGCAGATGACCTCTCGGTCTTCCGCAAGGTGATGGCTCAAATTGAGATAGCCAGGCAAACCCAACTGAATAGAAAAGCGCAAAAATCGTATTTCAGGATTATCAGGCTCCAGAGCAATAGCACGAGCAAGGGTTTCTTGAGACAGTTGAGTAAGGCGTAATTTTTCTAAGGGATTAAAAACGGCACGGGCTTGTTGGGTTTGCAAAGCGCCATAGTAGGCTATCCAAAGAGGAGTTTCGCGGCAAGGCAATGCTTCCATTTGCCGCATCATTGCACTGGCACTTAACTGGTTGTTTGCTACTTTGGGATAGTCTTGGCGAATTTTCTCCCAGTTTGTAGTGCCATCCACATTGGCAAGAAGCGACTTCATAGCCAAAAAATAAAGTAAGATCAACGCATTTGAGTTGCATATAAAACAAAAGCCGTCCCGAAAAGTTTAGGGACGGCCTTGGTTAGTTATTTCTTATTGCTACTTGGCAGCACCAGGGATTACATGTCCATTCCCGCAGCGCCGCGTCCAGGAGCATTATTAGCTGGAGTTTCTTCAGGCTCTTCAGCTACTACGCACTCAGTAGTGAGCAGCAAGGAGGCGATGGAAGCAGCATTTTCTAGTGCCAGGCGTGTAACCTTAGTGGGATCGATAACGCCGGCTGCAAACAAGGGCTCGAAGCGGTCTTCACGGGCATTGTAACCGAAGTCGTCTTTGCCCTCTTTTACTTTTTGTACCACTACAGAGCCTTCGCCGCCTGCATTAGCTACGATAGTGCGCAGGGGTGCTTCTAGAGCTTGGCGAACGATGTTCACTCCTGTGGCTTGGTCTTCATTGGCTACTTCTACGTTGTTGAGAGCCTCAATAGCGCGGATGAGTGCTACACCTCCTCCTGCTACTACTCCTTCTTGTACAGCAGCGCGGGTTGCGTGTAGGGCGTCGTTAATGCGGTCTTTCTTCTCCTTCATTTCTACTTCGGTGGCAGCACCTACGTAGAGGATAGCTACGCCCCCTGCTAATTTAGCTAAGCGCTCTTGGAGTTTTTCTTTGTCGTAGTCGGAAGTAGTAACCTCAATTTGGGCTTTGATTTGGTTGATGCGTGCTTTGATGTCTTCTTTTTTGCCTGCTCCGTTAACGATAGTGGTGTTGTCTTTGTCGATGATAACTTTTTCAGCACGGCCTAAGTAGTCTATGGTAGCATTTTCGAGTTTATAACCGCGCTCTTCGGAAATCACTGTGCCTCCGGTGAGGATAGCAATATCTTCCAGCATTGCTTTGCGACGGTCGCCGAAGCCAGGTGCTTTTACAGCAGCAACGCGCAAGGCGCCACGGATTTTGTTCACTACCAACGTAGCCAGTGCTTCGCCTTCTACTTCTTCAGCAATAATGAGCAACGGACGACCTGACTGCACTACTTGCTCCAAAATGGGGAGCAGTTCCTTCATGGAAGAAATCTTCTTGTCGTAGATTAAGATGAAGGGATTTTCTAGTTCAGCCTCCATCTTTTCGGTATTGGTTACAAAGTAAGGCGACAGATAACCGCGGTCAAACTGCATGCCTTCTACAGTTTTCACTTCAGTTTCTGTGCCCTTTGCTTCTTCCACAGTGATTACGCCGTCCTTGCCCACTTTCTCCATGGCATCGGCAATCATTTTGCCAATTTCCTCGTCATTGTTGGCAGAAATGGTAGCTACTTGGGCAATTTCAGCGGAGGTGGTGATAGTTCTGGATTGCTTTTTGAGGTGCTCAACAACTTTGGCTACAGCCTTATCGATGCCGCGCTTGATGTCCATAGGATTAGCACCGGCGGCAACGTTGCGGATACCTGCAGAGAAGATAGCCTGTGCCAGTACAGTAGCGGTAGTAGTACCGTCGCCGGCGCTGTCAGCGGTTTTGGAAGCTACTTCTTTTACCAGCTGAGCTCCCATGTTTTCGATGGGGTCTTTTAGTTCGATTTCTTTGGCAACGGTTACACCGTCTTTAGTTACGGTAGGAGCGCCAAATTTTTTGTCGATAATTACATTGCGACCTTTAGGACCTAGCGTAACTTTTACGGCATCTGCCAGTGCATCTACTCCTTTTTTTAGGCGGTCGCGTGCATCGGTGTCAAACAAGATTTTCTTAGCCATAGCTGTACGTTGTTTTAATGTTTAGTCAAGTTGAAACAGGGTGAAAGATTGGTATTAGGAAAGATTTTTTTAAGAATTGAAAGGGAGATAGGGATTAAAGGATAGCAAAGATGTCGGATTCGCGCATGATGAGGTACTCTTTGCCGTCGATAGTGATTTCAGTACCGGCATACTTGCCATAAAGCACAGCATCGCCTACCTTAACAGTCATGGGTTCATCTTTTTTGCCTGTGCCTACGGCTACTACAGTGCCGCGCTGAGGTTTTTCTTTTGCAGTGTCAGGGATGATGATACCAGAGGCGGTTCTTTCTTCTGCCGGCGCCGGTTCTACCACTACGCGGTCTGCCAGCGGTTTAATTTTCAATTCTGCCATAGCTGTTTTCTTTATTAGTTTGCCAGGTTTTACTTTACAATCGGCAGGTCTGACCTGCAACCGCTCTTATAATTAGCATCTTTAGTGCCACTCTGATTTTTGGCAAAAATTTCACTGATTGATGAATTTTTGACAGTGAAAAACTGACAAAATTTATCTTGCTACTGCCAGCAAGATCATCGCCACTCCTGCTAACAACAATCCTATTCTATTGGTGGGGGTCAATTTTTCCTTAAATAGGGTTACGGAAGCTGTAGAAGCAGCCAGGATAATGACAATATTGTAAAAAGGGAATACCCACGCGCCGTTGTTTTCAAAAGCCGAAAGAGCTTGCAAGAGTAGGTAAACGGAAAAGTAATTGGGGATGCCAAGCAGTAAGCCCCCTACAATGCCTTTCCATGTCAGCTGCTCTTTTAAGATACTTCCTCTAAGGAAAAGGACCAAAAATCCCGTGAGAGCGGCAGTACCAAATGAAGCAATAGAAAACATAGTTTGCTGCTCAGGGTCGGTTAAAGTTGAGTTAGAGTAGTTAATCAAAGTATCTACTATGCCGCTGGCAAGAAATACCGCTGCTGGCAAGAGAATAGGGGCTAGCGCCTTTTTATCTGGTTGCACAACAGGGGTTTGTGGTTTGGCAGTGGCCAGCCAAAGCGCAGGAAAAGTAAGCCCAACGCCTGCATAGACCATTGGCGAAAGCCGAGTGCCAGGAACAAACAACAAGTTAAACAGTACAGGCACAATTAATGACATTTTGGCAGCCAGCGTAGTGATGGCAACCCCTGCCCACCGAACAGAAAAAGCCGATAAAGAAAAACCCGTAAAAAAGAGCATTCCCAAAGCAGTGGATAAATGCAGCCAGTTAAGGTTTATAGAGGAAAAAGAAGTTTTTGCCAACAGACTGCCAGTTACAACACAGGTAAGATAGTTGAAAGTTACTCCTTGCCAAATATTGACCCTCCACCGCTGAAATAACTTGAAAATAATCACCAGCAGGGTAGAACAGAAAGCAGATAGCAGTAAGAACAACATGGCAGCGTAAAATTAGCCCCAACCTGTGATGGAAAAATTGTAAACTCTGGCGCAAAATTTCAAAAAATGGTTTATTTATCAGCCAATTTAGCACTCTAAAGGCGATGTGGAACCTTTTTGGCAAAAAGGAAAAGGAAGAAGAGCCTGAGCAGTACGTAGTTCGGCTAATTACTACCAAAGGCATCATTGAGGCTGATTTATTTACGGAAGAAATGCCTATTACTACGGCTCATTTCATGCGCATTGCCCAAAGTGGATTTTACAATGGACTGCAATTTTTTCGCTATATTCCCGAGATACTAATTCAAACAGGTTGCCCATATAACAATGGCATGGGCACTGCAGCTCACTTTGGTCATATTGCCCAAGAAAGTTGCAAGATTCCTTTGGAAGAAGGCGTGTTCGCCATGCCTCACACGGCTCCCCATATGATAGGTTCGCAATTTTTTATTTGCTTAAGCCAACGCGGTGTTGCCCATTTAGAAGGTGCTTGTCCAGCTTTTGCCAAAATCACTTCGGACATAACAGTTTTGAGCCGCTTGCGCGCAGGCGACTTGTTGGAAAAAGTGGAAATAATCACAATAAAACCTGAAGAAAAAGAAGGGGGGAAAGAAGAAGGAAAAGAGGAAGGAGAAGAAGAAAGTGAATGAGTTCAAGCAAGGCGGGCTTTGTGAAATTGAAGTAAAATTTTACATCAAGGCAATTTTAATTGAATTTAAAGTTTTCTATCGATGGAACGAAAAAATGCACTTTTGAGGCTGCACTCCCCTATAAGCCCAAGTTGCAACTGGAGTAAGGTTAGTAGTTCAAAATGGCTTTTGTTGAATTGGTTCGCCCACTGAATTTGCTTTTGCTGGCTGGCTCTCTGGGGGCTTGTTATTGCTTGCTGACTCAACACTGCTCAGTAGGCACGGGATCAGTTTTGTGCTGGCTTGCCAGTATTGTGCTAACTGCCGCTGGAGGCTATGTAATCAATGACGTGCAAGATATTACCGCAGACCGAATCAATCGCCCTAATAGACCGCTGCCATCGGGCAAAATTCAACCTTTCCGCGCTATTCAACTGGCTTATACTCTTTTTTCTATTGCTTTGCTTTGCTCGCTTGTGCATTTCCAATTCACTCTGCTAACCATTTTTTGCATCTTTATGCTAGTTATTTACGCTTTTTACATAAAAAGTTTGCCAATCATAGGCAATATGCTCGTCGCTAGCCTAACTGCATTGTCTTTTGCTTCCCTTTCGTTGTTGTGCAAGGTATTGCCTCCCCTTTGGGAATTGGTGCTATTTGCAGCCCTTACTCACTTTTTGCGCGAACAGATAAAATGCTTGCAAGACGAAAAAGGGGATAGGCAAGCTGGATACCGCACTTTGCCTATCGTGGTGGGAATCTGCACAGCAAAAAAAATTGCCATCGCTACCAGCATAGCAATCACCTTGGCTTGCCTTGTGATGGCACTGCTTAAAAATGGTTGGCTACAAATTGCATGGCTCCTGCTTTCAGGAGTGTTTAGTATTTTTGCCCATCGCTTATGGATCGTTACTACAGCAAAAGAGTTTGGACAACTCTCCAGCGCCTTGAAAATTTTAATGGCTGCAGGGGTAGTTCTTGTAACAGGTAGTAAATTTTTTGCTCAAAATTAGTAATTTCTCATGCCTTTGATTGCTATTTTCGCCTCTGGAACGGGCACTAACGCTGAAAATATCATCAAAACCTTTTCCAGCCAACAAAACTTTCAGTTTATCGTTTTTTGCAACAACCCTACCGCTGAAGTTTTGCAAAGGGCAGAAAAACTTGGCGTTCCATCAATAATTTTCACGCGAAGGGATTTGTACGAAAACGGCACAGTGCTGCAGCAATTGCTTGCATACAAACCCGACCTAATCGCACTGGCGGGTTTCCTTTGGCTTATTCCCGCTGAAATTATTCAACATTTTCCTGATAAAATTATCAATATTCACCCCGCTTTGCTACCTAAGTTTGGAGGCAAAGGCATGTACGGTGAAAGGGTCCACCGCGCAGTGATAGAAGCCAACGCAACAGTGTCAGGAATTACTATCCACTATGTCAATGAAAATTACGACGAAGGACAAATTATTTTTCAGGCTTCTTGTCCCGTTTATTCTTGGGATACTCCGCACACCCTTGCCGAGCGCGTCCATAAGTTAGAATATGAACACTATCCTAAAATTATTGCCCAATTGCTAAAAAAATAAGCCTGCTGAAGGTCAGCAGGCTGCTTAGGAGTTGCCCGAGTGTTATTCAAGGGTTACTTCAGTGATGTTGATAAAACGCAGGCGATCTCCGTCTAACTCTATTAAAACAGGGTTTTCTTTGGTAATGTTTCCTGCCAAAATTTCCTTGCTTAACTCATTGAGCAAGTAGCGTTGCATGACGCGCTTGAGCGGACGGGCGCCAAATTGAGGATCGTAGCCCAGTTGTGCCAAGTAGTCTAGCGCTTCGGAGGTAGCCTCTATTTCGATGCCGTTTTCCTTCATGCGCTGCTGTATCTGGCGGAATTGTATATCGGTGATCTGGCGCATCTGCTTGCGCGTTAGCGGACGGAACATAATAATTTCATCAATTCGGTTGAGAAACTCAGGGCGTATGGTGCGCTTGAGCAGTTCGAAGACTTCTTCCTTGGTGCGCTCTGTAATTTCTTCGGCATTAAACTCGTTGAGGTGTTCAAAGCGCTCGCGAATGATTTCAGAGCCCAAATTGCTGGTCATGATAATGATGGTATTCTTAAAGTTGGCTACCCGACCTTTGTTATCTGTTAGGCGACCATCATCTAACACTTGGAGCAAGATGTTGAACACATCGGGGTGCGCTTTTTCTATTTCATCGAGCAAGATGACGCTATAAGGCTTGCGTCGAACAGCCTCTGTAAGCTGTCCTCCTTCGTCGTAACCAACATATCCAGGCGGAGCACCGATGAGCCGACTCACGCTATGGCGTTCTTGGTATTCGCTCATATCGATGCGCACCATCGCATTTTCATCGTTGAAGAGATACTCTGCTAAGGCTTTAGCCAGTTCAGTTTTACCTACTCCTGTAGTTCCTAGAAAAATGAATGAGCCGATAGGTCGCTTGGGGTCTTGCAGCCCAGCACGGCTGCGGCGTACTGCATCGGCTACGGCTCTAATAGCCTCTTCTTGACCTGCTACGCGCTTGCCTAGTTCTTCTTCCAGATTCAAGAGTTTTTCGCGCTCGCTTTGCAGCATCTTGCTCACTGGGATGCCTGTCCACTTGGCAACTACTTCAGCAATCTGCTCGGCAGTAACCACGTCTTTAAGCAAAGGCTTGTCTTTGGAAAGTTGCTCCATTTGCTTTTGCAAAGCGGCCAGTTTTCGCTGCGCTTCGGGGATAAGTCCGTAGGTCAATTCGGCGGCTCTGCCGTAATCGCCATCGCGTTGGGCTTGTTTGAGTTCTTTTTCGTAAGCCTCTATGCGCTCTTTTTCTTGCTGAATGGAGTGAATGATTTCCTTTTCCATTTGCCAGCGGCTGCGCAGGGAGTTGCGCTTGGCTTCCAGCTCAGCAATTTCGGCATTGAGGACCTTTTCTTTCTCAAAATCCTTTTCGCGACGGATAGCTTCGCGTTCAATTTCTAGTTGCATGATCTTGCGCTGCACTTCGTCCAGTTCCTCAGGCAAGGAATCTATTTGAATGCGCAGGCGAGCAGCAGCTTCATCCATCAAGTCGATGGCTTTGTCGGGCAAAAAGCGGTCAGTGATGTAGCGATGGCTAAGTTGTACAGCGGCAATAATGGCATCGTCCTTAATTTGCACCCCATGATGGAGTTCGTATTTTTCCTTAATGCCCCGCAGAATGGAAATGGCATCCTCTGGAGAGGGTTCATCCACCATGACAGCCTGGAAACGGCGTTCAAGGGCTTTGTCTTTTTCAATGTACTTTTGATACTCCTTCAAAGTAGTAGCGCCGATGGCATGCAGTTCTCCGCGTGCAAGAGCAGGTTTGAGCAAGTTGGCTGCGTCCATGGCTCCTTCCCCGCCTGCTCCTGCTCCTACAAGGGTATGAATCTCATCGATAAAGAGGATAATTTTGCCTTCGCTTTCTACTACTTCTTTGATTACGGATTTCAAGCGCTCTTCAAATTCGCCTTTGTACTTTGCCCCTGCTACCAGCAAACCCATATCCAGGGAGGCAATAGTAACCGACTTAAGATTTTCAGGAACGTCGCCGTTGACAATGCGCTGAGCAAGCCCTTCTACGATTGCCGTTTTACCTACCCCGGGCTCCCCTAGCAAAATAGGGTTATTTTTAGTGCGTCGGCTGAGAATTTGCAATACGCGACGGATCTCTTCATCTCGACCTATGACAGGGTCGATTTTGCCTTGTCGCGCCAGTTCGGTCAGGTTTTTAGAATAACGCGCCAAGGACTGGTACTTAGCTTCAGCGTTTTGGTCGGTTACAGAGCTGCCGCCACGCATTTCCTTAATGGCAGCGATGAGGTCTTTTTCGGTAAAGCCAGCATCTTTCATAAGAGTGGCTACCTTGTCTTTTCCTCCTAGCAAGCCGAGCAAAATGTGCTCGATGGCTACGTAAGAGTCTTTGAAAGTACCCAAGGCGCGCTCGGCGCGTTGTAAGGCAGCGGCTGCATCATTGGAAAGGTAAGGCTGCGTTCCGCTGGATTTGGGATAGCTGTTGATATAATCCTCTAGTCTGGTTTCCAGCAGTCTGCGATTAATGCCTAGTTTTTTATAGAAAAACTGGGTGATGTTTTCATCCGCTAGCAACACTGCCTTGAGCAGGTGACCTGTTTCAATAATTTGCTGCTGCTTCCCAGAGGCAATTTCAGAAGCCTTCTGAATAGCTTCCTGTGCTTTGATGGTGTATTGGTTGAAGTTCATTGCCTATGCTTATTTAATCGACACATTACAATATAAATTCTTCGCTATGGAAAGCAAAGCGCAACCCAAATTTTTATATCAGACTTTTTGTCTGCTTTTTTTGTATCCCTTGCGGAAATACTGACATTTTGACATTTTAACACAGCCTTAAAAAAGGAGCCTCCTTAAGAAATGTAAACATAACATTGCCTACACAAAAAAGTAAAAGCCTGCCGATAGCTTTGTGGGCAAAAATAGGTTGCATCTTTGTCAAAAAAATTGTGTCGTGTATGAAATTTAAACTACTTTTTGCTGCTTTTTTCTACGCCATGTGTCTGTGTACCAATCTCTACGTATGGGCTCAACAGGTAGGCACGATTAAAGGCTCCGTAAGAGATGCTGCAACTAAAGAGATCATTATCGGCGCCAACGTCGTTATCGAAGGAACAACCACAGGTAGCTCCACTGACTTAGATGGAAATTTTTCAATTAAGGTAGCCCCCGGCACTTACAAACTGAAAATTAGCTACATCTCCTACAAGCCTTTAGTGATAGAAAACCTCGTAGTAGAGGTGGGGAAAGTAGCTTTGGTTAATGCCTTTATAGAAGAAGAGTCCCGCGCATTGGAAGAAGTAACCGTTACTGCTGAAAGGCAAACCAATACCATCGTAGCTTTAGTCAACGAAATCAAGTTTGCCGAAACGGTTATGGTAGGCATTTCAGGGGACCAAATCCAAAAAACGCAAGACCGCGATGCTGCCCAGGTAGTGCGCCGCATTGCGGGAGTATCGGTAGTGGATGATCGTTTCATCGTGGTGCGCGGTCTAGGGGCACGCTACAATACTGTCATGCTCAATGATGTACTTACCCCTAGCTCAGAAGTGGATGTAAAATCTTTCTCTTTTGATTTAATTCCCAGCGGCGTCATTGACCGCATTACCATCTCCAAAGCTGGCGCTGCTGACATGGCAGGCGAATTTGCAGGCGGGGTGATTAAAATCTATACTCGCAACGACCCAGAAGAAAATAAAGTCTCTTTTTCCTTATCCACAGGTATACGCGCCAATACTACTTTTCAAAATGTCAAGCGCTACCAGGGCAGCAACACTGACTTTCTCGGCTTTGACAACGGTTTGCGGCAACTTCCTTCAGCATTTCCCAAACGCGATGCCTTCGTAAATGCCTCCATCAGCCAGCGAGCAGAAATGGCTAACCAACTACCCAATATATGGCTAGCAACTCCTCAAAACGTAGCCCCCGACCTGCGGTTTAATTTTAACCTTACTCGCTCCTTTACCAACAAAAAGGGATGGAAAGTAGGAAATCTCACTGGAATTAGTTACAGCAATACACATCAATATGCCCTGGTTCAGCAGGATCGCTTTATTTTCAATGGCGCTACCCAAACGAACGACTTGCCCGAAGCTACTTACAAAGACGATTTTTATTCCAACAACGTCCGACTGGGCATTTTACATAACTGGACTTTCCGCCTCAACGAGCGCACTAAAATAGAGTTCCGCAATCTGTTCAATCAAATGGGAACTTCGGAAACTACCTTTCGCGATGGGCGGGACTTCGGCATAGGGCTCGACTTCCGCAACTACGCTTACCGCTATGAACAACGCAGCATTTACTCGGGTCAAATTAGTGGAAAACATACCCTGAATGAAAAAAATTACCTCAATTGGACAGCAGGCTTTAATTATACCAACCGCAAAGAGCCAGACTTGCGCCGCTTCCGCACAAGACGCTCAGACGATAGAGAAAATTACGAAGTTATTGAGGCTCCTACAGGAGGTGCTTTGTTCGAAAATGCTCGCTTCTACTCCACGCTCAACGAAATAGGAATAACAGGAGCGCTTAATTACGAACGAAGAGTTATCCTCGGCAACAACGAAAGTTTGGTCACTAAACTCCGCACAGGAGTGTATACCGAGCAAAAGTTCCGCAACTTCGAAGCAAGATGGTTTTCCTACGTGCGCGCAAGTGGTTTATTTGACCGCTCCATTCTCCTCCAACCTTTTGACAAAATTTTTTCACCGCAATTTGTCAATGGTACCAACGGCTGGACATTAGTAGAAGGCACTAAGCCGAGCGACACCTACAGTGCTCAAAATACCCTGGTTGCACTTTACGCCTCCGCTGCCGTTCCAATTACGAAAAAGTTTAGCGCTATTTTAGGACTGCGAGGGGAGTTCAACCGCCAACAAATGCAATCAAGAGGTATCGGCGGCAATCGAATCAATGTAGATAATCCCATCTTATCCCCTCTCCCCTCCATCAACCTGAGTTATGACATTACCGAAAAAATGCTCGTGCGCGCTGCCTACTCTGCTACCATCAACCGACCAGAATTTAGAGAGTTGGCTCCTTTCCTCTACTACGACTTTACTAATGACTTTAACTTCATTGGCAACCCTAATTTGAAAATTTCCACCGTACAGAACATAGACCTACGCTGGGAGCTCTACCCTTCTGAAACAGAGCAAGTTTCTTTCGGTGGTTTCTACAAGCGCTTCAAAAATCCCATAGAAATTGCAGCAGAAGTAACAGGAGGTGGCACCACGCGCACTTATAGTTTTCAAAACGCCGACGCGGCTGAAAACTTTGGTTTGGAAGCCGAAGTGCGCAAGTCGCTTTACAATCTTAGCAACATCAAGTTTATCCAAGATTTGACCATAGTAATGAATGCTGCCCTTGTTCGCAGCAAGGTGCGCTTTTCAGGAGATGTGGCTTTGACTCAAGAAGACCGCGCATTAGCGTTTCAGTCTCCCTACTTACTCAACGTAGGCTTATTTTACAACAACGACGATAGCCAAACTCAATTTAATATTCTCTACAACGTAATCGGTCCACGCATCAACATTGTGGGCAACATTCAACAGTTTCCAAGTATTTACGAAATGCCACGTCATGCCATTGACCTTTCTTTTACTCAAGGCATTGGAAAGCACATAGAAATTAAAGCAGGCGTGCAAGACCTACTCAATGCTCCTGTGCTTTTCTTAGAAGATACCAACCGCGATGGCAAAGCAGTAAAAGGCACCGATCTCAACTTTATGAACTTTAGACGCGGTCAATATTTCTCGGCAGGAATTACTTACAAGTTTTGAATATC
The DNA here is from genome assembly GCA_025057115.1 of Bernardetiaceae bacterium. GTDB lineage: Bacteria > Bacteroidota > Bacteroidia > Cytophagales > Thermoflexibacteraceae > Rhodoflexus. The sequence goes on from JANWWZ010000009.1 coordinate 15,638, forward strand.
ACCAATTAACTACCATGCTCATGAGAACACTCAAGTATTATTTAGTTGCTGCCTTACTGTTGGCAGTAGGTTCATGCAAAAAGAAAGAAGAAGGACCCGTAGAAACAGGTCCACGCGATGCAAAAAATCGAGTAATTCTGGAAGGTAACATCACTACCAACCGGACCTTAGTGGCTTCTGAAAAGTATATCTTAAGAGGATTTGTACGCGTTAAAGCAGGTGCTACCTTGACTATCCCTCCGGGAACTATCATTTTTGGCGACAAAGCAACTTCGGGAACCCTTATCATAGAACGCGGTGGAAAACTGATTGCAGACGGTACCCCTACTCAGCCAATTGTATTTACTTCTGATCAACCTCCAGGACAGCGCTCTTACGGCGATTGGGGCGGTATTGTAATTTTAGGTAATGCTCCTACCAACAAGCCCACCACTACTCTCATTGAAGGCATTCCAGACGGACCGTACGGAGGTAATGACCCCAATGACAATTCTGGAGTGCTGCGCTATGTCCGGATAGAATTTTCAGGTATTCCCATTACACCAGGAAACGAAATTAATGGCTTGACAATGGGCGGAGTAGGTCGTGGGACTACTATTGAATATGTACAAGTTTCTTTCTGCGGTGACGATGCCTTTGAATGGTTTGGTGGCAATGTAAACTGCAGATATTTGGTGTCTCATCGCACTTGGGACGACGATTTTGACGTAGACTTCGGCTACAGTGGAAATGTGCAATTTGCTGTCGCCCTGCGCGATCCTGCTATTGCTGATCAATCCACCTCCAACGGCATTGAAAGTGATAACGATGCCAACGGTACCAACGACCAGCCCTTTACTTCTTGCACTTTCTCTAACTTAAGTGTATTCGGTCCTTTAGGCAGAGGAGTTGCAAATGTGAATTCTCTCTTTGGTCGAGGAGCGCACCTGCGCCGCAATACAGAAAGCTCTATCTTCAATAGCGTGTTTACCGGCTGGGTGGAAGGATTGCGCCTAGATGGTTCTGCAACACAAAACAAAGTCAATACGGGAGCTTTAGATATTCGCCGCAATTTCCATGCAGGTCACGGACGAAATATTAACGTAGCAGGAGGAGCTACCTTACCTGAAATTGAAACATGGTTTAACGCTCCTGCACGTGGTAACAGAATATTTGGATCTATTAGCGAGCTAGGACTCAATGCCCAAAATTTCAACATGACAGCTCCTAATTTCTTGCCGCAGACAGGTTCACCCTTGCTTTCAGGAGCCAGCTTCACAGAAGCTAAGTTGCAAAATCCTTTCTTTCAGCAAGTTCCTCATATTGGTGCTTTCGGCACTACCGACTGGACGCGCGGTTGGACTAATTTCGACCCCCAAAATACCGTTTACTAAATCTTTTGGATTAATTCCAGCAAAGGCATTCGGCACTTGCCGAATATTTTACACAGACACATTAGCTTCCCTGAAAAACCTTGGCGGCATTGCCGCGAAGGTTTTTGTATTTAAAAAAATGCTACGCCGTTAGTGTCCTTGCATGCGGCAAATAAAGTTCGTCAAACACGCAACGGCGTCGAGAGATATAAACAGCAATCTAGACGCATTAGCTTCCCTGAACAAACCTTGGCGGCATGCCGCGAAAGTTTTGTCTTTTTAAAAGATGCCTATCCTCTGGGATTCCGTTCAAGTTTCTCCTTCGCAAAAGCCTACGTGCGTTCAACTCAGAAGGCGCGCAAATTTTTTAAATATTTTCATTCTTCAAAGCACAGCATCTGACTGATCCAAGTCACAGTCAGGGATAGGTAAATTTTTTAGCATCTTCGAGAAAAAAAACTTGCTAAGCTGTAGCCTTTTAGATAATTTTTTCTATTTTCCTTTGCTGATCTGAAACGGCAACAAAAACAACTCGAAATTTTTTCGCCATCCTTGATAACCCTGTCATTGAGCCCTATACCCATTGCCGCGAATGACTTTGCCTGGACGAGCTCCTGTATGCTCTCCGTTTTCCACCACCACTACTCCATTAACCAGTACATGGCTAATTCCTTGTGAATAGGCATGAGGTTTTTCAAAAGTGGCTCGGTCAATGATGGTTTGAGGGTTGAAAATTACTATGTCCGCCCAATACCCTGGACGAATCAATCCGCGGTCTGTAATGCCAAAGCGCTGGGCAGGCATCGAAGTCATTTTTCGAATGGCTTCTTCCAACCTGATGAGTTTTTTCTCTCGCACATATCTTCCTAAGACGCGGGCATTGCTGCCATATCCTCGAGGATGTGGAACATCCTTGCCAAAATAATATACCCCAGCATCTGACGCAATCATAGTAAGCGGACTTGCCATAATGCGGCTTACATCTTCTTCACTCATGCTGTGATAAACCATTTGCGCTCCGCCGTTAAGCATCATCTCTATAACAGTTTCTATTTCATGGCGCAATTTAGTGCGGGTTTTACCGAGCCTTTTTTTAGTAATTTGGCTAATGTTAAGACCTTGATAAGTAGTGTCTGCTTTATAGCGGGCTACATAAGCATAATCCATGCGTCCCGAAGCGCTGCGCCAAGCCATGTTTCGCTCAATTTCTGAGATGATTTTCGCTCTTATTTTTGGGTCAGTTAAACGAGCTCTAACAGCTGAATCGCCATCGGCAAGAGCCCAAGCAGGCAGCAATACTCCTAAATTGGTGCTGCTGGCAGGATAAGGATACTGGTCCAAAGTCACGTCGATTCCTTCAGCGCGAGCCCGTTCAATAGCGGCTATCATTTCTCGGCTTCGCCCCCAGTTGCTGTACCCCGAAGCCTTAAAATGAGAAATTTGAACGGGTATTTTGGCTTGTCTGGCAATTTCCAAAGTTTCGCTGATGGCTGCCATCACCGAATCGGCTTCATTGCGCATGTGGGTGGCATAAATGCCTCCATATCGCGCTGCTACTTTTGCCAGCCCTATAATTTCTTCAGTTTTAGCGTAAGCGCCAGGAATGTAAATCAATCCAGAAGATAATCCCAAAGCTCCTTGCTGCATCATTTTTTCCATAATGGCTTCCATTTTTGCCTGCTCTTGGGGAGTAGGATCGCGGCGTGCCAATCGCATCACTGCCCAACGAATGCTATTGTGCCCAGCAAGGGTGCCGATGTTAGGGGAAATACCTATGTTTTCTAACTGTTGGAAAAACGCCTCTAAGTTCAGTTGTGAACTTCCACAATTGCCCGTAATAAGAGTAGTAACCCCATCATAGATAAAGTTTTCAGCTTGGGGAAGTTCTATGATTCGCTCTTCTATGTGCGTATGGACGTCTATAAATCCAGGAGCTACTACCTGCCGCTGCGCATCGATAACCTTAGCGGCTTGTGCATGGGCCAGGTTTCCTATAGCAACGATTTTTCCGTTTTGGATTGCTACATCCGCTTCATACCACGGATTTGCCGACCCATCTATAATTTTGCCGTTGCGTATCAGTACATCGTAATGTTGCGACTGAGCCGCTGAAGCCAGCAGAAAAACCAGCATCGCGCCTAAAGACTTCATTCGTGCTTCCATAGATGCCTCATCAAGGTTTGATAAAGATATTCATTTGGCTCGAACCTAAAAACTGGCTTATTTTTGAGTAAAATTGTACGCTATTAAAGAACCAACAAGGTGAATCCCCGACAAACCTGCTATTCTTTTTTTGCTAGGTTGTACCAGTTCCTTTGCCAGTGCGTTAATTTCCTAAGAAAACACAATTTTTTTAGCCGCTGGCCTTTTAAGGGCAGTGAAAATGAAGGTGTATTTGAAAAATGGTCGCGGCGTTGCTGGAAAGGATTAATAGGAGGATTTATTCTCATTTGGTTGTATTTTAAGGCAGTAGAATATAACTTTCTGTATCTCTTTGGGGAACTTCCTAATACAGAGCAGCTAGAAAATCCCAAGATTCCCACAGCTTCAGAAATATACACTGAAGACGGAGTACTGTTGGGGCGATACTTTCGCGAAAACCGCACTCCTGTCCGTTATCAAGAAATCTCCCCCTACCTTATTAATGCACTCATCGCCATTGAAGATATTCGCTTTTACGACCACTCAGGCATCGACTTAAAGGCTCTCGTTTCTGTAGTGGCAAATACGCTCTCGAGCCTGGGCAGGTCTTCTCGCGGAGGAGGCAGCACTATTACTCAGCAACTTGCCAAAAATTTATTCAAAACGCGGCGCGACGATACACACGGTCTCTTAGGGTACATACCTCTATTAAGAACAGTCATCATCAAAACCAAAGAATGGATAGTGGCAGTCAATTTAGAAAAAGCCTATTCGAAGGAAGAAATCCTTACTATGTACTTCAACACGGTGGACTTTGGCAGCAATGCCTATGGGATTAAAACAGCAGCTAAGACTTTTTTTGCTACCACTCCCGCTGAGGTAAATCTTCAGCAGGCGGCTACGCTTGTGGGCTTGTTGAAAGCGCCTACTTACTACAGCCCTGTATTCCATCCTCAGAATGCCATTCGCCGCCGCAATTTAGTACTGGCACAAATGGAAAAATACGGCTTTATAGATAGCGCTACCCTTGTTCATACCCAAAAGTTGCCTTTAGAGGTGCATTTTACAGTAGAAAAAGCTGAGGACGGCACCGGTACCTACTTCAGGGGAGTGATGAATAATTACCTAAAGTCGTGGTGTGAAAACAATGGCTATGATCTCTACGCCGATGGACTTAAAATTTATACCACTATCGACTCGCGCATGCAGCGCTACGCCGAAGAAGCAGTGGCAGAACGCATGAAAGACCTACAAGCCAAATTTGAGGAACATTGGCGCGGCATGAATCCTTGGCGCGACGAAAACCAAAGAGAAATTCCCAACTATATCGAAAATGCCATCCGAGCTACTCCTATTTATAAAGAACTTTTCACTCGGTTCAAAGGCAATCCAGCAAAAATTGACAGTGCTTTGAAGGCGCCCCGCCGCATGACGGTATTTTCCTGGGACGGGGAAAGAGATACTCTCTTCAGCCTCATGGACTCTATGGCTTACTACAGGCGTTTTTTGCATGCAGGACTGATGGCAATGGACCCTTACTCAGGGTATATACGCGCTTGGGTAGGAGGAATTAACTACAAGTACTTCAAGTTTGACCACGTCAAGCAATCGCGAAGGCAGCCAGGCTCTGCCTTCAAACCCATCGTATATGCTACTGCTATTGACTCTTTTGGCTATTCGCCTTGTTCCAAAATGGTGGATGGACCAGTAACTATTCAATATATCGAAAAAGGTCAAAAAAAATACTGGTCGCCCCACAATGCTGACTGGACCTATAGCTATGACACTGTCTCGCTGCGCTATGCCATTGGTCGGTCTCTCAACACCATTGTCGCCAAAATTATCAAAGAAATTGGTTGGCATGCTGTAATCAACTATGCTCGCAAGATGGGCATCACCAGCCCTTTAGATACCGTTCCTTCTGTAGGACTTGGCAGCTGTGAAGTTTCTCTTTACGAACTGGTGGGTGCCTATGCTACTTTTCTCAACGGAGGAGTTTGGACCGAGCCCATGTTCATCACCAGAATCGAGGACAAAAACGGTCGCATTATTCAGCGGTTTAGTCCTTATCGGCGCCGCGCCATGTCTCCCGAAACTGCTTTCTTGATGGTGTACATGCTCAGAGGTGGATTACAAGAGCCTGGAGGTACTTCGGCAAGGCTTTATTCTTTTCGCCAACTGTGGGGCAACAACGAAATAGGTGGAAAAACAGGCACTTCCAGCAATTACGCCGATGGATGGTATATTGGCATTACTAAAGATTTAGTAGTGGGAACGTGGATAGGGGGACAAGACCGCAGCATTCACTTTCGCACTTCTGATACAGGAGAGGCTTCTAGAACCGCCTTGCCCTTGTTTGGCATCTTTATGGAAAAAGTCTATGCTGATACTACATTAGGAGTTACTAAAGGTAGATTTCCAACGGAAAAAGAACTCAAAATTCGCGTTACTAAGCCTTACTTCTGCCCTACTCCTATCAAACCTAAACCAGATAGCTTGCGCATTTTAGACTCCCTCAGGCAAATAGAATTGCTTTTTAACAACACACCTGGCTAAGAAATAAGCCATCGATAAGCGTTTTGAAAATCGTCGAAAAATTTAGCATGCAGTTGCCGCGCTCTTTTTTCATCATAGGTCTGCTCCAGCGATATGGCTTCTGTAATGTTATTTGGATACACAAAGGCAATTTTTTTAATGCCCATTTCCTCGTATTGAGGCGCAATAACCTTATCATGCCATTCTTGGATATGAGGCAACATAATCAAATGCCCCGCAGAAGCATCTACTAAAAACTTTTCTATTTTCAACTGGCGCAGTAAATCAACAAAGCGCAATACACAGGTTTTGTATTCTTCTTCTGCCATAGTGGAAGCCGGTGCATGCCAATGGACAACTATTATGTTGTAGTCGGTCTCGTATTGAATTGTCCAATAAGGTGTTTGCTCTATCATAGGCAAGGTTTTAATGCGAACATAATCTAAATAATGCACAGTAAATATTCAAGTCCGAAGGCTATCTTGGCATGTTTGAAGGCAAAGAGCATATGCAGGTTATTTTTAAATGTTTGGGAGCTGCTCAAACAGTAACGGGCTCTAAATATTTGGTTGATGTGGACCAGTTCCGCTTGATGGTAGATTGCGGTATATTTCAGGGACTCAAGGAATGGCGATTGCTCAACTGGTCATCTTTCCCCATAGAACCTACTACCATTCATGCTATTGTACTTACTCATGCACACATAGACCACATTGGGTATTTACCTCGGCTTTACAAACAGGGCTTTCGCGGTCCAGTGTACTGCACGGAAACTACCGCTCAACTGATTCCGCTTCTATTGAAAGACGCAGCCAAATTACAAGAGGAAGAAGCTGCCTATGCGGCTGGCAAAGGATACTCTAAACACTCACCTCCCTTGCCGCTTTACACAGTCAAAGACGTGGAACAAGTCTTGCCTTTGCTGGTGCCCTTGCCGATGGAAAAGCCTTTTGTTCTTCATCCTGCTATTGAATTAACGTACTATTATGCAGGACATATTGCAGGAGCAGCTTCCATTCTCTTAAATATTAAAGGCAGACGGCAAACTAAGCAAGTAGTATTTTCGGGAGATCTAGGCAGTAGTTGCGATCCACTGCTCAAACCACCGACCCCTATTCCAGCCACCGACTGCTTGATTGTAGAGTCCACTTATGGAGGTCGTTTTATTCCAACAGTGGAGGTAAAACAAGTCCTTGCCCAAGAAATTCAACAAGCCTTTGATCAAGAAGGATGCGTAGTAATTCCAGCCTTCGCCGTTGGAAGAACCCAAACCCTGCTCTATTACCTCAAGCAAATTATCGCTGAAAAAAAATTAACACCTTTTCCCGTGTATGTGGATAGCCCTATGGCAATACAAGCCACTGAACTATATGCCAAATATCTTGCAAAAGACATTCATTCAAAGCATCGCGACCAGGAAGAATTGTTTCACTTCCCTTCTTTGCATTTTTGTCAAGAAATTGCCCAGTCAAAGCAACTCAACGAAATTGATTCAGGAGCTGTTATCATTTCTGCCAGTGGAATGGCTACAGGGGGGCGAGTTTTGCATCACTTGTATCATCGCCTGCGGCGAGCTCAAGACACAGTGCTACTGGTTGGCTATCAGGCAGAAGGCACCCGTGGCAGGCGTTTGCTAGACGGAGAGCCCGAACTGAAAATTTTTGGTGAATATGTGCCTGTCAAATGCCGCGTGCGCCAGTTGCCTATTTTCTCCGCTCACGCAGACCATGCTGGACTGATGCAGTGGTTAGAAAGATTTCAATCGCCTCCTGCAATGACTTTCATCACTCACGGAGAAAAGCAAGCCTGCTTTGCCCTTAAGCAAGCCCTTGCCCATCAACTCGATTGGCATAATATAGTTGTGCCCCAGTACCTAGAAAGTTTTATTTTGTTTGAAGGCATTTAGTAGGTAGCTTTTCTTAGCTTTGTACGTGCTCAAAAATGAAAAAACATGTATTTGCGACTGATTCGTCTGGGCTGGACCCTGTTTTTTACTAGCTTTTTGATAGCTATTTTATGGGTACTGGCAGTGAATAACAACTGGGGAGGTCTTTTCGGCGGCATGCCCGATTTGACCAAAATAGAAAATCCTAAATCAGAAGTAGCTTCAGAACTCTGGTCTGCTGATGGAGTTTTATTAGGCAAGTACTTTCGGCGCAACCGCACTCCAGTGCGCTACCAAGAAATTTCCCCTTATCTTCTTTACGCTCTCTACGCCACTGAAGATATTAGATTTGAACAGCATTCAGGCATTGATTTGCGCGGTACGCTTTCCATTTTTTTTAGCCTGCTGCGCGGCAAAAAGCGAGGAGGTAGCACCATCACCCAACAATTGGCGAAAAATCTCTTCAGCACGCGCCAAAATCTCAAAGGCAAGCTAGGAAACCTTCCCCTACTGGGCACCCTGATTGCTAAAACCAAGGAATGGATATTAGCTGTTCACTTGGAGCGCTCCTACACCAAACAAGAAATTGTTACCATGTACCTCAATGAAGTAGAGCTAGGTAACAATTCTTTTGGGATTAAGGTAGCAGCCCGTACTTACTTCAACACCACTCCCGATAGCCTCACGGTTCCTCAAGCGGCTATGTTGGTAGGTATGCTCAAAGCACCTACGCGATACAGTCCTATCCGCAATCCGGACTTAGCCCTTGCGCGCCGCAATATTGTAATAGACCAAATGGAAAAATATGGTTTCATCACCCCTGCAGAGGCTGAACGCTACAGAAGAACGCCCATCAAAGTAGCCAACGTGCAGACTGACGACCATGTAAGTGGTCTAGCTCCTTACTTCCGCATGGAAATCCGCAAAGATTTGCTTAACTGGTGTGCTAAAAATGGATATGACTTGTTTGCTGATGGGCTCAAGATATACACTACCATCGATTCGCGGATGCAACGCTACGCTGAAGAGGCAGTCACAGAACACATGAAAGAACTCCAAGCGCGTTTTTTTGAACATTGGAAAGGTCGCAATCCATGGGTAGATGAAAATTTTCGCGAGCTTCCTGATTTTATTGACAAAGCCATCCGCCGCACAGATCACTACCGCATATTGAAAAATCTCTATGGAGATGACACCATTTCAATTTTTCAACAACTCAACACTCCTGTTCCAATGAAGGTATTTAGCTGGCAAGCGCCTAACTACGAAATTGATACCCTCATGAGCCCTATCGATTCGGTCAAATATTTCAAAAAATTTCTCCATGCAGGGCTCATGAGCTTAGACCCTTATACAGGGCACATCAAGGCTTGGGTGGGAGGTATTAACTTCAAATTTTTTAGCTACGACCACGTGCGGCAAGGCGCAAGGCAACCTGGATCAGCTTTTAAGCCCATTATTTATGCAGTAGCTATTGCTGAGCATGGTTATTCACCTTGCACCGAAGTAGTAGATGCTCCTCAAACTTTTGTATTGGAAAGCGGTCAAACATGGACTGCCAAAAACTTTGGTGCTTACACGGGTAATACCTACACCCTGCGGCAAGCTTTAGCACAATCCATCAATACAACAGCTGCATTTTTAATGCGTCGCGTTAGGCCTTCTGAAGTCATTCGCTATGCTCGGCAAATGGGCATTACTACCCCCCTTGACGAAGTACCTTCCCTTGCCCTGGGAGCAGGTGGTGACGTATCGGTATTCGACCTCACAGGCGCTTACGCTACCTTTGTAAATAAAGGCGTATGGATTCAGCCTACCTATATTACTCACATTACTGATAAAAATGGCAAAGTACTCCAGCGGTTTGTCCCTCAAAAACGAGAAGTATTCGATGAAGAAAAAGCCTATACAATGGTATACATGCTGCGCGGGGCAGCTGAAGAACGCAACGGCACTGGATTGGGACTTTACCGCTACAAATTTAGACAAGGTACCCAAGTGGCATGCAAAACTGGAACTACCCAGAACTACTCCGACGGCTGGTTTATAGGTATGACCAAGGACCTAGTTACAGGTATATGGGTAGGAGGCGATGAACGCAGCATTCACTTCCGCACCGGCGACTACGGACAAGGCTCTCGCATGGCTATGCCTATTTTTGGCATTTATATGGACAAAATTTTCGCCGACCCCCAATTAGCCCCTTACAATACAAAAGGCGAGTTTCCCAAACCTGAAAATTTTTCCGTCGAACTGGATTGTAGCAAAGCTCATCAAAGAATATTAGATTCTGTCTCTTACCTATTGCCTACTAGCAACCCACTAAAAGACTAAATGTATGACAGGTTGGTCATTGGAAGGTAAAAAAGCCCTCGTCACTGGAGGCACTAAGGGAATAGGCAAGGCAATAGTTGAAGAATTTCTCCAGTTAGGCGCTCAAGTGCTTTTTGTGGCGCGCTCCGCCGAGCAAGTAGAAGCGGCACGCCAGCAATGGGCACAACGCTATCAAGCACGCATTTATGGCATGGCTGCAGATGTAAGCCTTCCGGAGGCAAGAAATGCCATTTACCAATGGATTGGTACGCATTGGCAGCGTTTGGATATCCTAGTAAACAACGCAGGCATTAACATTCGCAAGAAAACTCCTGACTACACTTGTCAAGAATATGGGCAAATCTGGTCCGTGAATTTAACAGCCCCTTTTGAGCTGACAAGAATGCTTTATCCCTTGCTCAAACAGTCAGGGAAAGCATCGGTGATAAACATTGCTTCGGTGGCGGGCAGCAATTTAGACATTGGTTCAGGTTCTCCTTATGCAATGTCCAAAGCTGGGTTGCTTCAAATGACGCGCAGCCTTGCTAATGAGTGGGCTAAAGAAGGCATCCGAGTGAATGCAGTTTCTCCATGGTACACCGTTACCCCACTTGCCAAACCTGTACTTGAAAACAAAGAACGCATGCAGCTCATTCTTAGCCGCACTCCCATGGGTCGGGTAGCACAACCTGAGGAAGTAGCAGCTGTAGTGGCTTTCCTAGCTATGGACAAGCCTTCGTACTTAACAGGTCAAAATATTATTGTAGACGGAGGGCTCAGTATTAGCGGTTTGTAAAATATTGCAGCTTTTTTGTCGTTTTGTATCTGCTACCATCTTCATATTTTCATACCTGCCATGCATACAATCACTACAGGGAGGTACTTTTTACCTTTATTACTGGCAGGGCTGTTATGGATGCCTACTTTGGCCCAGCGCAGACCCATGCCCAAAGATGCTGGAACGCTTCCTCCTGGCGTGAGCCGCCCCCCTGCCAACAACACCTCTACAAAGTCCAATACACTCTTGTTACCAGAGATCAAAAAACCTGTAGATAGCGCAACTATTCCGCAACCTCCTACCCAACCCGTTTTAGAAAAAATAGACTCAGCTTACATTGCTGCACTGGGAAAGCAGTTATTCGTAGTGCGCCAACAAAACCTAGTGGGAATTGCAAATGATACAGGCAAAATCATTCTCTCCCCTGTTTACGATCACATCAGTTTTTTAAACAATAAGGACTCCACCTGTAGCCGTTGGGAGGGCATTCTCAAAGTGCGAAAGGGCGGCACTGTCGGACTGATTCACTACCACGGCAAACCCATCACTACCTTCGACTATCAGGAAGTAAGTTTATTTCCAGCCAGTTGCCAATCAACAGCCATGGTTGCTAAAGTGAAGCAGTTCGATAAGTTTGGGTTAATTACCATTAAAGGCGAAATACTTATTCGCCCAAGTTACGATGATATAGCCATGCTCACCGACGAGCAAGGCAAAGCAACCACTCCAACAGTGATAGTAGTGCGCCGCCAAAGCAAATACGGTATGATGGAACTGCAAAGCGGTTTCATACTCAAGACCGAGTTTGAACGCATTGAATTTTTGCAGTACAAACAACCAGAAAACAAAAACAAAGCCGCCGAGAAAGAATTGCTTTTGCGTTTTAAACAAAATGGTAAATGGGGCTTCTTGAACCTTGCTAGCAAATGGCAAAGCAATGCCGAATGGGATGACCTTCAGCCGTTTAGCGATGGCTGGGCACCTGTGCTTAAATCAAATAAATGGGGATTTATCAACCAAGAAGGCAAAAATAAAATTGCCTGCCAATACGAAACCACGTTAGGATTTCGGCAAGGGGGAGCTCCTGTGCGCAAAAATGGCAAGTGGTTCCTGATTAACACCAATGGAAAAATCATTTCTTCTTCATGGGAGGATATGCAATTTCTCTTGTCATCCCAAGCTGAAAAGTACCACAACGCTTATCACCTTTCCTTGATAAAGGTAAAACAAAATGACAAGTGGGGACTATTGGACACTAAAGGACATGTAATTATTCCTTGCCAATACGATCAATTAGAATGGATGCCGCGAGCGGCTGGCTTTAAGTCTTCTAAAGAAGGAAAGGAAGAATTTATTGCGCTTCCAGAGGCTCCTCCTACCAAGTAACTGCATCGATTTATTGCCCCGTTTGTTTTTTCCACTCCTCAGCCCGCTGTATTACTTGCACAAGGTCGGATTGGTTTTTAGAGGGGTGGAGACCTTGAGATTTAATCCATTCTTTTAGCTTTCCATCGATATCGTTGAGAGCTTTAAGCAAGGATTTTTCATTGGTTTTGAGCTTTTGCCATGTTGCACCTGAATTGGTTACCAAAAAGTAGGTGGTTTCTGGAACAAATTCATCATAGTAACGCTCAGCGCTGTAGGCACCTTTGTAGTCAGCTTTGAGCAAAGTTTTGCGGTAATGAGCCAAGAGCAAGTAATAATTTCCCTCAAAAAGCACGTGGAAAAAGCCTGTTTGCTTGGTTTCTGGATGAGTAAATCTGCGAAATAGCATACTTTGCCCTTGCTCATTGACCAAAGTAAATTGCTGGATAATTGTTTTATCTAACACAACAGAATCACCTGTATCGCTTTTGCGAACTAGCACATCTTGGCTGTAGGTATTAAATTTCAATTCTACTGGGACGTATTTGGCACCATTCCTAAAAATCAACTCACCTTTTGACCACGATTCCAACAGATAAGGGCTGTTTAAAAATCCCCTATAGCGCGTATCAAATGCTATTACGACATTGCTGCCCCCTACAGCAGGGCTGCCAAGTGCATCTAGGTTCTGTTGAGCATTAATGCCAGTAGGTGGAGCCACATTGTGCCAGGAGGGCTGTTGAGCCTTCATTGTTATTACAACTCCACCAAGTAACCACACTAATAGCCAGCCATTTATTTTCATGTTCATTTCAAGCGCTGCAGCAGTTCTTCTAATCGAGTTTTAAGTTCTTTGCCAGGATTGAGTTTTAAGCCTTTTTGGGCGTAAAGTGAAGCATTTTTAACATCTCCCATATTTTCCAATATGAACGCATGCACATAGCAAGCTATCGCATCTTCATTGGTTTGCAGGGCTTTAGCAGACCAATTGCGAGCTATTTCCAGCAACATTGTTTCTTTTGTGTGCAAGGCAATCTCAAGAGCAGCCTCTAGTACAACTTCCCGCGAATCCATGTTGTAAGTTTCTACCCAATGTATCAAGGCATTAAAGTAGGAAGGAAGGTCGCCTACGCCTTCATAGTAAGACATGTCTAAGATGGCATCGTAAAAAGCTTTCTCGCGTGGCTGAGGATTAACCGCTGCCATAACTGCAAAATATATTTGCTTGGCAGAGTCCACTTTAGCAAGATTCATTTCCTTAATAGCCTCTCCCATCAAACCGCTTATTTGCCTTTCAACAAATTCTTCTGCGCTCCTGCCAAACTTGTCTATAAATTTTTTTAAATTCCTTAGCACGTACTGAAACTGAGGGCTACTGGTAGAGGCTACAAATGTTTCCACAATATGCCAATTTTCTTCCTCTAACAATTCTTCTTCCGATAATAAGGAAAAGTAACGCTGCGCCACTGGAATAGCCGAAGTATCCCTCACACCTGCTTGAGCTAAGGCTAAAAGATAGCGGCGCATTTCTACTGAGTCATTCGGGTTGGCTTGATAGCGTGCTTTGATGGCAGGCAAATTTTTGGCAAGGGCTCTTTTATTGATAACTCTTTTGCCAAGAGCTATAAACGCTTTTTTGTCTAGCGCGCCGACATTCCTGTCAATTACTTTTCCTTCAGGAGAAAAATAATACAAGGAAGGATAAGCTTCTATTTGGGCAAGCCGCACCAGCTCGGGTTCTTGTTTTTCGGCATCGATTTGTACTGAAATAAAATGCTGATTGTAGTACTTGCCTACCTCTGCATCAGTGAACACATTTTTTGCCATCATCTTGCAGGGACCGCACCACTCGGCATAGAAATCTACGAAGATGGGCTTGTTCTGGGCTTTGGCTTTTGCCAAAATTTCTCGCCAGCTGCCCTTTGTGAAAATAATCCCCTGTGCTTTAGCTTCTAACTTGAGCAAGGCAAGCCACAAAAGCAACAAGGTCATAAAGTAAGGTTTCATATGTACGTATCCCTAAAACCTTTGTGAAGTTAGTAAGAATTTTGCTAACCTTTTCCACTCAAACTAAAAAAGCGCTGCTTGGGAGGCAGCGCAGAGGTATTGCTATAACTATTTTTTCGCTGGTATGGGTAAATTGTAACGCAAATGCAACAAATTTTCTAATGACTTGCCCTACATTCTTAGTTGCCGCCTAAAGAAGGACGGTCTTGCTCGGCTTGACGAAGCACTTCAGCATATTCTGAAGGGGTTAGACTGCCGCCAAAATAATGCACTGGATTGACTTTTTGCCCGCGTATAATTACCTCGTAGTGCAGGTGAGGTGAAATAGAAACTCCTGTGCTGCCTACTCTGCCTATCATCTGCCCTCGCTTTACTCGCTGACCTACTTTCACGGTATACGCCGAAAGATGGGCATATTTGGTTACGTACCCATCTCCATGGTCAATTTCGATGCACTTGCCATATCCACCATCGTAGTCAGCCATGCGCACAACGCCGTTTCCGGTGGCATATACGGGAGTTCCTATGGGAGCGGCAAAATCACAACCAGTGTGAAACTTTCTGATTTTATAAATAGGGTGCATGCGATTGCCGTAGCCCGAGATAAACATCGTTTTTGCATTCAAAGCTACAGGTACAATGGCAGGGATAGCAGCTAAGCGCTCTTCTTTTTTTGCTTGTAGCTGGATGATTTCATCGTAAGATTTAGACTGGACGTACATCTGCCGCCTGAGTTGGTCGAGCTTTTTAAAACTACTTACGATAAGCTCTTCTCGTTTTAACCCTTCTTCTAACAAATGGCGATACCTTTCCGCTCCTCCTATGCCGCCTTTGCGAATTTCTTCAGGAATGGGCTCAGATTGTAGCACTAAGCGATATACTTTGTCATCTCGTTCTTGTAACCTTTCCAGCACTTGAGAAACTTCTGCCATTTGTTTGGAAAGGAGCTCGTACTTTAACAAAAGTTGCTGATTTTCTTCTCGAAGTGCAGCTTCTGCAGAGGAAGGGAAAAATATATTGGCAACCTGGAAAAAGACAAATCCAAAAAATGCACTCAAGAGAATAAAACCGGCAGCATTGATTAGGATTTCGGCAGTAGTTCTTTTAATAGGTTCGTAGCGACACGTTTCCGTGTCATAGTAGTATTTAATTCTTGCCATAAGACTTGCAAGTTTAGTGATAAAACAATAATCCTAATTTCAGACGCGAACACCAATTGGCGCAGTCTAATTTCGTTCATGCAATCTTAGCAACAACCCCGCATAAATGCAAAATTCTTAGCAAAAAAGTAGGCAAGGCAGGAACTTTTTATTTTCGTGGATAACATTGGGGCAAACATGAATGGTATGCGCTTTCCTATTGACCAACCTGGTGCTGTTCGCCCAGGTGAAGAGCTCAATATCAGTGAGCTAAGTGCTTTCTTGAAGCAACACTTCCCCCAACAGGAAGCAAGCTTAACTATAGAGCAATTCCCAGCGGGTTTTTCTAACCTTACTTACCTTATTCGTTGGGGCAAGAAAGAACTGGTATTGCGCCGCCCTCCTTTTGGAGTTAATATCCAATCAGCCCACGATATGCGGCGTGAGTATGAAATCTTGCGCATGCTGGAGCCTGTCTATGCCAAAGTTCCTAAACCGTTGGTTTACACCAATGACACCTCCATCATAGGCGCCGAATTTTATTTGATGGAACGCCTCCACGGCGTGATTTTGCGTCATCCCTTGCCACAGATCAAAGGTGAGCAACTGCGGGCAGTTTCTATTTCAATTATTCAAAATCTAGCCGACTTACACGCCATCGATATCTACAAAACTGGACTGGTGCACATAGGCAAGCCTGAAGGTTATGTACAACGCCAAGTGGAAGGTTGGATAAAACGCTATCAAAAATCTGCTATAGAGCCCATCGAATCACTCCATCACGTGGCAGAATGGCTGCAAGCCCATTTACCTGCTGAAAATGCCCCTGCACTAATTCACAACGACTACAAATACGACAATCTATTGTTAAACCCCAACAATCTCACCGAAGTAATTGCAGTACTGGATTGGGAAATGGCTACAGTAGGCGATCCATTGATGGACTTAGGCACTACTTTAGCTTATTGGGCGGACGAGGATAGCCCTTCTGTACTTAAGCGATATGCGACCCTCACAGCCCTTGCTGGCAACTTGAATCGAGAGGAGGTAGCTCAGGTCTACGCGCAAGCAAGTGGCAGGGATATTAGCCATCTTTTATTTTACTATGTGTTCGGCTGTTATAAAGTAGCAGTGATTGCCCAGCAAATCTACGCCCGTTACAAAAAAGGACTTACGCAAGACAAGCGCTTTGCCGATTTAATTCACGTAGTGAAAGCCTGTGGTGAGAGTGCGGCAAACGCCATTAAGTTCGGAAGAGTTACGCACTGGAAATAACTACTATTGCAAGCCATCTTAGTAAATTATACAAAAGTCCGTTGTCTATACAACCATGCAGGTAGTTATCGACCAAATGCAAAGGCAAGTTGCCCTGCCTGCCTTGCCGCAAAAAATTATCTCCTTAGTGCCTTCTTTAACAGAGTTACTTTACGAGTTAGGATTAAGCCAGCGCATAGTAGGAGTTACCAAATTTTGCGTTCATCCTGCCCAAGCCCGAAAAACGAAAACTATTATTGGCGGCACTAAGCAGTTTCGCATGGAGGTGATCCATCACCTCTATCCCGACTTAATTATTGGCAACAAAGAAGAAAACTACCGCGAAGGCATTGAATCACTTTCTCTTCATTATCCAGTTTGGATGAGCGATATTACTACCTTAGAAGATGCCCTACAAATGATTCTATCTATTGGCAACATTACTGGAACGGAAGCAAAAGCCTTTGCATTGGCAGAAAACATACGCCAAAAATTTGTTCTTCTGAAAGAGAAAACTGCTTTTTGCTCAAGACCTCGCGTTCTATATCTTATTTGGCGTAAGCCTTGGATGGCTGCCGGGAAAAATACTTTCATTGACGACATGCTACAATGGGCGGGCTGGCAAAATGTCCTGGCATTGCCTCGATATCCAGTACTGACGGAAAAGCAAATGACTGAACTGGCTCCTGACTGGGTATTTCTTTCCTCAGAGCCTTTTCCCTTTGGTCAAAAACACATAGCAGAATTGCGACCCTTACTCCCTAAAGCACGCTTCCAGCTTGTAGAGGGGCAAATGTTTTCTTGGTATGGCAGTCGATTGCTACACAGTGCTGACTATTTTGCTAGTTTGCAAAGGGCGTCTCGTACTTTGGGTTAATTTTGGGGCTCACCAATCTTCGGGAGTTCGCATAAAGTAGTCGCCTGACTCATGGGGGATGATCTGAAGAACTTTTGCCAACGTGAGGCGCACCAGTAGAGTAGAAGCCTCCTTGAGGGATAAATGAGCAATGCGAGCAAAGGTTGCTACGTTGATCTGCCGATGTTCTGCTAGGTAATGCAATAGTAGGCGTTCGCGTTCTCCGTAAGTAAAGCCAATTTGTTGCCCCGAATTGGCATATTTGAGAATCTGACGCATTTCACGGCTGGCTTGTACACTGCGGTCAGCTACGCGTACGTAAGCTCGCCCCCTCCCTTGCCGAAAGTTGTAAATGACAAATACGGGCTTTTGTTGGCAAGGTTTGATGTAAAACACAAGTACTGTTCTATTAGCTGCAACGGGCACCTGTTTAAGTTCATACTCCACTGGTGGACTGCAATACTTGGCAATAGCATTTTTAATTACAAAGGCATCTTCATCGGGGTATTTGAGTCCAGGCAGAGAGCCATCATCGCCCACTCCAATGAGCAAGAAGCCGCCTTCTGTATTGGCAAACGCTACCACTTCGCGCATAATTTTGTCGGGGTGCGATGCTTTTCTTTTAAATTCTATGGTGAGCCCCTCCCCTTGAGCAACTAATTTTTTCAGCTCGCGCAGTTCCATTGCGCTGGAGATTTACTCAGTGCTCCAATCTTTTAGATCTCCTTGTGGGTCAGGAATTTGGTCTAAAATAAACAAGTCGCGTAAATTTCTTCCATATCCATCATAATCCAGTCCGTAGCCAACTACGAAGCGCGGCTCGATGCAAAAGCCCACGTATTTAATTTGCACAGCCTTTTGCAGTGCGTCGGGCTTGAGCAACAGTGCCACTACTTCCACAGAAGCTGGCTGATAGCGCTTGATTTCAGCAATCACTTCTGTGATAGTGATGCCCGTATCAATAATATCTTCAATAACTATGATATGACGCCCGCGCAGGTCTTCTTCTATTCCAATAATTTGGTCCACCGTGCCGCTGCTGTGCATATTATGGTAAGAGGTAAACTTGACAAAGGAGATCTCCGAGGGAATATCTACAGTGCGTATCAGGTCGGCGGCGAAAATAAAAGCACCATTTAACACCGCTATAAACAAGGGATATTTTCCAGCATAGTCGTGGCTAATCTGCCTTCCCAGCTGTTGAACGCGCTGGCTAAGGGCTTCCGAGTCAATATACGGTATAAAATATTTGTCCTTAATGAGCAACCGCATAGCAGTTAGTCATTCTTAGGCGGTGTTTTGAGCACTTTCCAGAAAAAATACCCTGTAATGCAAGTAACTAACACTTGCACGCTCACCATCATCACTAAAGCAATAGGGGACATGGCAATATGTTTAATGATTCAACTTGCTTTTCTTGCGCTTGCGATAAGCTACAGCCACTAAAGCAGCTATTCCCACAAAAGTAGCCAACAATAATAACCGCGACGCATTGACAAAGGCGATGGATTTTTCTAAAAAATCAATTTTAGCCTGATCCTGCGACAGTTGGGCTTGAGCTAGTTGCTGGTAGAGAGTTTGATTGGTGACCTGACGCCATACATCAGGCAAACTGCTGAAAAATACCACTCCCAGCAAAATAGGTGTAATGTATTTGATGATGTATTTGTAAATGTACGGTATTTTGATGTCGGCTCCAGCGTTAATTTCTTCCCAGCCTTTCTCCATGCCGAAAACCCAAGCAAATAGGACAATTTCAGCAAAGGCAAAGAAAACTAAGGAGAAAGTACCTGCCCAAAAGTCGTATTCGTCAAACACGCCGTATTGAAAGAACAAGACAGTAGGAAGGCCAAGTAGCAAAATAGCCAAACCGAACATCCATGCCGCTTGCTCTCGGTTCCAGTTGAACTCGTCTTGTAAAAAACCTACAAAAGGCGTTCCCATTGCCAGAGAAGAAGTAATACCAGCAAAAAAGAGCAATCCAAACCAAAAGGTACCGCTGAGAGCAGCCAGTAAGGGTCCCCATTGTTCAAACAAATAAGGCAGGGTTCTAAAACCCAATCCTAAGCCGCCGTTTTTAGTCATTTCCACGACGGTATCAATACCCAGATAACCCACAGAAATGGGAATGAGAATAGAACTTCCCAGCACTACTTCTACAAATTCATTCATCCAACCCGCGCTCATGGAGTTGAGAGCAATGTCATCTTTCGATTTCAAGTAAGAAGCGTAACACTGAATAGATCCCATGCCCACCGAAAGAGTAAAGAAAATTTGCCCTGCTGCCGCTAGCCATACTTTAGGGCTCCAAATGCTGGAAAAATCAGGTGTCCAGAGGAAATTAAGTCCTGCTGTACCGTTGTTAATTGCTCCGTTTTCACCTGCTTTGATGGTAATGGCTTGGATGGCTAAGAAAATTCCAAACATGATTAACAACGGCATGGCAACTTTGGCTACTTTCTCCACCCCTCCCTTGAGCCCTCGAGAGAGAAAATAAGTGTTCAACCCTAGGCACAGGAGCCAAAACCATATAGCCTCATAAGGAATGCTAGTGGTGGTAGAATTCACATTGACGTAATCGCTAAAAAAAGCCGCCACTTGCCCACTGTCTTTGTTGTGAAAAGTTCCTACCAAAGAGTGGTAGATATAAGCTAACGTCCAGGACTCCAAGTAACAGTAATACGCTGCTACTGCCAAATTAGTGAAAATGCCAAACACGCCAATGTACTTCCAAAAAGGCTGTTTGTTCATAGCATCCATGATAAAAGGCGTACTATGATGCCCAAATTTACCTCCATAGCGTCCTATGCTCCACTCCACCATTAGCAAAGGCAATCCCATCAATAAAAAGCAAACCAGATACGGAATGATGAAAGCACCTCCTCCGTTTTGAATGGCTTGCACCGGAAAGCGCAAAAAGTTACCCAGTCCTACGGCATTTCCCGCCATTGCTAGTACCAGTCCTATGCGAGAACCCCAAGATTCCTTGTTAGCACTCATTCGAAACAGTCTTGTGATTAGTTATTTGTCTTGAGCTACTTCCTTGAGCAGG
The DNA here is from genome assembly GCA_025057115.1 of Bernardetiaceae bacterium. GTDB lineage: Bacteria > Bacteroidota > Bacteroidia > Cytophagales > Thermoflexibacteraceae > Rhodoflexus. The sequence goes on from JANWWZ010000009.1 coordinate 36,316, forward strand.
TGTTTAGCAAGGTTTGTACTCACCTGCAAAATTTAAACAACGCTATTGGCATGTAATAATACGATTAAATCCACTACTTTTACAACACCTTCAACACTTTCGCACATGAAAAAGACACTAGCAACGCTTGTAGTGATGACAGGAGTATTTTTAAACAGTTGGTCTGCTAGCTTGGTCAATCTCTTTGGCGACAAGCCCCCTGTTGTCCTACAGAATGATGACGATACTAAGAAAGACAAAAAAAGCCACAAGAAAAATAAAAAATCCTCTTGTTGTTCCAAATCCTGTCGTAGTGCCAAGAAGCAATCCGAACAATGAAGTTACTTCGTGGGCTAATCATCTGCTGTCAGGTAGGTATGTGCGCTGCAGTTGGTACCCATTGCGGATCCACTTACCAAGTATATGCATGGCAAAGAGGGCAAGCGCGCCACATGAATTTGCGCACTAAAGATACGCTCAAAACTCCTTTTTCACTAGTAAAAGCCCAGGACTACGGCATTGTAGTGGAATTTTTTTCTGCTCCGATGCTTTCTATTAGTTCAGGAGCTTTGCCTGCCAGTCGACAAGAGCTAGTCAATGATGTTATTCGGCAAATTATTATCACTGCTGACAAGGAAGTAGAAAAATTTCAAGCGGGAGAAAACCTCAATAAAATTTTTTTGGCAAATGTTACCGCTGATGATTTTCGCATCCCGGCAGATAGTTTTGCGCGCCGCCCCCCTGTACCAGTTACCCGAGTACTTTTTTTGAAATTCAATCAGTCAGTTCAAAAACGCGACACTATTACTTTCCAACTGACTTTGCAATTACTTCCCCCTCGGCAGTTTAGTTTCAAATTGCCTCCTATTGTATTGGAGTAAAGCAGTCTGGTGCGTATCTCCGAAAGTTGCAAAAAGTTCTTCTTGCTAAGCATGATGCCCTGCCAGCAAAGCAAATTTTTAGTTTTCAACTCACTTGCAGGCAGCTGGTAATTTTGCCCAGCAACATGCTAACACAACAAAGATTGCAAGAGGCTAATTTGTAAATTTAGCGGCAAGTATAGCCACCATCTACAGGCAAAGTAATCCCCGTAACGTAGCGCGACTCATCACTGGCAAGGTAAACAGCAGCATAGGCAATATCTTTTACTTCAGGCATGCCAGGAATGATGTTGAGATTAAATAGCTGGTTACGAGTAGCTTCTGGGTCAGGAGAAGTATTGATGAAATGCTCTACCAAGTCAGTCATTACAGCTGTGGGGGCAATGGCATTTACTCGAATATTCTCCGCCCCGTACTCAATAGCAACTGCTCGAGTAAGGTTAATCACCGCTCCTTTGGAAGCGCAATAGGCTGGCAAGTTGGGGAAACCTACCATACCCGCAATCGAAGCCATGTTAATGATAGAGCCTCCTTTGGGTTGCTGGCGCATCATTAGGTCTAGGCATGCTTTCATCACATAGAAAACACCATTCAAATTCACCTCTATAACGCGCTTCCAATTATCCAACGAACTAAGATGCGAAATTTTTTGCTCGCCATCTATGCCAGCATTGTTTACCAGCACGTCCAGCCGACCAAATTGCTGCTCTATTTCCTTGAGTACCTGAGCTACTGCAGAAGCATCCGTTACATCTAAGTGAAAAAAAGTGCCTTTGATACTTTGGGCTACTGCTTGACCTTTCTCAGCATTAATATCGGCAATGATTACCCTTGCTCCCTGCCGAGCAAATTCTTCAGCGATGCCTTTTCCTAAACCTGCTGCACCGCCTGTAATGAAAGTTATCTTTCCTGCCAGTCTCATATTAAGGTGTGGTTAATGGGGTATTTGGCAAAGGCAAGTTAGTGGAATTTTGACATAGTTAACTGGCAGGTACAATTTTTTTGGTTTAGATGTAATTGAGGCGATGCTTAAAGTAGCTTTCTGCAAGCAAGTAAATTTTTCGCTTATCGGAAACGCGAATCCGCTCTGAAAGGACTTTAGAGGGAGGTGCCTGCTGTATCTTCTTAAATAAGCGCAAGTAGTATACGTAAGCCAAGTATACCCCCAGCCGAGCTTTGCGCGGTAGTTGGAGAATGCCTTGATAGGCTTGGTCGAAATCCTTTTGGATATCGGCTTCTATGGCTCGTTTGGCATTGCCGTCAAAGCGGTTGAAATCTACCCCAGGAAAGTAAACGCGTCCGCGCTCAAAGTAATCGCTTTTCATATCGCGCAAGAAATTGACTTTTTGAAAAGCCGCTCCCAGTCTGCGAGCAGCAGGGGCAAGCCTTTGGTAAAGAGCCTCATCTCCTTCGCAAAATACGCGCAAACACATTAGCCCTACCACTTCTGCAGAACCATAAATATACTCCTTATAGTGTTCGTCATTGTACTGCTGGAAATACAAATCCATTTCCATGCTGTGCAAGAAAGCCTCTATCAATTCCCGTTCAATGCGATAGGTGTTTACTACCCATTGAAAAGAATGTAGCACTGGATTAAGACTAATTTTTTGCTCGATGGCTGCGTAAGTATCTTGGCGAAAGCGCTCCAACAGAGCTTTTTTGTCATGCTGGTGAAATGTATCTACAATTTCATCCGCATAGCGCACAAATCCGTAGATGGCGTAAATAGGCTTATGCAGCGAAGGATCAAACATGCGAATGCCCAGCGAAAAAGAAGTGCTGTAACTTTTAGTTACTATTTCGCTGCATTTGAGGGTGGTTTGCGTGAACAGGTCAAACATACTCTAACAACAGCATTAGGATGCAACTATTGGCGTTGGTTTAACTGTTTGCCCGTTGGTTTAGTTTAGCCTAAAATACAAATTTTCGCAAAAATTAATGCATTACTTCTTCGATAAGGCGAGCTACTACTTGTCCAGAAATAAGCGAAGGCGGCACTCCTGGTCCTGGCACGGTTAGCTGACCTGTGTGAAATAAATTGCGAACTTTTTTGCTTCTCAATGCAGGTTTAAAAATAGCAGTTTGAAAAAGCGTATTAGCCAGTCCGTAGGCATTTCCTTTAAAAGAATGATATTCACTGACAAAATCGCGATAGGCAAACGTCTCTTTGACAATCACATGAGGACGGATGGTCTCTCCTGTGCGGCGTTCTAACCGCTCCATGACAATGTGGTAGTATTTTTCTCGAATTTGGGGACTATCAGGCAGACCAGCAGCTACGGGAATGAGCAAGAATACATTTTCGCACCCTGGAGGAGCTACACTAGGGTCAGTAATAGAAGGCACCGAGGCATAAAACAATGGTCGCTGAGGCCAGCAAGGAGTATGGTAAATTTCTGAGGCATGTAGGTTAAAATCTTCGTCAAAAAATAAGTTGTGGTGCAATAAATTTTTTAGTCGCTTGTTAATGCCCAAGTAGTAAAGCAAGCAAGAAGGTGCCATTATGCGTGAGTTCCAATAACTTTCTGAGTAACTGCGAAAAGCAGCAGGTAGCAAAGCTGTTTCGCAATGGTGATAATCTCCGCTGTTAATGACTACGTCAGCGCTAAATTGCTCTTTATCAGTAATGACAGCGGCGATTTTGCTTTGGTGTATTTCCAACGTTACCACAGGGGAATTAAGCCGTATTTGGACGCCCTTTTCTTGAGCCAGCGCTGTCATGGCTTCCACGATGCGGTACATCCCCCCCATAGGATACCAGGTACCTAGTTGAATATCAGCATAGTTCATTAGGCTGTAAAGGGCAGGAATGCTCCGTGCTGTCCCTCCTAAAAACAAAACGGGAAATTCCATGATTCTAATCAGGTGCTCGTCTTTGAAGAACTTGCGCACGTGGCTAGCCATGCTCTGGAACAAGTCCATGCGAAAGAGTTCCACCAACAAACGCAAGTCGGCAAACTCCCACCAAGAAAGGCTAGGCTTGTAAACAAACTCGGTCATGCCCACTTTGTATTTGTAGGCTGCTTGTCTTATGAATTCATCTAACTTTGGGGATGAACCTGGCTCTATGCGTTCACACAACTGGCGAAAGGAATCATACTGAGCAGGGATATCGATTTGCTTATCATCTTCAAAGAAAACGCGGTAGGAAGGATCGAGGCGCACTAGCTGGTAATACTGGCTTACTTTTTTGCCAAACCAGCCGAAGTAGGTTTCAAATACGTCGGGCATCCAGTACCAGCTAGGTCCCATGTCAAAGCGAAACCCTTCTTTTTCTAGCACTCGGGCACGCCCCCCCGTTTGAGAGTGCTTCTCTAAAATAGTTACTTGCCAACCTTTAGCTGCTAAGCTAGTAGCAGCTGAAAGCCCTGCAAACCCCGCTCCGATGACAATTGCCGTTTTCGCCATGTAAAACAAAATTTGTCATCATAACTTAAAACCAACAGGGAAAGTTTGTAAATGCTTTAAGCCCTTCCCTACCAGTTCTTTCACCACTTTGATGCGGTTCTGGTTAATTCCCTCCGCTACAATTTGCTACCGCTTTGTAACACCTTTTTAAGGTCGCAAATAACACTTTAGTTGGTTAGCCAAAGTTTGACCAGACAAGGCAAATTTTTTACAGGCTTTTCATGCAAGAAGTTACCGCAAAGACTTCATCGTTTTTGTATTGACAAATAGCACGTCGCCAATGCCATCATACCCCATGAAAACGGCTTCCCCGCTATGCTTTACCGCCTCTGAGCGAATACCGATAATGGTCAAGTCAGCGCGCTTGGATTTTTGATTGATGATAGTTTTCGTGTCCACGTTTTCTTTTTTGGGAATCAATTCAATGTTAGAAGGTGAAATGGGCAGCCTACCCGAGTTAATTAATTCCATCAGGTTTTGTTTTTGCTCCATTATTTCATTTTCCGGGTAGACGGCAAAAATTTTAATGCTGGCGTTGCTCCAGTCGGGATGACCTAGAATGATATAGCCTAACAAAATCATCAAGGTAGCGTTTTCATAGTCGTTAGAAGTAATCCAAATATCTATTTCGCTGTGGTAGCCGAAATTGCGGTCAGAGCTTCCCAGCACAATGGCATCGAAGTCCGTTGCCCGCACCAACTGAAAGTTAGCTGCAATGCTAGACAAACCTTCTGGATTGGACTTGGAAAACTCAAACATGATTACGTTGTTTTCCTTGCCAGAAATGCCAGGCAATTGAATCACTTGAGAAATAGCCGCTGCTGCCGAAGGACTTACCAATGTATCTATGTACACATTACTATGGGTAGCATCAGAAATTTTAATTAACTGTTGGTAGCACTCCTTTGATTGGCGGTGCGTTTCCTTTGAAAGATATCCCTCAATCAAATGGATATAAGTGCCAAAGCCATATTTGTGGGAAATCCAGCGAAGAAATTGGAAAGCTGCCACCCGTTCAAAAGAGTGGGTAGAAATGCAGATAATAGAAGGACGCCAGTGCTCTATGTCGGGCTCTTTGCGTGCCTTTTGCAAGAAAATTTGCAAAGTGCGGCTAAGCTGGAAGATCACTCCTTGAAAAATGACCGAAAGCCCTTGTTTGCGACTTTGATAGCGATTTACGACCATGTAGATGAAAACCATTGCCACTAAAGCTGTAAGAGAAAGCCGCAAGTTCATGTTAATCATCGCAAAGATGCAAGTCATTGCCCCTGCCAAAGAGATGTACCACCGGGTGCGGAACAAAGGTCGATAAGCGGGGTCGGCGGCAAAGTGCTCTAAAAAAGAAATCATACAAATGGAGCCAAAGGTCAGGCACAGTAGAATAGAAGTGCCTTCAAGCATGGAAGGCATATCATTGTAAAGCAAGGCGAGAAATACTGCAATGGCTGTAACTTGAATTGCATGTTCAGGCAAGGGATTGCTAGCATCTTCTCTGTTGATGCGAGACAGCCAGCGGTCCCAAACCAGATTAGGCAACACGCGGTCGGAAGCAAGAGCCTGTAAAGTTCTACTTGCCATCAAGAAAGAACTGGCTGCCGAAAGTGTGCTAACCAACCCAAGAACAAACAGTATTTCTACTCCAAAAGGCGTCTTATCTGCCATTACAAGGGGATTGTTTACCAACTCCTGCAGGGGAGCAATCATGTAGAGTTTAAAAATAAACACTAAATAGCCTAGAAAGCCCACTACAGTAGCTCCAATAATTCCTCTGGGCAAAGAGCGCCGCGGCTCATCTAATTTTTTGGAAAAACTCAAACCGGCGGTCATCCCGCCGAACATGGGAAAGCACAAAGCCAAAACTGTGAAAAAATCGAGTGGATTGTCTATTTGGCGTGTCAATTCGCTGAAGTGGAGTTCTGTTCGGTCAGCAGGCTGGCTGCTTAAAAACAACCCATAGCCAAAAATCATTAAAGGCACTGTGAGGTAAAGCAGTTTAAGCAATACCTCTGAACCAAAGCGAAGCAGTAGAAAGGTTAGCAGCAGAAAAGCTGGAAAACTTGCTACGCGATAGTCATACACGTAAATGTTTAGCGGCGAAGCCAGTAAGTAATCAAAAAAAGGCTTAAATGCACGCGAAAAGGTGATTAGATAGATAGCCGTTAGAATAGTTTGGGCAATATAAAGCATTACTCCGATGGGAACTGCTACCGTAATGCCAAACGAGCGAGAAATAATGAAATATTCCCCGCCTCCTTCCACTTTTTGGTTAGTGGCAATTTCCGAGAAAGCCATTGCCGTAGGGATGGTAATCAGGTGGGCTAGCCCTACCATGCCTATTGCCCCGATGAGTCCTAAATGCCCTATGGCATGCCCCAGCCACAAAATCATGAGCGCCCCTTGCAAGGTACAGAGCGAAAGAAAGAAAACTGGAAAGGAGCCTAAGCCGTGTTTTTGTTTTGTGAAGTGTTGTTGGACGGTAGGCATATTTATCTCATTTTGGCTCGCTTAATCAAATAGGCAAGCAGGATTTGGTTAATAGATTGACTGATATCTGCTTGGATGAAATCAATTTTATATTGTCCACACTTGAGCTTGAGTTGATGAAAATGCTCACTAATCTGCTGGCGATAATAGGAACGAACTTCAGAAGGTTGCAGTTTAATTCGCTGACCACTTTCTAGATCTATAAACACATAAGGGCGATCCGCAAACTGAAAGGCTTCTTCTGTTTGCTTGTCGATGGTGTGAAAAAGCAATACTTCGTGGTGATTGTGCTTGAGATGTTGCAAAGCGGAAAAAAGCTCTTTTTGGTCAGTGGTGTTTTCCATCATGTCGCTAAAAATGATAATGAGCGAACGACGATGAATTTTATCAGCTATTTGGTGAATAACCTTAGCAGCTTGTGTAGACTTTTTTTCCGAAGGTTGGTCGAACATTTGCTGCAAGCGCACAAATAGGTGATGCAAATGAGTAGGAGTGGATTTGACAGGGGTTTCCCATTCTATTGCATCGGAAAAAGCGGCAATTCCTACTGCATCCCGTTGGCGTTGAAGCATATAGGCAAGGCAAGCAGCGCCTATGATGCTAAAGCGAATTTTACCCCTATCTTTAGGGGGGTAATGCATGGAAGAAGAATTGTCCAGCAAAATCAAGCAGCGCAAGTTAGTTTCTTCTTCATAGCGCTTAGTATAGAGGCGATCTGTTTTGGCATATACTTTCCAATCTATATGCCGGGTGCTTTCTCCCGTATTGTAAAGGCGATGTTCGGCAAACTCCACAGAAAAACCATGATAGGGTGATTTATGCAATCCAGTAATAAATCCCTCTACCATCTGTTTGGCAAGTAGCTCTAAATTGCCGTACTGCTTTACTATTCCTAAATCAATAGGCATGCGCTTAGAGAAGCTAATTTATGCTATTTTTCAACCACCCAAGAAAACTTCTTGTTGGAGAAAATTACTCCTAACAGCATGCCAAAAAGTAACTTGGACGGTTTTGCAAGAACGAAAGTCCATCTTTGGCAAAACGAGTTGGGCTTTTTGCCAACTTTTTCCAGTTGCTTAAAAATTTTACAAAATGCCATAGTAGCGTTTTTTACTCTTTCCTAACCAATTTCCGAAAAACTACTTCTTGCTCTTCGGAACTGGTACTAAGTGAAGTAATGCTATACTGTGCCGTTCCACTGGTGCCCACTTTAACAGGAAGTTCTCTTACGAGCCCGTCGCGTGCAAGCAATACTTTTACTGTTTGCCCGACAGTGCGGGAAGCAATGTAAGTGTTGGCAGCGGCGGCACTGTTAATGCGAAAACCATCTATGGCAATGATTTCGTCATTTACGTTGATTCCGTCGTTATAAGCTGGAGCTCCTCGGCGAGTAACTTTTACTATAACTCGATTGTTTTCATCAGCAAGGGTCATGCCTAAGCTAGGGGTATTGTCAGGAGAAACGCTCAGTTGCAGCCCAGCATAAGCCAAATAGTGATTGTAGTCCACTGGTTTTGTCCCGTGGACAAAATTATCAAAAATTTCATCTAATTTTTTGCCAGCCACTTCTTCACAAGCCTTTTTAAGTTCGGCTTCTGTAAACCCGCGATTGAGTTTTTTGTAAGTAGTTTGGTAAAGGTACCGCATGACGTCATCAAGGTTCTTCTGTCCTTTGCTGCCGTGCAGAATTTCTAAGTCCAACAGCATGGCAATTCTTGCCCCAGAGCCATAATAGGAAATAGTGCTGTTGATAGAATTTTCATTTCGGCGATAATATTTAATCCATGCGTCAAAACTAGCCTCGGCCACTGATTGCACTTTGCTACCTGGAGCATTTTCGTGTTCGGCAATATTAGCTACTAGCTCGCGCAGATAAGACTGTTCGTCAATTAATCCAGCTCGGCAGAGAATTAAATCGTCGTAATAAGAGGTAAATCCTTCTGCCATCCAAAGCAAGCGCGTGTAGTTTTCTTGGTCGTAGTTAAAGGGTCCTAGCACGTCAGGACGAAGGCGTTTTACGTTCCATAAATGGAAATACTCGTGAGCTACTAAGCGCAAAAAGCCCATGTAACCGCTTTGAGTTTGATAAGCATTTCGATTGACTGCCAGCACAGTAGAGTTGAGATGTTCTAGCCCACCTGTGGCTCCGCCGCCTAAATGGTGCACAATAAAAATGTATTCCTTGCAAGGATGTTCGCCAAAGATTTCCACGGCAGCCTCTACGATAGCTTTTGTATCTCTGACGAGGCGCTCTGCGTCGTATTCTGCCACTCCGTACATGGCATATTGGTGCGGAATACCTGCAGCGGTGAAGGAAATAATGCGCTGATTGCCAATTTCTATGGGGGCATCGGCGAGTTGGTCATAGTTAGGTGCCCTGCGCAGGTAGGGATTGCCTTCGACCTTTTCTAAAGTACAGGAAATTTCCTTCCACTCCTTGTAAGGGGTAATGTGCAATGTAGAAGGCAGATGTATAAATCCATCGGGAAACATAAACACGCTAGGCGGACTAATAAAGGCATGGGAATCATCTACAAAGCTAGTGCGAACCGATTGCTCAAAAGCATATACTTGATAGCTAAATCGCACTCCTTTTGCGGCTGCCAGTTGCACTCGCCAAGTATTCTTGTTCATTTTCTCGAATTTGAGGGGCATGCCATTGAGGTCGGTTGCTTGCTCTGCCTCTACATTGCGCGAAAACTCGCGCACTAAATAAGAGCCAGGAGCCCAAACTGGCATTTTAAAATCTATATAGCCGCGCTTTTGCACATCAGTAGGCAGATTCTCAAAGCGAATTTCTACTTCCAGATAGTGCGTATGAGGGGCTTGTATGCGTAAGTGGTAGGTGAGTTGTTGCGCTTTTAAGCCAGCAGTCCACAAAAACGCAACGAAAACTAGTTTCAAAAAATACCTTTTCATGTCATAAGGGAATACTTGCGGGCAATAATAGCGAAATATTTGACTGATAGTGTAGAGTGATTCAAAATCTTTAGTAGTTTTGCAAATACATTCGGAGTGTAGCGCAGCCCGGTTAGCGCGCCACGTTCGGGACGTGGAGGACGGAGGTTCAAATCCTCTCACTCCGACAAGTCCGCTACCAATAAATTATCTCAATTTTTTGCCTGACCTCGGGCTTGTCTAAGCGAAATTTGGCATCAACATATTTAGGCGCTCCAAAGGAATTTTTTGCATTGTTTGAAACAGCATATCCTTCTTTGGGAATCCCAAATAAATTGCTGTCCATTTTTCCGTTGTCGTTTTCGTCGTGCAATAAGGCGATGGCATATTCTCCGTAAGGTACTTCAAAAACAATTTGCGCTGTCTGGCTAGTGATGGTAGCTTGCCCTGTAGCTACTGCTTGCCTTTCACTCATAAACGTTTTTTCGCTGTTGTAGAGGGCGGCTAGCACCTTGCCACTATTATTGCGCAAATTGCCTATTTCCACAATAATTTTACCTTTTTGAGCTACCGCAGTTAAAGAACAAGCAAATAAGATTAACACTGCTAAAACAGAGCTCACATACTTCATAGTGCTAAGTTGGATTAAGCCAAAACAGTAAAGTGCCCAAGGGGCGTTTTTCGAATTTGTGCTTGGAAATGTATTCAAATTTGTTGAAATTTAGGGAGAGTAGCTTGCTTAAAAACAGTTAAACAACCCCTTATTCTATCCCAAAACTAAACGTTTCCAAATTTTACACTTGGGCAACCAGGTTTGAGAAGCAATAAAATATAGTTGCTTAATTTTGTCTTTAACCGCCTAAGCTAAGTTCCTGCGCATGACAACACTGACTGACTTAATTAGCAATTACGTTCCTACCTATCTTTTGCGCTCAAATAATTACTACGTAGTCGTTACAGACCTTGAAGGGTGCTATTTGTTTGTCAATGACCTTTTTCGAAAGCGCTTCAGACTGCCAGAAGATGACTTACTTTATCAATCGGTGTTTGCTACTATTTACCAAGAAGATCACCGCAAATGCTTAGAGGCGGTCAATGCCTGTTTAGCTCAACCTGGCAAACCGGTAAAAATCGACCTGCGCAAACCAGATTCCACTGGGGAGAGCTTCTACTGGACTGCTTGGGAATTCTCTACTTTGCAAGATCCCAACCAAAAGCCTTTTGCTATCATTTGCGTCGGGTACGATATTACAGAAACAGAAAAAAATAGCCGCATAGCAAGAGATTTTGCTCAAAAGGTAGAAAAAATTATCGAAGAAATTAACGATGGCTTTTATCAGCTTGATAATCAATGGTGTTTCGTAAAAATTAACAAAGTAGCAGAAAAAATTTTAGGCTTTCCACGAGAGCGCTTGCTGGGCAGTTACTTCTGGGATTTATTTCCCGATTCTCCAGATTACAACTACCCCCAAAAATTCCGCAAAGCCATGCAAGAAGGCATCGTAGTTCACTTCGAAGACTACCGCCCTGATCTGAAGCGTTGGTTTGGCGTTACGGCATATCCTTCCACTGAAGGACTGAGCGTATTTTTCCGCGATATCACCTTGCAAAAAAAATACGCTGAAAGGCTTAAAAAACAAGCCTTTATGCTTCATGCTATCTACAATAGCACCACAGAAGCCTCCAGTTTCATCGACACGGATTTCATTATTCGCTACAATAATCACGTAGCCCGTCAAATTACGCGGCGGTTATTTGGCAAGGAAGCCCAAATTGGCGATAACATGTTTGACTACGTACTGCCAGAATACAAAGAAGAATTTATCAATCACTGCCAAAGAGTACTAAAAGGGGAAACTATTGTACTAGAACGCACCGACGGAGAGCGATGGTGGCGCTTTTCTCTCATGCCCGTCTATGGGGAAAGAAAAGAAATTATCGGAATTGCCCACAATGTAAGCGATATTACTGAGCCCAAAGAACGCGAGCTTAAACTTCAAGAAAGTCGCCACCAACTTCAACGCATCATAGAAGCTATTCCCCATCCCTTGCTTATTGTCAGGATCAATATGTTAATTGAGTTTGTCAACGAAGAATTTGAAAAAGTATTCGGCTACCATGCCCACGAAGTGCTTGGAAAAAATATCGAAATACTCATTCCTGAGTCGCTTAGAGAAAATCACAAGCAATACTACAAAACATATCTTGAACACCACAGCACTTCCATGCGCATTGAGCGCTATATTCCTGCTCTCACTAAAAGTGGCAAGGAAATTTTTGTAGAAGCCAGCCTAAATACTTTTTCAACTAAGAACGAGCAGCGAATTATAGTGATTTTACAAGACGTTACTGCTAAGAAAAAATATCAGGACACCATTTTGCAGCAAAATAAGGCATTGCAGGAAATTGCTTGGCAACAGTCCCATAAGATTAGAAGCCCTTTGGCTAACATTTTAGGCTTGTGTAATCTTTTGCTAAATTATCCCGACGAACCAGAAGAAAACAAGCGAGTGTATGTAGAATATCTCAACAAAGCAGCCAAAGAACTTGACAAAGTAATTCACCAGATTGTAAATATTGCCAATATCTCTGACGAGATTACCTAAACAGGTATTGTCTTTGCAAACAATACCTGTTGATTCTACTACCGACTAAAGGTGCTTCAGCTAACAGGTTTGATTTTGAAACTTACTCGCAGTTTTTCCCACAACAGGCTTACAATGCCATCTTTGTGTATGTCAAAGGTCAAGGCTTCGTAATGTTCATCAGAAGGCATGGGCTTAACCTTTACCCGCAAGGCATCTTCTGACTCTTTGTAGTTAAAAGCACCCCATTGGTCGTGTTGCTTGTTGAAGATAATCACCCATTCCTTTTCTCCAGGAATGGTGAACAAGGCATATTTTCCTTTAGGTAGCTTTTTGCCTTCTACAGTAATGTCAGCAGTGGTTTCAAAAGTAGTAGCTTTGTTAGCTCCTGTGCGCCATACTTTGCCGTAAGGCACTAGCTCACCCCAAATTTTTCTGCCTCTTACGGAAGGTTGAGAGTAGTGAATCGTAATCACTGCCTGCCCAACTTTTTCCGCTACCGAAGCTGGCGGACTCAAAGGCTGCTGATTCTGAGCCTTTGCCAATGCACTCAGTGCAAATAACACCAAAATAGACCAGTTCTTCATAATTATGCGTTGTTTATGTTTTCAAAATTACGCTGCCGCAGCAATAAACTCACGCAGCATGCAGCAATATTTCCTAAGATTTGCCATTGACAAGTTCTTCTATTTCCTCGGCTAGAATTGGAATGTGAGCCATTAAGTCCACATTGCCCTGCTCAGTGATGAGAATGTCGTTCTCCAGGCGAATGCCGATGCCCTCCTCTCGGATATAAATACCTGGCTCACAAGTAAATACCATTCCCGGTTCGAATATGTGATAGCTGCTTCCATAGTCGTGCACATCCAGTCCTAAGTGATGCGAAGTTCCATGCATAAAATACCTTTTGTACAGGGGATATTCAGGGTCTTGCTGGGCTACTTCATGCCGACTAAGCAGTCCTAGCCCGATGAGTTCGGATTCCATTATCTTGCCCACTTCCTTGTGATAGTCAGCCAAGTTGTTGCCTGCCACCAGTAAGGACTTAGCCTGTTGCATTACTCGATAGACGGCATTGTAAACTGCTTTTTGGCGTTGGGTAAATTTGCCGCTCACAGGTAGCACTCGCGTTAAATCAGCATTGTAATGAGCATACTTTGCTCCTATATCTAGGAGCAGCAAATCGCCTTCCTTGCATTGGCAGTTGTTTTGGACGTAGTGCAGTATGCAAGCATTGGCTCCCGAGGCAATGATGGGTTGAAAAGCAAAACCCTCGGCGCGGTTGCGAATAAATTCATGGGCTAGCTCGGCTTCAATTTCGTATTCCCAAACATCGGGGCGCAAAAACTTCGCTACTCTGTAAAATCCTTTTGCAGTAATGTCAATTGCCTTGCGAATTTGTTCTATTTCTATGGCTGACTTGACTGCCCTAAGCCGATGCATGATAGGCTGAAGGCGTTCGTATTTGTGCAAGGGATATTTTTCTTTGCAATAGAGAATAAACCGCGCATTGCGAGTTTGCACAGGGCTGCTGTTGCGCACATGTTCATTTGTATTTAAGTATAAATACTCAGCTTCGAAAGCCAGTTTGTTGAAAATTTTTTCAAATTCGTGGGTCCAATAAACGGTTGAAATTCCAGAAATGTCGCGAGCTTGTTCTTTTGTCAGTTTGTTCCCCTCCCAAATGGCGATTTCTTCGCTGGTTTGGCAGATGAACAAAATTTCGCGGTGTTTTTCCTCTTTTGCATCGGGAAAAATGACCAAAATAGTTTCTTCTTGGTCAATGCCACAGAGATAGAACAAATCTGTTTGCTGACAAAAACCCATAATGCCATCGGCGTTAGTAGGCATTGCATCGTTGGAGTGAAATACGGCCAGTCCGCCGGGCTTGAGGTGCTGTCTAAATTTTTCGCGGTTGTAAATAAACAACTCCTGTGGAATAGGCTCGTAACGCATACACGGTAGAACTAATCGGTGCAATTTGCGTATTTTTGCTTATAAAGTGAATCACACTAGCATGATGCGTATTTCTAAAATAGCTACTTTGGCAAGTATTCTTGTGGCGCTGGTGGCATGTGCTCCTAAAGAGGAAGCCAATCCTGAGCCTACAGAAGAAAGCTGTACTGCCACCATCAACGGCACAGAGTGGAAAGCCAACGTAGTAGATTTAATTATTTTGGACAATGATTTGTTTTTGAATGCACAAGAGCTAGACAATGCTGGCTTTCCTGTGCGGGTGATTAGCATTCAGGGACCATTTGCAAAGCCTGGCACTTATGGCATTGGTGCTGTCAATGGCAACCAAGTAGGTTATATTGAAAACAACAATATAGCAGATATTAGCCGCGGCGCATTAGTTATTACCCGCATGGGCGAAAAATGGGTAGAAGGAACTTTTAATTTTGAAGGAAGCATTGGCACGGCAAATAATTACCGCCGCATCACTGTTACCAATGGTAGATTTGCAGTTAAAAGAAGATAAACTATGCCAAGCATTTTTACCCGCATCATCAATGGCCAGATTCCTTGCCACAAAATTTACGAAGACGAAAAATTTATCGCTTTTTTGGACATTCGTCCATTGGCAGAAGGGCATACACTGGTCGTTCCTAAGCAGGAAATAGACTACATTTTTGACCATGACGATCAGACTCTAGCAGAGATGATGATTTTTGCCAAAAAAGTTGCCCGTGCGATCGAGAAAGCCATTCCCTGCCTACGAATAGGATTGGCAGTAGTAGGGTTAGAAGTTCCCCACACGCATTTGCATCTCATTCCGCTGCATCAACCTTATATAGATTTTCGCAATCCTATTCACCAAACGCAAGAAGAATTAGCAGCAACAGCAAAAAAGATCATCGCGCACTTATGACCGCTTCCCTCTACCAGCACAGGGCTTCAGTTAAAAAGATTGTCATTTTTGGTCCAGAGTGCAGTGGAAAAACAACCCTTGCCAGGCAGTTGGCAAATTTTTTTCACACTAGCTGGTCCCCTGAGTTTGCGCGCCCCTACTTGACCTACAAAAACTTGATTGAACAACGAGACAAGCACGGCATTATTTCCCTTTATGAAGACATAGAGCCCATGGCTATAGGTCAAATGGCAATGGAAGATCATGCCATTGCTTGCGCCACCAATGGCATGGTTTTTCACGATACTAATTTGCTGACCAACTTAGTTTACTCGCAATACTATTTTGGCAAATCTCCAACATGGCTAGCTGAAATGGTACGTCATCGCGTTTACGATGGTTATTTGCTCATGGTGCCCAACTTGCCCTGGCAAGCCGATGGTCTTCGAGACCGCCCTCATCATCGCAACGAATTACTAGAAATTTTTCGCCAAGCGCTTGAGCAATACCATTGCTGCTATGCTTTAGTAAGCGCAACTGGGCAGGAGCGTTTTCACGAAGCGCTGAAAATTTTACAAACTTGGCAAATGGTAACTGCATAAGGGAGCTTACCGGCAAAATGTTGCACAAATGCAAACGCATTTCATGTTTTGGCATTCAAATCAGTTTGCGTTTTCCCCTGCCCTTACACCATGCCAATTTTTTAGCCAGAGGGAGGACAATCTACTGCAACGAACTTCTTGGCAATAAGTTGAAACCAGAAGGTGCTCCCTCTCTAAGCTCGTTTGAATCACGCTGATAACCTTTAGGCAGTAGAACTCTAATGATAACGGCTGCTAGAAGACGGAAAAGTGCAGCAGAAGAGTTATTTTTCGCATCAAAAGTTAAATCCAAAGCGAAAATGAGAACAACCCATTACTACTTTCTTTGTCTGTCCGCTGCCATGTGGTCAGTCTTGGGAATTTCTACCACTTACGGGCAGCGCTCTGCTGGCACAGGAGTTACCGCTGTGGCGCCTTTGCCTGAAAACTTTGTTTATTGGCGCGGCATTGGTCCATTTCGCGGTGGGCGCTCTTGCGCTGTGACAGGGGTCGAAAACCAGCCCAACGTATTTTACATGGGAGCCACCGGAGGCGGAGTATGGAAAACTACCGACGGTGGTCATACTTGGAAAAATATTTCTGATGGCTTCTTTGGCGGCTCCATCGGAGCGATAGCAGTTGCTGAGTCAGACCCTAACGTAATTTATGTGGGAGGGGGAGAAAAAACAGTACGCGGCAATGTTTCGCATGGCTACGGAGTTTGGAAAAGCACCGATGCGGGCAAAACATGGAAACAGGTAGGGTTAGAAGACAGTCGGCATATTGGTCGGATCCGCATTCACCCACAAAATCCTGACTTGGTGTACGTAGCAGTAATGGGACATTTGTTCGGTCCCAGCCAGCAGCGCGGAGTATATCGCAGCCGCGATGGAGGTGCTACCTGGGAACGCATTTTGTACGTCAACGACCAAGCAGGGGCGGTAGATCTAATTTTAGACCCCAATAACCCGCGCATCATCTATGCCACTACTTGGCGCGTCATTAGAACCCCTTACAGTTTAGAAAGCGGAGGAGAAGGCTCAGGACTCTGGAAAAGCACCGATGGAGGCAACACATGGAAAAATATTTCGCGCAATAAAGGACTGCCTCAAGGAACCCTAGGCATCATCGGCATTACTGTATCTCCTAAGAACTCTGACCGCCTCTGGGCTATTATAGAAGCCGAAGACGGTGGCGTATTTCGCTCCGATGACGGAGGAGAAACATGGATAAAAACCAACGAGGATCGAGCCCTTCGCCAGCGCGCTTGGTACTATACCCGCATCTATGCCGATACCCAAAATGAAGACATGGTATATGTGCTCAATGTGAGTTATCACCGCAGCAAAGACGGCGGCAAAACCTTCCAAGCCTTCACCGCCCCTCATGGCGACCATCACGACCTCTGGATTTCTCGCCGCAACAACCAAGTCATGATTATTGCTGATGATGGAGGCGCTCAAGTTACCCAAGATGGAGGCGTCACTTGGACTACCTATCACAACCAACCCACAGCCCAGTTTTATCGCGTAACTACCGATAATCATTTCCCTTACCGCATTTATGGAGCTCAACAGGACAACACTACGGTGCGCATCTTTCACCGCGTTTTTCACAATGGCGGCATTACTGAACGAGATTGGGAAGTTACCGCTGGAGGAGAGAGTGGACACATTGCAGTAAATCCCCAAGACAACGATATTGTATTTGGAGGCTCTTATGGCGGCTTTCTGGAGCGATTAGACCACCGCACAGGAGAATCCCGCATCGTAACAGTTTATCCAGAAAACCCCATGGGCAGCGGCGCTGAAGGCATGAAATACCGCTTTCAATGGAATTTTCCTATTTTCTATTCTCCCCACGAACCTACTACCCTATATGCAGCCGCTAATTGTTTGTTTAAAACCACTAACGACGGACAAAGTTGGGAAAAAATCAGCCCCGACCTCACGCGCAACGTACCAGAAATGCTCAAGCCTTCCGGCGGACCTATTACAAAAGATAACACAGGAGTAGAGTACTACTGCACTATTTTTGCCGCTTGTGAATCTCCATACGAAAAGGGACTGCTCTGGGTAGGCAGCGATGACGGACTTATTCACCTTAGCCGCGATGGAGGTAAAACCTGGGAAAATGTAACCCCGCCTCCTTCCGTGATGCCAGAATGGACGATGATAAATAGCATCGAACCGCATCCCTTTGTCAAAGGAGGAGCTTACGTAGCAGGTACGCGCTACAAACTCGACGACTTTCAACCCTATTTATTTGTAACCACTGACTACGGCAAGACATGGAAAAAAATTACCAACGGCATTGCTAACGATCACTTTACGCGGGTAGTTCGCGCTGACCCCGTACGCCGTGGCTTGCTCTACGCTGGTACAGAAAGTGGCATGTACGTATCTTTTGACGATGGAGCTAATTGGCAAAGGCTGCAATTTAACTTGCCCATTGTCCCTATTACAGATTTAACAATTAAAGATAGCGACTTAATAGCTGCCACTCAAGGGCGAAGCTTTTGGATACTAGACGACCTAACGCCCTTGCGCCGGTGGCAACCTAGCATATTGCAGAAAAATTTTGAACTTTTCCCACCAAGACCCACTTATCGAGTAGGAGGAGGAAACGCAGGTAGAAATCCTTTGCTACATGGCGAGAATCTCAACAGTGGTGTTATGGTCCAGTTCTTTCTCAAGCAATCCCCTGACTCAATTAACGTGGTAACACTTGAGTTTTTAGACAGCAAACAGCAACTCATCAAGCGCTACAGCAGCAATGCCAAAGACAAACGCGAATTGCTAGAAGCCCAAGCAGGAGGCAATCGCTTTTTCTGGAACATGCGTTACCCCGATGCAGAGGGATTTGAAGGACTTGTGCTATGGGGAGGTGGATTGCAAGGACCTCTAGCTGTGCCAGGAACTTATTTTGTCAAGCTCAAAGTGGGTAAAGATTCCGCCATGCATAGTTTTGAAATTCGCAAGGATCCTCGTTTGCAGGTTAGTCAAGAAGACCTTCAAGCTCAATTCGATTTTCTCATCCAAGTGCGCGACAAACTTACCCAAACCCATCGAGCTATTAAAAACATTCGCGCTGTGCGCCAACAACTCACTACCTATGCTAAACAACTGGACAAGACCAAAGACAAAGACCTGCTTGAACACATCGAACACGTTCAAAAGCAGATGACTAGCATTGAGGAAGCGCTTTACCAGACCAAAAATCGCAGCAATCAGGATCCTTTGAACTTTCCCATCCGCCTTAACAACAAACTAAGCGACCTAGTCAATGTAGTAGGTACAGGCAACTTCCGCCCTACTGACCAAGCTATGGCAGTAAAACAAGATATTACAGCAAAAATTGATGCTCAACTAGATAGGTTGAAAATAATATTTACTGAAGACCTCAAAAAAATTAACCAAGCTATCAGGGAAAGAAATCTTGATGTTATTGTATTTCCCTAAAAACATCGCCCTAGAGGGATTCTCATGCCCTTTAGGGCAAAAAGTTGCGCTCCTTGATGTTAAACTTAGAGGTATTTTGTCTTTTTCTTAATTTTTTTCGCTTTGCTTACAGACTTCCTGCTTTTTTTTGTTTTTGCTGCAGAATAAACCAACGATAAAAAGTTTGTCATTTTTGTTGCCAGCTTCCTGCCCGCCTGTACCAAAATTTGATATTTAATCTTTGCATTAATTGATACTTTTTCTGAATTTAAGGGCATTATTTGTAAATAGTCTAATATGAAAATGAAAACCGAACTGCTTTTAAAGCAAAAATGCTGGCTGTTTCTTTTTCTACTTGGATGGTGCATCCATCCGGTTGCAGCGCAAAAACGAGTCACTGGCAAAGTAACAGAAGCAGAGAATGCCACCCCTTTGCCAGGGGTCACCGTTCTGGTAAAAGGTACACAAACAGGTACCACTACCGATGCAGAAGGAAATTACTCCATCAACGTTCCAGCAGGTGCAGATGTATTGGTATTTTCTTACGTGGGTTTCAAAACCCAAGAAATAGCTATTGGCGACCGTTCTACAATTGATGTAGTCATGGCTCCTGATGAAAGATTGCTTAGCGAAATAGTAGTAACAGGCTATTTAACCGAGCAGAAAAAGGATATTGTAGGTTCAGTTTCTACAGTAAAATCCAAAGATTTGGTAGCCATTCCTCAAGGTAATGTAGAGCAACAACTTCAAGGTCGCGTAGCAGGGCTTACTGTATTGACTTCTGGTCAGCCTGGTGCTCAAAGTGCAGTGCGTATTCGCGGGTTTACTACTTTGGGTAACAATGCTCCCTTGTATATTGTAGATGGCATCCCTCTTACAGATGTTTCTGATTTAAATGGTCTGGATATCGAGTCTACTACGGTGCTCAAAGATGCGGGCTCGGCTTCTATTTACGGAGCGCGCGCTTCAAACGGGGTAATCGTAATGACTACTAAACGCGGTTTAACTCGTCCTGGCAAGGTACGCCTAGATTATGAAATGCAATATGGAATGCAATATCCAGGCAAACGTCCTCCTATTCTTACTCCTCAAGAACAAGCAGAATGGACCTTTAGGGCTTTGCGCAACGCGGGACAAGCTACAGTGCACCCCCAATACGGCACTGGTCCTAATCCTGTGCTACCTGATTACATTAACGTAGGAGGTGCAGGCGGCATTTTCGAAGGCGATCCGCGCATAGACCGCAATCGCTATAATATCGATTTTGACCGAGGACCTATTTACCAAATTGTTCGTGCTAACAAAGCTGGTACTGACTGGTACGATGAACTTACCAACCCCGCTCCGATTCTCAACCAAAGCGTTGGGCTTTCTGGAGGAGGCGAAAACAACCGATTTTATCTAGGATTGGGACAGTACGAGCAGCAAGGAGTAGTGCTCAACACGTGGTTAAAGCGCTATACGGCACGCCTTAACTCTGAATTTACTATTGCTAAAAAGTTGCGCATAGGAGAAAACCTGCAAGCCACTTATCGCGAGAACCCCAACATCGGCGCAGACCTCAATTCGCCCCAGTCCGAAAACGACCTTTTTGTAGCCTTGACTATCAATCCCCTTATCCCTGTATATGACGAGTTCGGAGGCTGGGCAGGAACGGCAGCCCCTGGTTTTAACAACTCCCGCAACCCTGTGGCAGACCGCACGCGGGCTAAGCAAAATCGCGGCTTTAGCATGTCAGTAATGGGCAATCTATACGCTGAGTTAGAACCTATTCCCGACCTTGTGCTGCGCACTAGTGCAGGAGGTCGGTTGGGCTCTTTCCATTACCGCGCTGCTCAGTTCCGCACTTATGAACGCTCTGAAAACGTCGGTGCTAATTCAGTCAGTGAAGGAGGTGGATTTTTCTATACCTGGACATGGACTAACACTGCCACTTATCGGAAAACTTTCCTAGAAAAGCACAATGCAAAAGCCTTGATAGGCTATGAATATATCGTGGCTGACGGATTTAGACAAATTTTTGGATTTGGTTTAAATCCCTTCACTATGGACCCTGCTTTCCGCACACTTTCTACTACAGAAACGGTAGGTCGTCAAGTAGGCAGTTTTGCTAATTCTGAGCGTCGGTTCGGTTCGTTATTTGGTCGTGTGGACTACAATTATTCTGACAAATACTATTTCAACGCCACCATTCGGCAAGACCAATCTTCTGTTTTTGGTGCTAACAATCGCGTAGGTGTCTTTCCCGCTTTTTCAGCAGCTTGGCGCATTTCATCAGAGAACTTTATGAAGGGCTTGTCTTGGATAGACGACCTGAAAATTCGCGGGGGCTGGGGACAAATGGGCAATTCATTAATAGACCCCAACAACCAATTTGACCTCTTCGTTGCCACCTCGTACGACATTTCAGGCAATAACACGGGAGCAGACCCTGCTTTGCGCCAAAGCCGTCTAGGAAACCGCAATGCTCGTTGGGAAACTACCACTACAGCCAACATCGGTTTTGATGGAACCTTCCTCAAAGGCAAAATGGATATCATCCTAGACCTATACCAAAAACGCACTGATGATATCCTATATGAAGTTCCGCTGCCTGCTGTGCTCGGGCAAGTAACTCCTCCTTCTGTAAATATTGCATCAGTGAGCAACCGCGGCATCGATTTGCAAATTATCAACCGCGGCAATATTACCAAAGACTTGAGGTTCGAAACTGATCTCACATTTACCACATTCAATAACCGCATCGAATCCCTCGCCCCTGATGCAGGCATTACTTTCTTTGACGGCGGATATGCAACGCGATTAGGCTCTACTACTCGCAACCAAGTAGGTAGTTCTTTCTCTCGTTTCTTCGGCTATAAAGTAGTTGGGTTATTCCAAAGCGAAGAAGATGTGAGAAGATCTCCTGTGCAAGAAGGTGCCGCTCCAGGTAGGCTAAAATTTGCCGACATCAACGGCGATGGACGCATTACACCCGATGACCGCACTTTCATCGGCAGCCCTATCCCAGACTTTACCATGGGATTGAACCTAAAACTGTCTTACAAAAACTTCGACTTTGAAACTTTCTTCTATTGGGTAGCAGGAGCTGATGCATTTAATAACTATCGCTTATTTACTGATTTCTACCCGCTCTTTCCTGGTCTTGCTATCAGCCGCCGCGTGCTAGACTCGTGGACCCCCCAGAATCCTAATGCCAAAGTGCCTATCTTTGAGAACGTAGCCAACTTTAGCACTAACACTCAAGTATCTTCTTACTTCATAGAAAATGCTTCTTACCTGCGCAACCGCAATATGCAAATTAGCTATCATGTGCCAAAGAAAATTCTAGACCGCTTTGGTGCAGAACGTCTGCGCGTGTTCTTACAAGCTACTAATTTGTTCACCATTACTAAGTACACCGGGCTAGACCCTGCTATTTCCGGTGGCGATGCAGGTTTCGGTATAGATACAGGAGGTAACTATCCTTTTGTGCGTACTTTCATGATGGGGTTAAGTCTTGGCTTTTAAACTAAACAATCTACTTCAACAGTCAGTAGCTAAACCAAACCAGTAGATATGAAAAAGTTTATCTTAAAAGTGGCAGCCCTTTCTATAGCCTTCGTCATTGCTATAGTAACTGCCTGTAACAAAAGTTATTTTGAAGTTGATCCTATCGGACAACTGGCTAATAATCAAGTAACTACCCAAAAGGGGGCGGAGCAAATTTTAATCGGTGCTTATGCAGCCCTTAACAGTGGCAACTGGAACGGTTCATTTACCAACTGGATTTACGGAAGTGCTTGTGGTGGTGACGCTAACAAAGGCTCTAATGCTGGCGACCAGTCCCAAATGAACGAAATTATTCGCTTTGAAGGACAGCCTGTCAATTTTGATTTCAATCTTAAATGGGTAGCTATTTACAACGGAGTAGCGCGGGCTAATCAGGCTATTATTGTTACTAATAACCTCAAGCCTGACCAAATCCCTGATGCCGATCGCCGTCGCATTATTGCTGAAGCGCGTTTCCTTCGCGGATTTTATCATTTTGAAGGAAAGAAAGTCTTCAACATGGTGCCTTACATCGATGAAAATGTTAGCTACAGCGCTGGTAATTTCCGCGTTCCTAATGACCGAGATATTTGGCCCAATATCGAAGCAGACCTAAAATTTGCCTACGATAACTTGCCTGAAGTACAACGACAACCAGGAAGAGCTAATAAATGGGCTGCCGCTGCTTTTCTGGGCAAAGCACTGCTTTTCCAACGCAAATTCGCCGAAGCAAAACGTTATTTCGACGAATGCATAGAGCGTGGCAGAACGGCTAAAGGGGAACGCTATGGGCTTATGGAAGAATTTTCACAAAACTTCAATGCCGATTTTGACAATAACAAAGAATCCATTTTTGCCTTTCAAGCCTCTGTAAATGATGGAACTGGCGCGGCAAATGCCAATCCAGACCAGGTGCTCAATTTCCCACATAATAATGGCTGGTCAGGTCCTATGCCTGCTGGCTGTTGTGGCTTTCACCAACCTTCTTTTGACCTGGCCAATTCCTTCCGCACCACTCCACAAGGCTTGCCCTTGCTAGATGGATCTTATAACCTGCCTCAAAATGAGCTCAAGCACGATATGGGCATCCCTTCAGACCGCCCATTTACTCCCGATGAGGGTCCACTTGACCCAAGAATCGACTGGACTATCGGACGGCGTGGAATTCCCTATCTAGACTGGGGACCGCATCCAGGCAATGCATGGATTCGCGATGTAAACAATGGAGGACCTTTCTCACCTAAGAAAAATGTCTTCTACCGCGCCCAGCAAGGACGCCTTACCGATAACTCTTCCTGGACACCAGGCTACACTGCACTTAACTACCACTTCATGCGCTACGCTGACCTGCTGTTGATGGCTGCCGAGTGCGAAGTGGAATTAGGCAACTTAGAGAGAGCTCGGCAACTTGTAAACCAAGTACGCCGCCGAGCTGCTAATCCCGCTGGATTTGTGCGCTTTCCAGACGGACGCCCTGCTGCTAATTATCGCATCAGCGAATACACTACTCCTTGGACCAACCAAGAATTTGCCCGAAACGCTGTGCGCTTTGAGCGCCGTTTAGAATTGGCAATGGAGGGACACCGCTTCTTTGACCTTGTGCGCTGGGGCATTGCTGACCAAGTACTCAACGCTTACCTGCAGTACGAAAGTACTAAACTGGCTTTCTTCCGCGGAGCAAGGTTTACAAAAGGTAAAAATGAGTACTTCCCCATTCCGCAGGTGCAAATTGACATAACAGGCAACGGACCCGATGGACGCCCAATTTTGCGTCAAAATCCAGGATACTAGGCAGTCTAAACGGATATCATCCACAATTTAAGCAGGAATGCTTGACAAAAGCGTTCCTGCTTTTTGTTTTTACCGAACTGAGGTTACATGCTAATTTTTTCAACTGGATTGCTCCAATCTCTCCCTGCAAGAGCTAAGAAACTTTCAAATTTTACCGCACCCCTTGGGCTGTAAAGGCTACCAACAAGCGAAACAATCCTTCAAACCCAGTCAGGGGAAGTTTATCCGCTTTATCTTCGATGTGGTGATAATAAGGATAAGAACTGTCCATCAAATAGACAAAAAACGACGGTACTCCTCTGGTACTGAATGGATAGTGGTCGGAATTTGCAGCAGGAGAACGCGGCACTAGTTTAGGCAGTGCTTGAAGACTGTCATTGAAGCGCTGCAACCGTTGAAATTCTTTTGGATGCAAGGTGCCATTGACGATAGTAGCGCCCTCTTTGCCTGTACCTACTAGGTCTAAATTCCAAACAAACCGAATGGAAGCAAGGGGAAATAAGGGGTGTTGAACGTAGTAAGTAGACCCGAGCAAGCCTAATTCTTCCGCACTGAAAGCCATAAAACACACCGACAAAGCGGGAGGGTGCTCAGAAAAATAATGCGCCAATTCAATTAACATAGCAACACCAGCTGCGTTGTCGTTAGCTCCTGGAATATAGATTCCCTTGCCTATAGTTCCCAAATGGTCGTAATGGGCTGCAAAAACAATAAATTTTTCTGGGGCAATGGTTCCCTTAATATATCCAATCACATTTTGCGTAATGTAGTTTTTTTTCAATTGGTTTTTGACGCAAAAGCGGATGCGTTGGGCACTGGAATCGATGACCTCTTTAGTTACCCACAAAAAGGGAGGTGATAAGGCTTGTTCACCTATTTGAGCGGTGAGCGGGTCAGTGATGCCTATCCAAAGTGCTGCTTGATTGAGTTGATGGACCAGCTCTGGACATGTTTCCAATAGTTGATAGTAATCAGGCAAGTTGAACAAAATAGCTTTCTTCTTGTAATTGATTTGCTTAAGGCGGTCAATCAAAGAATCCGTGCACCGGGCAAGGTCAGATAGAAAAATTGTTTTGAGGTATCCCTTTCCTCTTGCCGAAACTGGGCTGGGAATAAAATCTCTGCCCGGTTGTAATTTCTTGCCATCTACCACTAACTTCATTTTGCTTGGAAAAGTATTGACATCGATGGGAAAAGGTTGAAAATAACTTTTCCCCACAGGTTTTACTCCTATGGCACGAAAGGTCTCGGCTATCCACTGGGCTGCTTTTTTATCGCCTTTGCCAGAGTAGCCACGCCCTGCCATCGAAGGAGAGCAGAGCGTAGCAATGTTATGGCGCACGCGTTCCATGTTCTGCCCTGCAGTAGGGCTTGCGCAGACTACCAGCAGGCTAATTATCACTCTCTTAAGGTGCATCATCTTTTAGAAGTCCTTTGATGACTTCAATGTCGTGAATTTATAATTTAGCAGAGGTAATTTATCGGGAAATGCTTATTTCCTCTTACAGCGGTTTTTTGATAGAAGCAGGAGTAGACGAAGCGGGAAGAGGTTGCCTTGCAGGTCCAGTGGTGGCGGCGGCAGTAATTTTACCTCATAACTATACTCACCCTTTGCTTAAAGACTCCAAGCAACTCACCTACCGCCAACGCGAAAAATTGCAAATGGAAATTGAGCGCGATGCTTTCTCCATTGGCATCGGAATGGCTTCTGTTGAAGAAATTGACCAAATGAATGTATTGCAAGCCTCCTTGCTCGCCATGCGCCGAGCAGTAGAAAACTTGCTCTATCCACCCGATCTCCTGCTAGTGGATGGCAAATTTTTTTACAACGATTCCTCTATTCCTTACCATTGCATTGTTAAAGGCGATGGGTTGTATTCCTCTATCGCCGCTGCCTCAGTAATCGCTAAAACGCATCGGGATAGTTTGATGCAAGAGTATGCCCTCACCTACCCTCACTATGGATGGGAGCACAACGCAGGGTATCCCACCAAAGAGCACTATCGCGCTATTGCCCAATATGGAATAACGCCTTTGCACCGACGCAGTTTCCGACTCTACGACAATTAATTAGCTGCCTTTTTCATGGGAACGGCAACGCGCGTGTTTTCCCATTCCAGCACCAAAAAATACTCTCCTTTGTTGGGCTTGAGCGAAATGGTGAACATTTCAACAGTATCAGCTTGATACTGAGGAGCTATTTTTACTTTGAGCACATCTTCTTCAGGGTCGTATTGGGTGCCCCATTGTCCTGTTTCTCGGTTGAAGATAACGGTCCATTCTTTAGGATCTGGGATGGTCCAAAGGGAATAACTTCCTTTTTCAAGCAAGGAGCCTGCTATGTAAGTATCCTGCTCCAAACGAATAACAGTTGCTTCGTTTGCTCCTGTCCGCCATACTTTGCCGTAGGGAACAAGCCCTCCAAAAATGACGCGTCCCTTTCTGGAAGGACGGCAATAGAACACGTGGGCTTTAAAGTCTTTTTCCGAAATGCTGGCTTCTGCTTCTGGGCTAAAAGATTTGGTCCAGGTGCGAAAGGCGAAAAAGGAAATCACAAGCAGTACCCCTCCTCCTAACGCCATTTTGAGCCACTTTTTCATTCTTATGAGCAAATTTTAACAATCTTTTTCACCACAACTAAAGGCTTTTTATCACATCTTCGGCAATTCGTCCGTCTATAATGGTGATTTTGCGATCGGTAGTATTGGCAAGGACTTCGTTGTGGGTAACGATGACAAAAGTTTGCCCTAGCTTGTCTCGCAGTTGAAAAAATAAGCGATGAAGCTCTTCAGCGTTGCGCGTGTCTAAATTTCCGCTGGGCTCATCAGCAAAAACAATAGCAGGATTGTTGATAAGGGCTCTGGCTACAGCCACGCGTTGCTGTTCTCCGCCAGAGAGTTCTGCAGGTTTGTGAGAAAGTCGATGAGCTATGCCCAGCATTTCTGCTAACCACTCTGCCCGTTGATGTACTTCCTGAGTAGGTCTGCCTGCAATATAGCCGGGCATAGCAATATTTTCCAATGCTGTAAACTCGGGTAGCAAATTGTGAAACTGAAACACAAACCCGATGGAAAGATTTCTAAACTGGGCTAATTGTTTTTCATTGAGGGTTTGTAAATCAACCCCTTCAAAGCTCACCGTACCCTTATCAGGCTTATCTAAAGTGCCTAAAATGTGTAGCAACGTACTTTTACCTGCTCCTGAAGGACCGACGATAGTAGTAATAGCTCCTTTTTCAATATCTAGGTCGATGCCTTTGAGTACGTGCAATTGTCCATAGTATTTATGCAAGTTGCGCGCTTGAAGCATACTTAAGCACTCATGCGACTAATGTGTTTCACCAATGCACGTCTGGCAATTGGCAGCAATGACTCTTCCAAAGGACAAGATATCTTAGCAATAACGGCAAAGGTAGCTGGATTAGGCAAGTGGGCAAATCTTCGCGCAAGGTTGAGTTTTAAATGTTCATAAGTTTGGGTAAGAGTAAGGGCAGCTGTTTCAAGATACTGGGTGTGGATGCCCCGAAAACGTTCGTGGTGGTCTTCGAATACCGTGATGTGATAAGTGTAAATGCGCGTATTATTTTCAGTGGCTTTGGTGAGGAACATATAACCCCTATCTGTATTGAGGGGTGTAATCCCCACTGGACTAATTTCTAAGTGCCCTTCAATGTAGTCGTAAATTTCGCGGGCTTCTTCTAAAGCCTCTCCTATCAAAGGAATAGAAAAATGCACTAATTCTTCGATAACGCGCATGGTTTCATCATCTTCTACAATGCGCTTATACACTAATTTAAGTCGCTCAAAATCTGCATGGCTAATCCGCTGTGGAAAGTTTTCGTACAAAAGTGTTTTATTGTCTCGCAAATAGCAAAGGTTGCGATAGTGAAAAATTAAATCGGCGAAAGCTGGGTATAACCGCTGAGCTTTTAATTCCTCGCGCACACTTTGAAGGTAAGCCAACAGCACATATTTTTTGTACTCAAAGTCGATTAGGTGCTCAGTCAGCCAGTTAGGACTTAAAGTTTTCATAGCAGACACATCAAATTACGCCCTCCCAATATAGGAAACACAAATAAGATTCCAAATTGTGCCTTTTATTTATGTCGCTGTTGGAGTACTTGAATGACCTCTTCCAAGGAGACCGACTTGGCTTCCAGCAATACTAAAAAGTGAAAGAGCAAATCTGCAGCTTCATTCAAGAACAAGTGACGGTTGTTGTCTTTGGCTTCAATGATCAATTCTATTGCTTCTTCGCCAACTTTTTGGGCTATTTTGTTAATACCTTCGGCAAAAAGGCGAGCTGTGTATGAAGTTTCAGGTGAAGAAAATTTGCGGCTGGCAATTAAATTAGTTAAGTAGTTTAAAAAGTTAAGATTGAAGCTATTTTTTTCTGCAAAGCAAGTATCTGCTCCTGTGTGGCAAATAGGTCCAGTGGGAAGGGCTTTTACAAGCAATGTGTCTGCATCGCAATCGAGTAAAACTTCTACTACGTGCAAAAAATTACCCGACGTTTCTCCTTTGGTCCAAAGTCGATTCTTGGAGCGGCTAAAAAAGGTTACTACTTTTTCAGCCATTGTCTTTTGGTAGGCTTCTTGGTTCATATATCCCAGCATCAGCACTTTGCTCGTAATAGCGTCTTGAACGATGGTTGGAAGCAGCCCACCCCCTTTGGTAAAGTCTGGAGTCGATGACATAAATAGTTGATTTAGACTCAAAAATAGAAGGCTTTTCGCTAAGTAGTTGTTTAGTTTTGTTATTAGGTGTAAGTTAAGCCAAACGGAGCTTGGGTCTACTTTATCAGCCTGCCACCGTCCTTTTTAAGGATTCAGCTTTCGCGCTATTTCTCCTTCCCCTCCACACACCTTAATCGAACTGAGAAATGCTCTTGCCTACGCTTTGGCAAGATTTTGTACTTTTCAAGTGCCTCCCACCTTAGCCTTTTACATTGGCTCCTGTGACCGTGCCTGCATGTAGTAACCCAAGCACATCCACCACCATACGTTACTTTAGGCTGAGCTATTAACATTAGCCGATTCTCATCGCTGCCCTTTGAAACTTACACATGCTCTTAGCTAATGCTACCTGTTTTGTTTTTTGGCAAAGGAATCAGACTTTTAAGGATAATTTGCAACTGCGCTCAAAAGTATGAATCAACTCACCACTACATATTCTCCCTGGCTGATTATTCCTTGTTTGTTGCTAGGTTTGTTGTATGCGGCTTTATTGTACTCAAAAGAGGCTCCATGGAGTACTACCCTTAACCGCTTTCTAGCATTCTTGCGCTTTGTACTGGTGAGCGCATTAGCATTTTTGCTGCTTGAGCCCATGATAAAACAAGTGATTAATGACTACGAAAAACCCATAGCAGTGCTGGCAGTGGATAATTCTCAATCTTTAGCCTTAGTAAATTCCCCTGAAAAGCTCAAAAAGGCGCTGCAGTTCATGCAACAAGCAGCTAACAAGCTCGAGCAACAAGGTTTTGAAGTACAATTCCGCACTTTGTCCAACAAAGCCGCTCCCGTCAAAAACTTGGATTCGGTACAGTTTAATGTGTCTTCTACTAATTTGCAGTCCTTGTTCAATGCTATTCAAAATAGCTTTGAGAATCGCAATTTAGGCTTGGTAATACTGCTTAGCGATGGAATTTACAATCAAGGCAGCTCCCCACTTTACTTGAATTACAAATCTCCTGTTTACACTCTAGGCATCGGCGATACGTTGCCCCAAAATGACATAAGCATACGGGCTGTATATCATAACAAAATCGCATCCTTAGGCAATCAATTTCCCATTGTGGCTGATATCGCCCATAGTGGATTTGAAGGCAAAGAAGTAATAGTAAGCGTATCGCAAGGAAACAAAACTTTAGGTTCCAAACGCGTTGTTCTTGCTAAAGAAGGAAGCTTGCAGCAAGTTGAGTTTTTAATCACTGCTGCGCAAAAGGGCGTCCAGCGATATGAATTGCAAGTTATACCTTTGGAAGGTGAATTTACTCGTCAGAATAACTTTCGGCAGGTGTATGTAGATGTGATAGACAACCAAGATAAGATTTTAATACTGGCTTCCTCTCCCCACCCTGATATTAAAGCCATTCGTTCAGCGCTGGAGAAAAGCCCTAACTACCAAATTCACTTGTTTATACCTAACGTGATGCCTAACGAATCCCTAAAGCGCAATGAGAAATACGATCTGGTTATTTTTCACCAGTTACCTAATGCCAACGCAGCTACTACGAACCTTGTCAAGGAGTTACTAGCAAAGCAAATTCCTGCTTGGTTTATCGTAGGTATTCAAACTTATTTGCCTTCGTTGAATGCCCTTAATCTGGGAGTCAATATTGCTGCCTCGGGGTACCAGACCGATAAAGTAACTCCAGTTGTAAATGCTCAATTTGACAAATTTCTCATCAGTGATGAAAATAAATCTGCCATTGCTAAATATCCACCAGTGGTAGTACCTTTTGGAACTTTTAAACTCTCTCCAACAGCGGTTCCCATGCTCATGCAACGCGTCGGAACCCTGCTGACGGATAAACCTTTATTAGTCTTTGCTGACCAAGAAGAACAAAAAATAGCCTTCCTGCTAGGAGAAGGAATATGGCAATGGCGGTTGCAAGAATTTGCTCGCGGTGGCGAACAAGCCACTTTTGACGAAATGATTAGCAAAATAGTTCAATACCTGACTGCACGCCGAGATAAGCGCAAATTTCGGGTTAATGTAGGCTCTAATGAGTACTTTACAGGAGAAACAGTAGAGTTTGAAACCGAAGTATATAATGAGATTTACGAAAAAATTTACGGACAAACTATTCAACTGGAGATTACTTCAGAAAAGGGCAGTAAGCGCACCTATACCTACGTAAACAGTGCGGAAGATTTCCGCTACAGGATTTCTGGACTCGAACAAGGCATTTATTCTTTCAAGGCTTCTACTATGCTTCAAGGCAAAACAGAAACAGCCGAAGGTCAGTTTGCTATTAAAGAACTCCAAACAGAAGCCCTTAGCACCCGCGCTGACTTTAATTTATTGCGCCAACTTGCTCGCCAAAGCGGAGGTTTATTTTACCCATTCGAGTCAGCGGAGCAACTGTTGGAAAAACTTTCTACTTTAGAGGCTACTGCCCTCATTCATACCAGCGAAGAAACTCGTCAAGTGATTTTTTTAAAATGGTTATGTTTCTTGCTCTTACTGCTAGCAGCTACGGAATGGTTCATGCGGAAATACAAAGGAGCTTACTAAAAAGTGTACTACATGTAGGCTTTAAACAATCTATATAGGTAGAGAGCTGAATGAATAGCAAGTAGGAATAACAAAATAGCTTGCTTTCGGTTGGCAAAAGTTAGTTTTTTAATAGCGTCCATTAGGTGAGGAATGTCGTGACCTTCAGTAGTGGCAAGCAATTGAAAAGAAGAGACTACTCGCCAAAGCGAAAGACCGATGAAAGCGTATAAAAGAGCCGCTATGCTTTCGTAGGCGAATTCTCCCCATTCAATTTCAATGTTTAGTTGCTTTACTGAGTAGGCTTTCAAAATAGCTACTAGTTCTTCTACTATTGCCATGACGATAAACGCAATGGCAGTTAGGCGCATAGTTTTTGCCAAACGCGCCATGTGGCGTTCTTGCTCAGGGGTGAATTCATAGTTACCTGTCATAGGTCATTTACAATTTTGATTGTCCAAATTTAGTAGTTTGCGCAACATCGCCAAATTTGTCTCTGTTTTTTCCTGAACTAAAATTGGACAAGGCATGAAAAAAGCTTATGTTTTTCCTGGACAGGGTGCCCAGTTTCCTGGCATGGGCAAAGAACTCTACTACCACCATCCAGCAGCCAAAATTCTTTTCGACCAAGCCGATGAACTACTGGGCTTTCCTCTTTCTAAAACTATGTTTGAAGGAACAGAAGAAGACCTGCGCCAAACACGTATTACCCAACCTGCTATTTTCTTGCACTCCATAGCCATTGCCAAGACCGTACCTGATTTTGCGCCAGACATGGTAGCAGGTCACTCGCTGGGGGAATTTTCTGCTTTAGTGGCTGCTGGTGCCATCAGCTTTGAAGACGGTCTTTGGCTGGTGTTTCAAAGGGCAATGGCAATGCAACGCGCCTGCGAGATGAATCCTTCTACCATGGCAGCAGTAATAGGGCTAAAAGATGAAAAAGTAGAGGAAATTTGCTGCCAAGTAGCTCAGCAAAGCGGTCAAGTAGTAGTGGCGGCTAATTACAACTGCCCGGACCAAGTGGTGATTTCAGGTACTTTTAAAGGCATTGAACTGGCGGGGAATGCTTTAAAAGCCGCAGGCGCAAAACGAGTACTGCCCTTGCAAGTAGGAGGAGCTTTTCACTCCCCACTTATGGAGCCTGCTCGTGCAGAGCTAGCTGCAGCCATCGAAAAAACGACAATCCGCACACCGATTTGCCCTATCTACCAAAATGTAGACGCTCGCCCTTACACTCATCCAGAACAAATTAAAGCAAACTTAATAGCTCAACTAACTGCGCCAGTTCGTTGGACGCAAAGCGTACAGCAAATGATTGCCGATGGAGCCAGTCAGTTTGTCGAATGTGGACCAGGCAAGGTATTGCAGGGATTAATCAAAAAAATTAACAGCAGTGTAGCTGTATTTTCTGTTTAGTTTGCATAGGACAGAAATGGTGTCATTGACAATTTTTTCAATTCAACTTTTTTTTAGACGATGACGCCATTTCTGCTTTTTTGCCAAAATAAGTAAGAAAAAATTTAGTAAGGAATTTTGATAGCTGACCGTTCCCATAAATCAAACGAAACGCGAGCTTCTTCTGCCAGCAAGCGAAACATTGGAATGCTTCTCTGCTCATGAGATTTGTTGAGCTCTTGGTAAATCAACCAATCATTGAAGCCAATGCGGTGGGCGTCATGTCGGTCATTGGCGTAGTACACTAGGCTAATGCGCGCCCAGTAAATAGCTCCTAAGCACATAGGACAAGGCTCACAGCTGGTGAACAAAACACAACCTTCAAGGTTAAAACTTCCTATGCGCTGGCATGCTAACCTAATGGCTGCAATTTCTGCATGAGCAGTAGGATCGTTTAGCTGCACTACGCTATTGGCTGACTCGCCAATAATTTCCCCCTGACGCACCACCACTGCGCCAAAAGGACCTCCTAACCCTTTTTCTACATTTTCAGTAGCAAGAGCAATAGCTCGGCGCATGAATCGCTCTAAGTCTTCTGGAGTCATTAGGAAAATGTGGCTAAAATGATTTGTCAATAGAAATTTACGAAATCTTAAGCTCAACCGTGCCCAATATGGGTTAAGAAGTTTTAACGCCTTCCAGACACTCCTGAAAATAAAATGTGCTCAAGGGCAACTTGATCATCTCTGATTTACGACAACTTATAATAACAAAACTAGCAACAGCTTTACAGCTTGATCTTTAACCCATCGTAAGCCAGTTGTACATTGGAGGGCAACTCGTCGCTGACTTGGGCATGTAAACCCATCAAGTGGCTAAGATGCGTCAAATATGCCATGCGCGGTTTAATCTGGTCGATCACTTCTAATGCTTGGCTCAAACTAAAATGGGAAATGTGAGGCTGCTTGTGCAAAGCATTGAGAATCAATACCTCTGAACCCTTGATTTTCTCCATTTCTGGCGGTGGTATGTAATTGGCGTCGGTGATGTAAGTCAAGTTCTCAAAGCGAAAACCCAGCACAGGCATCTTGTAGTGCATTACTTCTATTGGAATGACAGTCGTCTTGCCGTCTGATAAAGTAAAAGGGTCTTTAGTGATGGGGCGCAGTTCTACTTCTGGCGTTCCGGGATACTTCACAGGGGAAAATACGTAGGCAAATTCCTGCTTGAGCTGCTCAATGACTTCTTTGGTAGCATAGATAGGCATTTGGCGACCATGTTTAAAGTTAAAGGAACGAATATCGTCCATGCCAGCGGTATGGTCTTTATGGGCGTGAGTGAATAAGATAGCATCTAGGTGAGTGATATTTTCGCGCAGCATTTGCTGGCGAAAATCAGGTCCTGTGTCTATGACAAGGCTATATCCGTTGATTTTCACGTGTACGGATGTGCGCAAGCGCTTGTCGCGAAAGTCTAGCGAACGACAAACCTGACACTCACACGCAATAACGGGTATTCCTTGAGAGGTACCCGTTCCCAAAAAGGTGAGTTCTACCATGTTGGTTAAACAGTCCTTCAAACATAAGCATTTCTGATCAAAGGTATGGAGAGAATTAGGAGCCTTGAGTAACTTGGAGATAAATCAACAATTTAGGAGGCAAAACCGAGATGTAAATATAATTGCCTGTAAATGGAATGACTATCATTTCTAACTGGGCAATAAACCAGCTGATAAGCCCATTCTGCCCAACCAATCGCTAGCAAAAAATACTACTCCTGAAAGAATAAATGCCCACAGAGTAGCTGCTACGAGCATGGTCAGCAAGATTTTATTGCGCCGCTCGCCAAAACTCACAGCGATAATGGTTCCACCGATGGGAGTAAATATCAAGGGCGTAAGTAGCGCTACTCCCCAAACACCGTAACCGCGCCACAGTCGCACTATCTGTCGCGTGCGCTTGGTGAATAAACGGCGGTTAGGCGCAAAACGCTGGAGAAACCGCTGCCGCGCTCTTGTTCCCAAAGAACTGATAATAAATACAGAAGCCATCATGCCTCCCGCTGTCAGCAGAGCTGTGGTTAAATAGTTGATTCCCAGTGGCAAGGCAGTTAACGGTCCGAAAATAAATTTGAACATGCTCAGCCCAAAAACCGCAAGGTATTTGAGCAATTTCTCCCACATATAAACCAAAAAATTTAATTAAGAGGAAATTTTTGTGCCAAAAGCAAGGTCGCCTGCGTCCCCTAAACCAGGCACAATATAGTACTGAGCATTGAGCTCTTCGTCCAAATCTCCTATCCAAATACGGCAATCGGGAAGGCGTTGTTGCACGTATTCAATTCCTTTTCGACTTGCAATCACTGCTGCTACGTGAGTTTGCGAAGGCTTTCCACAGCTCTCCAGAGATTGCATAGCTGCTACTATGGATTTGCCTGTAGCTAGCATGGGGTCTATCAAAATGAGCTCTTTACCTTTGAGGTCGGGAGCGGCAAGGTAGTGCATTTGAATCTCGAAAGTGAAGTCTTCCGCATGCGGTCCGCGAAATGCACCAATGAAAGCACTAGAAGCGCGGTCAAAAAAGTTAAGAAAACCTTGATAAAAAGGAAGCCCTGCTCGCAATACGGGCGCAAGTACGGGTTGGCACTCCAATTCCTTCATATGTGCCACTCCCAGCGGTGTTTCCACCGTGCACCAGCGATAAGACATCGTTTTAGAAATTTCATAAGCTAAAATTTCACCCACTCGCTCTAAATTGCGGCGAAAGCGCATGCTATCTTTTTGAATGCGTATATCGCGAAGCTCAGCAATGAAATGATGAGCAAGGCTATTCTGCTGGGCGAGTATAAACATGACACTGCTCTGGTTAGATTTCAAACATAAACCCTTCCGATTCCAATTGACGATATTTTTCCTTGTCAAACCTATACAGTTTGGCAGCGCGGTGAGGAACTCCTTTTTGTCGCTCAGGCAATTCTACTAATAACCCCATGCTGAGAATTTTTTTGCGAAAATTGCGCTTATCCAGTTCCTTGCCTAAAATAATTTCATAAACCCGCTGCAATTGACTCAAAGCAAATTTTTCTGGCAAAAGCTCAAAGCCAATGGGTTGATAGCGTACTTTGCCTTGTAGGCGTTTTAAAGCTGTGCAAAAGATGAGATGATGATCAAAAGCCAGTGGAGGCAGCTGAGTAACAAGATGCCATTCAGCGCGGCGAGCATCAGAACCAGCAGAAATAGAGTGTTGAGAAAGATTAACCAAAGCATAGTAAGCTACGCTAACCACTCGCCCACG
This sequence comes from Bernardetiaceae bacterium, assembly GCA_025057115.1. Taxonomy (GTDB): domain Bacteria; phylum Bacteroidota; class Bacteroidia; order Cytophagales; family Thermoflexibacteraceae; genus Rhodoflexus. Next base: position 72,656 of record JANWWZ010000009.1, read on the forward strand.
TGGATCGCGGTCTGGGTCGCCAAAGGTATACAGTTGTTCTATAAAAGCATTTTTTAGACCTGTTTCCTCTTCCAACTCCCGACGTGCAGCTTGGTCCAACGTTTCCTCCATATTTACAAATCCTCCTGGCAGAGCCCACATGCCTTTAAAAGGTTCATCAGCCCGCTCTATGAGCAATACTTTTAAGGCATTTTCATTTTCTGATAAGCCAAAAATAACGCAATCCACCGTAAGCGCTGGACGCGGATACTTATACACGTACATGGAACCAATTTAGCACTTTTTACAAGATGATCAACCGCCTTGATTGATGAACTGGCAAAACTTTATTCCAGACAAGCCACAAAGGCAAAGTGTGCATGTGTTTTACTTCAATGTTACATAATGCATAACCCATTGAAATGGGCAGAAATTTATGCTGAAAAATTTAGCTTAGTTTTCAAGTTTTTCAGCGGAGCGAGGTAACAAAGTGATAAATATCTCCTTCTAGATCCCTGCTTTGGCTTAGCAATCTGATAAACGCACTGCCAATAATGCCGCCTTCGGCGTATCTACAGGCTTCTTGAAAAGTCTCTCGGTTGGCAATACCGAAGCCTATTAATTTAGGACTTTTCAAGTTCATAGCTACAATTCGCTGAAAATAAGACCGTTGCATATCAGTAAACCCATCCTTCGCCCCTGTGGTGCTAGAAGCCGATACCATGTAAATAAATCCCTTGTGCGAAAGAGCATCTATTTTCCTTATGCGATCCTGAGCAGTTTGGGGAGTGATCAGAAAAATATTAGCCAAGTTGTAACGGTCAAATATGGGCTGGTACTCGCTTAGGTATTCGTACATAGGCAAATCTGGCAAGATGAGTCCATCAATGCCGATTTGATGTGCATCGTAGCAAAAATTTTCAACACCATATTGTACGACTGGATTGAGATAGCCCATAAGGAGCAGAGGAATCTCAGTACACTGGCGCACATGTTGCAATTGCTCAAAAAGCAGGCGAAGAGTCATGCCGTTTTCCAAAGCTCGCTGGTTGCTGTATTGAATAGTAGGACCATCTGCTAAGGGGTCAGAAAAAGGCATGCCGACTTCAATCATATCTACCCCTGCTTTTACTAAAGCCTTAATAACACGCATCGTATCCCCTAACGCAGGAAAGCCCGCCGTGAAATAAATACTAAGCACGTCTTTTCGCCTTGTAAACAGATGAGCTATCCTATGAGTGTTTTCTTGCTCCATGAAAGCAAAGTTAAATCACAAACTGTTTGCAAAAAGTTGCGGAGGGCAAGGACTGAATTTTTTGAAAAGTAGTGGATTGATGAGGTATGATCTCTTCACTTTTTGCATTTGTTGTCAAGTGCTAAATTGCGCTTGATAAGTTAAGTAAGAGACTGTTAAGCACGGCTTTGTTGAAAATTATTGAGTTTTGTGGCTTTAAAAGCAATTTTGGCTGTCAATCCGTGTACAACCCTCACGAGGCTACTTCCGTTTTTTGGAAGGTAGCCTTAATTTTTTAACTTTAGTTGTCTAATCTTTGACTTATGATGCGATTGCTGAGCTTTCTAGGACTGTGGCTTGTCTTTTCTAATCTTCTCCTAGCCCAGTCCACCGAAAAAATATATGCTACTCTTGCCGTTTGCGAGCGCTACTACGACGACGGCGACTACGAAAAAGCCCTTGAAAAATGCCAATCCTTGGTCAAAATACTGCAAAGGCAATCCTATGGTTATGCCGTGGCTTTCGCCTTGCCTTACCTGGCTAAGTACCAAGAAGCAATGGGAAGGTATCCAGCCTTTGAAAGTACTATCCAAGAAATGCTCAACCAACGCATCATCAGTGGAGAAAAAAGCCGTATTTATGCATTGGGATTACTCCATGCCGCCACCGCCTATGCTGAATACGGAGACGCCAACAAGGCAGAAACGTATTTAAATCAAGCTCAGTTGTTGCTTGCCGGTGAAAAAAATCCGCTCATCAAGGCAGAAATAGCACAAACGCGCGTCCGAATAGCTTTTCTGCGCGCTGATTTTGCTTCCTTTAAACAACATATCAACGAAGCTCTTCAAACTCGCCAAGCTACTTTAGTAGCTGAAGAGACTTACTTCGACGAAATAGAGCGCACTGAAAAGACTCGCAAGGTGTCTGCTGTGGAATTGCGCCGACGCAAAAACCAATACGCTGAACTGCTCAATCTCTGGGGAGAGATGTTGCGGCAAGAAGGACGCTACGGCGAAGCGGGCAATAAACTTTCAGAAGCAGCTACATGGATACAAACCAACCTAAGCAAGCGCGATGCAGCTTTTATCACAAATCGCCACTACCAGAACTTGCTTAGCCTTGACATGGGCGGTGAAAAAGAAAAACTTCAACACCAGCTAGATAGGCATGTCTTCACTGCAGAAAAGCGCTTTACACCAGTGCACAAAACTTATCTTGCCATCCACGAAGCGCTTATAGAAAACTACATAGAGAGCAAATACATTCGCCGCAGCAAAAAACAACGCTGGGAACTGCGCCAAAATACTGCCAAGTACTATGGAAGGGATAAAATGCCTTATGCCATTTCTCAACGCTTAGATGCACGCACAGCCTATAAGTTTCAAAATTACAGAGAAGCGCGCAACTTGCTGGAAGATGCCCTTACTCCTCCTGAAAAAGTACCTACAGAACACCAAGAATATCGCAAGTTGATGTTACAGGGCTACGACTTAGCTGTAGCGACGGGAGATTTGACAAAAGCCGAGAGCTATGTCCGACAACTGGTCTATAGTGCAGAAAAAGCACTGGGAAAAAACTCCCTGCCCTATCACTATGCTCGCATGAGGCAGGCAGTGTACTACGCTTCCTTTACCAATCGCTTTGGAGCTACTGATAGCATCATCAAGGAAAGCTATCATGGCTACATCAGCCCGCGCCTTAGCCTTGAACACAAAGACCGCATTCAATTTCTCAACGATATTGCTACTTATTACCAAATGACGGGTCGATATGACTCGGCATTGGCTCTACTGACTCAAGCAGGGGAACTTGCAAAAAAACGCTTTGGCGCTGATGATGTACGCTATGCAACACAACTGCAAAAACTTGTCAAAGTGCAGATGTTACAAGGGCGCTTTGCAGATGCTGACAAAAATATTAACCGCATTCTGGATATTTTCCGAAAAGCCTACAACCGCACCCTTAACCTAGAATACGCTCAAGCATTGGAGACAGCCGCCTCCTACTATGCCACTATGGGGCTTTTCACCCAAGCTCGTGCCGCCTTACTGCGCGCTGACCGACTTTATCAACGTTCTAATGCCGCCATCGCAGGCTCTACCGCTATTGATGACCTAGCAGAGCTCTACATTGCCATGGAACGCTATAACCAAACAGAACGCTTGCTCAATGAGGCTTTACAGGTGCGTCAAAAGCGCTACGGTGAAAATAATCGATTCCTGATTAATCCTTATAACCATTTAGCACGGCTCTACTTGGCAACAGGAGACTACGTAAAGGCAGATGAAGCCGTTAATCGCGCCATGCAACTGGCTATGCAAATTTTTGGCGATACTTCTATTGTTACTTCTGAAGTTCAGGAAACGCAAGCCCTTATCAATGCCGCCATAGGTGACTATGAAAAAGCAATTGCTGAACTGGAAAAGGTGCGCCAAATTAAAGAAAAGCGCTTCGGATCTTCTAACGTGCTGGTAGCCAATTTATTGCGTCAAGAAGCGCTCATTAGATACTTCAACAAGGAAAACCTTGCAACCATAAGCCAGTATTTCAACCAAGCTCGCCAGATGATTGCTCGCACCTTGGGCGGTCGCAATCCCATCTATGCTAATGCTTTGAAAGATTTGGCACTTATCTATGCAGAAAACAATCAAGCCCAGCAAGCCCTCACCTTGCTTGATAGCGCTACGCGTATTTGGAATGCTTTGCTCAAAACTTCTAACAATACCAACGTAGCCGAGATTGCCATTTTAAAAGGCGATATTTACACCCGAGTGGGAGAATTCTCTGCTGCAGATCGGCAATATCGCAATGCCCAGCGAATCATTGCTAAACTCTTAGGTACTCAGCACTCTTTGTACATCAAGGCACAAACCCAGCAAGCCCGCATGTATGCAGCACAAAAAAACTATGCACAAGCCCAAAAAATTATGAGTAATGTATTGGCTGGATATCGCAAGTATATTACCACCTTCTTCCCCGTGCTAAGCGATCGCGAAAAAACTAAATACTGGGGCTTGGTCCGAACCGACTTTGAATTTTACACCAACATAATCATGCAGCGCCTTGCCTCCGACTCTTCCTTAACAGGTTTACTGTATGACAATGCAACTTTTACTAAATCCCTGCTCATTACTAATGCTGGCAAGTTGCGCAACTTAATACTTAACTCCAATGACTCTGCTATAGTGCGGCGCTACCGCAATTGGTTGGAAAAGAAACAATTACTTACACAAGCCTTAGCTTACTCACCTGCTCAGTTGCAAGAAGCGGGCATCGATCTTCGCAAATTGCAAAAAGAAATTGACGATTTAGACAAGGATTTAAGCCGTCGCTCCTCTTTGTTTATCCAAGCCAAACAGCTCAAAACTCACCGTTGGCAGGAAATAGCAGCCCGTTTACAGCCCAATGAAGCAGCCGTAGAGATTATTCGCTATAACTATTACGACAAAGGTTTTACCGATTCAATCACTTATGCGGCTCTCGTGCTTCGTTACGGCGATAAAAAGGCGCCTAGATTGACAATTATTCCTGGCGGTACAAGGCTGGAGGATACTTACCTAAAAATTTACCGCAATTCATTCAAGTTTGGAATACCAGACTATCAATCTTACAAGCGCTATTGGGAAGTCATTGATAATTTGCTTGGCGATGTCAAAAAAGTGTATCTTTCAGTAGAAGGGGCTTACAATCAAGTAAACGTTGAGGCATTACTCACCGCAGAGGATACATACGTCATTGATCGTCGCGAAATAGTGTTACTCACCAACACTACGGATTTATTAGAACAACGGACTGCCACTGAAAAAACGCGCGAGTTTGTCCTCGTTGGCAACCCAGTTTTTTATCGCAACTTACAACCTGAAGAGTTTCTGGAAACTCGTGGTAGAAGAGTTCCGCAGTTGCCAGGTGCTTTCCGCGAGGTCAAAAATTTAACTAAGCTCGTGAGTATATTCCAATATCCTACAAGTGAACTTACTCTTACTGAGGCTACAGAAGAACGAATTAAGCAGCTACAAAATCCGCGCGTGTTGCACATTGCCACTCATGGCTTTTTCGAAGCTGATTTATCAACCAAACTCATTGATAATGAACTCAGTAGCCGCCAAACTTTTAATAATCCGCTCTTGCGCTCGGGTTTGCTGCTGCGCAATGGAGGCGAATTAGTAGAAAATGGCAATGTGTACACCTACAACCGCGAAGAAGGAGTGCTCACCGCCTACGAAGCAATGGACTTGTCTTTGGACAATACCGAACTTGTAACCTTGAGTGCCTGCGAAACAGCACGCGGAGATACCCGCATTGGAGAAGGTGTTTACGGCTTGCAAAGAGCTTTTCGAGTAGCGGGAGCACGTACTTTAATTATGAGTTTGTTCAAAGTAGATGATGCAGCCACCCAAAAACTCATGGAGTTGTTTTACTCTCGATGGTTACAAACCGGCAATAAACGCGAGGCATTCACTTACGCTAAAAAAGAAATCCGCAAAGAGTATCTTTTGCCTAAATATTGGGGTGCCTTTATCATGGTGGGGGTAGAATAGCTTTTCTTATTTGACTCCTGTTGAGGCTTATAATACTTCAAGGGCTTAACTTGCTTGGCAAGGTTCTGGCGGGGCGTTGGAGAAAAATCGCACTTATCACTGCTGAAAGACTTACGCCCAAGAGAATATAAGTACCTACCTGATAACTGCCCTGCAAAGTACGCAAAAAACCTAACAAATAAATGCCCGCGCTGCCTGCCAAAGTATCCATCGTAGTAACAATTCCTAATATTTTGCCAAAATTTTTCCCAGCATAGTACTCCGCTACCGTAAGTTGAACCATTGTAAAAGCACCACTGTAACCCAATCCATAGACTCCAACGAACAGAGGCGTAAATATTTGGTTATTGGCTGGAATGAGTTGCATTAGAAGCGACCCTACAGTCATATTCACAACGGCAGCTATCAAAATGCTTTTTTTAGAAAATTTATCGCTTAACCACCCAAAAAAGACTTTTCCAGCAATGCTAAAGGCAAAAAACAAGCTCAACGCGTTGGCAATTTGATCTTCACTTAAACCTACATCCCGCATAAAAAGAGCAAAATTTTGCACCACCCCTGTAATGCAAAAGAACACGGCTGCGGTAATGTAGAGCAGCAGGTAAAATCTAGGAGTGGCTAAAGCATCGCCAAGGGATAAGCCATAGTCCTGATTACCAACAGCTTGCTGATTCGTGTTAGGTTGAGCAACTCCATCTGGAAAGGTGTTTTTTTCACTTGGCAAGTTGCGAATAAACCACAAAGGGACTACAGAGGCTACTGCCGCTACTATAGCAAGCACAAGGGCGGTAAATTGCCAGCCAATTTGTTGGTTTAGCTTGGCTATTAGCTGCGGAAAGATAATTCCACCTAAGCTAGAGCCTACTAAATAAATCCCTACAGCAACGCCTCTCCATCGGTTAAACCATTGAGAAAGCAAGGTTACGCCCGCAATAGCCCCGCCGCAAGTAATAGAGATAGCACATATGATGTAAATGCCTACCAAATGCCAAGCATTAGTGATAAGGGGGTATAAAAGCAAAGCAATGACAGTGAGAAAGCTGCCTAAGCTCATCATAAAGCGCGGTCCAAATTTATCTACTAATGCACCAGCAAAAGGCGAAACAAGAGCTACTATAAAATAAAGCATAGAAGGACCGCGCGTAGTTTGCTCGTGCGTCCAGCCAAAAGTCTCTTTGAGAGATACATTCAGCAAGGGCAACCCATTTACGCCAATGGTAACAACGGCAAAGACGATAAAAGCACTCCCCAGTACTAACCAGCCATAAAATAGTAACAACCTCATACAACGCATCTTTTAATAACTTGCTGCCTTGCTAAAGTGAAACGCAAGGCATAAGCGGTAGGATAGGGACAAGCAATTTTAAACGCAAAATTCAACGAGACCTTAAAGGGCCTCAAAAAATTCTATCCAGGCTCCTTCTGGAGAGCGGACAGCAAACATTTTTACTTTTCCGATGTCGCCTATAAAAATTTGTTGCAAATTTACCACTGGTTTTACGCCATTTCGGATAATTTTTTCGTAATAGCCATCAATATTTTTGACTGGATAGCGGCACATCAGCACACCTCGGTTAGGTGGAACGGCGTTACTGCTAAAGTCAGCCCCAGTAGCTCCTTCCATGGCTAGCAACTCCATCATGCCTTCTCCTTTTCCATCGGGGGAGAAAAGCAATAACTTAGCTTTTACCTGTGTACTGAGGTTGTAAGGCAGTCCCAAAATGTTTTCGCCAGGAGTTGGGTTGGTGATGGTAGTTTCTAAAATCTGCACAAAGCCTAGTTGATTCAAATAAAAGTCCTTTGCTCGATCATAGTCTTTGACGATTTGTGCCGAGTTGATGATATTGCCAAATGCCCATTGGCGCGGCGGAGGCTGAGGCAAAGGAGGGTTTAATCGTTCAATAAAAGCAATCACAATGTCGTCATGTCCTTTTACGAGTAATTCCCAGACTTCGAAAGGTCCCATTTGGTAATGAATGGGATTGCTAAGCCCATGCCAGCCGTGTTCACGCAAAGTGTCGTAAAGGGCGTGAATGCCTGCACAACGCAAGTCGATATCATAAATGCCACCTGTATCCCAGATTTTTCCTCCTGGTCGGATATAACCTACACTTACTCCTTTGAACTGCATCAAGCGCAATCTTCCGTGTTCAGGTTTGTCAGGGGAGGCAAGCACTACTTCTTCTGCAGAAGCGCTCTCGGGCAATCCCCATGCTCTCAGCAGCGCCTTGTCTGCACTGCCGCGGTAAACAACCTGCCAACGAAGCACGTTGGCATAAAAATTTTCTGTAGCAGTTAAATTGCCTACGCTAAAGACCACTTCTCTAAAAGGAGCTATTTGATAACTCATGGTTTGTGCGCCAATTTTACCACTGATCAATAGCAAGATAGCCCATATAGTAGCATGAGGTCGGTTCATCTTCAAGCATGTGTTTGGTTATCGCCTGAAAATTAGCAATTCGTTATCCAGCACGTAACTTTTGTGAATGAGTTTCCCACGTGGTCGGGGAGCGGCAATTCCTTCATTGAGGGAATAAGGAGAACGAAACAAGCGAATTTCGTCCCATAAATCCATAACTAGTAACGTTTGTTGCAATTGTGGTCCTGCCTCTACTAACACCGATTGAATGCCGCGGCCATGGAGGTCGGAAAATAATGCGGGCAAAAAATTAGCAGGCGGCAGCGCTTGCCAAATCACGGAAGCACTTTCTTCAGTGCGCTGCAGGTTGTAGCATATTGTAGGTTGCGAACCATCAAACAAGTGCAAGTGGGCAGGCAACCGAAGCCGACGATCAATTACTACGCGCCAAGGCTGCCGCCGAATTACTGGGAAGTCCCGCACATTGAGCCGAGGATTGTCATGCAAAGCAGTGCCTGATCCAGTTAAAACAGCATCTTCTTCGCTGCGCCATTTATGGACCAACTGCCTTGCCAGTAAATTGCTTATCCACACTTGCCGACGGTCAGCAGAAGCCATGAACCCATCAGCGCTTTCAGCCCATTTTAAAATAATGTAAGGGCGCTTAAGCTGCATAAAAGTAAAAAAGCGCCGATTGAGTTCTACTGCTTCTCTTTCTAGCACACCAGTGGTAATTTGAACACCCGCTTGCTGAAGTTTTTTCACGCCATTGCCTGCTACTAAAGGATTGACGTCTAAAGTGGCAATCACTACGCGAGGAATCCGATGGCGGATAATTAAATCCGCGCAGGGAGGTGTTTTGCCATAGTGCGAACAAGGTTCAAGGGTAACGTAAAGAGTTGAGGCTGCAAGAAGCGACTTGTCCGCTACTGATTCAATCGCGTTTACTTCTGCATGGGCTTGACCGTAAAGCCGATGGTAACCTTCTCCTATTACCTTTCCTTGATGTACTACAACGCACCCCACCATGGGATTAGGGCTCACACTTCCTAACCCCAATTGCGCCAGTTGTAGCGCCCTGTGCATAAAAAGTTCTTCTGGCTGCACTTTTTATTTTGCTTTTGGGTTTTGAGGGAAAAGCGCTAAATTAAGGTGTGAATTTTTACAGCAAATTTTTATCCTCATGAGCGCTAATGAATTTGTTCGCCTTTCTCTTACTCGCCAATGTAGCATTTTAGGCAAAGATGGCTATTTGTTAGGCATTCGCCGCAACAAAGCAAAGCAAAATATTTGGCTATACTTGCTTTACGACTTTTTGGTAGAAGTGTATTTTGAACCCAATGGTTTGGTGAGCAATACGTTACTGCCAGAAGCAACCTCGCTAAGTTTGTATGTCAATCTAAAGGCTTAGCGGAAGTACCACAAATTGCGCCGACTAAGTTTAAGGTCAGAAAGGACAGAAGCTCTTACGTTGATGTCAAGGGTGTAACCTGCTCGCGGTCCGAAGGGAATCCAGCTAATGTTCATTACCCAGCAGTGCAGGTCGCGGTAAATGGTAAATTGCGTGAAACTCAGTCCTTTAGCTTCAAAGTCATAGCCCGAAGTAAAACCAATTTTCCACTTTGGAGTCAGTTTCAGGTCCCCATTAAAGTTAAGGGTTTGCGTAACGCGGGCATTTTCGAAGCCGTTCTTGTTGTAATTCAAATTGTAGCTGAGGCTTAGCGTCCAAGGAACGGTAAAATCCACATACAAATGCCTGTTTCGGTTGATAAAGTCTAGTTCCTCTTGGCTGGCTTTGGCAGAGCGATACTGCCTTTTTGCTTGTGGAGGAGCAAAGTTAGCCGAAATGGCGATACTTGCATTGGTAAGTACACCGATGCCGTTGCCATTTTGCCAAGCATAACTTCGGTGTTTTCGCTGCAGTACAGTGCGCTGCCTGCCAGTAGTATCCACCCGAAGGAGTTCAAAACCGTAGGGGTCCAAAGTGGCATTGAAGGAAACGTTAAACTTTTTGAACAAGTCTGTCCGCGCTGAAAGAGCAATAGGAGCCAGTTTAAACGAGTCTGCTGCTAGGTTATAACTGGTGTTAAGCCCAACATTGTCCAAAAGCATAATTTTTTCGCCTTTTGGAGCTTTAGCAGGAGCACCTTTGGTAGGTGAAGCGGCTGTGTCTTCTTTCGGTTTTAACTTCATTTCCAGCGTGTTAGTTAGTCCCAAGCTAATGGAGCCCTGTTTTCCTGAAACAGGTTGCCCATAAATGCCTGCCAGTCGGCTTTGGCGCACTAATGAGGGACGCGGCTGATTCTCTGGTTGAATAGTTAAGTTGTCAAAAAAATTAAAACGCGGATCACCAAAATCAGGTTGGTAGCTAAATCCAACATTAGGGTTAATAGTCAGGCGCAATCGGTCTATTTTTTTAGACTTGGGATAAAAAAATCCATACAGTCGGGTTTGCAAAGAAGCGCCGAGGTTGTAGGAGTAAAACCGTGAAAAGCCGCGAACTGTATCGATGCGCACAATGTCATTGCGTTCAAGGGTATAAACGTAGCGCTCTGGATACCAGACCTCGGAATAATTTCCATTAAAGCTAGTGGTAAAATATTTAAACAAAGTAACCGCAGTGGTAACGGGAATGGTGTGCTGCACTCCCATTTGAGCACGGCTAAAAATTTGGCTTAAGTTTTCAAAATTGAATGGCAAAAATGAGGCTGGGATTTGATTGGCTATCTCCCCGCGCTCATTTACATTGCCCGCTACGCGAAAAGGAAAGGACTGGGCAGGTCGGTTATTGGTAATTACAGCGCGCGCCCTGCCCGTGTAGCTAAAATTGAACTGGCTCAACAAAGATTTGCCTTCGCTGCGCTTTCCTTTGAAAGGATAAACGCGGTTCATGGCAAGGTTTACTTCTGGGAAAATGCTTACAATCCGCGTGATAATGTTTTGCTCATGACGCAAGTTAGCCGCTGCTGTGAAAGGAGTTCCGGTAAAAGTCTTGTTGTAAGAAATGCTGGAGTTAAAGGAAGAAGATTGAAAATTATTTAACTGCGGGGCATTGTTCCGCCCAAAAGTGTTCGTGCCGGCGTTCACGCTAGCACTAAAACGACTATCGCCCTTGCTTTGCGGAGTATGATTCCAACTAATGTTAAAGTCATTGACGATATTTTTTTCAATTTGTCCGGCTACTTCATTAACGCGCCGGTTGTACTGAAAGCGAAATTGTCCGTCAAAAGCGTAGCGCTTTTTGTATCGCATGGCTGCTGTGGCACCCCAGCCACCGATGGTGTGCACTTCTCCTAAGAGGGAAAGGTCTAAATAATCGCTTAAGACAAAGTAAAACCCTCCTTGGCTAAGGAAGAAACCGCGCTCGCGCGTTTCGCCATACTGCGGCATGACAAAACCCGAAGAACGCGTTTTAGGTTGGGGAAACATGCCAAAAGGAAAACCCAACGGCACTGGAATGCGGTTGATTTCCAAGTTAAACAATCCTGAGACAATCAACTTGCCTGGAATGACTTTCATTTTCCGAGCTCGAATTCCAAAGTGTGGCACTGGTGCATCACAAGTAGTATAAAGTCCATTTTCCCCATAAGAAGTATCGTCCGTATTTTTTTTAACGTTTTCCATGACCACAAACCCTTCGCCGTATTTGGTAGTAACGCCGCGCACCTTTGCTTTCCGAGTTTTAAAATTATACGAAAGCTCCTTGGAGGTATAGGTTTCACCTTGGTCGGTAAACTCGGGCAAGCCAACGTCTTTTCCCGTGGCGGTATCGCGCTCAAAAGAAGCGCTGATGGTGTGTTTGTTCCAATCTACTTTTATTTTAGCAGCTTTCAGAGAAATTTCTCCATACACGATTTTAGCTTCGTTGTACAAATAAATGATGCGCCGGCGCACGTCAAAGCGAATTGAATCTTTGGCATTGTAATTAATCTTAGTAGTGATCTCTCCTTTTTTTGCAGAAGGGGCTAAGGAATCCCTTTCCACTTCGGTGGAATCGGTGGGGTTAATGTTGGCTAATGGGGCGGTGTTTTGAGCCATGCCCTTGTAAATCAGGGCAAAGATAAGCCCTACTAGCAAAGCAACCGTCGGCGCAGTTTTTGATGGACTTTGCAAAAAGTTCACCCGAATTTGTTATGCAATATTAACGGCAGGTGTATATTTTCGCAATTATATGAAACAGCTTAGACTGAACTTTAACAGTTATTAGCCAATGAAATACCTTGTAAATGTAACCCTTCTTGCGATATGTTTTATTTTAGTAGGCTTTTCCTCGGCAAATCAGCCTATTGACAAAGTAAACACCATATTTATTGACATAGGGCATGGAGGCAAAGATCCTGGCGCATTAGGGGTAAACAATAGCCTAGAAAAAGAAATTGCCTTCCGAATAGCCACTCAAATAGGAGCATTGCTAAAAACTTACCTACCTGAAGTAAAGTATTTCTACACTCGCCAAAGCGATGAGTTCATTTCTTTAGCAGACAGGGCGCGCATGGCAAATAAACAAAATGCTGACTTATTCATTTCCATTCATGCCAATTCTTCTCCTAGTCCAGAAATATATGGAACAGAAACTTTTGTCATGGGCATTTCCTCCATACCAGAAAATCTCCGCGTTGCCATGACAGAAAATCAAGCGATCCAATACGAGGATGAAAAAAAACGCAAAAAAGAATACCGAGATTTTGACCTACATGCCGATTATATTAACCATATTTTAGTTGCCAATCGACAAAATGCGGTTCGCCAAAGAAGCATTACAATGGCGCATTTGGTAGAAAAAAATTTCGCCAGCAGCATCGGCAAACGACACAGCCGAGGAGTCAAGCAAGCTAACCTAATTGTGCTTTGGAAAACTACTATGCCTTCTGTGTTAATAGAAACTGGTTACCTAAGCAATAGCAAAGAAGAAAAATATTTAAGCAGCGAAGAAGGGATTTTAGAAACAGCCTCCTCGATTTACCGCGCCATACGGGACTACATTGCCACCATCGAAAAATAATCCTTTGAAAATCAACAAGTTAGTTTGAAAATCCTTTGAAAATCAAACCACTTGTGCCATTTTTGCTTTAAACTGAAAAGCAACGTGAAATTATCGGGTGAAACCAAAGTAGGGCTTCTGGCTTTAATTGCCAGTGTCATTCTCTATGTAGGATTTAACTACCTAAAAGGCATAGATTTCTTTGACCCCACTACCTCCTACTACGTTGTTTATGACCGCATCGATGGGTTGACTGTATCCAATCAAGTGCAAATTAATGGCATGTCCGTTGGTCGCGTGTCGGATATTCGCATTTTGCAAGAGCGCAATAACCAGTTGTTAGTAACTATCGATGTACAAAATCACATCCAATTGGGAAAAGGCACCATTGCCCAACTTTCGGATAATGGTTTGCTAGGGGGGAAAAAAATAGACCTCATCGTTGCCAATACTGCTGAAAAACACCAAGAAGGGGATACGCTCATTGCCCGCCGCGAAGGAGGCATTTCGGAAATACTAACTGAAAAAGCCCCTCCCGTGTTAAAAGGGCTGGACTCAGCTTTTGCCAATCTCAACCGAATTCTTAAAGAATATCAAGGTCTCAGCAGCCAAGTACGCCGCCTATTAAGCCAGTCTGCTGATGCTGCAGAGCAGGTCAATGGCATGGTGGCAGACAATCGCCAGCGAATTCAACAAATCACTGCCAAAACTGAACAGCTCATTACTCAACTTGGCGAAACAGAACAATCCATCAAACCCCTCATGCAAAAACTCAACACCTTTGCCGATTCTCTTAATGCCATGCAACTTGCCGCTGCAGTAAATAACACCAGTGAATCAATAAAAAAACTTCAACAAGTGCTCAAAACCATAGAGCAGGGTCAAGGTACGTTAGGCAAATTAGTAGCCACAGATTCTCTTCACGCTAACCTAAACCGCACTTTAGTTCACCTAGACAGTTTGTTTATCGACCTGAAAGCACGTCCCAAGCGCTACGTACATTTTTCTATATTTGGCAAAAAAGACCCCGCTACAAGGAAGTAATTTTTTTGTAACTTGCGCGGCGAAAGTGGAAAACTGCTGGTTAAGGCATTAATTTTCCCTTTGCTACACACATCATGCAAGAAGGTGTTATCATTCCTATCAATATTGAGGATGAGATGCGAAGCGCCTACATAGATTACTCTATGTCGGTGATCGTTTCTCGTGCCCTTCCAGATGTGCGCGATGGACTCAAACCAGTGCATCGGCGCATTCTGTATGCCATGAATGAGTTAGGGCTAACTCACAATAAACCCTACAAAAAATCAGCGCGCATCGTAGGGGAAGTGTTGGGCAAATATCATCCTCATGGCGACTCGGCTGTATATGATGCCATGGTGCGCATGGCACAGCCGTGGAGCCTCCGCTACCCCTTAGTGGATGGACAGGGCAACTTCGGCTCTATGGACGGCGATAACCCAGCCGCCATGCGCTATACAGAAGCCCGACTGCAACGCCTTGCCGAAGAAATGCTAGCTGACATCAACAAAAACACCATCGATTTCCAACCTAATTTTGACGACTCTACCCAAGAACCCGCAGTATTGCCTGCCAAATTGCCCAACTTACTAGTAAATGGCTCTTCTGGAATTGCAGTGGGCATGGCAACTAACATGGCTCCGCACAACCTTGCCGAAGTAGCAGACGGCATTATCGCTTATATAGATAACCCCCACCTAAGCCTTTCTGAATTGATGCAGTACATTAAAGCACCCGATTTTCCTACAGGTGGAGTTATTTACGGCTATCAAGGAGTGCGAGAAGCCTACGCCACAGGCAAAGGCAAAGTTATCGTAAGAGGAGTGGCTAAGATTGAAGAGCTACCTTCGGGGCGTCAGCAAATAGTAGTAACTCAATTGCCCTACCAAGTCAATAAGGCGCAAATGATTGAAAAAACAGCCGCCTTGGTGAATGAGAAAAAAATAGAAGGTATTACCGCTATCCGTGATGAGTCAGACCGCGAAGGAGTGCGCATCGTATATGAGTTGAAAAAAGAAGCCAATGCGCAAGTAGTTCTCAACAATCTCTATGCGCAAACACAGTTGCAGATATCTTTTAGTATCAATAACGTGGCTCTGGTCAAAGGGCGACCTATGACTCTTACCCTCAAAGACCTCATTCGCCACTACGTAGAGCATCGCCACGAGGTAATCATACGCCGCACGCGTTTTGACTTAGAAGCTGCCGAGAAGCGCACTCATATTTTAGAAGGATTGCTCAAAGCCCTCGATATTATCGACCAAGTGATTAGCCACATTCGCACCTCCGCCGATGCTGCAGCAGCCAAGCAAGGTTTAGTAGAACAGTTCGGCTTTACTCCAGAACAAGCTCAAGCTATCTTGGAAATGCGCTTGCAGCGCCTTACAGGACTGGAGCGCGAAAAACTGCAAGCAGAATATGCCGATTTAGTAAATACCATCCAACAACTGCGCAACATCCTTGCCCATGAACCTTTGCGCATGAAAATTATCCAAGACGAGCTGCGCCAACTTAAAGAACAATACGGCGATGCGCGCCGCACTGAAATCGTTTACCACGCCGATGACATTGCCCTAGAAGACATGATTCCCGATGAAGAAATGGTCATTACAATTTCTCATCAGGGCTACATTAAACGCACTCCGCTTTCGGAGTACCGCACGCAAGGGCGAGGAGGAGTAGGTTCTCGGGGAGCGGCTACTAAAGAAGACGACTTCACCGAGCAACTCTTCATTGCTAACATGCACAGCTACATACTCTTGTTTACCAACCGAGGAAAAATTTACTGGCTAAGAGTGTACGAAATACCAGAAGGCAGCAAAACTTCTAAAGGTCGCCCTATTCAAAACCTCATCCAAATTGAGCCTAATGAAAAAGTACAAACAGCCTTGAAAGTGCGCACCCTGAGCGATCCCGACTACATTAACAACAATTACATCGTAATGTGCACCGAGCAAGGCATTATCAAAAAAACGCCTCTGGAGGCTTTTGCGCGTCCGCGTGCAGCAGGTATTCACGCCATTACCATCAACGAAGGAGATAACTTGCTCAATGCTCGCCTTACCAGTGGCAACGATGATATTGTAATCGCTACCCGATCAGGCAAAGCAGTTCGGTTTAATGAAAGCCGCGTGCGACCAATGGGTAGAACCGCTGCTGGAGTTACAGGAATTACCTTTGAGGAAGAAAATGACAAAGTCATAGGCATGATTGCCATCAGCCGACCCGATAGCCAAATTTTAGTAGTATCAGAAAAAGGCTATGGAAAGCGCTCTCCTGTTGAGGACTATCGCCTCACTAATCGCGGCGCCAAGGGCGTTAAAACTATCAATATCACTGAAAAAACAGGTGCGCTGGTGAGCATTTTAGAAGTAGCCGACTCCGACCAACTCATGATTATCAACAAGTCCGGACTTACTATACGCATTTCTGTGGACCAACTACCCGTCATGGGCAGAGCTACCCAAGGAGTGCGCCTGATCCGCCTCAATGAAGAAGATGAAATTTCTTCAGTGGCTAAAATTGAACGACTGGTAGAAGAATTAAACAACAATACAACCCCTGCATCTTACGTTACTTCAACTATTTACCCAGACTCCGAATAAAACAAAGTTGATTTTTCTCAACCAAACTATATTGCCAATGAAAAAGCTATTCCTTGCCGCTAGTTTTGCGGCGATTGTTTGCAGCGCGTATGCACAAAAAGAAGACAAAGAAGTAACCGCCCGCGCTAAAGAAGCCTACAAAGCAGCAGAAGCAGCCTTTAAGAAAAAAGATTTCGCTACCGCAGCAGCTGAAGTGGAAAAGTCTTTCGAGTCTGAAAAGTACAAAAGCGACCCCAAAGCATGGGTTTTTCGCGGCGATATTTACGCAGAAATAGCTATTGCCGACAGCGCTAACACCAACAACGAAACTGTCAATCAGCGCTTAAAACTTATCATCGACTCCTATAACAAAGCTGTTGAACTCAACAAAAACTATCAAATTCAAACCCTTCCCAAAATCCAAAACCTCTATGCGCGTTACTTCAACTGGGGCGTAGCAGCTTACCAAAACGACAACGACTTTGAAAAATCCGCTGCCCATTTTGAACGGGCTAACATGATCCAGCCTACTGATACCCTCTCAATTTTTTATGCACTCGTAGCCGCTTCGCAGCAAACCAAGAAAGATTATAACAAAATAGAACAACTGGCGCAGAAATGCATCCAGCTAGGAGTAAAAGACGTAGCAGTATACTACGCCCTCTTAGATAAATACATTAACATAGACCAGAATTACGAAAAAGCCTTAGCAGTGTTACAAGAAGCAAGGGCAAAAAATCCCAGCGATAGAAATTTGATGCTACAGCAAATTCAGGTATATATCAAAATGGGCAAGGAAAAAGAAGCCATTGCTGACCTGGAAAAAGCCCTTGAAATCACCACCGACCCTAAAGAGCGTTTCCCCATAGTTCTTAACCTGGGTATCTTGCAAGAAAATGCAAAAAACTTGGAGGCTGCTGAAAAAGCTTACAAGGAGGCTTACGCCCTTCAACCCGATAACGATGATGCTATTTATAGCCTGGGCGCATTTTATTACAACAAAGGCGCTGCTATCAAAAAAGAAGCCGACAACATGGATATGGAGACCTTTAAAAAAGAAGGCAAAGCAATTATTGAACGCTCCAAAGTGTATTTTGAAATGGCTTTGCCTTTCTTCCAAAAGACCATCCAAAATAATCCCGATGATTTACAGCGCCTTGGAGCCCTTAACACCATCTACAACATCTTAGAACGCCCCGCCGAAGTGCTTCCTTATTACAAAAAAGCCATAGAAAAAAACCCCGATGATCCTACGCTAATGACAGGTTATATCCAAGCTGCTGATAAAGCAGGAGCAATCCAAGAAGTAGTGCCTCTGGTAGAAGCTGCTGTAAAGAAACGCCCTACGGATGTAGAAACCTTGCAAAACTTGCTCTACGTCTACGAAAAGACTAAGCGCGTTAAGGATGCCGAACCTTGGTTCAAGCAAGCTGTTTCCATTTATCCCGATAACATAGAACTGCTGGAAGGCTATTCCAAAATTCTTTATACCATCGGCAAGAAGAAAGAAGCCGACGCCATTGAAGTGAAAATAGAGCAACTTCAAAAAGGTAAAAATTAACCCATTTCATTGACCACCATTGAAAGGAAAAGCCTAACTTTAATGGGCTTTTCCTTTTTTGTTATGCGCTATTGGCTGCTAGGAGGGGTTTATTTAGCTGTTTTCGTTGTCAAAGCACAACCTGCAGGAGAGGTAGCTACCGCTGTAGCGGCAGGCGTCTCTATGATTGCCTATAAAGGTGAGTTAAGTAGCTACGCTTCGTTTGGCAGCATGTTTCACGTACGATTGATGCAGACACGCCATCGATGGGTTTATCCTGCCATCGAGATAGGTGGAGGTAAGCTCGTAGCCAACAATGCTCGTTTTGCTGCTGAGTCAGGAAATCCTAACCTTTCTTTTCACACATCTTTCCTGCAATTAGGTCTGCAACTTCAACTTAACGTAATAAAAAAAACACACCAGCGCCTTTACCTCAGCCAAGGCATCGGGCTGATGCGGTTTAATCCTAAAGATGATTTTGGAAAAACTTTACTTGCCCAGTCTGCCACAAGAGCAGTTGATGAAACCTATAGCAATTTTAGTTTATTATTGCCTACTGCTTTAGGAGGAGTGTATCACTTTGCCAATCAGTTGGGAATTGGCATGGAAGTAGGGTTGCTAAATACTCGCACCGATTACTTGGACAATATTAGCCAGCTGGGCAATCCAGCAGATAAGGATAATGTACTTGGCATACAATTTTCTCTCTTTGCCCCTATTAGTTATGACACTCCTGAACGTCAGGCTCAGCGCAAAGAGCAACTAGCCAAAAAGCGCCAAGAAATACAACTGAAAAAACAACGAGCAAAAGAAGAATTCCAGCAACTCAAAAACAAAAGCAAGAGTAAAAAGGTACCCCCTAAAAAAGCGCCTCCTAAAAAAATTCCCCAAAAACGGCCTGCTTCAAAAAAGCCCGCCCTGAAACAAAAAAAGCCCAAAATATTGGGAATTTTTTAACTTACACCACCTAGACTTTATGAGAAAGCACCTAAATTTTACAGTCGTGCACATTTCGGCGCACGATCAATGCTCATAAACATGGGCTCATTTCCAATGGTTAATTATGCAAGAATCGCCAGCGGTAAAAATAGCTTTGTAAAGCTCGGTTATTTTATTTAAATATATTTTACAGCATGTTAGACGTACTCATCATTGGCGCGGGACCTATCGGCATGGCATGTGGAATTGCCGCACAAAAGCGCGGTTTAAGTTATTTGATAGTAGAGAAAGGCTGTTTGGTCAATTCTATTTACCACTACCCCACTAACATGACATTTTTTTCCACCGCTGACCGACTCGAAATAGGTCAAGTGCCTTTTGTAGCTCACGGCGATAAACCAACTCGGCGCGAAGCTTTGGACTACTACCGACGCGTAGCAATGGCTTTCCAACTGCAATTGCGCCTATATGAAGAAGTTACTGCCGTTAATGCTACTTCAGCAGGCACTTTTATCGTTCAAACTTCTAAGGCTATCTATACAAGCCGAAACATCGTCTTTGCCACTGGGTTTTACGGATTGCCCAACCTTTTAGGAATTCCAGGGGAAGACCTGCCCAAAGTGCGGCATTACTATGACGAAGCCCATCCTTACGCCTTTCAAAAGGTAGCCGTTGTAGGAGCGGCTAACTCTGCTGTAGATGTAGCGTTAGAAACTTGGCGGCGTGGTGCCCAAGTAACAATGATTATCCGCAGTGGTGAAATTCGTTCTTCCGTCAAGTATTGGGTAAAGCCTGATATTGAAAATCGCATTAAAGAAGGCAGCATTAAAGCCTATTTTCATTCTCATTTAGTGGCTATCAGACCAGATGAAATAGACGTCCAAACCCCTGAAGGACTTATTACCCTTCCTAATGATTTTGTGCTTGCTATGACGGGTTATCGTCCTGATTTCCGATTGCTACAAATGGCAGGGGTACAATTTACCAACGACTCAAAGCACGCCCCCCTCTACAACCCCGATACTCATCAAACCAATGCAGAGGGAGTTTACGTAGCTGGTGTAGTGTGCGGAGGAATGGAAACAAATAAATGGTTCATTGAAAACTCCCGAGACCATGCTGAAAAAATTATGCAACACATTGCTAGGCGGTTAGCAACTTGCTCTGCCGCTTAAATTCCATACCGTATGGCTACTATCAAAAAGTAACGCAGAGACATAAACAGAATCAATTTTTGTCTGTTTATGCCTCCGAAGGCGAAAACTCACTTTATTTGAAGGGCAATTTAGTGAGTGGTATTGTTGCGTTGTTTAGGTACAAGCACTTCATCAATTAGACCGTATTCTCTTGCTTCTTCAGACATCATCCAATAATCTCGGTCGGCGTCTTTCCAGATTTTTTCATAAGGTTGACCGCTGTGTTTGGAAATGATTTCATAGAGTTCCTTTTTGAGCTTCTGGATTTCGCGGTGGGTAATTTCAATGTCTGAAGCCTGTCCTTGAGCCCCTCCCATAGGCTGATGGATCATCACTCTTCCGTGAGGCAAGCCAGCGCGTTTTCCTGGAGCGCCTGCACATAACAATACTGCCGCCATAGAAGCAGCCAAGCCCGTGCATACGGTGGCAACATCGGGGGTAACAATTTGCATGGTATCATAAATAGCCAGCCCTGCATATACTGAACCGCCCGGACTGTTTATATACATGACCACATCTTTAGATGGATCTACCGACTGAAGAAATAACAATTGCGCCACTACTACATTGGCTACATGGTCATCTATAGGCACTCCCAAAAAAATAATGCGGTCTTTCATCAAGCGCGAAAAAACGTCCATCTGAATCAAATTCATAGGACGTTCTTCCATGATATAAGGAGTGAAATTGGTAATAGAGGCATCTACATACTGCTCTAAAAAGATACTACTAATGCCGCGTCCCTTGACAGCATACCGACGGAACTCTTCAAAGTAGTTCATGTGCAATGATTTTTTTGTTCTTTTTTAGCCGTTCAAAGTAATCAAATTTAATTCAAAACTTGATGGCTGACAAAATGACTCAACTTTGCTTTTGCACTTGCTTCAGCCCTTCTACTTCTCTGTGGGCTTGTTGTTCTTTCCTTGTTTTGTCATCTGCCTCCATCAAAAAAACTACATATTCTTCCTCGCTGATTTTGCTAACGGAAACCTGCACTGCAACAGTAGAGCGGTCGCGACGAAGTACTTCTTGCAAGCGCATTTCTCCAGCCCTAAACGTCAAGAGGTTGAATTGTTTTACAAAGCGCGCAATATTGGTTCCTACTATGTATTCACGCGGATATCCTGTTAGCTGAGTTAGCTTGCTATTAATTTTTAAAATATACCCTTCCGCATTGATTTCCATAAAGGCAATAGGCAAACTTTCAATAATTTTCTCGTAGGCTTCTGAAGAAGCTCTTGCCATTGCTACATTGCGCGAAGACTGTTCCTGCGTAGCAATAAGCTCTTCCAGATTTTGCCGCATTTCTTCTTCTTGTATGCGTAGTTGCTCAGTAGTGGCTTGGGTTTCCCTCAATAGTCGCTGAGTGCGTTCATTGGCAAAGGTGGCAGCTAGTGTGGCGGCAATGTTCTCTCCGATTCGTTTGAGAAAATCTACTTTGTACTGCGGCAGTATTTCAAAAGAAGCTAGCTCAATAACTCCATATACTTCTTGGTTAAATATAAGGGGCACTACCACAATGTTTTTAGGATTAGCTTGACCAAGTCCAGAGCCTATTTCTATGTAGTTATGTGGGATTTCAGTTAAGAAAAGAATGTCTTTTTCAGCCCATGCCTGTCCAATGAGTCCTTCTCCCCATTTCACTGTTTTTTCTCGAATGCGATGGCGCCCCCATGCATAGATAGCCATCATTATCATCACTGGTTCGGCATTTGAATGCTCTTCTCGATGTATTACAAAAAAACAACCTTGATTAGCTTCTATGTACTTAATCAGCTCGGAAAGAACAACTCGGGTAAGTTGCGCGATAGAATGGCTATTGGCGCGCAAAATATCAGCAAATTTGGCAGCACCTTCATTAGCCCAATTGCGCCGCGCATCTTCTTGAGCAATGCGTTTGAGATTGTCGCGCATTGTAAGCAGACTTGCTCCTAGTACGTCTTTGTCACTGAGTTTCTCGTAGTGCACTTCATAGTTGCCGCTGCCGATTTGCAAGGCAAATTCGCTCAGCTTAGAAAGTCCTTTAATGAGTTGATTCACTGCATTGCAAATATCGCCAAGTTCATCGTTAGCAAGTTGGTTGATAGGAGGAGGAATTTCTCCTATGCTTAACTTGCTCAAGGTAGCATTAATCTCTTGAACAGGTTGGGTGATTTGCCGCACTGAAAACTGCCATAAAAACAGGCTGATTCCCAAGACTACAATAGCAATGATAATTTGTAAATTTTTGATGAATTGAATTTGCTCACCGATTTGCTGGCGCAGTTGATTGCGAGCAAGGCGCTCTTGATGGATTATTTGCCCGAGTCGCTCAGTAACTTCATTGCCCAGTGGTGTAGCCTTAGAAGTAAGCAACGTTTCTGCTTCAAATCGCTTGATGGGATCTTCGTAGTCTTCCTCCGCATTGAGAATTTGCATAATATTTTTTTGCGTAGTTATCAAGGTATCCACCTTGCGAATAATATCGCTAATTTGTTGGGACAGCTCAAAATTGCCTTCTTTATCTAACTGAGAGGAAATTTGCTGTAAGTCTATTTTAGTAGCCGTCAATTCGTTCTCGTGTAAGTTGCGCAAAGTGAGTTTGTTGCTAAGGTCCTTGCTGCGAAAAATCCAGTGTGTAGTATGTAAATTAGATTGTACAACACGGGCGCGAAATTCGTACAATCGCGAGATAATCCGACCTTTAAAAGTGTCATTTTTTTGGAAGATGTTGAGCACTTTTTGCGAGTACAAATGGATGAAAAACGCATTGAGCAGAAACAAAAGCGAAATTAGCAACAAGCCTATTGCTGCTTTTACCTGAATGCTTATAAATGAGCGCCTCATAAAAGCCTATTGTTTGCCTCTAAGTTACATTTTTTAGAGGTGCTTCAAAGAATAAAAACCATCTACTTTTGCTCCTGCTTAGGAAAAACTGCTTTCAGTTAAAAGCGTGCAAGTTATTCTCCTTCGTTGTTCATGTCTTCACAAACAACTTACCTGCCCTTCCTTGCCTTCTCACAAGCAACCTATCTGCCGTTGTTCGTGTCCTCACGAACAACCTCTGCCATGGTTCGTGTCCTCACGAACAATCCCTTGTGGTTACAAACGCAAAAAGTAAGGACGAAGCAACAAAGTGCAAATTATTTTACCTGCCCTTCCTTGCCTTCTCACAAGCAACCTATCTGCCGTTGTTCGTGTCCTCACGAACAACCTCTGCCATGG